>NZ_CP150235.1:1383472-2766944 GCF_037974355.1 Paenibacillus sp. FSL R5-0517
GTACTGATTCAAGTGGGGAGGCCACCATTCCGGGTTAAAGGTACCGCGTGTATTGCCGAAATCGCCTGGACTCGTCCAGCAGCCAATCTCAATACCATTGATGTAGAAATAGATATCCGAAGGGTAATTGTCGCAAAAACCAGGTGCCTCCGACCCCAGCTCCATGGATAGCTGAATTTCGCTAAACAACTGATTGGGCTTGAGGTAGTTGGGGATACGATACTCCAAGTAACCTTCAGCCAGCCAGATCATCTCCGCATCAATTCGCAGTGGATCAGCAAAGTAACGCGGATCATCGAACTCCCCAACAATGCTGTCCCGGGTAGCAAGGCCGCATGTAGGTGCAGCTTGATAATCGCTGTAGTGGCCTACCTGAATTTCAACCTCGTATCGATTATTTATTTCCTGTGAACGCAGATCAACCATCAATTTTTCCTCATTGAGATAACATATCTTCTGAATGCCATGTTTGCCAACGGCGGTATTGATCTCGATCAATCCGCTCTCCTCAAGCTTTTTAATATGCATTGTGATAGCGCCATTGCTCAGCCCCAGTTTGGTTGCGAGATCATTGAGATTAAGACTTTGGTTCTTGGCCAGTAGCTCGATGATCTGAATCCGGATTTCTGAACTGAGCGCTTTGAAGATATTCACACCCGACATCAGATCTTTAATATAAATCATAGGTGGATTCCTTTCCCCGTTCTGAACAAAGTCTCTTTTCAATGCAGACATTTGCACATTTATATGTTTTATTTCAGATAATTATAAATCATTCCCTCATGGAAGGGAAGGGCAGAGAAATAGAAGCCAAAACCCTTCTGTATAGCGCAAATATGAAAATGTAATCCACTTTTTGTTCACTATTACGGTTAAAATAAGTGTTAATCAGTTCATGTATATTTGAAATATACCATTGAAATGTAATGTAACCGCTTTTATAATCCTATTATACCTAAATTGATTCAATACATCATGAACCAAATTAACCATTTGAAAGGTGGAGTTAGGTTTGGATAAGTTGAAGACGGTGCAAAAGTTCAAAAGGAAACGTTGGGCATTACCCGCATTGCTTGTCTTAGTATTGCTGCTTGCAGGTCAATCACGGGCTTTTGCAGCATTTTGGAATCTGACCGGAGATATCGCTGTTCATGATCCATCGATTATCAAAGAGGGCAGTTCCTGGTACACTTTCTCAACGGGGCCGGGCATTCAGGTATTGAAATCGGATAATGGATCGTCCTGGTATCGGGTTCCGCAAATCTTCCTGAGTAAGCCATCCTGGTGGGCTTCTGCGGTTCCGGGGCAGAGTGGATTGGATGTATGGGCACCGGACGTAGAGCAGTATAACGGAAAAGTGTGGCTCTATTATTCAATCTCCACCTTTGGTTCTAATCGGTCTGCGATTGGTCTCGCGTCCGCGAACAGTATCGGTGCAGGGCAATGGAAGGACGAAGGGATGGTGCTTCAGACAACGACCGCCAATAATTATAATGCGATTGATCCGAATCTGGTCATTGATGCTTCAGGCAATCCATGGCTGGCATTCGGTTCTTTCTGGAGCGGTTTGAAGATTGTCAAGCTGGACAAAAATACGATGAAACCGACAGGCAGCATAACATCCATTGCTGCGCGCCCGAATAACGGAGGTGCTATTGAAGGACCAAGTGTTGTATACCGTGGCGGCTATTATTACCTGTTTGCCTCCATCGATTCTTGCTGCCAAGGAGTGAACAGTACCTACAAAATGGTCTATGGACGTTCGACCAGCATAACAGGCCCTTATGTGGACAAAAACGGAGTCAATATGTTGAATGGGGGCGGTACGATATTGGATACAGGCAATGTGAAATGGAAAGGTCCAGGTGGTCAGGACGTGTACAACGGTAATGTCATCGCAAGACATGCCTATGATGCAGAGGATAATGGCAATCCGAAATTGCTGATTAATGACTTGCTTTGGGATGCCAGTGGCTGGCCTATGTATTGATTTATTTTATATAAATATAAAATGTTTTATAAAAGTGTTGACTAAAGTGATCTGGATTTGATAAATTTAACAACAGAAATCTTATTTCATCCAATTGAATACGGTTACAAGTCCAGATCAGGAGGGGTTCAGATGGTAAAGAAAAAGAATTGGGTCACATTTATGCTTCTAATGCTAGTAAGTGCACTGGTACTTGCGGGCTGCGGAGGAGGAAGTAGCGCTTCAAATGGGGACAAGGAGTTAACGTTTATGTTCCGCGGTGGTACGGACGAGCAGAAAGCATACCAGGCGGTGGTCAAGAAATTCGAAGAAGATCATCCGGGTGTGAAAGTCAAAATCATTGTAACGGCTGCGGATCAATATGCAACCAAGCTGAGAGCGGCAATTACAGGCAACAGCTTGCCTGATGTATTCTACATCAATCCGGGCGATGTGAAAGCGTATGTGAACAGTAATGTACTGATGAATCTTACACCGTATGTTGAAAATAACCCGGATGTTGATCTGGATAATATCTGGAAATACGGTGTGGACTTGTACCGTTATGATGGCCAAATGTCAGGACAAGGCGACATCTACGGTATGCCGAAGGATCTGGGGCCATTTGCACTGGGATACAACAAAACTTTGTTTGAAAAAGAAGGCATTCCCTTCCCTGACAAGGATAAACCATATACATGGGAAGAGTTCATTAAAGTAAACCAGCAAGCGACCAAGGATACTAATGGGGACGGAAAACCCGATGTGTATGGTACTGGCTTCAACGTACAGTGGGCACTGCAATCCTTTGTATGGAGCAATGGCGGCGATTGGTTGGATGAGACTAAAACAAAAGTAACGATTGATGATCCGAAATTCGCGGAAGCGCTGCAATTCTTCGCGGATATGCAAAACAAATACAAAATCACACCTTCCATTGAGGAAGCGCAAACATTGGATACGTACCAACGCTGGATGAAAGGTGAGATGGCTTTCTTCCCTGTTGGACCATGGGATATGAGTACATTTGAGAAACTGCCTTTCGATTATGATTTGCTGCCATTCCCTGCGGGATCTACTGGAAAATCGGCAACGTGGATTGGATCTCTCGGAATCGGGGTATCCGCGAAAACGAAACATCCGGAAGAAGCTACTGCATTGGTGAACTACCTTACGGCTTCGAAGGAAGGCATGCAGCAACTGGTGGATGCCAAGGTACAGATTCCAAACTTGCTTGATATGGCAGACGAGTGGGCCAAAGATACATCCACGAAACCAGCCAATAAACAGGAATTCATTGATATCGTTGAGGATTACGGTCGGGCTCTGCCAGGCAATTACACATACAATGCGGAGTGGTATGACCTGTTCTTCACGGACATCCAGCCGGTATTGGATGGCAAGATTACAGCCGCAGACTATGTGAAGCAGCAACAGCCGAAAATGCAGAAGCTGCTCGATAAAGCAGTTGAACAAGAAAAGAAATCACAGAAATAGTAGATAGGTAGAGCGATGCCGGCAGAGTGCAATCATGCTGCTGGCATCATTCGTGTTGGAATTTGTGGAGTTCCATACGGGCATGTGGCATTCGTTGATCGGCAAGGTTCAATCGAAGAATGCCACATGCTGATACTAGAAACAGGGGTGAACGCCGTGATTACGAAATCGAGTTTGTATCGCAAAGAGATGCTGTACGGATATCTGTTTATTTTACCTCCGATTCTTGGATTGCTGATCTTTGTCATGTTCCCGTTCCTCTACTCCCTATATGGTTCCTTTACGGATTGGGACGGACTGGGACAGATGAATTTTATTGGTCTGGCCAACTTCAAGGATTTGCTCACGGATGACCTCTTTTACAAAGCGATGTTTAACACATTTTTCCTGATGCTTGGTATCCCGATTGGTCTGTTGTTGGCGCTATTGCTGGCAATGGGGCTGAATCGTAAAATCCCGGGCACAACGACATTCCGAGTGATCTACTACATTCCGGTTATTTCCTCACTCGCTGCCGTGTCCATCATGTGGAACTGGGCGTACAACGGAGATTACGGTCTGGTGAACCAGTTCCTTGACCTGTTTGGGATTAAAGGCCCTAACTGGCTCGCGAACAAAGATACGGTCAAACCCGCTCTGATTATTATGACGGTGTGGAAAGGCTTGGGATACACGATGTTATTGTACCTGGCAGCACTGCAAAGTGTATCACGTACATATTACGAGGCGGCAGAGCTGGATGGAGCGAATGGATTCCAAATCTTCCGCAATATCACCTGGCCGATGGTGAAGCCGGTTACCTTTTTCCTGATCGTTACGAATATCATTGGCGGTTCCCAGATATTCACCGAGATGAACATTATGACACCTACGGGTGGTCCTGAATATTCTTCGGCATCAATCGTCTTCTACATCTGGCAGAAGGCCTTCAGTAACTTGCAGATGGGTTATGCCTCAGCGATGGCCATGATTCTGGGTATTTTCATTTTTGTCATTACCCTTGTGCAATTCAAAATGAACGAAAAATCAGCCTATGATGGGGATTGATTGTCAAGGAAAGGAGTGAACCGGAGATGTCTTACAGTCAAAAGAGGAAGTTAACGAATTCGATCATTTTTATCGTACTCGCGATTGGTGCAATTGCGATGATTGCACCACTGATCTGGATGTTGTCCACGTCATTGAAGGAGAAGCAGGATGTGTTCGCGCTTCCGCCTGTATGGATACCTGAAGTATTCCAGTTTGGAAAGTATAAAGAAATCTGGGAAGCAGGGCCGCTGCTCAGCGGGATCAAAAACAGCCTCATCGTTGCGGTGAGTGTAACGGTGGTGGGTACGTTTACGTCCAGTATCGCTGCCTTTGCTTTTGCCAAATTAAGATTCCCGCACAAAAATAAATTGTTCCTCGCATTGCTGGCATCCATGATGATTCCTTATCCGACCGTCATGATCCCGCAATTCATCATGTTTGCGAAGCTGGGCTGGGTGGATACGCTGCTTCCACTGATCGTTCCAGGCCTTTTCGGTAACGTCATCATGATTTTCTTCCTGCGCCAATATCTACTTAGTGTGCCTGATGCGATTATTGAGGCAGCCAAAATCGATGGAAGCTCCTATTTCCGGCTGTACTCCAGCATTACGTTTCCACTGATCAAACCGGCGATCGCTGCACAGTTGATTCTCTGGTTCATGGGCATCTGGAATGATTATCTGGCACCAATTATCTATCTGAACTCACCGGAGAAGCAGACGTTACAGCTCGTTATAGCGAATTTCAATGCCACGTATGCGATTCAAACCGATTACCCACTTATTATGGCGGCGTCCATCGTAGCTCTGTTACCAGTGTTGATCATCTTCCTGATCTTCCAAAAACAGATTATTGAATCGGTTGCCATCTCGGGAGTGAAGGGATGAATCAGCGGAAGAACTTCCGAGGGTGGACATTTTCGAAGAGAGGGGTTGTTGCTTCCATGTTGCTGTTGTTGATTACTGGGGCTACGGGATGTGCTGGAGAAGGGGCTGGAGAAACGGTGTCCCGTCCGGTCTTTCCTGAAGCTCCTCAAGATACCCAACTGTATGATACCTCCATATTGGATGACGAGTCCCGTTGGACAGTAAACAATGCACATGATCCGGCCATTATCAAAACAGACCAGGGTTACTACGTCTATTCCACAGACGTTCGTGTAGCGGGAGAACCGAAACCCGGCGTCATGGTACGCAAATCGGATGATCTGATCCACTGGACATGGGTAGGCCAGGCTCTGCCAGGCATTCCCCAAGAAGCGCTGGATTGGACAGGTGCAGTGAACCTGTGGGCGCCGGATGTGATTCAGGTTGATGACACCTATCGGATGTACTATTCGGCATCCAGTTTCGGTAGTACCCAGTCGGCCATTGGTTTGCAGACAGCTAAGTCCCCGGAAGGCCCATGGACAGATGAAGGGCTGGTTGTGAAAACCCTTGCGAATGAACAGGATAAACTGAATGCCATTGATGCCAATCCCATTGTGGATGCCGAGGGCAATTCGTGGATGGTATATGGTTCGTTTTTTGATGGCATCTATATTGCCCCACTCGACCCGGATACCGGAAAGTTCAAGGACGAGGGTTATGGTACCCGCATTGCTGCACGGGATCGTGCAACCGAAGAAGGTGCAGTCGAAGGTCCATACATTGTGTATAACCCGGAGTTCAAAAAGTACTATTTGTTCGTCTCCTATGATTCCTTATTCGAGGACTATAACGTGCGGGTTGCGCGTGCCGATTCAATCACAGGACCGTACACGGACATGAATGGCATGAACATGCTGGATACAGAACATCTGCCTCAATATGAGATCGGCACCAAAATTCTGGGGGGTTATCGCTTCACAGAAGGTGAGGGCTGGGTAGCGCCCGGACATAACTCTGTTCTCAAGGACGGAGACGATTATTATATCGTGCATCATGCACGGGGCGAGACGGATAAAAACTGGCCCTATCTGCATGTACGCAAAATGGTATGGACGAAGGATGGCTGGCCTGTGGTTTCACCTGAACGGTACGCCGGTGAGACTGCCCAGGATATTCCGAAATCCATGATTGCCGGGGAGTGGGAAGGCATGGCGCTTGATCCGTCCGTGGACGGGCAGATTCAGGCAGTGCCTTATACCCTAACAAGCAACGGTAAAATTAAAAGCGAAAATGGTTCTGGAACCTGGACATTTGATGGCCAACAAACATTGACACTGACGTGGAAAGAAAGCCCATGGGGCGGAGCTTCCATAGAAGAGCTGAAGCTGCTCCCGTCCTGGGACTGGGAGCGAAGCCAGCCTACGCTGGTGTTAACAGGCCTCGATGATCGCGGCGTAGCGGTCTGGGGCAAGCAGATTAGCGCAGCGGAGGAGTAAGGCGGGAAGCAACGCGTAACCCGCGAGCGCGATAAGAGCGAGCTGCTGAACCAAAGGTGCACAAGCAGTGAGGGGGAGGAAGGAGTCGCAGGAGCGAGTTTGGCATCCGATTTCAACCGCCAGGAGCGGTGGAAAAAGAAATCGGAGGACAAGAGAGCACCAAGGCCCTCCCACCCCTGAACGTCCGCAGTGTATTCCAAATATTCCCTGTTAAGGCGCGCTAACGCACAAGACATTGCTGCTAATAAACATTCAAGATGCATTTATACTGGCCAATGTCTGAGGCCAATCAAGTACTTAAATATGGGGGAGTTGACCCTGCGAAGCGGTCAACCCCATTAGACCGAGCCAATATAAGGCTCGAGTGAGGTTGTAACCCAGCGAGCGCGATAAGAGCGAGCTGCTGAACCAAAGGTGCACAAGCAGTGAGGGGGAGGAAGGAGCCGCAGGAGCGAGTTTGGCATCCGATTTCAACCGCCAGGAGCGGTGGAAATCGGAGGACAAGAGAGCGCCAAGGCCCTCCCACCCCCGAACGCCCGCTGTGCACCAAAGCTGGCCTATAGCTCTGCGGCCAGCTCTGTATACATGGGGAGAGTTGACCCAGCGAAGCGGTCAACCCCATTAGACCGAGCCAATATAAGGCTCGAAGTGAGGTTGTAACCCAGCGAGCGCGGTAAGAGCGAGCTACTGAACCAAAGGTGCACAAGCAGTGAGGGGGAGGAAGGAGTCGCAGGAGCGAGTTTGGCATCCGATTTCAACCGCCAGGAGCGGTGGGAAAAGAAATCGGAGGACAAGAGAGCACCAAGGCCCTCCCACCCCTGAACGTCCGCTGTGCACCATGTCTTGCCTGTTCTTTTCACGTATGCGTTACATCCTCAACTCCGAGCCATCACACACACATTTGAAAGGGGAGCATTCCCATGACAGATTCCATTACCTTTACTAATCCCATTCTGGAGCAGCGTGCTGATCCGTGGGTGTACCGTCATACAGACGGCTACTATTATTTTTCCGCTTCCGTACCAGCCTTTGACCGGATCGAGATCCGGAGAGCAGAGACGTTGGAAGAGTTAAGAGATGCTGAGCCGGTAACGGCTTGGACCAAGCGTGACACGGGGCCGATGAGTGCCAACATTTGGGCACCGGAGATTCATTTTATCGATGGCAAATGGTACATACATTACGCTGCGGCTCATACCAGTGAGACCAACGAAGGTCTGTTTGATCACCGGATGTATGTGCTGGAGAACGATTCTACGAATCCACTCGAAGGGGAGTGGGTAGAAAAGGGACAGATCTATACACGCTGGGAATCATTTGCGCTGGATGCAACGACCTTTGAACATAAGGGAATCCGCTATCTGGTCTGGGCACAGAAAGATCCCGATATCGTGGGTAACTCGAACCTCTACATTGCCGAAATGGAAAACCCATGGACGCTACGCGGCGAACAGGTCATGATCTCTACGCCGGAGTATGATTGGGAAATCATCGGCTTTAAAGTGAATGAAGGCCCTGCGGTGATGCATCGCAATGGACGGTTATTTATTGGATACTCGGCGAGCGCGACCGACTACAATTATTGTATGGGTTTGCTCACCGCAGATGAAGATGCCAACCTGCTTGATCCGGCGAGTTGGGTGAAGTCACCCAAGCCGGTGTTCCAGACCTGTGAAGCGAACGGACAGTACGGTCCAGGTCATAACAGCTTTACTGTATCACCAGATGGCAAGACGGATATCTTGATCTATCATGCGCGTAATTACAAAGATATCGAGGGCGATCCATTGTATGATCCAAACCGTCACGCCCGTGCTCAAGTGATTGGCTGGCGTGAAGATGGCACACCTGATTTTGGTGTTCCGGTACCGGATGGAAAAACAGTAGCAGAAACGAAATAAGATGTAGTATGTCTTTTCAATACGAGAGCCCTTGGTTAGCGAGTGATGCTGATTTAAGGGCTCTTTTGTATGGAAAACGATAGGAAAGAGCGGTATGGGTGTCAATGTGTTGGATATAAAACAAAGCAACCACAACGATGATTTCTGCGTATGAGAAAGATACAGATTACGATGCACAACCTATTAGGAGGATTATATATGGATTCACGCGAAACCTTGGACCAGGAACTGGAACAGATTTTGAAATGGGAAAAACAACAGAAGGACTTGTTTATATGGGATAAAATTGGGCGTTTGCCCTTTGCGATGTTGGATAAAGTGATGCCTAAAGCGTTAAAACAGAAAATTGGAGATTCCCTGAATGACGTTGGGCAGTATGTCCAGCATGGGGGAAAGTTCCTCGTACAGAAGAAAAAAGTAGCTAAGCTGCTGCAAGAGGAAGCCGAGAAGTCCGGTTATTCCATGATAGATACGACCTATCGTTTGGAGCAGGAAGCTGAAACCGAGGGCACAACGAAGATTCATAGTGTGGAAAAGTTGCCGCTTCAAGTGTTGGACCAGGTGGCTGATAACATTACCGAGAGTCGAACCAAATTTGCTGCGGCACAGGGTGCAGCTACAGGTTTTGGTGGCATTGTAACTATTGCAGCAGATATTCCGATGGTGATGGGACTTTCCCTGAAGGTGCTTCAGGAGATGGCGCTATGTTACGGCTATGATCCAGATGAACCGCTGGAGCGCATCTTTATTGTGAAATGTCTGCAATTCTCATCCGCTGATATCGTAGGCAAGAAAGCGATCATTGAAGAACTCGCCGCATACGACGACCCGGACAAGCCGATTGAAGTGGTATCGCAGATGCAGGGCTGGCGAGAAGTTTTTAATTCCTATAGTGAATCCTTTGGCTGGAAGAAGCTGTTCCAGCTCATTCCAATTGCCGGCATGGTGTTTGGATCAGTGAGCAACAAAAATACGATCCGGGATGTAGCGGAGGCAGGCAAAATGCTGTACAAAAAACGTCTGATCCTTCAGCGTTTGAAGTAATATTAGAGAAAACGTACTAAACGTAATATTACAGAAGAATACTATATAGGTTCGATTTAACATTTACACAATAACGGAGAGGACAGAAAGAACCTGAAGAAGCGAAGCTTGCGCCTGTATTCCCGGATTTCCCCCTTTAGAAGAGGGATCAAAAAATCTGGGAATAACAGCGATCGGAAGGTTGTTCTGTCATCGGAGTGTCCGTGTAAATATTCTTTATATGAAGCTATATAGCGTGTCTGACAACTCCAAAGAAGCTGATTTTCCACATTTTCGTTCCATGAAGGAAGTTTTCCAAAGGCGTGCTAGGGCACATAAATGGAAAATGACGCAGCATATCATCCGATAAAAAATACGGTGATGGTATTTCTTGAGTTTGAAGATGTGAAGGAACTGCATACAGCCCGGGTTAACAGCGTTGTGATGTGAGACATGAGTGATATGGTTGAGGATCATTACGAGAAAATCTAAATATAACAAAAAGGGTTCCTGCCGAACTGTAAATACAGAGTTGGCGGAACTCCTTTTGTTGTTATGGTTTAAATTGTTAATTTAGACTTCAAATGTAGTGATTAAAGTGAAGTCTAACGAACTCAGCAGACGTTATTTGGCGATGTTTAACTCATCCTGATTTCTAAAGAATCTCAGACACGTTATTTACTCATTTCACACGCACATCCCAAGGTTCTCAGCCGTTTTCTCGGGAATAGCGTTACTCAGATTCATTAGATTACGAAATATGTGATATTCGTTCAAATAAGGGCTATCAGGTTCTTTAGCACAGCTAACGTCTTATAAGGGCGATGCTGCCACGCAAGGATTGGATTTAATATAGAATGAAAAGTGGACACCTATTGATGTAATTTTTACTCTTCGCTACCGTTTTCTTTGGCCCAGATATTCAGCAATTTATCGGATGGAAGCAGGAATGTGAAGATCCCTAGCAGGGGCAGGAAGCTGCACATTTGCATCACGGGTGATACACCGAAAACGTCAATCCAGTTCCCTAGCACGAGTGCACCCAGCCCCCCCATACCAAATGCCAGACCTGTGATCAGACCGGAAACCGTTCCGATTTTGCCTGGAATCAGCATTTGTGCATATACCACCGTAACCGAGAAGCTGGATAACATGATAAAACCAATAATGGTTAGCAGTACACCTGTCCAGAACAGATTCGCATAAGGTAACAACAGAGCAAGTGGAGCAGCTCCGGCCATGGACAGGAAGATCAGATTACGTTTGCCGAACCGATCCGCAAGAGGTCCTCCGAAGAACGTACCGAGTGCTCCTGCAGCCAGGAACAGGAAGATATAGATCTGTGCGTCCTCTGTGGACAATCCAAAGGTATCTTTCAGATTAAACGCGTAGAAGCTGCCAATGGAAGCGATATACCAGGAACGAACAAAGACGAGCAAGATCAATAGCGTAATGGCGGCAGTGATCTTTTTGCGCAATGCTGGATTGGGTGCACGCCGGGCAGCAGCTTGTCTACGCAGATATCCACCCGATTGCAGCATGCGTCCATACCAACGGGCGATGTAGATCTGAACGGCGATTCCCATGGCGGCAATGCCTGTAAATCCAATAGCACCGAACAATCCAAACGGGATAAAGATCCAGCGTGTAAGCAATGGGGCAAGAGACTGCCCCGCGTTACCGCCCACTTGGAAGATGGACTGTGCCAGTCCACGGCGCTGACCGGCAGCCATATGGGATACCCGCGAACCTTCCGGGTGGAAAGCGGCAGAACCCAGACCGACAAAGATAACGGATATCAGGACAGCCATATAACTGTCAGCAAAGGCCAACAGCAACATGCCTGTAAATGTAAAACCCATACCGATGGGTAGAATGGACGGCGTTGGTTTTTTATCAGCAAACCAGCCTACGACAGGCTGCATAATGGATGCGGTAAAGTTGATCGCAAAAGAAATCCATCCGATCTGAGTATACGTGAGGTGCATCGAGTCTTTCAGAATCGGGAAAATAGCTGGAATGACCGACTGGATCGAATCATTGAACAGATGAACCAGACTGATCGCAATAAGTATCCGGTAAACGGTGCTTTGTGCATCCAATCCGGGTGGGGCTTTCGAACGCGCTGCGGCGTCCTTGGATAATGAGGTTTGTGTAGACATGTACAATTCTCCTTTGGTCGCGGTCACGAGGGATCAGCGCCTGATGTTGTATTCTATGCGTGTAAGCATATTGTTACATAATAGGATAGATTGATTGGACCGACAAGGGGAACAAGAGAAAACGTACATTTACAAAAGAAATGTATTACTTTAGACTTCATAATAATAAATTCCATATTTTAGAATGAAAAGGAAAGGGGAGGGATGGCATTGAAATCCTTATCGCCTTATGAATCAGCTCGACGTGAACTGGTAATGACCATTGTATATATGGCTGTAATCACGTTTCAGGCTCTCTATGTTGCACCGAAATCTCTATCTGCTGCTATCGTCATATTTATCATTTTTCAATCGATTGGTGTTCTGATGTTGAGACATTACGTTAAAAAAGTCAAAGAACTGAAGGAAGATCAATCTACTTGAAATTGACTCCAAACTTAGGATTGAGACACGGAGGTTCTACAGGTTTATACTAAAAAGCCGAACTTCTTCAGATGGAAGAGTTCGGCTTTTGGCATTCAATGATTCTATTTTATAGAGATTGCATGAACCAGACTACTTTAACGATTATCAATCGTCTCTGGATACATATCATGATTCATCATGCGGTGGTCGGCCATCTGCTCGTACTTCGTTCCCGGCTTACCATAGTTTGTATAAGGGTCAATGGAAATACCACCGCGCGGTGTGAATTTGCCCCATACTTCAATGTAGCGCGGGTCCATCAGCTTGATCAGGTCGTTCATGATGATATTCACACAATCCTCGTGGAAGTCACCATGGTTGCGGAAGCTGAACAGGTACAGCTTGAGTGATTTGCTCTCGACCATTTTGATATCAGGAATGTAGCTAATATAGATCGTTGCAAAGTCTGGCTGCCCCGTAATCGGGCACAGGCTGGTGAACTCCGGGCAGTTGAATTTAACAAAATAATCACGGTACGGATGTTTGTTATCAAAGCTCTCCAGAATGCCCGGATCGTACTCAAACGTATATTTTACGTTCTGGTTGCCTAGCAACGTCACATCTTGCATCTCATCAGGTTGTCTCATCGGTTATTAAGCGCTCCTTGTTTCCGTCAAAGCCCGAAGCTTCGCGGTATATATGAATAGGCCGTCTTCAATCTTGCCTGTTTAATTCTCTTCATTGTCTGAGGACATTTCGTTCTCGTCCATGCCGCCCATTCCACCCATACTGCCCATTAGACGCCGCGTTTGTTGCCCCATACCAACGTATGAAGCTGTGGAAGCACACGAACATCATTCAGGTCATCAGATGCACTGACTTGGTCAATCAGCCACTCATAACGAACAAGCAGTGAGGACGCCAGATCTGGCGTATCGGCGGAAGTCACATCCGGGTTCCCGGTTTGTAAAAATAGATCCGTGCCCGGATATCGTGCATGCACACGGCGGGCATAGCCCAGGTCTGTCTCATCGAAGATCACGATCTTCAGACTATGGCTTCGTTCTGCCGGGCCAGCGGCTAGCCGTCCGATCAGATCATCCAGCACGGACCAATCCGTGTCCATGCCGGAGCTGGGTGGCTTGGGCGAGACGGTGACTTCGTCAATGTCCGCCAGCCAAGGCTGCCAGCGGGAGCCCTGCGTCTCCACCGCGGTGCGGATGCCGTTCTCCCGCAGCAGGGCAACCAACCCGCCCAGCGAAGCGAGCAGGGCGGGATTACCGCCGGAGATGGTGACATGGGAGAAACGCGTGCCGCCAACGCGGCGCAATTCTTCCCATACGCCCTCCGGCGTAATCATCTGGATCTGGTCCTTGCCACTGCCGTCCCAGGTAAAGGCCGAGTCGCACCAGGAGCAGCGATAATCGCAACCCGCGGTGCGAACAAACATCGTTTTTTGCCCGATGACCATGCCTTCGCCTTGAACCGTCGGACCAAAAATCTCCATCACAGGGATGCGAGCCTCTTGGTTACGTTCACGCGACGGCCCATGTTCTACAACACTACTCATCAATCATCCACTCCCGTCTCGCTTCCGCGTAACTGGTTGGTGTCTCGAAGAGCCTTACAAACTCTGTCCGTCCGCCGTCGGTTAGCCCAACATATGGCTCTGTCTGAAGCGCATGTTCCATCTGTTCGAACAGCCAAACGACCATATTTTCAGCCGTTGTATTCATTAAAGGAAGTGACTCGTTGAGGTACTGATGATCCAGATAACCCTCAATCTGAGTTTTCCATATATCCTTGATATGTCCAAAATCAACTGTCAGCCCGGTTTCACCCGGATAACCGCTGATGCCAAATATCACTTTATACGTATGACCGTGCAAGTTCTTGCACTTGCCTTCATAACAATGCAGATGATGTGCCGCGTCAAAGGTGAATTCTTTGCTTACAAGCACACGTTTACGGTGATAGCGCAGCTGGGTGGGTAGAATATCTTCACCTATTCGTTGCAGATGCTCCACAATACGGAATGTTCCCGGCTCTCTCATCGTACATCCACTCCCGCCGATTCAGCAGCAGCACCTTGCTGTACATAACGATCCAGTCCGGCTTTGCGCAGTTTGCAAGCAGGGCATTCTCCGCATCCATCGCCAATTACGCCGTTATAACAGGTCAGGGTACGCTCACGCACATATTCGAAGGCACCGAGATCATCTGCCATCTTCCACGTTTGGGCTTTGTCCAGCCACATGAGCGGCGTATGAATGACAAATGGGTAGTCCATCGAGAGATTAAGTGTCACATTCATTGACTTTACAAATGAATCCCGGCAATCCGGGTATCCGCTGAAATCCGTCTCACATACACCTGTAACCAGGTGACGAGCTCCTTTTTGTTTGGCCATAATGGCTGCAAAGCTGAGGAACAACAGATTCCGTCCATCCACAAATGTACTTGGCAGTTCGCCTTCTTCATGTGTAATTTCAACATCCGTGCGCGTGAGGGCATTGGGTGCAAGCTGGTTTAACAGGCTCATATCGAGAACCGTTTGCTGCACGCCCAGATCGCGAGCGATCTCGGAAGCACATTCAATCTCCAGCTTGTGGCGCTGACCGTAATCAAACGTAACAACCTCGACTTCGGCAAACTGTTGTTTGGCCCAGAACAGACACGTGGTGCTATCCTGACCGCCGCTGAATACAACGACTGCTTTTTCTTCGTTCAACATAAAAAAACCTCTCTATCTTCTTGAGATCAAACCATGCACGAAGGCATAGAGTGTCGGAAGAACAGAGAAGTTCATGAACTGGCATCCATCAAAAAACACACCTTCTCAATAACCGCTTCAAAAAAAGCAGCCATGAGCAAGTGTCCTTAGTTTTTTACGTACATTACGATAAGTAACGTGTACGCAAGACTTATACTGACCATCACAAGGTCAAGTCTTATAGAGGGAGTTCGCGAACCTCTCCCATGCCGTAGGGCGTGTCTCAAAACTCGCTGAAGTGCATCTTTTACCACCTTTTCGCCCCATTCTGCGTCACTTTCCCTTGACGTGCCCCGGCACGCCTGCGGAAAACTTCCTTGCTTGGAACGAAAATTCGGCAAAATCTGCTTCCTTCGGAGTTCTCAGACACGCCCTATGGCACGGATTTTCTTCTTCAATTGTCTGAACCATTATAACATGAAACCGCGTGGTGACCACCCCACTTGAGCACAGTGGCAGTTAATCGGTTGGCTTCATTAACTAACGGTCTATTTGATATGTTTATTTGATCAGTACATTCCCGAAAGGGATCACTTCTTTCAGAATTCGTTTGAACAGACCCTCATCGTTGAGATCCTGTTCCAACCGACGATTCTCACGTCCAGCCTGAAAGAGTACAGATCCATGTCCTGTCATCTTCCAATGATAATTCATATGCTGACTGGCAAGGTTGTTACCATATACCGTGAGTTCCAGATGTGCATTCTCGGGATAGGCAATGATGCTACCGGCATCCACATACAGCGGTGCTGTTGGGTGAAGTTCCTGTTGGCAGACCTGGCCTTGAGTGAGCAATCCGATTTTACCTCTGCCGGAAAATTTCATTTTCACTGCATCACGGGTGATCAGCATGTTTTTGATTTTTTGGATTTTGGTATGCATCGTTACACCATCCGAGTAGAAGAACAGGTGGCGGAAATCATAGAGCAGATCACTGTCCTCCGTGAGCTCCACTTCCTTCATGGTGAATCCGGGAGGCAGGGCAGCCACAAATTGGCAAGGTCCGGTAATTTCAGATTTAATCAGCTTTTTCTTGCGATATATGCCTGTAATATTCATGAATTTATCATTGCGGCTCCCACTTGGACCGCGGAAGGCCACTATTTGCTGTGGATGCAGAATATGAAGGCGGTCATCTTTAATCAGTGAAAATGTGACGACTTGTCCAGTTCCGCCTGCTTCAGCATGGTTCAGGTGTATGTTCATGCAGTTGCTCCTGTCTTTTATACTCGGCCTGAACGGCGACGCATTCCCCAACGCATCACACGAATCAGAACAAAATAACCCAATATGAGAGAAACGACAGTGATGATCATCGTCTGAATTCGTTTGCTGGCAGCCACTCTGGCATTCTGGTCATCTTGCAATTTGCTTACCATTTCAGTAAGTTTCTGGTTCTGAGCCAGTAGCTGTTCGTTCTGGGTCTTAAATGCTTCGACATTGGCCTGAGCTTGTCCCAGCTGAGCGGATGTTTGATTCAATTGCTCCATGGTTTGTTTGTAACTTTCCTGCAGAGCGTTCACTTCTCCAGGCAATTCGGAGACTCGCTCCCAGCCGCTATATATATCCGTAAAAATATTGGCACTGGCTGCATTTGCTGTCGAAGCGATCGAAACGGTAAATAGAATGCATGTGGTGAATAACACCCGAATGAAATAACCCTGAATGGATTTTGGCATCGTTAACACCTCTTTCTTCGGTTAGATCGAGCAATCGCCGAAATCGTCGTCTATTGTTGAAATACGGCTCTTACATTATACGTCAAAATCGGGACGATGGGTTCAAGATGATATCGTTTTATTACCCGAAATATTTAAAATGATTTAGGAACAGGGCTGTTTAGCATATAAATCTGTGGGGTAATAGAACGATAGGCAAGCACACCGGACCGTTTTAACAGAACTTTTACTTCAGTTCCGGGTGCATGCTATTCACAAATACGCAATTTAATGAACGATACCAATATATCCGATTGAATATAAGATCGCGAACATGAAGGAGTAGAAACATATGTATACGACAGATCAGAACACATCAACCAAAACAATTATGATCACTGTTAACGGAGAGCCAGTAGGGCGTAAGCTGGTCATTGACAGTGTCACCTATGCTCCGGTAACCCAAGCAGATGGTGCACATTATTTACACAAAATGGGAATCGATCACCCTACAGTTTAATTTGGGACTTGTCATAGATAAAGGATTGAAAAGCTTGGCATAGTGCCAGGCTTTTTCGTCGTTTATTGTCGTATTCAGGCGGATTTGGGGATGAGAAAATAATATATTGGAAAAATTTAATGGGAACATGTGTTCCGTGACAATATAGTGTCCATTCACCCTGATAACTTAGAAGATAATACACATAAATCGGGGGAGAGACTACCAGTGAACTCAGTCTTTGAAGTATCTTATTCGTGGAATAAAGAGGCCATACCGACAGGGGGAGCCGACCCCGTATATATGATGGTAGAGTGGCGTAACGGTGCCCCTGCCAAAAGACTTAGGAAAATAGCACCCAAAATTGTATCAAGAGATTTGGAACTTTTGCTCAAACCGGAATATGGGGTGCAGCTCAAAGGCATCTATGGATGTCGCTCCAAAGAAACAGATATTGGTTGGTTACTCAGGCTTGGTGATGTATACAAAGGGGAGAGCAAACAAATTTTGCTTGAATTCGTCATGGGACCCCGGGTATCCGGAAAAGCAGCGGTATGTTCAGCCTACTGGAGCACAAGGAAGTTGAAGCAAAGTCAACGCGTATTGTTACGAAGAGAGCAGTTGTATATTCAGTACACCAGTCATCTCGGCATGCTGAGACAGCCGGAAGATCCGAAGGTGGAAAAGACCATTAAGTTAAGTGAAACTGTACCGTTGATCAAGCAAGCCTTACGTGCCTATGAAAGGGGCCGGGTTCAAGAGGGGAGTCATATGTTGCGTCGTCATGCAGATGCGCTGTTAATTGAAGCCGCACGCAAGCAGGATCTGGATTATTACACAGAAGCCGAGATCGTTGAGAAGCTGCGTTGTCATTATGAAATCACGTTTACAACCGGATATCATGACCGTGAACAAAAGATATTAGGCGAATAGGGTTGATTTCAGATGGTTACGGTATAGAGAGAACGAGTCTACATATGTTTTGAAGGTGAAGTTTAGGAGAAGGTCGAATGTATGTATCAATATCATATTAAACTATGGATGGAGTTGTATCAAATTTATTGAAACAACATCGTGGAGGGTCCGGCAAAATGACAGACCGACTAATCCGATTAATGCGCATTATCACGCTGGTACAAGCCAAGCCAGGCATTCTGGCGCGTGAGCTTGCCCAGCGATGCGAGACGACGGAAAGGACGATATACCGCGACATGGAGGCCCTCAGTGCAATGCATATCCCGATCGCCAATATGGGACACGGACAAGGGTACATGTTTATCAGCAATTTTGCCATGTATCCGCTTAATTGGTCTGATGAAGAAGCCCAAGCTTTCATGCATCTTGCTGAAGTTATGGAGAATATTCGTCCTTTGCTGAAACCTGCTTTTGAGAGCGCGTATGAGAAAGTGGTTGCTTCGAGTCAGAAAAACAAAACAGAACGTGTGGAATGGTCGGAGCAAATAAGTGGATTATTCAAAGTGGGATTGCCCGTATGGCAACATGAAAATAATGATTCACAGAACCAATCCCTGATTACCCTGCTTCAGGCAGGAATCTCACAGAACACTATTGAAGCGGAGTATCTGTCTCAAGGAAAAAAAGGAATTGTACGCATAGATCCTTACTGTCTTATCCCGCAAGAATACAGATTTGAGCTGTTAGGGTATTGTCATATGTCGGAGAAACTTCGAATATTTCAGGTGAGCCGGCTGCTAAGGATACGGATCTTGCCGCGTACGTTTCGAAAAGAGGACTATCTCATACAATCACACTTCCGCATTCCTTGGGCATATGAGGGAAGTACGGAGTGGACTGCGTTCAAAATTCGATTTGCACCCCATGCTGTGGAGCGTGTAATGCAGGAACAATTCTATATACGCCCCATCTTAACCATAGAAACGGAAGGTAGCCTGTTATTTGAAGCCATTTTAAGTGACGTTGAGGAGTTTCTCGTATGGATATCCAAATATGGACCTGATGCGGAGATCCTCGAACCAGAGATATGCCGCATCAAGATGAAAGAACGCCTGAATTATTGGCAGCAAATGTACAATAGAAGTTGAGATTAGAAGGCTCCTATTCTATCGCAACACACGATTAGGCACCGTGCTGTGGAGAGCTACTCTTTGAATTTGAACAGGTTTGCCAGGTTGCCAAACGGAGATTCTTTCTCTTCATCTTCTGTAGAGCTGGAATAGACAACCTTGGATGCAATGCCTTCATCATCGGCTGCACAGTTATTTTCCAGCGTGAATCGGTCGAATTGATGCATGAATACCTTGGCTGTATTGATGGCATCATCCAATGCGCGGTGCTGGGTACCATCGAATTCAATGCCACAGATTTCAAGAGCCTGAGCGAGACCGAGTTGACGGAACTTGCCTTCTTTGCGAACGGTGCGCGACCATTGTTGCTGGAGATCGTTATGATTGGTGATCCAGGCCACATCCAGTTGATGGGTACGACAATGAGAGATCAGTTTGCTGCGGTCGTCGGGTCCCCAGGAACACATGTAATAGGGGTCACTTCCCATCCAGGCAATGAATTGATTCAATGCTGCCGGAAAAAGTGGGGCTGCATCAATATCTTTCTGTGTGATGCCTGTAAACTGAATCGTGTCAGTGGACAGAACGGATTTGTTGGAAGGACGAACATACGTATGGAACGTGTCCGTAACGGCCAATCCATCCGCACTTTCCGTAACTTTGACGGCGCCGATATCAATGATTTCAGAAGAATAGCGAGTATTGCGGCTTACCGTGAATTCAAGATCATATATGATATATGGCATAGGACAAGCTCCTTTATCGATTAATACCTGTGGTAGATTTCTATTTCTCTATATTACAGGGAACATGCTTCCATGTCAGCCATCGCCAGAGAATTCATTGTAGTCAGGATGAACGAACTGTTTGAATGTTTAATCATCTAACAGATGCATTTCCGGTTTTGGTAAGTCTTTACTTCGCAAAAAGTGGTCGTTATAATGAGTGGAGTTAGGGGCTTTCCTATATATTGGTCTGTATTTATGGCAACATAAAAGTAGAATTATTATCAAAACTTCCTAACACAGTTTGAAATGTTGGGAAGTTTTTTTGTTATTTATGCCTATTCATGCAGGAAAGGAGAGAAATTAGTCGGTTGTTGGTATAACATAGGAAAACTGCTTCACGAGTTCGTATTATTGAATTTACAGTACATATGGAGGTTTGTTTCTTTGATTAGCAGAAAAAGGAAAATAACAGCAATCACAGCTAGTGTGTTTGTTGTGTTAATGAGCGCTGCTTATGGTGCATTTTATATTTGGAACAAGAATTATAAATTTAATAATAATTATGTATGGCAGCCACTGGAGAACGTAGAATCTACATTAACCTTGAAAGATTCCTATAACGTGATTGTAGCTGGAACGGACCCTGAAGGTATTACCGCTGCCTTATCAGCTGCTCGTAATGGGATGCGTGTGTTACTGGTGGAAGCCAGAGATCGCAACATGTTGGGCGGATTGTTAACCGAGGGAGGCCTTAATACGCTGGATCTAAATTATTCCCCTGAACAACCGCAGTTATTGAGTAGTTTGCGACAGCCTGATTTTTTGAACAAGGGCATTTTCCAGGAATGGTTTGACCAGATCGAGGGCAGTTCTTTTGATACCCATACAGCAGCTAACGTTTTCTATCGGATGGTTCGTTCTGAACCTAATATTGACCTGTTGATGAACGCGAAGGAATTAGTTCCTCTTACTGAACAATCTACGGGAGATCACACGACAATAACGGGGATGAGCATAACGAAAGAAGACGGAACAACGGTTCAGATATCAACCCGCTCCATTATTGATGCGACGCAAGATGCGGATATTGCAGCCGCTGCAGGAGTTCCATACTCCATCGGTAGACAAGATATTGGAGATGGTAAATCCAAAATGGTCTCTACGCTCGTATTCAAGCTAAGCGGTGTTACAGATGAGGTATGGCAAAAGTTTAGGGAAAGAGAGGGAACCGGGGTTGATAAGATGAGTGCTTGGGGATACGGTGATGCTCGAAAATATGAATCCTCCAATCCACAACATATTAAGATTCGTAGTCTGAATATTGGAAGACAAAATGATGATACAATCTTGGTTAACACGATGCAGATTTTTGGGGTAGACCCGTTAGATCCCATATCTGTGAAAGAAGGTTTGGAGATCGGGAATAAAGAAGCCCCACGAATTGTTGATTTTCTGAAGAAAAATTATGATGAATTCGCAGGGCTGCAATATGCTGGGACAGCGAATGAGCTTTATGTGAGGGAGTCACGTCACATCTATGGCGAGTATCGATTAACTTTAGCGGATGTCATGGAAAATCGTGATCATTGGGATGCCATTGGATACGGTTCATACGATATTGATATTCAGAGCACGAGTGTTGGAAATGCCGGCACGATTATGTTAAGCCCGATTCAATATGGTGTACCTTTTCGTTCTCTTGTTCCGCTAAAGGTGGATGGTATGCTTGTCGTCGGACGTGCAGCAAGTTATGATACAATCCCACATGGTAGTGCGAGAGTTGTACCGCTGGGAATGGCAGAGGGAGAAGCGGCAGGAGCGGCGGTCAAACTGGCCTACGTCCATAAGGAGTCCTTCCGAGAACTCTCAGCTTCTGAAGAGAGAGCATCTGAATTACGCAAAATGCTGGAAAAACAGGGTATGGATCTAAAGGTACATCATTTCGAACAGCCTAAGTATATGGAACATAAGGATTACAAGGGATTGCTGGCTGCCACGAGTATGTATATGACTTCAGGCAATTATAATAACGATGGTTGGGAACTGGATAAAGGAATGAATCCGGAACGATTTTTAAGTAAATTGAAAAGAATGCAGTCGATGTTCCCAGAAGCCTACACCGGCAGTGCCGATCAAGCTCTGGCCACTATGGAGAATGCCTCAAGTCTACCTTTAACGTTGGATCAGGCTGCGTATATGTTATGTCTGGCAATGGGATCTGCAGAAGCTGAAACTTCACTTGAAGATGCACTTGCTCAATTACAAACGCAAAACTTTATAAGTGACGACACACTTGCTGGCATTGCTGACAAGAACAATCTTACCAATGGGGATGCGTTTATGCTCATTCGTGATGTAGTGGAATATTATTCAGGCGTTGTATTTGGTTAAGTTGGTTGACAATTACTTGTAAATGAACTAATGTGGTCAAAAATGATAACAGCGTTATAACGAGGACATGATTGTGCAAGCCAGCTTCAACAGAGAGGGGACAGTATGGTGTAAGGTTCCTGTAGCTGCTTCCTAATTCCTACCTCGCGAGCTGCGGAAGAGAATACTCATTCAGGGTTGCAACATCCGCCGGCAGGGCCCGTTATGCCCCGTAGGACTGCATTTTACAGATCGCATAGGTTGCGAACGGATGATTATGCAGTTAAACAAGGGTGGTACCACGACACATTCGTCCCTTGACGGATGTGTCTTTTTGCTGTTTACACGCCGTATTTTGATAATAAAAAAGAAGATTGGGAGTGGTCCAGATGCGTCAAAGTGAAATGTTTGTTCCAACATTACGTGAAGCGCCAGCGGAGGCAGATGCGGCAGGACATCGCTGGTTACTGCGCTCCGGTATGATTCGCCAACTGGCAGCAGGAATCTACAGTTACCTGCCTCTTGGACGCCGTATATTGTTGAACGTTGAACGGATCGTTCGAGAAGAGATGGATCGTGCCGGTTGTCAGGAAGTATTACTGCCGATTATGCAGCCAGCCGAACTGTGGGAAGAGTCCGGAAGGTACACCCAGTATGGTCCTGAATTAATGCGTCTAAAGGATCGTCATGCAAGGGAGTTTGCTCTTGGACCAACACATGAAGAAGTGGTAACTGCGTTAGCGCGGGATGAGGTGAACTCGTATCGTAAGCTGCCATTCACGCTGTACCAGATCGGAACCAAGTTCCGGGATGAACGCCGTCCTCGATTTGGATTGCTGCGCGGTCGTGAATTTATCATGAAAGATGCGTACTCCTTTGCTTCCGATTGGGAAGAACTTGATCGTACCTATCAGGCGATGAATACAGCTTACAGTCGCATTTTGGAACGTTGTGGTCTGGACTATATCCGTGTCGAGGCGGACGCAGGAACGATTGGCGGTCAGGGGGAGACACACGAGTTCATGGCTCTTGCTGATGTGGGTGAGGACACGATTGTCACCTGCAAACATTGTGGATATGCCGCAAATCTGGAGAAAGCTGATTATCAGACTTCAGAAGATACGGAGAAAAAAGAAGGGAGCTTGGAAGTTCCAGTCGACTCTGCCAGTGCAGACTCCGCTCTTCAAGCGGATGAACATTCAGGAGCGGAAAGCGTAGTACGCATCTCGACACCTGGCGTTCGTACGATTACAGAGTTAAGCGCCTTTGTGGGCGAAGCTGCTAATCATATGATCAAAACACTACTTTATCTGGCAGACGGTCGGCTCGTTGCTGCCCTTGTACGTGGAGATCATGAACTGAATGATATCGCATTGAAGCAGGTGTTGGGTGCAGAGGAACTGATCCTTGCAGACGATGCAGCCATTGCAGCACATCCGAGTCTGAAGGTCGGTTTTCTGGGTCCGATTGGACTGAATCTGCCGATGGTAGTGGACGCTGACGTGGCAGTGATGAAGAGTGCAATCACAGGAGCCAATGAAGTGGATATGCATATTTCCGGTGTACGCCCAGGCATTGATTTTGCATTGGAGCGAGTAGAACGAATCCGTTTTGCTGCTGAAGGGGATGCTTGTCCAACATGTGGCTCACCACTTGGTTTTACCAAAGGCATTGAGGTTGGACACATTTTCAAATTGGGAACGAAATATAGTGATGCCATGGGTGCTTCATTCCTGGATCGTAATGGTCGCCAGTGCGCGCCAGTCATGGGGTGTTACGGCATTGGCGTATCCCGCCTGATGGCTGCTATAGCTGAGCAGTATGCAGGAGATGAAGGCATACGATGGCCTGCGACTGTGGCGCCATATGATGTGCATCTGATTCCGGTAAGCTGGAAGGATGAGCAGCAGCGTCAACTCACGCTGGAACTGGAACAACAATTGGTCGAGGGTGGTTTCACTGTATTAGTCGATGACCGGGACGAACGACCAGGTGTGAAATTCAAGGATGCGGAGCTAATCGGATTGCCTGTACAGATCGTGATTGGCCGAGGAGCAGCAGAAGGACAGGTTGAACTGGGATCACACGCCCTTGCTGCATCAGGTGAATCGAAGCGAATCTCGTTAACGGCCCAGGAAGCCGTGTGTTATGTGAAGGAACAGCTCACTTCCTAGATCTATTTGGCTAATGATATAAGTTCATATAGTAGTACCGAATATCATGCGGTCGATCATTTTGATTGCCAAAATTCCAATTCGAGTATGAAAAAGAGGGCTATAGACATATAAATAGGCGAGATTGTAGTTGTTGTATCAGACGAAATAACTAAATGGGGATCGTTGTATTCAGTATACAAATGGTTTTATGATTAAGGAATTCGAGATCATCATGCTCAGGGCGGATTGATGTGCAAGTATGCAATTTTGAGAAGACAGAGATGTCGAAATCAAATGTATAATAACCGCATGAATACAGTAATTTTGGAGAATTTTTATATAGTTCGGTATCGAAGGCACGTGATAAACTTGGTCCGTAAAGTCCATGCAGGGATTTATTTTTACTTCAAATGATTGTCAAGATCAGCAGGATATGTCCACGGGAAATGTTCAACATAACTGATATGGGTGGATGTTTAACAACAGATATTAAAAAATGGAATAGAAAAAAAGGGAGTCCCTTAACCAGTAATCTGGCTTGAGGGACTCCCTTTTTGTTATGGCAAGATAGATTCGTGATGTAATTGAACCATATCAGCGGTCACGCCTATACGCACTTTGCTGAGCTTAAGAAGCTGCAGGCAATTTCAATTGTTGACCTGGATAAATCCAGTGTGGATTTTTGATATTGTTCAGCTTTTGCAATGCCTGCCAAGTTGTGCCGTATTGTTTGGAGATAGAGTACAGGGAATCCCCAGATTTCACAACATGCAGTTTCGCTGGAGCTGGTTTGCTTGGGGTTGGTTTAACCGGTTTTTCCGGTTTTGGTGTTTCTGGTTGTGGCTTGGTTGGAGCTGGTGTTTCTGTTGCCGGAGTTTCCGGCTCTACTGCAGGTTTTTTCGCTTCACTGATCCGACCATCTGTTTTGATGTTAACTGCGCCAAGCTTCTGCATGTAATTGATCAATGCTTCGTCCAGCGCGCCATACATACCTGTTGTTGGGTATTTGGCAAACATGGTGTATTCGTCACCACCAACAGCTGTGAAATCATTGGTTGCCAGCGTGTATGTGGCTTCCGGATCAAGGGCTTTATCACCAACAGTCACGGAATGTACACGGCTACCTTCAGCAGCGGAAGCGTCGATTTTGAACTTGATTCCAGATACTTGCGGGAATCCACCGCTTGGTTCCGGATAGGAGGCTACACCGACTTCAAGGGCTGCCAGGATATCGGACCCCTTCACTTCAAGAGTTACCACTTGATTACCAAAAGGAAGCACTGTGATGATATCACCTTTGGTTACGACACCTTGCTCAATGGAAGAACGGATACCCCCACCGTTAGTCAGTGCGATATCGGCATTGCTGACATCACGAATGGCATCTGCAAGCAGGTCACCCAGGTTAGTTTCACCTGCACGTACTTGTTCACGTTTACCATCCAGCAGTATAGCTGTATTGGCTACTTCTTCTTTCAAAATCGGTTCTTGTTCTTTTTGAATGGAGTTTACGAGAGTTGCAACTTTCTCATTCGGTTTGATGTCTTTTGCTTCCGTTTCATCAATTAGAGTTGCTTGTTTCTTCGTTACTTTACCACCGTCTACCCACAGATCGATGACACCCACATAATTGGTGTATTCCCCTGCACTTGCAATCAATGTTCCATTATCGGATACAAGACCATCTTGCAGTACAGTGTGGCTGTGACCATCAATGAATACATCGATGCCAGGAACTTCTTTAACGACTTTGAAACTAGTATCCGTGCTGGATGCGTCTTGTCCAAGGTGTCCCAAGACAACAACAACATCTACTTTGCTGCGAATTTCGTTTACCAGAACTTTGGCTTCCGCAGATGGATCTGTAATATCAAGACCTTCTACGTTTTTCGGATTCGTTTTGTACAACGTTTCCGGTGTAGTCAAAGCGATGATACCGATCTTCACGCCATCCACCTCTTTGATGAGGTAAGGATCAAAGAGTCGTGTTCCGTCTTTTTTCTTCACGTTGGCACTCAGCATGGGGAAGTTCATCATGTCTGCCAGTTCAATCAGGCGATCCGAACCATAGTTGAATTCGTGGTTACCCGGTACGATGGCCTGGTATCCCATTTCATTCATGACTTTTACGATGCTCTCACCATTTACGAGAGTGGCAAAAGTTGTACCATGTACAGCATCTCCGGCATCCAGCAGGAGTGTGTTCGGGTTTTCGCTACGATATTTGTCAGCGATTCCAGCTACTTTGGCAAAACCCATGGCAGGTGAAGATTCAACTGCACGGGCATGCGTATCATTCGTATGTAGAATGGTAATGTGTTTGCCTGTGCCCGGAGTGGTGTCCGTTGCAGCCGCGGCAATACCTACACTGCCAAACAGCAAACAGACCGTTAGCAGAAGTGAAACGTAATTCTTCCAGATTTTCATATGAATCCGATACCTCCCCAAATAATAATCTACTAGAGCGTTTACATAGCTCAAATAGTATTTTAACAGACTATTATTAGGAAATCTCGCGAATCACGTAAAAATAAGTAACCTGAAAGTGACATGTTTAAATTGGTATTGGTAAAAATAATCTCCGCAAAGAACGTATGTTCTTAAATGGTGTAAAAAAAATGCTGCACTTCACGCGGCAGTCCGGTACGTAAACAAAATTTCTCCAAAGATTCATCCGGTTCAGGCATTACCCCGGAGGTTAGTAACTGAATGGCAAAACGGTTAGCCTGTCTTTCCAGCTTGCCTGGAGCAAAATAGGAATGTTCCTCCAGAAAGAATCGATTAATCCCTTTATGAAGCCGGTCATGGCCAAGCTCATGGGCGCACACGAACCGTTGCCATTCCGGCGGCAAATCATTGTGTATGACGATAAACCTGCGCCGGAGCTTGCGGAAGTACAGCCCCTTGGTGGATTTCCCCAAATTGGTGAAACGAATCTGTATTCCAACCGCGCGGGCAATGCTGAAAGGGCAGTTGGTCCGGTGTTTTCGAATCAGCTTTGTTACGATATCATCCATATGATCTCACCTGCTGCTTCATTAAATTCAGTTCGTCGTGCCTCATGGGCGATTGTCCGATTCGTCTGTCTTTTTGCGTTTGTTCATCTGTTTGGCTTCCCAGAACAGACCTGTCAGTACATCCTTAATTCGTTTCTTGTCATCTTCATCAAGTGGAATGCCGTCAAACATCAGATCATCATCGTCCTCCAGCATCTTTTTGAAATCACGACGGTCTTTGTATGTAGCCCATTCCGGTACTTCCTGAAGTTCAGTGGCACTCCCTGGTTCGATATAACCAGCCTGTTTCATCATCTCTGTATAAGGCACCGAGAGTGCATCTGAAATCTTGCGGATAGTTGCTGGTTTCGGCACACCCCGGACCCCATTTTCAATACGTGAAATCTGTGAGTTACTTATTCCGGCTGCTTCGGCGAGCTGATTGATGCTGTATCCCTGTTGCTCGCGCAGTTGTTTCATATAAGGACCAAAAGCGTGCTCCACCATGTATGCCAACTCCTTCGATTCGTACAAGTGCTTGGAATTAATATTAAGAAGAAAGGTGAATGCGACAACCCTAAAACTCTGCGGGTGCGCCGTTCCGGATTCGGATCGTTCTTTTGATCGCTGTTATCCCCGGATTTCCTATATCCCTTTCCTAAAGGGTGAAATCCGTTGCTAAAGGCGAACGTTTTGCTTCTTCAGAATCGATTCCGTCTCCTCCACTACGTTGGCTCTTGGTAAGTGCATTAACACATATTTCAAAGGCATCTTCTTAATATTAAAAATCAAATGACTTATACGGAAGTTCATTAATTAAACAGTACTATAACGTATATATACCATTAGGTAAAGGGATATGAAACAATTATGCCAAAAGGCATAGGAAATGAGAGCGAAGGTTTTATTTTATCGTCAAAATGAACCAAAATGAAGGTTTACTCCGATCTCCAGAAAGTGGTATCCTCAAATAGAAATACGAACACCATACGAACAAAATGTAACATTGACACAGGTTGGAGTTTAAGAAACCACCCTTTGAAGAAGGGAATTCCCCGGATTATACCGATTTGGAGTGATTCCAAAAGGCAACAGCGGGAAATTGAAAAAATGTCGTTATTATTTCAGAGATCTGGATAACTCTAATAAAGATGAGAGCATGAGGGTTTAACTTTTATAGAATGAATTTTAAGGTACGCAAGAACGAAGAGGGCAGAAAAAAGCTGGAGAAGCGAAGTGTTCGCCTTTATCACTGGATTTCCACTTTTGAAAATATAATCAAAGAAATCCGGGGATAACAGCGATCGGAAGGTTATTCTGTCATCAGAGTGAATATGCGAAGCTACTAGACTTTCATTCTATACCTAATGTTAAAGGAGGAAGATAAATATGGAATTGATGCTGCCCGAATTGGACCGACGCAAAACGCAAACGGCTGTTGAAGCTGCGCTGGAGAAATATCGAATCTATAAAACGATTGCATTTGAAGAACGAGAGGTTATGGTGACGGCAAGTTATGCCGAGCGTTTCCACGGTGCAACCAATGTGACGGGGGATTCCACGGCACGAACGGCGATCTATAATGTGGATGTGCAGCGAGCGCGTCAGGCATACTGCGATACGATTGATTTTGTGGTGTCCCGCCTGAGTGAAAAGGAACGTGTTCTCGTATGCGAACGATATCTGAAAGACGATGATGTGTTTGATTATAAAGTGTATAACCATGTGTTTGATCCGCCTGTCAGCAAGGACACGTATACGAAGATTCGTACGCGTGCTTTCTACAAAATGGCGCTGGCTCTATCAGATCGAGGACTAATTAATATGGAGCCGTTGTCTGTGTCCCGCAAGGAGCGGCAGAAGCTGGGCTAAGTTATCGATTGAAGAAGTTGAACCTTTAATATCCAAGGTGGATTGGTTACAATAATTGAACAAACCACAGTTGGCATTAGCCAAAGGAGAGAAGTCTGTCATGTCGGAAGAAGTCGGAATGCAGGAAATGGTCACGCTGAAGACAATCGCAGAAACGCTCAATACGTCCAATGATCTGAACCTCATGCTGGATACCGTGGTCGGCAAATTACTGGAGTTGACCGGATTAACAGCAGGCTGGATGTTTCTGATTAATGAACGTGGAGACTATGCCTGTGTTTCGGATTACAATCTGCCCCCGGCATTACTGCGTAAAGATAAAGAGCCCATGCGAACGGGTACTTGCTGGTGTGTGAACCGCTTCAGGGACGGTCGTCTGAATCATGCGGTCAACATCATTAACTGTAAACGGTTGGAGGATGCCGTGGAATTCCAATGGGGAGATACCCATGATATTACCCACCATGCGACCGTTCCGCTGCGGTCAGGTGATAAAATGCTGGGCTTGCTCAACGTGGCTGCGCCAGCCAAGGAACATTTTAGCGATAGTGAACTGGCACTGTTACAGGGCGTCGCGTACCAGATTGGTAGTGCGATGGATCGGATGAGATTGTATCGTGCGGAGCAGCAGCGAGCTGATCTGTATGCCAAGCTAGGGGAGTTTAGCACGGCCTTGGGCCTTGCGGTGAACGAATGCAGCAATTCGGATGCCTTTTCTGTAAAAGTTGTACAGCTGCTTGGACAGCATTATGACTGGCCTTTTGCCGCAATCATTCAGCAGAAAAACGGAATGTTCGTTTTGCAGGCGGTGTATGCAGACGATAAGGTTCGAACATTATCCAGTGCGCTGGTATCCTCGGAAGCGGCAAACCACATGAACCGGGTAATCCATAGTCACCGTGCCACATCTCTGTCTGCAATAGAGGCGGCTGAGATACTTAGTCTATGCGAGCCTGACCAGACGATGAATTCCATTGCCTCGGGAATGGCTGTTCCCCTCCCGTATCATACGCCAGGGGAAACGGGAGTTCTGGTGATCGGAATAGGAACAGGAACAGCAGGTCCTGTACAGGCAGACCATGAAGTGCTGGAAGCATTGGCTGAGCATATTGCGGCTGCATGGGAGAGTCTGAAGCTGGCGGAGAATCGCCGAGAACTGGCACGACTGGAAGAGAGAAACCGGTTGGCACGTGATCTTCATGATTCGGTTAATCAGATTCTATTTTCACTATCGTTAACTGCTAAAGGTGCGGAAAGTATGTTGACAGCATCCGAACAGGCCCACCCGGCAGCGGAAGCGATGAAGGATATTCGGACTTTGTCTCAGGAGGCTCTTAAGGAAATGCGCGCATTAATTATGCAGCTACGTCCTGCAGGACTGGAAGCAGGGCTACTCCATGCGTTACAGGAATACGGTACCAGCCAAGGTCTTCAAGTGGTGATGAATCGGACGGGAATACGGTCTTTACCGCGTAATATAGAAGAAGCATTATGGCGAATTGGGCAGGAAGCGCTGAATAATATACGGAAACACGCGGATGTTCCTTCTGCTGAGGTCAGCCTCAAGTTAAGTGAGCATGAAGTGGTGTTCACCGTTGCAGATCACGGAATAGGCGGTGCGCAAAGGCCAAAGACATCGTCTGGAAATTCACTTGGCCTGTCCATTATGAAGGAACGGGCCGAATCGCTTGGGGGCAGGTTGGAGATAGTTAGTTCTTCCCGCAAGGGAACAACAGTAACGGCAGTCATTCCACTTCCGTTCGAATCCGTATAAAGTCAGGGGGGAGAAGAGATGCCGATTACGATTTTGCTCGCAGATGATCATGCGATGGTGAGACGAGGACTGCACGTTTTTTTGAGCACACAGCAAGACATGGAGGTTGTTGGTGAAGCATCGAACGGACAAGAAGCTCTGACGCAGGCGGAAGCGTTAAAACCCGACGTGGTATTAATGGATCTGCATATGCCGGTCATGGACGGAATCGAAACAGCTAGACGGCTGCGTACACTAATGCCAACAACCCGAATCATAGTGCTCACCTCGTTTTCCGATCAGGATCATGTGGTTCCTGCTGTGCGCGCTGGGGTGCAAGGATATCTGCTCAAGGATATTGAACCAGAGGACCTGGCTGTGGCCATTCGTAATGTGCATGCGGGTCAGGTGGAATTACATCCTGCTGCTGCAGGTCAATTGATGCATGTGATGGCTTCATCCGATGGGTCGATGAGCGAACAGTTATCAAAGCAAATACCGTCAGATCAGTCGGCGGACACTCTACATCCAGAGCTGAAGCAGGTGGAGCAAACAACGCAAACATCTTCTGGCGGTCCGGATATGCTCACTCGCCGTGAACAAGAGGTCTTAGGATTGATTGCTCAAGGGCTGAGCAACAAGGAAATTGCGGTTCAATTGGTCATTACCGAAAAAACGGTCAAAACCCATGTCAGTCATCTGCTCGACAAACTGGGGTTGGCGGATCGGACACAAGCGGCTCTTCATGCGTTAAGAAATGGCTGGGTCGTCTGACCATTTCCGACATATCTTCATACTTAAGTCGTATAAACTCAACCTAAAGGTTGAGTTTTTTTGGTATTCAAGTTAAGTCTATCTGCTGACGAATTGAATGCGGAAAAAAGGTAAGATAAGGATAGTCAAAGACGGATCGGTTGAAGGAACGTTAGCGTTTGAATCCAAAAACCAAGGAGAGTGACATGAATGAATATTGTTATTTTGGCAGGCAGCAATCGGAATAATGCAACCAGTACACGTCTGGGAGAGTATGCGGTGGAGATTATTCGGGGTCAAGGACATCAGGCCAGCCTGTTTGACCTGTATAAGTCACCGCTCCCATTCTACGCACCAGATGAGAAACAAGCGGATCACGAACATCTGGCAGACCTGAACACGCGAATGCTTGCTGCGGACGCAATCATCCTGTCTACTCCGGAGTATCACGGCAGTATTAGCGGTGTGCTCAAAAATGCACTGGATCACCTGAGTCAGGCTCATTTCAGCGGCAAACCCGTCTTGTCCATTAGCTCCTCCGGCGGAGCAGTGGGGGTAAGTTCGCTTTTACAACTGCAAGCGATTGTCCGTAATCTGCATGGCATTAATGCACAAGAGTGGATCTCCATTGGGGGTGCACAGCGCAGACGATTCGAAGCGACATTTGACGGATATGAAGAATACGAAGGCAGTCAGGATATAGAGGACCGGGTGCAGCGGGTTATTGGATCGTTTTTGAATCTGGCCCAGACGTTAACGAATGCGCGGAATGCATCCACGAGTTAAGAAAGAATGAAGAAAAGGCGAAAATGGAAAAGAGGTTGAGCATCATGATTACAGGCATATTTGAAACACATCTAAACGTGACGGATCTGGAGAGATCCCATCATTTCTATGAAACGGTCTTGGGTTTACTTCATGCCTATGGGCAGAAAGAACGCGGAAACTCCTTCTACTGGATAGGTGGAAAAGGCAATGCCATGCTGGGATTGTGGCAAAAGGAACCTTCCAAGGTGCAGCGTCAGCACTTTGCTTTTCAAGTATCTCTCGAGGATATGAAACATGCGGTGGCTCACTTGGAGAATAAAGGGATCAAGACACGCAACTTCCTGGATGATGATATCGGTGAACTGTACGTCTTTGGCTGGATGCCTGCAGTATCTGTATATTTTAACGACCCGGATGGTCATTCGCTTGAATTCATCGCCATGCTCCCCGATGAAGCGAAGCCTGAACTTGGCATGGTGCCATGGAGTGAGTGGGAGAAGATGCAGGGGCGAAGCGTATGATCATCGAAGAATTACAGTTATACACAACTCGGCTGGAGGAGCTCAAGCATTTTTATAGTGTTACGTTAGGCATGGAGGTGTCCAACGAGACGGATCAGGCCTTCCACCTTCAGGTTGGATCGACCAGGATGATATTCAAACAGTGTGAGACGGATCATGAGCCCTTCTATCATGTGGCCTGGATGATTCCGACGAATCGATTCAAAGAAGCGAAACAGTGGGCTGCATCCCGTGTTGTTTTAAGCAAGGAAGGGGAGCAGGATGAGATGTACTCTACGAATTGGAACTCTCATTCTCTCTATTTCGAAGATCCGGCAGGTAATATTATCGAGCTGATTGCTCATCATCGTATTCAGAACGAGAGAGATCATAACTTCTCTGCGAAAGACATCGTACAGGTATGTGAGGTTGGATTGGTGTCGGATGATGTTCTGTCTACGGTGAATGAGCTTCAGCAGATGGGACTCACGCGCTGGGGGGAGGTTAGTGAAACCTTTGCTCCTGTAGGAGATGTACATGGTTTATTTATTGTGGTGAAGAAGGAGCGGACGTGGTTTTTCTCTACGCAAAAAGCACAGATCTATCCACTGGAAGTATCCATCCGTGACGTGGGCAAGCTTCGAATAGGCTAAACTTTGCATTCCGGGTCAAAACGGGCATATGTGGAGCAATTCCATCATGTTATAGAAGTAAACGCTTTATTTATTAACCAGAATATATAAGTTGAACTACATTTACACGATAACAGAGAGGACAGAAGAAACCTGAAAAAGCGAAGCCGAAAGCTTTCTGAAAGAAAGCCACTTCGTAATACAGATGATGAAGGGTGGTGGCAAGCTTGGATCGACGTTTGTTGGAAGAAGGATTATCGATTATCGTTTCCAGTCGGGAACGTACAGGAGATCTGTGGCACGCCCATTATGGGGCGGGTGCGATTGCGGCATATTTTTGGGTGCGGGAAAATCGTCTCACTGCCCTTGCCGCCGGCAGTGTTACCGCCGAAGCAAAAGCCATGCTTCGCCAGCATGGAATCAGCCCTGGTCAGACCTCTCCAATAGGTGAGATGATGCCCAGGGAAGATGCCGAAGCGTGTATTACGGACGCATTGGATCGAACCATTGGAGAGCTGCACTGGGTTGGACACCAGGCCATCTACGGGGCAATCAGTCTGAAAGCCATTCGCGAACTGGATGGATGGGGCACTGCGGAGGATATTGGTCGGCTGGTTGAACTGATCGATTCATTCGATCGAACCATTCCGGGGAGATCCTGGATGAACACAACGATGAAAGAAATTCGCAGTCTGAAGCCAGAGAAAAGTGATGGTTTCCCCGAGATCGAAGATCCAGTTCAGTTGTCACGTCTGATTCTGGATGAACTTGGTGCGTTCCAAACGATCTATCACGCGGAAGCGCATCATGACCTGATTGGTCATATGCTGACTTACGGACATGCGCTTAACATATTATATGAACTGGGTTATCCGGCATTATTCCACAAAGGCATCCCGCCATTCCTTACCATGGTGAAGGCATTACGATTAAGCCGAGATGTGGATATTGAACAGGCGATGCCGACATTGCAATCACCTGTAGATCTACTGCCACTAGCACGAGCGGAACGGTCGGTGGCGTTGCCCCATGAACTGGAATATTGGCTCACCGATAGACGTTCCCGTGACTGGAACGGAGGTCATGTATTCAAATTCCCGTTCAGCTTCTATCATCATGCGAAGAACGGGGAGCCCGTACCAGAAACATGGGAGAACTTTCGTTATATCATCGCGTGAGATGAAACATACATTTTACAAGGGGTGTCCGTCAGTCAGGAGTTTGACGGAGGACATCCTTTTTGGCATTATTCTGTTCTACTGAATCATCGGCAGGCTGTATCTTTTTAACGAGGCCAAATTTCAAGGATAAACAGGATCAGAATGACTCGGGACACCAACATGTATGGCGATTTTCGTATAGGCTGACGTGCTGCCCATATACCCCAGGAACTCATAAGTGCAATACTCCCCCAGAACATCCATAAGGAGATGCCTTCGGGTGTAAATAGAAAGGACAGCTGGGGCAGTCCCCTGTTGCCAGCCCCAAGAAGAACAGTGGTCATATAGACGAGGACAAGGAAAAACAACTCGAAGAGCAGGGTTTGCAGCCAGAAATAATAGATGTTGAACACTCGTAGCACGATGACTGTAATCAGGATAAACAGGATACCAACGGATAAGAATGTTGCCGCGGTCCATCCAATGAGAGATGTTGTTATAACATCTGTTTCCTGATATAAGATGTACATCGCCAACGCATACATAGCGGGGCCCGCCATATAACTGGTGACAGCAATCCAAAGATAGAAGAAATACCTTTTCTTCATGGTCATATTCATCCTTTATTGTTCGTAGAATTTGAAAACTGCTTACGTCATATAAACATCAACAGGATGGGTTTGGTTGGGTTATCGATAGGAATTCCTCACAATAAATCGGCTTCTAACCGCCATAGAGACGACCACATTCAGGCGTAATTCATCCCGATTACCATCTGCACGAGTGGGCAAAGGCGGTAAAATGGTATTATCGGATCAGCAGCAAGGCAGACAACACTGACAGCTCATACGCTAAAGTACAGACCGGCCATGGGGCCGGTTTTTTAATTCGGTGATTGTTCCCTTGCCCTGATCGGGTAATAAGACTAAACAGATGACAGGAGGCTACGTGATATGAAAACAGTATTGTATGTTCCACTGGATGATCGTCCAGCGAATCTGGATGATGTGATTGTGCAAGGGAAAGCAGCCGGTATCCATATCGTTACACCGAACCTGAGTGATATTAAGAATCGTCTGGACTCGGAGAAAACCGTAGATGGCACAACGCTGCTCGGTACCTCCACGCCGGTTTATGGAAAACCATCCAAGATTCACGACTTTATTCTGAAACATGCTGCCAAGGTCGACGGATTCATTATCTCATCCGATATGCTCGCCTATGGCGGTCTGATTGGCAGTCGTCAGCTTCGTGAAGATGGGGGAGGCACCTATCCTGAATACGATGGAGAAACCACTCGTTTGCTGGATGTAATCCGCGTGATTAAGCAAAAATATCCACGTAAACCTGTGTTCGTAATGGATACCATCATGCGTCTGGCTACAACCTCTTTTGCAGATGGTTTGGCACTAGATGCATATAATGAGTCCCGTGCGTTGATGCAGCAGCCGCGTCAGACATACACCGAATTTGAAGATATTATTCAAGGTTATAACCTGTCCCCGGATGGAGTGGAATATGGGACAACGACCTATTTTGATAAAGAACAGTATTACAATACAAGACAGCATAAATTCAAAACAAATCTGTACATTTTGGATCAGCTGGCTCGCTCAGGTTATATCGATTTCCTCGCCGTGGGTGTCGACGATGCCAACACGCAGGGTGTTCAGATTAATGAAATCAACTATGTAGAAGCACGAATCAATGAATGGCTCAGTGGAACCAATGGACAAAATCCGGATCGTGCCATCATCTTGCCGGATGCGGATGGTCTGGGGCACGCTTTGGTTGCTCGCATGGCTAACCAGTTGTTCCGAGGCGGGGCGAAGACACGTTACGCCGTGAAATATTTTGGTCCTCACGGCAATACGATCATTAACACATATGAATACATGGACGTACACGAGAATGTGGTTCGTCACGTGGATATTGTGGGCGGTGTGCTTGTGGCGGATTCGGCATATCCTGAACCGGAGGTGGTGACGGATCCGATGACTAGTGTGGATAATGAACAGCTGGTGGCTGTATCGGTCGAGCAAGTTGTTCCATTTGATATGGCTTCCGAACTGGATCGTATGACCAAGGGTCATCCGGGAGTTTCCGGAGAGAACACAGCCGTCGACATCGAGATTATTGCGATTACCGCTCTGGATCAGGTGCAGGCTGCGTTGGAGCAGTTGACGCTGAATGGGGAGCAAGGCCTGCCTTCGGTGTTAATTGATTTTGTGGGAAAAGGTCCAGCGAATGTTGATGTTGCTGAAGCGTTGCTGAGCAGTCCATATACCGGACGGGTGTTGGGATACAGTGCTTGGAATACACCGGGCAACAAGATCGGTATTGCCGTAGGTATGGGGCAGTCCAGGTACGCGTTGATCACCACAGAGAAGCATGAGCATAAATTGCGAGATGCAATGAATGCACATGGCTCACTGTTGTTTAAACGTTTCCTGAAGGATTATTACTATAAAGCGGTAGCGATTGCAGAGATTCGCACGTATTCCCGAGCTCACGCGTTGTATACCAATGTGGCTACTCTTTCAGATCAAAATATGTTGCTGTTCAACTCGGAGGAAGATTATGCCCATCTGCAAACATTGCTCCGTGATCTGATGCAAACTTATACCACGGCGCTTGCGAATAAGACAGCCTTCCAGACAGGCAATGTGGCGATTAAGCAGATCTGTAATGACGAATTGTCCTATGCCACGTATGCTAGTGCACTGTTGGAATATGCGAATCCCGATTTCATCTGGGGCCGTGCGTTTGAGATTACGTTGAACCCGAAGGTTACTTTGAACTAAGGTTTGAAATAGTAGAACGCGTTATGTCGTCTTTTTTCCACCCGAACGACTCCCTTTATCGCACCGAAGTCGTACGGAACACCATCCGCGCTAGGGATGAAAGGGTATAAGATTGTATTATCGGATCAATAACAAGGGACGCACCGAAAGCACATACGCTAATGTACAGACCGGCCAAATGGCCGGTCTTTTTGATGCGGTGAATTAGTCCCGGTACTGGTTCGATCGGAATACAGACTCTGAGTTCAAAGGGGGAGTCTACTGCTGCTGCATTGTCGCTGCACGGTGTGGGCAGATCTCAAACTTGCAGCCAAAGGGGGCGAAATGAATGTGTCTATGAACAATGAGATTAGCACGATCATGAGCACCGGTAAAATGAGTACGCTCATTAAAAAAACGCTAAAACAGAAGCTCGCGGTCCTTGTTCCAGATTGGGATGATCGTGTGCTGGATGTACCTGCTTCAGGCGAAGTGTTGGCTGGGCCTTGTGCCGTGGTTGCGTTTGCCGAAGAAGTGCCGAAGTCTGCCTGGGCGGGATATCGAAGGATTATTAAAATCTTACCATACGCTCGTCCGGAAGATGGTGGCGCTGAAAAGGTAGAAGCTTGGTCAGCTGATCTAATCGAAGGATTGCATCAAGTAAGGCTAGTGGATGAAGCAGGTGAGTCCTTCACTTGTATCTATCTGGGTTCTTCAGATAGTGACCGGGTGGATGCAGGGTCTGGAATGTTTACGCGCAGTCTGCGGTTCGGAGTGTATGTTCCCGAAGACTCGGGAGCTGCTCTCGTTGAATCAGAGGATGCGTGGTTAGCTGCGCTTCAAGGCTGGACACAGCAGGAACTTGGCTCGAACTGGTCGGTATATGGTGATGCCTGGCCTGGTGGATACGATACGCCGTCTGTGTTATGGCGATTGGCCGGATGCAGCACGTCTGTGGCGGGCACTTCGGCATTGGAGGTTCGACAACAGTGGATTGGGCATGTGCTAACCGATCATTCGGTGCTAACACGCCAGACCGTTACTCGGTTGGTCGAAAAGCTTGCTGTGCAATCTCGTCTTGCCGTTAATGAAACGGGGGGCCAAGCGCACGAAGGTAACACGAGATATATTACAGTGGATGAGGTCACCGCAGATCTGCAGGCGGATGCGTATCTGAATGGTCAAATTCGTCTGACACTACAACAGCGGATTCGTCGTCCGGGTACGAATGTACCTTTGATCCGTGAGATTTACCATAGCAAAGGTATGGAGTAAACGTTAGTCGAGAGGAACCTTCTATTAAAGGTGGTTCCAGATTATAGCTTTGAGTAGATTGGTTTAGCTTCAATATTATAGCTTCAAATTCATAGGTTCATAGGGTCGAAAATTCATAGGTTACGCTTAAAGATCAATGTTAACGAAATTAGCAGTCCAACAAATGAGGTGAGATGGCAATGGCAAGCTCAGTGAAAAAAAACAAACAGACCGCTCCGCGGTATACACGGGCCGAACTGATGAATCATGCAGAAGCCCTCTTTGCCGTTAAGGCAGAGGTGCTGTACGGTGCGCTGTACGAAGCGGCGCAAGAGACGTTTTCCATTGAAGAAACACAAGAACGAATTAACCAATTTATGAAAGCGAAGGTGAAGGCATAATGGCAGGTGGAACTTGGGAGCAAACGAATCGTCCGGTCCTTCCGGGCTTATATATGAATTTTCAGGCGGCAGCATCCTCGGCCATTCAAGCGGGAACGCGGGGGACGGTCGTTGTGCCTATCAAGGCCAACTGGGGTCCTGTAGGGACTTTTGTTGAAGTAGGGAGCGAAGCGGCGATTGAACGTATCTATGCGGCGAATGCGCTGGACAACGGTACAGCTTATACGTCCTTGAAGCTTGCCCTGTTGGGCGGGCCGAAGAAGTTGCTCGCTTATCGGGTAGCAAATGCTGCTGCCAAAACAGCTACGCTCACCTTGAAGGACAGCAGTGATGCCAATGTGCTGCAACTGGATGCGAAGTATCCTGGGGATCGTGCGAATGGATTCTACGTCACCATCCAGCCAGGTGTAATTGATAATACGAAACATGAAGTGCGCCTCTTTGAAGGTAACCGGATGTTGTATGCGCTCCTGACTGCGGATATCACAGCAGCTTCTCTGGCAAAAGAGATTAATTCGGATGAACGAAATGTCTGGGTGACGGCGCAGGCGATTGGTGATGGTGCGGGTGTGGTAGCTACTGTTGCGGGTGCGGCATTCAAAGGCGGCGTAAATGGCAATGATGACCTAACCAATGCGGAATACATTGCTGTGCAGGGTGCGCTGGAAGGAGAGCAATTCGACGTCTTGGCTTTGGATCAGGCGGCTGATGCACCTCTGCTTGCGAGCTTTGCGGCATGGGTGAAACGTGTGCGTGGTGAAGGCAAGCCGGTGATGGCTGTATTTGGCGGTTCCGCAGCGGATGATACCTCCGCTACAGCAGTACAAAAAGCAGCAGCACGTTCGCTTGCGCTCAACCATGAAGGTGTTATTAACGTTGGTACAGGCGTTCGCCTTGGAGATGCATTCTATAGCTCGGCAGAAACGTCTGCTTATGTTGCAGGACTGATCGCCGGACAACGTCTGAACCAATCTACCACTTATGCAGCTACGCCGTTCGATGATGTGACACGTCGTTGGACGCGCGCAGAACAGGAGCAGGCGGTACAGAACGGCGTATTTATTTTCTTCCATGATGGACGTCAGGTGAAAGCACTTCGCGGTGTAAACACACTTGTAACGCCAGCCGCTGGCCAGAATAATGCGTGGAAAAAAATCCGATCTATTCGTGTGTTGGACGCCATTAACACGGATCTGCAACGTTCCGCGGAAGATACGTATATCGGTAAAGTGAACAATACTGAAGAGGGTCGTCAGGCGTTGATTAGTGCCATGAAGGCCTATTTGGCGCTGCTTGCACAGAGCAATGTGATTGAAGCAGATGGTTACGATGTCATTCTTGACCCTGCATACTATGGTGCTGCGCCAGTTCTCAAACCGGAAGCGGATCAGGTATTCCTGCAATGGAATGTGAAGCTGACGGATGTGATGGAGCAGTTGTTCGGTACATTTTACGTGCAATAAGGTTGTGTGGAAGGAAAGAACTGTTTTACTAAAATAATTACTACACGTTGAGCTGATGGTTTACACGATATTTTTTAATTTCAAGGAGGAAAATATATGTTGGATGCGTCAAGAGTAATTCTCGGTACCCATGGTCAGCTGTATATTGATGGTGTGTGGCAGACAAACATTAACAAGTTGGAAGCGAGTGTGGAGATTGAAAAGCGTGAGCTGAACCTGGTCGGTAACGACTGGAAAGTGCACAAAAACGGCGCAAAAAAAGGAACAGGCACGATGACGGGCTACAAGGTCACTTCGGATATGATCCTGCGCGGCTTCACCAAATTCGAGATTATTTCGAAGCTGAACGACCCTGAATCGTATGGACACGAGAGTGTTCTGCTAAAAGGTTGCATGGTGGACAAAATCCAGCTTGCCAACTGGACAGCGGGTGAGGAAGTACCGGAGGAAACGGGCTTTACGTTTGAAGGATTTGAATTGTTGAATCCGATTGTGGCGAACTAAAAAGGACTTTAATGGAGGCCGAGATGATCTCGGTCTCTTTGTTGTCTACTTAAAGCAAATTTAGTATCTACACGATAACGGAGAGGACAGAAATAACGTGAAGAAGTGGAGCGTTCGCCTTTATCCCCGGATTTTCCCTTGAAGAGGGGAATTAAAAAAATCTGGGGATAACAGCGATCGGAAGGTTATTCTGTCATCGGAGTGGCTAGTGTACCATTATGATTGCCAAATGTGAGCAAGAAGGAGATAACGCCCAATGAGTATGAATGAAAATATGTCCGAAGAACAGATTTTGGATCAGTTGTTTGAAGCAGCAGAACGTTTGCCAGAGGAGAATGTGCGTATTCAGCGTCTGGATCTACTGTTGACCTTGCGTGGACTGACGTCTTCCAAAGTGGATCACATTCGCGAACGCTGTACAATTCGAAAAACGACCAAAGGCCGCACCGAGGAAAAGGTGGACACGGAAACATTTAACGCGCTTCTCATTTCCGAAGCAACCGTGAAATTGAAAGTACGCAGCCTGGAACTGTCCGGCTGGGGCGATACCCGCATTACCGGCCGTATGAAGCTGTCTGGTGGAGAACAGGCGGTTCGCCGTATGCTGCTCGCGGGTGAATTGGATGCTGTAGGTGATAAAGTGCTGGAGCTGTCCGGCTTCGGTGTGGAGATTGAAGACCTAAAAAACTGATTCACTCCGGCGGGATGACCACGTTCCTGTATCACATGTGGGTGCGTCATCATCTCCGGCCCGGAGAGTTCTGGTCTTTGCCACGCGGGGAGCGTTCGCTGTTGATCGCGTTCTCGGAAGAGGAAATGGCAGCGATCACTTCGCAAATAAATAGATAACGATATAAGGCAGGAGGTGAAAAAATGGCAGAAATGATTGTAGGTCTATCCAAGTCCAATGCCGAAATGCGGACAACCCTTCGATACCTGGATCAGATCCAGCGTTCTACGGAACGGCTGGGAAGAGTTCGATATCAGAGTCTAATCAAGGTGAACAATGAACTGAGAACGACTGGGCGCAGGTTGGAGCATGTTTATAGTATGGCCGTGCGAATCAGCAGGCTGCGTATTACACCGACGATTGGGTTGATTGATAAGCTCAGTCCAGCACTGGATCGCGCATTGGCGAAACTGAATAGTTTCAGGAATCAGATGGTTATGGCTTCAGGTACAGTATCGCTTGAGGTTCGACAGAAGATCGAAGTGGCTATGGGTAAGGTGAATCCGGCAAGTGGGCCTTCATTGGCACTGAACATTGGAAGCAATAATAATACGGTAAAGAATGTTGCGAAGGAAGAAGATCCTAAGAGTTGGTGGGATAAATGGATTTTTGACCCTGCCGACAAGATTAATAGTTTGTTTGATGTATTTAATAACGTTAAGGGAATATTTGATAAATTCAAAAAGAAAAAGGATGACAATCCTTCACCAGATCCAACCAGAAGCCCGGCTTCCAAATGCTGCTGTTGCACAGGTGGAAAGATGGGCAAAAGCCGCAGAGTTCGTACACCGAATGCGGGTGGAGGCGGAGGCCCCGATCGGGGTAGACGAGGCTATCGAAGTGGTAGAAGATCAGGCAACGGACCGAATCCAGGCCCAAGACCAAATCCGGTACCGAGGCCACCTGTACCTGATCCGCCTAATCCTCCACCCGATCGAAATAGAAATGGGAGAAGAGGACGAAGAGTTAGAGGTATGGGTGGCTTAGGTTTTGCCGACTCGGGTTCACTCGGATCATTAACCGATATGCTGGCAGGTAGTGGGTTGATGGACAGCTTGAGTGGAGGTTTCGCCAAAGGTGCCAAAAGGCTTCTCGGACCCATCAGCATGCTTGCAGATGTGGCGAATGTAGCGACAGCACCCCCGGAAGAACGTGGTCGAGCAGTAGGTTCCATGATTGGCGGCACAGCAGGTACTGCGATTGGCAGCGCCATCGGTAGTGTTCTTTTGCCTGGCATCGGGACCTGGGTTGGTGGTGCAGTAGGTGGTTGGGCCGGAAGTGCAGCAGGCGGCTGGATTGGAGACAAAGCGAAGGATATTGGAAACTTTATGTCTAGTGCTACCGAGGGTGTAGGGGATGCTTTGTCCGGTGCGGCGGATTATGTCTCTGAGAAAACCAAAAAAATCACCGATGGCATATCCAACTTCTTCGGCTTTGGTTCCAAAAAAGAAGAGAAGACGGTCTCGGCAGCAACAGTAGCTGCACCGTCGCAAGTACCAACAGGGCCGCAGATGGCACCTGCCTATATACCACCGGCACTGACCATGACAGGCCCAGCCGCATATATGAACAGCAAGGTCGGTCAGCCTACATCCGCTGGATTCATGGGAACGAGCATGATGCAGAATCAAGCCATGGCGCTTGGTAACGGTGCTGCGCAGACGAATGGAAAATCGTCCACGATGACGGTACAAATATCCGAAGACCAGATGAGCAGTCTGTCCGGATACTTGAAGGATTTCAAAACCGAAACTACGAATCAGATCTCCGTGAATGTTCCACCAGGTGCGGTGCAGGTGACCGTTCGTGAAAATGCCATTGACTACGATGGACTATCACGTCAAGTTGGACAACGTATTGTAGGGGAAGTGCGTCGTGCGATGGAAAACCGAAAAACGATTATGGCCTAAGTAGAAAGGAGGCCGTGTATGTCTGTATTTGAAGATAAAGTGGAAGGGATCAGAATGGAATTTACCCTGATCGATGGGAAAACGCAGTTTCAATTTCCAGTGAAACCGGAAGAATTGACGATCTCACGTTCCAAAGGGTACGAAACGATTAATATGCTGGAGCATGGCGAGTTTGATTTTGCACAGGGGGAGAAGGTGAAGGAGATCACCTTCTCTTCTTTTTTTCCCAAAGAGTATGATGCGTCCTATTGCATGTACGAAGATTTGCCTGATCCGCGGGTAGCGATGAATATGCTGAATACGTTTTTGATATCGAAGAAGCCGCTGCGCTTCATCATCACCAACACGGGGGTGAATGTGCCGGTATATCTGATCTCGCACAATACGACCTTCCGGGGCGGCGAGAGCGGAGATATTTACTTCGACCTGACCCTGCGCACATGGCGGGATTCCAAGGTGGAGAAGGTGGGCTCTGCGGCATCAGGTAGCAAGTCAGGTTCTCGTACCGATTTGAAAAAGTCTAGCAAGACCTACACCGTCAAATCTGGTGATTCCCTGTCCAAAATAGCAAAGCTTGAGCTGGGCAGCAGTTCCAAATGGAACGAGATTTACAAGCTCAATAACAAGATCATCGGCAGTGATCCGAACCGGATCAAGCCGGGGCAAAAGCTGGTGATGCCATGACCTACAAGGTCATTGTCGACGACAAATATGACGTCACCAAGCTGGTGGAGACAATTACGCTGAAGGACTCGCTGGACCAGATTGCGTATCAGGCCAACATCCGACTGGCGGTGTCTGCATCTTCGGGTCTGCCTTCGATCTCACCGGGCATGGCGGTGCGGATTAGCGGGGTTCCTTTTGGCGAAAAATCCATGGTTCACTTGCTGCATCCTGCGGTCATCTGGGAGGTGGAAAGCTCGAACAGCGGCACCAAGCGGCTGTCTCTCACGGTGTACGACCGGATGATCTATCTGGAAAAATCAGAGGACGAGTTCCTGCTGCCGAAGGACCAGACTGCTACGCAGCGACTTAAAACCTACGCCAAAGAGTGGAAGATTCCATACGCTACACTGCCGGATACCAAGACCAAGCTGGGCAAAGCCGTGTATCGTTCACAGACGATCTTTTCGATGATGTTTGCCGATCTGAAAGAAACGGCGAAGTCCGGCGGGGAAATGTATCATCCACGGATGACACCCGGCGGGTTGCAGCTCTTCCAGGTGGGAAGTAATGCCAAGGTGTATGAGCTGGATCGGCTGATCGATCTGACCCAGATGCGTACGCTCGAAGGGGCGGTCACCAAGGTGAAAGTAATGGCAGCGTCGGAGTCACCGAGTGGCAAAGAAGTTCCTTCCAAAGTGCTTGCGATTGAGCAGGATCGTGTGGAAGAACTGGGCACATTACAAAAGCTGGTAGAGGACGATCAGGTGAAATCCACAACCGCCGCGAAAAAACTGGCGAAAAGTCATCTGACGGGTATTCAGGAGACCTTTACGATATCGGCACCGGATATCAATACGATTCGCGCCGGGGACGCAGTGTTGTTGAAAGGACTGAAGCTAATCGTCATGTCGGTCAGCCGTGATTTGTCTGCCGGGCCTGGAACGATGACGTTGGAACTGGGTACAGCTGAGATGGTGAAAAGGAGGTATTACCTTGAATAAAGATGATCCGTATGGGCATTTTGCCGACGTCATGCGGGGAGCGATGAGTACACATTCTCGTCAGGCCGTGAGCGGCATGGGCGCGGTATTGGGTACGATGACCTCATCCGGCGTGAAGTTGGATGATTTCAAGCACGAAGTGCAGGATTATCTCGTGGCCGAGTTGCCGGGCACGCTTGGACTGCCGGAGCGCGAGGCTGCTGGCGCGATCTCGGGTATATCTGACGTGGCAAACGGCGGAACGACGGGCACGGGACGGTTTCTTTTGCAAGAAGAGGAAGTGGAAGAAGCGGTGTGGTCTCTTGGTAAAGGATTGAAAGCGGGAGATCGCGTACTGGCGATGCGGGTGAATGGCGGTAACGACATTGTGGTGCTGTGTAAGGTGGTGAGTGCCAATGCCTAGTTTGTTCCCGGAAACGGATGTGGTCTGGGGAGATGAGGAGGATCTGTCGGGGGCGGCTTCGGAAGAGGTGCGCTTTGGGCGGAGCTGGCGATTCGATTACGATGCAGGGGATTTTGTGCTGACCCCAAGTGGCAAAGTGGCTGCGGCTGACGCACATGAAGCGTGGGTACAGTGGTGCATCAAGGCGGTCAAGACGCCACGGTACAGACATGTGATTTACTCTCGAAACTATGGTTCGGAGCTGGAGGATCTGGTGGGGCAGGGTGACAGTCGGGGTGTGATGGAAAGTGAGATTACCCGGATGGTCACGGAGACGCTGCTGGCTGATCCACGCACGGATTCGGTGGACCAGTTTACGTTCGATTGGAATCGGGAGCAGTGCATGTTCTCGTGCCGGGTGGCGAGTGTGCAGGAAGAGATGTTTATTCTGGAAAGTGAGGTGATCTGACGGGATGGCTGAGATTCCGCGTTATTTGGAGGACCAGACGGAGGAACAGATAATGCAGCGTATGCTGGATCGTCTGCCCGCGGATCTGGATAAGTCGGAGGGTTCGTTTCTGTGGGATGCGGAGGCTCCGGTTGCGTTTATGCTGTTTGAGGCGGCATTGTGGGCGCAGGAATTACTCCGGCGGGGGTTTGCAAGTACGGCTGCGAGCAGTGATCCGAATTTTCGTTCGGAAGAGCTGGATCTGCGGGCGGGAGAGCATGGCATTACGCGGCGGGCTGCGGTGGCGGCACAGGGTTCGGTGAGGTTCGTGGGTACGCCGGGGAAAGGGGTACCTGCGGGAACGGTCGTGGCTACGCTCGCGGATGAAGTATCTGCTGAAGCTTCGCTCGAATATGAGACGGTAGGACGTGTGGAACTGGATGCTGAGGGCTTCGGGGTGGTAGGCGTGCGAGCGCTTGTTGCCGGAAAAGAGAGCAATGTGCCTACGGGCACGGTAAATGTGCTGTCTACACCTGTAAGTGGCGTGACTTCAGTCACGAACGTTGAGGTGATCAAAGGCGGTGCGGATATTGAGACCGATACGGCACTGCTGGAACGCTTTTATGCCAAAGTCCGCAACCAAGGGACAAGCGGCAACAAGTCGCAATATGTGCAATGGGCCAGTGAAGTGCCAGGTGTTGGTGCAACGCGTGTTATTCCGTTATGGCAGGGGCCAGGCACGGTGGGATTGTATCTGCTGGACACGGACAAACGTGCTGCGGGTACCGATCTGGTGGCGGCCGTACAGAAGTACGTCGATCCAACGCAGGATGGACAAGGTGAAGGTGTTGCGCCCGCGGGGCCAGTGGTATCCGTAATGCCAGCCGAGGAAGTACCGATGAATATTCAGGTCAAGTTGACGTTGGCAAGTGATGCGACACTGACTGATGTACGGGCACTGATCGAACGCGGGGTGACCGCGTATCTGAAGCAGTTGGCTTTTGCCGATCCGCTCGTGCGTTACACTCGCATTGCCGCGATCCTGCTGGATATTCCGCCCATTATCGACTATTCAGAGCTTACCGTGAACGGTGTGAGCGACCAGAATATCGAGATGACCGCGAGTCAGGTGGCCGTGTTGGGGACGGTGGATGTGCATGAGTAGTGTTGGGCAGATGGTGGATGAGGAAGTAGTTAGGGAGTGCGGAGACCAAGGAAGATTGGGAGAAATACGCCGATCTGGGTTGGATCTGGTGAGCGAGACGCTCCATGAACATGAGGAAGGAAGGGAGGGGACAGGGCATGAGTGCTCCTTCTATTGTAGATGTTGGACTGACGAGTGAGAAAGGGCGGGAATTGTTCTCGTATTTGCCAAGGTACTATGAGACTTCTCGTGTAATGCAGGCCGATATGCAGGCCAAGGGCACCGAGATGGATCTGCTGTATCAGGCGCTGGATGAGACGTTGGAGCAGTTTTTTGTCCGTACGGCGACGTGGGGGCTGGACTTCTGGGAGCAGGAGCTTGGCATTGAGACCGATCGTCTCAAACCTGTGGAACAAAGGCGTGCTGTGGTGGAGTCGAAGCTGCGTGGTGCCGGGAAATTCTCCGGCAGGCTGGTTGCGAATGTGGCTGAGGCTTATGCCGGAGGCAAGGTGGATGTAACTTTTCAGCCGGAAGCGTGGAGTTTTACGGTGAGCTTTGTGGATACGATGGGCATCCCGCCCAATATCGATGATCTGAAACGGGCGATTGAAGAATTGAAACCGGCCCATATGGCCGTGGAATATAAATATCGTTATCTGGTCTGGGATGATCTGGACGACAAACAGATGACATGGGACGAACTCGATGCCGCGTCCTTGACGTGGAATGAACTGGAGGTGTGGGCGTAATGCCAAAAGAAACGGATAGACTGAAATTGCCTCTTCCCTTGGGGAACGAGAATGTGACCCGGGAGAGTATTAATGGAATTTTTGAGAAGATTGATGCAGGTGTGGCGACGCAAGTGGATTTGGATGCGCTTCGTGAAGCGGTAAGTCAGATGGATATTCCCGATGCTTCTTTGACGCAAAAAGGGAAGGTGCAGTTGTCAAGTAAGACGGACGGCACGTCCGAGACGGTGGCGGCAACGGAGAAGGCGGTTAGTGATGCGAGGGTTGACATAAATAATGCAATTAATTATCATGCTAACTCGATAATTAATAGTTCTGAGGCGCACGGCTTGCGAATCAAGGTGGGAAAGATGGAATATTATAATGGGGTAAAATGGACTTCGGTAACTCTAGGTCCAACTACAACTACTGAAAATCTAATATATTATGTTAATGCAAGTACTGGGAATGATGATAATACAGGCTTGTCTTCCGCACAGGCTTTCAAAACAATAGCTAAAGCTATTTCAATTTTACCTGAAATTATAAACCACACTGTTTATATAGTTGTCTATAAAGGAAACTATCCAGAACAGATTAGAGTATCTGGAAAGTCAGGTATAGGTAAAGTTTATTTAAATGCTTCTAAAGACGAAGTGACAATAGGTAGCTTCTATTTAAATAATTGCTCAGTCGAAGTCGAAATATACGGATTTGATGTAATCAACACTCAAGGTACTTCTTTTCAAATTGATCTATGTAAATATGTACGTTTGAGTAATTGTAAATTTGAACGGGCAACTAGTGATACTGGTACTGGTGTTTTCATACGCCGTGCTTCTAATGTAGTCCTTATTGAAAACAAAATTAGTAACAAATATTATGCACTATATGTGGATTTAATTAGCCATGTGTATGCTGAGAAAAACACAGGTAGTAATAACTATCTAGCTTTGTATGTCGTTGGTGGATCTGTCGTATCAAAATCAGATTCACAGCTACAAGGTTCGGAACTTACTTTTGGTGGTGGGGTAATTCGATGAAGTTTTTAAAGTCTATATCAGTTCAATAATGGGTTCAAATTGTGACAGAGAGGAAATACTTAATTACGTATAAGGAAGTAGAAAGCTTTTCTGAGGATTATTTATAAGTTAATTTTTGTATTGTAAATTTGATAGATTACATTATATTTAACTCTTATTTTTAACAGGGAAGTACTGTTTGGGATGAATAATTGGACACTTTGCTTGTTATGTTTGAGAGAAGAAGGATACTAGAAACTTAAAGATTGATTGAGGTGAAACCATGGAAAGATGGGATACCCTATGGAAATGGGGAATTGCACTCATGAGCAGCTCAGTAACCTACTTCTTCGGAGGCTGGTCAGGGGTGCTCGGCGTACTACTCGTTTTCGTCATCCTCGATTACCTAACGGGCATCGCAGCGGCGGGTATGAGTGGAAAGTTAGAGAGTAATGTTGGCATGTTCGGCATTGCACGAAAGGTATTTATATTTGCAATGGTATCGGTGGCTCATCTGGTGGACGGTGTTCTGGGAGACGGACATTTGTTCAGGGATGCGGTCGCCTTTTTTTATATCGCAAATGAGTTGTTGTCCATCATCGAAAACGGGGGTAAGTTGGGCGCTCCGATTCCGCCTGTGATTCGGCAAGCCATTGAAGTGCTCAAGGGAAAAGGGGGAACCGGGGGGATCTCGGGTAACTATACTCCTGATTCCAGAGAATCTTTTGTACAGTCAGATCATGAGGACGTTGATCAACAGATTAGAGATGAAACGAAGTAAAGGCTCAGCATTTATTTAAAATTGCCCTGTGGCAAGATATAGAGCACAACAGAGTCGAAAGTCTGCACCAGTAGCCTACAAGTAGTGAAAGAGACGGAATCGATTCTGAAGAAGCGGAGCGGTCGCCTTTGTCTCTAAATTTTAACCATTAGAAATAAAATCATAAAAATTTGGAGACAACAGCGATCATAAGAACGATCCGTATCTGGAACGGTCGCGTACCGCTTGATATTTTTTCCTAAGAGGATAGATACTATTTGAACATAGCTATTACCATCAACAAGGGACACGCACACAAGCAACCTCTAACTCAACAGCATTAACTATATACAAACGGCAATTTGCCGCATAAAGGGTGTGAGAAACATGCAAACGAGAAGTTCGGGCAACACACAGGGCATTGACGTCTCCCGGTACCAAGGCAATATTGATTGGGCCAAAGTGAAGGCAAGTGGCATGACATTTGTATTCATTAAGGCAACCGAGGGACAGACCTATACCGATCCAAATTATCAGAAAAATGTAACAGGTGCACTGGCGGCGGGTATGCTGGTGGGAACATACCATTTCTTCCGCGCGACCTCTACCGATGGTGCCAAAGCAGAAGCGGCGCATTATGCCAATACACTTAACAAAGTTGGAGGCGCCAAGGCGTTACAACTGCCACCCGTCATGGACTACGAGAACAACCCCGGCAACTTGAGCAAAGCGCAAATGAATACAGTTGCCAAAGCTTTTTTAACCGAACTACAACGTCTGACAGGTGTAAAACCGATCATATACACAGGCAATTCATTTGCCGGGAATTTTGACACATCACTCAGCTCATACGATCTGTGGATCGCGCGTTACAGCAACACCCGTGTACCGGATGACCAGCCGGCATGGAAGCGTTGGACGTTCTGGCAGTACACGGATTCGGGCAAGGTGAATGGCATCAGCGGCAACGTGGATATGAATGAATTCGAGGGAACGGCGGCACAACTCAGAGCAAGATACGCAGCAGTCACTCCGAAACCTCCGGAGCCAACCAATCCAACCAATCCAACGAATCCAACGAATCCAAGTAATCCGAATCCACCAACCGAACCACCGAAAGGGGGCGAACCGATGACAGCCGAAGAGAAAGCAGCGTTTGATGCGCTCAAATCCCAAGTCGACAAACTGCAGGCGCGTCAGCAAATGGAAGTTCCAGTATGGGCAAAAGCAGCTGTGGATGCAGCGCTGGCATATGACACCAAAAATCCATTGTTCAGCATCGATAATGGGGCGAGTTATGATTTTTACCGTTTCATTACCGTGATGCATCGCAGAGGTTTGTTTAAAAAGTGAGCTGATTCTTAGCAAATTAAAATGTTGATTTTATATAAATGTGGATTGAGTGGAGAAGGAACACGAGACGCTTTTTGTCGAACTGTGTTCCTTTTTTGTGCTTTGTGTAAGTAATATTAACGCATATAATAAAGTTGAAGACTTATGTCTGTAAATCTCTTGTCTAATTGATTAATGTGATGTAAAGTAAGTTACACGAAATTGTTTTTCACCACAGTTTATTTACACAATCCTCCTCATCATGACAAAACCATAACATAAGAAGTTATTGTAATGTCTCCCTGTTGTACAATCCAACATCTCAAGATGACTCGTTCATACGTTATACACATCCAATCTGCAAGAGAAAACCACCGTTTAAACAACTTAGCCTATGTTGAGTTTCTTTCATCCGTATTGCTAACGAACGATAACGACACCTAATCTGGTATCCACACTTCATGCTCAACACGACACGCTCAAGGAACAGACTTTATTGCGTAGCTAGCAGCGTAGTATTTATATGCCCATCTGTATTTTCAATAAACTGACTTGAACATGCTCTTCCCGGTCTGTAACCGTTTGCTGTTGCTTATTGACCTAAGTTCAAATAAAACGCAACAATTTCATTTCATTTTATTGCATAGAGTCATCTCACAAGGCACTTTGTTTTGTTGTACGTCTTCTTTCACTATAAAAGTAATCGTCCATATCCGTAATCCATGCGCAGGATGATCTGGCGTTTACTTATATCCATTGTTCACCTGTCTCCCATACTTTTTTTAAGTTTCATATACATGCCTTACTTCTCCCGGAACTTTAATTCAGGTATCACAGGCACCTAAAGCCTTTCATTGATACAAGCAAGCACCGAACCAATGGCTATCATTGAAGTTTTTTCATGCCAGCATCACACACATTATGAGACAGGGAAGGGTGTTGTACGTATGCGAATGAGAAAGAAATGGATGTCCGGTTTTTTGACTCTGGCTTTGAGTACCGTCTTGGTGTTGTCAGGCTGTTCGAGCAATGAGGGGGCTGGGAATTCACCTGCTCCGGCGGAAGGCAGCGAGCCGCCAGCCGAAGTGACAGAAGCGCAAGATACGATGATTATGGGGCGTGGTGGGGATTCCGTTGCACTCGATCCGGCGATTGTGACCGATGGAGAGTCGCTGAAGATTGGACATCAGGTGTTTGATTCATTGTTGGATTACAAGGAAGGCGGAACAGAAGTCGTTCCTGGACTGGCAGAGAGCTGGGAGATTTCGGCGGATGGACTCAAGTATGTGTTTAAGCTCAAGTCCGGTGTGAAATTCCATGATGGTACGGACTTCAACGCTGAGTCTGTTGTGTTCAACTTCAACCGCTGGGGCGATCCGGCGAGTGAATATAAATTCGAAGGGGATTCCTTCGATTATTATGATTCCATGTTTGGTCCAGAGGACGGACGTGTGATCAAGGAAGTGAAGGCGACGGACGAGACTACGGTGGAGTTCACATTGAACCAGCCACAAGCGCCTTTCCTGCAAAATATTGCGATGACGCCATTTGGCATTGCCAGCCCAAAAGCGATTCAGGAGAAAAAAGAAAACTTCAAGAGCGAGCCTGTGGGCACCGGCCCATTTGTATTCAAAGAGTGGAAGCGTAACGACTCCATCACCTTGGAGAAAAACGCGGATTACTGGAAAGAAGGACTGCCGAAGTTGAACAAAGTTATCGTGCGTTCGATTCCGGATAACACGGCTCGCTTCAATGCCCTGCAAAACGGCGAGATCGATGTCATGGAAGACTTGAACCCGGACGATCTGTCCATCCTTGAAGGCAACAGTGAGTTGCAGAAGATCGAGCGTCCACCGTTCAACGTGGCGTATATAGGCTTTAACTTCAAGAAGAAACCATTTGATAATGTCAAAGTCAGACAAGCCCTCAACCATGCGGTGAACAAGCAGGCCATTATTGATGCATTCTTTGCTGGACAAGCTGAGCCTGCTGTCAATCCGATGCCGCCAACGCTATGGGGGTACAACGATACCATTGAGGATTACCCATATGATCTGGAAAAAGCAAAAGCTCTACTCGCTGAAGCTGGCTACCCTGACGGTTTGCCTGATCCGGTAACCTTCTATGCCATGCCGGTATCTCGCCCGTATATGCCTGATGGCAAGAAAGTAGCGGAAGCGATCCAGGCTGATTTTGAGAAAATCGGCGTGACAACCAACATTGAATCCCCAGAATGGGCGACGTATTTGGATGATGCCAAAGCCGGGGAGAAAGACGATATCTACATGCTCGGTTGGACGGGGGATAACGGGGACCCGGATAACTTCCTGTACACGTTACTGGACAAAGACGCCATTCCGGGCAACAACCGTAGCTTCTATGTCAACGAAGAGTTGCATGTGTTGCTGACCGATGCGCAGAAAGAAACAGATCAGGAGAAACGTGCGGAGCTTTACAAACAAGCGCAGGTGATTATCAAGGAAGACGCACCGTGGATTCCACTCGTGCACACCACGCCAATTCTGGCGGGTAAATCGAACCTGAAAGGTTTTGTACCATCTCCGCTGGGCAGTGAATCCTATGCTGGTGCCTACTTCGAATAATACAGACGTAAACTGAGCTTATCCATTTCAGGATAACGTAGTGTACAGAATCACTCTGAAGATGGCGCTGGACTCAGAGTAATGAAGTGTAACTTCTTTCTATCAAAGCGCTGGTGAGACGCAATGCTTGGCAGAACCCACATCCGGACGTAACTATCCAAAGCATGCGTATCTGCCAGCGCTTTTTATTTTGCATGATATGTCGAAGGCAGGTGAACAGGATTGAACAGCTATATTGTCAAACGTGTGCTTGTGTTGCTGCCCGTGCTGCTGGGCATGACCCTGATTGTCTTTTCCATCATCCATGCCATTCCGGGTGATCCGGCCGAGACCATACTTGGGCAAAAGGCAACCGAACAATCCAAGCAGGCCCTCCGTGACCAGCTCGGTCTGGATAAACCCTGGTTCCAGCAATATTTCGCCTACTTGGGCGATTTGATCAAAGGCGACCTCGGAACATCCATCCGCACCAAGGTGCCTATTGCCCAGGAAATTGTGCCTTATCTGACAGCAACCCTTGAATTAACGATGGCAAGTATGTTGTTTGCTGTCATTATCGGGGTGAATGCCGGGATTATCAGTGCATGGAAGCACAACTCCTGGTTTGATTATTGTTGTATGGTCATTGCTTTAGTGGGTGTATCCATGCCGATCTTCTGGCTCGGTTTGATGGAACAATGGCTGTTTGCAAACAAATTGCAGTGGCTGCCATCCATTGGGCGCATGAATGCACGTGATCCGGTGGAAGCCATTACGGGCTTGTATGTGCTGGACACGATGATCGCTGGACAATGGAATCAGTTGTGGACCGTAACGAAACATTTGTTGCTTCCGAGTATAGCGCTGGGCACCATTCCAATGGCCGTTATTGCCCGGATGACCCGTTCCAGCATGCTGGAAGTGATGAGTTCCGATTACATTCGTACAGCAAAAGCCAAGGGACTGGGGCCGTTTTTTGTTGTATATGGACATGCCCTTAAAAATGCGTTTATTCCCGTGCTTACGGTTATCGGCATCCAGACCGGATCGTTGCTCGGGGGTGCGGTGTTGACCGAAACGATCTTTGCTTGGCCGGGCGTGGGACGTTATATATATGAAGCGATTAGTTCGCGGGACTATCCGGTGATCCAGAGTGGCATTCTGATCGTGGCATTCTTTTTCGTGGTGATCAATCTGATTGTGGACTTACTCTACGCCGTGTTCGATCCTCGGATTAGTTATAAATAGAGAATTCATTAATCATTCATATCCAAGAAAGGAGACGCCGCATGGCCAAATTATCGACCAATACCGGACCATCCATTGAAGCTGCATCGGCGAGCACAGCCGGTCCATGGCGGGAAGCGTGGAGAACGTTTCGGAAGAATCGGCTTGCGCTTGCGGGCTTGATTATTATCGTGTTTTTTATTCTGTTGGCTTTCCTCGCGCCATATATTGCCCCCTACGATTACAAGGAACAGGTGCTGGTGGATCGGCTTCAGGCCCCTTCGGCAGAGCATTGGTTTGGTACCGATGATCTGGGGCGTGACGTGTTTTCCAGAGTGCTGCATGGAGCGCGTATTTCCTTGTGGGTAGGCTTCTTCTCCGTCATTGGTTCCATTATTGCGGGCACGTTGCTTGGTCTGATTGCCGGATTTTATGGAAAATGGGCGGACATGCTCATCTCGCGTCTATTTGATATCTTGCTTGCCTTTCCGGGGATATTGCTCGCCATCGCCATTGTGGCGATATTGGGCCCATCGTTGCAAAATGCGCTGCTCGCCATCGCTATCGTGAACATCCCGACCTACGGAAGGTTGGTGCGTTCACGGGTACTCAGCTTGAGACAGGAGGAATTCATTACGTCGGCGCGGACACTCGGAGCAGGCAACGGGCGAATCTTGTTTCGCCATATCTTGCCCAATAGCCTTACTCCACTGATTGTGCAGGGTACGCTCGGGATTGGAACGGCGATTATCGAAGCTGCTGCACTCGGATTTCTGGGCATGGGTGCGCAACCACCTGACCCGGAATGGGGTAAAATGCTATCAGACTCCCGTCAGTTTATACAAAAAGCACCGTGGACACTCATCTTCCCCGGCGTTTCCATCATGTTGACCGTGCTCGGCTTCAACCTCATGGGCGATGGACTGCGCGATACCCTTGATCCGAAAATGGCAAAAAAGTAGAATTTTCAAACTCAAACTCAAACTCAAACTCAAACTCAAACTCAAACTCAAACTCAAACTCAAACTCAAACTTGAACTCAAACCGTAACCGTAACCGTAACCGTAACCGTAACCGTAACCGTAACCGTAACTTATAACCTTATTCTGCATTCTAACTTTTTCTGTAACGCTTTTATGCGGCACTGCTAACTATAAAACTAAGCGTATGTGCTACTTTTTAACGCGTCCCTATTTGTACCTGTAATGCTAACTTCTGCATCATCTCTAACGAACCTGGGAAGCCTTATTTTACGATTTTTAGCTGATTTCCTAATCTAACGAACTTCACACACCCTAATATGTGAAAAACTTTCGAATGTGCTCCATAGATTGGATTAAATTGAGCAATAGCGTGTCTAGGGTTCGTTAGATTACAAATTCATCCCAAAAAGGCCATTTAACGCCTCTGAGGTTCGTTAGCGCGTAACTGCCATACTTCTCAAGACATTTAAGCAATCACAGGACCAAGTTACCAATATACCAACGAACATATCAACACATATATCAATACAAAAATAGCAATAGGGACCTATCAATACGAACACATCGATACGGCAGTCTCAACACTGCAAACCCGAGGATATTCCGAGGCGCATTAAATAGACAAGTTTTAAAGCCATCCACGATACCAATGGACAGATTACGATCTTCCCCCATAAGCCGGTTCGAACTTTGGTTCGAGGCGGCTTTTGTTTTACCTGCGGGATTACGTTAAAATGATTGGTGATGTGCAAAAGTAGAAGGGTTATTCGATCTTTTTGTTAAAATAACCGCCTGCGTATTGACACCCAATTTTCCCATATGTTATATAAAAGGAAGGGTTTAGCACTCCGATCATTAGAGTGCTAACAAATGATGTTTTTACTATACGCCTACATATGGAATGATTCTGTTTTTGAAAATAGAGATTGAACCTGAGTCAGACATGCGAATCCCAAAGGGGCACAACAGACCTGAAGCGGCATTCCACGTTTAATAAAAGATATCACTTCATTGATGATCTCTATCCTAAAAAATCAGTCGCTGATCAGATGCAAAAATAGTGCAGGGGACGAAATCGATTTGGAGGAAGCAGAGCGTTCGCCTTTATCACCGGATTTCTCCCTTTTTAAAAAGGGAATCAAAGAAATACGGGGATAACAGCGATCCGAAAAACGATTCGTAACCGGAACGGCTATATTGCAGAACGTCATGCACTTATTTTTTATAATGAGCCATTAGAGTGAATCACATATCTGTGGACTAGAGCGATCAAGGTTTTTGAGTCTACTAATGGCCGCAGGATTATCTCAGTTACTTCCTATTTTCAATCAAATCATTCGATATCCCAATTTGAAAGGAGTCCAACCATTCATGGCTAAAAAAGAATTCCAAGCAGAATCCAAACGTTTGCTGGATATGATGATCAACTCCATTTACACCCAAAGAGAAATCTTTTTGAGAGAATTGATCTCCAACTCCAGTGACGCCATTGATAAAATTTACTACAGAGCACTGACAGACGATACGCTCGTTTTCAACAAAGAGGACTACTTCATCAAGCTTACCATCGACAAAGAAAATCGCACGCTCACACTGACGGATACCGGAATCGGGATGACACAGGAAGAGCTGGAGAACAATCTGGGCGTTATTGCGAAAAGTGGTTCCCTGGCGTTTAAGAAGGAAAATGAAGCCAAAGACGGCCACAACATCATCGGACAATTCGGGGTTGGTTTCTACTCGGCATTTATGGTGGCGGACAAGCTTACCGTAACAAGTAAAACGCTGGGCAGCGACGAGGCTTGGAAATGGGAGTCCGAGGGCGCGGATGGTTACACGATCACACCGGCTGAGAAAGATTCCGTAGGTACAGAGATCGTCCTGACGATCAAAGAAAATACCGAAGAAGATTCTTATGACGAATTTTTGGAAGAGTACCGCCTGAGATCCATCATCAAGAAATACTCCGACTTCATTCGCTACCCGATCAAGATGGATGTGACGGGTCAACGTCCGAAAGAGGGCACGGAGAACGAGTTCGAGGAATACCAAGAAGAGCAAACCGTGAACAGCATGGTACCGATCTGGCGTAAAAATAAAAGCGAATTAACCGAAGAAGATTACAATAACTTCTATATGGAAAAACGCTACGGTTTTGACAAACCGCTCAAACATTTGCACATCAGCGCTGATGGCGCAGTGGTGTACAATGCAATCCTGTTTATTCCGGAGAACACACCGTTTGACTACTATACCAAAGAGTATGAAAAAGGCCTTGAACTCTACTCCAACGGTGTACTGATCATGGATAAATGCGGGGATCTGTTGCCAGATTACTTCGGATTTGTCAAAGGTATGGTGGATTCGGAAGACCTGTCCTTGAACATCTCCCGTGAGATGTTGCAACATGACCGTCAACTTAGCCTGATCGCGAAGAACATTAAGAACAAAATCAAGAGCCAATTGCAAAGCCTGTTGAAGGACGAGCGTGAGAACTACGAGAAGTTCTACCAAGCGTTTGGTCGTCAATTGAAATATGGTGTATACAGTGACTATGGTGTGAACAAAGATACATTGCAGGATCTGCTGTTGTTCACGTCTTCCAAAGAGGGCAAACTCGTGAGCCTGGACGAATACGTCTCCAGAATGCCGGAAGACCAGAAGTACATCTACTATGCATCCGGTGAGTCCATTAGTCGTATTGAGAAGCTGCCACAGATCGAGGGTGTTCTTGAGAAAGGGTACGAAGTACTGTACTTTACCGATGACATCGATGAGTTCGCAATCAAGATGATCATGAACTACAAGGAGAAAGAATTCAAATCCATCTCCAGTGGTGACCTGGGTATCGAAGATAGCGCGGACCAAGAAGAAACGGACGCTCAAGATAACGACAACAAAGAGTTGTTTGAAGCGATGCAAGCTCAATTGGCGGGTAAAGTCAAAGCCGTTAAAGCTTCCAAACGCCTCAGAAGCCACCCGGTATGTTTGTCCACTGAAGGTGAGCTGACGATTGAAATGGAGAAAATCCTGAAAGCTATGCCGAACAGTGAAAACGTACAAGCCGACAAAGTGCTGGAAATCAACGTGAATCACGATGTATTCAAATCGCTGAAAGACGCTTTCGCACAGGATCAGGAAAAACTGAACCTCTACACAAGCTTGTTGTACCATCAGGCACTGCTGATTGAGGGATTGCCAATTCAAGATCCAGTAGAGTTTACTAACGATATCTGTAAGGTTATGGTGTAAACTCCCATCGTACAAAGGTGCGATAATATCCTTGATGCAAAAATTCACACCGCCTCAAGAGTTAAATGGCGTGAGCATTAAGGCTAGAAGTTAAATTACTTCGATGCATCTACCATATTCATCCGACAGGGCATTTCCGTCCTGTCGGTTTTTGTTTTTTTACCCACAACGGGGTGGGCGTGGGGTAGGCAGACTATCATTGCAGCGATGGATAAACATCTTAATGGAATTCTTTAGTCATTCAAAAATGTGATGAAATCCCCTTTTCTAGGGGATGTGATGTCACTTAGATTGGGTGTGAATTAAACGGCAAAAGTAGTGAAGGGGACGGAATCGATTTTGAAGAAGCGAAGCGGTTGCCTGAAAGCTTTCTGCAAGAAAGCTGCATCGGAAGCACATGCTATTCCCGAATTTCTCCCTTTCTAAAGGGAATCAAAGAAATTTGGGAATAACAGCGATCATAAGAACGATCCGTAACCGGAACGGCCACGCCAACTGTATCATGCACTTTTTTTCATCATAAGTCACTTTCAATATAGAATCATGATCATTTAGGTGCACGAATGATAGTCTGGCAGGGTATAATAAAAGAATAGGACTGTTTATTACAAGTTGATGTAAGAAGAGATGACAATCGCAGACAGGTTTTACTTTTCGAAACCACAGATGTTGTGTATAATCACTCAAAATAGAGACAGTCGGCTAGGAGTGATCCCCATGCAATGGAACGATCTGAGAGAACATAGACAATATCCTGAACTAACCAAATTGGATGGATCTCGTGCAGCATACGAACGGGACTATTCCAGACTCATTCACTCACCGACCTTCCGTCGGTTACAGGGCAAATCACAGGTGTTTGGCGCAGGAACGGGGGATTATTATCGTACTCGTTTGACCCATTCCCTGGAGGTGGCGCAGATTGCACGCGAGGCTGCCCGCAGCCTGATTCGTCGTTTTCCCGAGGTGGACTGGGACCGTGCCGATAACCCCGGCCTTATTATTGATTCAGAAGTGGTGGAGTGTGCTGCAATCGCACATGATTTCGGTCACCCGCCGTTTGGACATAAAGGTGAAGAAGTATTAGACGGTATTCTGGATGACCTCATTAACACCGAGGCTAAGAAAATTATGAAAAAAAGCCGCAGCGCCAAAGTTCCCAAGGTGGAGTCTGAGGTTCGTGCCGAGCTAAAACGGAAATATGAGCATTTTGAAGGAAATGCACACAATTTCCGTCTCATTATGCATTTGGAGAAGCGTGAGGATATCGACGGACTGAACCTGTCTGATGCGGTATTACTGGGAATCAACAAGTATCCGTACCCCGGGACAGAGAGCAAGAAAGGCATGTATCATCATGAGTGGCAATATATTCGTGAGATCCGTGAACGTTGGAACGTGCCGGCAGGCAAGAAGACGCTTGAAGCACAGCTGATGGACCTATGTGACGATATTGCGTACTCCTCGCATGACCTGGAGGATGGTATCAAAGCAGGCAAAATTGAAGTACACGAGCACTTCCTGCAAGATCCTCATGTGAATCGACTGATTGTGGATAAGATTACAACGTTGGAGGATCTGTTCTGGAACGGATGGACTCGGGAAGCAATTGGGCAAAAGGTAGAAGAGGTGCTCGCTTCGTTCCTGCGCATCTGGAATGAGAAGATGCCGTTCTGTGAGCATGATTACTCGCGTACCCGACGTGAGGTGAAAGCTTATTGGGTGAGTTTCTTTGTAGGCAGCCTAGGTGTTATTGATGATGGTGACTGGAAGAAGGTTACCTTTGTCCGTGAAGGGGCTGAAGACCTTGATATGCTGCGTACGGTGAGTGTGCTTAAGAGTTTTGCATGGGTGACGATGATACGTGATCTGCGTGTGCAACGGCTACAGAAGCGAAGTGAGTGGATGATTAAGCGATTATGGGATGCATTCCTCGATCCGGAAACGTCCAAATCCATTATTCCATCCGACTGGCTGCAGCGGTATGAGAAGGATCAGGCCAAAGCGCAACCGATCTGGACCTGGGAACATATGGTGATTGATTATATTGCAGGAATGACGGATGCATTTGCCGAGAAAATATACAATGAACTTTATGGACTGAAGGTAGGTTCCATCTACGATCTGGATTAAAATGAACCGATATAAAGGGAGATGAGACGCTTGGCTACAAGAATGAGTGAGACGTTCAGTCTGGGCGTACTTGACCTTGTTCCAAGGTTAAACGATGCCACAGCGGAACAGGCACTTCAACAATCCGTGGCACTTGCGCAACAGGCTGAGGCTTGGGGATACACCCGATACTGGACATCAGAGCATCATGATATGGCTGAACTGGCATCGGCCTCTCCCGAAGTACTGCTATCCCACATCGGAGCAAGAACGACAACGATCCAGCTTGGCTCTGGAGCGGTCCTGTTGCCACACTACAGTCCGCTCAAGGTTGCAGAGTCGTTCCGTCTCCTGGCTACCCTCTATCCGGGGCGCATTGAGCTTGGGCTCGGACGTGCTCCTGGCGGTGGTCCTCATGCGACGATGGCACTCAGTGGCAATTACTTGCAACATGTGTCCAAGCTGCCCGAATCACTTGCAGCACTGACCGAACTGCTTGAAGATCGATATACCTACGAGGATCATCCTGTGACGGCTCGTCCGATTCCCAAGCTTCCGTTATCGCTTTGGATGTTGGGGACCAACGTAAAGAGCGCAGAATTTGCGGCACGGTTCGGCATGGGCTATGTCTTTGGTCAATTCATGAGTGATGCTGATGGTACAGAGGCTGTAAGGCGATACCGAGAAGGATTTGTTCCCAGTGCAACCATGAAGGAACCTGAAGTTATGGTGGCAGTCAGCGTATTGTGTGCGGAGTCAGAGACGGATGCCTTGGCCTGGAGTCGTGACATGGCAGAGAGACGCAGGGCGGATGGAAAAGAACGTTTAAGCGAGCTGAATTCGAATAGTATCGAGGTCTCCGGCACGAATGATTCAGCCAGTGCTGATCTTCATGAAGCTGAGCGGCACTATGCAGGTACACCTGAGCAGGTATGGGGTCAATTGGAACAAGTAAGTCGCAGGCTGGATACGGAGCGGTTGCTTCTGGTTACGGCAGGACCCGATTATGAGCGCAGGCTGAATTCTTACCGATTGCTGGCCGAGCAAAGACAGAGCAATCTTGAAGTAGGCGAAGCACTTTATGATGCAAACCGTTAAAATTTGAATAAAGCAGAGAGCTGCAGATCGGGATGTTACCGTATGCTGCAGCTCTTTATTGTAGAATATGCCAAAATTCAACAAGACTTTACTAAATTAAGCTTCTTAATAACAAAATAATGTTATAATACTTTACGTCTATTTTCCTATCGATATAATATAGATAAGTTCTTTTGACAAGAGGTCAAAAGAAGGGGAAAACAATGACAAAAGCACCTGAATTCGGGATGACCGAAGAGGTCAAGGGGGAAATCATATGTTCAGCAGATTTAAGATCAAAAGTATCGGTCTGCGTATCAGCATCGCGTTCTACTTGTTAATCCTCTGTTTGATTATTTTGAGTGTCACCATTGTCACCCGCATGAATTCAATCGAATCCAACACAAATGAGATTACAAACAATTGGATGCCATCAATCCAGCAAATTAACCGGTTAAACTACACTACGGAGCACGTTCTTTCGCTAAGTTATCGTCACTTTGACGCGGATAAATTGGACAAGGGAGCTTTGTTAGAAGAGCGTACCAAGTATATTCGTGAAACAACACAGGCGATTAAAATTTATGACCAGCAGGAAAAGTCTACGGAGGAACTCGAACACTGGAATGCGTTCAAGAATAAATGGGAAGCGTATCTTAAGATTAATACGCAAGCAATCAAGCTGAGTGATGAGGGTCAGACACAGCTGGCCAAGGAAGTCGCTGAAAAAGGTGCAGACTCCTTTGACGCCATGCAAGTCGATCTGGATTATCTTGTGGAATACAATCAGAAACAGTCCGATATTGCGGCGGCCCAAACGATCAGATCGGTTCAGGATGGTAGAATAATCATTATTATCGGTGTTCTTGTCATGATTGTCATTACAGCGATCAGTATTCCGATTATTCGTTCACAGGTCGTGAAACCACTGCTGCGTGTTATTAGTTCGGTGAAACTGATTGCAGAAGGCCAATTGAATGTACAGGATATACATACCAGACATGAGGACGAAGTCGGTGTTCTGGCCAAAGCGGTGAATGACATGAAAGGTAACCTGACTTCCATGGTTCTGAGCGTTAGACGAATTGCGGAAGCTGTCAATCGTCAGAGCGGGGAACTGGCAATCTCCTCCGAAGAGGTTAAGATTGGCAGTCGCCAAATTGCTGTGACCATGGAAGAGTCGGCCAAGGCTGCGGAAAGTCAGGCAGAGACAGCGGTGGAATCAGCTCGTACGGTTGAAGTGCTGAATGATCACATCCAGAATCATACGGAGCAAGGCAGTCAGCTACGCGTCATGTCGGATCTTGTACTGGAGCAAGGGCTGAATGGTCGCAAGGCGATGGAACAGTCAGTTCAGCAGATGCAACAGATTTCCGGAGCGGTCTCAACTTCCATGAACAAAATGGAACGGCTGAATCGTAAAAATGAAGATATCTCCAAGCTGGTTCAGGTCATTCATGAAATTGCACGCCAAACCAACCTGCTGGCATTGAATGCCTCCATTGAAGCAGCCCGTGCGGGAGAGAGTGGACGCGGGTTCGCCGTAGTGGCCTCAGAAGTGCGGAAGTTATCGGAAGCTGTGCAGACTTCGGTCGAAGAGATCACGGCGATTACCGAGGATATTCAGCAGGAGTCACAAGGGGTGGTTGCGGAATTGCGTACAGGCGTTCAGGAGACCGAACTGGGTCAGGAACATGTACTTGCTTCAGGTCAGCTCTTCCGTACGATTAATGAATCGGTGGAAGGCATGGTAGGTGTGATCAGCACCATGACAGATGGCCTCGCGGGAATGCAGGAAGCAAGCGGACGAATGAATGATTTCAGTCAGCAGATTTCGGCTGTTTCGGAACAATCAGCAGCAAGTGTGGAAGAAGTTTCTGCATCGGCGGAAGAGCAGGTCAGTTCCATGGAAACGATTAGTGGCAACATTCAAAGTCTGAAAGAATTATCGGAAGATTTGCTAACATCCATTGAAAAATTAAAAATATAACCTTCTTCTTATAATAGAAGAAACTGGCTCGTGCATGGGCGGGCTGTTGAGAATCTCAAAATAAAATAAGGTGTTCCTCGATCCTGGGGACACCTTATTTTTTTCTTTCCAAATAGTTACCTCCAAAGAAATGGATAGTTGTCTAGCCGTCTAACATTGTATACAATGACTACCTGAAGCATTCGTAACAGCTGATATTTGATATGTATACACTGAGCTACTATCTATATAGAAGAAACATGATTAATGAAGGAAGGAGAGGAGAATTTTGCCTGATGGAACACTTGGTAGTTACACTACTTCTGGGAAATACCTCTACACCTTTGCTTGCCACGAGAACGAGCGTGAATTATGCATGCTGGAGCTGAATACGTTGCTTGAACCGAGTTCAGAGATCGGTATGGATAGGGGAGCATATGTGTGGTCTGAACGACATATATCACCTGGACGTAGTCCTTTTATCCATGGCAGATTAGATGTAATCGGTGAAGGCAATACGGTGAATGACCTGCTCCCTCTTGCCAAAGAGATTCAGCTGTTGCCAGAAGAGACATTTAAGGTGATTTGTCTGAAAGAAGGGGATCATGCCCCTGATTATGCACAGTCTCGTCAACTGGAAAAAGAAGTCGGCATGTGCATTAAAGGCAAGGCACAGATGAAGCAACCAAAAGTGACTTTCGGCCTAATCCAAACAGGAGAAAAATGGATCTTGGGCCAGTGGACAGAAGCTGATCGATCATGGCAGATTCATCGGCAGAAGCCGCAAAATTACTCGACTGGATTTGGCATCACACTCGCCAGAGCGCTGGTGAATATTGCTGTTCCGAACGTGGAAAACCATCGATTACTTGATCCGTGCTGCGGTATGGGAACAGTTGTCATTGAAGCTTTATCCATGGGAATTGATGCGAGAGGTAACGACTTGAATCCTCTGGCTGTCCGAGGTGCACGTATCAATCTGCCGCATTATGGATATGATTCGGATCGAATCACGTTAGGGGATATGAATGAACTGCAAGATCGGTATGATGCAGCAATTCTGGACATGCCCTATAATCTCTGTTCTGTACTCCCAGATGCTGAGCAACGAGACATGCTGAAGAGCTTGCGCAGATTGACCCAGCGGGCAGTGATTGTTTCCACAGAGTGGGTAGAAGAGCACTTGTTGGAAGCGGGATGGACAGTAAAAGAGTACCGAACAGTAAACAAAGGCACGTTTATACGTCATATCTGGTTGTGTGTGTAAGTATAAAAAAAACAAAACTCTACCTCTAAGGAAATTTCCAGAGGTAGAGTTTTTTTACTGTGTACATTTTAATTGAACTAACGATTTACACGAGAAACGTAGAGGACGGAAATAACCTGAAGAAGCGGAGCTAAAAGCTTTCTGCAAGAAAGCTGCATCGTAAGCATACTCTTCGCCTTTATTCCCAGATTTTCACTTTTCTAAAAGTGAGTCAAAAAAATCTGGGAATAACAGTGAGCGGAAGGTTGTTCTGTCATCGGAGTTGTAAGTGTAAATATTGTTTAGTTCAATTGATATCGTTGATCTGATTTGCACAATATTGCATGGGAACGGATGTTTGTGTTAATATTTATGACTATAATCCACCAGGTTAAGCGGAAGTGTCTGGCCAGCTACATAAGCTTCCAGATTTTTGACGAAAATATCGAGGGCACGATCCGTGTATTGCTCCGTGCTTCCTGCGATATGTGGCGTCATTAAGACGTTATCCATGCCCCATAACGGGTGGTCTGCCGGAAGGGGTTCTTCTTCGAACACGTCCAGTGCGGCGAAGGCAACCTGGCCGTTTTGGAGTGCATTCAGCAAGGCTTCCGTTTTCACACTGGGGCCGCGGCCCACATTGACGAAACATGCACCAGATTGGAAATGCTCAAATGCAGTTTGATCATATATATGTTTGGTTTCATCGGTCAACGGTAAAATATTAATCACATAATCGCCTTGGCTCAAGGCTTCATGCAGCCCGGTCATGTCGTACATCTGATCCACGTTGGGCACATCTTTGCCTGAGCGACGAACACCGATCGTTCGCATGCCGAGTGCTTTGAGGATGCGGGCTGTTTCGGTTCCAATCTCACCTACACCAACGATGACCGCTGTTTTGCCGTGCAGTTCGGGTAGGGGTTTGGCGGGAGCTTTCCATTCGGACTGCTGTTGATGCAACATGGCTTGTCTCAGCCAGCGGCTGTGGGATAACATCATGCCCAGAATAATTTCGGTGATTGGAATGGCGTGAACTCCATTTGCACTGGTGACCTGAATGTTCTTCTGCTGCAAATCTGCAAAAGGAAGATTGTCCACACCAGCGGACCAGACCTGAACCCACTTCAACAGGCTGTCTTGTCTCAATGCATGTTCAGTGACAAGAGGTGACCAACCGAGAATAATCTCAGCCTCTTTCAACGCAGCAGGGTCCAATTCCTTGGCTTTTCCGAATGTCAGGGTGTACCCCGGTGCGGCGTTCTGAATGCGTTGTTTCTGTTCTTCGGATAGAGATGGAAAACATACAATTTTACCCATAATGTGTGGTCCTCCTGAGATCAATAGTTTGATAAGTTTGATAATTGCAGTGTATCAGATTTGATGTTGGATGTGCATAAGGTGGTAAATGCAGGAATCTAGCCTTATTTGCAAATGGTTATCTTTGTGTCACTCTATACTTACCCAACTTGAAACGATATGTATAGTTATGAAATAATAGAGCGAACTTTAGAGAGGTGTATGCAATGAATAACCAATCACATCAGGATCATTCATCCCGACGGGAAAGATTGTTTGTGGCGATTCGTCTTCCTGGTCCTGTTCAGCAGTCTCTTCAGATGGACGCGAGGCTTGTACAGAACAAGCTTGATTTTCGTAAATGGACAGATCATCGGGATTATCATATAACCTTGCAATTTCTTGGAGATACACTTGTTAGTGAGATTGGACATCTTCGGAAAGCGTTGCGCTCAGTAGCAGTTGAATTCCAGGCGTTTGAACTTCAGCTTGCGGATTGGGGCACATTTGGACTTGAAGAAGCGCCTAAAGTGTTATGGAAGGGTGTTAGCGGAGAGATGGATCGGTTGATTTCATTGCAAAAACAAATCGTTCAGGCCACATCGACTCTTGGATTCGAAGCTGAATTAAGACCATATGCTCCCCACATCACCGTTGCTAGAAAATATCTGGGACAACTCCCAGGTAATGAGAATAAAGGGGTATCTGGAGTGCTTCCGGAACATGCCTCAGGTGTTAATTCATGGATGGTGGAGGACATTGTACTTTATGTGACAAGGCTTGGACAATCTCCAATGTATGAGGTCGTGGACACGTTCTCTTTTTCCTGATAATCATTTTTATGCCATAAAATCACATTGACATTACGTTTATCCCTATGTAATATTAGCCATCGTTATTCAAATTCTTTTTTTTGGGTTACTTAGATAAGGGAAATGTTTCGACAGGAGGAATCTTCGAATGAACATTATAAGCAAGAATCGTTGGGTAGCACCGATGTTATCAGTGCTGCTTGTATGTATAGTGGGGGTAAATGTCGTTCAGGCGACGGGGAAGTGGAATGAAGCTAGTGATAGTAAACAGATGACCGAACTTGCGGCTTCTGTGCAAAATAACCAAACATCTGCGCAAGAAGAGAGGCGCATGATGGAAGATGGGACAAGTCTGTCTACACAAACCGTAGCGTGGACTGAATCTCTGCCAGCGAAGAACTGGTTGACGACTGCTCAAGAAAAGCAGGAATTGCAAGAAGCCAAGGCCAAGAACAAAGCTAGAGCTGTAGCTGCGGCCAAAGCCAAAAAAGAAGCTGCACTGAAATTGGCCAAAGTGGAACGTGCCAAAGCGGTGGCTGCTGTAACAACTCCCCCCCAAAAACTATACTTTACGCGGACCAAACTTCTGAACCAGGAAGACTCGAAACTCGCAACCTGGTCATACAGTGTGTCCGATAAAGAACTGCATCTGCTGCAAAAAATCGTCATGGCAGAGGCGGAAGGTGAACCGTACGAAGGCAAAGTGGCAGTTGCCAATGTTGTCTTAAACCGGCTGCGGTCAGCCAATTTTCCCGATACCATTTACAAGGTGATCTATCAGAAATCCCAGTTCAGTCCTGTAGCGAACGGACGTTTGAAACGTGTGGTTCCCAACGAGGACAGTATCAAAGCAGTGAATGCTGCGCTGAACGGGAAGAAGGAAGTTGCCGATGATACGTATTATTTCTTATCATTGACGCTTGCCGACGATCTGACAGTTGCCCGCTCGCAGAAAAAAGTAAAAACGATCGGTCATCATACTTTCTACAAGTAATCGACCCGTAAATTCTGCAAACAGGCAGGGTAGTTAACAGTGTGTGCTTCACACGGCCCCTTCAAAAAGCCTGAATCGTAGTTTTATTTCGTTATTTAAAATATGGTTATACTCTAAATTACCCTTTTTTCTGCCAAATCATACGGTCGAAATCAATGAAAATAAAAGAAGGTTCCCTTCCAATAATTCGGAAGGGAACCTTCTTTGTATATCGTGAGCACTTGCCTTGTCCTCTATAACACCTCATGAGAGCTGTTCTATAGGTCCATAGAGACGTTAGAATGGGATTCTGGTACCTGACAAGGACGTGGCAGCAATTCCGGCTGAGAATCGCTCTACGGGTGTTTTCGTAACTTCGGCTGTCGTCGGGAATAATAAATCATGAACAGCTTGGGCGCAACACGTTGGATCATAGGCTGAACGGCTGCCGGTAATATGTGCTACGTTCAGCGGGCTTTCAGCTTGAGTGGATGCCTGTTCACAGAGTTGGCTGAAACGTTTGGTAATCACATCGGCAGAGTGGATGACCTGGCCGTATCCGGCTTGTACAAAGTATTCACAGTTCTCTTCCTCTTGACCCGCCAGCGGAGGAATGAACAGCATGGGTAACCGCTTAGCCAACGCTTCGGTACATGTCATGCCACCAGGCTTCGTGATTAGCACATCGGATACATCCATCAGTTTGCTTACTTCACGGGTATATCCCAGAATACGAATATTAGGGTGCTGGAAGCAAGGCATCTCCTTCATTTTTGCAATCATTTTCTCGTTGCTACCAAGACAAAACACCAATTGAACACGATCTGCCCAGGACGTGAGAGCTTTCATATGATCCTCATCAAAAGAAAGTCCCCAGCCTCCACCCATAAGCAGTGCGGTAGGCATGTTCTGAAGCCCCATCTCTTGCCGCAACTTTACTTTGTCACCCGCTTCCCAGAAGTCAGGATGCACAGGAATTCCCGTGATCTGAATGTGGGAGGGATCGACCCCTCGAATTTCAAGTAATGCTTTGACCTGAGGGGTGGAGACCAGATATTTATTCACTTCCGGATTAATCCATGTTCCATGCACGTCATAATCCGTCACGACGGTATAGAGCGGGATATTCAGGCCCTGGCGTTTGAGCCGGGAGATCACTGCATTTGGAAAAGGATGGGTACAGATCACCGCATCTGGTTTCAGTTGGGATACGACCTGTGCTGTCTGTGTATAGAAAATTCGATGCAACGCCAGCTTGGTAAAGCCATTTAATGACTTGTTGTACTGTGTGCGGTACAACAGACTGACCAGTTTGGGTTGAACCGACAGTGTCTTCCGATATGCAGAAAAGATTAATGGAGCTACCGTTGGGTTTAAAAATTTGCCTAGTTCAATGACACGACTGTGAACATGTGGACTGACTTTTTTGATGCCATGTGCCAGCGCATGAGCGGCCTGAGTGTGACCGGTACCGAATCCTTCCGATAATAAGAGCACTCTTGGTTTTCGCATGAGTTCACCTTTATTCATAAGTTTTAATTCATAATGAAGATATTCATCGTTTTCGTTAGCTATGGATCATACATTACTACATGAATATACATTGAAGCGCAGAATCATGTTTCATCCATAAATATTTACACCATATCTCTTGGTCTGAGACATTCTGGCTTCATTTATATACGTATGTTTGAGTCATCTTACACTATAGACGACGACAGAAGGAGTTTCCACTGCATTTCGGTTAAAAAAAATTAACACAATATTTAAAATGTTAGGGTTGCAATCTTATTGCTGAGGTGGTAATGTATATTTTGACCGAATGACCGAATTGTATTTTTGGTCATTTATGTAGGACGAATGAACATTGAATGGAGTAAAAGGAGGGATATGATGGCTCCGATTGACAGGAGACAGCAGGTTATTCATGCAGCAGCCCAGTCGTTTGCCATGTTTGGATACAAAGCAACTACGATGGACCAGGTCGCCAAGATTGCGAACGTGGGCAAAGGAACGATCTATACGTTTTTCACCAACAAGGAACAATTGTTTGATCAGATTCTGGTAGAAGTGATTCAGGAAATGAAGAACATCGCACATCGTGAAGTGCATCAGGAAAGTGCATTTTTTGATAATCTCTTTCGGGTGCTGGATGCGTTGTTGGAATTCCGCCGTGATCACGAGCTGCTGGTTAAGTTATCACAGGAATTGAAGGACTTTGGAACACTGCAGGCCAAGGAAGGTTTGGACAAAGTGGAGAAAGTTATTTCCGATTTTCTGGCTCGGGAGCTTGAGAAAGCGAAGGATAATGGAGAGATTCGGGATTGTGATCCGCAAGTGGTCGCTTTTATGATGATTCGCTTGTATATTGCACTCACCTCTGATTGGAACAAACAACATCAACCACTGAGCAAAGAGGAAATCAAGAATTACTTTCGCCTTTTCTTAATGGAAGGAATTGCTGCTGTAACGTAATCCGAATTTATTCTACTATAAATAAGGGTTATCATACATGTATGGCAGCGAGGCTTGTCGGAAGACAGGTTTGTTTTTTTGCTTTAAATTGACCGTTTGAGGAAAATGGTCACTTCGTGTTTCGGTAATTTTTCTGGAACGCGACATTTTATTTCATTATAGTTATTCCTGCTCATGAAGCAGAGAGATTAAGGGGAGAAAATGACATGAAATCTTTATCCGTGTTTTTCAAGGATGTGGGATCGGCCGTGAGAAACCCGAAGGTGTTGATCCCTGTTATTGCAATTATGTTTATACCGATCCTGTATAGTGGCATCTATCTGGCGGCTTATTGGGACCCATATGGTCATGTGGATGAGATGCCGGTTGCCGTTGTCAATCTGGATAAAGGCGCAGAGCTGGAGGGCAAATCACTTCATGTAGGTAATGATCTGGTGGATGAGCTGAAGAAAAATGCAGATTTTAAATGGGACTTTGTCAGTGCGAGTCAAGCCAAAGAAGGCATGAGTAATGACAAATATTATATGCAAATTACGATTCCGGAGAACTTCTCATCTCAAGCAACAACGTTGCTCGATGACAAGCCGGCACCGGCTGACCTGATCTACGAACCGAATGGCAATTACAGCTTTGTCGGGGCACAGATCGGCAAGACCGCGATTAAGGATCTGAAAGCCAAAGTCTCAGCCAAAGTAACAGAATCCTATGCAGAGACTTTGCTCGACAAGTTCTCCGAAGTATCTGATGGCTTAGCGGAGGCGGGTGATGGAGCTGGTGAACTGAATACCGGCGCAGGCAAACTGGATGATGGTGCAGTTAAGCTCAAGGATAACTTGGCGAAGCTTGCATCCGGGACGCTTGAACTTCAGGAAGGACTTTCTCCATTAAGTGATGGGGTTAACGCGTTGCACACGGGTGCGACCAAGCTTGAAAGTGGAACAACGAATCTTGTATCGGGTCTGCAACAGCTTCAGGCAGCCGCTTCGAGCCAGCTTCAGAGCGGAGCAGATCAGTTGAAGGATGGCAGTGCCAAGTTGGAAACGGGCCTTCAATCTTCACTGGATGGTACAAGTAAGTTGCAGGCTGGCCTGGCATCGTCAGAACAGGGCAGTGCGAAGCTGTCTGACGGTCTGCAAAGTGCCGTTCAGGGCAGCGGTACACTGGCAACAGGCCTGCAATCGGCTGTGGATGGCAGTGGGAAGGTTGCGGATGGAGCACAGAGCGTAGCCGCCGGATTGAAGCAGCTTGCTGCATCGAACCCGGAACTCGCCGAAAATGCGGATGTACAGAAACTGCTTGCCGCAAGTGAAGCGGTTGCCGATGGCAGTGCGCAACTGCATGAGAGCGAGCAGAAGCTTGCACAGGGTGCAGATCAGCTGCATCAGGGCAACCAGCAGTTGGCCGCGGGCGCATCCGAGCTCCATGGTGGTCAGAAGCAACTACTTGCTGGTGCAGACCAGCTGGTAGATGGACAGAAGCAATTGCTGGCTGGAGCCGGACAGCTTAGTCAAGGGGGAGAGAAACTCTCCGATGGTCTGAAGCAGTTCAGCGGCAAATTGGGTGATGCTGCAAGTGGCGGTACATTGTTGGCGAATGGTGCCAAGCAGCTGGGCTCAGGTACAACAGCTTTGCAAACGGGTGTGGGCAAACTCAGTGGTGGCGTTAGTTCACTAACCGATGGTTCCAAGCAACTGGGTGATGGCGCAGGCAAACTGGCTGACGGTCTTACTGAGCTAAAAGATGGCTCAAGTGAACTGGCAACCAAGCTGAATGATGCCGCGCAGAAAACATCCGAAGTGAAGAAAACGGATGATGTGGTGAACATGTTCGCTGAACCGGTGAACTCCTCGGAGAACACGGCAGAGAACGTGAGCAATTATGGTACAGGATTGACACCGTTCTTCCTGTCGATCGGTCTGTTTGTGGGATCATTGATTTCGACGATTGTATTGAAAATGCGGGAAACGTCCGTACCTGGTGCAACAGGCTGGAATCGTTTTGTCAGCCGGACACTGGTATTTGGCTCCGTGAGTATCTTCCAATCGGTTATCGTGGCAAGCTTCATGTTATATGGTCTTGGACTGGAGACGCACAGTGTAGGGCTGTTCTATCTGTTTACCATTATTACAGGGCTGACCTTCATGTTGATCGTTCAGGCGCTTGTAACCTGGCTGGATCTGCCTGGACGTTATGTTGTCATTCTGCTGCTGGTCTTCCAACTTGCGGCTAGTGCAGGTACATTCCCGGTAGAACTGATTCCATCGTGGCTTCAGGCATTTAGCCCTTGGTTGCCAATGACACACAGCATTATGGGCTTCAAAGCTGTTGTATCGAGTGGTAATCTGGATGTGATGTGGCATCAGGCAGGAATTCTTAGTATCTATGCAGGTGCATCTATTCTGCTGACGCTTGCTTACTTCCTTTGGAATGGCAGACGTCCGAAAAAAGAAGTCGAACAGGCTGATTCCGGTCAAGTTGTGACGGCATAAGTCGAACCTGATCTTCAGCAGGGGCATATTTTTGAATAAAAACTTTATTTTCTTGTAGTGAAATTATGCAATATAGTAGTCAAATAGTGCAAATAGCCTGTGACCCCAAAAAGGGGTTACAGGCTATTTTGTATACAAATGCATAAAGAAGTAAAGATTCGCTGGCTTACGCAGTGGAAATTTGGTTGAATTATGGATAAACGCAGGCGGTACATGGAACGATTTTCTTCTGTCAGCAATTTAATTCAGTTGTACTCTGGCTTAAAAAGTGTATAATTATTCGAAAAAGAGATGAATTTAAACGTCACTACTGTAAAGCTGTACTGCAAAACATTTCTTATCAGAGGTATTAAAAAGTTTAAATTGCGCTGATGTTAGGTCGGTGTTAAAATAATAGAACTATATCAAAAAAACGTCGCTCCATTTCAGTAGCCGTGCCAGCGGCTGCGTGTTGATTTATACATGATGCTGTTTGCCGGATCGTCCGGATCAGCCCATCTCATTCAATGGCTTCTGCCCAATAGCAGGCTTATTTTTGACAGTCTCATGCTGTCACCTCTTCTATCTAGCAGGCTCTATCGCAAGCGAAAGGCCAGCTCCTCCCGTTTCATTGTTGCCTGTTGCCTATGTTCTTGATCTTTCCGAAATACTTCATTATAGAAAGGTTGCGTTCCATGAGACACATCGGATTACCTCCAAAACAGGGTCTATATGACCCGCAGTTCGAAAAAGATGCATGCGGAATGGGTTTTGTTGCCAACATCAAAGGAGTACCTTCACACGATATCGTTAGTCAGGCACTAACCATGCTCAGTAACATGGAGCACCGTGGAGGACAGGGAAGTGAGCCGAATTCCGGTGACGGAGCAGGTATCCTGATTCAGATTCCACATCGTTATTTTGCACAGGAAGCGGAACGTCTTGGTTTTGCATTACCTGAACAGGGATTCTATGGCGTGGGAATGTTGTTCATGTCCCAAGACCCTGCCATCCGTAGTGCGCACGAAGAGAGCCTCAAGAAGATTATTGAAGAAGAAGGACAGACGTTCCTGGGTTTCCGGGATGTTCCTACTTTTGATGAAATGCTTGGCCGTTCTGCACTTGCAGCGAAACCTTATGTACGTCAGGTGTTCATTGGAAGATCCGCAGATGTGAAGGATGAGCTTGGATTCGAACGTAAACTGTATGTTATTCGCAGACGCGCTGAGTTGGCTATTCGATATTCGGCAGATGAAGCAGAAGGTGGTTCATTCTACCTGCCAAGCTTGTCTTGTCGCAAAATTGTTTATAAAGGCATGCTCACAACGGAACAGGTGGGAGAATTCTATCTGGATCTACAGCATGATCTCGTGGAATCTGCGATTGCACTCGTGCATTCCCGTTTCAGTACGAACACCTTCCCGAGCTGGGAACGTGCCCACCCGTATCGCTTCATGATCCACAACGGTGAGATCAATACGATGCGTGGTAACGTGAACTGGATGCATGCACGGCAGTCCTTGTTCGAGAGTGAATTGTTCGGTGACGACATCGCCAAAGTGAAACCGGTCATTAACCCGGATGGTTCCGATACAGCGATGTTCGATAACACACTGGAGTTCCTCTATCTCAGTGGTCGTTCACTGCCACACGTGGCCATGATGATGGTTCCTGAACCTTGGAGCACAGATGAGGGCATGGACCCTGCCAAAAAGGCATTTTATGAATATCACAGCACAATGATGGAGCCTTGGGATGGACCAGCAGCAATGGCCTTCACAGATGGTTTACAGATTGGTGCCACACTTGACCGTAACGGTTTGCGTCCAGCTCGTTATTATGTAACCAAGGATGACCGCATTATCCTGTCCTCAGAAGTTGGGGTGCTTGATATTGCGCCTGAAGAGATCCTGTACAAAGATCGTCTGCGTCCAGGTCGGATGTTGCTTGTGGATACACAAGAAGGCCGCATCATCTCAGATGAAGAAGTAAAAGCGATCATTGCAGCCGAGAATCCGTATCAGGATTGGCTTGATGAGCATTTGATGGATCTGAGCGAGCTGCCGGAAGCACCGGAACTTCCTGATCCAAAACATGATAACGTGACCCAGCTTCAGCTGGCATATGGATATACATTTGAAGAGCTTCGCAAAATCCTGGAGCCAATGGCGACAACAGGTATGGAAGCTACCGGTTCGATGGGCTATGATGCACCACTGGCTGTGCTGTCGGATCGTCCGCAGCGTCTGTACAACTACTTTAAACAGATGTTCGCCCAGGTAACCAACCCGCCAATCGATGCAATCCGTGAAGAGATTGTAACGTCTACGGCAACAACCATTGGTCCTGAGCGCAACTTATTGAACCCTGAACCGGAGAGCTGTCGCCAGATCCGTCTGGATACACCGGTATTGTCCAATGAAGACTTTGCAAAGATTCGCCATGTGCGTCGCCCAGGCTTCCGCTCCATGACGATTCCGATTTTCTTCACCGCTGCGGAAGGAGCAGAAGGACTGCGCAAAGCAATGGATCTGCTCTTCGAAGCTGCGGACCGTGTCATCGATAAAGGTCATAACATTCTGATCCTGTCTGACCGCGGTGTGGACGCAGAGAATGCGGCCATTCCTGCATTGCTTGCTGTAGCAGGTCTGCATCACCATCTGATTCGTCAGGGAACCAGAACAAAAGTCAGCATTTTGCTTGAATCAGCAGAGCCGCGTGATATTCACCACTACGCATTACTGCTGGGTTACGGTGTGAGTGCTGTGAACCCTTATCTGGCCTTTGAAACGCTGGATGACATGATTCAGCAAGGATTGCTTCGTGGCATTTCGCATGAGAAAGCAGTGAAAAACTACATTAAAGCAGCTACCAAAGGCGTTACGAAAGTGTTGTCCAAAATGGGGATTTCTACGATTCAATCGTATCGTGGCGCTCAAATCTTTGAAGCGGTGGGTCTGAAATCAGACTTCGTTGACCGTTACTTTACCTGGACACCTTCCCGGATCGGTGGAATTGGGTTGGAAGAAGTGGCAGCCGAAGCGCTGACACATCACAACCGTGCCTTTACGGATAAAGACGGTAACGATAAAGTATTGGATTCCGGTGGCGATTATCAATGGCGTAACGACGGAGAAGAGCATCTGTTCAATCCGCAAACCATTCATACGTTGCAACACGCAGTTCGTACCGGAGATTACAAGCTGTATAAAAAATATTCCAAACTTGTGCAAGGTGAGAATGATCAGCTGTTGACCATTCGCTCCATGCTGAAACTGAAACCGGTTGGAGCTTCCATTCCACTTGAAGAAGTTGAATCCGTAGAAGATATCATGCGTCGTTTCAAAACGGGTGCAATGTCCTTCGGTTCAATTAGTAAAGAGGCGCATGAAGATCTTGCCATTGCAATGAACCGTGTTGGAGGTAAGTCCAATACCGGTGAAGGTGGAGAAGATCCGGCTCGCTTCATTAAAGATAGCAACGGGGATTCCCGTCGCAGTGCTATTAAACAGGTCGCATCCGGACGTTTCGGTGTTACTTCCAACTACTTGGTTAATGCCGACGAAATTCAGATCAAAATGGCACAGGGAGCAAAACCGGGTGAAGGCGGACAACTGCCAGGACGCAAAGTGTATCCTTGGGTTGCTGAAGTCCGTGGTTCAACACCGGGTGTAGGTCTGATCTCGCCACCGCCGCATCACGATATCTACTCGATCGAGGATCTGGCAGAGCTGATCTATGACTTGAAAAATGCCAATCCGCGTGCTGAGATCAACGTGAAGCTCGTATCGGAAGTGGGCGTGGGTACGATTGCGGCAGGTGTAGCCAAAGGACGTGCCGATATTATCCTCGTCAGCGGTTATGACGGTGGTACAGGTGCATCTCCGCAAGGTTCGATCCGACATGCGGGTATGCCGTGGGAACTGGGTCTTGCAGAGACACATCAAACGTTGATGCTGAACAATCTGCGTGATCGCGTCGTACTCGAAACAGATGGCAAAATGCTTAACGGCCGTGACTTGGCGATTGCAGCTTTGCTTGGAGCTGAAGAGTATGGTTTCTCTACCGCACCACTCGTTGCACTTGGCTGTATCATGATGCGTGTCTGTCAAATGGATACCTGTCCGGTGGGTGTAGCAACACAGAATCCGGAGTTGCGTAAAAATTATATGGGTGATCCGGCTCATGTGGTTAACTTCATGCGATTTGTTGCTGAAGATGTGCGTGAGATCATGGCTGATCTTGGTTTCCGTACCATTCAGGAGATGGTCGGACGTACAGATTGCCTCGAAACGGTAGAAGCCGTAGATCACTGGAAGAAAAAAGGTGTGGATCTGTCTGTATTGCTGCACGTGCCTGAAATGCCGGAAGGCTCTGCGCGTTACCGTACACAGCATCAGAACCACCAATTGGAAGAAACGCTGGATATGCAGCAATTGTTGCCACTGGCACAGTCTGCTATTGAATCCGGTCAACCGGTTGAAGCGGTGCTTCCAATTACGAACGTTAACCGTGCCGTAGGTACCATTCTGGGTAGTGAGATCACACGTAAATATGGACTCGCAGGATTGCCTGAAGATACGGTTAAATTCAAATTTGTCGGCTCTGCCGGACAAAGCTTTGGGGCCTTTGTACCTAAAGGCATGACCTTGACCGTTGAAGGGGATTCCAATGACTACGTGGGTAAAGGATTGTCCGGAGGTAAACTGATCGTGATGCCTTCTCCGAAAGCAACGTTTGAGGCTGAAGATAACATCATTATCGGTAACACGGCTCTCTACGGTGCAACAAGCGGTGAAGCGTATATCCGTGGTATTGCGGGTGAGCGATTTGCTGTACGTAACTCCGGTGCCAAAGTAGTCGTTGAAGGGGTAGGCGACCATGGTTGTGAGTATATGACGGGTGGACGTGTCGTTGTACTCGGCGATACAGGTCGTAACTTTGCAGCAGGGATGTCCGGAGGTATTGCCTATGTGTATGATCCGGAAGGCACATTCTTGCAACGTTGTAATCTGGAAATGGTTCTTTTGGAGCGTATCGAAGATGTTGCCGAAAGTGCAGATCTGCGAGGCATGATTCAACGTCATGTTGCCAATACAGGAAGTGCTGTCGGTCAGCGCGTTCTGGATAACTGGCAAGATGCGGTGAACCAGTTCGTTCGGGTTATTCCGAAGGACTTCAAGCGTATGACGGAGCAGATTGAACGGGTTCAGGCGACGGGCTTGACTGGAGAAGCAGCACTGCTTGCAGCGTTTGAAGCAAATATGCGTGAACTTGCACGTGCTGGGGGTTAACTCCTTGTTCAAAGGTGAACGTGCATGAACAGGTTGTATTAAGAATAATAGGAGCTATATGGTTGCCATTTTGGCACCATATAGCTCCTATTTGGCTTTCGACAAAATTAGAACCCCTTCAAAAAACGTTATCGTCATGAGACGACAACATCACGGAACGTTCTCAAGTATAATAAGGCTAGTTTTGGAGGGCAGGGAAAGTATATAGATAAGAGAGGTTATCGGAATGAATATGAAGCATCCAAACAGGGACGATCGTAGGCCGACAGGGAAACAAGTCGAAGCAACCCAGATGGACATCATGAAAGTTTTACTGCAATGCGGAATCGACCCGGAGCGTTGGAACCATTTCATATCCTCCGTCAACAACAAGCGTCCTTGACACAATAGATAACCATGGAATGGAGGGAATTAGGACACAAAAAAAGCCCAGAAGCCAGAGATAGCATCTCTTGGGAACTGGGTCCTCTTTTCGGGTTTAGTCCATGCTGCGTTCCATGCGGACAAACGCAATAAAACGACGTGCCTCTTCTTCCGTTAAGGACTTCCCATCAATCATCAGATCGAAGCGTTCTAACACTTCTTTGTCCGATAACTCCAAGGTATCAACGAATTCACGTACGTCCTCATCCATCACGACATCGCTTTGCTTCGTACGTCCTATAAGATAATCAATAGACACATCAAAGATGTCAGCAAGTCTCGTTAACACTTCGAAGTCCGGTTTACGTCGGTTCTTCTCGTAGTGGGAGAGAGCAGCTCTGGTAATATGAATGGAGCTCGCAAGTTCTTCTTGAGTAAGTCCCCGCTGTTCCCGTAATTCAGCAATGCGATTTCCGTAGCTCATAAGCTATTTCCCCCTGAACGACATCAAATATATATAGAAACAATCCTGAGCCAAGTTTTTGATCAGGGCAGCTTTCCTGCAAAAGAGTAACTCCTCATAAGTTTCCTTTAACCCATTTCCATTTGTAAATAGGTCTGTCTAAGGACATCTCAAATTGTCGTAAATCAAAAGAACCATGTCCAAATACCGCTTGACATGATACGTTTTGTATCGTAAATTGGACGTATGGAGTTACAAAATGTATCATTTGGGATATTTTAAGTATCTCCTTGTTGCCTGGACCATATACCTGTGAGAAGGAAGTAGAGGCAGTCCATGTAGGCTAATCCATTCTAAAGGAATGAAACCATGCAATCAATAATTCAGGAATGGGCTGATATGAAATTAAATGTCCATATGTACATTCAGGAGTTTCATAAGAAAATGGTAGACCACAAAAGACGCCCTGTTCTGTTACTTGGAATGGACACTCAAGCAATCACCTTCCTGAGCGACCTGAACTTGCCAGTATCATCAGAAATGCTCATAGGTTTGGATGTTGAAGATCATCATGTATGTGTAAGACTTCACGCAAGGTTGCAATGGAAACAGCCCTTCGGAGAGCTCACAATGTATCATTCAAATTTGCATATTCAGCACGAACAGAAACTATATATAACTGGACAGTTAAACACAATGCTTACTGAAGTTCAGTTTCCCACGGTTTCCCGTTCTCAGTATGAAAAGGCAACAGAGCAGAAGGATCTGCAGAAAACCTATCATTACATTGATTTCACCATATAATTCCAAGTCGATTCTTAACAAATTCTGAACAAAACATGTACTTAACGCCATTTTACTATATTTCATAGCGTTATGCATTAGTTCTTTAACACCAAAAGCATTTGCGCAATGAATAAAGGGGCGAGGGGGCTCATACTATTTCAGGAAGTTTGGATATGGTTGAAATGCACTGCCACATATTATCCGGTCTGGATGATGGTCCTGTTCGAATGGAGCAGTCCGTTGCGATGGCTGAGAAGGCGGCAGCCTCTGGAATCACCTCCATTATTGCTACTCCGCATCACCTGAACGGGCAATACAACAATGAACCGATGGTGGTTAATCAGGCCGTGAACCTGCTACATGCAGAACTTCACAAACGTAACATTCGCCTGGAGATCCGTCCCGGACAGGAGATCAGGGTGCATGACAACCTGATTGGAGACTTATATGCAGGAAAGTGCTGCACACTCGCCGGAAGTCGTTACATGTTGCTGGAACTGCCCTTTGGTCATATTCCCTCACAGTTCCCCAGGATACTGCATGAATTACGAATAGCGGGAATTACCCCTATCATTGCTCATCCGGAACGCAATCGTATCATTTTGAAGAAGCCAAAGTTGTTGGCGGATTATTTGAGTCAAGGCGGGCTATGTCAGCTTACGGCTCAATCTTTCACTGGGCTTTTCGGACGGAAAGTTCGGCAGTGGTGTTTTCATTTTTGTAAAGAAAACGGGTTTCATTTCATTTCATCAGATGCACATGATACGTGCAAAAGGACATTTGCCATAAGTGAAGGGGAGCGGGTGATTGAGCGTCGTTTTGGAGCTGAGGCCGTTAAGAGGCTTGCAGAGAATGCGTCGCACATCCTATCGAATTCGTGTCTTGTCACAGAACGCTGGAAACCTCGCAAATGGCTACTGTCCATCTGGTAGTTACATAGGATAGATCACAACGTATAGGAGGAATGAAAGTGGAACTGAAAGGATATTTTCGACTCTTACAAAAGAAACTGTGGTTGATTGTTGCAATTGCTCTGGTAGCGGGTGTGGGTGCAGGGGTCAAAAGTATTTTCTTCACCCAACCGATCTATGAGGCGAGTTCCAAGCTTATCGTGAACCAGACCTCCAATGTTCAAGGCCAGGCGATGATGGACTTCAGCATGATTCAAACCAATATCAAACTCATTAACTCCTACAGAGAAATTATTAAATCTTCAGCCATTATGGATAAAGTGGCTTCCACGTATCCAGACCTTGGCTTAACCTCAGCACAGCTCATGAATAGCACCTCCGTCTCTACAGCCAGCGAATCCCAAGTGATGAGCATAACTGTACAGGGGACTTCCTACGAAAAAGCCGCAAAAACGGTCAATGCCATCTCCAACGTGTTCCAATCTCAAATCCCCCTAATCATGAAAATCGATAATGTCGCTATCCTCAGCGAAGCCAAAGTGGATAGTAACGCATCTCCAATTAATATGAAAACCACATTAAGCATCATTGTCAGTCTGTTCGCAGGTTTTGTGCTCGCGATTGCACTTGTATTCCTGATGGATTATCTGGATGACACATTCAAATCCGAGACTGAACTTGAAAAAGAACTGGGCCTGCCTGTGCTTACGGTGATATCCAAGATGAAAAAAGATGATCTGAAAAATACGAAAAATTACGTATCTCAACAGAAAGTGGGGGATGGCAAATATGTCACGGCTAACCAATGATAATAACAGTCTGGTGACCTATTTTAACTCCAAATCTCAAATCTCGGAGGGGTACCGTAAATTGCGGACCAATATTCAGTTTTCCTCAATCGACAGTCATATCAAAAAAATCATGGTTGCTTCAGCCGAAGCCGGTGAAGGCAAGACCACCACCATTAGCAACCTGGCGGTCACCTATGCTCAGGAAGGCAAAAAGGTTCTGCTGATTGATGCCGATCTGCGTAACCCTTCTTTGCACCAGGTGTTTTCCGTACCCAATCATATCGGGCTTAGCAGTGTGCTGTCCAATCAGTACGGTGTGGAAGAAGTGCTCAGAGAGAGCTATATCGATAATCTTCAGTTATTCACTTCCGGCCCAATTCCGCCAAACCCTTCCGAGATGATCGGTTCCAACCGGATGAAGAGGCTGATGGAGAAGTTAGAGGATCAATATGATGTCATCATGTTTGACACACCACCGGTGCTCGCAGTAACGGATGCGCTCATTGTGAGTTCGCTGTGTGATGGTGTGCTGCTGGTCGTGAACTCAGGCAAGGTCAAGAAGGAATTGGTGAAGAAGACCAAGGCTGCTCTGGAGCATGTGAATGCACGAATCCTGGGCGCAATCCTGAACAATATCAAAAACGTTGCAGTTCCGGTGGGTTACGGAGAGAAATAAAGTTCTGTCCGTTGCTCCAAGTAAACAGGTAATGTCTACTGCACCTTTATCACTGTAGGCACTCGGTCATGCTGTGGGTTCAGTGAACCTTAGACGTTAATCGTCGAAGGTATGACGTGAGGACGGGTTAGATGCCCTGGTTCAACTTTTAAACTAAAAAAAAAGAGGATAGGGTGGTATTTATGAAAAAAGTGAGAAAAGCAATCATTCCTGCAGCTGGACTGGGTACACGTTTTTTGCCAGCCACGAAAGCGATGCCCAAAGAAATGCTCCCTATTGTGGACAAACCAACTATACAGTATATCGTTGAGGAAGCCATTGCCTCTGGAATTGAAGACATTATCATCGTAACAGGTAAAGGGAAGCGCGCGATTGAAGATCATTTCGACAACGCTTTTGAACTGGAACATAACTTGCTGGAAAAAGGGAAGCTGGGCCTGCTTGAAGAGGTTCGCAAATCCTCTAACGTGGATATCCACTACATAAGACAAAAAGAGGCCAAAGGACTTGGTCATGCTGTCTGGTGTGCACGTAACTTTATCGGTGACGAACCTTTTGCCGTGTTGCTCGGAGATGATATCGTCGTATCGGAAGTGCCATGCACCAAACAATTGATTGATCAATATGATCAGGTTCAACATTCCATTGTTGGCGTACAAACCGTACTTGCTGAACAAACAGACAGATACGGTATTGTGGACCCGCTTCAATCGGATGGCCGTTTGACAGAGGTTCTCAGGTTCGTAGAGAAACCTGCCCAAGGCACAGCGCCTTCCAACCTGGCGATTATGGGGAGATACGTACTGAGTCCAGAGATTTTCGAACATCTGGAACAACAAGAGATTGGTCAAGGGGGAGAGATTCAATTAACAGATGCGATTCAGCGTTTAAATGAGACACAAGGAGTGTATGCTTACGATTTCGAGGGAGTACGTTATGACGTGGGAGAGAAACTGGGATTCATTCTGACAACCATCGACTTCGCTCTGCAAAAACAGGAGCTTAGAATTCCAATGCTGCAAGCACTGCAACATATTTTGGAAAAAGAGTCGGTAGAATATGCAGCCGGGGGGGAGTTTGAATGAGTCCATCTCCCCAAACGAAGGAAGCGGAGATTGTTATGGACCCAAGTCTGGGGTACAATGCATCAACGATGTCAGGACAAAATGCGGATAAAGTGTATCTATTTATGAAAAGAATGCTCGATTTGCTGGGTTCTTTCATAGGTTTGATCATTTTGTGCCCCTTGTTTGCGGTCATCGGAATACTAATCAAAATCGAGGCCCCTCAGGGGTCTGTTTTTTTTCGTCAGGTACGGGTTGGACAGAATGGGAAAGAGTTTCATATGTACAAATTCAGGTCCATGGTTGCGAATGCTGAAGATTTGCTGGAACAACTGATTGATCAGAATGAAGTGAACGGGAATATGTTCAAAATGAAAAACGACCCCCGCATTACCCGCATTGGCAAGTTCATTCGGAAGACCAGTCTGGATGAGCTGCCCCAGTTGTGGAACGTGTTCAGAGGTGAGATGAGTCTCGTTGGACCCAGACCAGCTCTGCCCAGAGAAGTGAAGAACTACACTTCCTATGACAGACAACGCCTGCAGATGATCCCGGGATGTACGGGATTATGGCAAGTCAGCGGTCGCAATAGTGTTGGGTTTGAAGAAATGGTAGAGCTGGATCTGACGTATGCCCGTGAACGCAGCATGATGGTGGATATCAAAATTATCTTCAGAACGTTCAAGGTGCTGGTAGGTTCGAAGGATGCGTTTTGAAACACGATTCTGGCTTTGAGGTGGCATAGCAGATATGCAAAAAACCGGTATACTTGCTGCATTAAATATGAAGTCGTTTAACATCATTTTGTTTTCACTAATAATCGTCTTCGCAGCAATCTATCTTCCGCTAGTTTCAGTTGTTGCACTTGTAGCTGTGATTCTGCTGGGCGTTTATATTAAACAGCCCAGCTGGATTTTTATGATTCTTATTGTAAGTTTCTCATTGTCCATTGATAAGATATTTAGCATTCATCTGGCAGGACTGGATTCGCTGTCCTTCTACAAGCTGGCGATTCTGGGTTTTGTCATTTCTCTTTTTTTACGATTTGGTATTCGAAAAGATCTGATATATCCTGCACTCGCAATTGTTTTTTTATTTGTGGAGAGTTATTTTCTATCGGATCTGCCCAGTAAGGTTAATCCGCTGGATCCATTCAAGGCCTTTCTAGGAGTCATTGTTCCTTTTTTGTTGCTGATGCCCCATTTTTCAAGAGAGATCAGTCAACGAATTATACGTGTACTCGCATGGTTGCCACTGTTCAGTCTCGCTGGTGGTTATATTCTACAACTCGCCGGCATATTGTCCATTACGAACCTGGAGATGTCGGGCGTAACCCGGTTACAGGGAGCTAATATCGCCGCGCATCTGGCCATGTTGTGTTTTATCTCGATCTGCGTCTGTCTGATCCAGATCAAGCAAGGCCATCAGGTTGTACTGTATTACATGCTTACCTTGACACATCTGGTTATTCTGGTCCAGACAGGAACAAGGGGACCACTTATTGCACTCATTCCAATTATTCTGGTCTATCTTTTTGATCAACTGAAAGCCTTCATCAAAGGCAGAGTCAGTGCCATTATTCCTCTCATTCTATTCGTTGTGGCCGTCGCCTATATGGTGATTGCGCAGTGGGACAACTATGAGATGAGATCAGAGAGCAAAGGCTTGTCGGGAAGGGATGTAGCCTGGAACTATTTCATTGGCAAAGCGAATGAGTATCCGATATTTGGACGTGGGCTCGGCTCAACGCTCGTGGCTAATGATGGAAGTATCTTTTCTGGCTTCGTCGTTCCGCATAATGAATACATTCGTTTTTATTACGATGGCGGGTTAGTTGGAGCCATCCTGTTGTTTCTATCGTTGCTTCTGGTATTCCGTGCCGTATTCTTCCGATTGAGCGGCATGATCCGGTTGTATTTTGCCGGTATGATTATCGGTTTCCTGACCTATTCCTTTTTTGACAATACCCTGTCCACCGTTCATCTGATTGCTCCATTCTGTATCTTCCTGAACGCATTATATGCTACGGGAAAAGGAGTACACTCCAACTCAGGGGCTGAAGCAGAAGTGGATATACAGGTACAGCGAGCCAAGGACGCATCCTTTTCAAAGGAGATTAGAACATGAAGGTCTGTTTGATCAGTTCTACAGGCGGTCATTTTGATGAATTGACCAAGATTATACCTGCGGTTGAAGAACATGATTATTTCCTGATTACCGAGAAGAACAAAAGCAGAAAAGTAGATTCATCTCAGGGCAAAATATACTTCTTAATGCAGCAAGAGCGTAAGAATGCGATGTTTCTGCTGATTTTTATGGCTAACATTATCAAATCATTCTTTTTATATCTGCGCGAGCGTCCAAAGGTCATCATTACGACAGGGGCAGGGGCCACATATCCATTTTGCCTCATCGGTAAAATCTTCGGTGCCAAGCTGATTTATATCGAAAGTTATGCCAAAATCTATTCCTCCAGCGCAACCGGGAGATTGATGTACAAAATCTCGGATGAGTTCTTTATCCAGTGGGAAACGTTGCAGGATAGCTATCCCAATGCAAAATACAGGGGGGCTTTATTTTGATATTTGCTATTGTTGGAACCCAGCGCTTTCCCTTCAATCGCATGTTCGAGCTTATTGATGAGGCGATTGAGGCTGGAATTATTGAAGAGGAAGTTATTGCCCAGTCGGGATATACGGAGTATCAGCCGCGAAACTTCACTGCAATTCCTTTCCTGACGCAGGAAGAGATGAATGGATATGTGCAGCGCAGCAGATGTATTATCACTCATGCGGGTGTTGGCTCCATCACGAATTGTCTCGAACGCGGCAAGCCGGTGATCGTCATTCCGCGCCGGAAAGAGTGGGGTGAACATGTTGATGATCATCAACTTGAGATTTCTAAGGTTTTTCAGGAGAACGGCTATGTTGCCGTTGCAGAGAGTCAGGCTGAATTACAAAAACTGGTTCCTTGCATAGAGCAGCAGACGTTCCAGCCTTATGTGAGAAAACAGTCTGATCTGATCTCGTCCATCAAAAATTACGTGAATAGTCTGTAAGTATTCTGAAGATTAACCATGAAAAAAGGAGTCTATCATGAAACCAAAAGTATTGGTTGTTGGATCATCCTTGAAGGATATGGGTGGAATTGTGAGTGTAATCAAAAACATTGAGGATTCTTCCATCTCTGATATGTATGCCATGCAGCGGGTGGAAACGTATATCACGGGCAGCGTGTTCTCACGGCTGCTTATTTTTATACGGGGATTCATTCAATTCTGGATGAAGCTGTACACGTTCAAGCCGGATATTGTTCATATTCATATGGCGAACAACGGGAGCTTTTATCGGAAGTCACTATTCCTGCTAACCGCAAGAAAATTGTTTCGAAAGTCAGTCATTCTGCATATTCATGCGGCCAGCTTTGATGATTTCTACAATCGATTCGCCCTGCAGCGCAAGTATTGTCACTACATTTTGAATCAAGCCGATAAATTGATTGTCTTATCCCAGACGTGGAAAGAATACTTTGTCACGATTGTTCCGGAGACAGCTATTGAGGTGCTCTATAACGGAGTCTTTGTGAAAGAGCCCTTTGCGAAGGAGCAGAAGGCGGCAGTTAATGCTCTCTTCATGGGAAGACTGGGTGAGCGAAAAGGCGTCTATGATCTGCTTCAGTCTATTCAGCAATTAAAGGCGCTGGGCGTTACAGCTACCTTCAATCTGGCGGGGGATGGCGAAGTCGAAGAGGTCAAAGCGCTTGTACAGCAGTATGGAATTGAAGAGCGTGTCAACGTACTCGGCTGGATTAACGGAGAGCAAAAGGAAAAGCTGATGCGGGAAGCGGATCTGCTGGTCCTGCCTTCTTATCATGAGGGATTACCTATGGCCATACTTGAAGCAATGAATTGTGGCTTGCCCATTATATCGACCAACGTCGGAGGCATCCCCGAAGTGATTACATCCGGTCATAATGGGCTGTTAATCGAGCCGGGAGATGTGCACGGGCTAACATCAGCACTGGAATATCTCATTACGGATGAAGAGATTAGAGCAAGAATGGGTTCATATAACAGAGCGATTATATCGGATAGGTTCGATATGAATCTTCTCGTAGGCAGGCTGTCAGGAATATATGATGCACTTCAAGTGAAGGTATCCTAGTGAACAGGAAAAGGTGATGAAATGAACCCCTTGGTATCTTGCATCATTACGACCCATAACCGGGCCGAGTTATTGAAAAATGCGTTGAGAAGTGTACGAGAGCAAACACATCCGTATCTGGAGATTTTCATTGTGGATGATGGATCAGAAGACCAGACGCCAGAGATCTGTCAGGCTTGGGCCCGGGATGATTCACGGATTCGGTACATTCGGGTTCCATATCCCAAAGGAGCCAATCATGCACGGAATGTGGGGATATCCCAAGCCAATGGCAAGTACATTGCCTTCCTGGATGATGATGATGAATGGATGGCCGACAAAATTAAAACCCAGGCGGAAGTGCTGGAGCGTACGCAGGAATCGTTTACCTTTTGCAGCAAGTATCTCGCATACACGAATGAGCAGCATCAGGTGGTCAAACGGAAATTGTCGGTGGAGCCTCGTGATATTGTGCGGTATGAGGATCTGCTTACATTCAACTGGATCGGGGAAACGTCCAAAATCATGGTACTTACCTCGCTTGCCCGTGAAGTTCGATTTGATGAGAATCTGACATCCGCTCAGGACTATGATTTTTATCTGCGCATATTGAAACGAGGCTACATTGCCGTGAATGTGAAAGAACCGCTCGTGGATATCAATATCCATAGCGGGCCGCGCATTTCAACCTCCACAACGGCCAAGTACAAAGGCCAACGCAAAATTATTTTGAAATACTACAACGATATGTCCAAGGAACAGAAACGCCGCCAATTACATCATTATCGAATGCTCGAATGGTCGAGAAATACTCTGCGCAATAACGTTTATTTGAAAAAAGCACTGTCGCTGTATCCCTGGTGGAAGGATTGGGTGCTGCTCAAGCGTAATACCAAAATTATGATGCAAGGTTTTCTGATGAGATTTCATGCAAGGCGCGCAGTTGGAACGTATAGAGAGGAACCTGTGCGAATGAAACTAAAGTAAGAGGTGTCTGGATGGAAAATCCGACGGTGTATATGCTGCCTAAGATGATTGAGAACAATAAATTTAATGAGCTGTTATCCGATTCCATTGAGAACAAGGGATGGGAAGTAAAACAGTTTACCAAAAAAGATCTAATCAAACTGAGAAAAAATGATGTGCTGCATTTTCATTGGCCCAGCTTCTATTACAGAGGTTCATCCGTGCTGTCAACCGTGATCAAATCCATTCTATATGTATTGATGATTTGTTTTGCGCGGTTGCGCGGTGTCAAGTTGTTTTGGACGGTGCACAATATCTGGCCTCACAACAGCGGTAAGACGCGTTTCGATTATTGGATGAGAAAAATACTGGTCCGAAACTGCTCCAAGCTGATTGTCATGGGCAAACCCCTGATCTCTGAGATCTGTTCGACGTTCGGGATTGATCCCAGCCGGATCGAGGTTATTCCGCATGGACATTACAAGGGCGTGTATCAGGGAAAAGGCGTGAATATTCGCTCCCGGTTTGGCATCCCGGAGGATAGTTATGTGTACGCGTTCTTCGGTCAGGTGTCACCCTACAAGGGCGTGGATGATTTGCTGGAGGCATTCAAGGAACTGGATTCGGACCAGGCCCATTTGTTGATTGCCGGTAAAAAAGTGAAGGACTACGATCTCGGTGAAGAATTCCTCGAGAGCGGTCATATTCATACCCATTTTCATTTTATTGAAGATGATGAATATTCGGACTATTTTGATGCGGTCGATTCCATCATTCTGCCATACAAGCAAATTGCAACTTCTGGTAGTGCAATTCTGGCTTTGACCTTCTGTAAACCGGTGGTGGCACCACGGATTGGCTTGTTGGAGGAATACCTGCCCGATGATTGTGCGGTACTCTATGAACCTTCGGATCCGGATGGATTGCTTAAAGCGATGAATATGATCCGTTTAAAACAATCGGAGTTTCAGGAAGGCAGTGGTTTTGTCAAAGCGTTAGAGCGGCTGGATTGGCCAGTGATTGCCCAAAGGACACTTACCCTGTACTCCAGTTAGTGCAGATGAGAGGGTGGACCTAATTGAACAATATGGGGATGAAATGATGAAGGTAACCGTCGCGATCTGTACGTATAACCGTGCACATGATGTGGTAGAGGCGATACGAAGTGCAATACAACAGAATTACGCAAGCAGCGACTATGAGATCATACTGATTGATAATAATTCGAAAGATAACACACGGGAAATCGTGCTTCAAACGATCTTGCAGCATGAGACCCATTCGATCCGGTATGTGTTGGAAGAAAAGCAAGGCTTGTCTGTAGCCCGTAACCGGGCCATTCACGAGGCGCGCGGCGAGTATATCCTGTTTCTTGACGATGATGCCTTTGCTTGCAGGGATTGGATTCGCCAGATCGTTAGTGTGTTTGAGATGAGTGAAGATATCGGATGTGTCGGTGGCAAGATTGATCCGATCTGGGAAGTACCAGAACCGATGTGGATTCCACCCGAGAATAGGTCGCTGTTCACCATTCTGGATTTTGCAGATGAAGTCACTGAAATGAAAAGCCCCTATATTCCATTTGGTGCGAATGTGGCTTTTCGGTTATCCGTCTTTGAACAACTGGCTCCCTTCCGTGAAGACCTTGGAAGAGTGGGCAACAATCTTCTCTCCAGTGAAGAGAGTGAGTTAATTGCAAGAATACGGACAAAGTTCAAGGTATATTACACGCCGTATGGGGCAGTACAACATAAAGTAGCCAAAGAGCGAACGACGAAGAACTGGTTTCTGCGCCGAATCTATTGGCAGGGTGTGAGTGATGCCATTCGTGATCAGGATCGTGGTGTTGTGCGTACGGCCAAACATGGCATCAAGCTGGCACAGGGGATAACAACTTCTCTGATCTACATCTATAATGCAGATCGGTTCACACGTCAGCTTGCCAAAGTATGTTACCGAAACGGCATGATTGTTGGGTCGCTTCGTCAAAACAGTAAGGGATGAGGATCGCTATGGCGCAAGTTGCACTTCGCAAAGTATTCAGAGGAAATGGCTTAATGAGTGCCATATTTCAGACAAGTGGAACCAATCTGCTGGTCATGACACTGACGATGCTGTCTTCCATTTTGACGTCACGCATGTTCGGCGTAGAGGGAAAGGGCGCATTCTCAGCCATCCTGTTCTGGCCTGCGCTCTTAACCGGATTGGTCGGATTCGGACTACCCACGTCTATCATCTATAACATCAAACAGAGTGCAACCGAGAAGAGTGCACAGTATGTTCGATTAAGTTTTCTTTTTCAAGTTCCAGTGTGCATCATCATTGGTGTTGTGGCCTGGTTTGGATTACCTTTCTGGCTCTCCAGCTTTCCGCCGGAGGTCGTGCAGATCTCCAGATGGTATACGATTGCTACGGTTCCTGTACTTATTGTCATCAATCTCATATCAGCCCTCTCGCAGAGTCGGGAGAAATTTGCTGTATATAATGGCATCCGGTTGATGATCCCCCTGTTTAATGTAGGTGGGCTTTTTGTGTTATGGGGCCTGGGCATGCTGAGCATTCAGCTCGCGGCTGCGATCTATTTTGTAACCAGCTTCTCCGTGGTGGCGTGGGCCATCTATGCCAACCGTAATGAATTGAGACTGAGATGGTTCAAGGATCGGGTGGACCGGAGCTCAGCCAAGAAGCTTTTTGGTTATGGCAGCAGGGTGTATGGCGTTGAATTGTTAGGAACGCTGTATACCCAATTCGATAAAATCATTATTTTGGCTTTGCTCACCCCGCGTGATTTTGGACTGTATTCCGTCGTATTTGCCTTATCCCGAATCTATAATGCCGTTCAGACGGCGATTAGCAATGTGGTTTTCCCAAAAGTGACCGGATTGCCTCAAGAGCAGATTATTCGAACGGTTGGCAGAGCCTTCCGCATCTCGCTCATGGTCATGATGATCATCGTAATTCCTACCATGTTTGTGGGGAACTACCTGATGGGTCTTCTGTTTGGCTCCGAATTCCTGGAAGCGAGCGTCGCATTTTATATTTTGGCTGTGGAATGCATCATTGGTGGTGGTTCATGGATTCTGGCATCCGCATTTAATGCGCTTGGACGACCAGGGCTTGTGATGATCAGACAGCTCATTGCACTCTCGGTGACGGTGGCCTTGTTCTTCGTGTTCACCCCGCTATGGGGGCTCAACGGAATTGCGATTGCTTTATTGATCGGGTCCATTGTACGAATGGTAGTCACTGTGGCCGCGATGAAGATTGTATTCAAGGTGAAGTTCGCCGCCATGTTCTATGACAAGGAAGATCTGCCGTTTCTCTATGAACGGTTAAACAAAAAAAGAAGAAGAGTCACCCAAGGAGGAGATGGAGATGCTGGGCACTAACAATATTCATCCAATGGAAGAGTTGAAGGGACATTTACGTCAGATTTTGAAGGTCATTCCACCGCGTACCGAAATCTATTATTTGGATTACCCGGTGCATAGCAATGGTGGCGACTTGTTGATTATGAAAGGGACTGAGGCTTTCTTCCGGGACAATGATATTCAAGTACGTGCCAGATACAGCATTCTGGATTGCCCTTTGTCTCTCAAGGTACCGGAAGGTATCACAATTGTGTTGCATGGGGGAGGTAACTTTGGTGACCTGTACCCTGCTCATCAGAAATTGAGAGAACGAATGATTGCCCAGCATCCGAATCATCGGATTGTCATTCTGCCTCAGACGATGTTTTACAAAAGTGATATTGAATTGAAAAAAACAGCCCAAGTATTCAATCGTCATAAGGATGTGCACTTTTTTGTCCGGGATACCTTATCTTATGAGATAGCCAGTAAAGAATTTCAACAAACAAATGTTTATCTGTCTCCCGATATGGCGCATCAATTGTGGCCTCTGAAGTCCAAGAGCAAGCCCAATGCAGAGATGTTGTATTTCTTCCGTAAAGACATTGAGAAGACTCAGAATCAGGTGCATTACGAATCCGTCAGTGGACCTAAAGCCACGTTTAAAGACTGGGAGACATTGTACAACCGGGTTGACCGGAAAATCATTCGCATGATTACATCCCGGTTGAAGTCAGGGAAAGGCAGCTCTTTCGCCCGCTGGTTGTGGTACAAATACTCTGATCGGATGGTACATACGGCCATTAAGGAATTCAATAAGTACCAAACCATTACGACATCCCGTCTGCATGGACACATTCTGGCCTGTCTCCTGGATCAACCGAATATCCTGCTGGATAATTCATATGGCAAGAACTCGAATTATTATGCAGCCTGGACCAAGAGCAACCCAGCAGGCAGACTCGAATCCAATCAGACCAGCACATATACCAAGCAGACCGAGACCGGCAAGGGAGCGAGTTCGGTCGTACTGTCAGATGGTGCAGCCCTATGAGAAGTATTCTGTTATCCGGTGGTTCTGGCAAGCGACTCTGGCCGTTATCCAATGATTCCAGATCCAAGCAGTTTCTTAAAGTGCTCCATGGGCCGGGGGGGAGTCCGGAATCCATGGTACAGCGGGTATGGCGACAGTTGAATCATGCCGGACTTGCATCACAGGCGCTGATCGCAACTAGTTTGCCACAGGTCGAGATTCTGACTTCTCAGTTGGGAGATGATGTGAGACTGGTCGTGGAGCCAGAACGGAGAGATACGTTTCCTGCAATTGCGCTGGCAGCCTCCTATCTTTATTCCGTAGAGAGTGTGAGTTTGAATGAGACGATTGCAGTGTTGCCGGTGGATCCTTTTGTTGAAAAAGAATTCTTCGAAGTGCTGGCAACCTTGCCGGAGATACTCGATAAGTCAGGTGCCGATCTGGCCTTAATGGGAGTTGTGCCGACCTATCCGTCAGAGAAGTACGGATACATCATTCCGCAATCCCGATCTTCCAGTGAAAATAACGATGAATACGTCAATGTAGCGAAGTTCCAGGAGAAACCCTGCGAATCCGATGCGGTCCTTATGATGGAGCAGGCCGCATTATGGAATTGCGGGGTTTTTGCTTTTAAGCTGGGTTATTTGATCAATCTGCTGATTGAGATGGAACTGCCGATCCAGTACGACGAGATGCTGAAGCAATACGGAAGATTGAACAAGATCAGCTTTGATTACCAGGTTGTCGAGAAGGCGAATCAGATTATCGCTATTCCGTATAACGGATTTTGGAAAGATCTAGGCACATGGAACACACTCACGGAAGAGATGGGAACTTCGGTGGTAGGAAAAGGGTGGATTACAGGCGATTCCCTGAACACACATCTGGTCAATGAACTGAACATTCCGGTTGCCATATTGGGCTTGTCGAATGTGGTGGTGGCCGTAAGTCCGGATGGCATTCTGGTCAGTGACAAAGAGGCAAGTCCACGCATCAAGGAAATCTTGAAGAACGAGGATCAACGTCCCATGTATGAGGAGCGTAGGTGGGGTTGCTACCGGGTTCTGGATTACACCAGAAACGAAGCTGGTGGTGAGGTTCTTACCAAACGAATCTGCATCAGTGCCGGGAAAAATCTGAGTTATCAATACCATTTGCTTCGCAATGAGGTGTGGACGGTTGTATCGGGAACAGGCGAATTGATTCTGGATGGGCAGAGCCGAATGATCGGGCAGGGAGATACGGTGGTCATTGACCGGAGCATGCTTCATTCCGTCAGAGCCGTTACGGAACTGGAGATCATCGAAGTACAGATCGGAAGCCAGTTGATTGAGGAAGATATCGTTAGAGTGTCTACCGAATGGCAGGACATTGTTCAGACATATGTGAAGCACGCGTAACCAACACATTAGGACATGGGGGAGATTATGGAATGAATATTACGGTGATTGGCACAGGGTATGTGGGTTTGGTATCAGGCGTATGCTTTTCGGAACTGGGAAATAACGTGATCTGTGTCGACAATAATGTGGAAAAAGTGAATTTGTTGACGGATGGTCACGTTCCGATCTATGAACCGGGTCTCAAGGACATTATGAATGCCAATATGAAAGCGGGTAGGCTGTCCTTCACGACGAACATTCAGGATGCCATCAGTCGTTCGGATATTATTATCATCGCTGTAGGAACACCATCCCTGTCTAATGGCGAAGCGAATCTGAGTTATATTGAGCTTGTTGCACGAGAAATTGGTTCTCATATGGATAATTATAAAATAATAATGACTAAAAGCACTGTTCCTGTCGGAACTAACGATCGTATTCAGGAATGGATCAGCAGTTTGACGAATCATCCATTTGACATGGCATCGGTACCAGAGTTCCTGCGTGAAGGTACCGCTGTGCAGGACACACTGTATCCTGACCGGATAGTCATTGGCACACATAGCGATCGGGCAATTGCCACCTTGAAAGAGCTGCATCAGCCATTAACCGATCAGATTATTGTCACGGATATTCGCTCAGCCGAAATGATTAAATATGCATCCAACGCATTTCTGGCAACCAAGATCTCCTTTATCAATGAAATTTCTAACATCTGTGAAAAAGTAGGCGCAGATGTCAGCCGCGTTGCTGAGGGTATGGGCTATGACAGACGAATCGGTGCTTCCTTCCTCAAGGCAGGCATTGGTTACGGAGGGTCCTGTTTCCCTAAGGATACACAAGCTCTGATTCAAATTGCAGGTAATGTGGATTATGACTTCAAACTGTTGAAGTCGGTGGTGGAAGTGAACAAGGATCAACGCTTCAACGTCATTCGCAAACTGGAAGACGCGTTGGGCTCGCTTGAAGGGAAGGAGATTGCGATCTGGGGGCTCGCCTTCAAGCCGGATACGGATGATGTTCGGGATGCTCCGGCAATTGAGATCATTCAGCGTTTGCTTGAGCAAGGAGCAGTCATTCGGGCGTACGACCCCATTGCTACTGAGAACTTCCGCAAAGAGGTGGATTCTTCATCCATTACGTGGGAGGATCGTGCGATGAACGCAGCGGAGGGCGCTGATGCACTCTGTGTTCTGACCGAATGGAAAGAGTTCATGGAGGTTAATCTGACCGATTTGGCAGCACATATGAATCAGCCCATTCTGATTGATGGAAGAAATATTTATGGAGAAGAACAGATTCAAGACACCCCCTTTCAATACTACTCCGTCGGTCGTCCAGGTCTAACCAATATCGATGGAAGAAAAACGGCAGTTATCTGACGGAGGCCATAACATGAGACGCGGGATTAAAATAACATTAGGTGCCATTTCCCTTGTTGCAGTCGTTATGATTGGATATTCTGTGTATCTGTATCTGCATGTTAAATCAGCGGCAGATCAGATGTATGAACCCCGGGAGCCCATCAAGCAGGTATCTATTGTCGACCAGAGGGGCGGGGGAGATTTCCCCGTGGACATGGAGAATGAGGAACCTTTCAATGCTTTGATTCTGGGTGTGGATGAGCGTTCGAATGATCGGGGTCGCTCCGACACCATGATTGTATTGAGTGTTAATCCTGCGAAACAATCGGTACTTATGTTTAACATCCCCCGGGATACCCGAACTAGTATCGTTGGGCATGGCACGGAGGATAAGATCAACCATGCCTATGCCTTTGGGGGCGTTAACATGTCTGTGCAAACGGTGGAACAAATGCTTGACATTCCCATACATTACTACATGAAAGTGAATATGGAGGGCTTTGCACAGGTCATCGACATGGTGGGTGGAGTGGACGTGAATAACCCGTTCGCATTTGACTACGAGGGTTACCGGTTTGAACAGGGGAATATTCATCTGGATGGTGAAGCTGCTTTGGGATTTTCGCGGATGCGTTATGATGATCCAAAGGGAGATCTTGGGCGTAATGACCGCCAGCGGGAGATTATCAAACAAGTGCTGAAGAATACGGTCCAGGTATCCAATGTGTTGCAACTGGAGACGTTGCTGGACGAAGTCAGTGCACATGTGAGAACCGACGTTACCTTTGATGAAATGAAGCAGATGTTCTCCAACTATCGTCCGGTGCTGAATCATATTGAATCTGTAGAGATCAAAGGCACAGGCAAGAAAATAGACGGCGTGTATTACTATATCGTGGAACAGTCAGAGCGAGACAGAATACATCAGATGATTGAAGGCCATTTAAAATGATCAGATAGGGCGGTGAACCAGATGCGTATCTCCAGGCTATTGAAATTATCCCTGATTGTGCTACTAATGTATATGCTCATGATACCCGCAAGTACAAACGTTGTTCAATCAGCCCAAGACTATCAATGGAAAAATATCCCCATTGGTGGAGGGGGGTACGTTACAGGTGTGGTCATTCATCCGACTGAGCCTGATCTGGTTTACGCTCGAACTGATGTGGGGGGAGCCTACCGACTGGATGTAACTTCAGGAGATTGGGTTCCACTGCTTGATCATTTTGGAGATGAGGATAGCAATCTGTATGGTGTGGATGGCATTGCGCTGGATCAGCAAAATCCCAATGTCGTGTATATCGCTGCTGGGAAGTACGGGAATGTGGGGCCAAGCGATATTCTAAAATCTACAGACCGAGGAGAAACCTGGATTCGAACCGGACTTAATCTTCGGAATGAATCGAATGGAAATATTCATCGAGCCATGGGAGAGAGCATCGCTGTGAATCCAACCAATTCCAATTACCTGCACGTCGGTACACGATATGATGGATTATACACCTCCAGTGACGGTGCAGCCACGTGGAGCAAAGTGTGGGATGTACCAAACGGGTTGGCCGGTGAGGGCATACGGAGTGTAGCATATGGATTAAATCCGGTGACGAAACAAGGTCAGGTTGTGTATGCGGGAGTTCGCGGTATTGGTGTCTATAGCAAAGCACCTAGAAGCAATGGGCAGACCACATGGCAGCTTACCGGGAGAAGTCCCGAATATCCTGCGCGTATGACTGTGGCGAAGAACGGAACCTTATATGTCACCACGGATAATCAGGGCGTCTATAAGTTCAATGGTGTGCAGTGGACGAATATCACACCAAGTTCCAGTTACTCTTCTTACTATGGGATCACCATCGATCCCAATAACGATAATCATATCCTGGTAGCCGTTCGTACAGGCGGAGATAATCTGCCCCTGTATCGTTCGGTAAACGGCGGAATTAGTTGGACTGTAGTTAATAAAACGCTGGTATCCAAACCATCATGGTGGACACCCAACATGTTTTTCTCAGCAACATCCAGTATCAAGTTTGATCCAATTCATCCGGGCACCGTATACGCTACAGACTGGTTTGGCGTGTACAAGACGGAAAATATCAATGGTACCAATGGATTGACTGGCAATACGTCGAGTACTTGGGAAGCCATTACCGATGGTCATGAAGAAGTCGTTGCACTCACTGCATCCACACCGCCTCAAGGTGTATCGTTCTTTAGTGGGTTAACGGATCAGGTCGGATTTAGACATGACAATGTAAATAATGTTCCTCTTAATAAAATTCCGCTCGCAGGTATGCGAGAAATTGTGAGTATTGACTATCATGAGGCAAATCCGAATTACATGATATTTCTCGGAAGCAGTGACTGGTATGGTACGACCACACGCTTATTTGTCTCTTCCAATAACGGAGTTACAGTAACTCCGGTAAATGTTCCGGCAGGCTCTACACTGGGGCGAGTGGCCTATTCTGCCATTAATCCAAATGTAATTGTTTATTATCCTCAGACAGGTAATCCGGTCAGAAGCACGAATCGTGGCGCAACGTGGCAAAATATGAATGGTGCCCCTTTTCAGGCCATTGGGGGAAATATGGTCTTCGCCTATAACCATCCACTGGCTGCGGATCGCATCAATGGATATAAATTTTATATGTACGCTGCTGGTTATCTATATCGCTCAACGGATGCAGGTGCGAACTGGTCCAAAGCCAATACAGTTCGTCTTCCTGTTAACACGGATATCAATACGAGCTTCATTAAAGTCGAGGCTGCCCCAGGTGTGGCGAATGCCGTATGGGTAAGTCTGGGAACCGATGGACTATATGCATCGACGAACTCGGGAAATACATTTTCTAAAATCCAGAGCGTGCAGAATTCCAAATTATTTGCCTTTGGAAAAGCTAAGCCAGGAAAATTGGTTCCAGCCGTCTATGTATACGGCACCGTTAATAACGTGTATGGTTTCTTCCGTTCAGATGATATGGGAGTAACCTGGAACAATATAGGTCCAGTAGGTGAAGGAATTGGGCTAGGCAATGAGCCGCAAATTATGGCGGCAGACCGTCAAATCTATGGTCAGGTATATGTAGGTACGAATGGCAGAGGCATGTATGTTGGATCAATAGAATAAAGAGAGATATGAAAGTGGTGAAGATCAACATGATGGAGGAGGGCTCCGGGCGCGCGAGACAAAAGCATGTACGAAGAACGTACGGGTTTCTCATTGCTCTGCTGTTGATTGTGATCTGGATTCTGGTCATCTGGTCCATGTCAACGCAATCCTCTCAACAGCAAGACATTCAGCCTTGGCTTCATAAATGGTCTCAAAAATTGCACATCGGTTTTACGCTTCCCGATGTGCAATTCACTTACGGGGAGTACGAGTATTCACTGAAACAGAGGCCGTATGATTTTGCAGAGTTCATCTTTCGCAAGAGTGCGCACTTATTTGTCTACGCTGTGCTTGCCATGCTTGTGTATGGCGGGCTTCGATACAGGAGAACATCCCTTGTGACCAGTATCGTGTCTGCTCTGGCTGTAGTGTTCGTCATAGCCTCTATCGATGAGTATATTCAGCAGTTCAGCCCGGACCGGACAAGCTCGATACGTGATGTTGGAGTGGATTTGCTCGGTGGTTGCTGTGGAATTGCCATATATGCAGGACTTCATTCCATTATTCGCAGGATTATAAAGAAAAGGCGTGCTTCCATCTACGATAAGTGATTTCCCAGGAAATGCTGTCTTCAGAACCTGCTTCTACTTGTCTTCCAACCATCATAAGTATGGAGTAGGACAAGGAGGGCGGGGACATGCTGCGAAGAAGGAATAGGAATGCTTTGTTTAAGAAGATCGGTTTCATTGCGATCATTCTAATGTTACTATGGTTAATCGGCAGAACCATTCCATATGTATTTCGTGCAGATACACCGGATGAAGCTGCAGCTGTTGCTGAAGAATTTTACAAATATGAGCAGACGGGTGACTTCGGCAGTTCGTGGGAACTCTTTCATCCGCTGATGAAAGAGCGGTTTCCGAAAAGCGCATATGTACAGAACCGAGCACATATATTCATGCAGCATTTTGGCGTGGAGACCTTTGAACTGGAGATGGAAAAGCCGGAGCGCGAATTCGATGTAACCGTGATCGATGGCGTTAAGCCATTTTCTGAAGCCTACAGAATCCGTATCACCCAGAAGTACTCCGGTACCTTTGGCCAATTCGATATTGTGCAGACCTGTTATCTGGTAGAGGACGGTGATGAGTGGACATTACTCTGGTATTATCCAAATCAGAAGAATAAGGATACCTCACATGTCGACAATAGTGACTGATCAGGCATCGTGGGATCGTTGTGAGAGAGACTGGAACTCTGTCATGATGATATTCACCTATACATTGAACCAAATTGTATCATTTACCTTACATGAAGCTCTGTGAATGCGAGACTTTTGTCGCATTTATGGAGCTTTTTTTGTGTTTTCCTCGTTTTTATGGCTGTAAAGCCTTGACAACAGTCCCGGTGTCAAGTAAATTACGAGATAGATACAAAATGTATCAATTTTCAGCGTCTAACGACAAATAACAAGGACTTCTAAGCTCCTTGTGAGGGGAAGGAATATCATTGATCGAAACGGGCCGCTTTTACTGTGTCAGTTGTGGGATGATTGTGTCGGTCGCTAGGAGCTCTGTCGAAATGAAGGAAGAGGGCAATGGAGGCAATCACGTATTTCGCACCGGATTCTACCGGAGTGAAATGCCGCTTGGATGCTGTGAAGCGTGTGTAGTTGAAGCGAAACGTCAGGGGAAATCCCAGTTTGCGGGACAATATACTAAAGATTATGATACACTATGTGCATATGAGAAACGGGCATGATGTATATGTTCGTCCATGAAGGAGGGGATTGAATGCAGCAGGAGCCGGTCGTCCGGATTCAGGGCGTCAGCAAAATCATATCCTCCCGATCATTGGTCAGCGACCTGACTCTGGATATTTCTCCGGGGCAGGTTTTTGGTTTTTTAGGACCTAATGGCGCGGGGAAAACAACGACGATCCGAATGATGGTTGGACTGATGTCCATCAGTAAGGGTGACATTTTAATCTCGGGACACAGTGTGAAGAATGAGTTCGAGCAGGCGGTAGCGCAGGTAGGAGCCATTGTGGAAAATCCGGAGATGTACAAGTTTCTGACCGGGTATCAGAATCTCGTACACTTTGCCCGCATGTCACCTGGAGTTACCAAGGAACGAATTGCGGAAACGATTGAGCGTGTCGGGCTTACCGCCCGTATTCACGATAAAGTCAAAACCTACTCACTGGGCATGCGCCAGCGTCTGGGTGTCGCACAAGCGATATTACATAAACCAAAGTTGCTTGTACTGGATGAGCCAACCAATGGACTGGACCCACAGGGCATACGGGAACTGAGAGACTATTTGCGTGAGCTCACTCAGGCGGAAGGCATTACGGTCTTCGTCTCCAGCCATTTGCTGTCGGAGATGGAACTGATGTGTGATACGGTGGCTATTATCCAGAACGGCAAGTTGATTGATGTAAGAAACCTTCGAGCTGAAACGGGTGCGGATGCATTAATTGAAGTTGCTTTTGAAGTGAATGATGCAGAACGCGCTGTCAACCTGATTCAGGGTGCTACTGCACAGGGCAATGTGCTTGTGGCACGGGTGTCTCGTGAGCAGATTCCAGATATCAATGCCAAGCTGGTTAGCGAAGGGTTTCAGGTATACGGTATTCGTAACGTGACTCATACCCTGGAAGAACAATTCTTGCAAGTCACTGGGGGTGGAGGCATTGGGTAGTTTCGGTAATCTAATATTGAATGAAAATATGAAAATATTCCGTCGTCCACGTACCTGGATCATGTTATCAATTCTGGTGCTGATCTCACTGTTAATGCCCGTGTTATTGCGAGAAGGAATGGGTTCCGCTGGTGTTCCATTCTGGGAAGCGGCTGTAACCACTGTTCAGATTGTATTCTTTCTGAATACGATCTTCTGTGTTGTGATTGCAGCGGAAGCGGTCGCGGGCGAATTTACTTGGGGAACAATCAAACTGCTGCTTATTCGTCCATGGTCACGAAGCAAAATTCTGGCTTCCAAGTACCTCACTGTGATCATCTTCAGCATTTTGAGTACTCTGGTTGTCATTGTCATGGCAACAGGGATGTCCTATCTGCTGTTCTCGCATGATGCTCCTTCGGGGAGTGGCAATGCACTAACGTTATGGGGATATTTGTACGTTGATCTGTTCATTACACTTGCGATTGCCTTCATGGTGTCGTCCGTATTCCGTTCAGGCGCACTTGCAATTGGCTTATCCCTGTTCATTATGTTCTCACAAAGTATCTTCTCACTCATATTTAATCCGGCCCGTTATGAGTGGGCCAAGTATGTTCTATTCAACAACATGGACCTTAGCAAATACATGAGCTCGGGAGCGGATTTTGCGCTCATGGGTGGTCCGAGTGCAGGAATGACACTTGGTTTCTCCATTGCAGTCCTAGCAGTGTATTATGTTATTTTCATGGTGATTTCCTGGGTTGTATTCAGCAAAAGAGATGTGGCAGGCTAACGCCTGCTTCTTTTTTTTGCTCCAATGCTGTCTTGGTAAGAAAACAGTGTATAATCAGCATCGCCTGTGGCATGACTGTCATTTAAGGGTAATTAGTACCATAAGTAAATGACTATATACATATGAACGCCGCAGTCACTTTGGCCGAGCAGCGCATGGAGGGATCACGTTCCTTGATTAACAACAAGTTCTACCGCATATGTACAGCAATTATTTTGTTGCTGCTCATTGTGTACCTTGGGGATAAAGTAAACTTTATATTCAGCCCCCTGACCTCACTGATTCATATCATCATCATTCCGCTGCTGATTGCCGGGTTCTTCTATTATCTGCTTAGACCGCTCGTCGATTATATGGAAAGGCACAAAATTAAGCGTGCATTGTCAGTTCTGATCATTTATGTCGTGACTGCATTGATGATTGCAGGTTTTAGTGTACTGGTATGGCCTTCATTGAGAGAGCAGCTGCTGAATTTTGTGGAGAATGCTCCAGCATTGGTTACTTCGCTCAGCGAACAGTTGAATGCACTTGAAAAGAGCAATTTTGTATCCAGATACCTGCCTGATGATTCCAATCTATTCTCACGATTATCCGATGTTCTGAGCCAAGGGATCACGCAGGTTACCGATTACGTCTCCGGGTTATTCTCCGTAGTATCGAATCTGGTTATCATTCTGGCGACGTTCCCGATCATGCTGTATTACATGCTCAAGGAAGGCAGCAAGTTTGGAACGAATCTGACCTTATTGTTGCCGAGGCATTATCGGAAGGATGGAGAAGAAACCGTCCATGAGATCGATGAAGCACTAAGCAACTATATTGTTGGCAGGGTCATTGTTAATGTTGCTCTGGGCATTCTGATGTACATCGGTTTTCTTATCTTGGGTCTGCCGTATGCATTGCTGTTGACTGTTGTGTCGATTATTCTGAACTTTATCCCTTATGTGGGTGCATTGCTGGCAGCTATTCCGGTTGTCATTGTCGCGTTTATTGAATCCCCTTCGATGGCGATCTGGTCACTGGTGATTATTGTGATCGCACAGCAAATTCAGGATAACCTGATCTCACCTTACGTTTATGGCAAACAGCTTGATATTCATCCTCTCACTACCGTTATTCTATTGCTCGTGGGTGCCGATCTGGGGAATATCCTGGGCATGATTATCGTTATTCCGCTGTATATGATTCTGAAAATTATCGTTCGCAAAATCCATTATCGGATTGTCGAAGATAAGACTGAACTTTGAAGAGCATTCAAAATATCCCGCTGTCATAGGATAACACTAAGGTTATTTTGAATCACATAGAATAAGCTCAATAGGATAAGCCGCATATCAATGGTGATGGGTCAGGTAAGTTGGCACTCACGATGGATATGCGGCTTTATTTTTTTATTTTCATTTTTATTGCTCACTTATGTTATAGCTGTTATACTTGATATATAACAGATAACAAAAAAAGAAGGTGAACCCTTGATTATTCAACTGGATATGCAATCTGAACTTCCCATATATTCGCAACTCGTTTATCAAATTATTGAAGGCATTGCCAGTGGAGAGTTACAGCTAGGTGAGGCGTTACCTTCGGTTCGGAATTTGGCCGCAGATATTGGTGTTAACCTTCATACAGTCAACAAGGCTTATACAATACTCAAGCAAGATGGGTACATTCTGGTTCATAGACAAAAGGGCGTTGTGGTAAACCCTGATGGAATGCCTAATTTAACGGATGATTTTTTGAAAAAGCAGCAAAGAGAATTAAGACCGATTATTGCCGAAGCAATATGTCGCGGAATGACCAAAGAGGAACTGTCTGCGGTATTAGACCAAATGTATGATGATGTAAAGATGGGTCACAACAAAGAATAAAGAATCAAGGGAGTGTGTTATGTATGCAACTATTTAGTATATTGCCTATCATTTTAATCTTTGCTCCATTAGCCCTACTTTTATCCTTTGCACCTTATGTGACAAGGGAAACCATCAGCTTTGGGGTTACGGTAAGTCAATATAATTACTACACACCAGTCTTACGTAAGCTCCGGAGAACGTTTACCACAGTAAGTCTGATCGGAAACGGGCTGATTATTCTTGCCTGTCTGTATGTACTCCGATCTGCCAATGAAGAGTCTACCGCAATGATCACCAGTGTTTGCACCATGATATTCATTGTGTACTGGTCCGCACTACACATAGTATTTCATTTCAAGATGAAAAAGATAAAAGAAACACTTACAACTGTAGAAGCACCTCAAAGGGTTAAAATCGACACCACCTTCCGCCAAAATAAACTCACCTATTCCAACTATTGGTTTCTCGTTCACATAGCTATTATTGTAGCCATTGCGATCATTACAATCTTGAATTATAACGCACTGCCTAACGTCATTCCGATGAAATATGATCTTCAGGGCAATGTCACTTCCAGTGTGCCCAAAACCTATCTTTCGGTACTGGCTATTAACCTTGTACAGCTAGGTATCATTGCACTGATGATGTTGGTGAACTGGAGTATTAAAACAAGCAAACAACAGCTTGCTCCATCTAATCCTGCCCAATTTGCTGCTGATCATATCCGATTCCGCCGTAAGTGGTCTCTATTTACGATCATAACAGGCTTGCTTCTTACCATCTTATTTGCCTTCATTCAGATAAATATGTTCGTTCCTAATCAGGTCTTGTTAACAGCGATTAGTCTGATCACCTCAGTGGGGATCTTATTAGGTGCTATTTTGTTGTCTCTCACAGGCAGACAAGGCGGTGGGAAAATTAGGAATCATCAGGAAGATCGCGAACGTTCCAGGGAGCAGCCTGTGAATGACGATGATTATTGGAAGCTTGGCTTTATTTACTTCAATGCCAATGATCCTTCTTTTACCGTAGAAAAACGTTATGGCATAGGCTGGACGATTAACTTCGCTCGTCCACTATCTTGGGTCCTAGTGTTACTCATTATTGCTATTGTTGTTTTAAGCAGAGTTCTGAGCCAATAAAAGCTCATAGACTATGCATATTATAAAAATGATTTGGAGGAAATATGACCATGACCAATTGGAAAAAGCTACTCCTGTCTCTTAGTTTCGTATGTCTCATCCTGCCCGTGACATCGATCTCAGCAGCTGCTGAAGAACACGCTGGGAATGAAAATCTGGTTCCTATTCGTGAGATTGCAGAACAGAATGGTGCAGAGGTATCTTGGCAACAAAAAACAGGACAGATCACGATACGCAAAAATGAACTTATCATTGTAGTTAAGGTAGGGGAGAAACAGGCGATAGTGAATGGGCAAGTAGTACCCATAAGCAATCCTGTTCGGTTAACGAAAGGGGTTACCTTCATGGATGAAGGATTTCTTAACGAGACTTTGAAGACATCAACTGAGGATCGGTTCATTTCACTTATAAGTGAGGGCAATGGCAAGGAAGCTGCGAAGTATGTTCATAGCTCTGTGAGTGGAGTGTTGTCTCCTGCGTTGTTGAGCCAGTTATGGACAGCATTAGAAGGACAAAATGGTAAAATCACAAATAAAGCCATAGCTAAACACGTAGAAAATAACACCGTGCATCGCAATGTCACCTACACGTTCAAGACAGAGCTTACTCGTATTAATATTACGGTCAGAATGAATGATAATGGACTTGTGGATGACTTGCATATTGCCGCCGCTACTCCAGATGTGTATCAAAAACCAAGCTACGATGACCCATCTGCGTACATAGAACAAGACATAACGGTGGGTCAGGGCGATTTAGCTTTACCAGGAACATTAACATTGCCCAAAGGAGAGGGACCTTTCCCGGTTGTCATTCTGGTACACGGTTCTGGGCCTAGCAATCGAGATGCTGCCATTGGTGGGGCGAAGCCATTCCGTGATCTTGCGGTAGGTTTAGCTTCACAAGGCGTTGCCGTATTGAGATACGATAAGGTCACGTATGAGCATACCTATAAGGTGGCTTCTCAGCCTAAATTCACGTTAAAACAAGAAAGTGTAGATCAGGTAGCCGATGCAGTAGATTTGCTTAAAAAGAATTCAAATATTGATCCTACAGCCATTTTTGTGGCTGGACATAGTCAAGGCGGGTTTGCAGTACCGTTGATTATTGCTGACGATAAGCAGCATGATCTTGCAGGAAGCATTCTGCTTGCTGCGCCAAGTAGCAGCTTTGCGGATGTGCTTATCGAGCAGCAGGACGAATTGGTAGACCGGATGGAGCGGCTAGGTTTAGACACGAAGATCATCAAAGAACAAGCTGCTTTTTATAAAAATGCTGCTGCGATCGTCAAAGATCCTCAATACTCTATAGATCATCTTCCTGAGGCATTTCCACTTCAACCTGCTTATTGGTGGTTTGAGCAGAGAGATTATGTGCCTGCGGAATTGGCTAAAACGCAAAATACTCCTATGCTTGTTATACAAGGCGAAAACGATGTGCAAGTGTCTATGAATCAGTTCCAAACCTGGAAATCGGCTCTTCAAGGTCATTCCAATGTAACGTACAATAGCTATCCAAAGGTAAATCATCTTTTATCCAGCTATGATGGACTTTCGATTGGTCAAGAGTACGCTGAGTCGTCTAATGTCTCCAAAGCCATTATCGATGATATAGCGAATTGGGTATTAAAATGATATGGAGAAGAGTAACACATTGAGCCTAAAATAATAAAAAAGAGGAGCACTTGCCAATGTAGGCAGCTGCTCCTCTTTTTTTGTTTATGAATGTGCTTTATTTAACCCGATTGGACTCTTTGTCGTCTTCATCGGTGTAATCAGACATCGTCAATGGTTCCTTGGGGACAATGGCCACTTTGTAGAACCGATTCTTGTCTTTTTCCAGCAAAACAAAAGTAAGATTCTCGAACTCATATTCTTCCTGTTCGTTCATCTCGGGACGATGACTGTAGAGCCATCCACCAATGGTGTCCCACTCATCTGCATCCAGGCTGGACATAAACATGTCGTTCACCTTCGATAAGGAAACCTTGCCATCCATAATGACATAGTTCTCATTGATGACCTGAATATCTTCCACTTCGTCTGCGTCGAACTCATCGCGGATCTCACCGACAATCTGTTCAAGCACATCCTCGATGGTTACAATTCCGGATGTTCCTCCATATTCATCCACCAGCACGGCGATGTGCACGCCATCCTTCTGCATTTTCTTGAGCAAGTCCTTTACAGGAGTTGTTTCGTGAACAGCGGATACAGGCTGAATCAGGGAAGACAGATCGACAGGCTCATCATTTCCGTATAGTTCCAGGAAGAATTGCTTCGTATTAATGATACCGATAATATCGTCTTTGCTCTCATTAACTACTGGAAAACGGGTATACTGTTCTTCACGAATAATCTCCAGGTTTTCCTCATTCGTTCTATTTACATAAAGGCAGACCATATCGGTCCGGGGTACCATGATTTCTTTGGCTAACATCTCATCAAAAGCAAAAATCCGGCTTACATAACCGAACTCGGCTTGGTTTATTTTACCGTTTTCGAAGCTTTCATTAATAATGATCTGCAACTCTTCTTCAGAGTGAGCATCTTCGTGCTCGGAAGCAGGTTTGATTCCGAACAGTTTCACCAGTTGGTTCGCTGAGCCGTTTAACAGCCAGATAAAAGGATACATAATTCGGTTAAACCAGATGATAGGTGTAGACGTCAGCAGGGCTACAGTTTCTGCTTTGCGGATTGCAATCGTTTTTGGAGCAAGTTCACCAACCACAACATGCAGATACGTGATGGAAGCAAACGCAATAACAAATGATAAGAATGAAGAAACGGCCTCAGGAATTTGCAAGCTTTCGAACACAGGGTGGAGAATCTTCTCTACCGTCGGTTCACCCAACCAGCCCAGTCCCAGAGAGGTAATCGTGATGCCGAGCTGGCAGGCGGACAAATATCCATCCAGATTGGCAACGGCTTGTTTCACAGCCAGCGCACGCTTGTTTCCTTCTGCAATCATTTGGTCGATCCGGCTTGGACGAACCCGTACCAGAGCGAACTCCACTGCAACAAAAAACGCCGAAAGTCCTATCAAAAACGCAACCAATATTAAATTTAACGCATACCTCTCACTGTCCATTCACTACTGTTCTCCTTTAAGTAATAAGTTTTTAACGAGTATTATATCTAATTTTACGTAAGAAGACCACCTTCTCATGAAGAAAAGAGGAAGAGTCTGGAAGGGACGATGAGCAAATTGGCGCTGCAATGGGGTTCTGTATCATGATTAATCTGATATGTAGAAGGTAACACAGTCATAATATACAACCTGTGATGAGATATTCCGATTACCAGAATCAAGTATGCGGTCTGCTTATGTAAAGTTTTATCTAAGCAAACGTTACGAATAGGGGCTACATTGGGTATCTATGATTAGCTGTATGCATAATCGTCAAAGCTGTGTAAGTGAGAGAACGGCAAGGTCATGAAGCTTGCCACCTAAGGAGGAAGCCGAATGTTCTGGCTGGTCATTATATTAGTCGTATTTATTTTTCAGGCAGCCACGATTCTTTTGCTGGAATTTCGGAATCCGGCTAAGGCTGTGGCTTGGCTGTTTATTTTGTTCTGCGTGCCTTTGATCGGTTTTGTAGTGTATTATTTCGTGGCGCAGGATTTTAACAAACGAAAAAAACTCCGCAAGGGTGGATCGCGAATCTTCCGTGAAATGAAGGAAACGATCTGGAAACAAGCCCACATCATCGGGGATGTCGAACAGATGCCTGGCGATCGTTTCAGCCATCAGCATCGATTGTTTAATCTGTTAACCCATCTGTCGGAGAGCCCGATCACGGGTTGTAACCACAGTACGGTACTCACCAATGGTGAAGAGGCATTTGCGGCAATGCTGAGAGAAATGAAAAAAGCAAAGCACCATCTTCATGTGGAATTTTACATTTTCCGTGATGATGTCATCAGCACCATGTTTCAGGATGTCATGATTCGTAAGGCGCAAGAGGGAGTGAAGGTTCGGTTTATCTGCGACGGTCTAGGCAGCCACAAGATGAGTGGAAGCTTTATCCGCAAACTTCAGGATGCTGGTGTGGAATTCCATTATTTTCTCCCACCGCTGATCGCTACGATTGACCGCAGAGTGAACTACCGGAACCACCGCAAAATTGTTGTTGTGGATGGACGGGTTGGCTTTGTGGGCGGTATTAACGTAGGTGATGATTATCTTGGACAATATCCAGAGGTAGGTTTCTGGCGGGATACACATGTGCAGATTGAGGGAGACGCTGTATACTTTCTGCAAAGTACGTTCCTTAATGACTGGAAACTGGCTGCTGGTGAGCGAATTACCGAACCCCAGCTTGCAGAATTATTTCCTCCGCATATCTGTAGCGGGGAAGAGCGAATTCAGATATTGGCTAGCGGACCGGATCAGGACTGGGATGCGATTCAGGAGATGTGTTTTGGGGCCATTTCGGTAGCTTGTGAACGGATCTACATTACCACACCTTATTTTATACCTGATCCCGCATTATATGAGGCGCTCAAAACAGCTGCAGTCAGTGGCGTCGATGTGAGAATTATCATTCCGTATCAATCCGATTCAAAACTCGTACACCTGGCGTCACTTTCTTATGTGGAGGAACTGTTGCGAGCAGGTGTGCAGTTTTTCCAATATCGCAAAGGTTTTGTACATGCCAAAGTGATGATTGTAGATGAGTTGCTCGCTACAGTCGGAACAGCCAACATGGATATGCGCAGTTTTTTCTGCAATTTCGAGTTGACGGCGGTCCTGTTCGAATCCTCTGCGATTCAGCGTTTGATGAATGACTTTGAACGTGATCTCGGGGAATGCAGTCAGATCGATGGGAAGGTATTTCAGAAGCGTTCACGGGGACAAAAAGGCGCAGAAATGCTTTCTCGGATGCTTTCTCCGCTTCTTTAGCCGATTTAGGACAGATTTCTGAAGATAAGTTCACTTTTTGTGAATTTATCTTCTTTTTGCTTAGTATTTTGCGCAAATTTGATCTTTTATGATATAATAGATATATAAATCATGTCTTGGCGAAGGAGGGGAGTCTGCGGGAAAACAGGCTCCCTTTTGCTCTCTTTTGAAAGTACAAACCGGGATGAAGAACATTTTGAATCCATTTTATATCGCCTTTAGATGCTTGTGCTTGTATGGCCAGGGTACATGTAGAACGCAGTTTGCTGTTTTCTATATGTCGATTCACCCTGAGTATTTAAATGATTTATAAAATGGATTCACACACTGATTTAACGGGGGGGATACCATGTCCAATGTAACGGTGAAAGAACTAACAGCCAAGCAAGCTGACCGCGGGGTCAAAAGCTCGGTGTTTACTTTAAAGCTGCTGCAACGTATTGTGATGATTCTGATCGGTGCTGCACTAATGGCTGTATCGCTTGAAGTATTTCTCGTACCGAATGGTGTTATTGATGGTGGGATTACGGGGATTTCAATTATGGTGTCAGAGCTTACACATCTGCCACTCGGCGTATTCCTGACCTTGCTCAACTTGCCGTTCCTGATTCTGGGTTACAAGCAGATTGGTAAAACATTTGCGTTATCCACATTGCTGGGGATCGTGGTCATGTCCATCGGGACTTCGTTATTGCACCATGTTCCTGCATTAACACCGGGTGAGCCTTTGCTGGGAGCAGTTTTTGGCGGATTGATTCTGGGTGTGGGTGTTGGACTCGTTATTCGGTCTGGCGGTTCACTGGACGGTACGGAGATTGTGGCTATCCTGCTTAGTGAGAAGTCACCGTTGTCTGTAGGACAGATTGTATTGTTCATTAACGTATTTATTTTCGCAGGTGCAGGATTTGTATTCGGTTGGCCGAATGCCCTGTATTCCATGATTGCATATTATATTGCGATGAAGATGATTGATATCGTGAATGAGGGACTGGATCAGTCCAAATCGGTATGGATCATTAGTGAGAAGTATCGTGATATCGGTTCAGCCCTGACAGACCGTCTTGGTCGTGGTGTAACTTTCCTGGATGGCGAGGGTGGATTCAGCGGGGACGAGAAAAAGATCATCTTTGTTGTCATTACCCGCTTGGAAGAAGCCAAACTCAAGTCCATCGTTGAAGATTGGGACCCGCAAGCTTTTGTGGCGATCGGTAACATTCACGACGTGAAGGGCGGACGTTTCAAGAAAAAAGGTATCCATTAGCGATTTATCCACGCATATATGATAATAGCCGACTCCCTTGTGATAAGGGGTCGGCTATTTTTTCTTCAAATGCTTGAGAATGAGTTCAACCGGTTGCGGCTCGACGGCTGCGATCAAATCTCCGATATCATTCAGGCGTTCCACAATGTTCATCAGATGGTAATCCTGGATGGAGACGTTGTTTCGAACCTCATCCCAGGTAAGTGGCGTAGATACGGTGGCTCCTGATTTGGCACGAGGTGTATAGGGGGCCGCAAGGGTCTTGCCACCATAATGCTGGAGGTAGTCAAAATATATGCGGTCTCCACGATCCTTTTTGAGTCGTTCCAGTGTGAACAGATCGGGGTGCTTCTGCGTGACATATTTGCCAACAAAATAACCGATATCCCGCAATTCATCAAAGGTAACACCTTGCACAATAGGAACGATAATCTGAACTCCGGTTGCCCCTGAAGTTTTGGGAATGGACCTCAGACCAAGGGAAGTCAAGGTTTCTCCAACGATGAGTGCAGCCTGCATGATCCGTGGCTCATGTTCCTGAGAGGGGTCCAGATCAATCATCCATTCACAGGGCAGCAGGCTTCCGACAGCATGAAGAGAAGGATGGAATTCAAGTGCAGCCAGATTGCCGAGCCACAATAATTCAGGCAGTCCATTCATTACCACATAACGGATGCCATCGTGTACTTCAGTCCGAACATAATACGGGACGGGTTCGGGGGCATTCTTTTGGTAGAAAAATGTCCCTCCCGCCCCATGGGGGTATCTTATGGTGGTTAATAGTCGATTGCTTGTATATGTGAGCAGGTATGGAGCTAAAGCTGCCAGCTTTTGCAGATAGATTGCTTTGGTGACACCTGCTTCCGGCCATAACAGCTTGTCCGGGTTCGTAACGGTTAGCTCTGTGCCTTCTATTATGATGGTTCCTTGAATCTTAGGGGCCACACCGAACACCTCCTATACGTAATCTATATACGAACTCATTCATTGAAGAAGCTGATTCGCCAGGCAATCCTCACGGGTTACCTCTGCGAAGGTCTGAATACTGGGATGGCGTAGTGTGCGATGATGCGTCAGTTCCATATATTGCACTTTGACACCTATTCGTGGTTCTACCCAGGTGGTTTCCGCACTGCGTTCGGGTACATTATGGAACGGTCGGTCCTGCCTAATCAGAGGCTCAACCTGATGGGTAAGTTCACGCCAAGTATTGGAGTTCAGCTTGCCAGTCCCGACATGACCAATATAGACAAAGTTAGGCCCATCATATACGCCAACCGCGACGGCGTTAACAATACCGCTTCGGTACGTGACTCCACCGATCATGGCATATACATCATGCATGATTTTGACCTTCTGCCAGCGCTGATCCTTACCCTGTATGCCATAAGTGCTGGTGAGATCCTTGCAGACGATGCCTTCCATCTGATGCTGTCTCATGACCGTAAGCAGGGATGCGGCATCAAGTGTATTGGTGACCTCCTGAACATGGGGAGCGCTCTTAAGAACCTCGTGCAACAGGCGCTGTCGATCTGCCAAAGGCTGATCCGTCACCCATTGTCCCTCATAGAACAGGATATCAAATACCATATACGTGACCGGAATCTGATGTATGGCTTGGGCGATGCCTTCCGGTCTGCTCATGCGATCCCGCCGCAGAACGTGATAAAACGAAGGTTTGCCGGTGTCCGGGTCCAGTGCAATTACTTCTCCATCCAAGATATAGGATGCTCCTGAACATAAATTACGTGGTGTGACCAACTCGGGATACTGTGCGGTTCGATCATGTAACCTGCGATTCACCAGGCGAAGCTCATGCCCGTCCTCATAAGCAAGCATACGGACTCCATCCCACTTGATTTGTGCAATCCATTGAGGTCCTGTGGGCAAGGTATCCCTGGAGATGGGTTCGAACGGAATCAGCGGTTTGAACATGGGGAACTCCTTCCTCGCCCTAATGATCCGGCGCAGGTTCATTCAGAATTTTGTTATATTTTTTGGAAGCGGGACTTCATATGATGCACCAGAATGAGCAGTAACGGAAGTGCAATACCACAGGTCAGATCCCAATCAATCCAATAGGGAATGATGACCTTGAGATAAAAGGTCTCGTTCGGAGCGATTAGAATAGACATGGCGAGAATAAGCATGGAACCCGGCAGGATCAGAGAACGGTGACTGGACAAGTGAAACAGGTGAGCGACGCCCAGGATAAAACCGTAGAAGAACAGAGCGGCTTTGAAAAAAACAGCAATAATCCAGACCGATGTTATGAAGGCTTCGACGCGTTGCATAAAGTTTCCGATATTGATCTTCTGTGAAAGGTTGAATGAAGCGAACCAGTGATGCTGCGTCATCCATGGTCCCATAACGAACAGACACATGCTTAGCGTCAATGTGAGTAACAATCCACCAATCATGCCAGCGAACAGAATGTCCTTTTGCAGATGGGGCTCATCTTTCGTGTAGGGAAAGAGCATCATGAAGATGCACAACTCGCAGTAAGGATAGGTGAGTACAGCAACAAAACCTTTGAATGGATCAAGAAAGCCTTGTGCAAGCACAGGTTGGATGTTAGCTATACGTATATGGGGGATTAGAAATACCGTCAGAAAAAGCAGAAACAATACGATCAGAGGAAGAAAGACCTCAGCAGTCTTACCAATGCTCTCCAGACCGGAAAAAAGCCCCCAGACAAGTGCACACATAAAAACCAAATGAAGGATCATTAATGGAGATTCCGGCAAGATCTGGGTAGACATAAAATCGCCAATCTCCCTAATGAACGTTGAGGTGCTGATTAGGAAATAAAAAATATAAAAAGAACCAAACAATGTCCCGATCCAGGGTCCCAATGTTCGAAGGGCATTTTGAATCAGATTCAGCCGGGGATGCGTTCTGTAGGCAACAAGCATAATGAAGAGTATTCCAAGGCCCCCTGCGACTCCCAACAAGGCTGATAACCAGGCATCCTGATGAGCATAGGATGTGATCATGGAAGGGAAGACGAGAATTTGCTCCCCGATGGTGCACAGGAACATAAGTGAAGCGAGCTGTCTAACAGTCAAACGTCCCTTTTCGATCATGAAGTATCTCCTTAACAGATCATGTCTATGTATTGGTTAGAATGCACCAATTGTGCCAGTTTTATAAAAGCCAACGTAAAAAGCCCGTGCAGCCGACCTCTCTGTGATGTAGAGAAATCAGTTACCCGGGCTTATTAACATGTGGTTAAGCAATCATATTGTATTATAACGGCTACATAGAATCAGTTCGCAGTTGTCAGACGTATACGAATATTCTGTGGGTCTACCGTAAACCAAGTGTCCTCTACTGGTGTAACGACTGCACCGGATTGACGTAATTGTTCAAGTGCCTGTTCCAATTGTTCCTTGGTGGCGTACACAATGGTGAAGTAATCAATTCCTGTAGCGTTATCTGGATTGACAGGTGCATTCACTCCTGCCCAGATATTGAGTCCCAGATGATGATGATAGCCGCCTGCGGATACAAATAGTGCTGACATGTTGGCGAAGTTACCCACGATATCAAAACCGAGTATGCCGGTGTAGAAGTTGCGGGCTTCTTCCAGGCTGCGGACGTGTAAATGAACGTGACCGATAACTGTGCCAGCAGGCAGACCTTGCCAAGGTTCATTCTCCGATATGGCAAACAGGCTTTCCACATCAACCGGATCACTTGCCATCACGTAGTTATTGTCGCTATCCCGTTTCCAGGTATCACGTGCACGGTCAGCATAGATCTCAATTCCGTTCTGATCAGGATCGGAGATATAGAAGGCTTCACTGACCAAGTGATCGCCTTGACCGATATCGATACCGGATGCAGCCAGATTACGAAGAGCGAGACCCAGGGACTTACGGTCAGGCAGCAGAATGGCGAAATGGTACAAGCCAGCGTGTGAGCGTTCCGGCAGGGTAATGCCATCCGTGAGCTCTTCCAATCGCAGCAGGGACTGTACACCGTCGGCTGTCAACGTAGCCACTTTGTCACTCCGCTCCAGTAATTTCAATCCAACTACATCGGTATAGAACTTAATCGAACGGTCCAGGTTCATAATTCGGAGACTCACTTCACCCAGATGGGTTGTGGCAGGGATTTGATACGGCGTATTCATGATTGTTTCCTCCTGATAATAAATAATATGGGTTCTCGTTTTGAATGTGTATATGCGATGAAGATGAATTATTAGATTGCATGTTGTTAAAGCAGGATTGCAGAGTGACTGTATATTCATAAATAAGTTACTTTTCATAAGTTAATATAAAATATAAATCAGCTTTCGTCAATCGCATTTTACAAAAACAAAAAAATCCGACTGTGAAGCCGGATTGGAGTAAATTTCATTACATGAGCAGATAACGGAATCGTTCTTGCGCTGACGACATTCAAACTTTTGGTTTGGGTGCTGCCTTTTTCCTTTTGGCTGGTGCAGGTGCATCGGATTCCCCTCCGGCAGCCGCCTGAGCGGACGTTTTTCGCGCTGCGCGTTTCTTCGGTTTGGCCGTTGTTGTCCCAGGGTCAGCCGGAATAGGTTTCACCGCCTCGATGCTTGCTTGTAAGGCAGCCATCAAATCCATCACATTGGCTTCAGGTTTGGCTGGAGCAATCTTGATTTCTTCGCCTGCCACTTTGTGCTGGATAAGATCCAGCAGTTTGTTGCGATAGTCATCGGTGTATTTACCAGGTTCAAAAGGCGTAGACAATTGATCAATCAACAGCTTTGCCATCGTGAGTTCCTTCTCATTCACGTTTTGCACTTCCGGCAAGTTGGGCACCTGGGAGACAGGACGAATCTCGTCCGGATAGAAAATCGTCTCCATGGAGAGGCAATCTTCCAACACGCGTATGGCAGCCAGACTGCTCTTGGAACGAATGGAGATTTTGGCGATGCCGATTTTGCCGGTATCCCGCATCGCGTTCATCAACAGTTGGTAGGCATTTCCCCCGGCCTGATCGGGCGAAAGATAATATGTTTTCTGAAAATAAATCGGGTCAATCTCAGTTAAGTCTACAAAATCCAGTATGGTGATGGTTTTGTTGGTGGAATCATTTAACGCTTCTAATTCATCTTTTTCGAAGAGTACGAACTTTCCTTTTTCATATTCATAGCCTTTGGTGATCTCTTCCCATTTGACGTCCACTTCACAGGATGGACATTGGCGAACATAAGCGAGCGGGCTGCCGCAGACTTTATGGATATAGCGCATGGAGATGTCTTTGTCTTCGGTAGCCGAGAACATTTTGACAGGGACATGAACAAGGCCAAAACTGATTGCGCCTTTCCAGACGGTATGCATAGGTCGGCTCCTTTCGAAAGGGTGTTCAAAAATTCAGCTTTTGATTATGTCAGCCGAATGTCCGTTACTGAAAACCGGATTTGTTGAACACGGATTTATATTCAATAGTATGGGCATATGGCGCAAGGGATAATCGTCTTATGGACGAACGAATTCGTATGGTTCGACGAGACTCGGGGATGATAACAGAAGTGATCTCACAATGATTAAGCTGGGAGGTGCTGAAATGAAGAACAGACGGGATGAAGAGGAAGCACACAAGCATGCGTTTTCTCCGTATCCTCTTGCGGAAGCCGAAAGCGCAGAAGAATTCTATACACCCGCTACAGCTGTGAACTGGGAAGCGGTAACCTCCGAAAAATTGCCCCTTGATCGGGAGTCGTTCATGCTCGACATTGACCGGATGGTGAATGAAGGGTTAGGCGGGGGACAAGTTACGGACGATAACGGTTATATTGGTGAAAGTACAACAGATAGCATGGTTCGAGAATCACATGAGGATCCGGAAGGGGAGTATGAATAAGATGATGGATGCAAAGCGTGCCAAAGCGATATATGATTCCAAGGATACGATTGCCGTTACGCTGGAAGGAGATCCGGTCTGGATTGAGAACGTGGATGAAGCCAATGGTATGGCGACCGTTCAGGTTGGCAGCAGACCAGGAAATACCCAGACGGTACGTGTGGATCGCTTGGAGGAGTAGGTACAAGTAGCATATTGTTATTAAGCAATTCGAGAATGAATAAAAGCTGAATATATGTATAACACGGCCGGTACCGGGAGGTGCCGGTTTTTGGTTTTTGCTAGGGTTGTTGCGGGGGAAGAAAGGGACCGATATAATAAGGTTCAAAGTGAACTCAGGCGGCTAGACCGCCAAAGGTGGGGCGAATATTGAATCAGACGCACGAGCAGTGGGTGTTTTTATCCCATGGCATTGCAGATACAGAAGCACTCGCTTCCGCACTCGCCAGACAGGCAAACGCCGGCATGGTGATTGCTTTGGATGGTGATCTGGGTGCGGGTAAAACGGCATTTTCGCAGAAATTTGCCTGGCATTTGGGTGTACGTGATGTGGTGAGCAGTCCCACATTCACGCTAATCAAGGAGTACGAAGGGCGTCTGCCTTTATATCACATGGATGTATATCGCATATCGCTGGAAGAAGCGGATGAGCTTGGACTTGATGAATATTTCTATGGAGCCGGAGTCAGTCTGGTGGAGTGGTCGAGTATCATTCCCGAATTGCTGCCGCAAGAGCACTTGCATGTGCAGATTGAAACAACGGGCCTGGAGGATCGAACGATTACACTGGATGGGTACGGCGAGACTTATGCAGCCTTGTGCCGACAGTTCAGACAGAATGGGGTCAAATGATGATGGAAGATTTACAAAAAGAGCCGCGTCAGCGGTTTTTGGCGTTGGATACATCCACCGCAGTAATGGCTGCTGCGATGATGGAAGGTCATGCGCTTCTGGAAGAACGCAATGAACGGGCTGAGCGCAACCATTCGGTACACGTTGTACCGGTGATGGAACAGCTGCTGGCCGCCAGCAGCACACAGCCTGGCCAACTGGATGGCATTGCCGTTGGCGTTGGGCCAGGCTCGTACACGGGCATCCGCATTGCGGTGACCGCGGCGAAGACACTGGCCTGGGCGTGGGACATCCCCGTAGCCGGGGTGTCCAGCCTTCAGGCCCTCGCCTGGGGCGGCTGGCACAGCGGCCTTGCCGCCAAGGCGGAAGCTGCGGCAGACGATGCCGCAGCAGGGGCTGGCGGAACGCCATCCGCGGACCAGGGCAGCACAGGTGCTGCCCCTGTCCACTGGATCGTTCCGCTTGTGGATGCAAGGCGCGGTCAAGCGTGCACCGCGCTGTTTGCCTCCGCCGGGAGCGATGCGCCCCGGCGTCTGGCGCCTGATGCCATCCGCAAGATGGACGGATGGCTGGAAGCCCTCGCCGCCCGAATGGCGGAGGCGGCGCCGGAAGAGCGGCCCGCAGCCGTCTGGTTCGTCGGCGAGACGGGCCCTCATGCTGCGGCAGCGGCGGAGCTTCGCTGCCCCGCAGGAACGGCGCTCCAGCTCGTACCTTATGAGCTGGAAGGCCGCTGGGTTGGGCGGCTTGGCGCCGCCGCGCTGCTTGCAGGTCAACGTGATGACGTGCATGCGCTGGTGCCGAACTATACCCAGTTGTCTGAAGCGGAAGCCAATCTGCTGCGCAAAGGCTAAAAGAGGTTGCTCAAAAAGTCCGCTTTTGATTACGAAGGATGCCTAGCGGCATCATCAGCGTCGAATATGGAATTCAGCCGAAATAAGCGGGGGCTTACGAAGCATGTTTCCTTTGGAAACATTGTAGTTGCTCACGTAGTTTTGACTACGCTCCGCTACTCCATTTCTAGCTTCATCCCATCTTCTCGGTACTGAAAACCGGTCTTTTTGAACACGCACTAAAGGGGGGAAGCAGATGGACAACGTGGCGAATAATAAGCAGGAAGCATCGCTTCAGTTCAGGTTCATGACACTCGCGGATATTCCCGATGTGATGGAGATTGAACATGAGGCCTTTACCCTGCCTTGGACAGAAGAAGCATTTCAAAATGAATTGACACACAATCAATTTGCTAAATATATGGTGATGGAATTGGAAGGCAAAGCCATTGGTTATGCCGGAATGTGGACGATTATGGATGAAGCCCATATTACCAATATTGCAGTCAGAGGCGCGTATCGTGGACGCAAGCTTGGCGAAAAGTTACTGGATGAATTAATGAGTACAGCGGCTTATCTCGGGATGGAACGAATGACATTGGAGGTCAGAGTGTCGAACAGCATAGCTCAGCGTTTATATCAGAAAAAAGGGTTTGAATCGGCGGGTCTTCGTAAAGGGTATTACTCCGATAATGGGGAAGATGCGATGATTATGTGGGCGAACTTGCCGTCTGCAGGCCGGAGCGGCGAAGAGGAAGGAAGCGTACTGGATTCATGAACGAACTCAATGAAAAAATAAATTCTGCACCATCCTACATTTTGGCGGTGGAGACAAGCTGTGATGAAACATCGGTAGCTGTAGTCAAGGACGGACGGGAAGTGCTGTCCAATCTGATCTCAAGTCAGATCGAGACGCATAAGGCATTTGGTGGTGTGGTCCCTGAAGTCGCTTCACGCAAACACGTGGAAGTCATTACGTTGATGCTGGAACAGGCGATCGAACAATCCGGCATTCGTCCGCGTGATCTGAGTGCAATTGCCGTGACGCAAGGCCCGGGACTCGTTGGGGCATTGCTGGTCGGAATCGTTGCGGCCAAAACGCTGGCGATGGCACTCGGCAAACCGCTCATTGGCACACACCATATTGCTGGGCATATTTATGCCAACCGACTTACCCATGAACTGCAATACCCGGCGATGGCACTGGTCGTATCGGGTGGACATACAGAACTTGTGCATATGGAATCTGAAGGCAAGTTCAAGTTGATTGGTCGTACGCGAGATGATGCCGTCGGCGAAGCCTATGACAAAGTAGCACGTGCATTGGGCTGTCCTTATCCGGGAGGTCCGCATGTGGACCGGATGGCGTCTGAAGCGGAGGATGTGGTACCACTACCAAGGGTATGGCTGGAAGCAGGTTCATATGATTTCAGTCTCAGTGGTCTGAAGTCTGCTGTACTGAATGCGCTGAATCAGGCTAAAATGCGCGGAGAAACCTTGGAGCCATCTGCCGTTGCACGTGGCTTCCAGGAAGCTGTCGTAGAAGTCCTGGTGGAGAAAGCAGTAAGAGCCGTTCGTGAGTATGGTTCAAAACAATTGCTGTTGTGTGGTGGTGTTGCCGCTAACCGGGGATTGCGCTTTGCATTAAAGGAGCGATGCACGAAGGAAGGGCTTGAGCTGTTAATCCCGCCAATGGAATATTGTACGGATAACGCGGCCATGATCGGAGCGGCTGCATATCTGAAATGGCAGCGGGGAGAAATCTCTGAATTTGATGCCAAAGCTGACCCGGGGCTTTCCCTGGAGGCATGGTCCGTTCAGTCCTTATAGAGGTTGTTCAAAAAGCCTGATTTTGATTACGAAGGATGCCTAGCGGCATCATCAGCATCGAATATGGAATTCAGCCGAAATAAGGGGGAGGCTTACGAAGGTTGTTTCCTTCGGAAACATTGTAGTTGCTCACGTAGTTTTGACTACGCTCCGCTACTCCATTTCTAGCTTCATCCCATCTTTCGGTACTGAAAACCTATCTTTTTGAACACGCACTTATAGTTTATATAAACAGGCCGTTTGAGATTAAGAGTTGACAGCCTGCATGTGAAGAATGTATATTAGTTACAAATTTAAACAGGAAGTTATTTTCCTGAATGGATAAACGCGATGAACAGGAACAGTAAGGTCAATTCCCGGTTTAGAGAGCTGCGGGTTGGTGCAACGCAGTCGAAGGAAACCTGAAACTCACCTGGAAGCGGAACGATGGAACACGGTGACTCCCCGGGAGAATCCGAAGGCCGATTATTGGCCCAAAGTACATGGTTACGGGTTGCCTCCGTGAATGGGCCGTTGTCGGAAGGACTGTTATTACAAGGATTGCCGACAATAACTGAGGGGGCTTTCAGGCTGCTTCAAGTGATCCGGAGGTGCGAAAGCATCTAGGGGTTCTCTTGAATGAACAGGAAGGAAGTCAACAAGAGTGGTACCGCGAAGGTGAACAGCCTGTCGTCTCTTGCATTATTGCATGAGGTGGCAGGCTTTTTTTGATTTTTAAAATAAGGATGAATGAAGTTAGGTCATAGGTTAAATGTGATGAACGGGAGCAGTAGAATGATAAAGCGCTCAGAGAGCTGCGGGATGGTGCGACGCAGTGGCTTGAGTCATTCGAATCTCGCCCGGGAACGGAGTTGTGGAAGCATGGGGACGATATCAATCGCCCCGTTGTCCTAATGGTCAGCGACATGTGTTACACAGCAACGGTTAACCTCCGTTATAGGGTGTTTCTCCGAATTCCAGTGATGTCGTACGTGCACACACATCCAACGGATTTCGGAGACGACGAGGTGGATGGAGTCCGGCGTAAGTCTGGCCCATCAAGCAAGAGTGGTACCGCGGAGGGGAGAACAACCCGCCGTCTCTTATATGAGATGGCGGGTTATTTGTGTTTGCTGCCGGCAGCAGGGTGGGCGTGGGATAAACCATATGGAGATTGAAAAGGGAGAAAGACAGGGTGTAAGTCGACGTACAACCTGTCACAAGCAAGTAGGCTATTTAACAAACGAGCAATGAATATGGAACATCGAGTAAATGAACATGAAATATCAAGTATAGGCACTAAATATGCAATAGGCTCTAATGATTACCAAGGACTAAGCTACTAACGACATACGCATTTACAAACAAAATATATAACAACATTGATGGCGATCAGCGGGTGTTCTATGGCTCGTGGATCGTAACAAAAATGAATATAAAATTTGATGGAGGTTGATGAATATGACAACGATTAATAACAAACGTATGATTGAGATTTTTGATACAACGCTGCGCGATGGAGAACAGGCCCCGGGAGCGAGTCTGCAACCCGAGCAAAAGATCGAACTGGCACACCAACTGGCATCTCTGGGGATTGACGTCATTGAGCCTGGATTCCCGATCTCCAGTCCAGGTGAGTTCGCGGCGGTTCAGGCGATTTCGAGACAGTTGCAGAACGTGGAGATTTGTGGATTCGCGCGTGCGGTCAAAGGTGATATTGATGCAGCCGTTCAGGCAACAGCAGATGCAGCACGGCGCCGAATTCACCTGTTTATCTCTTCCTCGGATATTCATATAGAGCATCAGCTGCGCCGTCCGCGTAGTGAAGTGGTGGCTACCGCTCGTGAGATGGTATCTTATGCGCGTCAGTTCACGGACATCGTAGAGTTCACTGCTATGGATGCGGCTCGTACCAAGATGGACGATCTGATTGAAATGGTTGAAGTCGCTATTGAAGCTGGAGCGAGTATTATCAACCTGCCGGATACCGTTGGTTATGCTCTGCCACATGAGTATGGCGAGATGTTCCGCCGGGTACGTGAGGGTGCAAGAGGAGGCGATCAGGTTCGCTATAGTGCACACTGTCACAATGATCTGGGCCTGGCTGTAGCGAATAGTTTGGCCGCGATTGCCAATGGGGCTTCCCAGATTGAAGTGACGATCAATGGTATCGGAGAACGGACGGGGAACTGTGCACTGGAAGAACTGATTATGGCTCTGGAGACCCGGGGAGATGCAATTGGTGCAACGACCAACATTAAGCTGAACCAGCTGTATGAGACTTCTCGTCAGATTAGCCGTGCCATGCACTTCCCGATTGCATACAACAAACCGGTGGTGGGACGTAATGCATTCCAGCATGAATCCGGCATCCATCAGGATGGTCTGCTGAAGAATCGGAGCACTTATGAGATTATGGACCCGGAAGCGCTGGGTATCCCTCGCAGCATGATTATTCTGGGCAAACACTCTGGTCGTCACGCTCTGAAGGATCGGGTTCGCAAATACGGTTTTGAGCCGGATGAGCAACAAATGGAGCAATTGTATGAGGTGTTCAAAGAAACCGCAGACCAGCAAAAAGTGGTCAGTGACGACCAGTTGCTGCAGATGGTTAGCCAGACCATGAATATTCCTGCACAGGATTATGAGCTGGTTGAATTGCAGGTGACGGCGGGCAGCATGACCGATCGAATGGCCGCCGTTCGTATTCGTACAAGTGCTGGAGAACAGTCTTACTCTGCCGTTGGCGGGGGTCCAGTGGATGCGACCATTCGTGCGATTGGTCAGAGTATTTCGGATGACATTGCTTTTGTTGATATGGAGATGCATGCCTTGAGCGGTGGAGAGGGTGCAAGTGCGGAGGCTGTAGTTACCGTGGAGCGTGCAGGACGTGAGTTCCGGGGAACGGCAACACATAATGATATCGTCATGGCTGCCGGTTTGGCTTATGTGGCGGCTTGCAATGCTGCTGGGCTGAAGGCGGAGCCTTCCGAACATCATGAACAAGCACATGCGTAGATCATCTGGGTCAGATCGTATGTGCAGCAGGTATAGTACTCATCGCGATTCGATTTGATCTACATTGCATCATGTGAGTAAACAACGGGCAGGCCTTGAACGACAGAGGTCTGCTTTTGTCTTTTTATGGAGGAAGTATGAAGAGAGGGAAAGTCTATTTGTCAAGGTGTGACTATAGTTATCCACATATCCAGTGAAAATTGTGGGTAACTGGGATAAAGTCAAACCAGTGCAGTTTTCGAAACGAAAAGGGTTTAGGGGATAGAACGACTCCTTACTATCCACAAAGTTGTGGATAACGTGGATAACTTGGTGGATAAATATGGTTTTTGTGTGTAAAAGGCTATTCTACCGCTGTATAATTAAGGTTATTAATGTGCTTGCTATCTTGCTTTGCTGTGGATAAGTATGAAAGATGGGCGTATAAAAATATTTCTCCTCATTCGAGTGAATTTGACAAAATCCAAAACAAGTCACCCCAACTTAAACAAAAAGCTGATCCCAGTAAGGAATCAGCCGAGGTACAACTATATTTGTAAGGACTTGTTCAAGCCATGTTTCTCAATTTGGGCTATTCCATAGCTAGTTCTTCCCACTCCTCATACGCCTTGGTGAGCTCTGCTTTGCGCTCCTCCGATTGTTGCTGGAGTTCTTGCAGCTTCATATAATCCTGGTAGATTTCAGGCAGAGCCATCTGCTCCTCAAGCTCTGTAATTTTCGTTTCCAGTTCCGCGATCTGTTGTTCCAGAGCTTCCTGCTTGCGTTGCCGGTTACGTTCTTCACGCTTTGCTTGTTTTTCCGCTTCGAACGAAGCCGCTCCAGATTTTTCGGTTGTTGCTGTACTCGGATCGGATTTGGAAGAGTTCTTGGATGAAGCTTGACGTGCCTCAGCAGCTTCGCGTGCGATGTCCTCAAGCTCCTGTTTCTTCTCCACATAATCATCATAATTTCCGAGATAGTGTTCTGTTCCACCTGGATGAAGCTCGACAATGCGCTCGGCCATTTTGTTGAGGAAGTATCGGTCATGGGAAATGAACAGCAGGGTACCTTCATAATCCATTAACGCCGCTTCCAGCACCTCTTTGGCAAACAGGTCGAGATGGTTCGTAGGCTCATCCAGAATGAGCATATTGGCTTCCTTCAGCATCAGCTTGGATAGAGAGACACGTGCTTTCTCGCCGCCGCTGAGGGAAGAGATTTTCTTGAGCACATCGTCACCGCTGAACAAAAAATTCCCGAGTACGGTACGAATACGTGCTTCTTCCATCCCCGGATAGGCACTCCACAGTTCTTCCAGAACCGTGTTGGACGGATTGAGCCCCGTCTGTTCCTGATCATAATAGCCAATCTGGACTTTCGTTCCCCATTGGATATCCCCGGATACCGGACGTAAACTTCCGGTGAGACACTTCAGCATGGTGGATTTGCCGATACCGTTTGGACCGATCAGAGCAACGGTTTCCCCGCGCCGCAGATCAAAGGATACATTGCGGAACAATGGAGAAGCCTCGTCATAAGCGACAGACAGTTGATCCACACGAAGCACTTCTTTGCCAGACATCACGGCTGTTTCGAAGGAAAAATGAGCTTTTTTCAAATCTCCCATCGGCTTATCTAGGCGCTCCATTTTTTCGAGGGCCTTCCGGCGACTTTGAGCCCGTTTGGTCGTCGATGCACGTACAATATTTTTCTGGACAAAATCTTCCATCTTCGAGATTTCACCCTGTTGTTTCTCATATTGCTTCATCTGCGTCTCATATTCGGCAGCCTTGAGTTCCATATAACGGCTATAATTGCCCGTATATTTTTTGGAGCGATGCCGTTCGATCTCTACGATGGTCGTTACGAGCCGATCGAGGAAGTACCGGTCATGGGATACCACGAGCAATGCGCCTGAATAACCTCTCAGATAATCTTCCAACCAGGTGAGGGTTGCGATATCGAGATAGTTGGTAGGCTCGTCCAGCATGAGCAGATCGGGTGCCTGAAGCAAAATGCGAGCAAGTGCAAGGCGTGTCTTCTGCCCGCCGCTCAGCGTAGCAATGGGGGTGTCCGGCGAAAATTCCCCGAATCCCATCCCGTGCAATACGCTGCGAATGCGGGTTTCCATCTCATAACCGCCATGGTCCTTGAACCAGTCGGAGCGTTTCGCATAACGTTCCAGCAGGTCCGCGTACTTTTTCTCGTCTTCCATCTGGGCAGGGTCGGCAATATCGCGCTCCATCTGACGCAAATCGGCTTCAGCCTGTGTCAGGTGAGCGAACACGTTCATCATTTCTTCCCAGATGGTGCGATCGGATTGCAGCCCGCTATTCTGAGCCAGGTAACCGAGCGTCGTTTCTTTGGATTTGAAAATCTGTCCCCCGTCATAGGACATTTCACCAGCTACAATTTTGAGCAAAGTGGATTTTCCTGCACCGTTTACACCAACGAGGCCGATGCGCTCGCGTTCTAATATTTGTAAGTTCACGCCGTCCAGGATTGGATCGACACCAAAACGTTTGATAATTCCGGATACTTGCAGCAGCATAAAATTAAGTTCCTCCATAGGTCCAGTTCTTGATATGACAACTATATCCCAGTTTACATGAAATACAGAGCAATTGCACCGATTGGGAACGCATGGGGCATGTAGTCTTTTTGATCAATCAATGATAAACTGAAAGAAGGCATGTTATTACATGAGGATTTTGCAGAAAATGAATCATTTTAACCTTTTCAACAAGATGACAACTGGTCATAACATATAAATTGTTTTTTAATGAGCGCTTTTTTGTACCTTCCCTATCAACAGGAGGTTATTCAAGGATATGCAGGATCATGCGGAACTGAAAAGCCAGCTTCGATCCAGACTGAGACAGAGCCGTGATCTGATGGATGCGAGCATGCATCAGCAGGCGATGACTAAGATTAACGTTGGAATGAGGCGTGAGCTGGATCGCCTTAGACAGGCCAAGAGTAAGGTCATGAACAGACCACTCGTCATATTCAGTTATCTGTCCTATGGAAGCGAAGCATCCACAGCTTTTCTTTTTCAAGAGGGCTGGAATCATGGAGATGTGATGTATGCACCGAAAGTGTTGGCGAACCCACCTCGAATGGAGCTACGGCGAGTGACCGGAGAACGGGATCTGGAGCCAGGCATATGGGGGATACCGGAACCCAAGGATTCCTGTGAAGTTCTCAAGCCTGAAGATTGGCCGGATATCGATCTCGTACTGGTACCGGGGCTTGGTTATGATCTGCATGGGGGGCGTATTGGTTACGGTGGCGGTTATTATGATCGTTTTGCCGAGACGCTTGCAGCAACATGTGTGATGACGGGCAAGAAACCTTTGATGGCTGCGATGGTATTGCCGGGTCAGTTACAAGAGGAGATCCCGATGGACCTGCTCGATCTGCGGATGGATCTGTTGATAACAACCGAAGGTATATTACATATCGAATAAAGGGTTGTGATGTGATTGAGTTCAGAAGTGAACAACGGCCAGGCTTCGGGTGGAAAACTGACCCATTTTAATGAACAGGGGCGGGCCCGGATGGTTGATATTTCGGGTAAGGAAATTACCGTGCGTACGGCTGTGGCCGTAACCAAGGTGACGATGAATCCAGATACATTGGAAGCGATTCGGGAGGGCCGAATCGGCAAAGGTGATGTTCTGGCTGTGGCTCAGATTGCCGGGATTCAAGGCGCGAAGAAAACGTCGGACTGGATTCCGATGTGCCATCCGCTGGCACTGACGGGTGTGGATATTCGTTTTCATGATAACGGAGTGGATGAATTACACATTGAAGTTACTGTCAAAACCGAAGGTAAGACGGGTGTTGAGATGGAGGCGCTCACGGCTGCCTCGGCTGCAGCACTGACGGTCTATGACATGTGCAAGGCCATGCAAAAAGATATGATTATCGGTCCAACCATGCTGAATTCCAAGAGTGGTGGCAAAAACGGTGATTACAGCCGATAGACAATATTTATTTTCATAGAGGAGAAGGGTGATCTTTATGGTGTGGAGAACAGCAATCCTGACAGCCAGTGACAAAGGAGCCCGCGGGGAACGTGAGGATACGAGTGCACAAGTCATTCGGGAGCTGGTGGAAGAAGAGCTGGGTGGTCAAATCGTGGAGTACCGTATCGTCCCGGATGAACCCGATGAGATTATCGCGGCTTTGATTGAGATGACGGATTATTTTCACGCCGATCTGGTGCTGACTACCGGTGGAACGGAGCTGGCCATTCGTGATATTACTCCAGAAGCGACCCGGCGCGTAATTGAACGGGAAGTTCCAGGGATGGCAGAGGCTATGCGGTACAGTGTAATGAGCAAAAACCGTTCTGCCATGCTGTTCCGTGGGGTCTGTGGCATTCGTGGTCGCACGCTGATTGTCAATCTCCCAGGTACGCCAAAGGGTGTGCACGAACATCTGGCTGCCATTATGGATCAGCTTCCGGAAGCGCTGTTGATGGTTACGGGTCAGTTTAAGCAATAAGCGAGTACAGACTCTCGGGCATGATATCCAATTACGCATAAACCATGGTTGGTTAGTAAGGTGATATCTCTTATTTGTGAATATTGCGGGTTATGTAAGTGGTTACATCTGTGGTATGATGGGCTTAAATTAAGAACGACGCAGAAGACATCTATGAACATCTGGCCGAATATGCGCATCTTTGAAGCTTGAGACGAGGAGGAATATCAATGTTAAGTTCCATTGGACCAACGGGTTTTATTTTGCTGGCCGTGATTGCATTGCTGTTGTTTGGACCCAACAAACTTCCGGAACTGGGACGTGCAGTTGGGCGTACCTTCCGTGAATTCAAAGAGGGCGCTCGCGAGATTATCTCTGAGGATGACTCATCCAATCGCAAAGAGCAGGAGAAGGCAAAACCGCTGGCGGCTGAGAGCACACCTGCAGACAAGCCTGCTGATAAACGCCTGCCGGAATAATCTTGACGGCAATGAAAGAGAAATCCCTTCCTGCCGGAAGGGTTTTGTATTTTAAGCTGGCAATAATGGGGGGCAGGCATGACGCAGCAAATGGAAGAAATGTCGATTACGGAACATCTGAGTGAGCTGCGGAAGCGGCTGATCTACGTATTAAGTATTTTTGTGCTGGGACTGATTGCAGGATTTTTTGTAGCGGACCCGGTATACCAATATCTGACCAAGTCAGAGTCGGCCAAAGGTTTTGTATTGCATGCCTTCTCGTTCTGGGACGGGATTGGCATTTACATGAAGATTGCGGGTTTATTTTCACTTATCATTACGCTGCCGTTTACGGTGTATCAGATCTGGAAGTTTGTTAGTCCGGGGCTTAAACCGCGCGAACGAAAAGCAACGCTGAAGTATGTGCCTTATGTATTTCTGTTATTTCTTATAGGGATGGCCTTTTCGTATTATGTTATATTTCCGATGGCACTCGCCTTTACAACAGCGATTACGGAGAAGATGGGGCTTGTGGAGACCTACGGGATGAAACAGTATTTCAGCTTCCTGTTTGGCATTGTGCTGCCTGTGTCCCTGTTATTCGAGCTTCCTTTGCTTATTATGTTTCTGACAGGACTGCGGATTCTGAATCCCATTCGTCTTCGCAAGATGCGCAGAGTTGCTTATTTTGTCCTGATCTTCATTGCAGTGGTGATTACACCTCCAGACTTCATATCCGATCTGCTGGTGATGATTCCCTTGCTTCTGTTATATGAAATCAGTGTGTTATTATCCGCAATTGTATACCGCAAGCAGCTTGCGGCCGATGAAGAGATCGAATCCCGTTACGTCCGTGCCGAGGATAAGAAGCATGCAGGTTAGAACATAAGATGGTATCAAAATGGAACACAGGATATCTCATTCATTATGGCTGGTATATGACTGGTATGCGTGTGAGTGAGGATGATCAGTAACTGTAATGTGCCCGGAGAAGACGGTTTGTTCTTTTCCGGGCTATTGTTGTAGATTGTTCCACAGCTAGGCAGGACAAGCAGGCATATTATGTTCAACAATGGATACAATGGGAAAGGGACTGTCTGCTAACGTTGCAGAAGGGCTCAAGAATTTCGTAAAATAAGAATAGTGAATTTCCACATAGAACCAGGCACAGCGGGTGTACTTTGGCTATGTTCGTGTAAAATCAACGTAAATTCTCACAGGAATTCGTCAAAAGGACTTGAAATCATGCTTCAAGTTGAGTATCATAAAGTTGGTTGTTAGCACTGAACACTGTCGAGTGCTAATACATATGGCTACAACCTACAATGTAACGTTATATAATTTCAAAAGGAGGCTATTTTTCATGATCAGACCTTTAGGTGAACGCGTATTGGTAGAACCACTGGAGCAAGAGCAAACAACTTCTTTCGGGATCGTACTCCCGGACTCCGCCAAAGAAAAACCGCAAGAGGGTAGAATCATTGCAGTTGGTGCTGGAGCATTGAAAGACGGCGTACGTGTGGCTCTGGAAGTGAAAGAAGGAGATCGCGTTATTTTCTCCAAATATGCCGGTACAGAAATCAAGTTCGAAGGTAAAGAATATTTGATTATGAAAGAAAGCGATATTCACGCGATTCTCGACTAATTCAAATTTAATCGGATAACCGAACCATATAGCAATACCATTTTCCAACAAAAACTAGGGAGGTTTTCTTAACATGGCTAAAGACATTAAATTCAGTGAAGACGCTCGTCGCTCCATGCTTCGTGGTGTGGATGCATTGGCTAATGCAGTAAAAGTAACACTCGGTCCTAAAGGCCGTAACGTGGTTCTGGAGAAAAAATTCGGAAGCCCGCTCATCACTAACGATGGTGTAACGATTGCTAAAGAAATCGAACTGGAAGATGCATTCGAGAACATGGGTGCACAACTGGTTAAAGAAGTAGCTACTAAAACCAACGATGTTGCCGGTGACGGTACTACAACAGCAACTGTACTCGCGCAAGCGCTGATCACAGAAGGTCTGAAAAACGTAACTGCAGGTGCTAGCCCAATCGGTATCCGTAAAGGGATCGACAAAGCGGTTAAAGCTGCGGTTGCTGAATTGCAATCCATCTCCAAACCGGTTGAAACCAAACAATCCATCGCACAAGTTGCAGCAATCTCTGCAGCTGACGAAGAAGTAGGCGAACTGATCGCTGAAGCTATGGAAAAAGTAGGTAAAGACGGCGTTATCACTGTAGAAGAATCCCGTGGATTCGCTACGGAGCTTGAAGTGGTTGAAGGTATGCAATTCGACCGTGGATACATCTCTCCTTACATGATCACAGACACGGACAAAATGGAAGCTGTTTTGGACAATCCGTACATCTTGATCACAGACAAAAAAATCTCCAGCACGCAAGACATCTTGCCATTGCTTGAGAAAATCGTTCAACAAGGCAAACCGCTGGTATTGATCGCTGAAGATATCGAAGGCGAAGCACTGGCTATGCTGGTTGTGAACAAATTGCGTGGTACATTCAATGCTGTAGCTGTTAAAGCTCCAGGATTCGGTGACCGTCGTAAAGCAATGCTGCAAGATATCGCTGCTCTGACTGGTGGCCAATTGATCACGGAAGAACTGGGTCTGGACCTGAAATCCGCTGTTGTGGAACAACTGGGTACAGCTCGTCAAATCCGTGTAACCAAAGAAAACACAATCATCGTTGACGGTGCTGGTAACAAATCCGATATCGATGCACGTGTTAGCCAAATCCGTACACAACTGGAAGAAACAACTTCCGAGTTCGACAAAGAGAAACTGCAAGAGCGTCTGGCTAAATTGTCCGGCGGTGTAGCAGTAATCAAAGTCGGTGCGGCAACTGAAACAGAATTGAAAGAACGCAAACTTCGCATCGAAGATGCCCTGAACGCAACTCGCGCTGCGGTTGAAGAAGGTATCGTATCCGGTGGTGGTACAGCGCTCATGAACGTATACAACGCGGTTGCAGGCGTAGCCCTGTCCGGTGACGAGCAAACAGGCGTAAACATCGTCCTGCGCGCTTTGGAAGCACCAATCCGTACAATCGCAGCTAACGCTGGCGAAGAAGGTTCCGTAATCGTGGAGCGTCTGAAAAAAGAACAAACTGGCGTAGGCTTCAACGCTGCGACTGGCGAGTGGGTTAACATGATCGAAGCGGGTATCGTTGACCCTGCGAAAGTAACACGTTATGCATTGCAAAACGCTGCTTCCGTAGCAGCAATGTTCCTGACTACTGAAGCGGTTATCGCTGACAAACCAGAACCAGCAGGTGCTGGCGGCGGAATGCCTGATATGGGCGGTATGGGTGGAATGGGCGGCATGATGTAATAAAGGTGTAAAAACCTTAAATGCATCATGTGCCTGCCAGAGCGAATTCTCGTTATGGTGTGACAAGAATTCTTGAAGCAGCCACTATTAGAATGATAAATAAAACAATGACCACTTCTTAATATCTATTAAGGAGTGGTTTTTTGTGTTGTTGAGTATTTTCATAATTAAGTCACTAGCATTTACCTTATATATAGTTCCTATTGCATAGGAGATATTTACAGTTGTATGATGAAGGTTAGTATTGAGATTTGGGGGCCATATATCATGAAGCATATTAGAAAAATGATAGTGGCAGTTCTTGTTTCTGCTGCGGTTATCATCTTAATCTACAATTTCACTTCCCAAGATGAAGAGAGATTCGTAAAAGCGAATGAATCTATAAGTACTTCATTAACAGTAATCAATAATGAGGATTTCGTGGGTACTGCAAATATGCATCGGTTTGATATTGCAGCAGGATCTGCATTGGTGAAAGTGAGTTTTACAAACACGGGTTCGAAACACTTTACGTTCACCATTAATGAAGGATCGACTAGTGGAGCGAAGATCTTGTCTGGCAGTATTCCGGCTGATGGAAAAGAGCATACATATTATAGTGACAAAGCGCTGTCGACGGGTGGGTATTATGTGAATACCTCTTCTGCACAAGGGATGTCTGGCATATTGAATGTTTCTCTGGAAACAAACGCTAATTAAGGAGGAAATGATTGTGAGAAAGGGTACGAAATGGACATTGTTGATTCTGGGCTTGATGCTCGCTGCAATATTTATCAACTTCTTCATGAATCTATATAGCTTTGCATATGCACTGATTACGGTGCTGCTACTTGCTTTTATGGGCTGGGGATTCTTAGCGAAGTTAAAGAACGATGTCCGTCAGCACGAAGATCACCATAGAAGAGAGCACGAGTCAGCGATGGATGACATTGACCGATACACCAGGTAATAACTAACGGGTAAACAAAATATCATCATATTTAGGTTCAAAGTTACGCTAGATCGAACCCACAGCTGAAATATGTAAAGGCTCCCGCGAGGGAGTCTTTTTAATGATTTTTTGAAAAAAAGGCAGTGATGATTTCTTCACTTGCTAAACAGCCAACTCTTAAGTAAAATAAACATATGAATAAATGCTCATATATTAATACATAAATGATATTGGAGATGATTCATATGTACGATGCATTGGTTATCGGAGCTGGGCAAGCAGGATTGGCAGCAGGTTACTATCTTCAGAGGTCGGGCTTAACCTTTGTAATCGTTGACGCTGCTTCATCTGTCGGGGAATCTTGGCGTAAACGGTACGATTCCTTGCGTCTTTTTACTCCACGAATGTATGATGGGTTACCGGGAATGCCGCTTGGTGGAAACGAAAATGATCTGCCAAGCAAAGATGAAATTGCAGATTATTTTGAAAGTTACGCCAAGCAAATGCATCTTCCCATAAAGTTAAACTGTTTAATCTCCCGTCTCTCCAAGCAAGATGAGGTGTACTATGCTGAAACCAATGATGAAATAATTGAAGCGCGCAATATTATCGTTGCCACAGGGCCTTTCCAGACCCCAAATGTTCCATCTTTTGCAAAGTCATTATCCGAGAGTGTAATTCAGCTTCATTCATCAGAGTATCGAAATAGCTCTCAATTGCTCCCTGGCACAACAGTAGTTGTAGGCGGAGGCAATTCGGGTGCCCAAATCGCCGTAGAGTTAGCAGCAGATGAACAACAAATGGTATACATATCCATAGCTCGAAATATTACCTTTAGGCCATTGCATATTATGAAACGAAGTATATTCTGGTATTTCGAAAAGCTCGGAATATTACGTGCAAGTGCTGACCGTATGGTTGGAAAATGGTTGCGGAATCAGCCTGAGTACGTCTATGGCTATGCGTTAAAAGAATTGATGACCCAGGGGAAGGTCAACATGCGCCCACGTGCCATTAATGCGATAGATGACCGCATCCTATATGAGGATGGGAGTGAGACACGAATAGACAATATGATCTGGGCGACTGGATTTAAGCGAAATGATAGTTGGATCGATATCCATACTGCTTTTGATTCCAAAGGTGAAATGATACACGAGAGAGGCGTATCACCGGTTGCTGGACTGTACTATGTTGGACTACCTTGGCAAACATCTCGGGGCTCAGCGCTGTTGGGATGGGTCAAGTACGATGCTCAGAAGATCATTAGTCATGTGATTCAAAGGTAAGACACATTATACTGGAGCAGATGCTGGGGATAATTAGGCAAATATCACATCTCACATTTTTGGGTATATTCCTAAAAGGAGGGATTTTATGAAATTATTTAAACTGTCAATGATTCTTTGTATTATAGTGCTTGTATCTATTGTCTCAGCTTGTGGTGCGGATGATATCATCCGCGGAAAGAGCGATAACTGGAATATATCTCTTCAGAGATCGACAGGGATCTATACGATAACCTACATCGGTGATGAAAAGCGTATAAAAGATTTTGTGTTTGACCTTACGGGCAACAATTTATCACAACAGGGGAAATCACTTGATGAAGAAGGGGTACCGTTCACGATGTCGGGAACAATTACGGAGACGGAGAAAATGAAAGATCCGATTACTTTTAAAATGAGTTGGAACAATCAAAGCGAGACTATAACTTTTGAGTAAATCTCGCATGGCGGAGGTGTTCATCATTGGTTTGGTGGCAACCACTGAGTCAATCTATAGTACATAGAACATATCACCCGATAGGCCGTTCCTTCATGGAGCGGCCTTTTTACTCCAATGCATCTCACTTCGCAACAGTTATTTTAAAAGTAGATTGTTCATGATCCTGGATGCTGAAGCGATATTCCAATCCATTTCTAACCGTTGCCCCATCAAAATCTGACTGATTCACATCGCGATTCAATAGACCGATATCCTGAATAACATCTTGTGCATCGTTATACGTGTACTCACTATTGGTTGTGAGAATGAGCGTGGCCATAGCAGTCAAAAAAATTCCACCCGTTGGTTCTCTTGTATCACCAGTATCATATAACGTGACTTCCTGTAAGCTCTCATCTGCATTCACTACACCAACCAGGCGCAATTCGTCATTGAACACATACTCGAAAGTGCTAGTAACCTGATTGGAAGACTCTTTCATATTCAAGCGGGTAATACTCAACCCATTCAGTCGGTATTTGCCCACGGCGCCATTAAACTTGTTTTTAAACTCTTCGGTAGTCATGTGGAAGCCTGAGGGACTCGTCTGATTTGCAGCTTCCTGTTCTTTGTCTGTGGTAACATTACCTGAATTTTGTTCCACTGTCTGATCTTGTCCAGTCTGAGCGGAGTTCGAAGATAAAGTCAGCATGCCATACAACCCTATTGAAGCCATTCCGAAGCATAGCACGGATAGAATAGTATGTCTTATCGTTATCCGGTTATGTTTGCGCATGGAGAGGATCATCAAAACAAGAAATCCCAAGAAAGGAAGTAAGCCAAGAAGAAAGATGACTGTAAAAAGGTATTGCACATGCTCACCTCGTAGTAGACGGGTATTTGGAATAGTACTGTATCAAATGCTTAATAAGTGTGTCTCAACATCTGTGGCCCAAAATGATATATGTAGAATTGGGCCTATTCCAGCGGGCACAATTCCATTTGCGCCTCATTCATTATAATGGTTCCATCAAAAACTTCAAACTCTCACTACTCACTGCCCCAACAAAAAAGCACTGCCGACATACTGCCAGCAGTGCTTGCTTGATGTTATACAGGTCTTACCGTAAAGGTGAAGGAATACGCGCGGTTGGCCGGCAAGGTGTATTCAGCGTGGGTACGTGCGCCCCAGCTATCATCCCCGCCGACACCCATTTGTTTGTAATTAATGCGGGCGACAGTCTGTGTACTCTGAGGTAATTTATACACATGATCATTGGCTTCGAGTTCCTCAGGTGTCCACGGCAACGCATTGATCTCAAATGGTATGTTGGCTTCAACGTGCAGGCCACTTTGACCATCCGTTGACGTGATTTCAGCAAAGCGTACATCGGTTTTGTTACCACACTCTTGTGGTTTCAGGTATGGAACGAATTGATCTCGAACCGCACCTGTGTAATAGCCGAGACGTGCACTGGTTAGGCGGTCTGCGTAATTGTCATGCGGGCCTCTGCCGTACCAAGAGATTGTATCCAGGCTGTTACTCAGTTGCAGCAACATGCCGAACTCTGGTAGATCAGGTAGGCCCTCGCCTGGAATAAGCGTTTGACTGATTTCCAATACACCATCCATATCAATACGGTACGAGATGGACAACGTACATCCCGGATGTTGATCCCACGTATAATCGGTCGTCACGAGAATGCCTTGTTCGTCTGAATGGTGTTCAAAGCGAATTAATCTACTGGTAGCGTGAGCATCTCTCCAGAAAGCAGAACGCATATTCAGCTTGTTCCCCATATCGTTGTCTGTCATGGCTCTCCAGAAATTCGGCCGGATCGGTGCCAGCAATTGTTCCTGATTGTTGATCTGATAAGACGTTAACACGCCAGTAGTCGGGTTAAAGCTCAACGTGACTTGCCCTGTAGCTACTTTCAATTCATCTTGCAGTTCCTGTACCTGTGGTGAATTGCCTTGTCCTTGGTGTACCGGTTGGATTGGACGCAGTCGCGGAGATACCACGAACTGATCCCAGGCAATTTCGTGACCGACTCCTGCCCATTTGGTTGCGACTTTGGTTACCAGAGATACAGTCAGCACCGCTTCCTGGAACAGATCGGATGATGGCGTGTAAGGGATACGAACTTCAGCCGATTCGCCTGGAGGTACCGCAATATCCAACGTGCCGTTCTCAACGGATACACCATCGTGCGTTACTGTCCATACGAGCGAATATTCACTCAGATCCGTGAACAGGAACTGGTTTCGAATGCGCAGCAGGCCTTCTTTGACATCAATAGCCTCCATACGAACGTTCTGATAACATTTCTTCACTTCTTCCAGCTTCGGTGTAACCGTCTTATCGGCCAGAATCAGTCCGTTTCCGCAGAAATTGCCATCATGAGGGAATTCGCCGAAATCTCCGCCATATGCGAGATATTCCACACCGTCTGCCGTCGTGGTACGAATGGACTGATCGACCCAGTCCCAGATGAATGCACCTTGCAACACATCATATTTATCGAACAATTCCCAATACAGATGCAGACCGCCGCAAGAGTTGCCCATGGCATGGCTGTATTCGCAGATAATATAAGGTTTCTTCGGTCCTTGCATGCGAGCATAATTCTCTACATCCTGAGGACTGATATACATCGTCGATTCAATGTCGCTTGCCGAATCGGAAGGGCGATAATGGAAAGTCCCTTCGTAATGAACGAGACGGGTCGGATCGACTTGTTTCAGATAATCGTACATGGCGATGAAGTTATCGCCGCCGAAGGACTCATTGCCTAGAGACCAGATAATAACGGACGGATGGTTTTTGTCCCGCTGGAACATCGAGTTACAGCGATCGATGACGTTGTTACGCCATTCCGGCTTACTTGCCGGGATATTGTTTTCGTTCATTTCCTTTTGCCCATAGTACCACGTGCCGTGAGTCTCCAGATTCGTTTCATCAATGACATAGAGGCCATATTCATCACACAGTTCGTACCAGAGTGACTGATTCGGATAATGGGATGTACGCACAGCGTTAACGTTATAGGACTTCATCAGCTCGATGTCACGGATCATGTCTTCCCGACCAATGGCTCGACCGGTATCCGGGGAAAATTCATGACGATTCACGCCCTTGAATACAATGCGTTTGCCGTTGATTTGCATCAGGCCATCCTTGAGTTCAAACTTGCGGAATCCGATCCGGCTGCGAACCGCTTCCAGCGTTTCGCCTGATTCATTCTGAATGGACAGCACAAGTGTATACAGATGAGGAGTCTCGGCGCTCCATAGAAGCGGCCGGATAACCTCTGCTGACAATTGGAATGAAAGTTCATCCTCACCCTGGAAAGTGACCGCCGCAGTAAGTGGTTGCTTCAATACAGTCTGCTGTTGTGCATCATAGAGCTGTGCCTGAACGGACAATCCGGCTGTGGTCTGCACCGCGTTATGATTGAATAATTTTACATCCAGCAGCAGCTCCGCATCCTGATAGGCATCATCCAGTTCAGTGCGAACAAAGAAATCGGCGATCTGAACCGGTGAAGGTGAATGCAGGTATACACCACGGAATATGCCGCTTAGCCGCCAGAAATCCTGATTCTCCAGCCAGCTCGCATCACACCATCGATATACCTCCACAGCCAGCTTGTTTTCACCTTCCGTCAGATATGCAGTGATATCGAATTCTGCGGGTGTGAACGTGTCTTCGCTATAACCGACGAGCTCCCCGTTAACCCATACATAAAAGGCGGATTCAACGCCCTCAAAGTGCAGCAGAACAGGCCGGTCTTTCCAGTCTGCAGGAACCGTAAACGTACGGATGTACGAACCCACCGGATTATAAGTCGTTGGTGCAAAGGGTGGCTTCAATTCAGGCTCACGCTCGACCCACGGATACGTCATATTCGTATATTGGGGATAATCGTAACCTTGTAGCTGCCAGTTGGAGGGAACGGCGATCTCGTCCCAGTCACTGGCATCATAGTTGTTCTCATAAAAGGATGCAATCCGTTGCTCCGGTGTCTCCGCAAAGGCAAACTTCCACTGACCATTCAGTGATGCGTACCATGGCGATGCACTGGATTCATTGGATAACGCTTCTGCTACAGATGGAAACGCTACCATAGACGCATGTGCGGGTAGACGGCCTACTTGAAAAGTCTCAGGATTATTGTTCCATTCCGGGTATCCATTAGCCGGAGGGGTGTATACCAATTTGTTTCGCATAACAGCAACTCCTTCTGAAATGTTATAATATTGTCATTATAGAATTGAATGATGACTTAGAGAATAAAGAATATTGCCCATATATATCACAATATGAAACTAACGATGGAGAAAGGGGTGTACTGGATGGATACCCGGATTTTTTTTGGTAAAACAGAAGAAGCTGCTCGCCTGCCGATCTATATGACCACGGTTGGTTACTGGGAACACCAATATGAAACCGAGCGTCCAGAGGGATTCCCGGATTATCAGATCCATCAGATTATTCATGGCCAGGGGAGACTGATTATACAGGAAGAAGAGTATATCGTCGGCCCGGGAGACGTTTTCTTTCTGTATCCTGATATTCCGCATCGATATATGCCCATCAGTGATCGTTGGGAGCTGGCTTGGGTGTCGTTCCAGGGGAGAGAGGCCAGCCAGTTATTATCTTACGCGGGGATAACCGGTTCAAGCGTGTGCAGACTCAGAAAAGCCACGCTGTTACGTGGCCTGGAGCAACTTCTGGTTAGAGGAGAGCATGGGGATACGACGGATTACGCAGATTACGATGTGGAATGCTCCAAACAATTATATGCCCTGCTGCTGGATCTAAAGCCAATGCTCATCGCTTCCGCTAATTATAATGATGAACTGGAGCGCTTGAAGCCTGTGCTGCGTTATATTGCAGAGCATCTGGATCGTTCATTGTCGCTGAAGGAACTGGCCGATGTGGCTGTAGTATCTCCCCAATATTTGTGCAGGCTGTTTCAGAAGGCGCTCCATATCAGACCTGTATTTTACGTGAACCAGGAACGGATCAATCGGAGCAAACAACTTATGTTCAGTGAAAGAGAGCTGCGAATCTATGAAGTGGCTGATCGAGTGGGTTACGAGAACGCCAGTTATTTCTGTGCGATGTTCAAACGGCATACAGGCATGAGTCCCGAACGTTTTCGCAAACTGCATGGACTGAATTGATGAAGTTACAATTTTGATGCTCCACCTGCCCTAGGGGCAACAGAGTACACATCACTTAAATGACATGCCAGATACACCTTCATCCAACCCTCGGAATCGTTCAGATCCACGCGTAGAATCTCCTCTATTTTGCGCAGACGCAGGTACAGCGTATTGGTATGAATATGAAGACGTTCGGCTGTGACTTGCACAGATCGATTTGCGGCAATGTAGGTTTTGAGTGTGAGTTCAAGCTCTCCTGATTTTTGCTGTTGAAGAGGCGACAGAATTTCATGAATGTAGTTCTCAATATCAGACGGTTCCTGATTCAGAAACAGCCGATTGATCCCGATTTCTTCGTAGAGCATCAGGCCCGCTTTGTTTTGTTTCAGCAAAAAGGATAACGAGCGTGTAGCCTCGTCATTGCTTTTGGACACGTACTCAAGCCCTTGATAAAGTCCGCCGATGCCGATAGATAGGGCAGGGGTTTTGGAGGTGGTCCATTTCTCTACAGCCGATTCCAAACTGCTGATGATCCAATGTCTGACCTTGGGCTCGGGTGCCGCAGCCAGAATCGTAATTTTGTGATGTGCACTGAACAACAGATGTTCACGGGTGCCTAGTTCCTTTTCGATAAAACCAATCAATTTGCGCACCCAATTTTCAGTGGTTTTCATATCGGGATGTTCCCCATAGAGCTGCAATTGTGCGACGAACAAGGACTGATGGGCTGGCAATTGAAAGCTGGAAAGTCGTGCCTCCAACTGCTGTGGATCTCTATATTGCACGAGATCGCTGAAGAAATCCTGGTTTTTTCGATAGGACATTTCGGTGAGGGAGTAGGTGTTCATCATCTCCAGCATGACAATAGCTCCGCCTTGCTCCAAAATCACATGATCCAGCTGACCTAACGGATGATCTAATTGGATGGCAAAACAGCCAAGCATCAGTGATCCATTCACAATCGGATACAGGTAATAATCGCTTTGATTCGTTCCACCGGATAAGGTGATGGGGTTAAATTGACTGTCCAGAGCAGTGTAGATATCTAGCTCACTTAACAAGACACTTTCTGGGAGAACGGGGTACCAGTCATTTCTGGCCATGTCCACATAATAGGTAGGAAGCTTCAACATCGACCCAACCGTCTCAATGATATGTTCAAGGCTCACATGTTCAATGGAAAGGGCCGTGAATTGATTATGAATTTCATTGCGGCTAACGAGATATCGGTTCGTTTCCAGCAGTTCTGAATACATGGTGGCATTGGAGATCGCAATGGCTGCCTGATCCGCGAATCCCTGCATCACATTCAGATCATGTGGGGCAAATCGTCTGTGTTGTTCAAATTGGTATACCAGCATCACTCCGATTTTATGGGTGTTCATCGTCACAGGAACGGCGATAAGCCCTTTCGCCATAACACCATCAGGCAATGAACGTACAATGATATCCGCATTCTCCTGACTGACATTGCCCATATCCTTAAAGGCATCATCCGGTGTGCTGTACATTCGGCCAATGCCTTCCTCGTATACTTTTCCCGTAATGCCCTCATCCAGCTCGCCCTGATATTGATACACACTATCCTGAAAACCGACCTTGGCTCTAGGGATCATCTTGCCAGAGTCCGGATCAACCATCATGAACAGTCCACAGGAAAGAGAAGGGATGACATGCAGTGCATTCTCCATGATTTTGAATAACAAGTCGTTCAACTCCAGGGAACAGGTCAGCTCCCGCAGTCCGGTCAACCATCGATCATTGTGTGCACGTTCCATCTCGATCTGCTGTTTCAGCAGTCCTTCCCGAATCAAGGACTCCAGACGTTCACTTTGTAGCAGGGTGAGTTGTTTCTGGGTATCGATCACCACACGAATGTTGATATTGGACAGAAAATCAAACGTATACCTGAGAATCTTCCAGGATGGCTCGATCTGTTCTTGATCTGTATATTCAGGTACCTCTCCTTCGCACAGCCAGTTATTCCATTGGAAATCGTATTCGTCCTTCATCCAGATTCCGTACGAAGCAGATCCAAAGACCTGAACCATAAATGAGCGAACCGCTTCATGAATCATAGCAAACGTACTCCTTTCGTGTTCACAGGGTGGCAAATGCTTACATATATAACATGACCTTCACTATGCTGTGTAATTTATATTCGATATTGTGTATATCACCATAATAAATATCAAAATGCTGTTGTTATCAACAATGACATTATACATTTGCAACTTATATAATGTCATTAACTTTAACACTATACAATTTTATCGTAGTACAACAGTAGAGCTGTAAATAGTTGAACTTGCAACCAAGTCTGAAAATGAGGTGGAGTACAGATGAGTCAAATTACTGCTTTTGTAGGTGCATTGTTGATTGATGGACAAGGTGGAGAGCCTGTTTCCGATAGTGTGGTCCTGGTTGAGAACGGAAAATTCATAGCTGCGGGTGCGAAGGCGACCGTTCCAGTTCCGGAAAGTGCCAAGCTTGTTGATGTAACAGGCAAAACGGTGATGCCCGGATTAATTGATGCCCATGTCCACGTGCATGGAGCCAAAAACCTGAATATGGCTGCGGTGGCGCTCGAAGCCAATGAACTTCAGATGGGAAGAGCACTTCAGGATCTGCCGAAACTGATCAACGCGGGCTTTACAACCGTCAGGGATGTAGGCAGCCACGTTGCTGTGTACATTCGTGATCTGATTAAGGAAGGTGTGGTGAAGGGGCCGCGAATTAAAACATCCCGTCATATGCTCTCTCAGACGGGTGGACATGCAGATATTCATATGATTCCAACGGAACTGAATATGTTTACCGTGTGTGACGGCGTTCCCGAAGTGATTAAGGCAACACGTACGCAGTTCCGTGAAGGGGCAGATTTCATTAAAGTGTGTTCCACAGGCGGGGTGCTTTCGGAGAAAGATGACCCTCGCTGGTCGCAATTCCGCTTGGATGAGCTGAAGGCGATCGTGTATGAAGCGGAAGCGGTACAGTCATATGTGGCTGCACATGCGCAAGGTACACAGGGGATCAAAAATGCGCTGGAAGCGGGCGTGCGCACGATTGAACACGGAATCTACATTGATGAACAAGGTATTGGCATGATGCTGGATCAAAAGGCGGTTCTGGTTCCAACGTTGGCCATTGTACATCGGATTATCAAAGAAGGGCATAAATACGGTGTTCCCGAATTTGGCATCCGCAAAGCCAAAAGTGTATATCAGGAGCATATTGAGAACATGATTATTGCACGTAAGGCAGGCGTAACCATTGCAGTAGGGACAGATTTCTGCACGTGTGCACCTGTTGAACATGGCGGGAATGCACTCGAACTGCGATTGCTTGTGGAAGATGTTGGATTTACGCCGATGGAAGCGATTGTTGCTGCAACACGAGATGCAGCAAGAGCGATGCAGATGGAAGCGGAGATCGGCACGATTGAGCCGGGGAAAGCTGCTGATCTGCTGGTATTAAATATGAATCCGTTAACGGATATCGGACTGCTCGAAAACACAGAGAATATCGAACAGGTCTATTTATCAGGTGAACGCTTGAAATAAGAAAGAGAAAGATGGTTCTGCGTGCACTGCACTGACAACATAGAGAATGGGGAGAAGCCACCATGTTTAGTCAACCGATATATATCGCCACGGTATTACTTGTTATTTTAGCTATAGGGGAACTGGTTTCGATCTGGTCCAAAGCACGAATTCCTTCCTTGCTTGTGATTCTGATTGGATATTTGCTGCTGAACTGGGCGGGGTTATTTCCCAAAGGAGTAGTATCGAGCTCCGCTCTCACTGCGTTCGGGGCTCTCATGGTGGCTCCGCTGATTGTACACATGGGCACATTAATACCACTGAAGTTAATACGTTCCCAATATAAAGCAATACTGATCTCTTTGTTTGCATCACTCACGGCGACAGGTCTTATCCTGTTAATCGTATCACCGTTCTATGGTTATCCTACCGCTGTTGCCGGATCAAGTCCGGTTGTCGGTGGCATTATCTCATATCTAATCACAACGACGAAGTTGCAGGAGATGAACTTGGGGCATCTGATTACGATACCAGCCGTTATTCTGGGAATTCACTCTCTCGTGGGAATGCCGATTGCAACCAACATGCTGCGCAGATATGCGCTGAAACTACAGAAACAGGGTGCTTTTGAGAACAAGGTTGCAGGCGAATCCAATGTGAACATTAAAGAAGCGAATGCCAAAACATTCCTTCCACAACGTTTCCAAACCGCACCTATTCTGCTGTTGCTTTTGTTCATTATGGGCAGTCTCTCCATTTATCTAGGCAATGTAACCGGACTTAGCTACAGTATCTGGGCTCTGTTGCTTGGGGTGCTAGGACATCTGATTGGACTATTCCCATCTCGTATTCTGGATAAAGCAAGTACATCGGGGATTGCCATGACAGGTCTGATCGTAGTCGTGATGACAAGTATGGAGTCGATCACTTTCGATGCGGTGGTTAGTTCCATTATTCCGGTGTTATTCATTATCGCAATCGGTGTAGTTGGGGTGCTGATCGGTGGATTTGTCGGTTCCAAGCTGTTCAAATGGGACCCACTCAAAGGTCTGCCTGTAGCACTGACCGCACTATTCGGTTTTCCGGGGGACTATATTATCTGTGAGGAAGTAAGCCGTTCGGTTGGACGTGATGAAAATGAACGCAAAGCCATCCTCGATGAGATTTTAACGCCAATGCTGGTGGGGGGATTCACAACGGTCACAACAGCATCTGTGTTAATTGCGTCCATACTGATCAAGACACTTTAGAAAAATTGATGTTCTTTTCATCCCAATTTCAGTTTCTATTAAGGTTACGGAGGTAAGATAAGTCTTGTAAACCCCTTCTCGTGTTAAATAGATGTGTGACTGGCCCTATCGGATTGTCCTCCGGTAGGGCACTTTTTTTCTTCCTTTGTGCGGTTGATGGTATGATAGATGAATACATAATGTGTAACCAACTCTAGTGATCGGAGGATTGCATAGTGGATCACAGCTTGCACCCGTTGTTTAAGCCGATTCAGATGAATGGAACGTATTCGAACAGTTATTATGTTGAGAAAATACCCGCCACCGGCTTAATGGCATATGTGGCCTGTTATTGGGAATCGGGATCTCTTTCAAGCACACGCAGGGATGTTGCTAAGGGAGCAGGTCGAGATCAGTCGGTGATATCTGTACCTGCCCGAGTATTGCCTGATGGTTGCACGGACATGCTGATTACATATGATCACGTCCGTTCAAAGTACGCCTATGCATATTGTGGCAATTATACACAGCCATTCACTATACCTGAGCCATCTGATGATGGTCCTCCTGCTGGAGATTATACTTTTGGTGTCCGGTTCTTCCCAGGTGGAGCGCATATCTTCCATGGCATGCCTCTGGAGTGGTTTACGGATAAGCGAGTTGCCCTTCAGGAATGTTGGCCGGAGGGGCTGAACGAGCTTCAGGAACGGATGGCTGAAACGAATAGTTTTGCAGAACGGGTAGAGGTCATGAACGCATATTTGAATCCGTTGTCCGTGCAGACCAGCACATCTGAGAACGATCTGATGAAAAACGTGTTGCACAGTATTTTTATAGATGGGGGACGTATGAGTGTCCAGGAGCTGGCAATGCGTGAAGTGATCAGTGAACGGCAGTTGCATCGCAGATTCTCGGAATGGGTCGGAATCAGCCCCAAACGATTCAGCGAGGTGGTTCGTTTTCATCGTGTACTGAGCGATATTCATCAGGGGTACACGGCAGACTGGGCCATGCTTGCCCAGAATCATGGTTTTTTTGACCAAGCCCATCTGATTCGGCAATTTCGCAAGTTTTATGGAGAGACTCCGTTGACGGCAGCCAGAGAGCATGGCAGGATGTTGTCCGATTTGTACAATAGATCTGTAGAGTCTTCAGTTATACTAAGATCATGAGTGAGAATAAAAGATAAGGGAGACATCATATATGAATGGAACATTGCAGATTCGGGATCATTTGTTAACTGAACTGGAAACAGGAGTACGGACAGGGGCTTCGTTAATTCGATTGATCCGTCCGGAGGATTGGTCGTATCGTCCACAGGAGAATATGCGTTCATTGGTGGAGCTTGTACATCATTTTATCCAGATTACCGCATCGGACCTTGCCATCATGCAGGAAAAAGATGAAGCTGAGGTTGGACTCGTAGAGAATAGCCTGTTGGGGATTCAGGATATCGAGAAGCTTGAAGCAACATTGTGGAGTAATTTCGAATCCTACAAAGCCTATATCACGGGATTAAACGAAGAAGATTATCTGAACCGCTCTACCAAAGCTTTCTATATGGAACACGGTCACTTGCAGGCACAATGGCAGATTGAAACGTTAACGCATGTATTCCATCACCGCTCGCAGCTCTATAATTATCTGAAGCAGCAGGGCCATGAATTAAATTTCTTCATGCTGTATGCGTAGTTAAATCTGTAATATTAAAGTAAGAGTAGTTGGCTCCATCGGACGTTCCGGTGGGGCTTTTGGCGTACAGTGGTCTATTAATCTATGAAGTCTATCAAAAATGGACACTATGACAAGGGTAATTCACCGTTGCTTTAATAGATTTCAAGCATAGAATACCGTATCAAAGCAAAAGGAGGTGATTTCAAATGGCCATCCTTTTACCGCAACAGATTTACAATCTGGATCCAAGTGTGGGCAAGTCGTATTACGAAGATCTGACTGGAGGAACCAATGCGAGTATTACGGTTAATAACTTTGGTCCGTTCGCAGTTGACCTGGTTGTTACTCGTGTGAATGCACCGGTAATCACGTATTTGATCCCTGCTGGCAACAGCCTTACACTGTCTGTAGATTTGCTGCTCGTCGCTGCGTTATTGACCAGTGCAGCTGGTGCATCTACGGGTACGATTCAAATTGCAACATCTGATTTCTAATGATGTAATGTACTTGTTGAACCTCTGTCGGACATCTTGTCGACAGGGTTTTTTTCTTTTTTTTGATGAATAAACATAGATTTAAAGTAATATGGACTATATAAGTTCAAATAATGAACTAATTTTTCTTCAAGAAAGAAGGTGAGAATCTTGGTTATGAAAGCACTCTTAAGAGGTGGAATACCATTCGTCATTATGAGCGTTATTGCTCTATTACTTTATTCTCAAGGGAAGTTTTCTGATGCTAAAGGTACATTTGTTGCAAGCCTAATCGCTCTTTTTATCGGTGCTGCATCCGTTATCTATAACATAGAACATTGGAGTTTGACTAAACAAAGCGCTGTTCATTTTATGGTGATGGTTGTAACAATTTATCCTATCCTTATATTAAGTGGCTGGTTTACGATTACATCTGTAGCCGATGCATTTATAATTTTTTTGATTTTTATTTTTGTTGGGCTCATTCTATGGTCTGCACTGTTTGCGTTAGCCAAAATTTTTTCTTGGTCATAATAAATGCGTATTACCTTTAAACTTTAGTAGTGCTTTATACAGGTTTGTTTACTTTGGCAGTTATTCGATTAATTTAAGGTATAGACGGCACACAGTCTTGTGTTGGCATACAGGAGGTTAGTCGATAATGAACAGAACCATTTTATTTGAAACCGAACGGCTGGAGTGTGCCACGTGGAACGAAGGGGATCGTGCACTGGCATTTGCGCTTTGGGGTGATCATGAGGTTGCCAAATGGATTAGCAGCAATGGATCATTGAGTGAGGATGAAGTAGAAGCGAGATTAACACAGGAGATTCAAAGGCAACAGGAAGCGGGGGTGCAGTATTGGCCTTTCTTTGAGAAAGAGTCGGAGGTGTTTGTTGGTTGCTGCGGTCTGCGTCCGTATTCGCCAGAAGAGGATATCTATGAACTGGGATTTCATCTAACCCGGGATCACTGGGGGAAAGGGTATGCGCAGGAAGCTGCACAGGCGGTGATTGATTATGCGTTTGACGAAAAGAACGTGAAGGCACTGTTTGCCGGACATCATCCGGATAATGAAGTGTCACGTCATATCTTGATCAAGCTGGGATTCGAGTATACAGGTGATGAACGCTATGAACCCACCGGAAATATGCATCCATCATATATGCTGCGAAAATAAGAAACCCCTGACCAATGGAGGACAGGGATGGTTTGTTAGGCGATGCTGAATAATACGGTTTTGGTTCCCACAAGTGTAGAGCCGCTGTTCACAAAATAATAGTTGGAGGCGGTATCCAGTGTTAAAGGTCCTGTCCAGGTAATCGTCCCAAATTGACTGCTGAATATGCCTGTTGGCGGGACGTCACTCAAGGCGAGTGTAACTGTCACATTGCCATTCATTGTGGAATTGGTAATGTGAGAGTATCCTCTAACGTTAATGATACTGTCTGACACACTGTCTACCATACGTTGAATATTCAAACCGGTATGGACCATGGTGTTGATGCGACTGTGATACAGGTACGTGTTCAGATTGCCCATATGACCGGATTGTACGATATTACCCACGACTCTGGCATTGAGCAGTTGAAACTCAATGGTTGTGAACGGGTCAACCGGAGCAACGTTCTGGAAAATGACATCACCGCTTATAATGGCCCCGTCAGTATAGTTGGTGTGTGTGCTGACGGACGTGCCGTCATTAAACGTTCCTATGACCGTAACAGGACGAGCATCAAAAGCAGGTCCTTGAACCAGATAGACATCTTCTGCAGCCTGGCTCGTTTGGATCGTGACGTTGCGGGGGATGGAAGAAGCAAAGTTGGCCAGATCAGAGTTGCCCAGTTGCCATGGACCTAGACCCAGAAGCTGCACATGCCTTGCTGGTGGAATGACAATATCCTCATTGAAGGATGAATTGCCAGCAATGAGAATAATTAGACGGGCTCTCATGCCAAAAGTAACCGCAAGTGGACTATTTGTCGCTGCATCAATAGCAGCCTGGAGAGAATTAAAGGGATCAAAAGGTGATCCGGTGCCCGGTCCTGGAGCACTCGAATCAGCCCAGTAGATCGTCTGTCCCCACTCGAAGTTGGGAGTTCCGCCTTCAGCACCAAGTAACTCAGAAGTTACCAGTCGGTGGGCAGCGACCAATTGTCCAGTGTTATTTTTACCCCACATGGAAACGTCGGTTGAGCTTTCTGCCAAGCCGCTGGTAGTGAAAACAAACTCAAAGCCATCCAGGTTTGCAAAATAACTTTTGGTGAAGACTTCATTGGGAGCAAGTGAGATGGATTCCAGTACATACAAGGTTCGCGTTCCGTTCAGCGCATATCCTTCGATTAGAACAGTTGAGGCGTTGACTGGATCTTCGTTATCAATTTTGATAGTAACCGATTGGGTGAGTCTTGATCCGGCTACCAGGTTGTTCTCAATGGGACCAGATGAGATTGTGGCCATTTTTTTTCCCCCTTTTATAGAGATAGTTCTTTTGAAACAATGCGGTGTGCGGTGACGATTTGCCCAGTGTTGTTTTTGCCCCATACTGAAATTTCGGTTAGCGCAGCCGCACCTCCACCCGTGGTAAATACATATTCGTATCCATCCAGGTTGGCGTAATAGGTTTGGGAGAAGACTTGTCCGGGATTCAGATTGACCGATTGTTGAACATACAATGTCCGCGTTCCATTTAGAGAATAACCTTCAATGAGTATATTGGATGTATTAATGGAATCAGTGTTGACCATTTTGATGGTGACTTGTTGCGTAGGCCTGCTGCCACCAGAGAGGTTATTCTCGATTGGCCCGGTAGAAAGAACTGCCATAGGTTCATCTCCTTTTTTATGAATGTCTTTTCCTGAGAAAAGCTAGAATAGCATATGCTAGAATATACAAAATAGTTTGGACTGAGAGACATATGTACTGAAAGTAAAGAAGATACTGAACCCCAGTCTCAAGAGAGGATGTATGTTTTCATGCTTTTTTTATTTCGCTTTCAGCTTCTATTAAGGTAGCGGAGGTATGATAACTCTTGTAAACCCCTTCTCGTGTTAAATAGATGTGTGACTGACCCCGCCGGGCGCCGGCGGGGTATTTTTTTGTTTTATTTTCAAATAAACAAAACTAAACAAAAATAAATAAAAGATTATTTCTTTGTTTGTTATTGACTACCAAAGATAAACAAAGGTATAATGAATGTGAAAAAAGGAACTTACTATGTACGTGGCAAGCATATGATTTTTAATATAAGGAGAGATTGATCATGAACGTGACCCTTACCAACGCCAACACACAGGCTGCAGGTTTCGATATTCCATTTGTTCGAGAGATGGCGGAGATTACACAACATATGTGGAAGAATGGCTGGGATGAGCGCAATGGAGGCAATGTCAGCTATCTGCTGGAGGAAGAGGAAGTAGCACCATATATCGATATCCATCATGTGATCCGCAAGATCAAACCAGCATTTTCGGTGCAGGAGCTGGCAGGCAAGTATTTTATCGTGACAGCATCGGGTAAATATTTCAAAAATGTACTCGCTGATCCGGAGAGTAATCTAGGGTTGCTGCGTGTATCGCAAGATGGACAGGAGCTGGAAGTGCTCTGGGGATTGAAGTCGGGGGCGAATCCAACCAGTGAATTACCTACACATTTTATGAGCCATATTGAACGTTTGAAATTGGACCCGAACCATCGGGTGGTCATGCACAACCATGCCACTCATGTATTGGCCATGACGTTTATCCACGAATTGGATGAGGCCAGATTTACGAAGACCCTCTGGCAGATGTGCACCGAGTGTGTAGTTGTATTCCCGGATGGCATTGGCATTATTCCATGGATGATTCCTGGATCGAACGAGATAGGCCGCGAAACGGCGGAGAAAATGAAAGAATACCACGCGGTCATCTGGCCGCAACATGGCATCTTTGGAACAGGTACAACGATTGACGAGGCTTTTGGTCTGATTGAGACGATTGAGAAGGCAGCCCAAGTGTATATGCTGGTTGCTGGTCACGAGATCCGGCAGAGAATTACGGATGAGCAGCTGATCACCCTGGCGCAAGCGTTTGGCGTAACCCCTCGTCTCGGCATTTTGGACAGCTAAAGAGAAGCTTAATAAGGAAGCTGCACAGGTCTGGACAAGGCAGATGCAGGGAAATTACATTGCTGTACAGTCAACGCATAGATCAAGGAAGTGGTCTTTGGTTCATTGAACCGAAGGTCATTTCCTTTTTTTTGACGAACAAACGTCATTTTGGTTCAAAAAAGTTCAAATTGCTGAACAAGAATGGCTTTGTTATCGATTATTGAATCGTAGAATGCATTATCACGCGCTGGCGAAATTCGGGTGAAATGACGTATTGTCAATGGCTCTGCGATTTTGCATAATAACAATGCTTCACAGATGAGAGATGGAAGGAAGTTATGATCATGCTTGGCAAAATGAAGAGAATCTTAATAGGCAAGCCAATGAAATCGGCTGAACTGGATGGAGAAAAATTGGGGAAATGGAAGGCGCTCGCCATCCTGTCCTCGGATGCCCTATCGTCCGTTGCCTACGGTACGGAACAGATTTTGCTGGTGCTCGTTGCGGCCGGATTCGCCGCCCTGTGGTACTCTGTTCCAATTTCCATCGCCGTGCTGGGATTACTCGTCATTTTAATTTTTTCCTATCGCCAGACGATATTTGCTTATCCAACAGGGGGCGGCGCTTATATCGTAGCCAAGGATAACCTGGGTACAACATCCAGTCTGATTGCCGGAGGATCTCTGCTGGTCGATTATATTTTGACCGTTGCGGTAAGTTCGTCCGCAGGCACGGATGCGATTACATCGGCTTTTCCTATGCTGCATGACTACAGTGTTGTGATTGCACTCATTATGATTGTTTTTCTAACCATTATGAATCTGCGGGGAGTGACGGAGTCGGCGTCTGTGCTGGCGATCCCCATCTATCTGTTTATCTTTTCGATTGCAATTCTGATTATCTCGGGTGGAATCAAATTTCTTGCCGGGGGCATGGAAGCAGCTGCACCAGAATTCGGAACAAGTCTATCCCATGTGAGTATGTTTCTGTTATTGAAAGCATTCAGCTCCGGATGTTCGGCCTTGACTGGCGTGGAAGCGGTAAGTAACGCGATCCCGAACTTCAAGCAGCCAGCCGAGAAAAATGCCGCGGGTACATTACTGCTTATGGGTTGTATATTAGGAGCCATGTTCATCGGTATCACCTTACTGGCTTATGGGTACGGAGTGAAGCCTGATCCCAAAGCAACGGTCATTTCCCAGATTGCTGAAGCGACGTTTGGCAGGGGCACGATGTATTTTATCATCCAGGGTGTAACGGCGCTGATCCTGTTCCTGGCTGCCAACACAGCATATTCGGCTTTTCCGCTGCTATCCTTCATGATGGCAAAAGATAAATTCATGCCACATGCATTTATGGTCAGAGGAGACCGCCTTGGTTTCTCGAACGGAATCATTTTTCTTAGTGTGATGTCTGCCTTACTGGTGGTTGGGTTCAAAGGAAATACGGAAAGCCTGATTCCGCTCTATGCGGTAGGGGTGTTCATTCCATTTACCCTGTCACAACTCGGTATGATGATTCGTTGGATCAAAGTCAAACCATCTGGCTGGCAGATGAAACTGCTCGTGAATACGATCGGTATGCTGACTACATTATCGATCACCCTGATCTTTATTTTCACCAAGTTCACGCAGACATGGGTCATTTTTATCTTTTTGCCGGTTGTTGTCTATGTGTTCATGCGTATTCACCGTCACTATTGCAACATTGCCGATGAGCTACGAATTGACATTCAGGTGGAAAAACCAGCCCACAAAGGCAATACCATCATCATTCCCGTTGCTGGCATTACCCGGGTCGTCATGAATACGATCAGTTATGCGCAGACGATGTCGGATCACGTGGTCGCGCTGTACATTGGATTCGATGATGAGGCGATACGCAAGATGGAGCAGAAGTGGGAAGAGTGGAATCCCGGTGTTCGTCTGGTCGTGATCAAATCGAGATACCGCAGTATTATGGGGCCGCTGAAGAAATTCATTGATACCGTGGAGTGGAAAACGGCCGAGACCGATCACATCACCGTATTGATTCCGCAATTCATCACCAAGCATTGGTGGCAAAATGTACTGCATAACCAGACCAGCTTCATGATCCGGGCCTATCTGATCAATTACAAAGACGTGATTGTCACCACGGTGCCCTATCATCTGAATCGTTAACTTGAACAGCTCATCGCTTCATCCCGTTTGAAAGATTTACAGATTATTGTAAAATGAGTCACGTTCTTTAATAGGTATACGTTCATATTCCATTAACACATCGAACCGCAAGGATATCTCCAAAAAGGGGAGTACTTGCGGTTTTTTTGTCGTGTAATCCGGTCTGGATACCGCTTTCGGAAGGATGCACATTTGCGTAAAGTCCCTTGTCCATGATTAACGTTACGTTGATTCAGAATGAATTTTGCTGTGACATTCGACTCTTACACTAGATAACGTGGTGCTGAAGTGGATGTAACCTTTCACACACACTGAATGCGTGAAACAAGGGGGAAGAAAATCCGATGAGTGAGCTTGATAACCGGATCAGCTTGCCCGCGGCCAAACGGCGTGTATCAGGTACGAGTGAGCGCCGGGCAACCTCGCTGCGTGTGCAGCGAATGCGGGAGAATCTGCTGGCCTATGGTTTCCTGGCACCATCGCTGCTTTTGTTTGCAGTGTTTCTGTTTTACCCGATGTTTAAGTCCGTGTACCTTAGTCTGCATTCCACAGATCCGACGGGGCAGATTGCAGCTTATGTAGGAATGGATAACTTCAAGGCGGTGTTCCAATCGGGGCTGTTTATGCAAGGCATGAAAGTGACATTACTATTTGTCCTGTTTACAGTACCTACGGGTATGTTGGCCGCTCTGATTCTGGCTGCACTGACTCACAACCGTTTCAAGGGTATGCGTGTATTCCAATTTGTGTTCTCTCTGCCCGTGGTATTATCCGTCGGTTCGTCAGCGGTCATCTGGAAGTTTCTATTCCATCCGACCCTGGGCATGCTGAATTATCTGCTTGGCAAAGTAGGCATTGACCCAATCCCCTGGCTTACCAGCCCGGACTGGGCACTGATTTCGATCTCCATCATGACCATCTGGATGAACCTCGGATTTAACTACATTATTCTATCCAGTGGTTTGGCAGGCATACCGGATGAGATCTACGAGAGCGCCAAGATTGATGGTGCAGGAGCAATGCTTACGTTTCGTAAAATCTCGATGCCGCTACTGTCACCAACGTTATTTTTTGTTACGGTCGTATCGATCATTGGCGCTTTTCAATCGTTCGGTCAGATCAACATTCTAACCCGGGGTGGCCCGATGGACAGTACAAATGTGTTTGTCTATTCCATCTATCAGGAAGCCTTCGTTAATTTCCGCTTTGGTACAGGTAGTGCACAGGCACTGATCCTGTTCGTGGTAATTATGCTGCTGACCCTGATCCAGTTCAAATGGGTAGAAAGGAAAGTGCATTACCAATGAGTGCGAGATGGACAAAAACGCTGTTGTACGGAGCACTGACCATTTGTGCGGCACTGGTACTGTATCCGGTGATGTATACCTTTTTCATGGCTGTCATGACGCCAGAAGATGCGAGCGCTTATCCGCCGCATATCATTCCGAATTCCATCGATCTGTCCAACTTTAGCGAAGTATTCGATATTGTTCCGATCGGTCGATTTATCGGCAATACCTTCCTTGTCGCAGGACTGACGACACTTGGTCAATTGATTACAGCGAGTATGGCAGCCTATGCTTTTGCGAAAATGCAGTTCAAAGGCAAAAACGTTATCTTCAGCATGTTTGTCGCTACGATGATGATTCCATGGGAAGTGACGATGATCCCGAATTACCTCACGATTCGCAGCTGGGGCTGGCTGGATAGTTACCAGGGGCTTACGGTGCCATTTCTGGCGACAGCGTTTGGTACATTCCTGCTCAGACAGTTCTTCATGCAGCTGCCCAAGGAGTTGTTCGAAGCAGCGAGGATCGATGGTTGTGGTCATATTCGTTATTTCATATCGCATGTTCTGCCTTTGTCCCGTCCGGCACTTGGAACACTGGCAATCTATTCATTCTTAAGCATGTACAATTCGTATCTCTGGCCGTTGCTGGTGACCAATACACCGGAGATGAGAACCGCACAGATCGGGATCTCGATGCTGGAGTTCCAGGAATCCACAGCGTGGAATCTGGTATTTGCCGGAACCGCAATGGTGATTCTACCATCCTTACTACTCCTGATCTTCGGCTTGAAACAGCTTGTCCGCGGAATGGCCGCAGGCGCGTTGAAGGGGTAAGGAGATAGTATTTCACAAGTATTCAAGTGAATGGAATATCTGAAGGTTTTGATCTTAAGTTTTTAATCTAAAGGTTCCGTATTAAAGATTTTGATTTAAACCTTGTATCTTCGTACAAGGTCTTAAGGGTTGGATACCAGGAGCGAATAAATGAGGCTCGCATTTTCAATAAGTCTCTTGAAGAGCTGCAAAAGTAGTGAAGGAGAAGAATCGATTCTGAAGAAGCGAAGCGTTCGCCTTTATCACCGGATTTTCCCCTTTGAGAGGGGGAATGAAAAAAATCCGGGGATAACAGCGATCAAAAGAACGATTCATATCCGGAACGGCCATCTTGCAGCACCTATGCACTTATGATTGCGCGAGCCATATAAAAGGAGAGCGATTTCGGTTGAAAAAAAGAGGAACATTTGCATTAATGCTGGCAGCACTCATGTTGGTTATCTCAGCTTGCGGAACAAAAGCGGAAACAAGTAGCCCGGCGAGTGGCGCTCAAGCAGAAGCGGCTGCCGCCGAAACAACACAACTGACGTGGTGGCACTCCATGTCTGGCGCAGGGGAGAAAGCCATTAATCAACTCGCCTCTGATTTTAACGCCAGTCATCCGAACATTCAGGTGAAGCCCATCTATCAAGGGAAGTACGATGAGAGTCTGAACAAACTTAAAGCATCCATGGGCTCGGACAGCGGTCCTGACATTATCCAGGTCTACGAGATTGGCAGCAAATTCATGATTGATTCAGGCATGATTACGCCGGTACAACAGTTCATCGACAAGGATCAGTTCGATCTGTCCCAACTGGAACCAAACATCATCCGATATTACACGATTGATGGCAAATTGAATGCCATGCCGTTTAACACATCCAACCCGATCCTGTACTACAACAAGGATATGTTCAAAGCAGCAGGTCTGGACCCGGAGAACCCGCCGAAGACGTATGAAGAGTTTGAGCAGGCGGCGAAAGCATTGGCGAAAGACGGCAAGCCAGGTGCGTCCATGGCGATCTACGGCTGGTTCATGGAACAGTTCTTTGCAAACCAGAATGCAGATTATGTAAACAATGGTAACGGAAGAACGGAAGCAGCTACAGAGTCTCTGTTGAATTCCGAAGCAGGCGTGAAGACGTTAACGTGGTGGAAAAAGATGATCGACGAGAAAACCCTCTCCAATCTGGGGCGTAGCACAGACGATACAACAGCAGCATTTACCGCTCAGCAGATTGGTATGACTCTGGATTCCACGGCTGGCCTGCGCAAAATCGTGGAAGGTTCAGGTGGCAAGTTTGAACTGGGAACAGGCTTCCTGCCTCGTCCGTCAGATGCCAAAGAGGGTGGCGTTGTGGTTGGCGGAGCAAGCCTGTACATCATGAATAACAAATCGGAAGCGCAACAGCAAGCAGCATGGGAATTCATCAAGTATTTGGCTACACCAGAGGTGCAAGCGAACTGGAGCGTTGCGACAGGATATTTCCCTATTACGACAGCAGCCTACAATGAGCAAGTATTAAAGGATAATATGGCGAAGTACCCGCAATTCCAGACAGCCGTCGATCAATTGCACGCTTCCGCGGATTCGACAGCAACATCCGGGGCATTAATGGGTGTATTCCCTGAAGCGCGACAACTTGTCGAAGGAGCGATTGAAACGGTCCTGAATGGACAAGGTACACCGCAAGAAGCATTGGATGCAGCAGCCAAACAAATTACGGACAAAATTGCGCAGTATAACAGTACGGTGAAAAAATAATTGTAGGCTAATCTCAAAATAAAGATGCGGCGATCATTCCTGATCGTCGTGTCTTTATGATTTTATGAATTTTAACCAGTGAGACTTAAGTTGGACTTTTCTTGATGTATGGAGTCATAGGTGTTATCACAAAATGTCGAAAGAAGATATGCTTTACATTTTGTATGTTAGTTTAGATGACGCAAATTAGTTTTTTATGCACAGACATGGTAGATATAAGGTTCAAAAAGTCACAATTAGTACCCGTTATTAGTCCTATATGAAAGAGAATGATGTGATTTTGTTTATTTTTGTAATGTATATGTTCTATTTTCTTTCATAACGAAGAAATATTGTTTACACAGGTCGCTTATTCAGTTATCTTATATTTGAACTAATGTACAAGCTGTCTGAACAAATGATTGAAAATTCATAACATGGGGGTAGGAGAAAGATGCAAAGTAAGCAAATAAAGAGTTGGCTTCGATTATTCTTAGCTGTGGTGCTGTTGATTACCGGAGCTATACCTGCTGGCTTATTCAACAGCAAAGCCGCCGCAGCTGACGAGCCATTAACGGTTACACAGGCGCTCGCTCTTGGTTCGGATGATTCAACCGCTACAGTTGAAGGTTATGTTGTAGGGACCTACAGCAACGGTCCAAGTGTAAATTCGAATCCACCCTTTACTGTAGACACCAATTTTGCTATTGCGGATAGTCCAACCGAAAGAGATATTAGCAAAATGATGCCTGTGCAGGTACCCACATCTGTTCCTCGCAGCACGTTCGGACTACTAAGCAATCCCTCCTTGTATCAATCCAAAGTGCGTATTAACAACGGTACGTTATCTCAATATTTCACTTCTAAAGGTATACGCTCCGTTGCATCAACAACCTTTCAGCTCATGGATGAGACACCCGAAACGGAAGTAGCCAATGTTACAGCTAACCCATCTTCAGGGGAAGTTCCGGCAGGAACACAGGTGACCCTAGGAACAACTACAGTCGGTGCTGCCGTATATTACAAGTTAAATGATGAAAATGCGTTTCTTCCTTACACAGTTCCCATTACGGTAAATAATGCCATACACATTGAAGCCTATGCACATAAAGAAGGCTTGCTGGATAGTGCAATTGCTTTGTTTAATTACACCATCGTGGACAATACGCCAATCTTAATCTCTGATGCCAGAAACAAACCGGAAAACACTTCAGTTACCGTTCAGGGGATTGTCACCTATCGAGAGGAATCCGGAGGGATGGCAAATCTATACATTCAGGATGAGAATGCCGGTATCGTCATTCGGGGCACGGATTCAACTGTGGAGCCCGGTGACCGGATAGAAGCATATGGTCCGCTCACCATTTATAACGGTCTGCTCCAGATCGAGAAGGATAAAGCAGGATTTCCAGGCGGATATATCAAGATTTTAGACAAAGCACAAGAAATTCCTGAACCGCTTGTATTGACCTCCAAGGATTTTACACCTGCTGAAGGCGGAGGTAAGGGTGCGGGCGGCATTTATGAAGGAATGCTTGTCGAAGTTCATGGGGTTACAGTGACAAGAAGCAGTAGTTCCACCTTTTTTGCGACAGATGTCGATGGTGGAGAGATCACGATCTATGCCAAGAATAGCCCCACTGCACTATCAACAGGCAAAACATACGAAAAAGTGACAGGTGTCATGACTTACCACACAAGCTATGGACTGGAACTAATCCCGCGTACAGCAACGGATGTTGTCGAAAATCTGCTTTCTGTTACAGCTAGTGTTCCGTCAGGTGGTATTGTCAAAGGATCAACCGTGACCTTATCCTCACCAACAGCAGGAGCGGAAATTTATTATTCGGTTGATGGAACAGAACCAACCCAAACATCTACGCTTTATAGTGGCCCGATTACAGTAGACGAAGATACCGTGGTTAAAGCGATCGCCGTATCAGGCGGCAATACAAGTCATGTATATAGCTTTACGTACACCGTTCTTCAGGAACTGGACAACCTGAGAATTCACGATATACAAGGCGCATCTCATAGCTCCCTGTATGATGGTCTGGCTGTCCAGAATGTTGAAGGTATCGTGACTCATATTGTAAATGCAAGTTCGTTCTATATGCAGGAGATCCCTGGCATGGAAGATGACGATATAAAAACATCTGAGGGTATCCTTATTTATAAATCCACTCATGGCATGGCGGTAGGCAACAAAGTCAGCGTATCCGGTCAAGTGAAGGAATATGCGACAGCAACGACCGAGCTGGCGACAACAGAAATAGTGGCTACAGCAATTACGGTTGAGGGTGAAAATCAGACACTGCCTGAACCTGTGATCCTTGGGAAGGACGGACGAATGATCCCTAACGTCATTGATTCGGATCAGTTCGGTGAGTTTAATCCGGATGTGGATGCAATCGACTTTTACGAGAGCTTGGAAGGCATGAGGGTGCAACTCGATCAAGCCACGATTGTCGGTCCGTATTCAAGTGAGCCAGGGCTGGCAGTCGTAATCGATAATGGTCCGAACAATCCGTTACGAACACCTGCAGGAGGCGTCATTCTGACAGGAGATGGTGTAGAGCCGTTTGAGAGTTCACTTAATCCGCAACGACTGTTCATCAATAAAAAACCATCCCAAGCGGTCAAAACGGGAGACAAGCTGGATGGCTCTGTGAAAGGGGTTATGACATACTCCAATGGGAACTTTAAAGTGATTCCTGAGGGTAATCTTCCGGCAATCACACCGAGTTCTCTTGCACAAGCCATAACCAATATTCAACCTACGGATGACAAATTAACGATTGCAACGTTCAATGTAGAGAATTTCAGTCAAAAGGATGCGGCTAGAGCGGTTAAAATTGGCGGTATTGTTGTAAATAATCTGAAAAATCCAGATATTATTGGCATTATGGAAGTACAAGATAATGATGGAGCAACCGACAGTGGAAACACTGCTGCGGATGCGAGCTTCCAGACTTTAATTGATGCAATTGCTGCCAAAGGTGGTCCCACGTATAAATACACAGATATCGCTCCGGAAAATAACAAGGATGGCGGAGCACCAGGTGCCAACATTCGAGTTGGGTTCCTATATAAGGAATCAAGAGTGTCCTTGAAAGAAGGAATTAAAGGTAATGCGACAACAGCAATTCAGGTAGGCGCTGACGGCAGTCTCTCCAATAACCCGGGTCGTATTGCACCAGGGGATGAGGCGTTCGCCAGCTCCCGCAAACCGCTTGCCGCTGAATTCGAATTCAATGGTGAACGTGTAGTGGTGATTGCCAACCACTTCAATTCCAAAGGCGGAGACCTGAAACCGTTTGGAAGCATACAGCCTGCCACTCGAAGCAGTGAAGTTCAACGTGCGAAGCAAGCTGCGCTGGTGAATGGCTTTGTGAAAGACTTACTAGATAAAGACCCAGAGGTAAATGTTGCTGTTCTCGGTGATTTCAATGACTTCCAATTCTCAAATACCTTGAACATTGTTGAGGGTAATGAACTGGACAATTTGGTAAACGAACTGCCAGAAAACCAGCGGTACTCCTACATCTACGACGGCAACTCTCAGACGCTGGATCACATCCTGGTGAGCAAAAATCTGACTGAAACGGCAGCCATCGAAGTGGTGCATGTGAATGCAGATTTTGAGGCAGCGGATGGACGGGTGAGTGACCATGATCCACTGCTCGCACAATTAAGTATTGGAGAGCCGGTGGAAGAAGGAGACTTCAACCTGCGCGTACTGCACACGAACGATACCCATGCGCATCTGGATAACATTCCGCGCCGAGTTACGGCAATCAAGGAAGCACGCAATGATAACACGTTGGTGCTGGATGCAGGGGACGTTTTCTCAGGCACATTGTACTTCAATCTGTTTAATGGTTTGGCTGATCTGGAGTTCATGAACATGATCGGATACGATGCCATGACCTTCGGTAATCATGAGTTTGATAAAGGTCCGAGCGTACTGAAAGAATTTATTGAGAAAGCAGAATTCCCATTCGTGAGCGCCAATATTGATTATTCAAAAGATGCGAATTTGAGTGGTTTGTACAACGATAACATCGGGAATCCTGGTGAAAAATCCGAGATCTATCCGGCGATTATTACGGAAGTGAATGGTGAGCGAGTTGGTATTTTTGGACTGACGACACCGGATACAGTATCTCTTTCTTCACCGGGAGATGACTTGAAGTTTGTAGATTATAAGGCAAGTGCACAAGCAACCGTACAGATGCTGCAAAATGAAGGTATCAATAAAATCATTGCTTTGACTCACCTCGGCTACTCAGAGGATCTGAAATTAGCTGAGTCCGTAGAAGGAATCGACATTGTGGTAGGTGGGCATTCACACACCATTCTGAAAGAACCGATTATGGTGGGCAGCCAGGATGAGCCGACATTGGTTGTACAAACTGGTGAATATGACGTGTCTCTTGGTCAATTGGATGTTACGTTTAATGAAGCAGGTATATTGAAAAAGTGGAACGGCAAATTGCTGAGTCTGGATGCAAAAGATGCTAACGACCAATTCGTCTATGCTGATGATGTGGAAGCCGCAAACAAGCTGAAAGATTATGCGCCTCAGTTGGAACAATTCAAGAAAACGGTTATCGGTAAAACGAATGTCTTCCTGGATGGAGAACGGGGCACTGTGCGGAAACAGGAAACCAATCTAGGAAACCTGATGACAGACGGCATGCTGGAAAAAGTGAAATCCATTGTAAAGGAGAATGATGTCAAAGGATACATCGCGATCCAGAACGGCGGCGGCATTCGAGCTTCATTCCAGACAGGCGATATTACGCTGGGTAATCTCTTGACTGTGATGCCATTCGGTAATAACCTGTCTGCGTTAAAAATGACAGGTAAGGAAATCACAGCCGCGCTGGAAAATGGAGTAAGTGGTGTGGAAACAGGAGAAGGGCGCTTCCCGCAAGTGGCAGGTATGCGGTTCTACTACGATTCCACGAAACCGGGCGAAAAAATTGATGCTACGACCAACACCGTAACCCAAGAGGGCCAACGTGTGGTCAAAGTTCAGATTAAAAATGCAGATGGTACGTACTCGGATATCGATCCGAACGGGTATTATATCGTTGCTACCAATTCATTCATGGCTAACGGTGGAGACTTCTATCGTGCGATGAGAACGGCGAAAGATGATAATCGATTCTACGAATTGAATCTGGTCGATTATGAAATCTTCCATGAACATCTGGACCGTGTAGGTACAGTTAATCAAAAGACCGAAGGACGCAGTATGGATCTGAAGGGCACGCCACTTCCTGGTGACGGAAATGGAAGTAACCCTGGTAATGGTGGCGGCAATAATGGCAGTAATCCGGGCAGTGGCAACAGTGGTGGAGGATCTACAACACCTACTCAGCCGGTAACTCCAACCACACCGACTACGCCAACCAACCCTACGAACCCTACTACACCAACCGTTCCTGGTAATGAAGGAGGTACGAGTCCAACCACTCCGGGTGTAGACCTGAAAGATATCGGGAATCACTGGGCAGCAGCTGCCATTGAGCAGGCCATTTCCCGGGGAATTGTGAACGGGTATCAGGATGGTAATTTCCGTCCAAATGCACCAGCCACACGCGCCGAATTCATTGTTATGCTGGCAAGAGCATTTGAACTTCCAGCCAGCAACAAGGCTTTGACGTTTAAGGATGCTGCTGGCATACCTGCGTGGGCGCAAACCTTTATTGCCCAGGCAGTGGAGCAAGGCATCATTAGCGGGTATACGGATGATACCTTCCGTTCATCGGGCAAAGTATCTCGTGTAGAGATGACGGTTATGCTCGTCAGAGCACTCGGTCTTCCGGTACAGTCCAATCCGACACTGAGTTTCGCGGACGCAGATAAAGTACCAACCTGGGCTGTTCCATACATCGCTGCTGCTTATGATGCAGGACTGGTGAAGGGAACAGGGCAAAATAGATTTAACCCTCTCGTTGAAGCAACACGTGCGGAAGTGGTGACCTTGTTATTGTCGGCAATTGAATTGCAAAAGCAATAAACGCATATACAGACGGTTTAGAACAGCTCGCAGGCTTCCATCTGCGAGCTGTTTTTTTACTAATTAATGCCTGTTCATTTTCACCAAGCGAAGGTATAGTAGACAGGATTATATTGAAGGAGTGTTGACGAAATGCAAGAACAACCCGTATTAATCGCACTATTTGCCATCGCGGCAGGAATTTTTAGTTTGCTCGGTGGGATCAACAATTGGGACTGGTTTATGAAGAGCTTTCGAGCAGGGATTTTTGTGAAGACCATTGGACGGCAGGGCGCAAGAGTGGTATATGGTATTCTCGGTGTTGTCATGATTGTCATTGGTGTATTACTGCTACTGATTGATAAAGTGTAGGAATAGAAAAGAAAAGAAAAAATTTGTAGAGCCTGAGTACATAATTCAGTTATACAGCCTTTAATGTAGAAGGTAACAATTAGTACGTCTAGCTTTATGCTTGAGATTTTTGAGACTAGTTAGGGTGTGGAGATTAGTATTTTAAAATGTCTTGAAGTCAATGCCTCTATCCTTGGGGAAAGGTAGTTAATTCTCTAAGGAACTCAGGACGCCTTATTTCGCCTTCAGCTCTTCTTTTTACAAAGTAAGGAACATCAGGCACGTTATTTACTGGAATCTCTAATAAAAGCAATGCAAATGACTGTTTTATTCTGATATAGGATGTCTCAGGTTCTTTAGATTACTGGAATCAGTTGATATCCTTGAATAAGGCGTCTCCGATTCGTTACTCAAAAAGACCACCGAAAAATTTCGGTGGTCTTTTTACCAAATTCAGGTTTAACCATCTCAAACTGGTTTAATTATCTTTTAAATCTTCAATAGAGTTGATGTCCATATAGGTTGGAACAACCAGACCTGTTTTGGCACCGTCCATATTCGGACCGAGATCATCGATCTGATCCTTATACTTGTTGTAATAATCGGATGAAGTAAGTGGTAACCACGCAGCTGGCGTAGCATCTACATCACCGTTGGCGATGCCAGTCCACATTGGACCAATTTCAACTTGAAGAGAAGTTACGTTGTAACCGAGTTTTTCCTTCAGAACATACTCCAGCAAGTTGGTACTTGCGATTTCGGAGTCCCAGGCTACATAACTTAGTTTGATGGGGTCACCATTCACTGGAGTTAGACCTTTGGTCCACTCAGCCACCTGGTCACTATGCTTTTCTGCATAAGCGGCAGCAGCTTGCTGAGCATCTTCTCCATTCTGAATAGCGATCATAATCTCACCCATCTCTTCGGTTGTCCAAGAGAAGCGATCAAGGAATTCATAAGCGACAGGTTTGTCTTCCTTTAACCCTTTGCGGGCAATGGTATGAATCTGCTCGGCTTCACCGTAGACGCCTTCTGGATCCTCCAGATATTTCAGATCATACGCGTTGAACATCCAATGTGGTGTCCAACCAGTAACGATGACCGGTTCCTTATTTTTTACTGCTTTATCCAGCGTAGCTGTCATTGCGGCTCCTGAACCTTCAACCAGTTTCCAGTCAGACAAACCATATTTCTCAATGGCGCTTGCTGTAGATCTCATAATTCCGGCACCCGGATCGATACCGATAATTTGATGATTGACCTCTTTACCTACATTGGCACTTGCCGATGGAGCGGAGGAAGAAGTAGCACCTGTCTCCAGATCTGCAATCGAATTTACATCCGTCATGTATTTAGGAACCACGAGGCCCGTACGTACACCCGTCATGTTTGCACCCAGGTCGTCCACCTGGTCTTTATAACGTTCCCAGTAGTCAGCGTGTGTCAATGGCAACCAAGCTGCTGGAGAGGCATCTACATCGCCTGAGGCAACACCTGTCCACATTGGCCCAGCTTCTACTTGCAGAGCGTTAACTTTGTAACCAAGTTCGTTTTCCATCACATATTTCAGCAAGTTGGTACTTGCGATTTCGGAATCCCAAGCCACATAGCTTAGTTTGAATGCATCACCGTTCACTGGAGTCAGACCTTTGGTCCACTCAGCAACCTGATCAGCATGCTTCTCGGCATATGCTTTAGCTGCTTCTTCAGCAGAGGTACCTTCCTGAATGGCAGTCATCATTTCACCCATTTCATCGGATGTCCACTTAAATCGGGACAGGAATTCATACGCAACAGGGTGATCTTCTTTCAAACCTTTACGGGCGATGGTATGAATCTCCTCCGCATCACCAAAAGATTTCTCTGGATCTTCCAAATATTTCAGGTCATATTTGTTGAACATCCAGTGCGGAGTCCAACCTGTAATGATGATAGGTTCTTCATTTTTGATTGCTTTGTCCAGCGTGGCTGTCATGGCTGCACCAGAGCCTTCAATCAGAGTCCAGTCAGTCAGCTTGTAGTCTTCAATCGCTTTTGCAGCGGACTTCATGATACCCGCCCCTGGATCGATACCAATAATCTGATAATTAACTTCTTTACCTACAGCGTTGGCTGCTGAATTGTTGCCACCAGCGGAAGTTGTGCCACCAACGAAGTATTGTGAGAAACCAGCGACAAGCACAAGGAATGTTGCCGCAGCCGTGATCCATGCTTTTTGCTTTGCTGTAACGCGTGAGGTCTTTTTGCGACCTGGCATAAACAGATTTTGTGTAAAACGGTCCAATACAATCGCGAGTACAACAACGGCAAGACCGGCTTCAAAACCTTTACCGATTTGCAGCTGTGTTACCGCACGATAGACTTCCGCACCAATACCTTGTGCACCGATCATGGATGCAATAACAACCATGGACAATGACAACATGATCGTCTGGTTAATACCGGACATCACGGTAGGCAAAGCGAGTGGAAGCTGTACTTTGAACAACTTCTGCATGGAGGTCGAGCCGAATGCATCGGCTGCTTCAACCAATTCGCCAGATACTTGTCTGATACCCAGATGAGTCAGACGAATCGTTGGTGGAATCGCAAAAATAACGGATGCGATAACACCTGGTACGACACCAAGGCTAAAGAATGTAACTGCAGGCAGCAAGTAGACAAATGCAGGCATTGTCTGCATGAAGTCAAGCAGCGGTGTGATTATGCGTGCTGCAGTTTTGCTATATGCCAGCCAGATTCCGACCGGAACACCAATCAGAATGGAGATTAATCCTGAAGTGATAACCAGGCCGAGTGTGTCCATGGATTGGGACCAGTACCCAAGGTTATCTACCAGTAAGAATCCAATCACCGTAAATAGTGTCAATGGGAGGCGACCTACGAGGAACGCTAGAACACCCAGTATCGCAATGAACAGAAGCGGATGGGGCAACATGAACAGCCCGGAGAAGAATCCGACTACTGCCTGAATAACAACAGAGATTACATTAAACAATCCGGAGAGCGAGGAGCTCATCCAGTCAACGATGGATTCAATCCACGATGCTAGTGGTATTTTGGGAATCATTCACAAGTTCCTCCTTTACTGCAACTTCACCGCTAAGTGCACCCAGCAGGGCACCGCGGACGATAACACCTTGCAGACGGCCATTCTCACCAACAACAGCGAGAGGCACATGGGCTGAACTTACCATTTCGAATAATTCATGAATCAAAGTCTCAGGCGCAACAGTAGGCCCGTCTGTGATCAGAATGTCGTTTAATACTTTATTTTCGCGCATCGCACGGGTAGCATCTTCAGCTGTGATGACACCAAGCAGTTTTTTCGAACGGTCAATGACAAACAGGTTGGAAATTCCGCGTTCGCGCATTAATTCGAGGGCAACACGAGGACCACGATCAAGTGTAATCGTTTCAGGGCGACGCATTACGTGGGATGCTGTAAGGACCTTGGACAGATCCACGTCTTCGACGAAGCGGGCCACGTATGAGTTGGCCGGTTGAATCATAATCTCTTCCGGTGTACCAATCTGCACAACTGCGCCGTCTTTCATGAGGGCAATACGATCGCCGATGCGCAGCGCTTCGTCCAAGTCATGGGTAATGAAAATAATGGTCTTTTTCATTTTATCCTGAAGCTCGATCAACTCATCTTGCATATCACGACGAATCAATGGATCAAGTGCACTGAAGGCTTCATCCATTAGTAGTACTTCCGGGTCATTGGCAAGTGCACGCGCCAAGCCGACACGTTGCTGCATCCCGCCACTGAGTTCATCTGGCATTTTGTCTTCCCAGCCTTTCAGGCCAACCAGCTCAAGTGAGGTTTTTGCCTTCTCCCGGCGAACTTCCTTATCTACTTTTTGTATTTCCAATCCATACTCCACATTATCAAGAACGGTACGGTGCGGGAATAACGCAAACTTCTGGAAGACCATGCTAATCGTTTTCCGGCGCACTTCGCGCAATTGTTCTTTGTTCATCTTGCGTAGATCCTTACCATGGACCAGAATTTCTCCGGATGTTGGTTCAATCAGACGATTGAACATCCGAACCAGTGTGGATTTACCACTCCCGGACAGCCCCATAATAACGAAAATCTCGCCTTCCTTAATATCCATGTTGACCCGGTTGACACCAACCGTTATCTGTTTTTCTTTGGCCAACTTTTCTTTACCCCAACCTTGCTCCAGTAATTGCAGACCTTGCTCGGTTTGGGGCCCAAACAATTTACTTACGTTTTTCACTTCAAGTATGGTCATGTTTTCACCCCTTCTGATGTGTTGTGCACTTCGAACGGCTTTCAGCATCCATAAGCCCATACACTTATGCGCCCAGCCACGAAATCCGGTAGTTGTTGCTTCGCTTCCCGTCTTTCTGGGTAACGAGTTTAATACTAACAATACTTAACCAGTATATCAACCGAATAAACAGTACATAATGTTTGTACAGTAAAAACTGTACAAAGTTTTTCGTCCAAATACTCCGTCATTCTCCTTATTCTGGCTTATAAGGCAGCTTTACATTTGACAATGCTTTTCCTACAATAGAAAATGAGCTGAATTGAAGCTGAATTTTTTGGTTAAAAGATAGTCATAGGCAATTGTAGCCTGGTAAAGTTCCCATTTTCATACATTGGGTGAATGAAAGCCCTCTGGCATATATGATGTCCGGCCGAGAGCTTTCCCATGTAAGCAGGACTTTTAAAGTGTTGCAATGATTTCGCCAAAGACTGTGGAATGTTCAGAATGGAGGTTGCAAGCATGGGCTTGGACCATTTACAAGAGGAACAGCAGGCAACCGTGCTGAAGATTCGTAAGCGCGTTATTGAAGCCATTGGACGTAATATGGATCTTTACGGGGTTACGCTGTCTACGGGACACTTATATGGATTGCTATTTTTTGCAGACAAACCAATGACCCTTGACGATATGGGACGGGAAATGGAAATGAGCAAAACGAGTATGAGTACAGGTGTACGAACACTGCTGGATTTGAAAATGGTAAATAAAGTGTGGAGCAAGGGCTCCAGAAAAGACCTATATGAAGTGGAATATGACTGGCATCAGACGTTTACGGATTATTTTGCGATTAAATGGAGAAAAGCCGTGGAGAGTAACCTTCAGGTTCTACGCAAATCGATTGAAGAACTGAATCGACTAGTTGAAGATCTGGATGAAGAGACGGATGTTGAACTAATCCGGACCCTGATGGAAGACAAACATAAGATTTTGCAAGCGGAAGCATATTACAAATGGTTGGATCGATTGATTGATACCATGGAAGATGAAGAGATATACAAGCTGGTTCCGAAGGAAGAGATCAAGGAACATCTATAATGACATGCAAAGGGCCCTTTCCGTTAGAGGAGAGGGCCCTTTTGGCTTGTGCAATATCTTACTGAATTATAATGAAGGAACACGATGTAAAAGATAACTTTGCCCATCGTATCGACCTATGTTCACATTTAATGTCCAATCAGACCTGCATGAGGAAAGGCTACAGGCTGCTGTGAAATCTGTTGCAGTTCATTCAGTATCTGCATTTGGCCACCTGGAGTCCAGCATAACTGATGCCAATTCGAGATATCGTGAACGTTACCTTGTAACACGGCAGGGGAGCGATTCCAGGATGCCGTTTGCTTCATGCGCCGGAACACCTTTTCACTGGCAGGCTGAAGCGAAGCGCGGTGAATCAACAGGTAATCCGTGTCCAGCACGGGGATACTATCTGCTGCATAATCATACCGGGAGATGTCGGGAGATATAATCTGGGCAGGGAGCAGTCCCAATTCAGCATACAACAAATGATTTAATGGATGCTCGCCAGTTCCTTGTAAGCGAATGAACTGATTCGTGACCTCCATCAGAGTCAACCGTTTTTGTCGGAAATAAGGTTGTAGGTTCAATCCTGCTTCAAGTTTGCGAAACTCAAGTTCCTTGAAGTTTAGCAACGCTTGCTTCTCGCGTCCGACCAGTTCGGCTATGCGAAAATGGTTCTCTTTCCAGTCATCCGTGGATTCCAAGATGACGGTGGGAGCAATATTTTTCAGTCGATCGTAATAGGGCTTGTGGTAAAAGTCACCGATGATCAGATCTGGCTTCGCATGCCGAAGTTGATCTAATTGTCTGGTTAATTGACGTTCATGTTCATATTCATCCGATTCCCGGTCAAGAACTCCTTCCAGCACAGCTACAGGGCGCAATCCAAGCGAAGTCAGATTCTGATCGAATCCCATGATGGATGCCGTAGCTACGCGAAGTTGATCTTTTTTCATATATACGCTGGGAGCAATCCCCAAGGTTTGTTTGAATTTGCGGCTAAAATAATACTCGTTGCCATACCCTACAGATACCGCGACGTCTTTAAGAATACAGTTTTCTTCGGTCAGCTGTTTTTTGGCTTCATCTATCCGTAAACGATTGAGATAATCGGTCGGCGACATGCCTTTGGCTTTCTTGAAACTGCGTGAATAGGAGCTGGGTGTGAGACCGGCAATCTTCGCAAGCTGATCCATGCTGATTCCTTCACTCATGTAGCGTCGCATATACATAATGCTGCGTTCCAAGGCAGGGTCCACTTTCTCATGATTGGCTTCCAGCCGGTTCTCCGAGAGAAACTGCAGCAGTTCATGCAATTGGCCATGTATGCTGATAAAGTGATCTGGCTGACAGCCCCGATAGGTCTCATACAGTTGTTCCAAACGTGATACAGCCTGCTGCTCGTGACGAACTAGCAACCTGCCTGTTTGCCAATCCAGCGGAAAGCCAGGTGAAGAGGTCATTTTCCACTCGCCTCGCACTTGCTGCAAACGAACGGTATCCATGCTTAGCAAAATACATTCGGTCACCTTCGAGCGAGCAGCGGCCTCGATGGTTGTACCTGGCTTCAGTACATATATGCTGCCCGCTTGAGCCGGATAGGCTGTATCATTCAGGACCAGAACACCGTCTCCTTGTAAAATAAGACAGAGCATGGGCCGGGACACCGTCTTGCCTTGCACACGGAAATTCTCCCCGCGACGCATACGGCACATGGAGGAGAGGAGCGGTAGAGATGAGGTTTCAGCAATGAAGGGAAACTGTTCAGTCATACGGACCATCCTTTTGTCTTATTTTCTTAATGATAACAATTATCATTCTCATATGGAAGATGTTTTTTCAAATAGTTTTCGACAACCAAAAAAGGATTACCAAGAGCCACTAGGGCTGCAGGGTAATCCTTTTTGTTATGGACAAGTCCGTAGAATGAGCTACATGCTTGAATCAACAGGATATATTAGTACGGTGTCACCAATAGAATATTGTCCAGGAAAACGTCACTCATGACTTTTTTGCCTGTTCCGCCCGTTTGCACATGATACAAGCGATACTGATCTTTGGCATTGATGTAGAACAGGCCTGCAACATCATCTCTGATATGGAATGCATCCCATTCGTCACTGGTAAGTTTGGTTACCTTGAGAGTAGTATTGACCGAATAGAGACCATTGTTGCCCGAGATGTAAGCAGCCGTAGGTGTACCATTGGTCAATTGATTAGCAACATACGTTACATTGTTCAGGTTCAGGTTGGCGGACTTGGTTACTTTGTTGCCGGAGACCGTTTTGGCATAAGCCTTCTTGTCTGCATCAATAAGGACAACCTTGTCTGTACCTAGAGCACTTACTTCCCGAACGCTTTTGTTATGAAGCTGAAGTGTTTTGGCTGAAGTTGTTAACGCAAACGCTTTGCCTTTGGCATAATTGTAATCCTTGTTACTGTCGAGCTCGATTCCTTTGTTATACACGTAAAGATTGTTACCCCAACCACCGGAGTATACTGCATTCACATCCAGTTTGGCTTTGGGATTTACCGCAGTGGCCTTGCCCGTGTTGTAATTCACCTTATACATGACAACAGCATTGGTAGAGTAGTACTGCTCATATGGGTCTGTATTGACCATGAGTTGCAGTTCGTTTTTGGCCAGATTCGTAAAATAACGACCTTCCACTGCACCTGCGGCAATTCGCTGCACAGCTCCAGAACCGTTGGATGTTTTGGACACGATCCACGTGTTTCCATTAACCAGTGCGTTATAGTAAACCCGCCCTTTGGTTACCACGAGAAACGGAAAGTCGGTATCAGCCTTGTCCGCAATCTTGGTAACAGCTGAAGCGTCACTATTGCCATTAGCGCGATATATCGTGCCTGTAGCATCCAGATAATAGATGAATCCATTATCCGTATAATAGCTGAGCACATCTGTTGCAAATGTCTCTGCCGCATCGCTGGACCCGTCATTCGGAACCCGAAGCAATGTTGTGGAAGAAGCAGTCTGGGTGTAGTAGAGATAAGAACCTGCCGCGAGCAAGTCCACCCCTTGGAAATCAATTAATACTTCTGTTGTATTGCTTCCATCCGCGGATACTTTGTACAAAACGCCGTCGGACTCATAATACACAGTGGATTGGCTAAGTGAAGCTGCCTGGGCTTCGCCCCCGCCTCCGAATGCCACTGCTGCAATGAGTGTAAATAACAGCAATGTACAGATGATGCGTTGTAAATATGTATGCCCTGTTCTCATGCTTTCCTCGTCCCCTTCGTTCTATATGTATGTCGTTAATTTCTTATGTTATATCGGTAAACTATGGAAGATATGTTAGATCTCAAACATGAAAAAAGAAGCGAATGAAATTGAATTTCATACACATTCAAACCTGAAATGGAATTGCGAATGATGCTGCCAATCCGGCTCCAAAGCATTCTCCGCCTGACTTGATCGTGATAACATAACATTTAATCAGCGAAGAGAGTCAACTGACTAATCAACGACAGGAGCGAAACGATATGATGAATATAGCAACGATCGGTACAGGGTCCATTGTGGATGCCGTTCTATCCGCGATCAATGAACTGGAAGATGTCATTTGTACAGCGATGTACTCCCGGAAGAGAGAGACAGCACAGGAGCTTGCGAGTAAATATGAAGTAAATACAATCTATACGGACCTGGGGTCACTATTTGCAGATACAAATGTAGATCTCATTTATATTGCTTCACCAAACAGCATGCACTACGAACAGGCTTATCAGGCACTTCAACACGGCAAACATGTCGTCTGCGAAAAACCGTTCACGTCCACGCTTCAGGAAGCAGAAACCCTGATTGCACTTGCAAAAGAAAAAAATCTGTTGCTGTTTGAAGCCATCTCGAATATTCATTTGCCCAATATTAAAGTCATACAGGAGCAGCTGCCAAAGCTTGGCCCAATCAAACTCATCCAATGTAACTACAGTCAATACTCACGCAAATACAATGATCTGCTTGCAGGGGGAACACCGAATGTATTTAATCCACAATTCTCTGGCGGAGCGCTGATGGATATTAATATATATAATCTTCATCTGGTCATGAATCTGTTCGGCAGTCCGAATACCGTATCGTATACTGCGAACCAGCATGCAAACGGCATTGATACGTCAGGCGTTGTCGTTCTCCAATATCCGGAGTTTATTGCGGAATGTGTGGGTGCCAAAGATACAAGCAGCATGAACTTTGTGCTTATTCAGGGAGAGAAAGGGTATCTTCAGGTTGTCGGGGGAGCAAACGGTTGCCGGGAGATCAAGCTTCAGAACGGGAATGAGTCTGCTGAGGCGTATAATGCCCAGACCAAATCCAATTGGCTCTACTATGAGTGGGAAGTGTTCAGGGACATCCATGCAGGTGGGGATTACAACCGGTGTTACGAACTGCTCGAACACAGCCAGTCTGTGATGAGTGTACTCATGGGTGCGCGTAAGGATGCCGGAATTGTATTCGCAGCAGATCAGCGTTAATCGTTAATACGTGTCACTAATGCTGCTCATGTACAACATGTCGAAAATATAAAGTACGGAGACCATCGAAGACATTTTGGACAGCCTTAATTGTTCATTGTATCCGTAAGCGAGTAACGTTTCGTCACAATGTTTGGACAAGGTTGAATGGTTGCTGCCCGTGACCGCGATAACTTTCATCTGTTTGTTGCTCAGCACTTTGGCCGCTTCAATCATGGATTGGTTCTCACCTGTGTGTGATATAACAAAAGACAGCGTCAGGCTGTTGGGATTCATCGTATTCAAGTAATGCATGTTGGCATTATTGTGAGCAATTGCAGATATGCCGAGTTCATTCCATTTGGCACAAGCCTGTTGAGCTAGATAATAATTCATATCACTGCCATAGATATCGATGCGTCCAGATTCTTTGACCCAGTTAGAGATTCGCAGCAAAACAGGAGCGTTTAACATCCGGCGTGTATCCTCCAGCGCCTGCTGATACAGGTAAGGAACCGAGTCGATGGCAGCAAGCACGTTGCCTTGTTCTGCAATTGGACAATCCTGCGTCTGCAACGCAGAAGGTATCCGTTGATATTCAAGAGCAAGCTTTAACTGGAAGTCTGGGTACCCTTTGGTACCCAGCTTTTTGCATAAGCGAACAATGGTGGATGAGCTTGTATAGGTCTGCTGAGCCAGTTCATGGGCTGTAGAATCAAATACAACTTCGGGATTGTTCAGGATATAGTCCACAATATGCCTCTCCTGTGCCGTTAATTGTGAAGCATATTTTAATTTTTGAAGCAGTTTGGATTCCATGCGGTTGTTCCATTCCTCTCTATAATCATCCCAAAGCATATATCTCTTCATCATAACCTGCGTTTATTGATTTCTCAATCTGCACATCTCAAATCTGACTTTCCGCCAGTTGCTGACGACTATTCCATTGGGTGACGAAACGAAGAAGAACCATACTCATGAGCAGGAGCAATGCACCGATCAAGAGTAACATCCAAGGACCGATCAGCAGCATGCCACTGGCTTGACCAGCCACTAAGGCGATCAGGGGAAGGACAATCAATCCGCCGAGCTGATAGGCTTCCTGGAATCCGCGAACCTTGGCCGAGATCAATACGTTTAATAGAATGACCATAAGACTGCAAGCCGGAACAACCCACACCACAAGTATGATCCAGTTCAGATTGGGAAACATCAACGTTCCAAACAAGGGGTACATCAGAATATTGGCAATGATTCCATAGATCAGGAAAGTAACCCAGGATAATAGAAGGGAAGGGATTAGGGCAGCCAACACTTTGCCTTTGAAAAGTGTGTCCATGCTGATCGGTGTGAATAATAAACCTTCCAGTGTCTTGCGTTCCTTCTCACCAGCGAAACTATTGGCCGTCAGAATACTGGAGGCCATCACCGGAATGATGAGAAACAAGGGCGCGAACATATACATGGCTAAATAATAAACAATACGATGATTATCTGTAGGCATGGAAGCAAGCTGAGGAATCTGTCCACCATGGGTTAATGCATCCAATGATTCAAGCAAAAAGCTGATGTTGCCCAGAGAACGAAGTTCCATTCTGGAGGCCGCCCACAGAAGAGCAGAGGGCATGATGATTCCGATAATCAGTGGAACGATCAACATGGGCAACCAGAGCTGAACGCTGGCTGTGACGGACCGGATATCTTTACGGATCAGTGCACGTATGGCTTGGCGATTATTCATGGTGGTGTGCCTCCCTTATGGCAAAATAGATACTCTCCAGATCACTGCCCGTGATGCGGGCCTGATAGACTTGACCATGCTCCGTTAATTGCCGTAGCAGTAATGGAATATCTTCACGAGATGTAAGCTGAAATGTAGCTTGATGTGCAGAGATTATTTCAGGTGTGTAGTCAGTTGCTGTGTTCCATCCATCGGGCATGTCGGCTTCAACTTCGAGTTTCGGAGTGGACAGGTACCGGCTAACAATCTCCTTTTCCGTGCCTTCCTCAACGATGCGCCCCTTTTCCAGAAAAATATAACGATCACAGACGGCTGACAGTTGGGACAGCACGTGGGATGAGACCAGAATCGTCATCTTTTCTTCCTGATTTAATTGACGGATGATACGCAGTACCATCTGGATTCCATCCGGATCCAGGCCATTGGTGGGCTCATCCAGAAACAGGATGGAAGGACGATGCAGGAGTACTCGTGCAAGGCCCAGGCGTTTCTTCATGCCTGTGCTATAAGTGCCGACTTTTCGATGCTGATAATCCTGCAGCTCGAACAGAGTTACAAGCTCGTCGATACGTTCTTGGGCATGCTTCAGGCCAAAAACATCTGCGAAGAAAGTCAGATTGTCACGGCCACTCATATTTTCATATAGTCCACTTTGTTCGGTAAGGGTGCCACATATGGCCAGTACTTTCTCGGCCTCACGAGCGGTGTCCAATCCGTTAATGGTTACCTGTCCACTGGAAGCACCCAAGACCCCATTCATGATGCGGATCAGTGTGGTTTTGCCCGAACCGTTAGGGCCAATTAATCCGGTGACACTGCCTTGTTGAACTGTGAAACTGACATCATGCAGTGCTTGATGTACCTTGAATTGCTTGGATATGTTGCGTGCTTCAATCATCTATATTCACCATCCGATCTGAGTTTGGAGATTATACGTACAGTAGGCTGATATCGTTCAAATGGACGACAAAAAAGATCTATTCCTGCTTCAATAGTCCCGAATGCAGGGTGCATATTTACCCTGAAGTCTGGCTGAAATCGGGTCTCAGGTTTGTTTTCACTATGGCGTGTAACATGTATCCTTATTTTAGGGTAGAACATCCGTTTCATTGCTATTCATAATGTGGTAATGAATTGAATTACATATGAATTCGTCTAACACATCCATATGAATACATCATATGGGTACATATAGTGTTCTGGACGTAGAGGAAGGTGAGTGACTCATGGCAGCATCCAATGAATATCGTTTTCAAGTGAACCTGAGCGGGATGATTCAGATTTTATCCAACCATCTATATAGTAGTCCCAAGGTGTTCTTGCGTGAACTCATGCAAAATGCAACAGATGCGATCACGGCACGCAAGGAAGTGGAGCCGGGATATCAGGGCGAAGCAAGGATTGAGCTGACAGGAACCGGTGATCAATTGACGATGATGGTGGAGGACAACGGAGTTGGCCTGACCGAAGCGGATATCCACGAGTTTCTGGCGATGATTGGACAATCCTCGAAGCGGGGGCAGCAGGCACTGCTGGATGGCGAGACATCGTTTATTGGACGTTTCGGTATTGGTCTGCTCAGCTGTTTCATGGTAAGTCATGAGATCGTTATGCTGACTCAATCGATTAAGGGTGGTCCCTCGATGGAGTGGAGAGGTAAGCCGGATGGTACATATACGATTAGACAATTGGACACACAGTTGTCTCCCGGAACGAAAGTATATCTGCGTTGTACACCGGATGCAGCACATTATTTTGAAGCGGAGTATGTGAAAGAAGCTTTATTTTACTACGGCGCTCTGCTTCCTTATCCAGTCACGTTGATACATGATGGGGTGCAGTCTGTTGTCAATCAGGATTCTCCGATCTGGCTAACACGCCCAGAGCTTGCCCGTTCTTGCCGAGCGGAAGTGCTTGCTTTTGGTGAACGTCTGCTTGGGGAGAAGTTCCAGGATTTCATCACGCTGACAACGGCTACGGGCCGTACGGGAGGCATTGCGTATGTGCTACCACATGCAGTGAATCTGAATGCCAAGCGTTCTCACCGAGTGTACCTGAAGCGAATGCTGATCTCGGAGAAAGCCGAGAACATTTTGCCGGAGTGGGCGTTCTTCGTGAAATGTCTGATCTGGACCGATGAGCTTCAACCGACGGCGTCAAGAGAACATTTCTATGAAAATGAAAAACTGGAAGAAGTGCGCTCCGAGCTTGGAGACGCTCTGCGTACGGGGCTGGCTGACATGGCTGAGAATCAGACCGAACGCTTGCAGAAGCTGATTCGCCTGCATGCCCTTTCGATGAAAGCATTGGCCGTTCAGGATCAGGCGTTCTACGCGATGATTCATCGCTGGCTGCCTTTTGAGACGACGAGAGGACACCGGGAACTGGGTGAACTGATTGATGAAGGGGATACGCTGTATTATACCGGCTCCATTGATGAATATCGTCAGATACACCATGTGGCTTCAGCACAGTCCATGCTGGTCGTCAACGCAGGTTATATCTACGATAAAGAACTGATGGCGATGCTACCTGTCATACTGAACCATGTACAGACCGAGCGAATTGAGCCAGATGAAGTATCGATGACATTCACGGATGTTGCACCGGCTGAACGTAACCAGTACTATGATGCGCTACGGTTGGCAGATTCGGCATTACAACGTTTCCGCTGCCGGGCTGAAGTGAAAGGTTTCAAGCCATCGGATCTGCCGGTGTTGTTTACCCTTTCGCAGGAATCATCCACGCTGCGTGCGTTGGAAAAAGCAAGCGAAGAGAGCACTGACTTATTCTCCTCTGTTCTCGGTTCGTTGTCGGCAGGCATTAATTCGGCAGGGTACTCGACGTTGTATCTGAATGTAAACAATCCCATCATTAAACGGGTGCTGACTTCACCGGATAATCAGATGACACCGATTGCTATAGAAATGTTGTATGTCAACGCACTGATGATGGGCCATTACGCCATGAACAAGCAGGAACTTGAAGTATTGAACCAGGGAATTGTACGGTTTATTGATTGGGGTTTACGCGCAAATATGAATCATGAGGGAGATGCCTGATGAAGACAGAGATGGATTTTGAAGATTTGATGGAAGAGGCCTATCAACTGCCTAGTGGTCCTGCGAAGCTCGGTTTTTTGGAGGAAGCAGCGCGGGTAGCCGATGTCAATGGTATGGTTGAGGAGGCGTACGAAGCACGCTCCGAGATTGTGGATGTAGCCACCTTCTGTGGATATCCGATGAAAGCTTTGATCGCTTTTTCCTGGCAACTGGGCAAGTTCGATCAGCAACCAGAGCTGTATGATGAAGAGACGTTATTGTGGTCATATAAATGGATTCTCGGTAAAATGCCCGATTTCCCTGAAATCTCACGCGAGAAGATTATGGAGCTGTTGGAGGACTTCGGAGCACGGTTCAAGTCTTATGGTTACAGTGAGCGTTCTTACTGGTACTATCGTTTCCGCATCTTTATGGATTTTGGAGAGCTGGAGGAATCAGGGCGCAGTTATGACAAGTTCAGAACATTGGACCGCGACTTCATGAGTGACTGTGAGGCATGTGAGCAGGATGAGATTATGCGTTATTTTATGTTAAAAGGAGACGACGAGAAGGTGCTGGAATTGGCCAAGCCTATTCTCAAAGGACGCATGAGCTGTGCGGAGATTCCGCATCTAACGTTGTCGGAAATTCTGATGCCGCTATATCGTCTGGGGCGGACGGAGGAAGCCGATAAATATCAGGTCAAGGGATACCGCTTGATCAAAGGTGAGAACGATTTTGTGCAGAGTTTTTCCGAGCAGATGGAGTATCTCACACTTACGAATCCGGCCAAAGGCATTGATGTCCTCGAAGAAACACTGGTACTCGCAGCCGATCATGAAGATGCATATGCCAAAATGTTGTATTATGCGAAGGCAGCCCCGTTATTGCGGCGTTGGGCTGAAGAAAAAGAGTCGGATGGGTATCGCCTGCGCTTGCCAGCATCCTTCCCGTATGAAGGCGATCCCGGCGACTTGCTCAAGTTGGCTGATTACTTTGCGGAGCATGCTCAGACCGTTGCAGCCAAGTTTGATCAGCGTAACGGAAACACACATGTATCCTCGTTGATCGCATAGAGACGGTTATTACTCCGTAACATATAATAAATTTACTAGTAGCGATAACGTAAGAAAAGTAACGAAACAGGCTTGTTCAAGAAGGTTTATATCCTTCTGAACAAGCCTGTTTTTCTCATTTATAAGCATGATAAATCTTATCAATATGAAGATACTTTGTTTTTATTGTGCCGATACTTCAGAAGGGACCGTCGTTGGTGAAGGAACCGTTGCAATTTCAGGCTCTGCTCCTTCAGCAGGTTCGGCTTGCGGCTGCTGAGCAGCCATCAACTCAGCGACGATGCGATCTGTCGGCTGTGTGATTAAAGCATACATGATAGCAGCCTCTTCTTGACGAATCAGAGGTTTGCGAGAAAGAAGATCAATGGAACCATCCTCCATCACCTTCGCCTCAGGTCCATGGATACCAAGCTTCGCCATCATCTTAACAGCAGGTACAGCCCATGGATCTGTGTGCCCCGCAAGTTTCACATCATTGAAAAGTTCGCTAGGATATTGCAATTGCATAATTCTCCACATCATGACCATGGCTTCCTGTCGGATAATCACTTGATCCGGCTTAAACTGCTGTTCGTTCGTGCCCGTAATCATACCCAATTCATATCCAAGTTGAATATATCCGGCTGCTGCATGGTTTGCCCAGTCGGTGCCTGCAGGTGGCGTTGTTTTGCTGGGCTTCAATCCACTGAGTTTAAGCGTATTTTCAATGAATTCAGCTCGTGTCACAGCTGTCTTCGGTTGGAAAGACTTGTTGGCATCATTCTCATAATATCCAAGAGATTGTATGGCATAGATTGCTTCAGCGTAGGGACTATTCTCACGAACATCCCGGAAGCCCGCAGGTTTTTGTCCTTTTTTCTCATAACCCATAGGGTTAAGGTAAGGTTCTTTCAGATAGGTGGTGCCATCTGCATTTTCTTTGAATGCTGTGAATTGACCGGTCAATTCGTCTTTGAAAAGATTATCTTCCACTTGAATCAGATTGCGTTGGCCCAGGAATACATCGTTAATGCTCAGATGTCCTGGCTTATCGTCGCCACCTTTCAGAGAACTTACAATCGTGCTAAGTCGAAGGTCTGCGTACAATCCGGTAAAGCGTTGCAGCTCAGCTGCGGATTGCGGCGTGTAATCCTTGAACTGCACTGGCTCTGCATATTGCGGGAAGAAATTCTGGATGAATGCCGGGTAGAACAGATTACGAAGTGCTCCATTTTGATTATAGGTCAGGAAGACGCCTGTGTTTTGCTCAGGAATAAAAAATAGATAAGAGCTGAATCCTGTCAGGTCGCCTGCTTTGGTAATCACGCTGGAACTGCTTCCTGCCCCGGGAAGCTGAAACGGTGCTTCGAACCCGTAAGTGGTATCGGGCAGTAATGGATGAATGGAGGAACGGTACTGTTCCATGCTTTTCACTGTAGATTCCTTGAGAATACGTGTGTTGTCCTTCACGCCATCATTCAGGAACGCAATCATGAACTTCCCGATGTCCTCAGCGGTAGACAGCATGCCACCTTGAGGCATTGGTGATGGAGAGAGGGTATACAGATCAAGCGGGTTGTGTGCCGCATCATAGCCTACAGCAAGTTGCTTTTGGAACTTTTCGTCCAGTATGAAACTGCTGTTATTCATTCCTAGTGGTTTGAAGATATGCTGCTGCATATAGGATTCAAAGGGCTCTCCGCTAACATTCTCCACAATCATGCCGAGCAGCAAAAACGAGAAATTATCGTACATGTAGGCGCTGCCAGGCTCTCGAACGACGGGAGGCATGTGTTGCTGAGCGTAATCCTCCATCGTTATGTATTTGTCAAAATCAGTATGGATGTCTTCCTGCTGCGGATCACGGATCTCGAATCCGGTCGTGTGTGTGAGCAGGTTATCCACAGTTACAGGTTTGTCAAAAGGATTATCGAATTCGAGCCCTTTCACATAGGTTTGAAAATTAGCTTGCAGGTCAACTTTGCCTTGCTCCGCCAGCTGCATCACGGCTGCTGCCGTGAATGTTTTGGAGACAGAGGCTACACGGAAGGCCGTATTTTTCGGATCGATAGGCGTTTTGTTCTCTTGATCAGCATAGCCGTATCCTTTTTCCGCCAGCACTTTACCATCCTTCACAACAACAACGGAGGCTCCAACATAATGAGCTTTTGCCTCAGCGGAATCAAAGAATGAGTCGAGAAATGCTGTAGCTGATTCGCCTGTCAGCGTTTTCGTTTTCCCCTGTTCAGTAGCTACTGGAGTCGCGGTCTCCGCCTGAACTGCGGGTACCCATAGACTAAGAGACAGAACAACAGCCATGAAAGCTCCGATTAGGGAGGTAAACCTGACGCGGGTCTTTCGTTTGGATAGATGCATGCAAACACTCCTTTTATGAAAATATTTACAAAATAGTTACTTATCCATGTATTACTGATTACTCGCACGATAGGTTTCACGATAATAGATTCCAATGTTGACAATCCAGATGACGGAGAGCATTACAATTGGGAATGGAGCAAAGCTAAAGAGGGCTGAATATAACACCATGGAGACCATGCCGATCCCAAGCAAAATGTTCATCATCAGAAAAGAACGATAGGCTGCACGGTATACGATCCATTTCTCACCTTCATCCAGTTTCTCGAAATGATCCTTCTTCATGTTGCGTGAATTCAGATCCAGTGCGCGATCAGGGAAATAGCGATTGTATCGCTTCACAGTCAGTGTTTGCAGTATAACGACGATGATAATAGAGATACACGCAGCAAAGAGATTCATGAGGTTAAACAGTTCGGGAAAATTCGGCATGTTTCTGTTGGAAGCGTTTAAGGACAGAGCAAGTGCGATCCAGGTAAACGCAACAATAACGCTCAATCCGCTGAGAATCATCGCTTTTCCGAGGGAACGCTCAGCGGGAGAGATGAGTGAGTCAGAATCTCCATACACCTCATCTTCCGTTGGAGGCACAGATGGCGTACGAACAAGACTGAGCGTGTTCCACAACATCATAACCACCACTGAAGCAGCCAGTAATGCAAATAAAAGATCATAGTCATAGTAAACGGACAACGTCCAATTCAAATTAGATGGAATTTTGTTGATTCCGCTGGCTCCGAGAAAACCGACTACAGCACCACCTGCCGCATACAACGGAAGACGCATCTTGTTCTTTTTGGACGGGGAAGTTGTTCTGTTCATCTTAATCTCCACCTTTCAATTCAAAGATTTTTTCAACAGGTTCACGAAAGACATGGGCTATTTTTAATGCCAGGACGACCGATGGGGAGTAATCTCCGCGTTCAATCAGGGCGATGGTTTGACGGGATGCGCCGATGAGTTTGGCTAATTCCGCTTGGGACAACCGGTCTCTGGCCCGTAACTCCCTAACATGATTGTGCAATTCTTCCACTTGCTCACCTCCATGAATGAAATGTACATGATATTTTACTAAATGTAAACTATAATATACAAAATGTTAATAATAATTTACTTGTATGCGTTGAGTTTGGACATGAAAAAGAGAGCCTGCCATGGCTCTCTTAGTGATTATGTTGTTGCCGAAAAAGTAATATCATGATGCCTCTGCACACGCCAGATGTTGATGCTGTTCCTCTGTCTTCCGAAGTGACATTCGGAAAAAGACAAGTGCTGCAAGCCCCATGAGTACATACAGAACAGCCATTACGTATGAGGGCAGGAAGGCTCCGATGGTTAACCCGATACTTCCGAGTAGTGCTGCCACGTTATAGCTCAACCCGTCAGCAACCATGTAGGCAGCCCGGTCCGAATCTGGGATCATACCGGCTAGCATGACCTGACGAACAGGGGCGTACATCAATTCTCCAATGGTCAGCAATATAGCGGATGATATAAGTAGCCAAGCCCAGTTGCTGAAAGCAAGAACGGCGAAACCTGCGGTATACAGGCACATACCGACAGACATGATCGCTCGGGACTGGAAACGGCCCATCCATCTAGAGAATGGGATTGCAACCAATGCAACCAGTACAGTGTTGATGATCATAATCAGGCTGAACATACGCAGACCAGAGATATCTGAGCCGAACAGTTGGGCGGTGAATTCACTTTTTAGACGAACCGCAATATATTTATCCAACTGGAATTCCAGGGAAACGGCAAGGACCGTAGCCGTGAAAAATACCATGAAACGTTTGTCCTGAAAGACCGCCCGGTACGTTTTCAGTATGTTCCTCTGGATGGGAGCATCGGATTCCAATATTCTGGTGGATGGACCGGAATGATTGGATTGATCTCCATGATTGGGTGCACGTTTTTCCATTGTTTCCCGAATCATAAAGACTAATATAAACAGCGTAACCATACTTTCCAGGCACACCAGACTGAATAATAAGAAACGAAATGATTCGAAAAATAGCCCGCCCAACAGTGCGCCAAAGGTTACAGCAACGTTTGTTGTCCAATATTGTAACCCATATACATAATGACGTTCATGTTCACTGCTTACATCGACAATCATGGCATTCGCAATCGGCACTGTGATCCCTGAACTTAGACTGCTGAGCAGAAACATGAGACAAGTGACGATGATCGAATCCATCCATGGCGAGTTGGCAATAGCCAAACAAAGTAGAGCCACGACCTGCAAAGTTTGTGCAATCACCATTAATTTCTTCCGTCCCATTCGATCCGACCAATATCCTGCCCACAAACCCACAATCATGGAAGCCGCAATATTGACCGTCAGCAATAACCCTGCCACACCTGCGCCAATCTGAACACTCAGATAGATCGCCATGAATGGAATGATGGACTTCTGAGTCAGATCGGTGAAAAAATCTGTAATGATACGTATTCGGATGTTAGGGTGCAGATCGGCGTATTTCATAAATTGTTCTTCTTCCTTCCCACTGGTCATGTTGATGTTACTGAGTATAATGGAGGAAAACCTGAAGAAAAACTGTAGAAGCATCCGGATGGATTTCGTATTTTAGAAAGAGACGAAGGAAGGGCATATATGGACGTATCAGAACATTACATTCAACTGCGGTTGAACTTCCCACATGTGCATTATGAACAAGAAGTACATACAACGGTAGGTGAACTCGCTGATCTTTTATGTTGCACCATGCGTAATATGAACCTCATTATAAACAAATTCAAGGAGAACGGATGGGTCAGGTGGAACCCACAGCGTGGGAGAGGCAAAAAATCGATGCTGTTATTTTGTGTCCCTTTGCTTACTGTGGCGCGTAAACGGTTCGACGATTTACTGAATGGCAACAGGATGGAGGATGCCTATGAACTGGCCGCCACCTTGCCAATTACGATGCGAGAACATTTGATGAAGCAAATGCAGACTCAATTCGGCCTGCTTTCGAATGAAGGAGACAGAGGCCGGGTGGATACATTGCGGATTCCGCAGAATACACCTTTTAAGACTCTCGACCCTACGCAGACGGGGATGTGGGGAGAAGTATTCATTATTACAGAGGTCTTTGATCGTTTGGTTCGTTATAATGGGGAACGCCAAGTCTGCGAACCGAGTCTGGCTATGGCATGGGAGAGTGATGCGGATGGACGGGAATGGACCTTTTATCTGCACAAAGGCATACCTTTTCATCATGGAAGGATCCTGGATGCAGAGGACGTCAAGTTTACCTTTGATCGAATTATCTCTAATAAGAGTAACCCGTGCAGGCCGCTGTTTGGTTCCATTGAGAGCATAGAGGCGTATGACCTGTTGACTGTACGTTTTGTGTTGAATATGCCCAACTTCATGTTCCCGGATCTGATGAGCAGTATGTGTGCATCTATCCTGCCTAGAGATGTGGAGATGAACCCGCTTCATCCGATTGGAACAGGACCTTATCGATTGACTCGTCATGATTCGAAGCTGCTTGTACTTGAGGTATTTCTGGCCTATTTCAGAGGGCGTGCTTATGTAGATCGCGTTGAAGTATGGCAGCTTCCCCACTCGGCAAAGGCGGAGTCCATCATCAAGCATGATTTATTTCCGGATGCGGAGCCTCGTGCAGTGCAGCATGAGATACAGGGCGGTGTGTATATGACGTTTAATATGCAAAAGGAAGGGCCGCAGCATGATGTGAATTTTCGCCGGGCTGTTCAACAGTTATTGAATGCACATGAGCTGTCGGAAGCGATCGGGAGCACAAACACACAGGCTGCTTACAGTTTGATTCGAGGACGAGTACAGGAACAGCAACCAACAGTGGGTGCGGATCAAGGGGAGTTATGGAAAAAGCATTCCGAACAATCGAATTTTTCTGTCACACCTATACCCGCACTTTCCGTGGAGACCTCACTGGCGCAGGCCGCGGCATTATTACGTCGTAGCTCATACCAAGGGCAGAGTTTAAGTCTATGGGTGGAAGAAGGAGAGAAGATGGAGGCAGACATGGTCTGGTTTGCAGAGAGATGTAAACAGATCGGCCTACATATCAACATTATGCCGGGAGATCCGGTCCATGCAGTCTATCAAGATGGGTTCAGGGACTGTGATCTGATCTATACAGGAGAAGTCTTCAATGATCATGTCATGCTGAGCCTCGTGACGATGTATACCTTCCGGAACACGTTATTCCTGATTGCGATGAATGATTACTGGAGACATGAACTGGAACAGGAATGCGGACGTGTGGTGATGATTCAAGAACCTGAGGAGCGGTTGGGAAGATTGATTCAGCTGGAAGATCGACTGATACAGGAGGCGCTGCTTCTGCCCGCGTACAGCTTCAGGGAAGAACATGCCCATCATGATTCGCTGCGAGATTATCGTGTTGCGGGGTATGGTCTGCCTGATCTGCGCAGACTGTGGGTGAAAAGAAAGCCTGGTGCCGAGCAAGAGGATGGGAGTTATCCGGTGTATATTCCGTTGTGGTAGGTATGGATGGTTACCTACCACAACGGAAATGAAGCAGATGTTCACCAGTTCAGATCATTTACGAAACCCTGTTGAATTCAATCGGTTTTGTACCCGGTTCAAGGAGCAGAGGAATGGAGATGGATTGAGCAACTTCTGATGATTCGTTCAGGGTGAACGTATATGTGACCTTCAGACCGAATGTGACCAGTTCGACAGAGAACGTATCTTTTCCGGTGTATTCCATGGGCATTTCGAGGGCGTTAAAGGTTGCCTGCAACCCGTTCGTTGTTTCCTGAATAGACATCTCGCCATAACCAGGATGCGTGTAAATACCCGCATAAGCGGTGTAAGGTCGATCACAAGGTATGATGAGAGGTTCTTCCATTTTTTCTTCAACGGCAGTGTCTGCTTGAATAGGCACTTCCAAAGGATTCTCCGGATTAACCTCCGTTTCTTCTGATTCTTTCCCCATTAATATGCTTAATTTGGAACTCCAGTTGACAGGCTCAAGCCCAAGCAGTCGGTCCATGATATGAAAAGCAACCGTATACGGAATTATACTTCCGTTGGTATTGCTCAGAACCACGATTCCAATCTGCTCCTCTGGCAAAAAGGCAACTTGTGATGCAAAACCATCAATAGCCCCACCATGATGAATCATGGCATGTCCACGATAAGGCTCAATCATCCAACCGAGACCATATGTACTCACAGGTAGCTCTTGGCTTATGAACGGCGAATCACTAGTCATCTGAGGACTATGCATAATCTTCATCTGTTCCTTAGAGATCAGTGACGCTCCTTCCCATTGACCTTGATTCAATTGGAATTGAAGCCATGCGATCATATCGACTAGATTACTGTTAATGGAACCAGCAGGTCCTATGGCATCAATGACACGAAATGGTATTCTCGTATTCTGACCCTCTTTCTCTAGGTAAGGGTAAGCATAGTCTGACTGGAGTTGCATTTCTTCAACTGAGAACAGACTTGAGTTCATCCCGAGCGGATTAAATAGGGAATTTTGAACCATCTGCTCCCACGAAGTTTCATTGAGCTGTCCAACAAGGTAACCGGCTGTCATGTACATCAGGTTTTGATACTGCCATTTGTTACGGAAATCTTGATTTGGCTCCAGATACTGTAATGCGTGTACAAGTTCTTCTCTTGTACGTGGGGAGTTGTACCATACCAACTCATGCCTTGGAAGACCGGAACGATGACACAACATGTCGCGAATAGTTAGACGTTCTGTTGCGACCGGATCGAACATTTTGAAGTCTTTCATGTACGACTTCACGGGGGCATCCCAATCCAGTATTCCTTGATCAACCAGGAGAGCCGCGGTTGCTGCAGTAAAGGCTTTGGTACTTGAACCGATGGCAAACAACGTATTAGGGGTAACTTCAAGTTTGGATTCCAGGTCACGATAACCGTAGCCTTTTTGCCAGATGACCTCATCCTTATGGATCACAGCCACCGCTGTACCGACACCATTCCATAGTTGAAGTTGATCATCAATGAACTCATCCAGTCCTTCCAGTGATGTGCGAAGCTTAGTTCTTGTCATACCCTTCCCTCCCCATAGTCAATAAAACGAATAATTTCCTACAATTCACTATGCCTTTTCTGGATAAAGTTAACATCCTACCCGAGACTGATTTTGCGTAGCAATGCCGTATTAACCGACTTCACCGATTGCTTGTCAAACTAGTCCGCATATATCGAACAAGTCCCTCATAACATGTACTAATCAAGTAGGGGTTCTGCTGCAAGCACAATCCTGAAGTGAAAACATGTGCTAAAGGGGATGATGTCATGCGCCGAATATCATGGATGCTTGCCATGGTATTGGTCTTATCGGCCTTACTTGCCGCCTGCGGGAAGAAGGATGCGGCAGCTGTGGTCAAAGATCTGAACGAAGTCGTAGGAGAGATGGAAAGTTACCAGGGGGCAGGCGTGATGACGCTGCATACCGGAGATGCGCCGCAGCAGTACAAGGTCGAGGTGTGGCATCAGAAGCCTTCCTATTATCGTATTGCATTAACGAATGCCAAAAAGGATGTAACACAGATTGTACTGCGTAACGATGAAGGCGTGTTTGTTTTGACACCGAGCCAGAACAAAAGCTTCCGTTTTCAGAGCAATTGGCCGGATAATCAAGGACAGGTATATCTCTATGAAACATTGATTCGGAGCATTACGGGGGATACAACTCGCCAGTTTGCGGATGAGAAGGAGAGCTATGTATTTGATGTAGCTGCCAATTATAATACACATGCACTTGTCAGACAGAAGATCTGGCTGAACAAAAGTGATTATGCACCTAAACAGGTGGAGGTATCCGACTCCAATGCCAATGTTGTGGTCGATGTGAAATTTGACTCCTTCAAATTCGGGACTGAATTTGAGAAAGATGCCTTTGACATGCAACGTAACATGACAGCCGGTACTGAAGAAGGCGGCAAGACAGGAACCGACTCCGGTGTGACTCCTGTGGAGCAAACCGGTAATGAGGGCGGCAAAGAACCAGCCAATCCTCAGACTGCGCCTGAACCAGAAGGAGCTGTCACTGATGGACAGACGGGTGTGGGTGGGGACACAGAGCAGCAAGGTACAGAGGGGGCCGCAACAGGTCAGGAAGGCGAAGAGCCAACACTTGCTGAACCGGAAGGGGCAGACAGCTTCGGCGTGATTCAACCAACCTATGCACCGGAAGGCGTACAGCTCAAGGATGATCAGATCCTGGAAGAGGCAGGAGACTATTCGGTCATGCTTCGTTATGAAGGAACCTATAATTACACGATATTCGAAGCCAGACCTCAGGATCGAGCTGTATCGCTTGCTCCATCCAGTGTAGTGGATCTTGGATTCACATTGGGAATGATCAGCGGAGATGCATTGAAGACTCTGACATGGATGACAGATGGCATAGAATATCGGATCACCAGTGCAGACCTGCCTCAGAACGAAATGGTACGCATCGCAACATCAATGCAGGAAGAGTCAGGCAAATGATTTTTGCACAAAAGAACGAATAGTAGCATAAACATAAGGAATGCTAAGAAGCATCGGAGACTCGTTCTCCGGTGCTTTGTTTGATGAGAGACAGGTATTTATCTGGAACCATTTTTCCTGCTCCATCATCCAATAATGCAAAATGCGCTTCTATGCAGAGGGAACCGGGTAAATAATCGATATAAGCAGCTCTTTGATGGGGTGAAAAGTGAAATTATACCCTGTCAATCTCGCTTATCGGTCTTCTTCTGTATTCACATTGGTTCCTCAAACGGCGCGCCTTGCACCTGTTTTTGAATGTGAAACTTAGGTTCATTTGACAGTCACATGCAGGAGCATTACGATGGAGTCTGACGTGAGCCGGATTAAGATGATTAGAGAAGGTGACTTAACGTGCAAGGACAATATCGGCCGACCCAAGCGGACATCAATTTGGATCATTTGTGTACTAACGTAGAAGCTTTCCGCAAGGCATTGCCTCAGGGCATGAAATTCCTCGCCTGTGTGAAGGCCAATGCTTATGGGCACGGAGCGGTGGAGATGGCCAGAGAACTGGAACGAGTGGGTGTGGATTACTTAAGTGTTGCTTTTCTTGACGAAGCTCTGGAACTGCGACAACATGGGATTACGATTCCAATTCTGGTGTTGGGTTATACGCCGCCTGAAGGGATCGCTGTTGCATGGGAACATGATGTGACCATCACGCTGTTCAGCAGGGAAGTGCTTGACGCCATTCGACATCTGGATGCGAGCACATTCGCGAACAAACTGAAGGTTCATATTAAAATTGACAGCGGCATGGGCCGATTAGGTCTGTTACCTGGCGATGAGGCATTGGCTTTCATCCAGGAAGTAGCTTCGCTAAATCAGGTGATGCTGGAAGGCATGTTTACCCATTTTGCCAGAGCGGATGAAGAAGACAAAACCTATACACTGGAGCAGTATCGACGGTTCCAAGGCGTGGTTCATGCGCTCAGGGATCAGGGATGTTCCATCCCGATTATACATACGGCGAACAGCGCCGCTGCCATTGATACACCTGAATTGTCTTATGATATGGTACGTGTGGGAATAAGCCTGTACGGACTGTACCCTTCGGCTGAGGTGAATCATCAGGTGGTGAAGCTGTCACCGGTATTGACGCTGAAGACGAAAGCGGTTCTGGTCAAAACACTGCCACCCCATTGGGGGATCAGTTACGGAACCCGTTATTTTACGCAAGGGTACGAACGAATAGCGACCCTGCCAATCGGATATGCAGACGGATACTCAAGAATGCTGACAGGTAAAGCACAAGTGCTTGTACGCGGCAGCCGCGTCCCTGTCGTCGGTACAATCTGCATGGATCAGTGTATGGTGTCGTTACAATCTTTCGCAGAAGAAGCGGAAGAAATTCAAGTCGGCGAAGAGGTTGTCCTCATCGGTCATCAGTCTGGTGGCGTTATAACCGCAGACGAGGTGGCATCCCAGCTCGGTACGATTGCTTATGAAGTGATCTGCATGATGGCGCACCGCATTCCACGGGTATATACCCGTGGGGGAGCAGTAGTCGCCAAAATTAATCCACTTTTGACATCCTGACAGGTAAACTGGACGTCATTACCAATAAACTTTTTTTCAGAACAGAAGGAAAACTGTCGGAGCATCTCGAATGTTGTATGACAGTGAGGATTTAATTCCTGAATTGAGATGTTTGGTCTGTACGAATATTGTTCCCCGTGTTTATAATGGAGTACAGCATACTTGATATACTCGGGGCATATATATTCCTTTGTATAAAAGTTCTGGAAAAACGTAATACTGGTTCACAATGGCGAAAGGTTTGTGGGGGTGGAAGAAAGGTGGCCAACTTGCAGAACACCAAGCGGATCATGATCAGTTTACCTGATTATCTTTTGCAGGAAGTGGATGGCATCGTAGCGCTGGAGAATTCCAACCGCAGCGAATTGATTAGGCAGGCTATGAAGCTGTATTTAACGGAGCGTAAGAAACGTTACATCCGTGAAACGATGCAGCGAGGGTACATGGAGATGGCAAAAATTAATCTGACCATGGCATCCGAAGCCTTTCATGCGGAGGAAGATGCGGACAGCACTCTGGACCGCTTAGTTAGCGGGGTGTAGACATTGATCGTAAAACGTGGTGACGTTTTTTTTGCGGATCTTTCTCCCGTTGTCGGTTCCGAGCAAGGTGGAGTCAGGCCGGTTCTGGTGATCCAGAATGATATCGGCAACCGGTTTAGTCCAACTTGTATTGTGGCGGCTATCACCGCCCAGATCCAGAAGGCAAAGCTGCCAACGCATGTTGAAATTGATGCGGCGGCTCATGGCTTTGACCGGGACTCGGTTATTTTGCTCGAACAAATACGGACGATCGATAAGCAGAGGCTGACTGACAAGATTACCCATCTGGACGAGGAGACCATGAAATTGGTCAACGAAGCCTTGCAGATCAGCCTGGGATTAATCGATTTTTAGGCAGTAACCAGCGTTTTGTACGCTGCCCTGCTGTCCGTTGGCAATGGATGTTCCTGGAAGGGAACACACTGAATTCAGACTGTAACCAAAAGAGCGTATGACATCCTTCGGGCTGTTGTACGCTCTTTTGATTAAAGCTTCATGAAAGCGTAGAACATTGGCGATCTTTTCGCTATAATGAAACCTGAGAAACCGTTTACCCGAAAGACCTATATATAGAGGTGGAGGAGACATATGAGCATTTACATCAATCAGGAGAAACTTCAATTTCATTTACAGACCCGTGAGGCCAGTTACGTATTTCAGGTACTGCCTTCAGGATATTTGGTGCATTTGTATTATGGCAAAAAATTACGCGACACCGATCTGAGCTGGTTGCATGTACGGACAGAACGAGCGTCCTTTAGCCCTAACCCGGTGCCAGAGGATCGTACGATCTCCTTCGATACGTTGCCAGTGGAATTGCCAGTGTATGGCACGAGTGATTTCCGTAACCCTGCAATCCAATTGGAACTTGAGAATGGCTCAACGGTTTCGGAGTTTACGTATACAGGTCATCAATTGGTCAAAGGAAAGGCAGCGCTTACCGGACTGCCAGCAACATACGTTGAATCCGATGACGAAGCAGAGACGTTGGTTATTGAGCTGGAAGACCGCGTCGCTGGTATCAAGATCGAGCTTTCTTATACAGCCTTTACGGCATTTAATGCAATTACACGCTCCATGCGTATCGTGAATGAGAGCGCTACCGCTGTGAATGTGGTGCGTGCGCTCAGTTCTTCTGTCGATTTCCCGCATGCGGATTATGAATTGTTGCAATTGTCAGGGGCTTGGACACGGGAACGTGATATCGTGCGCAGACCGCTTGCGTCAGGCCTGCAAGGCATTGAGAGTCGTCGCGGTTCAAGCAGTCACCAGCAAAATCCATTTATTGCGCTGATGACACCAGGTACGGATGAAGATCAAGGTGAAGTCTACGGATTCAGTCTCGTCTATAGTGGCAGCTTCACCGCACAGGCTGAAGTGGATCAGTTCCACACCACCCGTGTGTCACTCGGGATCAACCCGTTCGAGTTCAGCTGGAAGCTGGAGCCACAGGAAGCTTTCCAAACACCGGAGACCGTTATGGTGTATTCGGCTGCAGGTTTGGACGGCATGTCACAGTCCTACCACGAATTGTATCGGGAGCGTCTGGCACGTGGCAAATTCCGTAATGCGGAGCGCCCGGTACTGGTTAATAACTGGGAAGCGACTTACTTTGGTTTCAATGCGGACAAGATTGAACAGATTGCTCGCGCTGGGCAGAAGCTGGGTATTGAGCTGTTTGTTCTGGATGATGGTTGGTTTGGACACCGGGACAGTGATAACTCCTCGCTGGGTGACTGGATTGTCGATAAAAACAAATTGCCACAGGGGCTGGATGATCTGGCAAACCGCGTAACAGGTCTGGACATGCAGTTCGGACTGTGGTTTGAGCCTGAGATGATCTCACCAGACAGTGAGTTATATCGTGCGCATCCGGACTGGTGTCTTCATGTTCCTGACCGTCGCCGGACAGAAGGACGTCAACAATTGGTGCTCGACTTCTCTCGTCAGGATGTACGTGATGAGATCGTGCGCATGTTAACAGACGTACTTGGTTCTGCACCAATCACTTATGTGAAATGGGATATGAACCGCAATATGACGGAAGTGGGTTCCGCATTGCTTCCGGCAGACAGACAGCGTGAGACTGCGCACCGTTACATGCTCGGATTGTATGACGTTATGGAACGAATCACTTCGGCGTTCCCGAACATTCTGTTCGAGAGCTGTTCAGGTGGTGGTGGCCGTTTCGATCCAGGTATGCTCTATTACATGCCACAGACGTGGACAAGTGATAACACGGATGCGATATCCCGTCTGCGGATTCAGTATGGTACCAGTCTTGTATACCCAGTGAGCTCCATGGGATCACATATCTCAGCGGTACCGAATCATCAGGTGAACCGGATCACTTCTCTAGAGATTCGGGGACATGTGGCGATGTCGGGCAACTTCGGGTATGAGCTGGACCTGACGAAATTCACGGAGGAAGAGAACGACATCGTGAAAGCCCAGGTTGAGCTGTACAAGGAGATCCGTGGAACGGTCCAATATGGAACATTCCGTCGCTTGCTCAGTCCGTTTGAAGGCAATGAGACAGCGTGGATGTTTATTGCACCAGACGGAAGCGAAGCGGTTGTATTCTACTTCCGTGTGCTCTCTGAGCCTAATGCGCCACTTCAGCGCCTGAAGCTGAAAGGATTGGACCCGAATGCGGATTATCGTCTGAAAGGCGGATCAGAGACCTTTACCGGCGATGCCTTGATGTATGGCGGTATTTCGGTAGGCAGTGCATCAGGAGACTATCTGAGCGAACTGTTCCGCTTTGAACGCGTCTAGATAAGTGAACTACAATTTATTTACACGGGTACTACGATGACAGAATAACCTTCCAATCACTGTTATCCCCAGATTTTTTGATTCCCTTTCTCAAAGGGAAAATCCGGAGATAAAGGCGAACGCTTCGCTTTTTCAGGTTTTTTCTGTCCTCTCCGTCATAGTGTAAATGAGTAGTTTCACTTATTAGATTGCTATTGTATATAGAGTTTTTAAACAAGGGAGGATCGAGGAGCGTCGTGATGACGTTTTTCGGTCTTTTTTTGCCGTAATGGGGAAGGCTGGAGGATGACATCATTCTGTCAGAACTTGTATGCTTGCGGATTGATGGAAATCTGGATGTGATTTTGTGATAATATAGGATAGAGTGGAAAAAACAAATGGTTCAACTATACTGTAATTACAGCAGCAAAGCTGCCCTGAAATGATTGTAACGAACGATTCAGATTCAGGAAGGAAAGAGGGATTTATTTTGTCTGAACAGGAAACGGTTCTGGAACCCAATGAAGAAACAATAAAGGCAGAACGCCATGAACGAATCATCAAACAGGTAGCCAAGGAACTGTCACTGTCCTTGAAGCAGGTCCGTACGACCTCGGAGCTTCTGGACGAAGGCAATACGATTCCATTTATCGCCCGCTACCGTAAAGAAATGACTGGAGAGCTGGATGAGAACCAGCTGCGATTGATTGAAGAACGCATTGTCTATCTGCGCAATCTTGAGGATCGCAAATTGGAAGTCATCCGTATTATAGAGGAACAGGGCAAGCTGACCGGAGAACTGAAGAATTCCATTACCCAGGCTGTGAAGCTGCAGGAAGTGGAAGATTTGTATCGTCCGTTCCGTCAGAAACGGAAAACGCGTGCAAGCGTGGCTAAGGAAAAAGGTCTTGAGCCCCTTGCTGTATGGATCTGGGGTCAACCGAAGCAAGGCAATGTACTCCAGGAAGCTGCGAAATATATCAATGCTGAACTGGGCGTAGAAGATGCGGAGTCGGCACTTCAGGGAGCCAAAGACATTCTTGCTGAGAACATCGCAGACGATGCTGCCATTCGTGCATGGATTCGTCGGTACACCTTGGATCACGGAATGCTGACTTCAGAAGCGAAGGATGCTCAAGAAGAGTCCGTGTACGAGAATTATTATGATTACCGCGAACTGGCCAAAAAGATGCCTCCACACCGAATTCTCGCGATTAATCGCGGGGAACGTGAGAATATTCTGAAAGTTGGCCTGGACGTACAGGCAGAACCGGCCCATCGTCATATGGAAGGACAGATCATTCGTGGTGCTTCTGCCGTGCAGGATATCCTGCGTGATGTGATTGAAGATGCATACAAGCGGCTTATTGCGCCTTCCATCGAGCGTGAAGTTCGTGGAGAACTGACGGAAAAAGGCGAAAATCAGGCCATCTCGGTATTCTCGGCCAATCTGCGTAATCTATTGCTTCAACCACCGATTCATGGCAAACGTGTGCTGGGTGTCGATCCTGCCTATCGTACGGGCTGCAAACTGGCTGTCGTAGATGATACGGGCAAGCTGCTGGAAGTGGCTGTGACCTATCCAACGCCACCACACAACAAGAAACGTGAAGCTGCGGAAGTATTCCACCGCATGATCAAGCAATATGATATCGGACTGATCGTCATTGGTAATGGTACCGGATCTCGTGAAACGGAGCAGTTTGTTGCCGAGATCATCCAGGAGAACGGTGATGAAAGTCTGGTGTATCTGATTGTTAACGAAGCAGGGGCGAGTGTGTATTCTGCATCCAAACTGGCCCAGGAAGAGTTCCCGGATCTGGATGTTGCGGAGCGCAGTGCAGCTTCCATTGCACGCCGGGTACAAGATCCGCTTGCGGAGTTGGTTAAGATTGATCCAAAAGCTATTGGTGTGGGGCAATATCAGCATGACGTTTCCCAGAAGGTTCTGGAAGAAAGCCTGAAGGCTGTCGTCGAATCTGCAGTTAACCATGTCGGTGTGGACGTGAATACGGCTTCACCTTCGTTGCTGTCATATGTGGCTGGAGTTAACGCTACGATTGCCAAGAACATTGTGAAGTACCGTGAAGAGAATGGCCGGTTTACGAACCGCCGTCAGCTTCAGAAGGTGCCGCGTCTGGGTGCCAAAACCTATGAGCAGTGCGTAGGCTTTATGCGGATTGGTGAGGGTGAGAATCCATTGGATCGTACGCCAATTCACCCTGAGTCCTACAAGGTTGTCGATCAGCTGTTCAAGGAGCTTCAGGTTGCACTGGACAAGCTCGGCAGCAAGGAACTGTCGGTGTTACTGTCCGAGCAACAGCCGGAGCAACTGGCTGTGAAACTGGACGTAGGTGTGCCTACATTGCGTGACATTCTGGACAGCTTGCAGCGTCCGGGTCGTGACCCGCGTGAGGAGATGCCGTTGCCAATCTTCCGTACAGATGTATTGAAAATTGAGGATCTGGTGGAAGGCATGGAGCTGCAAGGTACAGTTCGGAACGTTATTGATTTTGGTGCCTTTGTTGATATTGGGATTAAGAGTGATGGGCTTGTCCATATCTCACAGCTCAGCAACGGATATGTTAAACATCCGATGGATGTTGTATCTGTCGGGGATAATGTAACGGTGTGGGTCATGAATGTGGATACCAAAAAAGGCCGTGTCGGCCTTACGATGAAGAAGCCTGCTTCTGCGCAACAGTCTTAATAAGCAACAGAATTGGAGAACAGCCTTCCCTGAACAGGGAAGGCTGTTTGTTGTCGACAGTAATAGTCCCGTTGTCCGTTCTAATTCCTCTGATAAGTACGGTGGGAATATGTGCATTTTCTTAAAGTGCGTGTTCTAAAGGCCATCCTTCGTAATCCAAAGCAGACTTTAGGAAACTTCTTAAAGTTCGTTCTCCGCACTGCGTGGTGTGCCATTTGCTGGTTTGTTACGATAAAAGAACCAGCATTCGTTCAGCAACTTGATTTGGCGGCTATCCTTTTTGTGAAATGCACGCATCAGTTGATTGCAAAGCCATTGAGGCAAGGGTATCTCCTCCTCTTGCATAATTCATCTGTACGTTAGCATATGTGGCAATAGCCTGGACTGTGCGGCTTAAGTGAGGAGCTCCGCCAAATCATTATCTTAATCGCCAAAAAGCACAATTCCCAATGCCGGGAGTTGCGCTTTTTGAACTTGTCATTTTAAAATGATACCTCAGATGAATTAGAGAGCTTCCATCTCTTCTTCATACCATTGTTCCAATTGAGCCTGGAGCGCCCGGATTTCAGTAAGCAAGGAAATCAAGGGATAATGGCTCTCACGTAGTACTGCAAAAGATTCTTCAAGCGCATTGATATAATCAAGGCCGCCGATGATGGTAAGATTTTCGTTCAGAAGATCGAGGTTGTCACATTCGGCGATTGCCCAAGGCAGGACAGGGACATCTGCTGCCGTGAGTTTATCTATCTCCTTGTGAAGGCGCAGATTGAGCGCGCTAAGTTGATAGGCGTAATCCGCCGGCATTTCCACGAATTGCAATTGTTGTTCCTGCTGCAGGATGACATAGCGCATTGTAGGCATAACGAGTAATAATCTCCCCTCATACATTCTACTTGACAGTGTAGCCTACGAAACGGTTAAAATTCAAGTATTATGCCGGAAAAACAAATGCTCCGAGGGGGTGCAAGGAGAGGACACCGATGGAAAATGAGGAGTTGCAACAGTGGATTGAACAGGTATCACTGGATCATTTCGGAGTACCGTTCACCCATGAAGCGTTGTTTAACAGTCGTCTGACCACGACGGGAGGGCGTTATATGCTCAAAAGTCACCGGATTGAGATCAATCCGCATCAACTCGAAGCCTACGGGCGAGATGAGGTTGAAAAAATTATCAAGCATGAGCTGTGCCACTATCATCTGCATATTCGTGGACGCGGCTATCAGCATCGTGACCCAGAATTCAAGGCTTTATTGCAGAAGGTGGGCGGTTCGCGTTACTGTCAATCTCTGCCTGATGGCAAAGGCAGAAAGCCGCTACCTTATCGTTATAAGCTGGTGTGCAAGAGCTGTGGGACGGAATATTTGCGCAAACGGAAAATAGATCCGAAGCGTTACCGGTGTGGTCGTTGCGCGGGAAAGCTGGGCCTTCAGAATATCTGATGTGAGTATCATTCAATGTATTGGAGAAAGTGATGGAAGGCATGTTGACTTGGATTATTAATCATGATAAATTAATCTTATTCAAGTTAATTTTCCCTGATAGCTCAGTTGGTAGAGCACTCGACTGTTAATCGAGTTGTCACAGGTTCGAGCCCTGTTCGGGGAGCCATTTCTTGGAGAGATACCCAAGTGGCTATAAGGGGACCCTCTGCTAAGGGGTTAGACTGCGTAAGCGGTGCGAGGGTTCGAATCCCTCTCTCTCCGTTCTGAATTAAACTTCTCTGCAAAGGGATGAGAACCCTAAAGGTTCGTCGGAGCATAAGCTTCGTTAGCAATACTCCGCAGTCTCGAACGAAGTGAGAGTATCCCTCTCTCTCCGTTCTGATTCAACCCAAAATCCCCTTCACATTTGACCGGATAACGGTTCAGTGTGAAGGGGTTTTTTTGCGTTCTCATCTTGGAGTATCCTTCGTATATTTTTCTGTATCGCTAAAGTGAAATATCCAGCACCTCGTATAAACCTTTCTTGCCTGCTTCCGTTACTTCGACAGAGCGACTTCCTGTTTTTTGACGAATCCAGTCCAGTTCCGATAATCGATGTCTGAGTTGTTCCCCAAGCATGCCTGAGAGATGATGACGGCGTTCGCTCCAATCCAGACATTTGCGAGCGATGGCACGGCGTGATCCTGGCTTCATCTGAAGTTTAATTCCAAACGTAGTGAACCACTGTGTTCCTTTCTCTGTAACTTGATAATCCTTGCTGTGTGCCTCTTCGGGCTCTTCAAGATAACCCTTCTGTAGTAAGGCTTCACAGAGCGAGATTCCCAATTTCCCGGCCAGATGCCCATAACAGGTCCGTGCATAACTCAGTTGTTGAAGCTGATTGGATTGTTTGAGAGAGCGGATCTGTACAGGCGGAGCAATACTGGCCATGGTTTCAATCAGATTAGCAATTTCCTTGTTTGCAAGACGGTAGTATCGGTGACGGCCTTGCTGTTCAACTTCCAGTAATCCTCCCTCTACGAGTTTGGCGAGATGACTGCTTGCCGTCTGGGGCGTGACACCTGCCATATGAGCAAGCTCTCCTGCGGGCAACGCCCGGCCATCCAGTAAGGATGACAGAAAAATGGAGCGACTTGGATCAGCGATTAACGACGCAATAACAGTGATATTCGGGTATACATTCATACTTCGATCATATCTGAACTATTACTGTATTACAATTCGGTTGTATCGTCCCATACGGATCAGACGAAGCTTATAAACGAATGGATTGGAACAGGAGAGGTACAAAATGAACAAGGTGAACAAGATAATGAAACCGGAGGCTGCTACTGGGCAGCTGAACAAAAATTCCACAGTGGTACGACATGAAACGATTAATCCCAGTATTTTATATTATGGTACCCCTGTATTGCTGCTAAGTACATTAAACGAGGATGGGTCAACCAACGTGTCTCCACTGTCCTCATCCTGGGCGCTGGGGGACTGTCTGGTGCTAGGTATAGGTACACAGGGGAAAGCCTATGAAAATCTGATTCGACATCCGGAGTGTGTGATTAATTTACCAGATGCGACCATGTGGAGACAGGTTGAGGCATTAGGCCGTTATACGGGAGTTAACCCGGTTCCTGAGGAGAAAAGGCAGATGGGCTATGAATATTGTCATGATAAATTCACTGTAGCTGGACTGACATCCGAATGCTCGGTTCAGGTGGCTCCAGATAAAATAGTCGAATGTCCGCTCCAGATTGAAGCGGCTGTACAACACATACGCATTCCCGAACATACACCGTTCATGGCGATTGTGGAAGTGAAAGCGTTGAAGGTGCATGCGCACACACGACTGATATCTGGACCAAACAAGATTAATCCAGAAGAATGGCATCCGCTGATCTATAATTTCAGACATTATTTCGGATTGGGAGAGAGACAAGGGAGCAATTTTCGGTCAGAGAATTGACCTGAGTGGAATTTCAACTTATGTAGTCAGGGAAAGATTGGGTAATAGTAAAGATAGCAAATGTAAGCATATACATAGTAAAAGAGGTGATGTGCATGGAATTGGAATATTTGATGCGTGTACTCATAGCTGGAATATGTGGTGTGTTAATCGGATATGAGCGCAAGAATCGAATGAAAGAGGCGGGAATTCGTACTCATTTTGTAGTCGCTGTCGGCGCGGCCCTGATGATGATTGTATCGAAGTATGGATTCCAGGATCAGGCGGGCTGGGCCAATCTGTCGCTTGATCCATCAAGGATTGCGGCACAGGTCGTTAGCGGTGTGGGGTTCATTGGAGCAGGCATGATCTTCACACAGCGCCACACGGTCAGGGGATTGACCACAGCGGCTGGCATATGGGCTACGGCAGGCATGGGACTTGCTGTCGGTTCAGGTCTGTATTGGACAGGTGCAGGCGTGACACTGCTTATTGTCGTAGCACAGATGTTACTGCATAGGCCCACACGCTGGCTGGTATCCGCTCGAACAGAGACGTTAACCATCCATCTGCAGAATGAGGGAGAGGCCCTGAAACGTGTTTTGGCACTGCTGGGGCAACAGAAGATCTCGGTCATCGGATTTAAGACAGAACAGCATTCAAGCACAGACTCCATAGAAGAGACTGTGCTTGAGTTCACGTTGCAACTGCCGGGTTCATATCGGGGCGAGCAACTGATTATTTTGTTACAGGACGTGCCTCACGTTCGATCTGCTGAGTTGAAATGAAACGAAGAGAAGCTGCATGGATCTACAGGCGACCATGCAGCTTCAGTATTTAATTCCGTTGCGGGATTACTGTCCTTCTCCAACAATCGTTTCCGGACGGGAGACCGGTCTACCTTCAAGCAGGCACTCAATGGCATGTGCAACGCCGTTCTCCACATTGGTCAGCGTTATGGCTTTGGCTAATGCCTGGATTTCGGGTTCGCCATTACCCATGGCGATGCCGAGTCCTGCCATTTTTAACATGGAGACATCGTTGAAGTTATCCCCGATCGCTGCTGTATCTTCCATGGAGATGTTCAGGTGAGCCGCCAGTTTGGTGAGAGCATTCCCTTTGGATACGTCCGGGTGCTGCATTTCGAAGTTGTGCTCAAAGGATACAACCATAGCGACATCCGTTCGGGAAGCGAAGTGTTCTCGTCCTGTTTTTACTTTGTCCGGATTCATGGAGAAGGCCATAATATTATAGATATAGGCTTCTGCCGGAATTTCGAGGTGGCTGTTTACCCGGTGGTAGTCTTTTTTTTGATAATGTTTCTTAATGCCCCGAATCATGCGTGCAATGTCCTCACCAGGGTTCGAACCAAGAACACGTTCCATCTCTGCGAGCAAGGTTTCATGACTGCTAAGTGGGGCATAGATGCCTTGTTGCGTTGAAGCTTCATAATAGACATCATGATCTTCCAGCCACTGCATAACGGAAGCGGCTGTGTCGCGCTCAAGCGGAAGATGGAATAGACGTTCACCGTCTGCATCATGAATCGTAGCTCCGTTAGAGCCGATAATTGGGGTTTTGATCCCGCCTTCGCGGCTGATGGTCACCACATCGGAATAGACGCGTCCTGTAGCAATGGTAACTTTCATACCGGATTGCTGGGCCTTTTGGATGGCTGCGGCATTCTCCGGGCTAATCTGGCTATCTCTGTTCAACAAAGTTCCATCTAAATCTGTGGCAAATAATTTCATATATTTACAACTCCTTATCATCTGTAGGTTCAGGAATGAGAATCTCAACCTGTTGTTCGGCTAGAAAAACAAGCCATTCTTGGGTTGGCCATTGATCCGTAATCAATACATCCACCAATGACCAGTCAGCAAAACGATAACCATATCGTTTATCAAACTTGGATTGATCTGCAAGAACAATGACTTTCTTGGCAGCTTTCATCATTTGGTGTTTAATTTTACCTTCCTCTTCGGAAGCACTGAAGCCGTCCATGGTGATACCGCCAATTCCGATAAAGGCTTTATCTGCATAATAGTGGGAGAGTGTCTCGATCACAGAGGTACCATAGACATAACGTTGTTCCTTATCCACTTTGCCACCGAGCAAACGAATCTGGACAGCCGTGTGATTGGAGAGAAGATCAGCGGAATGAATCGAATTGGTAATGACGGTACAGGATTTGCCGTTCAAATTCTCGGCACAAGCCTGCACGGTCGTGGAAGAATCCAGAATAATGATCTCGCCTTGTCTTACTATAGCGGCAGCGAGTTTGCCAATGGCTCTTTTTTCCTCAGATACATCGAGTAAACGGTCTTTGTAGGATCTGAACTTTTGCGGAGGAGGGGGGAGAATTGCACCGCCACGTGTTCGAATGATGGCATCCTGTTCCTCAAGCTTGATCAGATCCCTGCGAGCAGTATCCCGTGATACATCAAACAAAGTGACAATATCATCAGCTGAGATGCGATTGTGTTTGTGAAGATGTTCAACAATGAGCTGCATTCGTTCTTCTTGAAACAAACATGTCACCTCCAAGGGTATGGATGACCGTACTTATCTTGATACTTTAATTATAAGTATTCCTAATGTGATTTGCAATATTATAAGTCAACGTAAGGCTTTGTAAGTTTTTTAATGAGGAATTTACTTTTTCCCCGTACAGGTGTGACATTGGCGTGCATGTGGAGGTCGACTAAAATGCTCTATGAAGAACAGTTTGAAATGGACAAAAAAGCCTGAAAAATAAATTTTAAAAAAAGTATTGCAAGTTTAAATTGTCCTGTGGTATACTCATTCTTGTCGCCAAGAAAGACAACTTGTTATTAAGGCCCGTTGGTCAAGGGGTTAAGACACCTCCCTTTCACGGAGGTAACAGGGGTTCGAATCCCCTACGGGTCATATCTTCACCACCTCATGAGATTTATATTTTCGTTGAGAAATCCTCAAAGTCAATGCTCTTATAAACAAGAATGAAGCATGGCACATCCGGTGAAGTTTACAGCAAGAGCCATTAGCTCAGTTGGTAGAGCACCTGACTTTTAATCAGGGTGTCGAAGGTTCGAGCCCTTCATGGCTCACCATTTTTACAATTGAATATGCGGTCGTGGTGGAATGGCAGACACGCTATCTTGAGGGGGTAGTGGGTGTATACCCGTGGAGGTTCGAGTCCTCTCGACCGCATCACAGCAACAACGTTATAAGATAGACTTTCATGATCATTCATGGAAGTCTATCTTTGTGTTATACGCTATACCTTATCCTGTTCCAGGTATATAAAGGCTGAGCATTCAGGAATAATGTGGTATAATTCAAGCAGATGAGTTGATTATTACGGTTGGAAGGCGGTTCTTGTATGCAGTCGATCTATGAGCGAATTGAACACCTGATTGCCGAACGAGGAATGACCAAGAAGGCTTTCTGCCAACAGCTGAAGATTAGCACAGGCAATCTGGGTGACTGGAAACGTGGCAAGTCTATTCCGAGTACGAATAAATTAATTGAGATTGCTTCGTTTTTTGATGTGAGCCTTGACTGGCTCATGATTGGTCGTCCATCGAAGGAAGCGATGGTTCGGGAAAAACGGGAGGATTATTTTTTTGACGTTTTGCGGCAATTGAATTGCCAGGAAAGTGAATTATCGACTGTGGAACAGTCTTTTATCAGCGAATATATTGAATTCACCCGTTACCGCAAATCCAAGGAAAGCAAAGACGCAGGAGACTATCGTTATAAGTCTGAGAACAGATCAGAGATTAATTCTGAAGAGAACGAAGCGTAACTGATATGAGCAGCATCCATGGACTGAATGAACAAAAACCTCTGGACTAATCCGAACATACTCGGAGACAGTTCAGAGGTTTTCTGTGTTAAACGATGCTTCATGCCCTTATTTACGAAAGACAAGAGTTTCTTTGCCTAGCAGTTGGGAACGGAGTGTGTTCCAGACCTGAAGACACTGCTCCTGAAGCTCCCAAGCGGCCATGCCAAGAATTCGAACACCGATACCCCCAGTTGCCAGTAAACTTGCACCTGCGAGCATCCGTCCATCGGGTGGCAGCGCGGATCTGACTTGTTCCAACTCCGCAGTGCCAAGCCCCGGAGCGATTATCCACAATGCAGCGGTATGTGTGTAGTGAAGGAGAGATGCTGAGTGTTTGGGGTCATCGGTTGCCGGTTCGAGTCCGAAACGATCCCAGACAGCCAGTTTCTTACCTTGCCATATCTCCGTCAAGCTGCGGTAGCGTTCGAACTGGAATGCTTCTCCCCGGTGAATCCGTCCGGCAGACCAGATATCTGCATAGGCAAGAATGGCCTGTTCATCCAGCTCCAAGGTTACTGCGAGTGAAGAAGAACTCCCTTTGAAGGGAATGACGCATTCCGGGAAGTATTCCAGCATAGCTCCTTTTCCCAACCGAAAGTGATGATTAACGGATGAGGGAATGGAAGGAGTGGGATGAAGTCTGGTCGCTGATGTGCTGCTCAGCATGACATGTGTGCCTTCACCTAATTCCCACTCGGAATGATAATGATCCCCATTAAGGACTCCGGGAGAGACGTCTGATGTGTACACGCATAACTCGGTTCCGCCTCCAGGAGGCCGAAAGGATCGGCTAAACCGGAGAGGGGCGCTGTAATAACGATCGGTCATAACCGTCCGCTCGCCTTGAAAGGCAAAGGTGGCCCGAAGCTCGCTGCGGCGCGTGACAGGCTCACCTGTACTTTCGTTCCGATTCACTCCTGTCCCGGTGGGCACAGAAGGTGAATTAATGTGAGTGAGTGCCATGTTCATGGCTGTGTGAATGCAGATGTGCAGCGGAAGCATCGTCATCCATGTATTGATGTTCGAGCCAGTGGACAATCTCCGATACACCTTCACCGCTCATTAGATTAGACATGACATAAGGGCGGCCTTCGCGTACCCGCTCGGTATCATTTTTCATCACTTCCAGGCTTGCTCCAACGTAAGGGGCGAGGTCCGTTTTGTTGATTAACAACAGGTCTGAACGCGTGATGCCAGGTCCGCCTTTGCGCGGGAGTTTCTCTCCTTGGGCAACGTCGATAATGTAGATGAACACATCAGCGAGTTCTGGACTGAATGCAGCGGAGAGATTGTCGCCACCGCTCTCGATAAAGATCAGTTGCAGATCCGGGAAACGTTCAATCAACTCGTCAACTGCTTCGAAATTCATGGAAGCATCCTCACGAATAGCCGTGTGCGGGCATCCGCCTGTCTCTACACCGATAATACGCTCTGGTGCCAGTGCATTCTGACGCAGCAAGATCTCGGCATCTTCCTTCGTATAAATGTCATTGGTGATGACAGCAAGGCTATAACGTGTACGCAGTGCCTTGGACAGCTTCTCGACAAGGGCTGTTTTGCCTGAACCTACCGGTCCGCCAATGCCAATTCGCATCGGACGACTCCGATCAAATGCCTTACGTTCCCACTCCGGATGATGCGTATGATTAGCTCCTCCACACATAACAATTCCTCCTAAGTTAGATAAAAGTTGTAGTTAAGACATAAACAGCCGTGCGGGTAAGGTCTCGTGCCGCATAGCATAGATTTCCTGGGCGATTCCGAAGCTGTGCATATCTTCCGGGTCATTTTCCCGAATGACTGCCCATTCTGCTTCGATATCATCGAGCAGCTTCTGAATCAACATCTGCGCCTCGGTTTGACCGATGGGCAGAAGGCGAAGTGCACTGTTCACATAAGCGTTAACTGAGGTATACAGATGCCCGGTAACGGCTTCATCCAATGCAATCTCCAATTGATAGTTGATATAACCGTGAATGGTCGTAATACCGCAATACGCGCCGTGTTCCCGTATGGCCTCATCAATCAGGGTGAAGTCCATCCAAGGATAGAGTGAACGGGCCAACTTGAGTAGTCGCTTTCCCATTTTGTGGCCGCTTTCCCTGAGTTCCCGAGGGGAGCGCTGGGCGTGGACATGTTTGTCATACAGGGCAAGTAGAGCGGCATCCTGCTGATGTATTGCCTGATAGACGCCTTTGATGGCAAGACCATCTAGTCTTACAAGACTGGAATGAAGCTGACTGCGAATAAACTGTTCGAGCTGCGCGGTATTTTGTACCGTGCCATCATGTGTATAAGCCTCCAGACCGAAGGAATGGGAGAACCCGCCGATGGGCAGGGCTGAATCCAACAGCTGAACGTAACGGAGCAGCTTCGTACCACTATTCATCATGAGTGCCCCCTTATCAGCTAATCCGTATTCAGATCAAAACATAAAGTAGCGCTGTGCCATAGGCAACTCGTCTGCGGGTTCACAGGTGAGCAGTTCGCCGTCGGCGCGTACCTCATAGGTTTCGGGATCGACCTCAATGACAGGGGTGACGTCATTGTGGATCATGTCTTTTTTGCTTACCGAGCGGCAGCCTTTAACAGGCTCAACCCGCTTTTTCAGCCCTAATGTCTCTTTGATTCCCGCATCTGCTGCGGCTTGGGAGACAAAGGTGATCGATCCGCTGGCAATGGCGCTTCCATAGGCTCCGAACATCGGTCTGCCAAATACTGGCTGAGGGGTCGGGATGGATGCATTGGGATCACCCATCTGGGCGAATGTAATCATGCCACCCTTGATGACAATCTCGGGTTTTACACCAAAGTAGGCCGGTTTCCATATGGTTAGATCTGCCAGCTTGCCGACTTCCACCGAACCGACGAGATGTCCGATTCCATGGGCGATCGCCGGATTGATGGTGTATTTGGCGACATATCGCTTGATCCGATCGTTATCGGAAGGTGAGTCTGGGTTGAGTTCAAGTTTGCCGCGCTGTTTCTTCATCTTGTCGGCTGTCTGCCAAGTGCGTATAATGACTTCGCCCACTCGGCCCATGGCCTGTGAATCGGAACTGATGATGCTGAACACGCCAAGATCATGCAAAATGTCTTCGGCCGCAATGGTTTCGGGACGAATCCGCGAATCGGCAAAAGCGACATCTTCCGGGATGGAAGGGTCCAGGTGATGGCACACCATCAACATATCCAGGTGCTCTTCTACAGTGTTGCGTGTGTACGGTCGTGTTGGGTTGGTGGATGAGGGGATAACGTAGGACTCCCCAGCGGCCCGAATAATGTCCGGTGCATGTCCGCCACCAGCGCCTTCCGTATGGTACGTGTGGATTGTCCGGCCATTGATCGCGGCCAGTGTGTTTTCGAGAAATCCGGTTTCGTTCAGTGTATCGGTATGAATAGCGACTTGAACATCATGTTCACCGGCGGCAGTCAGGCAGGCATCGATAGCGCTCGGAGTAGTACCCCAATCCTCGTGCAGCTTCAGACCGATTACACCCGCTTCAATCTGTTCGATTAAAGGTGCAGTACTGGAGCTGTTGCCTTTGCCGAGGTAACCGATGTTCATGGGAAAAGCTTCTGCGGACTCCAGCATCCGGTGAATGTGCCAGGCCCCTGGTGTGCAGGTGGTGGCTTTGGTTCCTGTTGCTGGTCCTGTTCCGCCGCCAATCATGGTCGTTACCCCGGAGGATAATGCAGTCTGAATCTGTTGTGGACAGATGAAATGAATATGGGTATCAATGCCGCCAGCGGTTACGATCATGCCTTCACCAGCAATGATTTCGGTGGAAGCGCCGATGACCAGCGCGGGGTGAACCCCATCCATTGTATCCGGGTTACCGGATTTGCCAATGGCGCAGATGTGACCATCCCGAATGCCGATGTCTGCTTTTACAATGCCCCAATGATCAATGATGATGGCGTTGGTAATAACGGTATCAGGAGTACCGTCACTGCGCAGGGCAGAGGTGGACTGGCCCATCCCGTCGCGGATGACTTTGCCACCCCCGAACTTGCTCTCATCTCCGTACACAGCATAGTCATGTTCGATCTCTGCCCATAGTTCGGTATCTGCGAGCCTTACGGCATCACCGGTTGTGGGTCCGAACATCGAAGCATATTGCTCGCGACTCATTCGTTTCATGAAGGCTCACCTCTATCCTGTATGGGAGGGGAGAACGTCTTCAGGAATGCCTCCAGTTTCTGTGGATCGGGTTGTTGATCTGCTGAGCCTTCCGTTAATCCATTGAATCCGTGAATCTGGCGTTTGCCGCCAAAGGTCGTGAGTTCGACGGGTTTCTCTTCACCGGGTTCGAAACGGACGGCGGTGCCTGCCGGAATATGCAGACGATGTCCAAAAGCTGACGTGCGATCAAAGTCCAGTGCGGCATTAACTTCATAGAAGTGAACGTGAGAGCCGACCTGGACGGGACGGTCGCCGCGGTTCAGGACAATCAGGCGTAGAGTTGGGCGATCCGGATGACAGATGATATCGTCATCTGGCTTCAAGCGATATTCACCAGGAATCATGGTTTCTCCTGCCTTTCTCAGCGTATAGGTTCATGTACAGTAACCAGTTTGGTACCGTCAGGAAATGTGGCTTCTACCTGTACTTCAGGGATCATATCAGGAACGCCATCCATACAGTCTTCGCGTGTCAGGATGGTGCCTCCGTGTCTCATTAAATCGGCAACACTCATTCCATCCCGTGCCCGTTCCATGAGTTCGGAGGTCAATAAAGCGATGGCTTCGGGAACATTTAACTTGAGTCCGCGTGCTCTTCGTTCGCGGGCGAGGTTAGCGGCCACGGTAATCAGGAGTTTTTCCTTTTCCTGTTCAGTCCAGTGCAAGGCAATCCGACCTTTCGCTTATAATGTCTGATATGTTCATGAATCATGTTATATGTTAAATATACTCACACAGGGTGAATCCTTTGTCAATAAGCTTCAAAGCTTATTAGCAACATGCATGAAATGAGTAGGCATGAAATAAAATTATGTAAGCTATATTGACATGAAGAGTGTAAGACTCCATAATTTGGATCAACGAACATTTCGGGTGTAAATGACCTTAATGTTCGGCAATAGACTAAAAAAAGGGAGTGTAGGCTATTGAAGAAGAGGTCGGTCAAATTATGGAGTGTTTTGCTAGGTGCGGTCATTGTCATGACGGGATGTGTGGAGGGTGCTGCGCCGCCTGAAGCTTCAGGTTCGGGTGGTACAGGAGAGCCGGCTGCATCCAGTGATACGATTAAAGTTGGTATTCTTCACTCCCTCAGCGGAACGATGGCAATCAGTGAGGTATCTGTTAAAGATGCCGAGATGCTTGCTATTGAAGAGATTAACGCCGCGGGCGGAGTTTTGGGTAAGCAGATCGAGCCAGTAATTGAGGATGGCGCTTCGGATTGGCCTACTTTTGCGGAGAAGGCTGGAAAGTTGCTGCAACAGGATAAGGTCGCTGCAGTATTTGGTGGATGGACCTCTGCAAGTCGGAAGGCTATGCTCCCGGTGTTCGAACAGAACAAAGGTCTGTTGTTTTACCCGGTACAATATGAAGGATTGGAATCGTCGCCAAATATTTTTTATACAGGAGCAACAACCAATCAGCAGATCGTTCCATCCGTAACCTGGTTACTGGAGAACAGGGGCAAGACGTTTTATCTGCTCGGTTCGGATTATGTTTTCCCGAAAACGGCCAATCAGGTCATTAAGGCACAACTCGCAGCTGAGGGTGGCGAAGTGGTGGGTGAGGAATACACACCCTTGGGACATACGGATTACAGTACCATCATTAGTAAAATCAAGGCTGCGAAGCCGGATATTGTATACAATACACTGAACGGGGATAGCAATGTGGCCTTCTTCAAACAATTGAAGGACGCAGGAATCTCATCGGATCAGATGACAACCCTGTCGGTAAGTGTAGCGGAGGAAGAAATCCGTGGTATTGGCGCAGACGTATTGAAGGGGCATCTCGCTTCGTGGAATTATTATCAGACAACGGATACACCTGAAAATGCCACATTTGTTGCCAAGTACAAAGAAAAATACGGTGCTGATCGGGTGACAGCAGATCCGATTGAAGCGGGATATGTGGCAGTTTATCTCTGGAAGGCAGCGGTGGAAAAAGCAGGATCAACCGACGTGGAGAAGGTTAAGGCAGCTGCGAAGGGTCTGGAGTTTGATGCACCGGAAGGTAAGGTGACTGTGGATGGAGAGAATCAGCATATCTACAAAACCGTACGGATCGGTGAGGTACAGGAAGATGGACAGTTCAAGGAATTGTGGAATTCTGGTGCGCCTGTCAAGCCGGACCCTTATCTGAAAACGTATGAATGGGGAGCTTCCCTTAGCGCCAAATAACATAGAAACCCCGTAATAAACATAGATAACTCGCTTCAAAGCAGCCTAAACAGAAACGAGGGTGTGACAACACATCCTCTAACCGTATCGCGGTAAAGCGTTGATGTGATGAGTGTATGTATTGGATGTGTAGTGACTGAGCCGGATTGAAATCATGCGCATTAGCGAGAGTCACGGTATGGAGGAGGGGATCGCGATGGATATGTTTATCCTGCAGATGTTCAATGGTCTGAGTATCAGTTCAATTCTATTGTTGATTGCACTCGGTCTGGCGGTAACGTTTGGGTTGATGAATGTCATCAATATGGCTCACGGTGAACTGATCATGATCGGTGCATATGCAACGTATGTAACACAAAATCTGTTCATGTCCTATGCTCCAGCGGCGTGGTTTGGTGCCTACTTTGTTGTGGCTTTGCCGATTGCGTTCATTGTAGCTGCTCTGATTGGCTGGCTGCTAGAAGTCGTACTGATCAGGCATCTATATGGTAGGCCGCTGGACAGTCTGCTTGCGACATGGGGCGTAGGGATGATGCTGCAACAGCTGGCCCGCACGATATTCGGAGCGCCGAATGTGGGGGTATCCAGTCCGGCTTGGCTCAATGGGGGATTGGCGATCTCGGATGGCATTGTATTTCCGTACAAGCGAATTTTCATTATCGCATTGGTTGCGGTTGTGCTGTTGTGTATGTATCTCTATATCTATCGAACATCATCCGGAAGACGAATGAGGGCTGTGATGCAGAATCGGAGTATGGCAGGATGCCTTGGAATTTCGACCCGGCGGGTAGATGGCATGACCTTTGCCATCGGTTCGGGCATCGCGGGAATTGCTGGCTGTGCATTAACGCTCATTGGTCCGATTGGCCCTTCCCTTGGCACGTATTATATTGTGGATGCATTCATGGTCGTTGTTCTGGGTGGCGTAGGGAAATTGGTCGGAACCGTGTGTGGTGCACTGGGAATTGGTATGTTCAACACGCTGTTCGAAACGTATACCTCTGCCTCCATTGGCAAGGTGCTGGTATTTGTGTGTATCGTTGCTTTTCTGCAATGGAAACCACGTGGCCTGGTTGCAATGCGTACACGGAGTCTCGATTAACGTGAAGAAGGGGGTTAGTTCATGTCGGCATTACTCAAGACTGGCAGTCTGAAAATGAGGATCATCTGGGCGGTTGTGCTCATCATGATGTGTCTTGCTCCACTGATCTCCACGGAGTTTCGTCTGAGTCTGTTAGCCAAGTTTTTGGCGCTGGCGATCCTGGCCATTGGTCTCGATCTGATCTGGGGATATGGGGGTGTGCTGAGTTTAGGGCACGGTGTGTTCTTTGGACTGGGTGGTTACGCGATGGCAATGTATCTGAAGATCCAGGCCAGTGGAGCAACGCTTCCTGACTTCATGGGATGGAGCGGTCTCAGTGGTCTGCCCTGGTTCTGGGAACCATTTCGCTCTTTCCCCGTGGCCCTCCTATTGGGGATAGCCCTTCCGGCATTGCTCGCCTTTGCTCTGGGGTGGTTTACGTTCCGTAACCGGATCACTGGTGTATACTTCACTATTCTTACACAAGCCTTGGTTCTCATTACGGTGACATTATTTGTTGGTAAACAGGAATGGACGGGTGGGACGAATGGCATTACCGGATATAATTCAATCTTTGGTTTTACACTTCATTCCGCTGGAACAACAATTGCTCTCTACTATATAACCCTGGCTGTTCTGGTGATTGCTTATGTGCTCTGTCGTCGAATGGTGAACAGTCGGTTCGGCCAAGTGCTCGAAGCTGCGCGTGATGGAGAAAATCGGGTGCGATTCCTCGGATATGATCCGGCAGGATATAAAACGCTGGCTTTTGCTTTTTCTGGTGCGCTTGCAGGCATCGCGGGCATGTTGTTTGTTCTTCAAGTCGGTATTATCTCGCCATCCATGATGGGGATTGTGCCCTCCATTGAGATGGTTCTGTGGGTTGCGTTGGGTGGTCGCGGTACGCTTATCGGTGCAGTCATCGGAGCGGTGGTACTGAATGCAGCCAAAACAGGTATAAGCGAGGCTTACCCTGAAGGATGGTTGTTTGTCATTGGTGGGCTCTTTGTAACGGTAGTTTTGTTCATGCCGAACGGTATTGTGGGTGTGTATCGTCATGTTGTTCGCTTGCTGAAGCGGAGAGGAGAGAGTGCGCATGTCCAAGTCACTCGGGAAAAACCTGAAGTCTACTAAGGATTCGGCAGTCCTGGTAGCTGAGGATATTACAGTGGCCTTTGGCGGGTTCGTTGCTGTCAAAGGCATGAATCTGAAGCTGCATGAGCATGATCTGCATTTTCTGATTGGACCGAATGGTGCAGGGAAAACGACGATGCTGGATGTGATCTGTGGTAAAACCAAACCGTTGTCCGGCTCGGTGAAGATGGGGGATGGCGCGGACTTGACGAAACTGAGAGAACACCAGATTGTTCGCAAAGGTGTAGGACGCAAATTTCAGGCGCCATCAATCTTCGCGGGTCTGACGGTGCAGGAAAATCTGACGCTGGCAGCGGAGACTCGACGTTCCCCTTTGCAAGCCATCGGTATTCGTCGATATGGGAAAATGAGTGCTGCGATGGAGCGTGTTACGCTACAGATTGGTCTGCAAGATCGCGTTGAGACTCGTGCAGGAGCGTTATCGCATGGGGAGAAGCAGTGGCTGGAGATCGGCATGTTGCTTCTGCAGGAGCCACGTGTGTTGTTGCTGGACGAACCAGCCGCAGGCATGACGGATGAAGAAACGCACAAGACAGGGCGACTCCTGCAAGAGATTGCACGTGAACGCTCGGTTGTGGTGGTGGAGCATGATATGGAGTTTGTGCGAGAGTTCGCAGCCAAGGTAACGGTAATGCATGAAGGGAAACTGCTGAAGGAAGGTACAATGGCGGAGGTGCAGGCAGACCCGAAAGTGGCAGAAGTGTACCTAGGCAAAAGGAGGGATGACCATGCTGTCGCTGCAACGAATTGAATCCGGCTACGGGGAGAGCAATGTGCTCCGCGGTGTGAACCTTGACGTACAGCCTGGACAGGTGGTGTGTCTGATGGGGCGTAACGGTGTGGGTAAAACCACGTTGATGAAAACATTAATGGGGCTGCTCAAAACACGCAAGGGCAGTATTCAGTGGCAAAATCAGGAGTTATGCACCTTGGACACAGCCAAGCGGGCAAGGGCAGGGATCGGTTATGTACCTCAAGGGCGGGAGATTTTCCCGCAGCTTACGGTGAAAGAAAACCTGTTGCTTGGTCTGGAGACAAGTGCTCCGGGATTAAAAACGTTCCCGGAGGATGTGCTTGCGATGTTCCCGGTGCTTGCTACGATGTATGGACGGCAGGGCGGGGATCTGAGTGGTGGACAGCAGCAACAATTGGCATTCGCCCGGGCATTGGCTTCACGTCCGGGGTTGTTACTGCTTGATGAGCCGACAGAAGGCATCCAGCCTTCTATCGTGGAGGACATTCGGCAGGTTATTCTGCAGCTCAAGGCGAAGGGAGACCTCTCTGTTCTGCTGGTGGAGCAAAGTATTGATTTTGTAAGGAGTGCCGCCGATTATATCTATATCATGGACAAAGGAACCATCACCCTGCATGGGACACCGCAGGAACTGGATATGTCGCAGTTTGAACATCATCTGTCCGTGTAGTGTTAATTAGCGTGTTGAGTAGTTAAGTTTCAGGAACGCTTGTCCAGGATATTCGAGTATTTCGGATATAACCGCCGGATGCATTCAGGACAGATGTCATGGGTGAATTCGGCGTGGGTATGCTTCTCCAGATAATTCTCAACGGAGGTCCACTGTTCCTCTTCGTCCTTAATTTGTTTGCAGACAGCGCAAATAGGCAGCAGTCCACGCAATGTGCGCACTTCAGACAATGCCTTCTTCAATTGGTGTTCTGTCTTCCTCTGTTCGGTAATATCCATGTGTGCAATCAAAGCTAGATCGGTATCCAGAATTGTATTCGTGTGAGACAGAGGGGTGAGTTCCACGCGAAACCACCTCTCTTCGTTGTATACAGTATACACGCAGATATCATATGTATGATTTCGATTAAAGGGTATTCCGCGTTCTTTCAAATTCTGTGCGACAAGTGCCGTGTTTGCGTTCTTGCTTCGTATTGCCCAGGCTTCCGTCAGATGCAGGTAATGTGCATGATTAATATTCGCATCCGGGTATGGTGGTGATTGGCCGAGCCCCTGTTGCCAGGCGCGGTTACAACTGTGAATGATCCAATTATGATCAACGATGATGAGTTGGTGACGTATGGACTGGAACGACAGTCTCTCCAGATCGGATGTAACATGTCTCATGGATGGGACCCTCCTTTGACAGAAATCTTATCTCAGTTCATCTGGAATATCCAAAATATCAGCGACCATGTGCCTGAATCGGGTTGCTTTGCGTGTGCCGTGGATGAGATTGGATAAACGGTAGGGTGGGATGCCGTGCTGTTCACAAAAGGTCTTCTGGTCCACTTGTAGTTCGGTTAGCCGTCGTTTGATGGCCCATCCGAACGGAGTGACTGGTTTTTTCTTGTTCTTGTTCAAAAGGGTTCACCCCTGGTTAGAATGTAGTATTCAGTCGCCCTTTCTTCATGTAGAATATATAGAAATGCGAGCTGTATATTTCATTATATACGTAAATCCGTCATCTAACAATTAAAAAAGACGGAAAAAAGTGTATTTTGTGATGTTAAATGGCGTAAATACGTTAAATAAACAAATAAAATGACAAAAAACACGTCGGCAAGGAGGTTGCCGGCGTGTTTTTTAGTTTGTTTGATGAAGGGAAGGGGGCGGGTTTGTGGATCAAGAGGACTAGGCTCTGTAGGCATGAAGTCCAGCTCCAAGCATATGGAAACTGGGGAAAAATGATTTCATGGACATTGAGGTTGGCTGTGCCAGTCCATCCGCAGCCGAGGCGCTTACGGTATTCCATTCAGTCTCCAGATCTGAGGCCAGGCGTACCATCAGATCTTTGGTTATATCGTTATTCAGGGGAATGACTTTGGAGGCTTTGGTTATGCAGGCATTCATGGCTGAATGCAGGTAACCAAGGACCGCTTCCTCGACCGGGATGTCGAGGTGGTGGTTAATCCAGGCGTGAACAGTGGAGAGGCAGCCAACCGAATCATATTTGGCGAAGATCTGTTCGAGCTGGCTAAAATCAATCCAGGGGTGCAGAGCGCGTGCCAGTCTGATCAATCGTTTTCCCATGGCGGCAGCTTGTTCTCTGAGATCTCCAGGAGTTCGCTGAACATGGACCAGTTTATCGATCAGAGCTATCCGCCATGTATCCTTGTGATCTGCTGCGGTATAGATGCCTTTGATGGCCATGCCTTCAAGACGAACAATGCTGGGATGCAACTGACAACGCATGAATGATTCGAGATCTTCAGCATTACGAATGGTACCCTCCCTGATATGGATATCCATGCCGAAGGAATGGGTAAACCCTCCAACCTGAATAGAGGAATCAAGCAGTTTGACATAATCGAGCAGCTTATTCCCACGGTTCACAATCATTCGCCTCCTGTGTTCGTTAAATGTCATGTTAAATGACATTTATATTCCTTTTTGTTAACTTTATGTTTGAAAATCCGAATTATATGATAGTTATCATCCCATAAACGTCCGCTTTTTGTCAATAGTATCCGTTAAATTTAATGAATAGATTCTGATATTTAATGTTTGTGTTATTTTATATTACTTATTATGTTATTTATGTGACGAGGTGCAGGGAGGACTATATATAAGGAAGGACTATATATAAATGAATCAACAAGATCAGCTCTTACCGAAAAAGAGGGGATCAAATCTAATAATATGCAGTTCATGGGTAAACATGACGAGAATATGCGTTTTTTGAGGAAAATGCCTAGCTAAAAAAGAAGGTTTAAAAAATACTTTACTTTTATTTCAGAACCCTGTATAATCAATTCTGTTGCCGATTATTTACGACATGCGGTCGTGGTGGAATGGCAGACACGCTATCTTGAGGGGGTAGTGGGCGTATGCCCGTGGAGGTTCGAGTCCTCTCGACCGCATCATATGAACGATGAAGAAGAAGCTTTCCATTAATGGAAAGCTTCTTTTTTTGCCTGTTTGAACAGTCTGGTACCAGAAGTTGAAAAAAGGCCATCCATTACCGGGGGTAATGGTGCTCTACCTTCCGGCTAAGGGTGGCAGATGTACTATTTTTGCAGCAAGTTCTTGATATCTTCTTCAATCTTGTCAGGTGTTGTTTTGGGAGCATAACGTTTAACTACCTGTCCGTTCTGATCCACAAGGAATTTGGTGAAATTCCATTTGATTGCTTTGGAGCCGAGCAGGCCGGGTGCTTCTTTGCTAAGGTGTTGGAAGAGCGGGTGAGCACTTGAGCCATTCACATCAATTTTCTCAAACATAGGGAAGCTCACGCCATAATTCATCTGACAGAACTCCGCGATATCGTCGGAAGAACCTTTTTCCTGGGCAAACTGGTTGCTTGGAAATCCAAGGACTTCAAATGGCGCATCCTGGAACTTGTCTTGCAGTTCTTGCAGACCTTTGAATTGAGGTGTAAGTCCGCATGAGCTTGCCGTATTCACAATCAGTAACACTTTATCACGGTAGTCGGACATTTCAACTTCTTGACCGCGAAGGGTATTCACTTTGTAATCGTAGACTGTCATCTCAATCGCCTCCATGATATCATCTGATACCTTTCATTATATTGGTTACAATTAAATAATGCAAAACTAATATGGTGTTAAAAGAATCAAAACTGGCAAGTTGTGCAGAATGCGTGAATGAATTACGAAGTGATTTACGCCAGAGTGAGAATTAGATAGCCTTGACGAGGTGGATAGCGTATAACCTTATTGTAAGCGTTATTATATATGAATAATGGCGAAAATCTGCCGATTCGGTGATCTGTCCGGACTTTACACCGTCATGGCACGGGTGTATGATTCATATCGTAATTTCAATTTAAACTAAATTGTACCTGAAAAACGAAACAAACGATAATATCGCTCAATCTTAACTTAAGATATACGAACGATGTTTTAATCGCTGAGTTTCCATTCATTCATGAGTGGGAAACGGGGGAACCAACGGAATGCGCTGTCCAGGACAGTAGGCATTCATGGGGTGAATTTTCCGGTGACAGCCGGAAATAGGGCGACTCTCGCGCCCGAATCCGTCAGCTAACCTCGTAAGCGTTAAAGGGAGAGGCAACAAGCCGTACGCTGGTTCATGGCGTTTTCGCCATGGATTCTTTAAGAAGCGTTCGGGAGGCCTTGGTCCCCCACGCTTCTTTTTTGTTGTCTTTTCACGCCAAGGGAGGAACGAATGATGGATACTGAGATGATCTTAGTGACTGCTCCTAATGAAGCAGGACGCAAATTTATCAAATTGCTGATGTACAAAAAAATGCCGTTTGCCGTTCTAACCAACAGTGCAGGGGAAGAGCGCAGACTCCGTAGAATCGGAGTAGAACATGTCATTCGCATGAATACGGCTGCAGCTCAAAAATGGTTTTTGCCGCAGGCAAGCGTTGGCAACGTGTTTATTTTCGAGAACAGTCTGAATCTGACCTGTCGTTATTTACAGATCTGTCGATCGTGGACATCGAAATCCCTATGCGTCATTACGGAGCAAAGCCATCCGAAGGGGATCTATCGGGGAATGGGTGCAGACCGGATTGTATATTCACTCAATGGGGAAGTCGGCTTTCTCCTCAATGGGTAATGTCATAGCTTGAGATTGCTCAGGTGTAAGGTGCCTGTTATAATTGAATGTATCGATAAACGGAAATTTGAGGAGACTCGTGCATGATGGTGAGTCTTCTTTTTTATGGTTTTAAAGGTAGTTCAAAAAGTCCGCTTTTGATTACGAAGGATGCCTAGCGGCATCATCAGCATCGAATATGAAATTCAGCCGAAATGTCCGTTGCTCACGTAGTTTTCCCTACGCTCCGCTACTCCATTTCTAGCTTCATTCCATCTTCTCGATACTGAAAACCAGACTTTTTGAACACGAACTTTTAGATTGCCTGTGGCTTACAAGGAGGAATTGGCGTGCCGGATGTGGGTGGATTAAAGTGGTTGTTTTTTGATGTTGGAGATACGCTGGTGGATGAATGGGAGCCGGTTGATGATATTATCGGACAGTTCGTTCGCGAAGCCTGTGCTTTGGGGTATCCGGTGAAGATTGAGGCGGTACGTGAACTGTTCGCGAACTGTTATCAGAAATATGAACAATGGCCCATGAGAGTGGCGATTCGCACATTCATTGAAGATGAGGGACATCAGAAACAGATTCAGGACAAGCTGAAGTTTAAAAAAGATCTTGAACGACCTTTTCCTTCAGCGGATTCCGTACTTCAGCAGTTGTCGCGGTATTATCGCATTGGCATTATCGCCAATCAGAGTCCTGGAACGGAAGAAAGACTGGAGAGTTACGGACTGCGAAAGTATGTTGATGTTCTGGCATGCTCGGCTGAAGAAGGGGTGTCCAAGCCAGATCCAGAGCTGTACGCTGTAGCCCTGAAACAGGCGGGTTGTGCACCGGAGGAAGCCGTCATGATCGGGGATCGGATTGATAACGATATCATTCCTGCCCGGAAGCTGGGCATGCGTACGATTCGAATTATGCAGGGGTACGGAAGATTCCAGCCAGACCGATCGGATGACGAACGCGCGGATTGGACTGTGGATTCATTGGATGAACTCCTGCCTTTACTGGTGCCGGATCAGGAATAGATGATTATTTGTTAGAGCTCGGAGTTTTACTACAAAAGAAACACCTCGCTGTACTGCAATAATAAAGGCTGATCAACTTGGTATTGAATACCGGAGTTGATCAGCCTTTTTGATGTTTAGTCGATAAGACGAGATTAGAATAACCGGATCGTCTGAATGATCAGATATACATTCAGCACAACGATAATTGCGGCAATGACCCATGAGATGATTTTGAGCCACAATTTGTTAGCGAATGCACCCATGCTTTTTTTATCACTCGTGAACATGACCAGAGGGATTACCGCAAAAGGTAATTGAAGAGAAAGTACAACCTGACTCAAAATGAGCAGTTCTTCTGTGCCGTGTTCTCCTGCAATTGCTGTGACAATTACTGCCGGGATGATGGCGATCAGACGTGTGACCAGTCTGCGCAGCCAAGCCGGAATCCGAATGTTGAGGAAACCTTCCATAACAATCTGCCCTGCGAGTGTACCTGTAAGGGTAGAATTCTGGCCTGATGCTAACAGCGCCACACCGAACAGGATACTTGCGATTGTAGTCCCTAATAGGGGTGTGAGCAAGTGGTAGGCATCGGAGATCTCGGCAACCTGCGTCATGCCGGCACTATGGAATACAGCAGCTGATACAATCAGGATGGCCGCATTGATGAACAAGGCGAGTGTTAGCGCGATTGTAGAGTCCATGGTCGAATAACGAATCGCTTCTTTTTTGCCCTGTGGTGTCTGTTCGATCTGACGCGTCTGCACAATGGAAGAATGCAGATACAGATTATGCGGCATCACGGTTGCTCCTATAATACCAATGGCAATATAGAGCATGGCAGGGTTCTGCAGGATCTCCACATTTGGGACAAAACCATGGAGAACACCGCCCATATCCGGTTTTGCCAGGAACAGGTCAATCCCGAAGCAGAGGGCAATGGTGGCCATCAGCACGATGACGAGTGTTTCCAAGGCGCGGAAGCCTTTATTTTGCAGTACAAGAATCAGGAGTACATCAACAGCGGTGATGATAACTCCGTACAACATGGGGATGTTAAATAAGAGCTTTAATGCGATGGCAGAACCGATGACCTCAGCCAGATCGGTAGCTGCAATGGCCAGTTCACACAGAATCCATAACATGACGACAACAGGCATGCTGAAGCGTTCGCGGCAGGCTTGGGCCAGATCCCGTCCAGTGACGATGCCAAGCTTTCCTGCCAACGATTGAAGTACAACGGCCATCATGTTTGAGAGCAGGATGACGGATAACAAAGTATACCCGAACTGCGATCCGCCTGCGATATCTGTTGCCCAGTTGCCGGGGTCCATGTAACCTACGGCCACGAGATACCCTGGCCCTACAAAAGCGAGAAATTTCTTCCACCATGCCGCATTCTGCGGTACTTTCATGGAACTATGTGCTTCTCCGAGTGAAGGGGCTATGCCTGCAGTAGACAATGATTCACTTGAAGGAGCGTTGAATGGATTTTTTTTACTCATACGTTTATCACCTGACTCTTTGGAATAGTGATGCGGGACGAACCGCTCAAGATATATCTAAATTTTTATGTTTATTGTTACATTGTACTCCTTCAATAATTTTTGTCTAGTGCAACTTTTATGTATTAACACAAAAATTATGTTCTAATTTGAAAATGCTCTTTTGTATATTACCCAACCCCGAAAAAAATACAGATATGTGGATAAGATGCATGAAAATAATAAAGATGTAAAAGCTGATAAAGATATAAAATGCGTTTCAAATTGAGCCAGAAGTTTAAATTGAATTGAAGGCATTTAAAACTATATGGATAAGGGAGAGATTCTTAATGGAAGCTTTATATACAGCAGTAGCGACAGTTAAAGGTGGACGTACAGGTTCGGTGACATCTTCGGATGGCATGCTTAAACATGATCTGAAAATGCCCAAAGAGCTTGGAGGTTCCGGTGGTGAAGGTACCAACCCTGAACAGCTCTTCGCCGCTGGATATGGAGCATGTTATGAAAGTGCCCTTGCCAATGTAGCACGCAAAGCAGGCGTGAAATTGGAGGATGTGGTCGTTACAAGTAACGTATCCATTGGTAAAGACCCTGCGGATGACGGTTTCCAGTTATCTGTTCGTTTGGACGTGAGTATGCCTGGTGTGGATCACAGTCAAGCAGAAGAGCTGGCTCGCAAGGCACATGATTTCTGTCCATATTCCAAAGCGACACGTGGCAATATTGATGTTGTATTAAACGTAGTCTAAGATTTGACTCCCCCAATCAAAGGGGAACATATAGAGCAGGGTATCTCAGATACCTGATGTTCGTTCGTTTGAGTACAAAGCCCTGCTGGCCATCGGCAGGGTTTTGTGTTGATTATAATATAAGGGCAGGATGCAGGAGATTAGATGTCCAATCGCGTACTTTTACATAATTGCACTCCCACTTCATGCTACACATTCCATAAAGGGGGAACGAAGATGAGTATTGAAGAGATGATCGAGCGCCGATTTGTATGTACAAAATGCAGGGGCACGGATTGTAACATTAAGGAAGTTTCCATGTCAGGAGCAGGCCTGAGCAAGATGTTCGATATACAGCATAACCACTACCTGTTCGTGGCTTGTGCTTCCTGCGGCTATGTTGAAGTATTTGATCCGGATGTTTTGAAAGGTAAAAAACAAGGGCAGGTAGGGACGATTCTGGATATTCTGTTTGGTGGGTAGACATGCGCGAGTTGACATTGAACTGAATTTTCTTTAATATAACTTAGTACTGAGTAGTGTCATTGCATGAACCAAATTTGAATTAAACAGGTGATATCCATGTCTTATAGACCGCGTATTGCAGATTTAGAACTAGCTTATGGTAACAAGGAAGACGGATTGTACGAATTCAAAATGAATTTGGTAGACGGTACAAAATGCCGTGTATTCTACTCCCGTTCTCCGGAATGGAAGATGACCAATATCAGCCGTCTGCAGAAAACGCCTTGTCCAGTATGTCGCAAAGATTTCATTTGCAAATGTATGGACCAGTGGGCAAGTGACCTGCATCAACAAATGATCGATGACCAATGGATGGAAAAGGCAATTGCTGAGTAATTGTCGGACAAGATACGAGCGTGGGCACAATGCCTGCGCTCTTTTTCTTTATACTTCCTAACAATGCGTGTTCAAAAGTGGACTTTTTGAACCACCTCTATAATTAAATTTTAGAATTAGGAAACAAGATGGCTCAGATTGGGTAAGTTACTCTAACCGCAACAATAGGAGGCAGCCAATATGACAGCAAATCAAACGGATGTGCATCAGGGACATCCCATCGTACTGGTGGATGGCGTCTGTCACTTCTGCCAGGGCTTAACCAAATGGATTATCAAACGTGACCCGGAAGGGAAATATCATTTTGCTTCGCTCCAATCGGATGTGGCCAAGGAACTGCTGGTAAAGGGCAACCTGTCGACAGACAGTATGGATACTTTTGTTCTGATTGAGAATGGAAAATACTATACACGTTCAACGGCCGCACTGCGATTAGCTAAAGGTCTGAAGTTTCCTTATCCATTGTTATATGTGTTCATTATTGTACCGAAATTTATTCGCAATGCAGTCTATAACTGGGTTGCTCGCAACCGTTATCGCTGGTTTGGCAAGGATGAAGCATGCATGTTGCCTACCCCGGAGATCAAAGATCGATTTTTATGATTAATAACGGAAATAATTGGGTAATGACTACAGATCATATCTAATTTGGGAGGACAACAACTTGAAGAAGTGGACTACATTATTTATCGGGGCATTATTAGCAGTAAGCTTGGCAGCATGCGGTAACGACACAGATAATACAGCAACGCCGCCAGCCACTAACAACGAAACATCCAACGAGGGCAATACACCTGCAGAGCAGGAAACAAAGATCCCTACTTTGGACGAACTGATTACCAAAACCAATGCAGCAACGAAAGAAATGAAAAGCTTCACAACTGAAGCAAACATTGATCAGAATCTGAATCTGGATGCGGGTGAACAGTCCCAGGATCAACAGGTTAAAACATCGCTCAAGATGGATATTATCAAAGATCCAATGATGATCTATCAAGAGATGAAAATGGAAATGTCGGGACAGGAAGCCCAGAACGTGAAGCAGTATATCACTTCGGATAAAATCTACTCCCAAGTTGGGGACCAATGGGTTGCGATTCCTGAAGCTCAAACTGCTGCATTAATTGAGCAGATGAAAGCAAGCATGAATCCGGAAGGTGAATTGGAGCAATTCAAAAAGATCCAAGAAGATACTGAAGTAACCGAAGAAGGCGACAATTATGTGATTAACGCTGACGTATCCGGTGATAATGTAAAAGAGTTGGCCAAATCCGTAATGGAGCAAAACGGCTCGGATGCCCAGATGCAAGCGATGCTGGATCAGATGAATATCACCAGCATGAAGATGAAATACATGATCAACAAAGAAACGTATTTGCCGGCAGGTACAGATGTAGCCATGGTCATGGAGATGGAACAGAATGAACAGAAAATGACGATGGACATGAAGATGACCAGTACATTCTCCAACCATGATCAAGTGGAAGAGATCAAGATTCCACAAGAAGCATTGGATAGCGCGAAGTAAATTGGCTGGCACAACTGCCCAAATGAAATGCTGAAGAACATAAGAAGCGATGGACGTACATCCTTGTGTACCATTTACGCGCACCTCTGAATTAGATCTGTGTGAGCCACGAGGTTCACCGGATTCAAGCAGGGGTGTTTTTCTTTTTAAAAGAGAATATGTTCAGGCGTCAAGGTGTTATAGTATAGTCATAATGAAGCAGAGAGGGGAGACAAAAGATGATCGAATATGCACACATTCACCATGTTAGTCTGGCTGTACGAGATCTGGAAGTCGCGAAAAAATTCTATTCGGGGTTACTGGGAATGCAGGAGATTGAACGTCCGGCTTTTCGCTCCACAGGTACATGGTATGCCATCGGTAGCCAGCAGCTTCATCTGTTACAGCACCCGGAGGGTCACACGTTACGTGAGGCTGGGATTGATACAACGGACGGCCACTTTGCGATCTGGGTGACCAGTTATTCAGGGACTATCGCTTGGCTGGAGCAGCAGGGAATTGAGTACGAAGCCAGACCTGATAGTGTAGCGGGATTCGCGCAGATTTTTGTACTTGATCCCGACCGTAACATTATTGAGTTCGATTCACCCTATGAATCCTAAGGATGAAGGGTTAGAATAAATCCCTTGCTCCACCAGAAATTGTATGCTATATTATCCATACATTCATAGCACGTGACGGAAGCACCGTCCATATACTGCATATTCATGCGGTTATTGGGCGGTGCTTTTTTGTGCTTTCTGACAGGGAGGGAAGGGGAATTTGATTGTACTGAAGGTTGTTCTGGTTTCGAAGGATAGAGATTACATTAGCGCATGGCTGGATTTTGTGCAGGGGAGCTCGTCTGGTTTTCATGTTCGTTTCACGGCATTCTCCCAGGGGGATTCCTTCAGGGAGCATATGAATGAGCAAGAAGGTCGGGAATTACCGGATCTGGTTATTGCGGAACCGGAGTTTCTGAATGACTGGCTGAATAACGGGGGAGAAGGATCAGGTGTACCTTGGCTGATGCTTAGTGAAGGCATGGAAGAGGTGGATGAGGCCAAGCGGCTGTTGAAGTACCAACCTCTGCCTGCTTTGCTGGATGCTGTGATGCATGCCTGCCGGCAACCACGCCGCAAGAAGGTGCATCTTCCTGGACAAGAAACTCTCTCCATCGGTGTAGTATCCGCTTCGGGTGGAAGTGGCAAAACGGCGGTAGCCCTGCATATGGCGAAGCAACTGGGACTTGCGGGATATGCTGTTCTTTATCTGAATCTGGAGACGTTGGATAGTACGCTCCCTTTTCTGGAAAAGGGACTAACTAGAAGTGGGCAGCGCCAGCCTGATGCGGGGACGGGATTGTCACGCCTGTTATACGATCTGAAGGTGGGCAGAAAGGAATCCGGCAAGCAGTTACAGGCGCTATCTAAGGACGTGGATGGATATGTGGTCCGGCATGAAGCATTGAAATCCGATGTGTTCTGGCCATTATCGAATCGTAAAGAATTGTTGCAAATGACTCGTGAGGATACGTCGAATCTGCTTCGTTATTTAACCGATAGCGGACAATATGACATGCTGATTCTGGATGGGGACTCAGGTTGGGATGGGCGCAGTGAAGGGGTGCTGGATACAGCAGATGCATTTGTCTGGTTGGTTGAGGATGATATATCTGCCATGCATCGATGGGGACAATGGTTGCAGCATGCTGAGCGAACGAAGCCGGAGGTGTACGAAAGTATCATGGACCGATCACGTTTTGTAGTTAACAAATATCGGGACAATGTTATCAATGCACTTCCACGTCCTGATCTGCATCTGGATGCAGTGTTGCCCTATATCCCTTCTTGGAAACAACTCAGTCAGGAGGAAGTCCTGCTTAGTTCACCGATCTTCCAACGTGAAGTGAAGAGATTATGTGCCATGCTGGTACAAGATGGCGAAGAAGAATTGAAGCAGACGGGACGAATTCAGAAGCAGGATCGGTGGGCACTATGACGGATTCAACCCATAGAATACTGGATCGTGAAGAACAGTTTCAGATGATGCGCAGGGAAGTCAGAGCTGGGCTCGATTTAACCTCTTCAGCAGGAGATGATGAACTGTGGCAAGGGATAGAACGCAAAGTTCTCACCGACCCGAAGCTGGATGATCTGACCTCAGGAGAGCGTCACACGCTGGTACAGCGATTGTTTGACTCCTTTCGTGGATTGGATATTTTGCAGCCACTTGTGGATCATCCCGATATTACGGAAATTATGATCAATAGTCACAAGGAGATTTTTGTGGAGCAGGAAGGTGAAGTCAGCCAGATCACCCTTGAATTTGAGTCCAGGGAACGGCTTGAGGATATTATTCAGATGATTGTGTCTGGTGTAAACCGGATTGTGAATGAGTCTTCGCCAATCGTAGATGCCCGTTTAAAGGATGGTTCACGGGTCAATATCGTGTTGCCTCCCATTGCCTTGAAAGGCCCCACGATGACGATTCGTAAATTCCCCAGTGAACCGATGAAGATGTCCGATCTGATTGAAAAGGGAGCCCTGCATGAAGAAGCGGCAGAATTATTGCAGCAATTGGTACGGAGCAAATATAACATCTTCATTGGAGGGGGGACCGGATCGGGAAAAACGACCTTCCTGAACGCACTATCCCAGTTTATCCCTGCCGATGAGCGGATTATTACCATTGAGGATTCGGCTGAGTTACAGATTGTTACGGTACCCAATCTGGTGTCACTGGAAACGCGGAATGCCAATACCGAAGGCAAGGGGCAGATATCCATTCGGGATCTGATCAAGTCTTCCTTACGGATGCGTCCGAATCGGATTGTGATTGGTGAGGTAAGGGGCGCAGAAGCGCTGGATATGTTACAGGCCATGAACACAGGTCATGATGGATCTTTATCAACTGGGCACGCGAATACCATCTCGGACATGATTAGCAGACTGGAAACGATGGTGCTCAGTGGTGCGGATCTCCCCATTACGGTTGTAAGGCAGCAGATTAGTTCAGCAATTGATATTTTTGTACATCTGTCCCGGCTACGAGATCGCTCACGGCGGGTGACAGAGATTAGTGAAGTGATTGGCATGCAGAACGGTGAGGTTTTGCTGAACCCACTGTTTCGTTTTCAGGAGCAAGAAGAGCGTGAAGGCAAAATTATTGGTGGACTAATACAGGTTGGAAAGTTGAATCAGGTGGATAAAATTCAGATGGCTGGGCTCGGAGAATGGCTGGATGGATACATAGAACAATATAGTACGGAATCGGATTCATCAGATAACAACGTGAATTAAAGTTATTGGAAGGTGATTACTGTTGGGTGAAGCCAGACAGATGTTGACGGATTACACCGTATATACACTTTCCCGGAGACAGCAAATGGTCTGTATGCTGATTAGCGGTCTGTTGTTTTTTGGCATCGGAATTCTGTTCTACCATCACTGGTTGGCTGGGGCAATCCTGGCTGCAGGTTGTATATGGGTACCAAAACATTGGACTAAAGTGCTGCTGGAACGAAAAAGAATGACACTCAGTTTACATTTTAAACAAGCATTATATGCATTATCTTCGGCACTTGCCGCCGGAAAATCGGTGGAAAATGGATTCAAGGAATCCGTAGAGGATCTGCGAATGTTGAACCCGGAAGCAGATACCGATCTGATTCGTGAGTTCACGATATTGCGAACACGGATGGAGTATGGACAACCGATTGAAGAGGCACTACAGGACTTTTCGGATCGGGCACAGATTGAGGACATTACGAACTTTGCAGATGTGTTCATTACTTGTAAACGAACGGGCGGGGATCTGGTTGAAGTCGTGCGCCGCACCTCGGCTGTTATCGGGGAAAAGCTGGATATTCAGCAGGATATTATGGTCGCAGTGGCACAGAAGAAATTTGAATCCAAGGTCATGTTTTCAGCTCCATTTATTTTTTTGATATTTCTCAATCTGACCGCCAAGGACTTTATGGAGCCATTATATAGCGGGATGGGATATCTCATCTCTACTGGTGCACTTGCAGTGTTAGCCTGCTGTTATCTGTGGATTAATCGCATTATGGATATCAAAGTATAAGGAGCTGAAACGATGCTGCTTCCCGTTATAGTCGCAGGGATGCTCGGAGCGGGATGGCTGGTACTGGATCGAACCCGGGGACAGACCTACCGGCATCTGCGCAAACTGGATATGGAAGGATTACGACTGAAGAAATTGCATAGCCCATTCCTGTTCATACTGGACAAGTTCGAGATTGGACGCAGATTGCCTGTGCTCATGTTTCGAATGCAACATGCCATTCAGAAAATGTATGGCATACAGCACAGTGGGGAGAAAACGATGCTCTATTGCGCTGAAATGTTAACCTACACGTGGCTTATGTTACTGGCAGGTTGTTTGTTAACACTTGTTGGAGATATGGGCATCGGAGGTATGGTGGGTGGACTGGCATTAGGAATAGCTTTACCTTTTGCACTCTATAAAGACCTCAATACCAAGGTCCAGCGGAGAGATCAGGACATCCTTATGGAGCTGCCCGAGCTATTGAACCGAATTGTTCTATTAGTAGGCGCCGGGGAGACCGTTCAGCGTGCCATCGTCCACTGTGTCACAAGCCAGGGGGAACGAGATCATCCGCTGTACAACGAACTCAGAAAAACCGTGGGAGATTGGAATAATGGCTACTCGTTTCAACAATCATTTGAACAGTTCAGTCGCCGCTGCGGTGTGCAGGAAGTGACGATCTTTACAACAACGGTGCTGCTGAATTTCCGGCGTGGGGGAGGTGACTTTGTATTGGCGCTGCGGGATCTGTCACATGTGTTGTGGGAGAAACGCAAGGCTGTCAGTCGGGCGAAGGGAGAACAGGCTTCTTCCAAACTGGTGTTTCCGATGGTACTTATCTTTTTTACAATTGTGGTCATGATCGGGACACCTGCTTTTATGATGATGAATATGTAGGAGGAATTGGGATGATGGAATTGATGAAAAGAAAAGTAGCTGGATTTTGGAAGGAAGAGGACGGGCTTGGCACGTTGGAGCTGATTCTGATCATTGGGGTTATTATCATTATTGCTGTGATATTTAGAAAGCAAATAGAGGCATTGGTGACTGACCTTCTTGACAAAGTAGACACAAAAAGTAATGAATTCTTCCCGAATTCTTAGGCTGAAAAAGGAAGAAGGGAGCTTCACCGTTGAAGCCTCCCTGATCTTCCCTGTTGTGCTGTTTATTTTGGTGTTACTGCTATTCTTCACCATGTACATGTATCAAAAGACATTCCTGAATCAACATGCCTATGCAGCTTCCGAACGTGCAGCTTATAGCTGGGACAACAGTCACAAACAGGCGATGACAGGTGAATTCGTCGCTGGGGAACATGACAATCTTTACTGGAGACTGACGGATGATCGGATGCTCGGAGCACTGTTTGGCTGGGCGGGAGCGGACAACCAGGTTAGCGTTTCAATACCTGCTGGTGAAGGCGGAAGTCTCTCGGAACAGAAATTGGCACAAGCAGTTCAACATATGCCCTCAGCCATGAAAGGCACGATTGAGTATCAGAATTCTCTGATTCAGCGAAAAATAACGACCAAGCTGGAACAAGTGATTTCTTTGCCTCTGCCTTCCTTTTTGTTTGATTCAGGGAACCGGGTTCTAACTCAAGGATCATCCGCAGTTGTTGAACCGGTGGAATTCATTCGAACGGTAGATTTGGTCCGTTATTACGCAGCCAAGTTTAAAGGCAAGGGTGGTGCGGCGACCAGTACAGCGGCAGAGGCTGGACAGGTTGTGCAGCATTTTGGCAAAAGCAAAAAATGAGAAAAGGAGGAGGGGGAGCTGTTTAGAAAAAAAGACGGTGAGTTGGGAGCCGTAACCCTTTTTTTAATATTAATATTGGCGGGAGTTTATATGTTTGTCGCCATATTTATTGATTATGCTCGTATTGCTGCCTTCAAGGTGCAGACCGAACGAATGACTCATGCTGCAATGAGATCGGTCATGTCAGCCTATGACACCTCCCTGCGGGAGTACGGTTTATTCGGGTATGGTGACAGCAGTGGGGATGCAATTATGGCGAAAGTGCTGAATGATAGTGTGAAACCCTCGTCTGTAAAAGACAAATTTCCCATTCTGGATATCCAGTGGGATACAACTTCGCTGAGCATGGAGCGTGAACTGGGAAGATACGATATATTTAATCGTCAGATTCAGGAGGATATGAAGTATCGGGCTCCGGTTGATTTTACCCTTGAAGTGATCAATCGGTTCAAACCGATGTCAGACGAGATGAAGGAAGCCGCGCACACGGTAGACTTGCTGAAGAAATTACAAAAGTTATATGACAAACGTGAAGAGTTGTTGGATGAGGCCATTGCCAATCAGATGGAATCGGCAGAGAAACTGAAGAATCTTCCGAAGTTGATCATGGACCCGCCTTCACAGGCTATCTACGATGAGATGCTGGAAGATACACCAGAGACTGCTGCCGAGGCAGCGGCACGTTATGCGGATTATCTGAACAAGCAAAGGGCGGACGAGGGATTGCCGTTCAGAGAGCAACAATACATATTGGAACTGGCTCGTTATCGGACGGGTGTTGGGAATGTGGTGACTGGCATCAGCATGATCATACAGCCCGCTTTACAAGCCCACCAAACGAAGCTGGAGGAAGCACAGTCCAAGATCGAGGAAGCACGCAAGATCAATGAGGAAATGAAACGTGTGATCGCGGAGGGGGAGAACCGTTCGGAGAATGCCAGTTACGACAACGTGGGCAATTCGAACCTGCCTGGAACGAGCCCTGCATCTACAGGATCGGGCACTGAAGCCAAAAGTGCACGTTCTCTTGCTTCGGAGCTTGTGAGGGCAGATAGCCTGTTTGATCAGTTGAAGGCACGAGTGATTTCCCAGAATTCGGACTTCTCTAACGTCAGAAGAGACAACATGGAATTAAATACACAGCTTCGCAGTGTCACGGGTATGAGCGGTGTTCCAATTAAACCCGCGGTTAGACAGGCAAGCCAGATAACAGAACGATACATGGATACTTATGTGCGCAGCGGCCCTGCCAACCTCATCGAACAGAGTAAACAGCAGCTGGAGAGTGGTCGTGGTTCGGACGCCCAGCGTAAAGCAAATGATAAGGAATCCAAAGGGAAATTAAAGGAAGTTAAACGAATCTTGTCGCAGATTCAGAGTGGAAGTTCAGGTTCCATGGACGCTTTCAAACAGCTGGAGGAGTATTACAACGCTAATATAGCTTTTAATGAGGCTAGTCGTGAGGAGTCCAAAAAGGCAGAGATTGCTGGTGATCCCTATGACTCTGGTGGCGATGCCATGAAGGGAATGGACAGTTTATTTGGCGGGATGTCAGGTCTCCTGGATAGCCTGGGTGATGAATTATTCCAAAATGAATACGCTCTAGCCTATTTCAATTCCATGGATTTTGGTCAGTTATTTACCTGGACTGAAGGTGGTGGAGATGCGGGTGATGTTTTCAAATTGGAGAATCAGGAACTGGAGTATATCGTATATGGGTTTCATAATCCATCGGGTAACATCGCTGCGGCATATGCGGAAATCTTCGGGATGCGCCTCGCTATTCGAACCGCAGAAGGATTAATTGAACACAGCAAGTTGGGAAATCCACTTTTGGTGTTATCGGCAGCCATTTTATATGGAATTACAAACGCTATTGCGGATATGGTGAAACTTGCAAAAGAGGGCAGTGTGGAACTGTCCAAATATATCAAAGTCAAATTGACGTATAGGGACCATCTTCGATTGTTCCTCTTGATGCACAGCTACAATGAACGCAAAATGTCCAGAATGCTGGCGTTAATTCGATTGAATACGGGTGTGAATCCGGATGAGAAACAGACGTACGCTTCGGGTAACATGCGAAGTAGCATCAAGTTGTGGTTTTTGCCAGGGGTGGTTAGAAGCATAGGTGCAGTTATGGGTAGTGAGGATCAGGTTGAAGGTGGGCGATTTTTCATTGAGCGGAAGGCGGATTATTCCTATTGAGTGATCGGGATTGTTTCGGTGGAGGGATTATGGATAAGCAGCAACATTATGAAAAAGAAAACGCACAATTACAGATTCGTTTAACCAGAATAATCAGATTGCAACGTTTGAAGTCTCTGAATAATCACATATGTTCTCCGAAAAAGGAACAGGGCAGCATGGTTCTGGAAGCCTCACTGGTGTTGCCTGTCTTTCTGTTCTTTATCATGTTTCTCATCTTCATTGTGCAAATGACTTTAATCTCCACAGCGTTACAGAGCACAGCAGGGGAAGCGGTGAAGCAGTTATCAACGAAAATATATCCTGTTTCCCTTGCATTCACACCTTCTGATTCTGCCGGTGGTGAAGGCTCTGGAGGAGGGTGGAAGATACCGGAGTTGTCTCTGACGGAATGGGCAGAAGGTTATGCTTCTTCTCTGCCCGAGCCATTAAGTGATTGGGTACGTTCAGCAGCGGCCAGTGGTGAACAACCACTACAGGAGATTAAGACATCCGTCTTGGAAACCGTGCTTGATCCCACGGTAAAACCACTGCTTCAACCCTTTATCGAGCCAACTCTACTGAATATGGAACGGGTTCATGTGAATGGGGTTTCCATACCTGATCTCAAAAACAAAACTAATCCATATTTCCGACTGGAACTGAGTTATGAATTGCCGGTAAAAGTCCCCTTTCTCAGTAAACCGCTTCGGATTCAGGCTGCTGCGGCAGAACGGGTATGGATCGGAGATACCGGAGAAGGGGCAGATGGTAGCGCAGGGAGCGGGGATACTGCCGGTTCAGCAACGGTATTGTCTAAGCCTGACCCGGCTTACATAGGCAACAATGCAACGATCAAGGTGAAGGTAGAACCAGGAGCGAGCGCGAATTTAACGATATTTTACAAGTCAGGTGAAAGTTCTGCGAAGCACATCGGATGGGCCACCGCAGATGAGAATGGAATAATTGAATGGACCTGGTTTGTTGGCACTCGGACAACAGAAGGAACATGGAGTTTTGTTGTCGAGACAGGAGACGGTACCAAGACGGAGACTACGTTTAACGTGGCCTCCAGAAAATAAGGAAGGGGATGATAGAGTGGAGTGGTTCTACATTGCCTGTGGCATATACATTATTGCAGCTTTTATTACTGACATACGATCCATGAAAATTCCAAATCGATTAACTTTACCCGTGACTGTTGCAGGTGTACTGGCCCATATCATATGGGGAGGTTGGGATGGGTTCTTATTCTCGGCTGCTGGATTTGCAGCAGGTTTTGGTATTTTGTTTCTGATGTATGTCATTGGCGCAGTAGGGGCAGGAGATGTGAAATTGTTTGGTGCGATTGGCGCATGGACGGGTTTTGCTTTTGGCATTCATGTAATTATTTACTCTGTTTTGTATGCAGGAGCTATTGGTTTAGTGATACTTCTATTCCGCAAGGACTCAGCGAAACGAATTCGTGGCATGGCAGGCAATCTTGCCGGTTTTTTCATGCTTGGTTCCCTCAAGCTGCTGGACACAGAGAAGACATTAAAGTTTCCGTTTATGCTGGCCGTATTGCCTGGATTTATCACGGTGCTTATTTCAGGACTTTTCCCTTGAGTGAAGGAGTAAAGAAGTTTTGAGAGTAACTGTGATAGAAGATGGCACTACAATAGGAGTGGCAGAGTGTAACATATTGTAACTCAACTTAGATCAACTAAACTTTTTACACTTTCTTTAGTTGATCCTATATAACAATGGAAAGAGAGGATTGGCATGTATGGATTAACGAGAGATTTTATTCGTAACGGCGGAGCGTTTATGGTTTTGGAGAAAGAGGACGGATTACGAATGGAGGAATTGAGCCGGGTACAGATGGGCATGCTGTCCTCCAATCAGATTCCGCGACTTCTTCCTGTTCATATTCGGGAAGTGGACCGAAATGTAACTTTGCAGTACGACATATCGGGGTACAAGATGTTATCCCAGATGTTAAAGTCAAGTAAAATCAAATTGCGTGTTCTGTACGGTCTGTTGTTCCAATTAGCCGATGCCTTCACGGAATGCCGACAGTATATGCTGGAGCCTCGTAAATTATTGATCCAGGAAGAATACTTGTTCATCAACGGTTCATTCGAACAGGGTGAGCTTGGCATAGTCTATGTACCAATCATGGATACGGTTGAAGTTGATCCAACGCCTCAGCAATTCCGTGAGCTGGTAATCACACTGATGGCCCATGTACAGGAATTGCAGGGTGAAGGAATCCAGCGTGTTCTACAGTTTTGTGACAATGAACGCTGGGATATCAGACAGTTGCGAGAGCTCTTGCTGGAATTGTACGCGGACGAGCAAGAGAATGGAGGAAGTGCAGCATTTCTCTCGTCCAGAACATCGGAAAAGGTCAATGATCTACGAGGTAATTTTCATTCGTCAATTACTGGGCGGGATAACAGGCAATTCACTAGTTATTCTCTTCCAGATCAACCTGGTGCGCCTGTTCAAAAGGTTGCTGTGGAGCCCGTGCTAAATTTCCGTCAGACACAGAAAACGAGTGAATCCGAGGTTGAAGACTTTCCGATGAGATCTCGGACCTTTTCAGGCAGGCGCTCACCTGGACAATCTTCATTGGAGAGTACAAACAGCATGGATAAGAGACGAAGTAACCCGCATAATTCTAATTCGCTAGAGCCCGTTGATATGGAAGTAGAGGAAAAGCCTGCAACCTCCAAAATAACCTATGTCATATTGGGCTGCATGGTAGCCATGGCATTGGTATGGAGATTCATATACATGGAGCAACCGGGACAGACGCAGATGATCCTGTGCATGGTACTGAGCCTTGGTTTGCTTGGTTTAGCAGGATGGACTTGGAAGCGTAAGGGAATCACTCATAATGAACCAGAAAATAAGCGGTCTTTTTCATTCAATTTAGGTAAGAACAAAGGGAAGCAAACGGAAGATGAGGAGGAACCGTTTCAGGAGAGTTGGCGCTGGAATACAGCTGAAAGGCCGGTGGAACGCATAAACCAAACGATTGCATCCGCGTCAGAAGGTGGTAGTGAGCATTCCCATTATCAAAGCCTGCATATGACACCTGGACACTCTGATCCATCGTTCGTTCAGCGCCATGTGGAATCGGTAGCTTCAACTTCAGAGCTAATTCGACAGGATGCAGTTGCGGAGGCAACCGTGAATTTGCAGAATCTGGCCAAAGGTAACTTTAATGGGGAAGGGCCGGTGAAGGCGTCTTATTATCTTGAACGAAGATCGGGAATCAGTGACCAACATGAACGGATGGATGTGCAAGGAGCATCTTTTGTCATCGGAAGATCAGCCGACATGGTTCAGTGGGTCGATACAGCGACCGGTGTGTCCCGTGCTCATGTGGAATTGAGCCGGAACAAATCGGGCTATGTCATTAAGGATCTGGGTTCAGTGAATGGAACTATTCTTCAGGGTAATATTCTTGCTCCTTATAAGGAGTACCCCTTGGCGGATGGAGATACATTTACACTGGCGGAGTCTGTCTACATTTATCGGTCGGTTGGATAAGCAAAGATCAGTCCCGCAGTTGTATTAATCAGATAATCCACGATGTTTCAAGTCTTCCAGCGCTTGAGTTAACGTAGGGAAGGTGAATTGGAATCCGTGGTCGAGTGCTTTTTGCGGAATGACTCTCTGCCCTTGAAGCAAAACAACGGATAGTTCACCAACTAAGGTTTTAATTAAGAAACCGGGTACGGGGAACCAGTGAGGGCGATGATATACCTTGCCCACCGTGCGACCGAATTCATCATTGGTGACAGGGTTCGGGGAGGAAGCATTGACCGGACCTGCCACTTGTTTATTTTGAATGCTAAAATCAATGAGTCTTACGATATCCATAATGTGAATCCAGCTGGTCCACTGTCTGCCACTGCCGATTTTGCCGCCAAAACCCAGCATATAAGGAAGTTTCATCAATGGAAAAGCACCTTTTTTATGACCGAGAACCAGACTCACCCGGATTTTAACGAGTCTTACATTTTTGATTGCATCTGCAGCAACTTCCCACTGTTCCGAGACCCGGGATGGGAAATTCATGGATTTTTGCGGACTGCTTTCATCAAAGGTTTCGTTCGGTGAGGTTCCATAGATGGCCATGGCAGAAGCTTGAACGACCACTTCCGGCTTTTGCTCCAGGGTTTCTACCAATCGGGCTACCCGCGCTACGGTCGTTACTCGGGATTCAACAATCTCCAGCTTTGCCTTGGTTGTCCAGTGTTGATTCAGCGTTTCTCCAGCAAGGTTAACGAGAGCGTCCATACCTTCAAGCAAGTGAGGCTGTTCTTCGACTTGCTCCCATGATATATATGTAAGATTTTTACTTGGATTATGCAGGTCAGGCAGTTTTCGTGTAATAACTTTCACATGGTGCCCGGCTTGCAGCCAGTAATCTACAAGTGCTCCTCCCACAAATCCGGTACCTCCACAAATGGCAATTTTCATATCAAACATCCTCTCTATATTTCACTGCCCTGATATACACCCATGAATCGACAAACAGCCCCGTACGGTAAGCAATGCTTGTTGGGAACGACTTACCTGACGGAGCATATCTGTACATTAACCAAATCTATATATGGCTTAACTTATCTTTGTACTTTATTTAATCAAATGTTGATAAGGGGAATAATCGATTTTGTTTTTCTCCAAGAATTTTACCAAAAACTTATTATCCCGCTTCGGGGTGGCAATAATGTATCCTTTGATACAATGATCTCTCGATACTTCCGGGGCGTTGTCTTCAACTGCAATTTTACCGATCTCTGCAGCAATGGAATGTTTGGCGATGTCACGAAATGGCCCAGGTACAGGTTCAACGAGCTGATCCAAAAAAGCTTTGGCTTCATCCGTCCATAAATGACGGCTGGTTTCCACCCAATAATTTTGCCAATCCAGTTTGGACTTTCCGTCTGCTTTGGGTAGCACTTTCAAAAACTTGCGCATCATGAAAAATCCACCGATACACATGCTGCCAAGCAATAAAAAAGTCCAGAATGCGATCGTATTCATAAACCAGTTGCTGGGGGAACTGCTGGTCAGTATCATCGTGTAGGAGTCGAAAATCATTGCGGAGTCACCTCGGTTCATTGATTTTCACGGAAAGACGGATTCCGCCTACCCATGTTCCATAAATTAGCTGTCAAAAATAGCCTCTATCCCGAATTATAGCGCATTTCTAGATTTATTTCGATAATCGCGTTAGAATAAGGGATAATTCAGATTAAGGGGGATCAATAATGCTGAAAATCGGCTCCCACGTGTCCTTTTCGGACAAGGGATTATTGAGTGCAACGAAGGAAGCGTCCTCGTACGGTTCCAGTTCGTTTATGATATATACGGGTGCACCACAGAATACACGTCGCAAGCCAATTGAATCCATGTATATTGAAGAAGGTAAGCTAGCCATGCAAGAGGGTGGAATGGAAGATATCGTTGTCCATGCACCGTACATTATCAATCTTGGCTCATACAAAGACAACACGTATAGACTCGCTGTAGATTTCCTACAGGAAGAGATCCGTCGTACTCATGCCATTGGTGTCAAAAACATCGTATTACATCCCGGCGCTTTTACAGATAAAGATGCCCATTATGGGATCGGACGGATCGCAGAAGGGTTGAATGAAGTGCTGGAAGGTGTGAAAGAGACAGATGTGAACATCGCTCTGGAAACCATGGCTGGCAAAGGTACGGAGATGGGTCGCAGTTTTGAAGAGATCGCCCAGATTATCGAGAAAGTAACGTATAACGAGCGCCTGACAGTGTGTATGGATACGTGCCATATTCATGATGCCGGATACGATATCGTTAACGATTTTGACGGTGTATTGGAACAATTCGATCGCACGGTAGGACTTGACCGCATTGCCGTAATGCATATTAATGATAGTAAGAATGCTGTGGGTGCACACAAGGACCGTCATACTCCAATTGGCTCCGGCTGGATTGGGTTTGAAGCGATTAACCGCATTGTTAACCATGAGAAGCTTCAAGGACGTCCATTTATTCTGGAGACACCTTGGATTGGCAAAGAGGCCAAAACACAGCGCCCAATGTATGAGGTGGAGATTGCGTTGCTTCGTGGGGATGTTGCCGGTCGATTCGGCCAGGAATTCCTGACAGAAGTAGAACAATTGCAACACTTTTTCAAAGGTAAAGAGATTGAGTCCCGTTCGTATATTCTGGATGTGTGGACGCTGCTCAAAAATGATGCTAAAGCCAAAAAGGCAGACCCGCGTGAACCGCTGGAACGCCTCTATGACATGGTGACTGAAGCTGCGTTGTTCCCACATTTGAATGAAGAACAACTGAATCATCGCTTGATTGCATGGCTTGCGGGTTAACCCCGCAGGTCATGGCTTATATTGAAGGAGGAAGAATAACCCGATGGAGATCCACGCTAAACAAGTACGCCCTGATTCTAAAAACCGCGCCGATCGTGCGCGCATGCTCATTTCCTGTCCGGATGGTCCAGGAATTGTAGCTGCGGTATCTCATTTCCTGCATCAGCATGGAGCAAATATTGTTCAGTCGGACCAGTACACCATGGACCCTGCTGGCGGCATGTTCTTTATGCGAATTGAGTTTGATCTTCCGCAATTGTTGGTAAATTTGCCGAAACTGGAAGCAGACTTTGCAGAAGTGGCAAGCCGTTTTCAAATGGAATGGACGCTATCAGCGGTTAGCCGCAAGAAGAAATTAGCTATCTTTGTATCCAAAGAAGATCATTGTCTGGTGGAATTGTTGTGGCAATGGCAGGCAGGCGATCTGGATGCAGATATTGCGCTTGTGGTCAGCAACCATCTGGACATGAAAGAATATGTAGAATCATTCGGCATTCCATATCATCATATTCCGGTTACAGCAGATACCAAGAAAGAAGCGGAACAGCGTCAACTGGACGTGATCGGCAACGATGTGGATGTGATCATTCTGGCTCGTTACATGCAGATTATCTCTCCAATGTTCATTGAGCACTATCGCAATCGAATCATTAATATCCATCATTCATTCCTGCCCGCCTTTGTGGGTGGTAAACCGTATGCACAAGCGTATAACCGTGGTGTCAAAATCATCGGTGCGACAGCGCATTATGTTACGGAAGAACTGGATGGCGGCCCGATTATTGAACAAGACGTGCAACGTGTAAGCCACGGGGATGATGTCACCGAACTGAAGCGTATTGGACGTACCATTGAGCGTGTTGTGCTTGCACGTGCCGTGAAATGGCATGTTGAAGACCGGGTTCTCGTTCATGAAAATAAGACGGTTGTATTTTAAGTTTATACTTTAATACTGTGCAAGGTTGATTCGGAACCACATAACAGATTGAGTAAAAAGCGACCCCATTCGTTTACGAACGGTGAGTCGCTTTTTTTGCGCTGATATACTTTCCGCACAAGCCGAGCACAATACCGAATAACAGATGTCCGATTATCCAGTAGATAATGGCTGTAATATCGTAAAGGTCGGGTACACGTGAAGATAGTTGAGAGAGCGGGATGTAGAGCAGGGACGATCCAGCTCCAAGCAAGATTCCTTTGAACATCGGGTGACCTGAACGCCCTACCCACCATAGATAGAAGATGCCGATGAACACGGAAACGACGAGATGCAGAGAGAATTCAATCCATTCGGGAAGGGTTGGCGGAAGTCGAGGTACAAAATCAATATTCAGAAGCAGGGTATATACCTTTTCACCAGTGTAAAACTGAATTGTTTTGAGAAAGAATCCAAGGACAACGCCCGAAACCATACCTGTTAAAATACCCGGGAACCAGGGTAATGAACGATTTGAGTACCTAGTAGGGGGAGCAGCGGGTACAGACATGATAACAACCTCCTATGATTGATGCTTACTTTGAAAAGTAAACCACAGTCCCGCTTTCGAATCCATATTCAGGATATGTTATGTAAATTTAACTTGGATATCTAAAAAGTGTATGGTTTTCGTGTTAAAGGTTATACTTCATGCGATGGATTTGCGAGGCTTAATAGGTCTGTTTATGGAATTTAATGCCTTGTCCTGATACGGTTTTTGCTTGATTGGCAAGGGATTATTCATCAAAAACAACCGATTTTTCACGAACTTCTAAAAGAAGGTTATGGAAAAGCTTCACGCCAAGTGATACAATACAAAAGTGAATAAGTCAAAATGAAACACTCAAGCGGATTCACTTATTGTGAAATTCGGTTTGCTTGTATGATGAGAGGGATTCGCTTGCGCACCCGACTTATCTAAAGACATGAGGAGGACAAACCATGACTGACAAGAACGAAGCGATTCAAAAGGATGAAAATACTACAATCGACAACCTGTCGATTACGACCGTACGTACTTTGGCGATTGATGCAATTGAGAAGGCAAATTCCGGACATCCGGGTATGCCTATGGGCTCCGCTCCAATGGGGTACCAACTTTTTGCAAAAACGATGACTCATAACCCGGACCACCCAACTTGGGTTAACCGGGACCGTTTTGTCCTGTCTGCAGGACACGGCTCCATGTTGCTGTACAGCTTGCTGCACCTGAGCGGATACGATCTTCCAATGGAAGAACTGAAACAGTTCCGTCAATGGGGAAGCAAAACACCGGGTCACCCGGAATTCGGACATACTGCAGGTGTTGATGCAACTACAGGCCCACTGGGTCAAGGTATTGCAATGGCTGTAGGTATGGCGATGGCTGAAGCTCAACTGGGCGCAACTTACAATAAAGATAAGTTCAACGTCGTTGACCACTACACTTACGCAATCTGTGGTGATGGTGACTTGATGGAAGGCGTATCGCATGAATCAGCTTCCCTGGCTGGACGTTTGCACCTGGGCAAATTGATCATGTTGTTCGACTCCAATGACATCACACTCGATGGTAAATTGGATCTGTCTTCTTCCGAAAGTATCGCGAAGCGTTTTGAAGCTTATGGCTGGCAAGTGCTGCGCGTAGAAGATGGTAACGATCTGCCTGCAATCGAAAAAGCAATTCAGGAAGGTCAAGCAGATACACTGCGTCCTACACTGATCGAAGTTAAAACGGTTATTGGTTATGGTAGCCCGAACAAACAAGGTAAAGGCGGCCACGGCGGTACTCACGGATCTCCACTGGGTGCAGACGAAGCCAAATTGACTAAAGAGTATTACAAATGGGTTTATGAAGAAAACTTCCACGTACCAGCTGAAGTTCGCGATCACTTTGCACAAGTGAAAGATCGTGGTATCTCTGCTAATAAAGCTTGGGACGAGAAATTTGCCGAGTACAAAAAAGCATACCCTGAGCTGGCAGCTCAATTCGAAACAGCGATTAACGGCGACCTTCCAGAAGGATGGGACCGTGATCTTCCTAAATATGCAGCAACAGACAAAGCGCTCTCCACTCGTGTAGCATCCGGTAACGCTCTGAACGGTCTGGCACATAACGTGCCACAACTGACAGGTGGATCTGCTGACTTGGAAAGCTCCACAATGACTCACTTGAACAACCTGGAGAACTTCACACCTGAAGATTACTCCGGCCGTAACATCTACTTCGGTATCCGGGAATTCGGTATGGCTGGAGCAATGAACGGTATGGCACTGCACAGTGGTGTGAAAGTATTCGGAGGTACGTTCTTCGTATTTACCGATTACCTTCGTCCGGCTGTTCGTCTGGCTGCCCTGATGGGATTGCCTGTAACGTATGTTCTGACTCACGACAGTATCGCTGTTGGTGAAGACGGTCCTACGCACGAACCGATCGAGCAACTGGCATCCCTGCGTATCATCCCTAACCTGACGGTTATTCGTCCGGCTGACGGTAATGAAACTTCGGCTGCTTGGGCTTACGCGCTTGAGAACAAGAGCAATCCGGTTGCACTCGTACTCACTCGTCAAAACCTGCCGATCCTCGAAGGTACCGTTGAAGGTTCACGTGAGAACGTGAAACGTGGTGCTTATGTTGTGTCTGATGCAAAAGATGGCAAACCGGTAGCACAAATCATCGCTACAGGTTCTGAAGTGCAATTGGCTGTTAAAGCTCAAGCAGCACTTGCAGAACAAGGCATTCAAGTTCGCGTAATCAGCATGCCAAGCTGGGATCTGTTCGAGAAACAGGACAAAGCTTACAGAGAGTCAGTTCTTCTTCCGGATGTTAAAGCTCGTCTTGCAATTGAAATGGCTTATCCAATGGGCTGGGAGAAATATGTTGGAGATCAAGGTGACATTCTCGGAATCAGCACATTCGGTGCTTCCGCGCCTGGCGACCGTGTTATCCAAGAGTATGGCTTTACAGTGGACAACGTGGTTAGCCGCGTAAAAGCATTGCTGTAATAGAGGTTGTTCAAAAAGTCTACTTTTGATTACGAAGGATGCCTCACGGCATCATCAGCGTCGAATATGGGATTCAGCCGAAAAGTACTGAAAACCTGACTTTTTGAACACGCACCTATAGTTTCATAAGCGCTGCTATGGTTGGGAGGGCACCATGCTCTCCTGATCCATGGCAGTAAGTTATTTCCGCAGAACATGGGCGGTAACTCATTATCGCCCTGATCTGTTTTGCCTTTTGTTTTCATTAACTTCAGGGGAGCGGGTACGCATGTCACAATTCGATCAAGTCAGTGTAGTGAAAGAGGCCAACATTTATTATGAAGGTCAGGTAACCAGCAGAACGGTTATTTTGGGGGATGGCAGCAAAGTGACTCTGGGCATCATGCTTCCAGGCAGTTATGAATTCGGTACGGATTCCCGTGAAATTATGGAGATTCTGTCCGGAGATCTGAAAGTATTGCTTCCCGGAGAAGAAGAGTGGCAAGAGATTCAAGGCCAAGCTACGTTCCACGTGCCTGCCGAATCCAAATTTAAACTGGAGATACGCAGCGTTACTGACTACGTCTGCTCGTACCCGGCGGAATAACATAAGAAGGGTAAGCAGAACCGCAACCTGCGGATTCGGTTTACCCTTTTTGCTTCTTGAATACGAACGACAAAGTTCGAGCGGCAAGCTTGTCAGCCCCGTGGATTTGAAGTATCCTTAAGGCAAGTTGTTTAGAATGGAATACGGAAAACACGCACTATAACCGAAATCAGGAGGTATTTGAGATCATGGCAAAAAAAGTGACATTTGACTATAGCACAGCATTGCAATTTGTAAATCAGCACGAAGTGGATTATTTCGCAGAACCAATTCGTTTGGCTCATGAGCAGCTCCACAACGGAACAGGAACAGGGTCCGACTATCTGGGCTGGATTGACCTGCCAACGGCTTATGACAAAGAAGAGTTCGCCCGCATTCAAAAAGCAGCTGCCAAAATCCAAAGCGACTCCGAAGTACTGATCGTTATCGGTATTGGTGGATCTTACCTGGGTGCACGTGCAGCGATTGAAATGCTGACACACTCTTTCTATAACAACCTGCCAAAAGATAAACGCAAAACGCCTGAAATCTATTTTGCAGGAAACAATATCAGTTCCACATATGTAACTCACTTGCTGGATCTGGTTGAAGGCAAAGATTTCTCCGTAAATGTTATCTCCAAATCAGGTACAACAACAGAACCGGCAATCGCTTTCCGTATCTTCCGTGCAGCATTGGAAGAGAAATACGGTAAGGAAGAAGCACGCAAACGCATCTATGCAACGACAGACAAAGCGCGCGGTGCATTGAAAGAACTGGCGAATGCTGAAGGGTATGAATCTTTCATTATTCCGGACGATGTAGGTGGACGTTACTCCGTTCTGACAGCTGTAGGTTTGCTGCCTATCGCAGCAGCGGGTATCAGCATCGAAGAAATGATGCAAGGTGCGGCTGACGCATCCAAGGAATACAGCAACCCGAACGTAGCAGAGAACGAAGCATATCAATATGCAGCTGTTCGTAATGCATTGTATCGTAAAGGAAAAGGCACAGAGATTCTCGTAAACTATGAGCCATCCCTGCACTTCGTGTCCGAGTGGTGGAAACAGTTATTCGGAGAGAGTGAAGGTAAAGACTACAAAGGGATCTACCCAGCATCTGTTGACTTCTCTACAGACTTGCACTCCATGGGTCAATTCATCCAGGAAGGTAGCCGGAATATCTTCGAAACCGTGATTCAGGTTACTGAAGTTGCAGAACATATCTCGATCAAATCCGATCCGGATGACTTGGATGGTCTGAACTTCCTTGAAGGTAAAACGATGGACTTTGTTAACAAAAAAGCGTTCCAGGGAACACTGCTTGCACATACAGATGGTCAAGTACCAAATCTGATTGTGAACATTCCAGATATGACTCCATATTCTTTCGGATATCTGGTATACTTCTTTGAAAAAGCATGCGGCATCAGTGGCTACCTGCTGGGTGTCAATCCATTTGACCAACCGGGCGTGGAAGCGTACAAGAAAAATATGTTTGCATTGCTGGGCAAACCAGGCTTTGAAGAAGAGAAAGCAGCGCTTGAAGCGAGACTTTCCGAATAATTCATCGGTCTGCTCATATAGTTAAATAAGCTAATGTAAATCTATCCGGGGATTACTGTTGAGTGTAATACAGGGTTCCCGGATATAGATAACCAGGGCAGTTCGTCCGCGTTCACGCGGGGAACTGCTTTCTTGTAAAATGGGACTCAGGAAAAGACTAGAAAGTTGGATTTGGGATGATTGAACGTTATCGCACGGTTCGAGGACCGGGCAATCTGGAAATTGTAATCAAGAAGTCGCGATTTATCGGACATATTATGCCGGTCACGACAGAGGAAGAAGCCGTTGCCTTTATTGATGATATCAAGAAAAAACATTGGAATGCGACTCATAACTGCTCTGCGTACATGATTGGGGAGCGGGATGAGATCCAGAAGCAATCCGATGACGGGGAACCTAGCGGAACAGCAGGGAAACCCATTCTTGAAGTAATTAAAAATCAGAAATTAAAAAATGTGGCAATTGTGGTTACACGATACTTTGGGGGAATCATGCTTGGAGCCGGAGGGTTAATTCGGGCTTATACGGATGGAGCTGTAGCAGCCATTGAAGCCGGAGAAGCCATTACCAACGTGCTGCATCGTGAAGTGTTTGTTGAACTGGATTATACATGGTTGGGTAAAGTGGAAAATGAGTTAAGGAGCCGGGAAGTCCGTACAGGTGAAACTGGATTCACCGATAAGGTTACGTTGACTTGTCTTCCGCCGGATAGTGAAACCGAGGCTTTTGTAGCCTGGATCACGGATTTGACGCAAGGGCAATCCCGGATCACGGAGGGACAGCGGCTTTATTTTATTGAAGGGGAATAAAATATATGGCTAGAAGAGCAGTCGAACAGGAGTTGTCGAGGGAGCGGATACTGGAGGCGGCGAGGCACCTTTTTATTACCAAAGGATACCGCGCCATTTCGATGCGAAGCATCGGCCAGCATCTAGGCTATAGTCATGGGTCGCTGTATTATCACTTTAAGGAAAAGGCAGAGCTGTTCTATGCCATCGTGGTTGAAGATTTCAATTATCTGGGGCATTTGCTGCTGCAAGCTATGGTCAGGCCGGTTCGTGATGATGTTAGCAAGGTAGAGCACATTATGATGGAGTTTATTCGTTTTGGTCTGGAGAATCCCTATCAATACGAGATTATGTTTATGATCAGGGACGAAGAACTGTTGTCTTATTGTCGTACCGAACAGGGACGCTGCTTCGAATTATTTGCATCGATTATAAGGCAGTATATGAACGAAGCGAACTGTACGGAAGAGGATATTCAAAGGGTACCGCGTACGCTATTTTTGGCTATGCACGGATTCATTTCTTATTACATTCAGGACCGTTTAACGTTTGAGGAGATTGAATCGTCTGCGCTGTCTCATGTCAAAGTGCTGTGCCGCAATCTGGGTCAGCAGCCTGAGTCTGGCGTCCAATAATGGCGCAATTGTTGCACCCCTACACTTCAGGGCGGTGATTTGTCATAACTTTAATTCTTTATCACATTGTCTCGCGAAAGTTAATGAGCGCAGAAGACCAAGTCAGGCGGCTCCGACCCGGTAAGAGGGTGGACCGCCTGTTTGTGTGTGCAAAAACGAAAGAACAGATGCAGGCCTGTTCGCCTGGAACTAGCCTTCCATGATTTTGAGAAAGTACTCCCGCTCACGTGGTCCATCGAATTCGCAAAAATAAATGCCTTGCCAGCGGCCAAGCAGCAACCTGCCTTCGTGAATAATCACCGTCTGTGATGGCCCTGTTGTGATTGATTTGAGGTGAGAGGCTGTATTGCCTTCGGCATGTCGGTACTTGGGATGCTCCCAAGGATACACTTCGTCCAGACGTAACAAGACATCGTGTTTTACATCCGGGTCTGCATTCTCGTTGATGGCGATCCCCGCGGTTGTATGTGGGCAGTAGATGAGCACCGTCCCGTTCTGCACACCACTACTCTGGACAACCTGCTTCACGTCCCGTGTGATATCCTTCATTTCATCTCGTGTGGAAGTGGATATATTCTTCGTATATAACATGTTTAATCACTCCTTATCATCTCTGTTCTTACCCTCGATTGTACCTTAACCACTACATACCAAACAAACCACATATGTAAGGTGAAAAAAAGAAAATCGCCTCATAACGGAGAGGACAGAAATAACCTGAAGAAGCGTAAGCTAAAAGCTTTCTGTAAGAAAGCTGCTTCGGAAGCATAAGCTTCACCTTTATCACCGGATTTCCCCTTTAATACAAAGGGGATTAAAGAAATCTGGGGATAACAGTGATCGGAAGGTTGTTCTGGCCTCGCAGTGTACAGGTGCGATTATAATTAATTGATCTTATATCTGGCCTAATTATATTCAATAAAAGCATTGACGATTAGCACTGCAAACTGGTAAAGTATCAGAAAAGCAAAACCAAGTAGACTAATGGGAATAATAATAAAGTAATATCATCCAACTTAGGAAAATGTCGTATTGAAGCCAGGAAGACTGCCGACCGGAGCTAAAGCCGGAGGCTGGGAGGGAACGCAGCAATGAATACCGTTCTTCGTCATAAGGGATGGACTTGGGGATTCCGCAGTACCGTATTGTTATATTTTATCGTACTTATTGTACTTCCAATCATCGGTGTGTACGTCAATTCCTTCTCTGAAGGATGGAGCAACTTTGTTCAGAGCATTATGGACCCCATCGCGTGGAAAGCCGTACTGCTGACGATTCGGTTGGCCGTGATTGCTACGCTGATTAATGTGGTTCTGGGCACAATGATTGCCTGGGTGCTGACAAGGTATCGCTTTGTAGGCCGATCGTTTCTTAACAGTCTGGTTGATCTCCCGTTTGCACTGCCAACAGCGGTGGGCGGTTTGATGATTATGCTGCTATTGGGTCCGGTCAGTGCCATCGGGAAACTGGCAGAATCCATGGGGTTTGAGATTGTATTTCACCAGCCCGCAATTGTTATCGCGATGACTTTTGTCACGTTTCCGTTTGTGATCCGCGCGGTGCAGCCTTTGCTGGAAGAAATCGATCCTTCCGAGGAAGAGGCCTCGTACACAATGGGGGCATCCAAGGCTCGCACGTTCATGCAGGTTATTCTGCCATCCATGGCACCTGGCATGATCAGTGGAGGGATGCTCGCTTTCTCCAGAGGACTGGCTGAATTCGGGGCTGTCGTGCTGGTGGCTGGTAACATTCCGGGAAGAACACTGACTGCTTCCGTATTTATTTACGGGGAGATTGAAAGTGATAATCCCACGGGTGCCGCTGCTGTATCCGTGTTGCTCCTAACGCTCTCCTTCCTGATCCTCTGGCTGATTAATCTGGTGCAGATGCGGGGGAGAAGACGATGAGACGACTCTTAATCGGATTGACGTTTGCGGTATTTATCGTACTGCTGATCATCCCGCTTGGACGCATTTTTATTGGTGCATTTGAAGACGGGGCAGATGGATTCCTGAAAGGGCTGATGCGCCCTGAGGCGTTACATGCTTTGATGATGACCGGACTGGTAGTCCTGGTGGTCACCCTGTTAAATACATTGTTTGGCATCATGATGGCTCTGTATCTGGTTCGTGCCGGATGGTTGAGTGAACGGATAAAAGGGCTGCTGAACAGCATTGTAGACCTGCCTTATGCCGTATCTCCTGTCATTGGCGGTTTGATGATTGTGTTGATGTTGGGACCTAACAGCATTATGGGCGCTTTTTTTGAAGGGATTGGATTTAATGTGGTCTATGCCTTCCCGGGTATGGTGATCGCAACGTTATTTGTTACCTTTCCACTGATGGTCAGAGAGGTTATGCCTGTCCTGCAGGAACTTGGTTCTCAACAAGAGGAGGCTGCTTCTACACTGGGCGCCTACGGCTGGAGAACGTTCTGGAGTGTGACATGGCCTTCGATCCGCTGGGCGGTAGTGTATGGTCTGGTCTTGACGGTTGCGCGCTCACTTGGGGAATTCGGTGCAGTGCTGGTTGTATCCGGTAATATTATGAACAAAACGCAGACAGCAACAACCCTGGTGTATCAGGATGTTGAGAATTTTAATGTGGCTGCCGCAAATGGTGTTGCATTGGTGCTGGTCACCTTCTCCGTCGGGCTGCTGCTCCTGATGGAATGGGCCAAGAAGCGAAAGGAAGTGCATTGATATGCATGTAGAAGTCCGTGATCTGAACAAACATTTCGGTGATTTTCATGCGGTAAAAGATGTCTCATTCGATATTGCCAAAGGCCATCTGATCGGTCTGCTTGGACCCAGCGGAGGCGGGAAGACTTCCATTCTGCGGATGCTTGCGGGTCTGGAGAATCCAGGTTCCGGAGAGATTCGCTTTCATGGGAAAGTCGTGAACCATCTGCCTCCACAGGAGCGTGGAATCGGATTTGTATTCCAGAACTATGCCCTGTTCAAACATATGACGGTATTTGAGAATATTGCTTTTGGACTCAAGGTCAAGAAGACACCGAAGGCCCAGATCCGTGATCGGGTTATGGAACTTGTTGAACTGACCGGGTTAAAAGGTTTCGAACAGCGCTATCCACATCAGTTGTCTGGTGGGCAGCGTCAACGTGTGGCTTTTGCCAGAGCACTCGCCCCGGAGCCGCAGCTGTTATTGCTGGACGAACCGTTCGCGGCCATTGATGCCAAAATCCGTCAGGAACTGCGTTCATGGTTACGGGAGCTCATCGAGCGAGTGGGAATCACTTCGATCTTTGTAACGCATGACCAGGATGAAGCAATTGAAGTGGCGGACGAGATCATGATTATCAGCCAGGGTCGTCTGGAACAGAAGGGCACACCTTGGGATATCTACAAAAACCCGCAGACACCGTTTGTCGCTACATTTATCGGGGAGTCTACGGTTGTGGAGGATGCTTCCCAGTTGAAAGGATTCGAACATGCCGTCGAGGGTGAACACACCAAAGCGCTAATTCGACCGGAGTATATTGAGATCGGCTTGAAAAACGAGTTCACCATGTTGTCTGCAACGGAAAAAGGTACAGTCAAACATCTTCATTTCCGCGGTAGTCAATGGATGGTAGAGGTGGATGTACAAGGGCACAAGTTAATCACCTATCGTTCCCTGGAGAAAACGACCTTGGAGATTGGTCAACAAATTCGCGTTCTTGTACACCGTGCATACCTGTTCAATGACTCCAACAGTTGGGTGGTTGAGAACCGACTGAAGGAAGATCCGATGCCGGTGATGATTTAGTCAAGTGGAAGAAAGGGGCTGCCCATGCAGATGAGGAAGAAGAAAGTCATACTCTTATATGTTGCCCTCATGCTTCTGCTCGTCTGCATGACCGCTGGATGCAGCAAGCAGGAGGAGTCAAGCGAACAGAATGAGCCCGCTGGTACCGATTCATCCAATACGCTAGTGATCGGTGCTTATAGTGTAGCAAAAGACGCTGTAGGCGAGTTGCTGCCCAAGTTCCAGGAAGAGTGGAAGGCAAAGACCGGACAGACGATTAACTTCCAGGAGTCCTATGAAGCTTCGGGTACACAGGCAAGAGCCATCGTCGGTGGATTCGAGGCGGATGTGGCCTTGCTCGCGATGGAGAGTGATATCGACAAGCTGGTCAAAGCCGATCTGGTTAGCCCCGATTGGAAACAGACCCCTCATGAGGGCATGATCACCCGTTCGATTGTTGTTCTGGGCACCAGAGCTGGCAACCCGCTTGGAATTCATGATTTTCAGGATTTAACCAAGCCGGGAGTGAAGGTACTCTACCCTAATCCAAAGACATCTGGGGGCGCACAATGGGACATTAATGCCATTTATGGTGCCGGATTGAAACTGTCGGAGGAGCAAGAGGGGAAGAAAGATCCTGCCGCAGCCAAAGCTTTTCTCGAACAGGTACATCGTAACGTTGAGTCATTGGACAAGAGTGGGCGTTCTTCGATGGCGGCTTTCGAATATGGCGTAGGTGATGTAATCGTCACATATGAAAATGAATTGCTTGCCCGGATCGCCAAAGGTGTAGATTACGACATCGTTATTCCGAAAAATACGATTCTCATTGAGAACCCGGCAGTCGTGGTGAATAAGTATGCCGACAAACATGGGAATCGTGAACTGGCTGAAGCCTTTGTCGCATATCTGCGTACACCAGAAGCACAGCAGATTTTCGCGAAGCATGGTTTTCGTTCCGTAGACCCGGATGTATTTGCACAGACGGAGTCGACATTCCCAACACCTGAAGGGTTATTTGATATCAACTATCTGGGTGGATGGGACGAGGTACGCAGTACGCTGTACTCCAAACGTGGCGTGTGGTATCAGGTGCTTGCGGGATTATGAGTATTGCTGATGTAATCGAATAGATAACCGAGCATGTGGATACTAAACCTTCATTTCAATGGAAGTAGAGATGAAGGTTTTTTACTGCCAATAGGATATAATAGAGGTATACTGAATCATGATTGTTACATAGTACTAACAGGAAGGCGTGAATTGGATGAGTTCAGAGATTAAATTATCCCAAAGTACAGCGATTCGACTGGAGCAGGCCCGCGGTAAGGGGATGTCCGAGGAAGATATTCTAAAAGCTATTCAAGCCAAAGATGTTTCCGCTTTTGACGCAGTGTCTGAAGAGGAATACCGATATAATGAATTTTTCTCGTATGCGGACGAGCACGGTGAAAATCTGGAGGCAGCAGTGAAAGACGGCTACCGGATTACCTTTAACACGCGTGGTGGGCTTGGAATTTGGTTGGAAAAGGCCTTTAAGGTGCAGCCAGAGAAAGACTTCACGGTGGGTGAAGGAATCGTCACCGGATTACAGTTGAAACCGGAGCAGGCAGAGGTGCTGGCGAAGCGGCTTGCGTCGAACTGGGTGATTACGGATTCGAAGGATGTACCTGCGGGTAAGGAATTGACATTGAAGCTGCGGGCACTGGTGTAGTTCGAGCATTGAATTCATATGAATTCAACGCTCCAAAATGGAGCGAAGCATGGAGATGAAGGTCTGACGGTGAACAGTCAGACCACAGACTGTCCTGAATTGCAGTGCATAACTGCTGCGGGATGGTCTTTTTTTGCAAAAACAGAGGTGCACGATTACAATCTACATATCATGAATTCAGGGGGAATGCGGATTGAATCAGCTAACATTTCTGGGCACTGGCGATGCGATGGGCGTTCCACGTGTGTATTGCGATTGCGAAGTGTGTACAGAGGCGAGGCTTACGGGAGAGAATAAACGGAAACGTTCCTCTGTTCTGATTGACTATGATGGCGATGGTGCGAGTGAACAATTCATGATCGACTGCGGGCCGGACTGGAGATCACAGATGGAGGATCAGGGATTGCGTATGGTGCATACGCTGCTCATCACGCATGCCCATTTTGACCATATTGGAGGATTGCCGGAATGGGCAGATGCGTGCCGCTGGTTGGGTGTAAAGGGACGTTTGTATGCACCACGCGAAGTGATATCCACCATTCAGGGACAGTTTCCCTGGTTGGGGCGTCATATGGACTTTCTGGAAACGGATGATGATATTGAACTCGGGGGATGGAAGGTGAATTCCTGGAAAGTGTGCCATGGGCATAACGGGTATTCGTACGCGTATCGGCTGGATCGGGTTGGGTATAGCTGGGCGTACTGTTCAGATGCCATTGACCTGAAGGAATCCGAGAAAGAGCCGCTACACGGATTGGATATGCTGGTGCTGGGAACAAGCTTTGTACATGAACATGCGGAATTCTCCACACGTTCCGTGTACGATATGCGCGAGGCACAGGAGCTGCTGCGGGAACTGAAACCGGGTCATACCTATTTTACACATATGTCCCATGACGTTGATGTACGCCAGAATTATAATCTGGATCAAGGCATTACGATTGCTCTTACCGGGATGAAAGTGCCGCTTGGAACCCTTCGTACTTAAAAGTGGGAGCAGGGAAAAAATGATTTTAGAAGAGCGTATCCTTTGGAGGAGGTTCTTCGTTTACATAGTGTGAGTCACAATAATCAGGAACCAGCAAAGGGGGGCCCCCGATATGGCCTTTGTGAAGTCCGTGAATTGCCGCATGAACAGACCACAAGAGGATGAACTAAAAAATAAACCTGATCTGGAATCCGGTGATATCGCCGGACATCCAGTTAACCAGGACATTCATGCCGTCTTAACCGACCTGATGGGTCCGTTATATGCGTATTGCTTATCCCTGACCAGATCTGTACCCGAGACCGAGGACTTGGTTCAGGATACTTGTCTCAAAGTATTGTCGTCCACGGCGGTGCAATCTTCCGAGACGACGAAAGAGATGAACTGGGAGGCTTATCTGATCCGAATTGCTCGCAACAGCTGGATTGATATGCTTCGGAAGCAACAGAGATTGCATTCCATATTGGATGGCTTGAAGCCTGTTATGCGAGAGTTCACAGAGGAAGAGCATTTTGAAGAGCTAGAATCTGCTGTTCAGTTATTAATTAGCGAATTACCACCCTGGCAGCGTGCCATATATGTATTACGTGAATTAATGGGTTATAAGGCGGCAGAGACTGCGGATATGCTGGAGACGACAGAAGGCGCTGTGAAAGCGGCGTTAAGTCGTGCCCGTTCAGCCATCGCTGAGGTGAGGCACAGGTTGGAACAATCGGACGCTGAATTGCAGTATGAAGAGGGCTCAGTGGAGGACAATCAACAGGAGCTGCGCAGCTATCTGCTGGCATTCCGCACGGGAGATACTGCGCGCATCATTGATCTGTGCCTGAATCGGACCGATGATCCGATGGCTGTGGCCGGCAGCATTTTGCAGCAGACTCTGCCGTCTCCATCCATGCAGCCAGTGATGTATGGGTACGCCGCTTCCGTAACGAATGCGATGTCGTATGGAGGTGGGTACACGGTCAACATGGTTGCCTAAACCAAGGAGGCGACACACATGAATGTAGTACCCTATGTAGTGGAACAGACCGCTCGTGGTGAGCGGAGTTATGATATTTATTCACGTTTGCTCAAAGACCGAATTATTATGGTGTCCGGGGAGATTGAAGATCAGATGGCAAATGCCATTGTGGCTCAGTTGTTATTTTTGACTGCCGAGGACCCGGAGAAAGATATTCAGATGTACATTAACAGCCCTGGTGGGTCGGTGACCGCGGGATTTTCGATCTATGACACGATGCAATTCGTGAAGCCGGATATCTCCACGATCTGTACAGGTATGGCGGCAAGTTTTGGTACGATATTGTTGGTGGGTGGAACAAAAGGTAAACGTATGGCGTTGCCCAACAGTGAGATCATGATCCATCAGCCACATGGCGGTACGCGAGGGCAGGCGTCGGATATGCTGATTCATGCTAACCGCATCATTCAACATCGTCAACGTCTTAACAAGCTGTTAGCCGATCATACAGGACAGTCGATTGAGCGGATTGAGAAAGACTCAGATCGAGATTATTTCCTGACCGCTGCTGAAGCAGTCGAATATGGATTGGTGGATAAAGTCATATCCAGCTCATAACAGTAGCCCGGAGGGTCATGTGACCTTTCGGGCTTGATTAACCAAGAGGACGAACAGGAAACTGACGTCCTCTTTTTTGTCGTCCAGATTTGCCAGCCCATGTCTATGGATCGAATCAGAATTGAGAATAATGTGAAAAAAGATTGACCATCGGTAGGTATAGTGTATATATTATATATACACACTATACCTACCGGAAACTATTCAACATCAATGAGGTGAGGAAAGATTAACATTTTAATATCGAACGCATCGAGCGATCCGATCTATATGCAGATTTTAACTCAGATCAGACAGAGCATCTTGAGCGGAGAATTGGTTGCTGGAGATAGTCTTCCTTCCATTAGGCAGCTCGCCAAGGATCTGCAAGTCAGTGTTATTACAACTAAACGTGTCTATGAAGAGCTGGAGAAGGAGAAGCTGATCGATTCAGTTGTAGGAAAAGGTAGCTTCGTATCTGGAGTCAATCAGGATTTTATTCGGGAGCGACGGATGAAACAATTAGAAGAGAAAATGCTCGAAGTAATTGGGGAGAGCAAAAAACTGGGTATGAGTGCACAGGATGTAATCCAACACTTTACATTGTTGTATGAGGAGGAGTAAGCATGATGAACGCCATCGAATTACGTAATGTAACCAAAACGTATCCCTTATTTAAAGTGGATAATGTATCTCTGGATGTCAAAAAAGGATATATCACAGGACTCATTGGCCCCAATGGGGCGGGAAAGAGTACAATTATCAAAATGATCACGGGGCTGATTGGTCCCGATAAGGGAAGTGTTCGAACATTGGGCAGCGAGATGTCCAATCATGAAGTTACCATCAAGCAACGCCTTGGCATTGTGTCTGATGAATGTTTTTACTATGAGCATCTAACAATCCGTGAAATGACACAAATGATCGCTCCTTTCTACACTAAATGGGACGATAAAGCGTTTAATGGCTATCTGGATCAGTTCGAGCTGTCTCCCAAAAAGAAGATCCAGGATCTTTCCAAAGGCATGAAGATAAAATTTTCTCTTGCCGTAGCTCTGTCACATGAAGCAGATCTGCTGATTATGGATGAACCAACATCTGGGCTTGATCCTGTGTTTAGACGGGAACTGCTCGATCTTCTTGCGGATATGATACAGGACGAGACACGGTCCATTATTTTCTCTACGCATATTACAACCGATCTGGAACGTATTGCAGACTACATTACGTTTATTCATCAAGGAAAACTGGTGTTTAATGAAGCCAAAGATGATGTATTGGAAAGATATACGATTGTAAAAGGGGATATGGATCTGCTTGATTCCGACATTCGAAAACATTTCATTGGAATACGCGAGACAGCCGTTGGTTTTGAAGCGTTGTCGGACCATAAGGCAGAGGCGGAACAGTTGTTTGGCAGACTGGCTCTTTTACAAAGACCTACGTTGGAAGACCTCATTTATTTTACCGCGAAGGGAGGACGCAAATATGCTTAACTTGCTTCGTAAAGATTTCATTGTACTAAAAAGTTCACTGTGGATCATTGCATTATATCTGGTTGTGTTCAGTCTTGCATTTATACCGCAGAGTGAAATGTCGATGTATTTTGTAGGGATCTATACCGCATTTGGTTCGGTCATCCTTGCAACTATGATTGATATCAGAAACCATAATCATAATTTTCTGGTCACACTTCCGATTAGTCGCAAGCAGATTGTGAAAGCAAAGTACCTTTCCGCTATCCTATATACGTTTTTTGGAGTTCTTGCTTCATATGGGATTCACTGGCTCATGAAATTGAATTATTCTGAGCTGAACAAGCCGAACTACACTATACTCGATATTCTGTTTGCAGTAGGCATAGTGTTTGTTCTGGTTTCAATCTATATGCCTCTGTTTTATTCACTTAGCAAGAAGGGAGCTGCTATTATCAATGCAGTATTCATGACCTCTCTCATCATCCTTGCGCAACCAGTTGCTGTGCTCTTGGATATAGTGAACGAGAAAGGCAGGATTGGTGTGCCGTTAATGATTTTAATTTCAATGGGCATCTTGTTATTGTTCTTTGTATCTTATGTTGTTACAGTTCGCCTATTTTCCAGAAAGGACTTGTAGAACATAGGGGAAATCGCTATAAGAGTCGCCACATGGCGACTTCTTGTGTTAACTGAGGTTATATTTAAAAGAATAGCCTTATCCCATCTTCTTGGGACTGAAAACCGGACTGAACACGCACTTATATACTTTTAGCCAGCGTAATAAGCCTGTTCATGCCTTCCCGAATCTGCTGCTCATGTGCATAAGAGAAGGACAAACGCAGCTTGCGACTGGCTGAATGATCCGAAGAATCGAATACGGTTCCGGGTACAAAGGCAACGGATTGTTCCATGCATCGGTGAAGCAGTCTTCCGGTATCCACGCCCTTCGGAAGCTCCACCCAAAAGTTGAGTCCGCCCTCGGGTCGGGTCCACGTCCAGTCCGTTTCCAGCAGATATTGTTCCATCACTTCCATACGTAGTTGAATGGCGGTCCGCAGCTTGGACAGATGCTGATGCATACGTTCTGACTGAAAATAACGGAGAAAAAGCTTCTGATTCAGGAGAGGCGATCCGTTATCTGTCAGTGATTTTACGGCCTGTAGTCCTGGCATGAAACGCTGACGGCATATGATGGCTGCAATCCGCAGCCCGGGTGCAACATACTTGCTATAACTGCGAATGTACAAGGTGTGTCCCGTGGTGTCATAGGTGAAAATGGGTGCAGGGGGTTTCTCCTTAAAATAGATATCATAGGTGCTGTCGTCCTCGAGCAGAAAACAACCGTACTGTTCTGCAAGTTCGGGTAACTGTTTGCGCTGTTCTACTGGAACATTAATACCGGTTGGATTCTGAAAGGTCGGTGTCATATAAAAGAGGCGTGGCTTCTCACTCTTCATCAGCTGTTCGATCTGCTCCAGATCATAACCCTCGGGATGAATGTCGGTGAAGATGAGCCGGGCACCTTGTTTGCGGAAAATCTCCATTGCCGGTCCATACGTAGGCCGTTCCATCAAGACCCGATCTCCGGGCTTGACCAGTGTCCGCGAGATGACGTCAATCGCTTGCTGGGCACCCGATGTAATTAACACCTCGTCTGCGGAGAGGTAGAAGCGTTCCTTGGTTGTCAGATGGCTTGCCATCGCACTACGCAATTCCAGATCTCCTTGAATCGTGGAGTACGTTCCAAGCAGACGTGGATATTGATCCAACAGATCGCGCATCAGTTCTCCCCAATACCGATTGGGAAGCAAGGCGGGATCAATCAATGATTTGGAAAACTGGAATTCGGCTTCAAGCGATTGTACATGTGCGAGGGAGTCCCAATGCAACCAGGCAGACACGGCGGGATCATCCGCCTGATCTGTTACTGAGAATGGAGTTGCTGGACTCACATAATAGCCGGACTTGTCCTTCACATAAACATTCCCGCGCTCCTTTAACTCCTGATAGGCTTTGAAAACGGTCAGCCGATGTACGCCGAGCAGCTCGGACAGGCTTCGTACAGATGGCAGTTTTTCATGTTCAGCCCACTCTCCCGCTTCAATACGTACAACGAGATAATGGATGACTTGCTCATATAATTTCAGGCTGTTATCTGTCATCATCAAGGTTTTGCCCATCCGGCTCACACTCCTTTGTGAACTCTATTGTAACAGCTAATAGGCGCCAACTGTTCTGTTTTATTCATTCTGTTCTATAGACCATGAGATATGATGAAGAACAGATAAAGGAGTGGTTAAATCATGGTGGGGATTGCATTTACGGTTATGTGTCTTATTTTCGGTACAACGTTTCTGGCTATTAAAATTGGAGTGGAGGCAGGCATGCCGCCTTTTCTGTCAGCTGGACTGCGATTTGTAATCGCGGGAGCGCTGATGTTTGCATGGATGAGGATGAAGGGCAAGGTGAGCTGGTCCCTGCTGTTCCGCAAGGAGATGCTGCTGACGGGAGCAGGTCTGACATTCGGCACCTTTGCCACATTATATTGGGCTGAACAGCATGTGAGTTCGGGTGTGGGTGCCATTCTGTCAGCGACAGGGCCGCTGATGATTATGTTGATGCAGACGGCGCTGTTGCGGCAAAAAACATCTGCCCGTATGATGGTAGGCTGCCTAATCGGGTTCACGGGTGTGGTTCTGGTTGTGCTGCCAGGTGTATCGCTTGGTGCAGGTTCCCTGTTCATGTGGGGCTGTATTGCGGTATTGGTGGGGGAAGTCTGTTATTCGGCAGGTGCATTGTACTCCAAAAAGGTCATTCATCAGTTCAAGGAGGCTAGTCCTGTAGCGATTAATGCGGTGCAGATGATGTATGGGGGATTGCTGCTGACTCTGCTCTCTGCTGGAACGGAATCGTGGAATATGTCTGTTCTGGATTGGGTGCCTGCAGTCTCGTCGGTCATCTATCTGACGGTCATTGGCTCGATGGTGGGGCATAGTCTGTTCTACTGGATTATGTCGCGTACCAATCCGTTATTCCCGGCAACCTGGTTATACATCTCACCGCCCATCGCCGTTGGGCTTGGCGCTGTTGTCTATGGTGAGCATGTCAGCTGGATTACGTGGATCGGTGTGGTGCTGGTCGTTTCAGGTCTGCTGGCGATGAATGAGAAGGTGAGCGGCTGGTTGAAAAAAGGAAAGCGTGCGAGGGTGACAGTGCAGGCTTCCGAAACTGTTTTAAAGTAGGTAAAGACTAATAGTATGCAGCTCCATCTCAAAATCAGCTCTTGATTTTAGGTTGAGCTGTTTGTTATTCCAACATAATGTTCTCGTTAACCAGTTGGTAGTAGTATTCATCCATTTGTTCTGCTGTAACATTTTCTTCGAAATGTTGTATCCACCACGTCACAAGTAAACGAATTACCCCCGAGTGAAACTCGGCTACCAGTTCTATGGGAAGTGAAAATTGTTTACCTCTTCTCTTCAATTCCAGAAAATCTCTTCTGAATATCTCTCCGATAAAATGTATGAAAAAGTTGTTAAAGCTCCCATCCTTTTGTTGGTTCTGCACGATGGTCTCCAGTACATTGCCAAACAAAATTTTAGATACGCTTTGCAAAGGCTGCTGTAGTCGATCTTCTACATTCATTTGTAAATAATCCCGAAGGACCCAAGTTAGGGTGGAGGACAGTAGAGCAAATTTATCCTTAAAATGTTTGTAAAACGTGGTCCGGTGAACCATAGCTTTGTCACATATTTCATTAATCGTGATGTTGCTGAATAGCTGGCCTTTCTCGCATAACAGATCGAGTAGCGCCATTGTTAACAATTTATGAGTTCGGGTAACTCTCAAATCCACCTTTTTACCAATCATTTTCATCTACATCATTTCCTTATTGTAGTTTAGCTATATAGTATCCTGATATTGATTCTTACTTGATAGGAGATTTTGAGTGTATATTGGTATTATAAGTAATTTTTTGATATAGCTACAAGTACGGATGGATTATAATGGATTAGAGAGGATGAAGTGGCGATGTCCGACATGAAAAAAGCTGTAGTAATTGGGGCAGGTATTGCAGGGTTAATCACTGCAAGGATGTTATCTGATTATTATGATGAAGTATGTATCATTGAGCGAGATGAATTGCCTTCTGAGCCGGCGAATCGGCAGGGTGTGCCTCAATCCTTTCATCCACATCGTGTATTACCGCGCGGCGGACTCATTTTGGAACATTACTTTCCCGGATACAATGATGAATTGGTCGCACTTGGCGCCATTCCTTCACAGGAAGAGAAAGTTGTGATTGCCAATCGCTACGGTACATTGGTGAATAAGGCGAATGCTGCTTCCTCATTCAAAATTGCATCGAGCAGTAGAGCCTTGCTGGAATGGGTACTGCGTCAGCGAGTCCGGAACATAGATCATATAAGCTTTTTAACGAATACAGAAGTTACGGGATTAATGGCATCAGAAGATCAGCGTTCCATTACAGGTGTGTATACCAAAGAAAGAGGCCGGGATCATCAGGAAGAAATGCTTGCAGCGGATATGGTTATAGATGCTGCGGGACGTTCTTCCAAATTAATCAGATGGCTTGGTAAGATAGGGCTGTCCGTGCCTGAGCCGGAAGTACTAAAGGTGTCTCTTGGTTACAGCACTCGCTATTATAAGATACCACCCTCTATTCAAAATAACTGGGCAACGGTCATAACAGAGTCCGATCCTGCGCAAGGAATGCGTGCAGGCATGTTGTGGCGCATTGAAAATGATATCGCTGGACTATTACTGTTTAACGCAGGAGGAGATGAATATCCTTCAACCCATCCAGATGAATTCCAAGAACAAATCAAGCTTCTGTTTGCTTCGGATGATAACGTAGCGTTGATAGACCAGCTGGAGCCTTTTCAAGGACCGCGGGGATACCGTATTTCCGAATCTGTCCGTCAACATTTTGAACTCATGGAGAATTGGCCCTCCGGATTACTCGTACTTGGCGATGCATTTTGCAGCTTCGATCCGATCCATGGCCAAGGCATGACGGTCGCTGCAATTGAAGCCGAGACCATAGGGAAATGTTTGGATGAGCAGCGAATGCACCCTGAGCCACAGTTTGAACGCCAAGTACTGCATCGTATGCAGCAGGCCATTGAACCGGCCTGGTGGCTTAGTTCTGTGGCTGATCTGCGTTGGAAAGGGGTCGTACATATCGGGCCTTCTCGAATGAAAGGGGTCGCCTTTGCGCAGAAATATATCAATTTGTTCAACAAGCAGGCCATGAAAAAGGCGAGTCAGGAAAACAATAAGCATCTCTTTATTTTGCAGTTCCTGATGAATGCTTTAATTCTTCCGCCAAGAGAATTTTTTAAAGCGGACGTTCTGAATATGATCCTGAATGATAACGGTTCCGAAGAAGAATTGGAGTTAAGAGCAGAGCTTGGTGTACAGGATCCTGAGCGGTTTCAGCAAAGAATTGATGAGCTCCTTCCGTCTTTTCAGTTGGAGCCTGATGGCCGAATCAAGAAACTGCTGGAGTCTATTCAACATGCCTTGAGCAAGTAAGCAGTTTAAAAGTGGGGGGGAGTCTGGGAGGAGGCAAAACATGAAACAAATCATTCTTAATTTCTTAGCTAGCATTGTAATCTCATTCATTGTATTTTTTATTGTTTTGTTTTTTGACGATGTCCCAGATACAGATCGTGTCATCTTAGCTATGGCGATTACGATTTCACTACAGTTATCCCTGATCACCGCATTATTGCTCTCAAAACATAAAAAATAACAGAGAAAATATACCAAATATAATCTTATAAACAAGAAAATTACTTATTTTTAAACATCAAACAAACAGCCCTGCACAGTGAAATTCACTGACCGGGCTGTTTGTTGACCTTATCTACTCTGCGTTCAATACAAACTTCTCAATAACCTCTTTTACACCGTCTTCGTTATTACTTGCCGTAATGAAGTCCGCCAGCTCTTTCAACGCAGGGATGGCATTCCCCATCGCTACACCAAGACCAGCAACTTCAAGCATCTCATGGTCATTCCAGGAGTCGCCGATGGCAATACACTCGCTGAGCTGGTGACCGAAATGGTCAGCCAGGAACGTAAGGGCGTGGCCTTTGGTTCCTTCATTGTGCATAATCTCGAGGAAGTAAGGTTTGGATTTGGTGATATGCACTTGTGGTCCGAGCAATTCACGCAGTTCAACAGCAACCTTATCCAAGTAATCAGGCTCATCGATAATAAGCAGCTTCGGTGTCTTCTGTTCGATGACTTTGATGAAATCAGATTCGATATAATATTGGGTGCCGTTTAGTTTGGCATAATCACGCAGCTTGTCGTTTTCCTCACGGGCATACAGCTTGTCGTCAATATATGTAGCCATTAATGCGGTGCAGATGATGTACGGGGGATTGCTGCTAACGCTGCTCTCTGCTAGAACGGAATCGTGGAATATGTCTGTTCTGGACTGGGTGCACTGGGTGCCTGCTGTCTCGTCGGTGATCTATCTGACGGTCATCGGCTCGATGGTGGGGCATAGTCTGTTCTACTGGATTATGTCGCGTACCAATCTGTTATTCCCGGCAACCTGGTTATACATCTCACCGCCCATCGCCGTTGGGCTTGGCGCTGTTGTCTATGGTGAGCATGTCAGCTGGATTACGTGGATCGGTGTGGTGCTGGTCGTTTCAGGTCTGCTGGAGATGAATGAAAAGGTGAGCGGCTGGTTGAAGAAAAAGGAAAAAATGGGGTTAAAGTTTCCTAAATCTATCAATTGAATCTCCTTTAGGCAGTCAAATGAAAGGTATAGGGTCGAGCATGAGGACAGCGGGATATAGAGTTGTTAAGGATCAATGAATACGTGGACACGCAGCCCTTCGTTTTTCATGTACCCGATACACTGCCGCTCCTCATAAGCATATTAAACTTGCTAGGAATTTTTTTGGTGTGAATAATTGTTGTCAGCGAAGAATCTGATTTTCATTATTTTCTTGTTGTTTCATATATTCAATATGGTTTTTCCCCCAATTTGTTAGCGAATCTAAGATGGGTTTTAAGCTTTCACCATATGCGGTAATCGTATACTCTACTTTCAAAGGCATTTGGTTATATACTGTTCTGCTAATTATCCCATTCTGCTCCAAATCTCTAAGTTGTGAACTTAACATTTTTTTGGTGATATCGGGTATGTTTCTCTGAAATTCGCCAAATCTCATCGTTTTATTCAAAGCAATATGTGACAAAATAATCAATTTCCATTTACCCACCAAAACTTCCAATGCAGTCTCGACTTCATGCTGGCAATTAAAAGTCATCTTTTTTTTTACCCCCACTGATGTAATAAAGATAGTATAACCCAATCTCTCCTAAATTACAGAGATTAAATAGTAGCAGTAGAGCCAATTTACCTTGATGTATCAAATAGTATACGTTAAGTAACTATGTTTATTTAATGTGACTACTTGTACAGATTACTTTTTCTTAGTTAATATAGAGCTGTAATAAAGAACAGAGATACTGGTAGAAAAGGAGAAATAAAATGAAAATATTAGTGACCGGAGCAACAGGAAAATTGGGTTCACTAATTGTGGAGGAATTATTAAAGTTAGTTCCTTCCAATCATGTTGCAGTAAGTGTACGGGATCCCGAAAAAGCAACTCATCTACTAGAAAGAGGAGTTGATGTCCGTTATGGGAATTTTAATGAATATGATTCTCTAGTAACTGCCTTCTCGGGCGTAGATCGTTTATTAATGATATCAAGTGATGATGCGATCAACCGCAAGAAACAGCATTTAACAGCTATCCGAGCAGCACAAGCTGCTAATGTCAGATTTATCGCTTATACAAGTGCACCAAAAGCTGACGTAAGTACAGTTGAGCCTTTCAACGACCATCGCATCACAGAAGAGGCGATCAAACAATCAGGAATAACCTACGCTATACTTCGGAATAACTGGTACATTGAAAATGAAGTCAACACTTTCCAAGCTATTTTGAATGGTGCTCCATGGGTCATTGCGTCATCTCAAGGGAAAGCTGGTTGGGCTCCAAGAATGGATTATGCTGAAGCAGCGGCTCGTGTGTTGACAGGTTCAGGGCATGAGAACTCTATATATGAACTAACTGGGGAACTCTTGACGCAGGAAGAGTTAGCCCGCCTTTTTGCAGAGGTATCTAAACGAGATGTTCAAATAAAATATGTTGAAGCAGAAGAATATAGTCATATGCTTTCAGAGGCTGGGATACCTGATGCATTCGTTTCTATTCTCGTTCATATGCAACTTGAAATTGGCCGAGGTGCGCTAGAAATTGAAAGTTCGGATTTAAGAAACTTACTTGGGCGTCAGGTAACATCGTTAAAAAAAGCGGTTCTTGAAATTTTAGAAGAGATGCATGAAGACAATCATAAATAATTTAATACTCTTGTTAAGAGTGTCTGTTTGAACCTATTAAAAGATAACTTAGAGAAGGAAGATGTTAAATGGGAAATATTCAAAAAACAAATGATTTTAATGAAATTGTACTTGGACGCCGATCAATTAAAACGTACGATCCCAATGTGAAAATCAGTAGAGAGGAACTTTCTGCAATTTTGGAAAAGGCCTCCAGAGCTCCATCCTCGGTAAATATGCAACCATGGCGTTTTCTGGTCATTGACACTGAAGAGGGTAAGAATAAATTAGCTCCACTTGCTCCTTTTAACGGATCACAAGTAGAGACCTCAGCTGCTGTAATCGCTGTTTTTGCAGATATGCAAAATATAGATTTCATGGAGGAGATTACGGCAAAGTCTGTTGAACTTGGCTACATGCCGCAAGAAGTACGTGATATGATGCTGACCAACTTCAAGCCTAAATTAGAAGGTTTATCCAAAAACGAGCTAAGCCACAATAATCTAATTGATGCAGGACTTGTATCTATGCAGTTCATGTTGGTTGCTCGTTCGCATGGTTATGATACAAATCCTATGGGGGGGTATGAGAAGAGTCGGATAGCCGAAGTATTTGGTCTTGACGAAGAACGCTTCCTACCGGTAATGATTATTTCTATTGGTAAAGCGGCGATTGAGGGGCATCCGTCGTATCGCTTGCCACTGGAAAAAACTACAGTGTGGGCATAAATGGAAGTTACATTTTTAGATTGAGTAAATAGTGAATGAAAAATCAAATTTCAAGAGTAGCCCTGTTCAGCTATGATGCTGAAAGGGCTGCTTTTGAAATATAGACTTTTTATAAATATAATTTGAAGCCTCTTTTACTCTGCGTTCAATACAAACTTCTCAATAACCTCTTTTACACCGTCTTCGTTATTACTTGCCGTAATGTAGTCTGCCAGCTCTTTCAACGCAGGGATGGCATTCCCCATCGCTACGCCAAGACCAGCAACTTCAAGCATCTCATGGTCATTCCAGGAGTCGCCGATGGCAATACACTCGCTGAGCTGGTGACCAAAGTGGTCAGCCAGGAACGTAAGGGCGTGGCCTTTAGTTCCTTCATTGTGCATAATCTCGAGGAAGTAAGGTTTGGATTTGGTGATATGCACTTGTGGTCCGAGCAATTCACGCAGTTCAACAGCAACCTTATCCAAGTAGTCAGGCTCATCGATAATAAGCAGCTTCGGTGTCTTCTGTTCGATGACTTTGATGAAATCAGATTCGATATAATATTGGGTGCCGTTTAGTTTGGCATAATCACGCAGCTTGTCGTTTTCCTCACGGGCATACAGCTTGTCGTCAATGTATGTTTGAAGGTGGAGATTGTTCTCCAGGCAGTAATCATACAATTTGCGGGAAGCTTCCTGTGGAACGTAACGCTCATAAAGTACTTTTTCGTCCAGCAGGTTTTTCACCAAAGCGCCTTGATACGTAATGATCGGCACGTTAAGTCCGGTTTGACGAGCAAGCGCTTGTGCGGAAGCATAAGCACGTCCAGTCGCCAGCGTTACCGTTACACCATGGGCAACTGCTTGTTCCAGTGCAGTCTGTGTTGCAGGGGTTACTTCCTTGTTATCGTTGATCAGGGTGTCATCAATGTCGATTGCAATCAATTTGTAGGTCATCTGTGTTTCTCTCCTTTTTATCTGTATCTATACTAACGAACGAAAAAATAAGTTTTACACGAGGCCACTCCGAATACAGATTCATCTTTCGATCGCTGTTATCCCCGGATTTTTGATTCTATTCCCCTAAGGGGAAATCCGTTGATAAGCGTATGCTTCCGATGTAGCTTTTTTTCAAAAAGCTTTAAGCGAACGCTTCGCTTCTCCCGATAAATTCTGTCTTCTCCGTTAACGTGTAATCTTAGACTCCATTCTAAAACTATACTTCCATCTAAATCTTACTCTTCCAGGAAAACAAGGCCAATAAAGTCTTCCAGCTCAAGGTTGCCGAAGTAATGTTTTACATCCAGGCCCTCAAGTGCAGTACGCACCTCGGATTCCTCATAACGCTTGCCGCGCAGCATATTTTCGATATCCGCCACATCGCCTACACCGAAGAAGTCGCCAAAGATTTTGATATCCTCAATGCGTCCATCCTTGATGTTCATGCGCAGATCGATGATGCCGACAGGGAATTTGCGAGTGTGCTTCACATTGCTTTCCGGAGACAAGCCATAGTTCCAGTCCCAGTTGTTATAACGCTCAGCAGAGATTTCCTTGATTTTGTCCCAGTCCTTCTCAGTGAGCGTGTACTGTGGAACGTCCTTAGGCTCCATTCTGAAAATGTGACGCAAAAGCTCATCACGGAACTGCTCGATCGTCAGGTTGGTGTCAATCAGATCCCGTATGTTGGCGACCCGGCTGCGCACGGACTTGGTGCTCTTGGATTTGAATTTCTCGGGATTGACGTTCAGGGAAGCCTGAACATGCTCCAGATTCAGATCAAACATCAAGGTGCCATGACTGAACATGCGCCCACGTGTGGAAAACTGAGCGTTGCCCGAAATTTTCTTTTCGCCCACTTGCAGATCATTACGCCCGGTCAACTCGGCATTTACACCAAGCTCGTGCAAAGCTTCAACGACAGGCTGGGTAAACTTGCGGAAATTGTGGAAGGATTGACCGTCATCCGCTGTAATAAAACTGAAATTCAGGTTGCCCAGATCGTGATATACCGCTCCGCCGCCCGAAAGACGACGAACCACCTGCACACCGTTATCCTGAACGTACTCGATATTAATTTCTTCAATTGTATTTTGGTGCTTTCCGATGATGATTGACGGACGGTTAATGTAGAACAGCAGATAGCTGTCATCCTCCATCGGCAGATGCTTCAGAATGTACTCCTCAATCGCCAGGTTTACAGAAGGATCTGTAATGCCCTGATTGTCTACAAACAGCATGGTCATTCCTCCATTAATGTATGTGAGGGATTGCTAGTCCCTTATGTAGTGAACCTTGTATATCAAAAGGAACCGAAATTCCTCTTCTATTGTAAACGAATTATGGTTGGGACACAAAGAAAACAGGATTGACCCACACCTCCGGTGCCATCCATAATAAAAAGGACATACAGAAAGGATGACGGAAGAATGACCGGTTATATCGAAGTGTTCGGACATGGCGGGGACGTGGAGACGGCTGCGTCACGATTTGGAAGGGAAGCCGCTGAATTTCTGGATTTCAGTGCTAACATTAATCCGCTCGGTCCGCCCAGAGAAGTGCTGGAGTCTATACAGCAAGGGTTGCAGTCCGTGATTCGGTACCCCGATCCGGGGCATCGTAGATTCAAAGCACTGCTGAGCGAGCGTCTTGGTGTGATGCAGGAGCAGATTTCCGTGGGCAATGGTGCAGCCGAAAGTATGGCGCTCATCCTGCTGGGGCTTGCCCCGCGCAAGGTGGGTACGGTGGAACCGGGATTCTCGGAGTATCGGGCGTTGGCAGAACAATTCGGTGCCGAGGTTGTGCATACAGAGGGAAGAGAAGAGCTGGCGTGGCGAGCGGAACCCGAGGACATCGAACAGCTCATGGAAAAGGTAGACCTGCTCTTCCTCGGTCAGCCCAACAATCCGAACGGTGTACAATATCCGCTTGAGGTATTGCAAAGGCTTGCCCGCAAAGCGGAAAAAACGGGAACTGTCCTCGTCATTGATGAGGCATTTATGGATTTTATCCCGGTAGCCCGGCGTCAGTCCCTGGCAGCACATCTGAGCGACTATCCCAATGTGATCATCATTCGTTCGATGACGAAGTTTTATGCCATTCCGGGCTTGCGTCTAGGATATGCTTTGGGCCGTGCGGAATACATTCAGGCAATGACGAAGAAACAGGTGACCTGGAGTGTCAACGGTCTGGCGCTTATGGCAGGTGAAGCCTGTCTGCGCAGTGGAGAACGGTACGAACAGGAGACCATTTCACAGATCACGCGGGAACGGGAACATCTCATCGCAGGATTGCAGACGTATGGATGTGCGATCACACCGGGAGAAGCGAACTTTATTTTGGCACGTGTTCCAGTGCCTTGGACAGCAGCATCCATGCAGGAGGCGCTGGGCCAAAGGGGGATCTTGATTCGCAGCTGTGCGATGTATCCGGGACTTGATGAAGGCCATGTACGTTTCGCGGTCAAGGATGCAGACGCCAATGCCACATTACTCGAAGTGCTGGGCAGCGTGCTGGAAAGCAAGGGAGATCCGAATGCTGATCAGACCTCCATTCATGAATCAAGTCAGCAGGAGCAGACGAAAGATTCGGAACAGGAACAGGGAGGGAAACGGCAGTGACACTCCCGTTTTATAACTACTTCGCGAATGGAAAAACAGACGAGAATGAATATGCCGCCTCTTCCTGGCCGGGACTAAACATATCTGCATATGAACGACATATCAAAGCACAGAGCCCAATGGCTGCCCAAGCGTTGTCGAGTGCGGTATATGGCGGTGGGATGCTAGAACTGGATCGCATATTTAATATCTATGTGGACAGGCATTACCGTTGTGATGATCCGCCGCGTGATATCGAACAAGCACTGAACGAATGGCATGAGCCAGAAGATCAATGTGCCGGATTGTTGACAGCGGTAAGGCTGGAGCATACCTCCATTCAGGAATTTACAAGTGATGAATTTGGTCTTCTGTGCTGCACCACTGCGGGGGTATCGAATGCAGCACGCGCGGGTTCGGAGAGAACGGTATTTGATGCAGCGGGAAATAAGAAGATGGCTTCCGACATGAAGCGTTCTGCTCCTTCAGCACGGAATCTAACGAAGCAGCCCTATGTCCCGGGTACAATTAACATCATGCTCTGGTTGAATGGACGCATGACCACCGGGGCGATGGTGAATGCGGTGCAGACGGCGGTGGAAGCCAAAGCGGCAGCGCTTGCGGATGCAGGTGTTTTGGATTCGGAGAACGGGTTGCCCGCCACCGGCACCACAACTGATGCCATTGTGTTTGCAGTACGTCAGGCAGTGGAGGAACCACAACCGATGATCACTTATGCCGGGACGGCGACTACGGCGGGGGCGGCGATTGGCAGATTGGTATACGACACGGTGACGGAGAGCCTTCAGGCCGGACTGTTATGGAAAGAGAGGATCAGGCACAAATGACTTTTGAGATAGAGCATCTATGGACCTGGCCGTTCTGGACAGGCATGGCTGGAGCCTGGATTATTATACTGGCGTACCTGTTAGACCGATGTATCGGTGATCCGCGCTGGATTCCCCACCCGGTGATTGGCATGGGAAAAGGCATCTCGGCGTTGGAGCGTGTTATTCGCTCGCGTGTGAACACAGATTCGGGGCTGAAGAGAGCAGGGCTGTTGTTCCCGCTTGTGGTTGCGGGGGGTTCTTTTGCCATCACTTGGGGACTTGTATATGTGCTTGGATTGATTCATCCTGTCATTGCGGCGGCAGCTGAAGTGGTGCTCATCGCAACGACCATTGCTTCAAAAGGGCTGAAGGATGCAGGTATGGAAGTGTATCGTCATCTGAAGCATCAGGATTGGCCGGCGGCCAGACGTTCACTGAGCATGATTGTAGGACGTGATACGGCGCATCTGGATGAACCGGAGGTTGTGCGGGGAACGGTAGAGACGGTTGCTGAAAATATTGTGGATGCCATTGTATCCCCGTTATTCTATGCACTCATTGGAGGCGCACCGCTAGCCATGGCTTATCGTGCCGTCAACACACTCGATTCCATGGTCGGATATAAAAATGACAAGTATCTGCATCTTGGCTGGGCCTCGGCCCGTCTGGATGATGTGGCGAACTGGATACCCGCCCGGCTCACCGCAATGCTGTTAATCGTGGGTGCCTGGGTCATGAAATTTGATGCCAAAGGAGCAGCACGGATGGTCGCTCGGGATGCAAGACTGCATCCAAGTCCGAATAGCGGGTTTCCCGAATCAGCAGTGGCTGGAGCACTGGGCATCCGACTTGGCGGACATAACGTGTATCACGGAGTTGCTTCGTTTCGTGCCTATTTGGGCGAGGCCACACGGCCGATGGAAGCCGAGGATATTGTGCGAACATCACGCCTGATGTTCTGGTCCGCAGGGGCTTTTGTTGCACTTTGTGTGTTAATATCGCTGGGTGTGTGGCTGGCAGGAGGGATGCTGTTATGGCCCTAAATGAGGGGAATGCAGGCAAGGACGTACATACGGATCAACCGGCTTCAATGAAACGAAACATTCTGTGGGTCCGTCACGGGACAACGCTATGGAATGTGGAAAAAAGATACCTGGGGCATACCGACATCGGTCTGCTGCCAGACGCCAAAGAAGAACTGGCTCCGCTTCATGAACAATTGAGCGGTGTTTCGTGGCACGAGGTATATTGCAGTGATCTGCTGCGCTGCCGCCAGACGCTGGAACAGATTCTTCCTGATGCCGGCGGAGAGGTGAAGTTCGATCAGCGTCTGCGGGAAATTGATTTTGGACAGTGGGAAGGGCTAACGTATGAGCAGCTCAAGGATAACCCTGAGTACCGAAACTGGATTGATGCGCCGCAGGAGGTCACTCCGCCCGAGGGTGAATCGTGGCAGAAGTTTACGGAGCGAATGGATTCATTTCTCCAAGAGATGTTGTTGAATGGTCGGCCTTCAATGCACGTTGATGAGGGACGGGTACCTACCATAGTTGTGGTTACGCATGGTGGTGTCATCCGATATGCCTTGTCCCGTCTGATTGCCGGGCTTGGGTTCTGGGATACACATGTCGTACCGGGACAGGCGATTCAGGTCCAGCTTGATCGACAGGGGAATCAATGGTTTGGTAGCAGAGTGACTTTTCCGCCAATCGGGTTGTAAGGATGTACAATATACCCTATAATCACAACAGAAGTGTGACTTCAGCATGGATACAGATACGGTGCAGGCTGTGAAGGCTAATGCGTATATAACATGCAGAAATTACATGACAATGATATACCATATCAGCGACCAAGGGTCCCGCGTGTGAAGGCTGTTTTCATGGCAGAGTAGTACGAGTCGTGAAACACACAAGGGTGAAATGGGGAAGCCGGTGCAAATCCGGCACGGTCCCGCCACTGTAAAACAGGATGATTCCTGTAAGTCAGGTTACCTGCCCTGGACGTACAAACCGGTGTTCCTTCGAGGAAAGGACAGCGTTTCGGGCAATTCTATGCGCATGGACAACCTTGGGTTGAACATGTACAGATCGCCATATGCGAGACGTCATCCCTGATCCTGGACGTAAGGATTAGGGATTTTTTATTGTTCATGTAAGATAAACCGAACTTTTACACGTTAACGAAGAGTGCAGAACCGATCTGAAGAAACGGAGTGTTCGCTTAAAGCTTTCTACAAGAAAGCTACATCGGAAGCATACGCTTATCCCCGGATTTTCCCTTTCGAAAAGGGAATCAAAAAGTCTGGGGATAACAGCGATCGGAAGATGGTACTGCAATCGGAGTGGACTTGTGTAAATTGATGGATTTTACTTGTACAGGAACACCAAGGCAAGGTAGTAAGAGTTCAAGCATGTTGCAAGAAAATAGTACAGATAGAGAAGGGGAGAATAACAGAATGAATATCAAGAATTGGAAAAGCGTAGCGTCCCTGCTAAGTGCAGCGGCACTCGCACTGGCTTTGGCCGGTTGTGGCAATGCAACAACGAACGAGGGCACAGGAACTTCGCAGCAACCGGCACAGGAGCAGTCCCAAGGCCAGGCGCAGACGGACCTCAAAACGCAATATCCACTGACCGTTACGGATGCAACGGGTGAATCGTTTACTTTTGAAAAGGCGCCAGCCAAAATTGTATCCGTGTCACCAGCTGAGACAGAGTCCCTGTTTGCCCTTGGATTGGATGAACAGATCGTTGGTGTATCCGACTATGATGATTATCCGGAAGCAGCAACAACCAAAGCGAAAATGGGTGGCATCACCAAGCCCAACGAAGAGTCCATCATTGCATCTGAAGCCGACATTGTCTTTACAGGTATCTCGATGAGTGAGGATGCCGTGAAGAAGCTGCGCGAACTCGGTATTACCATTTTCAAAACGGATCCTAAATCCATTGACGATGTGATGAACAATATCGAAACCTTCGGTAAAATTACCGATCATCAGGAAAAAGCACAAGAAATCATCACTCAGATGAAACAGGACGTGACGGATGTAACCGAAGCGGTGAAGGCCGTTAAACCGGAAGAGAAGAAAAAAGTATACGTTGAATTCTCCCCAGGTTGGTCGGTAGGTAAAGGTGAGTTCATGGACGAACTGATCACTGTAGCCGGAGGAACCAATATCGCTTCAAACGAAGAAGGCTGGTACCAAATCAATGAAGAAAACGTGATTGCCTCTAACCCCGATGTAATCTTGTATGCCAACGATGTAATTGATGAAAACTCCAAAACACTGGATCAGATCATCAAGGCGCGCAGCGGCTGGGATCAAATTACGGCTGTGAAAAATGACGCGGTTATTGGCCTGGATGCCAACCTGCTGAGCCGTCCGGGTCCACGGGTAACTCAAGGGTTGAAAGAAGTAGCCAAAGCGATCTATCCTGACTTGTTCCAATGAGTAAAAAGCTGATCCTGTTCGGAACGACGGGCATGGTGCTGCTGGTGCTTACCGTGCTCATCTGCACGGGCATTGGTTCAGTAGCTTTGCCAATTCGGGATATTGCCGGCATCCTGATTCACAAAATTCCCTGGGTGGGCGACTGGATTACACCGGATTGGAATAAGGCAGCCGAACAGATTATCTGGAAAGTGCGTTTTCCGCGTGTACTGCTTGCTGTGCTCGTGGGGGCTTCACTGGCTATTGCGGGTGCGGGCTTCCAGGGTGTGCTGCGTAATCCGCTGGCCGATCCGTTTACGCTCGGTGTATCATCCGGTGCGTCGGTAGGGGCGGCTTTCCTGATTTTCTTCGGATTGCAGTACGCACTGATCGGAATCTGGACGTTACCTCTAATTGCATTTTTGACGGGTGTAATCACGTTATGGTTTGTGATGGCACTGGCTCGTGAAGGGCGTAAAATACCAACACACAGCCTCATTCTGGCTGGTGTGGTCATGCAAAGTTTCCTGGGAGCAGTTGTTTCCTTCCTGTCGACCATGTCGAAACAGACGATTAATGAAATTATATACTGGACGATGGGAAGTCTGGCATTACGCGGGTGGTCGTATACGGCCATCCTTTTCCCGTATTTTCTGCTGGGGCTGGTCTTTCTCTGGAGCCGGGCACGCTCGTTAAATGTGCTTGCGCTGGGAGAACGTCAAGCGGCACATATCGGGATCGGCGTGGACAGGCTTAAGCTCTCCGTGCTGGCAGTCGGCACACTGCTGACCGCAGGGGCTGTCTCGGTATCCGGTGTCATCGGATTCGTTGGATTGGTGATCCCGCATATGTTGCGGCTGCTGGTGGGGCCGGATTATCGACTGTTGGTACCTTTATCAGCCATTGGTGGAGCGATCTTCATGGTGTGGGCCGATACCATCGCAAGGTCGTTGCTGGCGCCCACTGAAATTCCGCTCGGGGTCGTCACCGCCTTTGTTGGTGCGCCGTTCTTTGCTTACCTGCTGCACCGGAATAAAAAGTTGCAGAAGGGGATGATGCCATGAATTCCAGTACCGGTTCAAACTCACTTATTTCCATTAAGGGAGCTGGGAAGTCATATGGTGATCATCAGGCATTGCGCAGTGTAGACTGGCATGTTGATGAAGGTGACTGGTGGGGAATTGTTGGTCCAAACGGTAGCGGCAAGTCCACTCTGATCCAGCTTATTGCCGGAACGGAACAGTTAAGCGAAGGTCAGATCCGTATCGATGCTCGAGATATCAGCTCATACAGCCGTAAGGACCTGTCACGCATGATCGCTGTATTGCAGCAGGACGGCTTGCCACCCATCTCTTATCCTGTACGAGACGTGGTGGAGATGGGGCGATATCCGTACCAGAACTGGCTGGGGCGGGAAGCGGGTGATGGGGCACTTGTGGTAGACAGGGTACTTGAAGATCTGGGATTGACGGAGCTCGCGGACAGACCTCTGGATGCACTCAGCGGCGGACAACGGCAGCGGGTCGCACTAGCAAAAGTCATGGCTCAGGAGCCACGGTTGTTGCTGCTGGACGAGCCGACTACGTTTCTGGATATTAAATATCAATTGCAATTCATGGAGTTGTTATCGGCCTGGCGACAGAGAAATAACATTACGATTGTAGCTGTGCTGCATGATCTGAATCTGGCCGCATTATTTTGCGATCACATTCTGGCGCTGCGTGAGGGCATGGCGGTTGGAAAGGGCACACCTCATACGTTAATCAACGAAGCGAATATTCAGGACATATTTCGCGTCAAACCCGCAATTGTCTCCCATCCCGACCATGCCATACCTCAACTGCTGCTACGGCGGGACATCGATTAATTGAAGCGGGGCAACCCATATTTTGATGAAGGAAGTGCTGGTTGTATGAATAATGAACAGATGTTGGAGCAAATAACCAAAAGGATTACCGCTCCTAATCAGGAAGTGGCGGCAGAAACCTCTGCGCACGTGGATTCGTTGACGAAGCCGCCAGGGAGTCTGGGCAAATTGGAAGAGCTGGTGATCCGCCTGGCTGGCATGACGGGTAATGCACGTCCGCGTTTTGATCACAGGGCGGTCATTGTCATGGCCGCAGATCACGGCGTAGTGGAAGAAGGCATCAGTGCTTTTCCTGCTGAAGTAACTCCGCAGATGGTCCAGAATTTCCTCGCTGGGGGCGCTGCGGTGAATGTGCTTGCCCGTCACGCCGGAGCTGATGTGATCTGTGTGGATATCGGTGTGAATGCCGATCTTGAACATCCAGACCTGCTTTCCCATAAAATTCGCAAAGGCACGGCCAACATGGCCCGAGGTGCAGCGATGACCCGGGATGAGGCCGTTCGGGCTATCCTTGCAGGAGCCAAAGTTGTATCGGCAGAGGTGGCGAAGGGAACACAGCTGTTTGTCACTGGAGAGATGGGAATCGGCAACACCACTGCAAGTGCTGCGGTAATGAGCGCACTAACCGGAGTTGCACCTGCCGCCGCCGTGGGGAGAGGTACCGGAATTGATGATGCAGGCTTGCAGCGCAAGGCTGCTGTAGTCAGCCGGGCACTTAGTGTAAACGCTCCGAACCCGGAAGATGCACTGGATGTTCTATGCAAAGTGGGTGGACTGGAGATTGCTGGACTCACGGGGGTTATCCTCGCAGCAGCTGCTCATCGTTGCCCGGTTGTTGTAGACGGGTTCATCTCTACCGCCGCGGCGCTGGTTGCGAGACAACTTGCACCGCTGAGTACCGCTTATATGATCGCTTCTCATACTTCACATGAAAATGGACATGGAGCGCTGCTGCGTGAACTGGATCTGAAATCGATGCTGGATCTGGACATGCGTCTGGGTGAAGGCACAGGTGGTGTGCTCAGTCTTCATCTGATTGACGCAGCATGCCTTATTCTGAACGAGATGGCGACCTTTGCAAGCGCGGGTGTCTCGGACGGGACAAGCCCTGCTTCGGACTCCGCTGCGTCGGATGACTCATCCGTGCAAAGAGAGGATTCCCGATGAGCGTACTGGTGACGGGCGGGGCACGCAGTGGCAAAAGCTCCTTTGCCGAACGTCTCTGCATGCAGCGTTCCTCGGAGGCCTGGTATGTGGCGACAGCCCAGGCGTACGATGATGAAATGCGTGAGCGTATCGCCATGCATCAGCAGCAGCGCGAGGCATCGGGGTATCTGTGGCATACGATGGAAGAGCCGATGCATCTGCCTGCTTTGATTAATCGCATGGGTGAAGGGCACACAGGGACTTCTGCACCCACCATTCTGGTGGATTGCCTGACGCTTTGGCTGACGAATGTTTTGTTAGCACATGAGCATGACGAGAAGCAGGTGTTACAGGGACATTTGGATGCGCTGGTTGAAGCGATTCGAATCTATCCCGGTTTGCTCGTTCTTGTTACAAATGAAGTGGGGGACGGGATCGTACCGGAATATGCCCTTGGCAGGAAATATCGGGATTTGGCCGGTGTATTAAATCAGCGCATTGCGGCGATATGCGGTGAAGTGTTTCTGGTAACCGTAGGCATTGCGACTGAACTGAAAAGCAAGGAGTACCGCTTATGAAGGATGGCACGCCTGCTCCTCAGCGCAAAAATGCCGCGGCAGCCGCTTTTCAATTTTTGTCCCGTTTCCCTGTCAAAATGCACATCGATTTTGTCCCGCCGCTGCTGCGTGAAAGTGTTGTTTTTTATCCGCTGGTCGGTGCTGCAATCGGTCTGTGTGTCTGGCTCGCGGGAGCCTTAAGCGGTGCAGTGCTTCCCGCCTTTCCGGCTGCCGTCCTGACCTTGACGCTATGGGTGTGGCTCACTGGTGGGCTTCATCTTGACGGATGGATGGATACGGCAGATGGTTTGCTCAGTTATCGTACTCGTGAGCGAATGCTGGAGATTATGAAGGACAGCCGTGTGGGGGCCATGGGCGTGATCGCCTGCGTCTTGTTGCTGATGATGAAAGCGGCGCTGATCGCCGATTTCATTGCCCGGGGCCACTGGGTGTATGGTGCGCTGTTGATCCTGCCCATGATCTGGAGCCGCTGGTTCATGGTGTATGCGATTTCTGCATGGCCGAATGCGCGCGGAGATGATGGACTTGCCGTATTGTTCAAAGGACTCGGTGAGCGGAAAGAGGTCCAGCGTGCACGCAGCTCAGCCGTGGGGCTGACCTTGATCGCAGGGGCAGTTACGTTTGCCGCGGTGTGGCTTTTCAAGCCGGATATGGGGATTGCAGATGCAATGCTGAGTGGTCTGGGAACACTGCCATGGTGGCTATACCCGGTGACGGCCGTTATTATACTGCCTGTGGCGTGTTATTACATCGGCCGATTCGTGGCTGCGCGGATCAGTGAACGACTCGGCGGTTTAACCGGGGATACGTATGGTGCCATGAATGAGCTACTGGAGGCGGCTTTGTTGACCGTGCTGAGCGTGCTTCAAGGACTGTTCTGGCTTTAACTTTTGAAGTGTGAAGCAGTTTGGAGAGCGTTACGCATGAGGTTGGCAGCATGGTGATCTGGAGATAACACGTAGACAGGGGGAGAGATCGTGGAGGGTAAGCTTGTACAGCAAACAGCAGCAGTACTCATGCTGCAAGGGACGGCTTCCGATGTGGGTAAAAGTGTCATCACAACGGCATTATGCCGTATATTCAAGCAGGATGGCTTTAAGCCAGCCCCGTTCAAGTCACAGAATATGGCGCTGAATTCCTATGTGACGGAAGATGGCAAGGAGATTGGTCGGGCCCAGGGGGCACAGGCCGAAGCCTGCGGTATTGAGGCGACTACCGACATGAACCCCATCTTGATCAAGCCGGTGCGGGACATGCATTCGCAGATCGTGGTGCATGGGGTACCTTTTGCCCAGATGAGTGCTTCGGACTACCGTCAGCATTTCCTGCCAGAAGCAAAGCAGACGGTTATGGATGCGTTGAACCGGTTGCGGGATACCTATGACATTGTCCTGATGGAAGGAGCGGGCAGTCCAGCCGAGATCAATCTGAAGGATCGGGATATCGTCAACATGAATCTGGCAGGTTGGGCCGATGCGCCGGTAATTTTGATCTCCGACATTGATCGCGGCGGGGTGTTTGCTTCCATTGTAGGTACGCTGGAGCTGCTGGAACCGCATGAAGTGGCTCGTGTCAAAGGGTTCATTATCAACAAGTTCCGAGGCGATCTGTCCCTGTTGCAGCCGGGACTCGACTGGCTCGAAGAACGGACAGGCATTCCAGTATTAGGGGTATTGCCTTACATAAGAGATATTCAGATTGAAGCGGAAGATTCAGTGGTGCTGGACTCCATGCGTCATGGGAAATTCGGCAAAACCGAGCTGGATCTGGCAGTGATTCGATATCCGCGAATTTCCAACTTTACAGACTTTGATGCCCTTTCCCGTGAACCGGATGTGAATGTGCGTTACGTGACATCGCCAGAGGAATTGGGCAGTCCGGATGCCATTCTTCTGCCGGGTACGAAGGATACGATAGGGGATCTGGGATTTCTGCGTGAGTCTGGTCTGGAGCAGGCAATCGCCAGCCAGACCGAGCGTGAGCATGTCCAGCTCGTAGGCATATGTGGCGGATACCAGATGCTGGGACGTCATCTGAAGGACCCATTTGCTGTGGAGGCAAATCAGATTCAGGAAGCGAAGGGACTTGGCTGGCTTCCGCTATCGACAACGTTTCTTCAGAACAAACAGACGGTTAGAGCTTCCGGTCGAGTGCAGCCTGATCATCCTGTTCGTCTGTATAGTGAACAAGATGCAGCTGACGCTTCATTACCTGTAAACGGATATGAGATTCATATGGGTGTTACGGAGTGTCACGAGCCGGAGCATGTCACCGGATTGTTTGAAATCTCCCATCCAGGTGGTGAACCATTCCATGAAGGCTGGGGCACAACGGATGGCAGGGTGTGGGGAACTTATCTGCATGGTTTGTTTGAAAGTGATCAATTCCGACGTTCATGGCTGAATGGTTTGCGTGTTGGAAAAGGACTCGTTCCGCTTCAGGAGACATACAGTGCGCATGAACGTAAAGAGATGGAGTTCGATCGGGTAGCCGAATCATTGCGTTCGGCATTGGATATGCAGCGTGTGTACGAGATAATGGGTATTAAGTTACCGGAGTGAGCAGGAGAACAGAGTCAACAGCCGATCTGAGCGAGAAAACATCAAGTGATATAATCAGTATGGGAATGTGATTAATACGCTCAGGTATTGATTATGAAATGGATTAAATGCATTTGTTAATCGTCATAAAACAGTTCTTATACAACAATACCCCCATGTCCGACATACCTTTCTCTAGAAACGGAATGTTAGCGGCATGGGGGTATTGTATATCCTATGATTAAACAAGGTTTAAATCAGGTGATGATGGGTTAATGGTTTACCTGTTAGTTTATTTTGAATTTCTTCATGGCGGATTGCAGCTCTACAGCTTGTTCATGCAGATGGCGAACCGTATCCGAATGTGAATCCATCTCGCTGAGTTGAAGATCTGCTGTTGAAGCAATCTGTAACATGCTCTCACGGGATTTGGACGTAATCTGTGCCGTTTCTTCCACGGACGCACTTACTTCTTCAGCACCAGCGGATACTTGTTGTGTCGAAGCAGAGACGGTCTGAATGGTCAGATTGACGTTCTGGATCAATTCATTCAGTTGCTGGAAGGCTGAGCCTGCTTGTTGAACAACAGTTGTACCTGAACCAATCTCCTGGGTAACACGGTTCATGGCATCAACAGACCGTTCAGCGTCTTCTCGAATGGTGCCCAGATAATCCGAGATTTCCTCTGTGGCTGTTTTGGATTGTTCGGCAAGTTTGCGAACTTCTCCGGCAACGACAGCGAATCCGCGGCCATGCTCTCCGGCACGTGCTGCTTCAATGGAGGCGTTGAGTGACAGCATGTTGATCTGTTTGGTGATTTCAAAAATGGAAGCAACAATGGTACCTACGGCTACCGAACGTTCATTCATGGTCTCCACATACCGTAGTGATTCACTTGCTGTCTGGCCTACACGTTCCATCTGCTCAACGGCATTCTGAGCCAATCGGTTACCGTTAACTGCTTCATTGGCTGCTTCCCCAATCTGCTCGGATACTTCGGCAGAAGATGAAGCAATATGCATGATGCCCTGCGTAATTTCCTCCATGGCTCTGGCGTTCTCGGATGCGCTTGACGCAATGCTGATGCTGCCTTTCTCTGCATCTTCTGCAGAGCGGCTGGAGTTCCGTACCATACCAGACATCGATTCAACCCGTTGAAGCAGGTCATTGGAGCCTGACACCACTTCATTGGACGTGGACAAGGCACGGCTGATCATTTCTTTCAGATTATGTGTCATCGTCTGGAAGCTTGAAGCGAGCTGGGCAATTTCATCTTTGCCTTTGATCTGGAGTTCAGCGGTCAGATCACCTTGGGATATTTGTTTACTATGTTGGACAAGCTTGATGATCGGTTTGGTTACTCTTTTGATCATACTAGTGGAGATCAGCCAACCGAGCACAAAGACTAATGCTGTAATCCCAAGACATAGCCAGAAAATTTGGGTAATCTTATCCTGAATGAATTGGGCGTCCATGCTCACAGCCATAATCATATTACTACCTGCAATTGGAATGAATGCTGCTTTATGTACACCAAAGGAGTCCGAATAGACTTCGCTGATTACCATTTCTTTGCTCTCGATGGCTGTGTTCATTGCTGGCTCTACAGTGATCTCATCCTGGGCTTTCATACCTGAGGAAGAGTTGGCTACAACGACTTTGGCTGAGCCGTCCTGAATAGCAACAACGTAAGCCGCATCTAGATTATGTTCTTTTGCTTTTTCGGCCAGATACGATTCCACGGTCATGGCAGCACCTTCTGAACCGGCTCCGCCACTCTGTACCTGTAGGATTTTGGAGGCAGAAGTATTCTTGTATATATCCTGAATGGACGTGTTTAGGACTTTGTCGAACTGCGGTAGAACGTAACTTTGAATAATATTCATCGACACGGCATAGAAACTAATACTGAACAACAGAGAAGCAACCAGCAGAACGAGGAACAAGGTGCCTCTGATTTTACCGGCAACGGTGCGATTACGAAACATATGATCATCCTTTCACGTCAAGTTCATTAACATTATCGCTTTTCCGTACTCATAAGACCTATCTACCAATGAAGAAAGACCTAAATTATATGTTGAGAAAACTTGGGAATAAGCGGATATACCTATATTACAAAATTAACCGGAGGTTGAATAGAACAATTTTCACGAATTGGTGTATTTTTTTCAGAAATTGATGAATCTGTTACATACATATTACATAATATCAATTAATACCTACCAGAATAGTTTGTTATATGGTATATTGTAAAATGTCTTGTTGGAAGTACAAGAAATAGAAGAGAAAATCGGATATGTTCCGGTTACACACATGCCTGAGGAGGATTTAAAGAAATGGATACTTTTCTAATCATATTGAATGTAGTGGTGATGCTTGCTTTACTTGGCATCCTCTACTGGATGCAGAAAAAGCATATCTCCTTTACGAAACGCGTATTTGCGGGTCTTGGACTGGGGGTTGTGTACGGGGTTATTCTTCAATTGGTGTACACATCAGGTTCTGATGTAGTTACGAAATCAGTCGATTGGTTCAATCTGGTCGGTTCAGGATATGTTCGTTTGTTGCAAATGGTTGTGATTCCATTGATCATGGTGTCGATCATCTCAGCCATCATGAATCTGAAGGGCAAGCAAAATCTCGGTAAGATGAGTGTTTCCATCATTGCCATTCTGTTGATCACCACAGCGATTGCTGCAGGGGTCAGCATTGTAACGAGCCTTAGCTTTAACCTTACTTCCATTGAAATTGAAGGTGGAGATCGTGAGATCGCCCAGGGTCAGAAGATGGAGGAACGTCTTGTTGATGTGAAGGATCAGACCATTCCGCAGCAAGTGCTGGAATTTATTCCTTCGAATCCATTTGCAGATATGACAGGAGAACGTCGTACATCCACACTGGCGGTCGTTATCTTCTCCGCGTTCATCGGTGTAGCTGTACTTGGACTGGATCGCAAAAAACCACAACAGGCGGAAACATTCCGAGGTATGGTTAATGCCGTATACGCGGTGGTTATGCGGATTGTAACATTGGTGCTCAGGCTTACGCCATACGGGATTCTGGCCCTTATCACCAAAGTGACGGCGACCACGAATCCGGATGAAATTCTCAAGTTGATCAAATTCGTCATTGCGTCCTACGTGGCCCTCATCGTGATGTTTATCATTCACCTGATCATCATCTCACTGTCCGGGTTCAACCCGATTACGTATGTGAAAAAGGTTCTGCCAACACTGGTATTTGCCTTCACATCCCGTTCAAGTGCAGCGTCGATCCCGCTGAATGTGGAGACACAGACGAAGAAACTGGGCGTATCGGACGGTATTGCGAATCTGTCTGCAAGCTTTGGTGCTACAATTGGGCAAAACGGCTGCGCCGGGATCTATCCGGCCATGCTGGCGGTGATGATTGCTCCAACGGTCGGCATCGACCCGCTGAGCTGGGACTTCATCGTGACGTTGATCCTTGTTGTTATGATCAGTTCGTTTGGTGTGGCAGGTGTTGGCGGCGGGGCAACGTTCGCTTCCCTGATTGTATTGTCCACCATGAACCTGCCTGTAGCTTTGGCAGGATTGCTGATCTCTGTTGAACCGCTGATCGACATGGGTCGTACAGCCTTGAACGTGAACGGGTCCATGACTTCTGGACTTGTAACCAGCAAAATTTTGAAAGAAAATGATCATGACACATTCAATGATCAGAGCCGTGAGCTGGATTCAGCTGTTCAGGCTTAATAGACTGGATTGGATAGAGGCTCGTGGCAAGATAGTTAGAGCCTTCTGCAATCTATGTGAGAAAAGCCGTCCTTCGGAGGAATCCGGAGGGCGGTTTTTTTTGTAGCCATCACATCATCAAACCTGTGCATGTTGTGTGAAGCCGTATGCTTTTTGATGCTCGTGGTAAGAGAGATGGATGTAGGAAAAGCGTAGTATGGTCGAGAGGAACACATGGAATATAGGAGGGGCGTAGTGACTCATGCACACTTGGAGTTATTTAGTTCTGTTCATGGGACGAGAAATGTGATAGAGTATTCATGTTTTGGCCCTGAGCCAAACCGCGGTTCGTAACCATCCCGCGTAATCAAAACTAGGAAGGCAGTGTATGTATTTATGTTTAACTTAGGGTGGGGAGCGGTTTTCGTTCTCGTAACTTATGGATTTTTCCTGTTGTGTTACCGCTTGTTCGGTAAAAAAGGTCTCTATGCCTGGATTGGTGTGGCTACGGTTATAGCCAACATTCAGGTGACCAAAACGATAGATATTATGGGAATCGTACTGACGCTTGGCAACACGATGTATGTCAGCATGTATCTGACCAGTGATCTGCTCAATGAGAAATATGGACCAGGTGAAGCGCGCAAAGCTGTATGGTTCGGATTCTTTACGTTGATCATGACGACGGTGCTGATGCAGATGGTGTTGTTCTTTGAGCCGGCACCGACGGACTTTGCACAGGATTCGATGAAAACATTGTTCGGTCTGCTGCCACGTCTGGCTCTCGGAAGTTTGACCGCCTATTTCATCAGTCAGTTCCTGGATGTACGATTATATTCCTGGCTGCGCAAGGTGGCCCCAGGGCGCAATCAGTTGTGGATTCGTACCAACGGCAGTTCGATCATCAGTTCATTTGTGGATACATTGGTGTTCTGCACGATCGCATTTGCGTTCATCTATCCTTGGGATGTATGGCTGGAAATCTTCCTGACGACGTATATTATCAAATTCGTATTAACTGCGGTTGGAACACCGTTCCTGTATGCTGCACGCAGCTTTAAGTTTAAGGATGAAGTTTAAAGAATATTCAAAGAGGATCACTTAAAATCACCCTTTGTGCAGTCCATTATAATTCGGACTCTGCAAGGGGATTTTTTATAGAAAACACATGTCCCCGAAACAAGAAAAACTCTTTTTACATTATTATGAAAACGTTATAATATAAACGACCTGTCGTTATGAGCATGTATCATTAGCCAACGATGATTACAACCAAAGGGGAATCGCACATGTACTCTACACTGCGTTATACACTGGAAAGCAATGGCACAACCTACGAGAATGATAGCATGAATGCCTCGTTATTGGTGGATTTGATTACCAATCTGGAATTGCAGGACTACGTAGTACTTGTACCTTCGGAGCTGGTGGAGGGAAGTATGTATATGCAGGCTGCTGCGCTTGAGGAGCCAGGGTACATGGTGGCGGAGATTCGCTTGCAGGAAGGTGAGGGCGGTTTCCGGCATTACAGCTACAGCACAACAGATCCGAACGCGATTATTCAATGGTTTCTGGATTATTGGGGGAAGCAACAGCTGCCACAGCTGGAATCCTGGCAGGATATCACGCATGAGTTTGACTAATGCTAAATGAGTAAGCAGGAATAAGACACGTAGGATGCCGACGGAGTAACTTAGGATATGCTTCGTATAAATAAAATCCCGCAACCCATGATATCATGGATTTCGGGATTTTGCGTTCGCGATTGTACTTGCTACTCTTTCTGTATATGGGCCTAAGGCGTACGCCTAAGGAGTATATTATTTTGAAGATACAGCTCAGCGCAGTTTCGTGCAGTGCGGTTCATGATGCAAGATCGGCTGAACATAGATGGATATGGTGTTGTTTTGACATAGATCCAATTGGATTAGTCGCTAAGGATTTGCAGTTCTTTTGGATATGTTGTCAGAACTTCGACACCTGTCTCGGTCACGATGACATCATCTTCGATACGAACGCCGCCTGCTGCGGTATATATGCCCGGTTCAATTGTGAATACGGTACCTTCATTCAGGATGTCCATATTCTCTCCATGAAGAGAAGGATACTCATGTACGTCAATACCCAGTCCGTGTCCTACTCTATGCATAAAGCGCTCTCCGTATCCGGCTTCTTCCGTGACCTGGCGTGCTGCACGATCCACTTCAGCGCAGGTGATGCCTGGTTTTACGATTTGGATAGCCGCTTCGTTCGCTGCGAGCACCGTGTTATAGATGGTTTTGAGTTCAGGTGAGATGTCACCAAAGGCAAATGTACGCGTGATATCCGAAGCATATCCTGCAGCATACACACCCATATCAAACATCAACAGGTCACCATGTTGCAGTTTCCGTTCACCCGGTGTCCCGTGTGGCAGGCCTGTTTTGGGTCCCGTGAGCACCATGGTATCAAAGGAAGGGCCGTCAGCGCCCAGCTTTTTCATCTGATACTCCATCTCGGCAACAAGTTCAATCTCGGTTACGCCTGTGCGAACATGAGAGAGCCCTTGACGCAATGTTTCTTCGATCAAATGAATGGCGTGGCGAATGCGGGCGACCTCATCGGGTGTTTTTTTCACACGTAATGTGCGAAGCAACGGGCCTACATCTTGGAAGCTGGCAGCACCAAGAGCGGCAGTAAGCTGCTCATAACGTGCGACCGTCACGTATTCTTTTTCAAGACCGACTCGGCCCAAGCGCCCCTGATAACGATCAAACAAAGCATACGGATTATCCGTATCCGTGTGAGTTGCAATGTTGGATACCGAAGAAGCGGCTGCCGCAGCTTCAGCGTCAAGTGCAGGTACAATCAACAGGGGCTCTTCGCCGCGTGCGAGAACCAGGCCAAGGAAGCGTTCATGCGGATTGCTCGCAAATCCAGTTAAATAGTAGATATGTTTCGGATCTGTGATCAGCATGGCGTCCAATCCTTGCCCGGACAGATCGGCTTCAAGACGGGATAAAGGGGTTTGATTCATAAGTGTAGTTGTCCACCTTTCGATTCTTACTATCTTTCTATTATAAAAGAATATGATGGAATTCCAAACTGTAGTGATTTCAGATCGGTTGAATCCCTTGAATTCTTCGTTTGAGCGGCTGGTGTGAAGGGTAATACAGGGCGAAACCGCTGTACATGAATAATAGCATCACAACTATAGAGAACAACATAAAAACAACAGATTAACCATACGTTGAGGTTTAGCTTCGTTATTTTATACAAAAGTACGATCTGCGAAGGGAGATGTCATCATGAATAATCGAGGAACCGTTCCACTGTATGCTTCATTATTAAGTGTGGCACTGTTAACAGCGTCATGTTCTTCAGCCGATCCCTCTGTTGGTGGAACAGAGCAGACGTCGTCTCAGGGACAGGGGACAGGTCAGGGGCAGACAGCCAACGGAGGCAATACTGGTGCGAGTGAAAACGAGAGTGGAGCGCAGGGAGAGGCGGTTATTCCGTATCAGGCTTCCGTTCTGGTTGAAGGATTGAATGCACCCTGGGAGATGGTAAGTGTGCCTGATGGTCGGATGTTTGTAACGGAGCGCCCTGGTGCAATTCGGATTATTGAGGATGGAAAACTGGCCCCTGAACCATTGATTGAATTCTCAGCTCCGTTTAATAAAGAAGGTGAAGGAGGGCTGTTGGGTCTTGCAGCTGATCCGGACTTTGAGGAGAACGGTTATTTGTATGCGTACCACTCCTATCTGGAAGGCGACGACATTGCCAATCGGGTGTTACGCCTCAAGGTGACTGAGGGGAAAGCCGTTATAGACAAAGAACTGCTTGGTAACATTCCAGGCGGAACGAATCATAATGGTGGGCGGATCAAGATTGGCCCGGACAAGTTGCTCTATATCACGACAGGTGAGCGGTATGAACCGGAACTGTCACAGAACAAAGATAGCCTTGGGGGTAAAATACTGCGGATTGGTCTCGATGGATCGATCCCTGCAGACAACCCGTGGCCGAATTCACCTGTGTACAGCATGGGGCACCGAAATGCACAGGGACTGGCCTGGAACCCGGACAACGGTTATCTCTATGCGACTGAGCATGGTCAACGTAATCATGATGAGATTAACCGGATTGTAGCGGGTGAGAATTATGGCTGGCCCGAGGTGGAGGGAGACGAGGATGACAATGGTGCATATCAGGCTCCACTCGCACATAGTGGGAATGATACGTGGGCGCCGTCTGGTGTAGCTTTTGTTGAAGAAGGACCTTGGGCCGGCTCACTGATTGCCGCAAATCTGCGTGGAGAGCAGTTGCTGAAGATTACTCTTTCGGAAGACGGTACACAGGTGGAGAAGGTGGAACCGATCTTCGAAGATGAGTGGGGACGGATTCGCAATGTGAGTGCTGGCGAGGACGGAAAGTTATATGTGCTTACGAACAATCGGGATGGACGAGGAACGCCACGGGATGGGGATGACAAGCTGATTGTACTTACCCCGGAGAGTTGATTTATTCTAACGAACCTGACACACCTTAAATAGAGGTTTAATGGCGTTTGTAGAATGTAACGAACCTCAGCCACGTTATATCGCCAAAATTCACTCGAAACCTGCGGGAAAATCAACGAAATGAGTAAATAAGGTGTCTGGAGTTCGTTAGAAAATCTTGATACTCAAAATACTGCGTATAGGGTGTCTCAGATTCGTTACAAAACAGCTATAGCGTTTAGAGTGTGCCCAATTCATTAAAGGTGGGACTCTGTCAAAAATCAGACACTCACGTTACGGATTTTTCGGTGAATTGTTTTGCCAAACGGGCAGGAGAAAGATTCTGTGCACATGCGTGGTGAAATATAGCGGTGTAATATAAGTAGATGTACATGCTTAATTAATCAAAGGAGCTGTCCCGTCAAATTCATGACTTATGGGACAGCTCCTTGATTGTAAAGGATGTGTCATCCTAATCCTGAAGAGGGTACAACGTAGGTGTGCCACACCAATCTACAAGATTTAAAAGGATGCGTTATGGTCGCCAGAACATTCACAGTTCCGCGTTCTTATTTATTCTGCGCTCTCCGCAAGTGTGGCAATACGCTGAGCCGGATCATTGGTGTACTCTCCACCGTGATAACAGAGAACTTTATCAAGTTTAAGGTCTGTCAGTTTCTTCAAGCTTCGGAGTGCTTCAGGCATGTCCGGTGTCGCAGGTGGCGCAGGGCCAACGAGTTCATCATCAACCACACGAAGTTCATCGGCAGCAAGCAGGAACTGCTGCTCTCCGAAATACAAGCAGATATGACCTGGGGTATGTCCAGGTGTATGAATGACTTGTGTGCCTCCTTGAAGCTGTAACAGGTCTCCGTCTGTCAGAATTCTGCTGATGTTCACTTCGGGCAGCTGCAAGAGCAATTGGTCTGCCAGTGCCAGAACGGGCGCAGGCAACAGAGCACGACGTTCAGGAGTGAACTTGATCAAAGGTTTCTCACCAGTTAGATATGGAATCTCATCGGCATGTGCCCAGATTTCCAGATCGGGGATAGCATCCAGAAGAGCGCCCAGATTACCGATATGATCGATGTCCTGATGTGTAATAATCACACGTTTGACGTCCGAGAGTTGTACGCCCTCTTGTTCCAATGCGGATTGAAGTTCAGCAAATTGGCCAATCATGCCCGTATCCACCAAGGTCACGCCATCTTCATCACGAAGCATGACGGGAAATATGGGACTGTTCCCGGAAGGTGTGGGAATCTGAAGATGTAGCACAGTAATTGAAGTTGTTGAATGGCTCATGGTAATCCGGACAGTAGTCCGGTACACCTCCTTTTCTTTTTTAGCGATAATTGTTGTTATTCAGGGCGATTATATTTTAAGTGTTTTCTATATTTTTTGACCGTATGGAGCAGTGATTCGAACGTTTCTTCTTCATTACTGCCATCCTTAACGATGGAGACAAAAGAGAAGTTCTCATGAACAAGTTTGTTCCTTGTCTGAAATACCAGACCGAGGGCTTCGGCGAATTGTTCTTTTTCCGATTCCAGAGCAATGAACTCTTTACTCAGTTCGGCTTGAATGATCTCCATGTTGGAGCGTGCCCGATAGGCAGGAGTTTTCATCAGCTGGGTCGAATTAAACTTTTTCTGATATACGTGTCTGTACAGTTGATGTAACGTCTGTTCAATGATGGAGCATAGTTCGATGACCAGTGAAGCATATCTTCGGTTTTTGCGTTTTCGGGTGAACTCACGTGTTTCTTCTTTGTCCAAAATACCGTATTTTTCATACAGCGTTGAATCAACGTTTTGCAAGATCTCCTGATATTCCTGTTCGAGTAGTGCGATTTCAAGTTTGGCTTGTTTTTTAACTTTTTTGAAGTCATCTTTGGTCAGCATACTTGTCCTCCCATGGAAACCGAGATGTGATCCTATCATTATCTCATATTGTCCGTCGTCGCGCCTCTAATTTCGGAACCTTTGGTTCAGAAGGGAAGTACTCATGTCCATTCAGACAGCAATTGTAACAGGGGCCAACTCAGGGATGGGTTTGGCAACCACCATTGAACTTGCAAAGCAAGGATATCACGTAATTATGGCATGCCGCAGTGAGAAGCGCGGACAGGATGCTCTTCAGGAGGCTGTGCGTCTGTCCGGCTCTTCTGCAATTGAATTGATGTTATGTGACCTGGGTTCACTCGAAAGTATACGCCAGTTTGCCCGCACATTCCGCGAGCGTCATGATCGGCTTGACGTTCTGGTGAATAATGCGGGAGTGGTGATGATCAAGCGAAAGGAAACTTCAGATGGGTTCGAACAGAGTATTGGCATTAACCATCTGGGTCATTTTCTGCTGACTTTGCTTTTGATCGAACCTCTAAAAGCTGCAACGCAGGGACGGGTTGTAAACGTGTCGTCAGGTGCATACAAGGCCGGCAAAATCCACTTCGAAGATCCACATCTGCACAAAGGTTATAATCCGATCAAAAGCTATGCCCAATCCAAATTGGCTAATGTGTTGTTCACTCGAGCACTGGCCCGTAAACTGTCAGGTACCTCGGTTACGGTGAATTGTCTACATCCTGGTGCGGTGGGCACGAGTATTGGTGTAGATCGCAATACCGGATTTGGCACACGCATTATGGCGTTTGTAGGCAAGCTTCCCTTTTTTCTGTCCCCTGAAGAAGGGGCGCGAACGGCTATTTATCTGGCTACAAGCCCAGATGTTGTCGGCATCACCGGGCGTTACTTCTATCAACAGAAAGAGCAGCAGCTGAAGGCGCATGCCGTTGATGATACTTCAGCTGAGCGTTTCTGGACGTGGAGCGAAGAACAGGTCGGGCTAAAGCCTGATGAGAAATTGTAATGCAACACAAGCTGATGATTGACCAATGAATCAGGTCGCATTAACTTTTATATTTTTGCCTTCACAGCTTGTTGAACCAGTTCAATAAAAGCTTCAATACGTTGAATGCCTTGATCTCCCTGACCGTATGCACGGACAGAGGCAGATGAGGCATTTTTCTCATTCTCACCAAGTACGAGCGAATAAGGTACTTTTTCCATCTGGGCTTCACGGATTTTGTATCCAAGTTTCTCGCTGCGCAGATCTGTTTCTACCCGAATGCCCGCAGCCCGGAGCTGGCTCTGGACTTGGAGCGCATAATCTGCGTAATGATCCGATACAGGCAGCAGCTTCACTTGCACAGGTGCGAGCCAAAGTGGGAAGGCTCCTGCATAGTGCTCAGTCAGGATACCGATGAAACGATCGATGGAACCATAGATGGCACGATGGATCACGACCGGACGGTGCTTCAGGCTATCCTCGCCAATGTAAGTGAGGTCGAACTTCTCCGGCATTTGAAAATCAAGCTGGATTGTTCCGCACTGCCAGCTGCGCTTCAGTGCATCAAGGATATGAAAGTCAATTTTCGGTCCATAAAAGGCACCGTCTCCTTCGTTAATGCGATACTCCACGCCCCGGCGATCCAGTACATTTTGCAATGCACGTTCCGCCTGATCCCACAGCTCTTCCGATCCCATGGAATCTTCCGGTCGAGTGGATAACTCAATCTTATATTCGAATCCAAAGATATCATACATACGGCCAATCAGTGAGATCGCCTGATTAATCTCGTCCTCGATCTGCTCTGGCATGACGTAGAGATGCGCATCATCCTGGCAGAATGTCCGCACACGCATCATGCCATTCAGGGCACCTGAGAATTCATGACGGTGAACTTGGCCGAATTCCATCATGCGAATTGGCAATTCGCGGTAGGAATGGAGTGTATTTTTGAAGATCAGCATGTGCCCGGGACAGTTCATTGGTTTCAGTGCAAACGTTGCATCGTCCACTTCCGAAAAGTACATATTGTCCTTGTAATGCTCCCAATGGCCGGATTGCTCCCACAGCCGGTTGTTCATCATGAGCGGAGTCCGTACTTCCTGATAGCCTTCCTGTAATTGCAGCTCACGCGAGAATTGCTCCAGTTCAGTACGAACAGTCATGCCTTTAGGCAGATAGAAGGGCATGCCGGGCGCTTCTTCGGAGAACATGAATAGTTCAAGCTCTTTACCGAGTTTGCGGTGATCCCGTTTTTTCGCTTCTTCGAGCATGTGCAGATGTTCATCCAGCTGGGCTTTGTTTGGGAAAGCAGTGCCGTAGATACGTTGCAGCATCTTATTATCCGAGTTACCCCGCCAGTACGCACCAGCCACATTCAGCAGCTTGAACGCTTTGATCCGTCCAGTGGATGGGAGATGGGGACCGCGACACAGATCGAAGAACTCTCCTTGATCATAGATCGAAAGCTCGGCGTCCTCCGGCAAATCCTGAATGAGTTCAAGCTTGTAGGGGTCCTGGATTGCTCCGAAGATGCTGAGGGCTTCCTCCCGGCTAACGACCCGCCGACTGATCTTATGATTCTCCTGAATGATTTTGTTCATTTCCCGCTCAATGGCAGCCAGATCACTGATGGACAAGGCATGTTCCAGATCAACATCGTAATAGAATCCATCCTCAATGACTGGGCCGATACCCAGTTTCACTTGTTCTGTACCGTAGATGCGTTTGAGCGCCTGTGCGAGCACATGTGCTGCGCTGTGACGGTAACGATACAGGCCTTCCGCACTGTCCAAAGTAACAATGACGAGTTCGCAATCTTGCTCAAGCACCCCATCGAGATCGATATTCTGACCATCTGCAATACCGCCGATCGCCTGTTTTCCAAGACTTGTGCTGATGGATGAGGCGACTGCACCCACAGTGATGCCTGCTTCGTAAGAACGAACATCTCCACCTTGCAGACGGACCTTAATGGATTGACTGGATGGTGGCAGATCATTGGCTTGATTGTTAATTTCGTTACCTGATTTGTTGCTTGCGGAGTTACTGTTTTCCTGTTTGCTCATGTGAACCACTCTCCATTTCATCAAATGAAAGCGCAAAAAACACCCGTCCCGGAAAAGGGACGAGTGCGCTTGGCTCGTGGTTCCACCCTAATTTGGTTATGGTGCACTCTGCTCTCGGCCAGCCGCCGTGAACAGGAAACATCATAACCCTCATTGGAATCCGCTATCGGGGATCAGGCGGTGAACTCTACTGGCAACAAGCCGAACATTCCAAGGGGAGTCCGAGATGCTGAGGTTCGAGTTCACGGCTGCAGAGGGGTAATTCCGGTCCGTTCGCTGAAGAAGGTTTCACCAATCCCTTCTCTCTCTGGGCAGCACGCAAACGAAATCTTGTCTCTGGTCATCGCCAAATATGTTAGATCAACTCATCAGATGATCCTGAAATGTGTTGTATTCAATATCAATATATGGGAACAGGTGTTATTGAGTGTCGATTATATAGACTGAAAATGGAAAGGTCAAGCGGAACATTTTAATTCGTTACGGACGGCCCATCCCATACTAAACGAATGATCGTTCCTTCACCAGGGGTGGACTGTACCTCAATATGTCCTTTCATCGCCTCAATCAACCCTTTGGTTACGGCCATGCCCAGCCCTGATCCAACGTCCGATGTACCTGTATCTGTACCGCGATAATATCGTTCAAATAACTTCCATACCGTCTCGGGGTCCATGCCTCGTCCATTATCGGCAAACTGAATACTGAATGCATCTGCGTGTTCACCAGAGTGCACACTGACCACGAGGATGGATTCGGGCGGATTATGAAGAAGGGCATTGGCGGTCAGGTTATCCACAATTCGTTCAAACGAAGGAATATGGACAAGTCCATACACAGGCACTTCGGAAGGTTGGAATATGATGCGACCTTCCCCATAAGCCGGGTTTCGTTCAGCGCGTTGGATCAGATCACGGAGTAACGTATTTACGTCAGTCTCTTCCACCACAGGTTGATATCCGCCACTGCGTAATCGATAGGTCATGGCAAGGTCATTGATAAGCCTGTCCATATACATGGATTTATCGAGCATAATGCCTGCAAATTCCCTGACTTCTTCCACGGTCCAGCTATATTTATCTGCTTCAAGCATATGGGCATACCCCTGGATGGAGGATAGAGGCGTCTTCAGATCGTGAGTTATGCCAGCGATCCATTCCTCCCGAAGTGAATCGGTCTGTTTCCGAAGTTCTTCATCTTGCTTCAACGTGTAGGATAGGGCCTGCATGGAGCGAAGCACTTCAGCATACACGTTGTATTTGCGCTTCCACTTACCGTTACGACGCTGACTGCGAGGCACTCCGAAGGCTCCGGTAGGTTCCTCGTAATGACCTCGCTCTAGACGCTGTAACCATTGGAGCATATGCAGCATGGGCGAGCCGAATCGGTTGGCATACCAGAAGGCAAGCAAGATAAGCAGAATGATGATGGACACGATCAATATAACCAATGCCGGTTCCAGAATAAAACGATAGGGATTTGAATTCCCTGTACCATTTGCCTCGCCAGGGATGCTTATCAACCAAGTGGTTCCATTCTTCTCATCGTACCATGTAGCAGTAGACTTGCCTGATCGACTTGGATAGCGAATCTGCAGTACCAACTCCTGAAGGGTGTATTCGCTTGGTACACCCACAGCTGGTTTGTTGAAGGAGGAGAGTTCTCGTCCTGACGCATCCAATACTTGAAGATAGGCATGAGCAGCAAGAAGGGCTTCCTGTCGGCCCGGTTGAAGAGTAAACTTCCCGTTGGTCAGAATGAGATCTGAACGAATATTATTGATGAGCGATTTGGCCGGGTTACTCTCACCATACAACAAAGTGAAATTCTTACCGTTCTTCTCCCGGATGAGTATGACAATCTGATAAGGGAAAGGTTTTTGATTTTCCCAGTATGCAATCAATTCCCCCGGTTTATAGTGAGTCGGAACATCGGCGGGTGCTTGATAATCATCAATGACGTTGCCTTGTTCATCCAGCACCTGGAGCCAGCCTTGATATTTATCCACTTGCTTTAACAATTTGGGGTCATATTTGATGGTATTGTCTGGCATGAATTCTGCTGTATTAATCAATTGATCCAGACCGTTAAGCGCAAAATCATCCACCAAATTCACTTCATTAACCTTTTGCACGACCCAGTAAGTGGCTACAGACCCAAGCAGGATGATTAGAATGACGGCTCCCGCGAGCATTCCGATAAACCGGGTCATTAATTTGCGACGAATACTCATGGGCGTGACACATGTTCCGGTTGAATGAGTTTGTAACCCAGACCTCGGACGTTAACGAGATACACTGGATTGGAAGGATCGGCTTCAATGCGTTCCCGAATGCGGTGAATATGGACCATCACGGTATTATCATCACTAATGGCTTCTGAGCCCCATACCCGCTCATATAGATCTGATTTGGTGAAAATGCGATTGGGATGCTTGCAGAAAAAGAGCAGCAGTTGAAATACAAGTGCCGGACAGGATACGGACTCTCCTTCAACTCGAAGTTCACCAGCCCATTCCAATACCTGAAACCGTCCAAAGTCGTACACGCCTTCCGGCATGCTGGAAGATGACGTATTTACGTTCGATGGGATGAGATCCGAGATCGCAGCTGTTTTTGTTGGCAAATAACGCTTTAGTAAGGATTTAATTCGAGCAACGACTTCCAGCGGATTGAAGGGTTTGGCTACATAATCGTCACCACCAACGGCGAATCCCGTTAATTTGTCATAATCGGTTGTTTTGGCTGTCAGAAACAGGATAGGCGCATCGGTGACCTGGCGTAGAAAAGGGCAGATTTCCAGTCCGCTTTTGCCGGGAAGCATGATGTCGAGCACGATACAATGGTACGTTTTATTGTTGCAGGCCTCAATGGCAGCTTCACCTGTTGTAACGGTATCAATATCGAGAAACTGTTCTTTGAGCAGAACGGTTTTGAGCATATGCAGAATAGCTTGTTCATCATCCACCAGCAGTATTGAGACGTTATCCATAGTTAGAAAATGACCTCCTGGTACTTCCGTTGTGTGTATTGATAATCATACCATCCTATGGGGATGTATAGCGTACATGCTATCTTAACGGAGTCTTAATTATGCAACCTAAGAAGACATGGTGAGTTTAACTACTGGTAAGTTGGGGTTAGACGAAGGATAAGACTCATTCTGTACACTTAACTGGAAAGTATAATGAATTAGCAGAAGGGATGTTGAAAATGAACAGGGAAGGTCATGTGAAAACAGAGCAACAGACACATCAGATCGTAAAGCATAGAAAGGGCTGGAAGGTCCTTGCAATAACCCTTGGAGCTTGCGTGATATTGTCTGCTTGCGGCAATGGCAACGCGATTACTTCCGACCAGGCGGAGCAGCAGTCATCCGAACAGGCGTCCAATCATGAAGCGAGCGAGAACACCAATCAGGAGCAGAACTCCACTTCAGAGGTGAGCGCAGTGGTTACACCGGACAATTTCATAGATACGTTGATGAACGGTTCAAAGGATGCAATCTATAGCCAGTTTTCCCCGGAATTGAAGGGAACGGTAACGCTTGAGCAGTTTAAAACGACCGCTGATCCTTTTCTGGAGGGTGTTGAATCGTGGGAGCAAGTGGTAGACGCCGAAATGAATCAATTAACCGAGGTTGCCTGGAAGGATCAGACAGGGACGAAAGGAATTCGCGCCTATTTTTCCGACGAAAATCTGATTGAGGGTCTGTCAATTCAACCGTTGGAAGCTCATGAAGACACAGATGACAAACTCACCAAAACCGAGTTCCAATTCCCGATGAAGGGGGAATGGTATGTATTCTGGGGAGGTCAAGATGTATTGTCGAATTATCATTATGAGCATGAAACCCAGCGCTATGCACTGGATATCGTTCGGACAAAAGAACAATCAAGTTATCATGGTGATGCTAAGGAAAATGAAAACTACCATGCTTTTGGTGAACCACTCTATGCTGCTGCGGATGGAACGGTCGTCGAAATCAAGAACGATATTCCGGACAATGTACCGGGTGTGATGAATCCGGAAGAGCCGGCGGGTAACTATGTAGTTATTGACCATGGCAACGGTGAATACAGCATCACAGCACATATCAAGAAAGGCAGTGTTTCGGTCAAAAAAGGAGATAAGCTCAAGCAGGGAGACCCTATCGGTGAGCTAGGTAATTCGGGTAACTCCAGTGAAGCCCATCTGCACTTCCAGGTATCGGACGGCCCCGATCTGTTCACATCTCGCTCGATGAACATTCGCTGGGCTGACCAGAGTCAGCAGTTAACTCGTGGCAATACCATTCAGGGACTTCCAGAGTAATTCTATATATAAGTTAAAGCATTGAATTTACACTTAACTACTACGCGGACAGAACCATCTTCCGATCGCTGTTATCCCCAGATTTTATTGATTCCCTTGTATAAAGGGGAAAATCCGGGGATAAAGGCGCACGCTGCGCTTCTTCTGATTAGTTCTGTCCTCTCCGTTGTCGTGTAAATATTTACTTAAAAATATAAAGATTTCTCTGTCAGAATGTAAGAGATGACGAAAACTTCTATTTTCCATTATAATATCCTCTATGATATAGAACGATCTGGATTAATGGAGGAGTATAGATGAAGCTGGAAGATGTGCAGATTGAATATGCGCGCCTGGAGGACTTGCCGAGGATTGTAGAGATTTATAATTCCACCATTGAAAGCCGTATGGTAACAGCGGATTTGGAATCGGTGACAGTGGAGCAACGTGTTCCGTGGTTCGAGGACCATTCACCGGATCATCGTCCTCTTTGGGTGATGAAGCAGGCAGGTCATGTGGTAGCTTGGGCAAGTCTCAGCTCGTTTTATGGACGCCCTGCGTATAATGGAACGGTGGAAGTCAGTGTATACGTGGATCAGCAATGCCGCGGAATTGGGGCTGGTGGACGTTTGCTTCAAACGGTATTTGCGGCTTGTCCTGCACTTGGAATTACGACCATTCTCGGATTTGTCTTCGGGCATAATGAACCGAGTCTGGGATTGTTGCGCAAGCATGGTTTTGAACAGTGGGGATATTATCCCGAAGTGGCCGTGCTGGATGGTGTGAACAGAGATTTGGCTATACTAGGCAAAAAAATATAAGTACCGTTCTTATTTCGTAACATAATTTATACGGAACATAAGAACACTGAAGATAACCTCCAACCTATTTTATAGGATTGGAGGTTTTTTTGTCGTACATATATTCTTCACTATGTGAAAGTGTAGCTAGTGCTTATACGCCAAGTTGATGCTTAATCTCTTGAATCTGTCCCAGATGGCGTTCCTCATGATAACTTGCGAAGTCAATCCATTGGGTAAGATCCATCTCACCGAATACGGGATGAGGAAAGGACTTGCTGCGCAGCAGATCAGGATCATGATCCAATGCAAAGTTATTTAACGCTTGGTGAGATTCGTCCAGATCGGTGCGTACGTCTTCGAGTGCTTCAGGCGCTGCTGGAGGTTGAAGATGGGGTGGTGCCTCGACGGAGCGGCTGCGGTCCAACGATAGTTCATATGGTTTTTTGTCCACAGACACCACCTGTTCCTTTTCGAGTGCAAGGCGGGCTTGTTTTCCAATTACATTTTCCATCAGATTCAGATGACGTAGTACTTGCATAATACTCCATTGTTTGGGTGAAGGCTTCCGGTTCAATTGTTCTTCTTCGAGCCCCGAGACGGCTTCCCAGATTTGGCTGCGTATATCGTCATTACGAGTAAACATCGTGTAATCCTCTCCTTATATACGTTTTCTGTGATGAGGGTGTCTGTGTATGTTCATTACCCCAAATGTGGATGCTTATTCTATAAGCATAGGGGATGGAATAAGTGAAGGCGAATCCAGGCAAGATTCGCCTTGTTAGATGTATTATGTACCCAATAAAAAAAGCCGTTCTCTCTGAACGGTTCATTTCAATCTATGCCAAGTCCAAAAAAAGATTGACGGGCGAACCCCGGCAAACTATAATCGGTACAAGTAACTTGATATGTAAGGAGTCCTGACATGATATGTTAGAAATCGACGAGGTTTATCACCACACAGCATTGCAAATATCATCGTCCGATTTATTGTACCTTATCGAACGGCTGAAGGTCAAAAAAGAAAATGAGATTCAAACGCTCAAGCAGAAGATCGAACAGTTCGAACAGAAGCGTCGAGCGGAAGAGGTCGCTTATCAATCGTTGTCGACCGTGCGCAAATGGTTTGCGGGACGCCCTGCAACCCATCATCAGGCGGTGGAATATATGGTTCAGGTGAAGGAACGTTTTCGCAAGATGGAACAGATTCGCAGACGCATACGTGAATTGGATCAGATCGCAGAACGAATCAAGCATCCGGACAGCATTGAGCGGGACGAGATTGAGCTAGCGCCCGATACCATCCGTGAGCTCAGACAGCTTAGTGAAACGGAGGATGTACAAGCATGACTTTGGAAACGTTAAGCACCGGGATCGATACGGTCTGGGTCGTACTGAGTGCAGCGATGATTTTATTGATGGAGGGTGGATTCGCCCTGCTCGAGGCTGGCTTTGTTCGTTATAAAAATAGTGTGAACATTATTATGAAGGTTTTTGCTGACATTACAATTGGAACGTTGCTGTTTTATGCCATCGGTTTTGGACTGATGTATGGTTCGGACGTTGGTGGTTTTGTGGGAGTAACGGGATTTTTCCTGAATGGGGATTTGTCTCATCTGGACGTACCGGTATCGCTGGAGACATTCTGGTTGTTCCAGGCTGCTTTTACGATTGCTGTTATCTCCATCGTTTCAGGAGCGGTAGCTGAGCGGATCAACTTCCGTGCCTATCTACTCTATATCATATTGATGACGGCGATCATCTATCCAATTGGTGGACACTGGGCATGGGGCGGCGGTTGGCTTAGTCAGCTGGGGATGCAGGACTTTGCCGGTTCGGCTGTCATCCATGCACTCGGCGGATTCTCGGCACTGGCTGCTGCAATTATCATTGGTCCGCGTAAAGGGAAATACACGCCTCTTGGCGTAAGTGCTATTGCACTTCCGAGCAATCTGCCACTAGCATCTGTGGGTGCATTTCTGTTATGGTTCGGCTGGTTTGGCTTCAATGCGGGTAGTACACTCAGCGCCACGGATGTAAGAATTGGTCACATTGCGATTGTTACGATGTTATCCGCGGCTTCGGGTGGTGCAGTTACATTGCTGTACACGTTATTCCGCTTCAATCGTTCAGATGCACCCTCGGTCATTAACGGTTCGCTTGCGGGACTGGTCGGAATTACGGCAGGCTGTGCTTTTGTTGGTGATGTAGCCGCGATATTCATTGGGGCGGTATCCGGCTTATTGATGATGGCTGCCACCAACTGGCTGGACCGTCGGCAGATTGATGATCCAGTTGGTGCTTTCCCGGTGCATGCCGTATCCGGAATGTGGGGCACGATTGCTGTAGGTCTGTTTGCTACGGATGGTGGATTATTCATGGGCGGCGGCTGGAGGCTGCTGGGTGTTCAGGCACTTGGCCTTACAGCCCTGGTTATCTGGGGGTTCGCCATGACCTGGATCGGGTTAAAGTTGATTGGCAAAATTGTGCCTGTACGATCGACAGAGGAAGAGGAAGATCTGGGTCTGGATATCAGCTATCATGGTGTGATGGCAGCTCATCAAGCCCATGAATTCCTGGACGGTGAGGAGCATATGCGTGCTTACCAGGAACAGTCCTCTGATCCAAATCGTTAAATGGAATATAGGATAAGGAAGTAGACTGACAAGCAATGTCAGTCTCTTTTTTTGCTAGAAGCAGGGAAAGACGTCCGGGCGGAAGAATATACAGGTGTGAACCTGAATATGTCTCAGCATAGGTGTATTGTCTGAAGGGGAGGATCTATATGATTAAGCCAGAACAATGTGAACGTCTGACCAGAAAAGCCCGTAAAACACTTGAGGAGTATGGTTTGGGAGTTGCTGCCGATCTGCTGTTGTCCTCAAGCCGCTGGGGAATTCGCCTCGATGTGTCCACACTGGACGAATATCGCAGGACAGGAAACTCACGTGTGGGTGGACATCCGGATTTGCCGAGTCACATGGAATGGCCCGTAACAAAAGAAGGCATTCCAATGACTTTCCTGGCCCAGTTGAACCTGGTGGATTTGTCGCCGTATACGCCGAATGATGGGCGCGGGACTTTGCCTGAACGTGGAATGTTATACTTTTTCGTTGGCACGGACGAATCTGCTTGTCCCATTGAACATCGTGTGATTTTTGAGCCAAGTTCTCATAATCTGATAAGGCGAGAACCTGAAGGGGATACCGCGCTGGATGGAGCACCGTTTGTTGCACATTCGGTGACTGTGCTGCCTAATCTTGAGTTTCCTACATATGCATATATTGACACCGCCGCACTGAACGAGCTCTCGCCGTCTCTGCTTGAGACCGATGAGACCGAAGCGGAAGTAAGTCTGTATGACCGATACCTTGAATTCGAGTCGAGCTGGAATCATCCAAGTACGCTGAACTGGGGTGGTATGTTTGGATATCCTGATGGGCAGCATCCGGATGCCGAGCATCGGGCCTTATTACAGATCGCAATGGGAGAAGAATATGATTATAATGAGCAGGCGTGTGAAGATAAGCTGACCAAGCATTACGGCGGAGATGAGGATCGGACATGGCAGGAATTATCCGATACGCTGCTGCTGTTGAAGATAGATACACATGACGCCATAGGTTTTCAATGGTGGGATTGCGGGGAACTGCAATTTTTCATTCGCAAGTCTGACCTGGAGGCTGGACGGTTCGAACATACGTATTGTTCGTTATACTCAAGTTGAGCAAAGATTTGAATTCATATAAGCAACAAAATGTCCTGAATCCCGTCTATAAGAAGGAGGAAGGACTTTTTTGTTCGTAGATTGTTATATAAATTGAACTAAAGAATATTTACACTGCACACTCCGATGACAGAACAATTTTCCGATCGCTGTTATCCCCAGATTTTTTTAAATCCTTTTATAAAGGGGAAATCCGGGGTGGCGTATGCTTCCGATGTAGCTTTCTTGCAGAAAGCTTGTAGGCGAAGTGTATGCTTCCGAAGCAGCTTTCTTGCAGAAAGTTTTTAGCTCCGCTTCTTCAGGTCCTTTCTGTCCTCTCCGTTTTGTGTATATGTTTTGTTCAATTTATATAGATTTGGGGTATATATCAGGGAGGGATATCTTGGTTGATAATAGAACGTATGTTCTGTATAATGGAGTAAAAAGGAAGTGGGCTGTTGATTCAATCTGCGTTCAAACATATTGACGTGGCTGTAACATCGTTGATAGATATATGTGATCAGCTGTCGGAAGAAGATTTGGCTTTGACTCCAATTGAAGGTAAACGGCCTATTGGAGAACTACTGGCTCATCTGTCTATGATCTGCCGAGCGGATGTGTATATTTCGGAAGGTGCATCGAAGGAAGAAATGGCTCAATTCTATGCTGAGAATCAGGTGCATTCGCTCCGTGAGATCAAGCAGGCTCTGATCGATAACCAGATGTATCTATACGAACGATACAGGCAGTTTAACACGGAAGAGTTACTGCATGTGACGAATTCATATTGGGGAGCATCCTATAGTCGGCTGGAGTGGTTGCTTGAGATTATGGGACATGTATACCATCACCGAGGACAACTGTATACGATGCTGACCCTGATAGGCAAAGAACCCGAATCAGTTCTTTTTAAATAGAAATGAGTAGAATACATACTAGCATGTTATAGGAAACATTACGGGTTAAAGTAAGAATAGACCGACGATACTGCACGTTATACGTGAAATAACGGAGGATTCGGGACGTGGAACAACACAATACATGGGATGCATCGATGAACAATACGTTGATTGACAGGTTAAAACAGATTCCTGAACTTGGTCAGGCTACGCAGATGGAACCAGTTATGAAGGGGTATTCAGCGGATGCCAAATTCAAAATGTTTGTCCCTGGCCAAGGCCATGTGTTGGTGAGGGTATATGATGTTGCTGAGGAATGGATGAAGCAAAAGGAATATCAATGCTTGAAGAGCATGCAACAATTAGGTGTACTATGTCCAGCAACGTTCGGCACAGGTAGATTGGATGAGAAGAACGGTTATATGATTCTTAGCTACATTGAAGGCGAAGATGCGTCCGAGAGACTGCCTCAATTGAATGAACAGCAGCAGTGGGCCGTTGGCTTGGAAGCAGGAGCACAGTTAAGGCTGATTCACCAGTTGCCGATGGAGGAACAGGTCGAATCATGGTACACACGCAAGAGCGCGAAGCATCAACGTTACATGGAGCGCTATAAACAGTGCCCTATCGTGATGAAAGAGGATCAGGCTATTCATACGTTTATCGCAGACCATCTCGATTGGATGAAAAATCGTCCAGATGGATTTCAGCATGATGATTTTCACCCGAGCAATCTTGTCGTTAAGCAGGATAAGCTCGCAGGAGTAATTGATTTTAATCGTTATGATCAAGGTGATCCCATTCATGAATTTTTGAAGCTGGGTTTGTTTGCTTCGGAGATCAGTATTCCATATTCCATAGGTCAGATTCAGGGTTACTTCGATGGCAAAGAACCGGATGAGTTATTCTGGAGATTGTATTCACTGTATACGGCTATGGCGCTAGTGTCTTCTGTGGTATGGATTCAGCAGGTGAAGCCGGAAGAGACACATGAGATGATGACCAGGATCGAGCGTGTCCGTGAAGATCATGATGATTTTCGCAGTTTCATCCCTCGGTGGTATACTTTGAACAGATCATGAATTATGGAAGGGAAAGGAATAATGCCGTGGCACAGCCAGCAACCATTCTGCTTGTCGATGATGAGCAGGAGATTATTAAACTGATGGAAATTTATTTTGGCAACGAGGGTTATCGGATTCTCACCGCGAATGATGGGCTTGAAGCGCTGGAACAATTGAAAAGAGAGTCGATTGATCTCATTATTCTGGATGTCATGATGCCGAATATGGACGGAATAGAAGCTTGTATGAAAATTCGGGAAGAGCAGAAAATGCCGATTATTATGCAATAGACATCAAGTGAGGGTGAGCATAGGCCACATGCTCTGTTCGTCCTCTAAAATATACAGAATCCAGATTGTAATATATAATATGTTCTCTTATCTAACGTAACGCGTAAACAGGAGGATGACATGGACCATAACTACAATAACTCGGATACAGATGCGGATATGAACTCGCTGCAACCCAAAACCGGTATCAGACCGGAACGGCCGGGTATCTCCGGCTTAGGTGGATGGCTTATTTTAATCCAGATCAGTCTTTGGCTTGCGCTGGTGTTTCTTATCTCGGATGTATCGCAGGTGAATGTCATCATGGACCCTGCCCGATGGGAAGTCGGCCGTGGTGTTGACCCGCAGATCTACACGGAGACGATTCGTCCACTCCTATGGTTTGGTTTCATTAGCAGCACCATACTATTGATGATCGTAATCGTGAATCTCATTCTTTTATATAGGCGGAAGAAACAGTTTCCACGCATGATGATGGTGATGTATCTGATGAATGTAATCATAAGCATCGTGACCTGGATTCTGATTGCGCGAAATGAAATCCCAAGGGAACAGCATGTGCTTGATGCAACTCCTGCTTTTCAGCTGATCGTACGATCTATTCTGACGTGCTGTATCTTCATCCCGTATTTCCTGAAGTCGGTGCGTGTGAAGAATACGTTTGTGAAGTAAAAAGGATGAATTGGAATAGTATACGGCAGGCCCGTTAGCATACAAGAGATCATCCTGTATACTAACGGGCCTTATGTGTGTTGAAACTATGAAAAGAATAATCATTTTGATGATGATTTTGTCCGCAGTGAGGCGGGAATTCGGCGTATCATCTGGTTTAATACCTCGGATAACACCAGGCCTACGGCAATAGCGCCGGATAACATGAGTGCTTTGGCGGCCATCTCCATGGCGGCACTGTAGTCATTTTGCACAAAACTCCGCATCGCATTATACGCCAGCCCACCAGGAACCAGAGGAATGATGCCTGCGACGCTGAAGATAATGACGGGTGCACGAAACATGCGAGAGAATACCTGGCTGATGACCCCGACGGCTATAGTCGCTGCAAGTGTAGCAGGCACCGCATCCGCTGCATATTCAAGCACGATATAGATCATCCAGCCGATCATGCCGACAAATCCGCCGTGGAGCAGCATGCGCCGTGGTGCGTTGAAGATGATCCCAAACGCGGCTGATGCGACAAAACTGGTTAAGGCTTGTTCAATAAAATGGAGCATATCCTGCATTCCTCCGTCTTACATAAAAAGTGAAAATACAACTGCAATGCCGGTACCTATGGCAAAGGCGGTCAGAAATGCCTCGGCTCCCTTGGATAGTCCGGAGACGAGATGTCCGGCCATCAGGTCGCGTACAGCGTTGGTAATCAGCAGCCCGGGAACCAGCGGCATAACTGAACCAATAATAATTTTGTCCCGTTCATGGCCCACTCCCATATAGATCAGAAGAAAAGCGAGTATGCCAATAACGAAGGAGGCCGTAAGCTCGGCAAAAAATTTGACTCGTACCAACCGGTGAAAAGCAATAACGGCTGCATAACCTATGCCCCCGCAGATTAGCGCCGGAAGAAAGTCGCTCCAGCCCCCGCCAAACATAATGGTAAAACAACCACTGGATAACGCTGCGGCCGTAAGCTGCACAGCCGTTGAGTAGGAGGAAGGCTTGCCTTCGATCTGTACCAACAGTTCATGGGCTTCCTGAGCGGATAGCTCACCTTGTCCAATGCGGCGGGAGACCGCATTTACCTCGGATACCTTGTCCAGATCTGTCGTACGCTCGGAGATACGAATCAGCTTGGCGGGTTCGGTTGCATCAACAGAGAAGAAGATGCCTGTCGGCACAACGTAACTGTGCGAATGGGGTAAACCCAGCGCAGCGGCCATGCGTTTCATGGTATCTTCCACACGGTAGGTCTCACCACCGCTTTGCAGCATGATTTTGCCTGCGAGCAGACAGATGGCAATCACGCGGGATTGTTCAGTAGGGTTGCTGCCAATCATGCCCGTTTCGACTTGTGATGCGGGTGATGAATCATGACGTATGTATTCCAACCGGATCAAGCTCCGTTTCATATGAGATATGGGGTGGTGCGACACCATTGTATCATATTTCACACGCTCGCAAAGAATCATACCGCACCATCGCCAAGACCATAAAAAAGCTTCGTTCCCAAGACTTGAAGATCTCAGGAGCGAAGCTTCTTGGAACAAGGTTCGGTTATAAACAGATCAACAGGAACAATACCCCTACATCAACAGGGTGATAACCAACAATTCATACAGCACCAGCGGCAAAATCGTTGGTCCAAACAAGGCGCGCGGTTCAGGGTATCCATGCATCGGAGTAACCTGAAGATACAAAATCCCCCGATCTGCACTGATGATGACACCTTCCCACACTTGACCATCGATATTCTGGACTTGTACCTTCTTGCCTATGTGCTGCCGGGCTGTATGATGAAGCATATTCCGCACACTTTGCACGGATTGAAGCATCGGTTGATTGGCTTGATACACGACACGCGCGGATGGCGTGGATGTGGATTCAGACATGATGCACAACCCTTCCTCAAAATAAGTTCTTACTTCAAGGTATGCATCTGCCTATAAAAGGTGATTACACAAACGCCATGTCAAGGCTCCCGCGTCCATGTTCATAAGCCACTTTGCCCAATGCTCCATTCACAAAGGTGAGTTGGGGCGGCATATGACCGAGATCCACACCGTACAGTACAGGAACATCCAGATCCCCAAGTGCAGCGGATAGGGCATCCGTGAAATTGAAATCCGCTGTATCGGAATAACCCGCAGGCCGGCCGAACATGAAACCTTTCACGCCTGCAAACCAGCCAGCCTGTCTCATCTGCCACAGATGACGATAGATATCCCCGGCGCTCATCTCACAGCTCTCCAGATACCAGATGGTTCCTTCATCTGCACAGTACTGATCCAAATAGGATTTTACGGGTGCATATGGGGTGCCGATTAGACAGGTGAGGGTATCCATACAGCCGCCGATCAGCCGACCGGAGAACGCCACAGCTGTATCTGCATCTTCCGAGTGCCCGAGCTGTTTCCAGCGTGAAGGTGTATCGAGGTTAAATCCAGGCAGTTCCATTTTCCATTCCGATTGATAATGTGTGGAAGACGATTGTGTGATCTGTCCGCCATAAGGGGTCTGTAATACATCGATCCAGCGCGCAGTTACGGGATCAAGGGCGTGTGATCTTAAATCCACATAATTGGTGCCGTGCGCTGTCGCTGTTCCGGTGATCAGGGTGTATGCGAACAGGAACGTGCTGATATCCGAATATCCCATGACCCATTTGGGCGGCAATGTGTTCAAAGCTTTCCAATCCAGCAGGGGCAGGATATCCATGAGAAACTCCCCGCCCCATGGAGGGATAATGGCTTGAATAGTTGGATTGCGAAGAAATTCATTCATCTCTTCGGCGCGTTGCTCTTTGGAGGCACTCACACATTTGATGTTCTGGCGGAGCGATGGGCTTTCTATCACGCCAAAACCAAGGCGCTCCATGTTGCGTTTACTCTCCTCAAGATAATGGTGCAAGGATTCGCCTACACCGCTGGAGGGTGCAGCTACACCGATGGTATTTCCCGGAGCGAGTGGCTGCGGATAACGGATGGAACGTTGATTCATATCTAAACACACCTTCCCTATGAACATCATTGCTCGTAATAATGAATGTTTCCATTATATAGAATATTTGCGATAATCACAGCCTATGGGTAGAAAATTAAGGATTAACAGGAATGTCCAATGAGAAGGGAGACTTTACTTTCATCGGATAGGTGGAGATGTTCATCTTCACTTCCCCTTTTAAATTGGCTCCATTTTGGATAGTAGAAGAAACAATCGTATGACTGTCATCCGTCCCATCCCCACTACTCCAACTGGAGCCAGGAACTTCATATGATTTCCCTGCACTATCTGTAACTTCCCTGAAAGTGAGAACGAATCCACCTTCCATCCTGCCAGCAACGGAAAAATCAATAATTAGATCTTTGCCTTCGACCTTGCTGCCTACCATCTTCAATCCAGGTGGTCCACCTGTGATCCGGTGTGAATTCAGATTAAGGGTGAAATCCAACTCATCTTTATCCAAACCGGAGAAGCCAGATCCCTGTAACGTCAACTTTTTTGGTATGGAGAAGTACATGCTTTCGAAGTAAATGGAACGTTCATCCTCACCGGTTGAGGTATCCGTTCTCCACGCGCGCCCTTGCTCATCAACCAGTTGAAGATCGCTGAGGCCAAATACCTTCTTGGTATTTTTAGGATCAAAATTCACATCAAGCACAAGACGTGTTGGATACAGAGTAGCTTGTTTCACATCAATACGCTGTCCATCCACTGTTAACGTCTGATTCACAGGAATGACTTTTTTCATGCCTTTGGTAAGATTCTTGTCTACCGGGAACGTTATTTTCCACTTTTCTGCACGCGTTGTATCTCTGGACTTAAACACGACGCTTAGCTTCTCAGGAGGAGAGGCTTCATCTGTGAAAATGACGTCAATCATATTCTCATTCACATTCTCGTCTGGAGAAGGTGTTGGATAAGCGTGAGTAAACGCAACAGGCAGATCTTTCCCGTTCTCATCGAGCAGATCGATATCATAGTTGAATTTCTGGGGTTCTTTCATGCCTTTCATCGTGTAAAAAATGACCATACGTGACTCGTCTGTGATAATGCCTTCAACGGTCAAGGAAGTACCATCATGCTCGTCGGTGACACCGACCTTCTGCAAGAGAGACTGATCGATCGCCATCATTAATCCTTTGTCCTGGCGAATCACGCTCACAATGCCTTCCATGCCAGGCAATTGCTCCACGAAGGATGCAAAAGCGGGAGAGACACGGATACATCCCGTAAACAGCAGGATGAGAGCAGCAGCCGAGATGGAGCTCACATACCAGCGCAGCCGGGACTTTCGCTTACGGGCAGCTTGGCGAATTCCCGCTTGCACAGCCTGGGAGGCAGCATCAGGTACTGGCATGGTTTCGTATTCCGTCTTACGAGCATTCAGACGTTCTTCCAATGCGTCGAATGATTTTTGTTCATCCGTCATGAAGATGCATCTCCTTTCATTTCAAGTTGATCCCGGAGCTGTCCGAGTGCCCGATGTAATCGGGATTTGACGGTTCCGGTCGGGATTTCCAGAATATCAGCAACTTCGGTTAGGGAGAAACCTTCAAAATAACTCAGGATAATAATCTGTTTACAATCCCGATCAAGGTTGGATACGGCGGCAGCAAGATCAGGGTCGGCAGGACGATCCCAGCTGCTGGGTTCATGAATCGCCGTATCGGGGCTGAAACGGCTTTTGCGTTTGCGTTCGTCTGCGCAGTAGTTGAGCAGAATGCGGATGAGCCAAGTGCCAAAGTAGGATGGCTCTTTTAATTTTTTGAGTTTACGAAATGCCCGGAAGGTTGATTCCTGAATGGCCTCCAGTGCATCACCTTGGTTGTGCAGGTAGGCATAGGCGATGCGGTACAGTCGACTATGATGCAATTCCATTAAGGCTGCAAAAGCCTCGGCATCCCCTTTTTGTGCGGCGATAGTGAGCTGAGTAGGGGTCACATGGCTCCTCCTTTCATGGTTGTGTTGAGTATTAGACCGTGTAAGGTGTCAAACGGTTCTTGTTTTCTGAAAAAAATATGATGTATTGTGAGATTTCTATAGAAGTTGAACTACATATGTATACGAGAACGTAGAGGACAACACAAATAACCGTCAGACCTTCTCTTTGTACTCCAAAAAGAGTCCTGACGGTTATTCATGTTATTGTCCAAGCTAGCTAAACATTATTGCTGCTGAGCTGCAACGGCTGCTCGCAGACATGAAGCTGTAGACGTATTACCGCGTTCAAGTGCAATGTCCAATGGGGTCTGACCCGCTGAGTTCAGCGCATGTGGATCTGCACCATACTGGATTAACATCTCGATAAGTTCGATCTGATCCGTATGAAATGCTGCCGAGTGCAGTGCATATTGTCCATCACTGTCCAAAATGCTCGTGGATGCCCCATGTTGAAGCAAAAGGCCGATCACTTCGGAAGAACGTTCCCCGGCAAGAGCAGCGTGCAGTGCAGTATTGGACGGAATAAAGGAAATTTTCGAATGAGACAGGGCGTTAACATTGGCTCCGCGCTCCAGAAGAACACGAACTGCTCCTGCTTGTCCATAATGAGAGGCATACCCCAGCGGAGTTAACCCATCCTGATTTTCCGTATTGGTGAGTTCCGGCTGAGAAGCGAGAATTCCAGCAATGGTTACCGCATCTCCAGCCTGTGCAGCCTGAAATAATTGATTCATCTGTTCTGCATGATCCATAAGGATTACCTCCATCTGATGAGATAATTTAATTACAGGGATTCATTATATAGCTTCTTCACAGCTTCCAGCCCAGGTACGGCAAAACAAGCGAGTGGAGAAGGCAGATCATGGAGCGGGAACCAGCCGATCTCACCGATGGCTCCGCCTTCTTCCAGATTACGAGCATGGCCGCCAATCACCTTGGTGGAATAGAGCACGGATATCCAATGTTCCTGCTGTTGTGGCTGGATTGTCTCCGCCGTGCAGAGCAGGCTGTCGATGGCGATATCAAGGTTCACTTCTTCCTTGATTTCACGGATGACGGCTGTCTCCAGGGACTCATAGGGATCTACTTTCCCGCCAGGAATACTCCAGGTGTGCTGTTCAGGCTGGCGGTTCCGCCAGGCTAGGAGCACTTCGCCCCGATCATTCAGGATGACCGCGCCTACGCCAATGCGAGGTGAAAAATCAGCAGCTCCCCTATTTCCGGATTCGGCAGCAGGGGCAGAACGATTAGATCCGAACGACAGTGGAAGCCCAGACTGTGCCGACCATTCTTCCGCAAGGATACTCATCGAGATCAGGTCATAATGCATGCCATCCCGCAGAACTGCAGAACGCTGACGCCCCTCTTCCCGAAATCCGGCTTTTAGGTATGCGCGTCTCGCGGCTTCATTGTATTCAATGACTTCCAGCGCAATCCGGTTGAGGTTCAATTCATGGAAGCCATATCGGAGAATCAGAGCGAGGGCATCGCTGCCATATCCTTTACCCCGATCATTTTCTTCACCGATGCCAATGGCCAGACGGGCGGAGCGATTGTTCCATTCAATCCGGTAGAGGGCGGTGAAGCCAATGAATCGATTCCCCTCCAGTGTACGTAATGCAAATTCAAAGCCGTTGTCTCGACGGACAGAGGAGGAGCCTGTCTCATCCGGCGTTAATGGAACGGCAATATCGGTATCCATGTTGCGCAAATATTCGTAATCGTCCGTGAAGCGGGAGAGACGCATGCAATCTTCCGGGCATGGGGCTGCGAGTCTGACTTTGGAACCTTGAAAAGCATTTAAATGACGTGGAGCCATGTTGCACCTCTTTTGTTCGATATGAAATCTTTCATTTCATTCCATTATACTACGAACAGGAGCAGATACCGAAAAATGGCACTAAACCGTCTACATTCATTGAAAAACAACAAAAAAAAGCAGCCATTTCGGGCTGCTTGTACATTCATTATTTCAGATCATTCAATAAATTCTTCATTTTTTTGTAATGTCCACTGACCCGGTCAACCATGTAGTTATACATGAGTTGGTTCTCTGAAAGGTCCGCCATTTCCTTGTCAATGTCAACGTTATTGTTGTTATTGTTCATCGTGGTTTCGTTGTTCTCGACAATTCGGTACTGTACGATGGAAGAATGGGGATCACTGACAGGGAAGTGTTTTTCATGAGTCCGCTTCATGGCGAGCTGATCTGTTTTGCCATTCTCAACGATCCGTCTCAGCTCTTCCTGAAACTCTACCGTTTTCTTTTTGTAGTTAGGCGTGTCTGCATTGGCTATGTTGTTGGTAATGGCATTGTGCTGTGCAGTAAGCGCTTGTAACAGTGATTCGTTACGTCTAGTGGTATTCGTTTCGATCACAGGCTCAGTCTCCTTCACTGCATATTAATACAGTTACTCCTATAATAAAAAATAAAGTTGCACACTGTCAACATAACATAGAAAAAGACAAGCACATGCCGGAGGCTCTTGAAGAGAACCTTGCCTTCATGAAATCTTGTCTTAGACCTTGGCCGGCTTTCTGGATCAGCCTTCGAGCAGACTTTTAAGTGGGACGATTCATATTTTTGCCGTAATAGATCTCGTCCATCTCCAGCTTCAGCCACTCCGTAATCTCCTGTTGTTCCTTCTTGCTGAGCTTATCTTTGGTGTACCCAAACAGATAATTATCGAGGTCGAATTCCTTCAGCTTACATTTGGTGTGGAAAATATTCTCCTGATAAACGTTCACGTCAATCATGTCAAAGCTGTTCTTGATCTCGTCGGGAATATAATTCTGAATCGAGCCGATCTCATGGTCAATGAACAGCTTGCGTCCACTGGTGTCCCGCGTGAAGCCACGTACCCGGTAATCCATCGTCATAATGTCTGTATCAAACGAGTGGATCAGATAATTAAGCGCCTTGAGCGGTGAAATCTCACCGCAGGTGGAGACGTCGATGTCCGCACGAAAGGTACTGATGCCTTCACTAGGGTGAAACTCTGGGTAGGTGTGCACCGTGATATGACTTTTGTCCAGTTGCATAACGACGTTATCGGGCAGAGGGCCGGGAGATTCATCGAGTGATTCTTCGGGGATCTCCACAATAGGACCTTCCGAGACAAGGATCGTCACACTGGCACCTTGAGGCACATAATCCTGCTTAGCAACATTTAACACGTGGGCCCCGATGATGTCGGAGACGTTGTTCAGAATCTTGCTTAGCCGGTCGGCGTTATATTGTTCATCAATATATTCAATGTAAGCTTCGCGTTCGTCTTTGGTTTTCGTATAACAGATATCGTACATATTGAAGCTCAGCGACTTGGTCAGGTTGTTAAATCCATGCAGTTGAATGCGCTGCTCTGGCGTAATTGTCATGGTTGCAGTTCCCCTTATCCCATACGACATATCATCGCAGTTATAATACTACTTATACCCAACCTGACTCCAAAAAAAACATATGTACGTTATACGGAATGTTAATCTCCTCTGATGATGGATGTGAACGGATGGACCTTGAACTGTCTGCATTGATCCAGCATGATTCAGAAGGAAGAATCGTCGAAGTCTACAATATCGTTCATGCGCTCTTCTTCAGCTACCGATTGGATATCCTCTGAAGTGACACTGATGATCGTATAGTCCTCATTCTGCTGTTTCTTCACGGCTTTTTCCTTCACAAAACGGGGACTGCCTTCCCCGGCATCTTCATCATAAACGAGCAGAAGACCGTCGCTTTTACGCAGCAACAGGTCATCCCGGGCAGTGAACTGCCACGGTCCAATATAAGGCTGATTGCTAATCGCACCGTAATAGTCCACACCCGAGAGGATGGAACGGTAATACTCCTGCTTGTCTTCTTTCCATTGTTCCTCGGGGTTCTGAAAGGCAGTAATGATCGATAGTTTGAGATGTGGATACGTCTTCTTCAGATCAATCACGACTTCGCATGCCCACAGATCCACACCGTATTGTCCCGGCGTCAGCACCCATTCCAGACCATCCTCGACAATAGGCGTTAAGCGGGAAGAGATGGCTTTTTTGATAAAAGGAATACCTTCATGCTTTTGTCCGAAAATTTGCAATTCATGTGCCCGGTAACCGGTAATCAACAGATTTTTCAGTGTCCGTTCCTCCTTTCAGGCATGATCAATGGATCAGTGGAATTTTCTATATTTTCTATAGACACACACTAAAGATGCAGTTATTTCGCAGGTGGAGCATCTGCACGGAACGGATACAGGAATGGTTTCGGAATATCCGTTTCAAATGACATCAGTTCATCCGTTGTCGGATGAATAAATGAGAGTATACGTGCATGAAGTCCGAGACGGCCGAGGTCTCTTGTGCGTGCGCCATATTTTCGGTCACCGGCAATCGGATGTCCGAGATCTTCCATGTGCACACGAATCTGATTTTTGCGACCTGTCTCCAGACGTACTTCCAGCAGAGAGAAGTCGCGGTTCGACTTCAGACGTTTGTAATGCGTGATCGCATGTTGTCCATCATTCGGACGAGAGCTGGAGTACATTTTCAGTGTTTTGGTTTCCTTCAGCCAGGAAGAGATGGTGCCTTCTTCTTTGGCTACTGCACCTTCAACAAGGGCAACGTAGACACGGTCCTGCACATTTTCTTTCCAGTTGTTTTGCAGTTTCTGCTGTACCTCTTCACTTTTGGCAAACATCATTACACCCGATGTATCCCGATCCAGACGATGGACGACAAAGATCCGGTTCAGCGGATTGGTGCGTCGTACATGCTCTGTCAGTTGGCGATATGCTGTCAGATCATCCGTCTTGTCAGCGGCAATGGACAACAGTCCGGCTTCCTTGCGGATCACGATGATATCATCGTCTTCATGCAAAATGTTAATACCCGTCAAGGATGGAGCAGCGACTGCACCTTCTTTTCGGATGTAGACAATCTGACCTGGCGTTAGCGCTTCATTAAACTTGGTTACGACTTTCTGATCCACGGACACCTGTCCACGACCCAGAATGGACTTCACCGCGTTCCGTCCCGATTTCAAATGCTGCAACAGGAAGTTCAGCAGTTCGTCCGGTTCGGTGACTTTGTACTGGCGTGGTGGTTCCTGCTTGCGATAATAGGCATTGCCCGGGCGCTTGGAAGCACTGCCATTTTTGGATTTGTTACCTCCGGCTTTCTTCGGTGCGGCTGATGATTTGGCAGCTAGTGGTTTCTTATTCTCCTCCGTATTGCGTGATGGGGAAGCACCCGATGATTTTGCAGATGAGAAGTTAGACTTGCCGGAACGTGCTGTAGATGAACCTGCGTATGATTTTCCCTTGGCCGAGGCCGATGTTTTGCCTGTTGGACGTTTGCGTTTATTCATGAATAGTAATCTCCTTCTGAACAGCCTGTACCGCTTGTGTGCATACGATCCGTTCATTTCGTTATGCAGTCCAATATACCATTAACAGTCGACAAATAAAAATAGGTTCATGAAACTGCTATACATCCAATCCGAAGAGTTGTGAGATTCATAGGATATGGTATCCCATAGCATTGGAGGTGTTACTCATGGGCGTGTTTCTCGATATGAGAACTTCGATGAACTCGGGAACTGTTGGACAGCCCGGTTTGTCGCTGTCAGAATCCCCGACAGCTTTTGGTGCGATTGGTCTGCAGACTCAAGGCGTGGTGAATCCCATTATTACGTTGAACGGAACAGTGGGGGTTACGGGAGAACTTGGAGATACCTTTGTGGTGGAGCTGGTACGGGGATTCGTATATGATCCATTCTATGTCATCTACCGTGCTGAAGGGACGATTGGACAGAACGGCGGTGCCGAATTTCATTCGTTCACAGCTCAGGACCTGTCTGCACCACCCGCACTGGAAAGTGTGTATACTTCGTTCATCTCGGGGGTGTCCACAGCAGTAAGAACCGGGCCGGAGATGTTATACGGTATTGCAGCCACTGGTTAGTTGTGAAGGCGTAATATCAATAAGCAGAGTGCTCGTCATCGCTTTTGTTGACGGCAGAGTTCGTTTCATTTCCCAGAAACCAGAAGTAGAAGGTCGTGTCGCAATATATCTCGACTAGCGCTCAGCATGAAACCCCCGGCTTAAGGAGCCGGGGGTTTTGGTCATACAAATGTCTGTACAGTCAAGGCGGATCACTCATCTGAAGGATGGAGGTGTCCAGGGGGATCAGTTGGCACGCCCTTTCAGAATGATGTTGTTGGCTTTGCCGAAGTCAATGGCGACTTTGCCGGCGAGTGCAGCTGTACGCTCAGCCAGAACAACCGCGTTGACACCACAGGAGAAGAGAGCGACATCAAAGGTATCTTGATTCGTCTGAATCCACTCGAGTGTTTCCTGCATGTGATCATAGCTGTCGAAGGGTAGCGCAGTCACGATGCTTAAATGATACGGCTCACGTTCGAGCGTAGCACGCAAGGCTTCGGTCTCACGGGTAACGAGAAGCACACGCTTGCCTGCAAGCATCTGCCAGAAACGAGGATTTTGTGCCAGTTCCCGATTGACACAGGCATGACAAGTCCGTGGGGGAGAGATGCCAAAGTGGGCAAACACCATATCGGTCAGAGGTCGTTTGAGATAATCCGGCGCGTTAATGGTACTGTCACCGCGGGGAAGAACGCCGACGATATCCGCCCGTTGCAAGGAAGCGGCAACTTCATCCCGGAGCTGCGGGTTGGGAAGACGCAATCCCTTTTGTCCTAAATTAGCTTTCTTGGTCCAACGCTCCTGAAGGACCCGTTCCGTGGTCCACACCGTTTCTTGAGACATGACGATATTCTCGCCATCGCCGACACGTACAAGAGAGAGCGGACGCTGTTCAAGAAGCGCCGTTTCAAGCTGCTCAAGCACACCTTCCAGTTCAAGATAGATCGAATCCATTCAGCGATTGCCCCCTTTGAAAATAGAACTGCTCTATTCTATGTTGCGACTGGAGCAACGATATGTACGTTCGACCCGCAGGGCTTCATCTTCAGGCGTATATGAATCTATTTATATGAAAGTCAGTACATCTGTCGGTACCGCTTCTATTAATGTTTCATACGTTATAGAGTGCTGGATTCCAAAGGAGATGTTGCTTGGAAGAGATATGAATGTGATAGATGTGGCTCATTGAGAGACGGCATCGAGAGAGACGACATCAATACTATGAAAACGGTCTGTATGCTGTAAAAGGATCATGCAGTAGCGTTCATGAGGAGGAATGTTATGTCCAGGAAAGTTGTGATTGAGATTAACTTCAACAATTACGGGATGGACCCGCAGCGATTGACGCGGGAGTGGCTGGAACGTCGAATGAGCATCTTCCGCACGTTCACATTGCATTGCCTGAAGGCACAGACGAATCAGGATTTCCTGACCGTGGTGAAGCTGTCCAAGGAATCGGGGGAGTTGATGCAGGAGATTCTGGCAGGTCAAGAGCCACTCCCTTCCAATATCCGTTTTGGAACAAATATTGAAAGTGTGCGTGCCATTCTGGCTTTTGCTGAAGGAGCAGAGGATATCTATATTGCCCGTCTGGATTCGGATGATCTGTATCATAGAACCTTTGTTCAGCAACTCTACGATATACAGCCACAGCCGCAGACGTTGGCACTGATTAACCAGAACGGCTATCTCTGGGATAGCGTGAACAACGAAATGGCACCAGCGTTTCATCGTTCTCCGCAATTCTATGTCTACCTGTATAAAACAGCGGAGTACGCATCCGGATACCGGGTCAAGCTTCCGGGCAGAGGTACACATGGCAATGTCATAGACTTGCCGCATGAACTGCTTGCTCCGCGCAATTATGTCAACATCGTACATTCAAACAATACTTCAGTGAAAAAAGTACCGCCAAAAGACCGATTAAGCCGGGATGAGATGGCCCAGGTATTACGCGAATTCATGATCTGATCAGGGGGGATTCATCGATGATTCAAGGACAAACGATTCTGATCACCGGAGGAACAGGCTCCTGGGGTCAAAAGCTGACCGAGGTGCTGCTGGAACAGGACCCGGCTGAGATTCGCCTTCTGTCACGCAATGAATACGCCCAGATTGCAATGCAGCGTGAGTTCAACCATGACCCGCGTCTGCGATTCATCATTGGAGATATCCGGGATTATCGGGCAGTGGAAGATGCATGCAGGGGCGTGGATGTGCTTTTCCATTTGGCTGCGCTGAAGCATGTGCCGGTCTGCGAGGACCAGCCGGATGAGGCGTTCAAGACCAATGTGATCGGCACACAGAACATTATTCGGGCTGCGATCCGTATGCAGATTCCCAAAGTTATTGATGTGTCCACGGATAAGGCGGTAGATCCGATTAACGTATATGGCATGACGAAGGCTTTGGGTGAAAAAATGATGATCCGTGCCAATTGGCTGAGTGAAGGGACCCGGTTTGTCTGCATCCGCGGCGGTAATGTGCTTGGAACCAGCGGAAGTGTCGTGCCCTTGTTCCGTCGCCAGATCGATGAAGGCAAGAGCCTGACCATTACAGACAAAGGCATGACCCGCTTTTTCCTTACACGTACCGAGGCCATACATTTACTGCTTAAGGCCGCTGAGGCAGCCGTGGGCGGGGAGACGTTTGTGATGAAAATGAAAGCTTGCAAGATGACGGATCTGGCTTCCGTCATGTTGGAACAGGCAGGTCGTCCATCCTTCGATTACAAGGTGACCGGAATTCGTCCGGGCGAGAAATTGCATGAAGTGTTGATCTCGCCCTTTGAAGCACCGCGCACTCGTCAATACGATGCACAGTATTATGTGATCCTGCCGGAGCACCAGGACAAGGGACTGACGGAACGGTACAGCAGCCTGCCTCGTGTGAACTTCACAGAGTATCGTTCGGACAGTGCCATGATGAACAAACCAGCGATTGCCCGGTTTTTGCGTGCAGGCGGTTATATCGATTAGGGTGTGTCTCAAAACGGCTTCAATGGAGTTTTCAGACACGCCCAGTGAAGGGAGGCGGAGCATTTGGAGTTGGAAGGAATGGAAGAGAATCATCAGCATGAGCAGCACGAAGGAAAAGAAGAATTACAGCCACCGACCCCAATACAACCTATTCATGATCGCTCCTTGAAAGCTGTTGTCATCGGTCTCGGTTATGTAGGTTTGCCCATGGCCATCGAGATGGCCCAGGCAGGATATCAGGTTCACGGGATCGATATCGATACCTCCAAGGTAGCCAAGCTGCGTGCCGGACATTCGTATGTCATCGGTATAGATGATGCAGTCCTGCAGTCTCTCATGAAGGCAGGTTTGTTCACGGCCAGCACGGATTATACAGCAGTGGCACAGGCGAATGTCATTGTAATCTGTGTGCCCACTCCGCTGACTGCCGAGCATCAACCGGATATCTCGTATATTGCGTCTGCGGTGGATGGCATGACTCCATACTTGCAGGAGGGCAGTCTTGTTATATTGGAAAGCACGACTTATCCGGGCACGACGGAAGAAGTCGTGAAACAACCGATAGAGGCGGCAAACGGTTGGCGGGCGGGAGAACAATTCTACGTTTGCTATTCTCCCGAACGGGTAGATCCCGGCAGTGTGCATTATGGTGTGAAAAATACGCCAAAGATCATTGGCGGCTCTACGCCTGCCTGTCTGGAGTATGGTAAACAGTTCTACGGCTCGTTCCTCAACGAAGTTGTTCCAGTCAGTTCAACGACGGTAGCGGAGACGGCGAAGCTGTTCGAAAATACATTTCGCAGTGTCAACATTGCACTCGTCAATGAGCTGACTCCGGCCTGTGAACAGATGGGCGTGAACATCTGGGAGGTGTTGGGTGCGGCGGCCACCAAGCCGTTTGGTTACATGCCATTCTATCCCGGTCCAGGTATTGGCGGACACTGTATCCCAATTGATCCGATTTATCTGTCCTGGGCGGCAAGCCGGCAGGGATCAGAGCTGCAATTCATCCAGCTGGCAGATGCAACTAATCGACAGATGCCAGAGAACGTAGTGAAGCGTTCAGCAGAATTGCTGGAGCAGAAGGGGATATCTCTGCGGCGCGCGCGCGTTGTGCTGGCGGGTATGGCTTATAAAAAAGACATCGATGACTTGCGCGAATCACCTGCGCTCGACGTCTTTCGGCTGCTGAGTGAAGCGGGGGCAGAAGTCGTTTTCACCGATCCGATGGTGCCTGTCTTCCGCAAGGATGATGGCACAGTGCTGCACGCTAGTCCGGCGGTGCCGGAATTGTGGGCATGGGCTGACTTGGTGATCATCACAACGGATCATACGGGATTCAATTATCAGGAGATGGCGAATCATGCGAAGCTGATCTTCGATACACGCAACGCAACGGCCGGATGCCACGGAGGAAATATTGTGGTGTTGGGCCAGCCTGTGCGGCCTGAGGTGAAGGGAGTATGCGAGCAACAGGAGAGCATAGCATCGGTAGGACAAAAAGAAACGGCAGTCGAGGATGGTGCAGCTCACCATGAGGTTGCCATCGGCCCCGACGAGGATCAGGGAGACGCCCATGGCAAATCATGATCGTGTGAGTGAACGTTACTATGGCGAGATTAACTCGGAAGATTCTCATGAAGCAACGAGAACGCGTGTTCACTGGATGTGCCGTGAGGCGACAGGCAAACGCATCCTGGATGTCGGGTGCAGTCAGGGCATTACGTCCATTCTGCTGGCACGTGAAGGATTTCGTGTCACTGGCATTGATCTGGAGGAAGAAAGTATCCGGTATGCCCAAAGCGAGCTAGCCAAAGAATCCAGGCCGGTGCGGAACAATGTGGATTTTCGGATGCTGGATATTACGCAATGGAGAGCAAGAACGACCTTTGATACGGTGCTGCTTGGAGAAGTGTTGGAGCATTTTGCTCATCCAGAGACGTTATTGATTCAGATTCATCGGCTGTTGCAAGAAGAGGGGACGCTGGTGGTAACCGTGCCATATGGATATCATCCGTTCTATGATCACAAGCAGACCTTCTATGCAGGAAATCTGGCGATGTGTCTGATGCCCTATTTCGAAGTCTTGAAACTGGAAGTTCATCATAAATATCTATGTTGCGTGGCCCGCAGACGGCGGAGGACACAGCTTCATATGTCGCCAACGTTAGATCAACTGATGGAGTGGATGGAGCTGGATCATGCACATTTTGCCGAGGTGGAACAACAGCATCTCCGCGTAATGAAACAACGCAAGAAGGCACTGGACAGTGCGGTGGAGCAGGTGAAACGTCTTCGTCGTCAGGAGAGCGGGGAAGGGCAGCAGTAAAGGTGGGAACAGGGCAGGAAAAAGAAAAGAGATACGGCCAGTGGCAAGGCAGGGGGAGAGACAGTGGCAAGGGCAGGGTTAGAGCCTAAGTCAAGGACAAGGACAGTCTATGTTCTAACGAATCTCACACGTCTTATATTGGTGATTTTCGAGAGGTGACAAATCTAACGAATCTAAGCGACGCTATTTCATTAGAAAGCTGTGATAAAAGAGGAATGCATGCCTAAAACGCAAGGATAGCGCGCCTCAGATTCGTTAGTTTTTCCAAGTGGCTGAAATACACCTAATAGCGTTACCTCGGTTCGTTAGCCATAGTGAAAATGATGTCGATGTATTCTTTATTGGACTTTGAGATTAAAGGGGATGAGAGTGCTAGTACTTTGTTTGAAGTAACTAGTCAATGAAAGAGCAAAGCCGTCATGACATTTCGCAATACACGTCTGACAGGAAGGGGCTCAAAACGTGATCACCATCAGTCTATGCATGATTGTGAAGAACGAGGAACGCATGCTAGCGCGCTGTCTCGACTCGGTTGCTGGCATCGCTGACGAGATCGTCATTGTGGATACCGGTTCATCAGATCGCACGATGGACATTGCTGCGCAGTACACCAACCAGGTCTACACGTATGAATGGAAGGAAGACTTTGCAGCAGCGCGGAATGAGTCATTCGCCAAGGCCACGCAGGAGTATATCCTGTGGCTGGATGCGGACGATGTGCTGCTGCCCGCGGAACGGGCGAAGCTGGAGGTGTTGAAGCAGCAGCTTCCGTCTGAGGGGGAGACGGCGGCTGTGATCTTGAACTACACGCTGGCCGAGGGGCCGGAGGGAAGTCCGCTTGTGACGGACCGACGCCTTCGCCTGGTCAAGCGGGATGCCGGGTGCCGCTGGCATGGCCGGCTGCACGAGCAGCTCAGCTTCCCGCAGGGCGAGGTCATTACGGCAGACATTGCCGTCACGCATCGCCGCGAAGCGGGACATCATTCGGCGCGAAACGTGCGCATTCTGCGCAAATGGATCGCCGAAGAGGGTGTAGCCCAAGGTCGCCTGCTGTTCTATTATGCAGGCGAATGTTATGACCGCCAGCAGTATGCGGCGGCGGCACGCGGGTACGCGAAGCTGCTGGAACAGCCAAGCGGTTACCGCGAGGATCGCCTGATTGCCTGCGCGAGGCTGGCGGAATGTTATGAACGACTGGGCGAGACGGGCCGCAAGCTGGGGGCATTGCTGCAATCGTTCCAGTATGATCTGCCGCATGCCGATTTCTGTTGCGCCATTGCTGCCTGTTTCCATGAACGGCATGAACCCGTCTCGGCGATCTACTGGTATATGCAGGCAGTCGATGTGAGCAGCCGCGATCCGGGTCTGCGCCCGGTGCCTGTCGCCTGTCGTACTTGGCTGCCACATGCTCGTTTATCCCTATGTTATGCTCATCTAGGCAACTGGGAGCAGGCATTGATGCATAACACCAAAGCCCGTGAGTATTTGCCCAACGATCCAGGGCTGCTTGCCAATCGGCAGAAACTCGAAGTAGTTGTGCGCAAAGAGATGAAGGAACGGGAAGAACGTGGTGCAGAGTCACCTCGTAAGTAGGGAGATGAATTGGGACTTGATGAGGACAGAAGCGTTTGAAGCGGGGAGAAGGAGATAAGGCAAATAGATTGAAGCATAAGTGAGCGGACAACAAATACGAATTGTTGCTGTAGGATACGATAGCGGATCAGTGTAAAAATAAGGGTTGAGTGGAAATAGAGTGTGAGGCACAATTGTGAGCAGAAGCAGAAGCAGAAGCAGAAGCAGAAGCAGAAGCAGAAGCAGAAGCAGAAGCAGAAGCAGAAGCAGAAGCAGAAGCAGAAGCAGAAGCAGAAGCAGAAGCAGAAGCAGAAGCAGAAGCAGAAGCAGAAGCAGAAGCAGAAGCAGAAGCAGAAGCAGAAGCAGAAGCAGAAGCAGAAGCAGAAGCAGAAGCAGAAGCAGAATGATAGATAAATTATAATGCTGCCATATGTTTTAAGTCCGATAGATACGAATTGTAAATGAACAAAAGAAGCCCCGCTTAACCGAAAGAGTCGGTGAGTGGGGCTTTTTACGCTTCTCGTTCATCGTGGAACTTCTGATGTGGGATGTAGTGAGTATTATGCGTCAAGATGAGAGCCGAGTATCAGGACGATTTTAGCTGCGAAGCTATTTCTTACTTTTCCGGTGCCAGGCATCGCACAGCCGGGTTCTTCATTCGTAAGCTTTTGCACGCCCAGCCCCGTCCATCATATATTTCGTCATCGATATTGAGGGTAATGGTCTCATCTCTGTATTCATTCCAGTTTTCAATCCGGAGTGTGTTTTCACTTTCCCATTCAAGATGGTTATTTCCGTGGTGCTCGGCACGATATATCGTTTTTACCGTGGAGTCCTCAGGGGCATTTGTCTTTTTTACATCGACCCAGATCGTAACGCCACCTGCCGCACCACCGTAAGGTACACCATAAATCTCGGCAGTATATTCACCGTTCCGTGAAGGCATGGAATAACTCAGATCTCCCAGCTCGGAACGGTCAAACGTGGAGAAGTATGGACGGAGCCAGAAATACAGGAATACGGCAACGAACAGTACAAGAATTAATAATGATAATGTGCTGAATATCGGATGTCTACGTATCCAGGGTTTGCGAGAATTTGCATTGCATGAACTTGAATTAGCTTGAGTATTTTGATTCATAAGTATCGCACCTCCACCTACAGTGAAATTTGCTTTGCAGGAATATAGATGTCCATTTCTCCGTAGTGGTCCTGAGCCAGACTGCCATCAATTCGTTCAAAATAGTATGAATCACTCTTCTCGTACCCCGAATGGCTCTGCCAATATTCATCGATAAATGTCCAGACACTGTCCAGATGATCAATGTTGATCAGGCTTGGATGGAAATCACAGACGAATTTGAATACGGCATACTGGTTGGCCGGGACCTCAAGTCCATTCAGGTCTTCAGGTATATGCTCCAGAGAGGTCACTTCTACAGACGGTTGATATGTACTGTAATCCTCGTTAATCTCATGGGTAAATCCAATATACACGTTAGGCTGCAGCACATTAGGAATCGAATGAAAGTGTTTTTCAAAAAAATCGTTGCCTGCTGAATTGGCTTCATAATGCTCTTCATTATCTGCATAACGAATATGGGAACGTTGTCCGATGAGTTTCATAGCCGGTTTTCGTACATACGTTGGTGTGAAAATATACCCGTACGGAAGCATCGTGATCATGGACGATGTCAGACGGGCTGTGAATTCAAGGTCTCCAGCTCCCTGTTTGCGATATTGCAAGGGGGTGATCCCAAAGGTTTGTTTGAAAGCGCGTATGTAGGATTGTTCATGTTCAAAAGCGTAATGTCCACTGATATCGATAATCTTCCAATTTAGGTTCACCAACTGCTCCAGGCTGCGCGCCAATTTGCGTGAACGAATGTATTCTCCAGGCAATTGTCCGCTTGCATGTTTGAACATGCGATGCAGGTGGAACTTGGATATATGAGTCACAGCTGCCAGATGATCCAGCGTTAATTTGTCTTGAATATTGTCTTCTATGTAGTCGAACAGTTTATCCAATGTCTCTAGCAAATCGTGTTGCATATCAATCTCCCTACTTCGAATAGTACTTACAGCAATAAATGTTCATTTTTTCCTTATCACCGATGATATCATAACCAAGTACATAATTTAATGACAAGATTGGAGAAACCATCCATGTTAGCTGACAAAAGAACGTATACAACGTTAGGCATGATAACTCGATTATGGACATTAACGGGTAAGTACCGTATGTTCATCATTCTGTTATTATTCGCCGCATGTATGGTCTCCCTGATTGAGGTCGGTTATTTGGAATCGATCCGAAGACTGGTCAAAGGTGCTACCGAAGCACAGTTTTCGTTACTCTACTCAGGTTTGATCATAGGCGTTAGCATTGTAGTATTACGATTGATTGTAACCGCATTCATGACGAGGGTCGAGACGTTATTCCAGCAAAAGACATTATTGTCTATGCAGTCTCTACTGCTCTCATCTCTAGGCAACACAGAGACACGCGATCTGGCATATTATCACACGGGTGACCTTACCTCCAGGATATGGACTTCAGCCAAGGAAGCACAAAAGGGGATAAACCAACATGGTATTGAACTTGCAAAAAATATCATTCAGCTGATTCTTGCCTTTGCTTACTTCAGCTGGGTGAACTTGCCGCTGTCGTTGGCTATCATTGCATTTACGTTAATCTATCCTCTTGTAACGGTAGGCTTGGGTAAACGTCTGCAACGACAACATGATCAGTTAAATGCCAGTGCAGCATCAAGAGATGAGATGCTAACTGAAATCATCCAAGCCCCAGTTGAGATCCGAAGTTACGGACTCGCGGGTTATGTTCACCATCATTTTAAAGATCGAATGGATCAAGTGTTCAGACATACGATGTCTGTATCTGTGTTACAACGTCTTTCGGAAGCAGCCGGACGGGTCTCAACGTATGGTGGCATGATCTTAATTCTCTATCTAGGCGGCATGCAGGTGCTGAATGGACAGATGGATGTAGGAGGACTGGCAGCTTTTTTGGTGGCAAGCAGTCAGTTAACTCGTCCGATCGAGTCGTTATCCGGGCTGTGGAATGATTTTATTGGTTCTGCTTCTCACGCATCCAGAATCTTTGAAGTACTGGATTTGGAGAAAAAGGATGAGGTTGTTGAGACCAGTACAACTACATATGTACGACCCGAAACGGAGTTAGGACAGCTTGAAAAGCAATCTAAACAGGGTGGCATCAACGTGCAGCATGTGTCTTATAGGTATGCGGAGCAAGAAGAAGTGTTAACGGATATTTCTTTTGAGGCCAAAAAAGGAAAGCTTACTGTAATCACTGGGCCAAGTGGATGCGGGAAAACCACGTTATTGAAGTTAATATCCGGATTAGATAGACCTGTTACTGGTTCGATCCAGGTCATGAATCAGAAGAATTCACTGAATGATAGGTATGAGGTTCAGACAGCACATGTCAATCAGGTTTATGTTCCGCAACAAGTCTTTATTTTCACAGGCACAGTGGAAGAGAATATTGTTTTTGGACAAGAGGGGATTTCTGCCGATCAAGTAGAGGCTGCGGCCCACATGACATATGCACATGACGCCATTATGCGTCAATCGCTCGGCTATGGGACGGAGCTTCAGCCACAAGGCGGGACGATGTCGGGTGGTGAGCTTCAGCGTATTAGTTTGGCAAGAGCGATGCTGAGAAAGCCGGATATTCTATTGTTGGATGAACCTACGTCATCTCAAGACCCGTGGCATGAGCAACGATTAAATGATCTCTTTGCGAGAATTACTGCTGACAAAGGCACAACGGTTATTGCAGTTACCCATCGATTATCGCTGATCGAACGGGCGGATCAGGTCATCTATATTCAGAAAGGACGCGTCGAAGATACGGGGACTCATCGTGAACTGCTAGATCGTCCCAATGGATATCGGAGCTATATTGCGGAGCAGGATACCGAAGTGGAGGGACAGCATGAGTAACAAAATTGAAGATGCAGCATATGCCGATGGTGCTGGAACGAAGAGCAGCCAAGAGAAAAGTGGAGCAAATGAGATAAATGAAAATAATGAAAATAGTGAAATAGAAGTTGATCATCAGATGAACGAAAGTCATGTTCCATATGGCCCAGATGATTCAAAAGAAGCTGTATCACTGGCAAAGGTATGGCCCATTATTTTTCGATGGATGAAGCCTTATGGATTAGCTGTTGCGATCTTGCTCATTTTTATTGCAGCAGATGCGGTCTTCGATTGGGGACTTGCCTTCGTACAGGGATTCTTCGTGGATGCCATTCATGATGGGGGACAGGAAAAGCTTAATGCTACGGCGTTGATCTTTATCGCCATTCTGGCAGGGTTTATCGTATTGCTCGCGATGCATCGGTATGTGCTGGTATGGCTCAAGGAATCGTTGCAACGGGACATGTCGATGGATCTGTTGAAACTGTTGAACCGAATGCCCTATTCCTGGGTGCGCAGACAGAAGTCCGGGGATGTGATGCTTCGCATCAAGGAGGACACGAAGCATGGTGCAGAAGTTGTGGAGGCTATTGCAGAGGGTGTTACGGTTATATTCATCATTGCTCTATCGCTGGGATACTTGTACAGAGCAGATGCATGGGTTGCGGTGATCGCCTTAGTAAGTGCAGGGGCAATCTGGTTCACGGCGAGGTTGTATGATCAGCGAATTGTACATCTGTCCGATGAGGTCGAATCCAGAGAAGGCGAGTCCCAAGAACAGATACAGCAGTATGTTGAAGGGATACCGGTGATTCAGATGTATGATGCTTCACCGTGGTTTCTCAATCGTTTTCGAACACAACAACAATCACTGAATCGAGTTCAGGCGAAGTTACAGATGACCTTGAGCATGTCGGATAATGTGGCGATGGCGGTGTTTGGTCTGGCTCAATTGGCAGCATTGTTCCTTATTGCTCTGTCAGCGGCTAGGGGAACTCTGTCTCCGGGCATGGTTGTCGCAAGTAGTCTGCTGTTTGAATTGGTGGTGTGGCCAGTACTCGGCTTGTCCAGCCAGTGGAGTCAGATGCAAGCCAGCGTGGGAGCATTTGGACGTATCTCTGCATGGTTTAAGTTGGGGGATCACAAGAAGACAGGCTCATCCATTATTAGGGACGTGAAGCTTGCACAGGGAATGTATAACCAAGATCAGGGGAGTACACCAAAAGGGGCACATGAAAAGAACGAAGTGGCTATGCTACGTCTACAACAGGTTACGTTAACCGATGAAGACAGTGGTCGGAGAATTCTGGATCAAATTTCGCTTAATCTGGTTCCTGGTGAATTGGTTGCGGTAGTTGGTGCCAGCGGGGCAGGCAAATCTACATTATGCCAAGTGTGTGCAGGGCTGATCGAGCCAACAAACGGAAGCGCATTGCTGGGTGATCAATATGTTGCAGAGTATATAGAGATGGATAATGAAATGGATAAGCAATCCAGACTGACGTATATGCCGCAGACCCCAACTTTTTTTACAGGAACGATCGAAGACAATATCCGTCTGAGTTCAGACGTTACATTGGACAGAGTGAAGCTTGCGGCAGAGCAGGCAGGTTTGCATGAATACATTGAGGCTCAGGAAGGACAATACGCAGCCCTGTTGCAAGAGAAAGGCTCCAATATATCTGGAGGACAACAGCAGCGACTGTCGCTGGCCAGGCTCTTTATGAGGTCATCCGATCTGTACATTCTGGACGAACCAACGTCATCACTGGATATTCAGACAGAACAGAAGGTGATGAATCACTTGCTGAACTTTATGAAAGGCAGAATCGGGTTGCTTGTCACACATCGTATGGAGGTCGCTCGTCAGTGTTCTCGTATCCTTGTGATGGAGCATGGCCGAATCGCCGAGGATGGGACGCATGAACAGTTAATGCAGAGGAAAGGATTGTATTATCGGATGAATGCAAGAGGCGGTGATACAACATGAATGAATCTGGGGTTAAGAAAGTAATGGATACGCTGGAGTTCTTAAGTCAGGATCGGGAAGCACGTCGTTTGTATGAAGAGCGTCAGAAGTATTTGCATGATGAAGCTTCCATGATTGAATGGGCTAAGGAAAAGGGAATGGAAAAAGGGCTAGTTGAAGGCGAAAAAAGAAAGGCGATTGAAATTGCAAAAAACATGCTCTCAGTTGGGATTGAAATTTCAGTTATTGCCAAAACAAGTGGTCTAACTAAGTCTGAAATTGAGGCGCTAAAAGATTAGCAAACGCACTTTAAACAAACAATCGTTTTGTCCCCAAAAGGCATGCGATTGTTTTTTGATTTTTCCTGGAATGTTCAATCACATCTGAATCTACTTGCGATTTTTTCTATCGTTCAGGTTATACACCACTGTCACCCATTTGCAAAAGATCGTTTTACAGTAAAACGCGGTTGCTCATTCCGGGCTGGACCGTTAAACTAAAGGGAGCGGCGTTTGCTTGACGGACAAGTCATGAGAACGCCATTTTGTTGTCAAGGATGCGGTATTTGAGCCGCATTCGGATGTCAGAATCGGATCGGACCAAGCTGGTGGAAGAACACCGGTGATAAGTAAGGAGTCTTTACATGAGTGTGCAAACACCAACTATTGAAGAAGCGCAGGGTCTCCTGCAAAAATATTATGGCTACCCCGACTTCCGTGAGGGACAGAAAAAGATTGTAGCCAGCCTGCTCGAACGTGAAGATACGCTCGGCATTATGCCAACCGGGGGCGGTAAGTCGATCTGTTATCAGATCCCCGCTCTGTTATATTCGGGTCTGACACTAGTTGTCTCCCCGTTGATCTCATTGATGAAGGACCAGGTCGATGCGTTGACGACCGCCGGAATTGCTGCCGCGTATATTAATAGTACACTTAGCGGCAAAGAAGTGAATGATCGTATCCGCGCGGCGCAACGCGGTGAGCTGAAGTTGCTCTATGTCGCGCCTGAGCGACTGGAGCTGGATTGGTTCCGCGAGGAGATGGGCTATTTGCCGATCTCGTGCGTTGCTGTGGATGAGGCCCACTGTGTATCACAGTGGGGGCATGATTTTCGGACAAGCTACCTGGCGGTAGCGCCGTTTGTGGACAGTTTGCCGGAGCGGCCGGTGGTTGCGGCCTTTACGGCAACAGCGACGCCCGAGGTCATGGGCGATATTCTGCGGCTGCTGCGTTTGCAGGACCCGCAGACGTATGTGACCGGACTTGGGCGGGATAATCTGGCGTTTAGCGTGCTTCGCGGCGAGAGCAAGAAGGACTTTGTCCTGAATTATGCGCGCGAGCATGCCAGCGAGCCTGGAATTGTATATGCCGCCACCCGTAAGGACGTGGATGATCTGCATCAGCGTTTGTTGCAGGCGGGATTGCCAGCTGGACGCTACCATGCCGGCATGACGGACGATGAACGGGCCCAGAGCCAGGAAGCTTTTTTGTACGATGATATCCGAGTGATGGTGGCAACGAATGCGTTCGGGATGGGGATTGATAAATCGAACGTGCGTTACGTAATTCATAACAGCATGCCGAAGAACATGGAGGCATATGTACAGGAAGCCGGACGTGCAGGCCGGGACGGGGAGCCCAGTCAGTGTATTCTGTTATTCGGGGCACAGGACATTATCACCCAGAAGTTCCTGATTGAGCAGAATCCGATGGAAGGCGACCGCAAACAGAACGATTACCGGAAGCTGCAACAGATGGTGGATTACTGTTACACAACGCGTTGTCTGCGCAGTGCGCAGCTGGATTATTTCGGTGAGGTGCATGACGATACACCTTGCGGTATTTGCAGTTCCTGTACGGACGACCGTGAGCTGGTAGACATGACGATTGATGCTCAGAAAATATTCAGCTGCATTCACCGCATGCGTGAACGGTATGGTGTATCGCTGGTCGCTTCGGTGCTCAAAGGCTCCCGTGCCAAAAAGGTGCTCGATTATGGCTTTGATTCCCTGCCAACCTACGGTGTGATGGGAAATCGCACAGAGCGCGAGATATCGGAGATCATCAACGTGATGGTATCGGAAGGATATCTGATGCTGTCCGAGGGGCAGTATCCAGTTGTACGTCTGCAACCACTTGCGGTGGAAGTGCTGAAGGGTCAACGCGAAGTGATGCAGCGTGTTGTCCGCAAGACAGCGGCGACGGCTTCGGGTACGAATTATGGTGGACGTCGTGGACGCGATGCGATGCCATCTGCGGTTAACGAGACGGTATTTGAACAACTTCGTCTGATCCGGCGTGATCTGGCGGCGAAAGAGCATGTACCATCGTACATTATCTTCAATGACGCGACCCTGCGCGAGATGAGTGTGGTATGTCCACAGACGGAACGTGACATGCTGGATATCAAAGGGGTCGGTGAAGTCAAGTATCGCAAGTACGGACTTCCGTTCCTGGAGTTTTTCCAGAAGCAATCGGGCGAAGAAGTGGATACGGATGATGATGCATTTTACGAGTTTGAGTAGTAGGCGAAGGTATAATCAGATATGAGCAAGTTGGGATGAAGTGTGAATTGTGGTTACATTCGCGCTTTCAGGTCTTTGAGGCTCATGTGCGTAAAGCTTAAAGGATTGTAGAGATGCTATATGTCTATTCAGAGGATATCTTCAAACCTGTCGAAAGCCGGAGCGCAATTAAGTTTGAAATGGAATTGGACTAGAGTGTGTCTCTGTATTGTGGACAAATTAAGGTGAATTGTCTTTCAAAGGGTGGACATTGGCGTTAGGGATGTCTGAAAGTAGCATGTACAATATGTGGTTTTATTTATTTGGTTGCGCACTGTATGTTGTGTTTTTGGTTTGGCGAGGTGTATATGTCTTTTTGAAAAGAGTGTCCACTCTTTGAAAGACAAAAGTAGAAAATGTCCATGAGACATGGAATGGCTAGTTCAAAAGAGGTTTGCATGAACAGCATCCGGGGCAGGATGGCTGTGCCGCTTTACTTTTACCAAAAAAATATGGTCTGGGTGTCCAGGCAAAGGTTGTGAACCATGAAGGTTATTCTTTCTACATTAAATGCAAAGTACATCCATACCTCCTTGGCCTTGCGTTGTCTGAAGGCGTACAGTGAGAAGGATTTTGATATTGACCTGGCGGAGTATACGATCAAAGATCCAGTCATGAACATTGTGTCCGATCTGTACCAGCGCGGCGCGGACGTGATTGGGTTCTCGTGTTACATCTGGAATATCGAAGAGACGATCAAGGTCATTGATAATCTAAAAAAGGTTATGCCTGACGTGAAAATTTTGCTGGGCGGGCCGGAAGTGTCCTACGACACGGAATATTGGATGAACCGAATTCCCAATGTCGATTTCATCGTGATGGGTGAAGGGGAAGAGACGCTGCATCAGCTGTTGATGGAGCTGGAAGGAAGCAAGAAGTTCCACTTTGTCTATGGACTGGCGTATCGCAAAGGGGAAGAGGTCATTCTCATGCCAGGTCGGCCGAAAGCGGATCTGAACGATCTGCCGTCACCGCACCGATTTGAAGAGGATATTCCCGACCTCGGGAAGCGTGTGGTTTATTTTGAGACCAGCCGGGGCTGTCCGTTTAGTTGTCAGTTCTGTCTGTCCAGTATTGAGGTCGGCGTGCGGTATTACGATATTGAGCGGACCAAGTCGGATATTCTGTACCTGATTGAGAAGGGTGCGAAGCTGATCAAGTTTGTGGATCGGACGTTTAACATCAAGCGGGATTATGCGCTCGAAATGTTCAAATTCCTGATTGAGAATCATCAGGGGACGGTGTTCCAGTTTGAAATTACGGCGGACATTATGCGTCCCGAGGTACTGGACTACCTGGCAGAGAATGCGCCACCAGGCACATTCCGCTTCGAGATCGGGGTTCAATCCACGAACGATCCGACAAATGAACTGGTGAAACGTCGCCAGAACTTTACGAAGCTGAGCCGTACCGTCAACAAAGTCAAAGCCAGTGGAAAAATCGACCAGCATCTGGATCTCATCGCCGGACTGCCAGAGGAAGATTACAATACGTTCCGCAAGACGTTTAACGATGTATTTGCTCTGGGGCCGGAAGAGCTTCAGCTCGGATTCCTCAAAATGCTGCGTGGTACGGGTCTGCGTCTGGATGCGGAGAAGTACAACTATACGTATATGGATCACGCGCCGTATGAGATTCTGGGTAGTGATGTGCTGCCGTTTAGCGACATCGTACGCTTGAAGCGGCTGGAGGATGTATTGGAGAAATACTGGAACGCACACCGGATGGATCATACGCTGAAGTATCTGATGGAGCAGGAGTTCAACTCGCCATTTGATTTCTTCCAGGCGTTCGGGGATTACTGGGAGGGTCAGGGTTGGCAGAAGATCGGGCACCAACTGGAGGATCTATTTACTCGTCTGCACAGCTTCCTGGAGTCGCGGAACACGCCGCATATGGAGATTGTGCTTGGCCTGATGAAGCTGGACTATTTCCTCGGCCACAAATACAAACCACGCAAAATCTGGTGGGAAGATCCGCTTCAGAAAGATCAGTGGGCGGGTTATATGAAAACGTTGGCTGAACGTCCGGAGGACGTTCGTCTGCCACGTGTTGCCGGTGCCGCTGGCACGGCATGGCTGGAAAGTAGCGGCACGGGTGCGAGTGCCGCTGTGGCAAGTTCGGCTGCTGCCGGAGAAGACTCTGCCGCAGATGCGGCGGGTGTGATCGGCAGCGAAGCCGGGGGTGCCGCGTCGCTCCCTGCGGGCGACGCAACAGGGTCCGCCGCGGATGGAGCGGCGGACGGGGAAGACGGCAACGCTTCGCGTGCGTTGCCGATGACCTCGGCCATGACCGCACAGACGGTCATGGGTGCCCGGGCTTTCGCCGACCTTGGTCTCGGCGAAAAGGAACTGCAGAAGCACACCGTACTCGATGTGCTTCCGTTCCGGCTTGAGCGTGTGCTAGCTGGCGCCAGCCCGCTTGCCGCGAAAGGCCGGACGCTGCTGGTCGTTGTGTACCAGCAGCATGAAGGGCAGCAGGCGCAGTATTACACGCTGCCGCTGGGAGAAGAAGCCGCTGCCATGTAGGTGCAGCGACATTAGTTTAGCAGCATGTCCAATTGGCGTTATGCAGCAGGAAGAGGCGCCACGACTATATGGTCGTGGCGCTTCTTTTGATGAAGAAAGTGTTCGAATGTAACTTGGTCGATACCGAAACAAGTGCCTGAATTTAATATATTCCATGAAATATATGGTATTATCATACTAGTTTGTGGTGAAGGGTGGCCCTAATGGGCTATGTTTTATATGTATTATTTATTGTATTGATGTTTATATTTTCTATATGAATTGAGAATTTAGGTGTGAAGGAGAATCACGATTTATAATTCATTACTATGGCTGATTTAGACAGGATGGAGGATGGCTCTCCATGTAGCCGATTTAAGCAAACGCTACTTTATTTATAATAAAGGAGAGAATCCATATGACGCGAGAACAGAAGCTAAACATACTGCGAGACGGACTTATTAAGGATGAATTGAATCTCCCTATTGCATATACGACGGGGACATATCCTGCTCTCTTAAAAAAGAAGTATGATGATTTCGCAAAGATTATTCAGATCATGGAGAAGGGTGGCATATTCTCAAGTAGCGAAGTTACTTGTATTGGGGAGACATGCAAGAGCATCCTGGAAGCTTCGGAGCAGTACTTCCAAGGTTTTCCTGCATCAGCTTTTGAGATTTTTAAGCAAGGAACAGATCGTTTATTCACAAGTGAATATATTGACAAGCTTATGCTTTTTGACCGTCGAGTTGAGAACAGGTTTTACCGAATACGCCATGATCGCAGTCGTACTGTGACTCAAAAAAAGCAGTTGTTTCATATTCCGTTCGAACATCGGGGATATGTCTCAACACAGAGATATAGTATTCCCGGGTTTCCATGTCTCTATCTGGGTAGTTCGGTATACGCATGCTTGGAAGAATTGCGGAAAATACAAGATACATCAGATGTGTATGTGTCCTCCTATAAAATCGCTGATCATATTAAGTTCATAGATTTAGGATTTCCGCCGCGAGTAGCGAAGGTGGCATCATATGAAATTAAGGACAACCATGAATGTTTCCTCGCCCTTAAGGCCTATTATCAATGCTGGCCGTTACTTGCCGCCTGTTCGGTCAGGGTACTTGAAGATAATCATACGTTCAAAGCCGAATACATCATCCCTCAATTACTGTTGCAATGGGTAAGAAGTTCTACTGATTATTCGGGAATTCGTTATTTTACCTCAAGAAGTTTGAGCTACGTAAAAAGTGTACACCTTTATCAAAATGTTGTATTCCCCGTAGAGCAGAATCAGGAGAAGGGGTATTGTGATAGATTAATTGAAAACTTCAAACTTACGAACCCAATTCTTTTAGAGCAATTTAGAAGTTCCTACGAAGATGAAATGAGTAACTCTGCTCTCTTCAATCTTGGTAGAGGAAGAAAAGGTTCGGTTAATGACGGGAAAGAATCGGATTATCGGTGTACCTATTACGCTTATTTAGAAGAAGAACTCGAGAAAATGGAACATGCTAATTTGGCTGACTGCAATCCTATTGTCTAATGCACAGCGCAAAGCATGCTTTTGCTTTTGGATTTCAAACCAAAAAAGGGGCAAGGATGATCAATGGAATGATGTGGTCTTTGAATGCAAAAGTCGTAAATGGACTCCATTTCCCCTATTCGTTTACGAGTATTCGAACAATCTTTTGCAAGTCGAAGTTGAATACATATGTTGGAGGTATCATCATGGAAGCAATTGAAAAAATTAAAAAGATCGAAACGGATTTAAATGAAAAGATCAAAAGTATACGGCCTAAATTTGTGAAAACAAGACTTATAGCTAGAACATGGAAAATAATCATTATTTCATTAGGTATTACGACTACCATCATATTAGGAATTAAAGATATATCTTGGGGGAGTACGGTAGGATTTATCATGTCTGCGTTACTTACTGGGGCTACTGCAGTTGAAAGTTTATTTAACTATGCTTCTAAATCTGTTCAAGAACATGAATACTACGTGAAATTAACAGATCTCAGACAGGATATAGAATTTTATAAAGAAGGCAAAGCTTTAGAAGATTATCATTTAGCAGATGTTCAAACTTTTTTTGACGAATTTAGGAAGTTGAGAAATGAATTTCATACTTTTAGAGTCAACACTGTAAAAGTCTCTTATGAGAGCACCAATGTTAAGTCAAATTGAGAAATTCTTTGAACTAATATCCAGAACTACTAACCAACAAATGCTCCGTTGGAATCTGTGGGACATTAACTTTAGGAAAGGTTTGAATCAACTGGAAATATGTTAAGTCTCATCGATCGTTGAAACGAAATGCATGGATTTCATCATCATCCCTGCTGCTGATTTAATGATGGTGCATGAATACGGAAACGTTAAGTGAAATCCCCGAAATCAAAATCAGTTATTTTGAAATAAAAAAAAAGAAGTGAGAAGTAGATGAACTGTGACCCGTAAGATAGACACTTTGAAAAAAGTGCCCTCTTACGGGTCTTTTGTGTTTTAATCAGATTAGAAAAAGTTTGCGAGGGTGCAGATCATGGGGAAAATGAGAAGGTCTTTTACATAACAAGAGATTCAAGTTTTAGAGTCGAATCCATCCGTACTTCGTGTCTCGGAGAAAAACATCACTTATTCACCTGCCTTTAAAATAGATGCTGTACGAGCGAATCAAGCTGGGTCAACACCCATTGAGATTTTCTCTTTAGCCGGATTCGACATGGGGCTGATTGGGCAGGAGACACCAAAGAAGTGTTTGCAAACGCTGGAGTAAAATACACGCTTCGTTAGGCGAAACCGGATTATTGGAAGAACGCAGAGGGAAAGGAAGTTCAGGAAGACCTAACGGTAGTGAGCGATCCGCCGAAGAGAAACTCCGACTCGCTGAAGCCCGTATCAAGCTCCTTGAGGCCGAGAATGAACTCTTAAAAAAGCTAGAAGCGCTCGAAAGGCACAAAGACAACAATGAACTACTATCGTCTTCCGAGCGCTTTCAACTGATAAATCAAGTCGTTCGCAAACACGGATTGAGACGCCTAACCCGATATCTTTGCAAGCTTGCTGAGGTGAGTGCAAGCAGCTATTACCGATGGTGCACTGCAGAGGAAAAACACCAGCTTCGTGAGTCTGCTGATGAAAGAGATGGCATACTCATTAAGGCGCACTATGATGCACTCCAAGGAAAAGTAGGTGCCCTCGTTATAAAAATGCGGCTAGAACGTCTAAACGGAATCATCATGAATCACAAAAAAATCCGACGCCTCATGCGTAAATTCAGGCTGATTGCCGTTATTCGTCAAGCCAATCCATACCGTAAAATGGCTAAAGCTACTCAAGAGCACCGTACATGCCCGAATCTCCTGAAGCGTCAATTTGACTGCGGAGAACCTGAAAAGGTCTTGCTTACCGATATCACTTATTTACGTATAGAAACGGTCAATGGGCTTATTTGTCCTGCGTAAAGGACGGAGCAACAAGAGAAATCCTAGCCCATTACCTATCTTCAACCTTGGAAGTGTCACTTGTTAAACGAACACTACAACGTTTGCTCGATCGTCTGGGGGGAAGTATTCATTCTGAGGCTGTGATTCATTCAGATCAAGGTTTTCACTACACACACTCACAAGTGCGCTCGATGATTACTGAATCAGGGTTCAAACAATCCATATCACGGAAAGGAAACTGTTGGGATAATGCCTCAATGGAGAGGTTTTTCGGACATATGAAAGATGAACTAGAATACAAAGAGTGCACATCTCTGCATGAGCTGCGAGTTCGCGTCAATGAATACATCACCTACTACAACACGGAACGGTACCAATGGACATTAAAAAAGTTGACTCCTGATGAATACAGAAGCCATCTGATTACCGTTTGAGAACGAAGGTCCTTTTTAAAAGTGACCACAAACAGGGTCACAGTTCATAGATCGTTGATCCAGTTACACGACATAGAAATAGAAAATATAAAGGAATGCCTGGCTTTGGAAGTAAGTACAGATCAAAAGAGTTGGGATCGTTCCGTCTCATATTCTTTATCATTAGCCTATGTGCATGGAGAAGCGGCAGTTCCGTTTGCAATTAATGATGATAAAATAATAGAGCCTGTTATGTTAAGGTATAATAAGGAATTGAACAATTTTCTTTATGGAAATTTCTAATAGATCATAAGTTTCAGTCAAAGGGGTATGGGAAAAGTGCATTAAAAAGTGTTCTTCAATGGATCAAACGTACGACAAGTTGTCATGAAATTGTGGTGTCATATTATAAGGATAATGAGATTGCAGGTAAGCTATACAAAGATTTTGGATTTAAAGATATGAATGATAATGAAAATGAGGATAAAGAAATGGATCTAATACTACAGTGGTAAAGAATATAAAATTGATTTTAAAAATAATTAACCTCTGATGAGATGAAGTCATAAAAATTTATTATCTATTAAAGTGATCTGAGAGTACACCATTCTTATAAGTAAGGGTGATTCATATGGAACGAGGACTCATTAAATTCTTGAACGGAACTTCAAGTTCGGGGAAGACCAGCATTGCGATGGAAATGAAAAAACAGGGAGATATTCCATTTCATCATCTATCTGTGGATCAATTTCTTCATAATTATGATCAATTCATAGATACTACATATCCAGATATTAAACCAATAAGAGAAGTGGAACACCACGTGATGACCGATATCCTGTTCGACCCCATCAATTCGTTGTACTGTGCAACCATTAAACTGTTTTCGGAGATGGGTTTGAATGTCATCGTGGATACGGTTATCAGCAATGACAAGTGGTTTAACGATTTTTATGAGTTACTATCGGATTATCCGATATTGTTTGTAGGTGTACAGTGCTCGAAAGAAGAACTCACCAGAAGAGAGCAGAGCAGGGGAGATCGCGAGATTGGACTTGCCCATTCCCAGTTCGACTACGTCTACTCCTATGATGAATATGATCTGGAAATGAATACGGAAGAGCTAAGTTCAGCTGCATGTGCGGAAAAGATACTAGATTATATAAAGTCTGATCAAGACCAATCGGCATTTAAGAAATTAAACAGAAGAGAGGTGAAACATCATAAAAGAAATTCATTCTAGACCAAGGCTGGTAAGCTGGCGTTTTGATGATGAGGTCAGGTCGGATGATCCGAAGGAATGGAATTGGATAGAGATCACCATGGTTTTCACAGATGGTTCCAGACGATGGAGCATCTTATATACACCAGAACGTTTGCTAAATAACTTGTCTCGACCGGACATTGACCCACCAGGTCTTCATATGCAGCAACTGATTGTTGTTAGAAGCTATGAAGTGGATGATATTGAAAGAGTATTGTATGTTTTTGATGAAGAAGATAAATTGATCGAGGCATCAAGGGAATATCCGGAGTAGCTTTAAAATGATGTGTTATGGCGGACAAGGGGGAGTCATTGATGGAAATTAACGCTATGAATCCAGAAGATCATATCCAACACATGTTACAGTCAATCATTGAACAAACACAATCCATCATTAAGGATAGCAGTAAACAATCCTTTGGCTCATTGGAATATTTCCTGGGACATATTTTGGAGTATCGGGTTAAAAAGCAATACATGACAGATGAGTGGCATATTCGCACACCGCGCTGGCTGGGGGAGTATGGAAATACACCGGAGGAAGAAGAGCTTCTTTCAGACATTTACCGGCTGCAGGCATACATCACCGAAACATTAAAGGGTGGATAAGTGCTCGTGATGTCGCATTAGTCCGACTGAAATGTCGCAAAAGTACATGGTAACACGATACGGAGATCGTATATACTCTCTTTATGTTTCGATAATGAAAATCATTATCAGTACTATACATAAGGGGGATTTACAAATGAAACAAGGAACAAAGGGGCAAGCAGCTGGTAACAAAGCCTATGCTGCTCACAAATCACGATTACTCATGGGCTTGATGCTGGCCCTTATTCTTGTATTGACAGCTTGCGGTGCTGCAACAGGTACAGATAGCGGTAAGAAATCTGCGGCAACGCCAGCGGAGACACCTGCGAATGCGGAAACAAAGACGGACGGAGCTTTTCCCGTAACGATCAAGGGTATGAAGGGTGACATCACTCTAAACGAAAAACCACAGAAAATTGCAGTGCTTGATGTTAAGTTTCTGGATCAGATGTTAGCGGTTGGCGAGAAGCCAGCAGGTAGTGTTATCGCTGGAGGCAACACTGATTTCCCAGAATACTTAGGCGATCAACCGAATGGCGTAGAAGTTCTGGGTACACGGGACGAGCCTAACCTGGAAGCGATTGTTGCACTCGACCCGGATCTGATCATCATGACCGACTTCCAGGAGAAACAGTATGAGAGTGTAAGCAAAATTGCGCCTACCCTGGTACTCGATTTCTACGAAGACTGGCGTGATACGTTAGCTACGGTTGCCCAAGTTACAGACAAGCAGGATGAGGCAGAGAAAGTGCGCACAGCGTATGAAGACAAAATTGCCGGGCTGAAGACAAAATTGTCAGAGAAGCTGGGCGATGAAACAGTGGCGATCATTCGTCCGCGAAAAGAAGGAATTCGTGTTCACGGTATTGAGCATCGCATTGGCGGTATTATGTACAATGACTTGGGGCTGAAGATGCCTGCTTTGGTACAGGAGATTAATGAAGATGGCTCCGTTGAAATTTCGATGGAAAAAGTGCCTGAGATTGGGGCAGATCGTTATTTTGTGCTGTCGGATGAGCTGTTTGCGGCAGAAGCAGAGGCTATGTTGAGTAATCCTGTGTGGAAGTCCCTCGATGCTGTGAAAAATAACCGCACGTATGATGTAAACTCAACACTGTGGATTGCATACTACGGACCGCTTGCAATTAATCTGATTGTTGATCAGGCAGCGGAAGCCCTGCTCGGATCGAATTAATATGAACCGATATCTCTCGACAGACTTATGGAAAGAGACGGTAGAGGATTATTCGATTTTGCTTGGTGAGCCGCCTGAACATAGTGTCCGTACCATTGCTTTGAGTGAGCTGCATGACGAAGAGGCGTGTCGAGAGTATATCCGCTGGTTTCAGAACTATATCGATGCACCTGACATGAAAGTGGCAGCCTCCATGTTAGCCAAGCGGCTTGGCTATCTATGGACGACTCCGCTCGTGACCGCGATGACGTTTCATCATCAACATGTTACTTTTCAGCTGGAAAACAGCTTTCTCTATCACCCGAAGCTCGAAGAACATGAGGGCGGCACACGATTTCCTTTTCTGGCGGTGAATGGGCTTCAGGCTGAAGAAATGTCTGGAGATAGGAAAGTATGGCGGGAAAAAGCGGTCCAGGAGATGTTTGCAGTACAGCTGACACCTCTGTTAAAGGTTCTTGCTGCGATTGCACCTCTTTCAATGAGTATTCTCTGGGAGAATATCATGGTACGGATTGGTCGATTATTCGCTCCTGATGAAGGCGAGACGGAGCAGGAACGTAAGATCATCCGAGAGGACTTCTCCTATCTGACGCAGGTGGCATCCGGACAAGTGTTTGGTGAGAGAAAGAATCCGTTAACCCGCTTCACCGAATGTAAGGACAATGTACATGTTGCCAAAAGTGAGCGGATCACCTGTTGCTTTTATTACCAGATGTCAGGGGAATATTGCCTCAAATGTCCGAAAATTGACAATGAGAAAGAATCTCAATTAAAATGACAACAGCAACAATTTTACCATTGCTATTGTCAGGAGATGAGAGAAATGCCGCTGCAAGAACAGACAAGTCTATGGAGTGATACGACGATCAAGATGCTTGACGGGTATAGCGGTACTTTGCAGACAAGCAGTGTTCTTAGCGAAACCGAATTAACCTCGAATGTATTGCTGCTGGCAATAGGCGGGGAAGGGGAGCTTGCAATGAATGGTGAAGTTTGCCACATTGGAGCTTCTTTTGCTTGTCATGTGGCGAAGGGAACATCCTTTACGCTGACGGCCAGATCAGACGAACTTTATTATATCTTGATTATGTATGAGGCTTCTTCCCTGGAAGGAGCCTCCCATGCGTTGCCCTCGTATCGCAAACATCCGCTGCAAACGTCGTTTATTCAGAACCCTGTCACGCAAGCGGAATGGATTCAGAATGCGGAAAAAATCGTTGCCAAATGGCGCCGCGGCGAAGGGCTGGAACGTTTTCATGCCAATGCGTTGCTCCAGGGGATGATCTACGAACTGATCATGGATTATGAACGTGGTCAAGGCGGAGGAGAGTCCGACATGGTGGATGTTGTCGTGTCCTATATATCATCGCATTATCGCCAGAATCTGGAGCTTAAGGAGCTGGCAGCCCTCGCTGGATGCAGTGTAAGGCAGTTGCAGCGACGATTCAAACAAGAGAAGCAGCTCGGGCCAATGGAGTACGTCATCCAGTTGCGGATGGAGAATGCATCTCGAATGCTGCATCATACGGATGCTTCCATTGGGGAAATTGCTGACAAAATGGGCTACCGCGACATGTATTATTTCAGCAGGGCGTTTAAGAAATATTATGGTGTTCCTCCGCTGCGTTATCGACTAGCAGCCGCTTCAGAACTAGATGAAAACTATGCTCAAGCCTTACTGCGGAATCGCACAGCTTCTTCGTACGAGTCGGCCCAAGGTCCGGTGATCTGCCATATGCGAGGTGAATATCAAGTTACTGAATCACCACAGCGTATCGCCGTACTGGATGTTCAATATGCCGATCATTTGCTCGCGCTTGGGTTGTCTCCAGTAGGAAGCGTAGGATCGGGAAGTGCCGTGGTCAATTTCCCTCAATATATCCGAGCAGGACTTCAGGGTACCGAATTACTCGGAACGTATGAGTATCCTGATCTGCTTGCTTTAGAACAATTGTCACCGGATCTGATTATTTGCACCGAGGTGCATGATCAGCATCATGAACGGTTAAGCCGGATTGCTCCAGTGATTATGTTCAAGCGTAATGAGAGCTGGCAGACCATCCTGGGTCTGTTCGGTGAACTGACAGGCAAGCGGGCAGAAGCAAAGCGTATACTTGCGGATTATCATCGACGTACTGCTTTGCTGTCCGAAGAACTGGCTCCGGTACTGGCAGGTAAAAGTGTGGCATTGATTCGTCCGCTGGACTCTCTCGTTCGGGTTCACTCTGCTGCTCATCGTACAGGTGCTGTGTTATACCGTGATCTGGGTCTGCCTGTTCCGTTATTTGTATCCGATACCGCTGACACGGCCTATCATATCTCGGTTGATAGATTACCGGCTGTACAAGCCAGTCATTACTTTTTGCTAAGTAATGAGCTTATGCAGGATGGGATATCCGCGACAGAACAGCGTGTGTGGGGGATGCTGGATACAGGTGAGCGACAGCAAATACATTCCGTAGATGCTGCGACATGGATCGGGTGCTATGGGCCGATGGGGATCAATGGCATTGTGGATCAGATTGAGCAGGCGTTGTTGGGGTGAGCGGTGGTTATTGGTGCTAGGCGCTTGCAGCGAATGATGGTACTTTCACCTTTTAAAAGTTGATATATTCCAAAAGCATCGGAAGGTCGTCGGAATCCCTATGGGATGAAGAACGGCCTATTTGTTTTATTACTATAATGCAAGGTTGCACTGCATAATCGCATTCAACGCAACCTTGCATATATTCAGCGTATGCAAAGCCCATTAGATTGTATGGATGAGGTTTTGAGAAAATTAATAAATCTCCCTTATACTCCAATTTAGTTTCGCAATTGTAACAATATGGGTTAATATATACGTAGTTCAGGCACTAGTAGGAGGTAATTCAGTGAGAAAAAATATTGCAATAATCATACTAATGGTTGGATTGATCATAAGCATGTACTTCAACTATCAATTCAAAGCGTACAAAGACAATCAAGAAGTGGATTACACGGTTAAACTGAATCATGGAACCGAAATTGGTATAAAAGAATCCATCTACAATCTAGATAATGTGATCAAAAGCTTAGAGGACAATTCTTCGAAGGAAACAGTCATACACGCATTAGGAAATGTGGCCGTATCTTTGAAAGTGGGTGAAGAATCATTCGTATTTCTGAATTCCGACTTCAGGGAAGATCAGTTATCATCAACCAATTTAATCTATAATGTGTTTAGAGATATGTATACGTATATAAGTGTAGAAATCACAGACGACATTTTATCGAATAAGATATCGCTCGAAAATGAATCGAGAAATCAACTGATTAAGGATCTAGGAGTGCTTAAACAAGATTTGGAGTATATTGATAGTCAATTTAACGAGGATATTCTGAAAGAACAAAATCCTAAGTGGATTGAAAACAAATGGAAAGAGTTAATTGGAGAGATTGTAAATCGAAATACGGAATATAAGTTATATGAAAGAATTAAAATGAAATACAACTTATAAGTTGTTTGTGGAAGGAAATTTACATCTAAATAACAACATATCTACGCAGTGTTGCTTTATCTTCTTGGCCTGCTGAGGCTATTCAAAGAAGTGGAGTCAGCAGGTAACCCTACACTATCTTACCGCGTTTCGGCAAGTCGCTGCACTCTTTAAGGTAGTTAGGGTTTGTAGATACACGAACGTTATGTGAGATTCACGATAAAACTTTTTGGGGAGAACGGATGGAACAATTAAAAATTATCAAAAAACCTCCATACTTTAAGATTCTAAATTGTAATGTCACCGAGGTTCTAGATGGATTACTAATAGAAGATAATTATATTTTATTTTTAGATATTTACCATGAAGAAGATATCGATACCTACTTATCTAAAAATAAAATAATAAATTTAGATAATATGATACGAGTAATCAATGATTCAAATAAGATAAGTTTTATACCTTATATCAAATCGAAGAAAGATTTATTAAATCAATTTAGGTATCAGGACTGGGATTTTTCATGTATTGTCTTTGACGAAAATTTAAAGTGTCTTTTCTACATAAGAGGGATAGAAGATGCAGGAGAGAATGGAATTAGAATAAAAGAAATGGAGTCCAATCTATATAATAAGTACTTTTTTAATTATCAAGAGTAGATGGTAACTCTTACACAGGCGAGAGCTGCTGCCCCCGTGATACTCAGCAATCAATGAAGCTGAATGAATGTCAGAAATGCTTAACGTGAAGTGAAAGACAATAAGGAGGGGAATAATGAAGCTTTTTCGTGGAAAAGAAGCCTTAATCCAAGGTGCTATGTGTGTAAAACCTTCAATATATACGCCGCTTGGAACAATTGAAATTTCACTTGTTGTCTCCAGCGAATATTATCTTCCTAATCAATGTTCTCAGCTCAAACATGGCGGATCACTTAACCAGTATTACTACGACTCGTTTGATTGCGAGTTAGTGCTCTGTAATCTGAACCATAGTCATGCTTCACATCAGGAGGTTGAGGGATACTGGGGAGCCGTATTTAGAATCAAACCCAATACCAATCATCAGATAATTACGTGTAGCGTTTCTGCTTCGTGGAAAGAGGGCTACAATTGGGAAGTTTATGGAGCTGACACGGGAGAAAATCTTGAAGCTGTAGAATATGAGAATGAACAATACCATTTACACATAGGAACCCAAGATGCACCTCTGATAATGGGGAAAAGAAAGCAATGTGATATGAATACTAAATCTTTAGATTTAGATTCTGTGAGGTATAGTATTGTTTTACCTACTGATCAAGGCATTGAAATATCTATGGCACATATGGATTCCCACGAGATATACCAAGTACATTTTTTGATAGCGTGGAATAGAAAAATAGAAGAGGATATTTCTACTTGGTTAGCTGTAGACCAGCCTACCAAAGAAATCTTAAAGGTAGAAGGTGTTTGGTGATATTATCCAAATTAAACATAGTCTATGCGTAATTACGTCCCATATGTTTTTACTGAATCCAGCAGTCGCTAGGTCCTAAATACAGGAACGCTACGCTTGATCAGTATCTACCATATAATCTATAAGGAGCAGCTATGAACGAAAAAATTAAAGCGAAATTAAAAAAGCAATTGCTATTCATCGTTCTATTTATTTTTATTATTGCAATTCAATTAACTACCAGATATTTCGCATATCATCCTCCTGTATGGACAACTGCATTATCAACTTTTTGCTTTATTATTTTTTGTATACTCGGCCTTGTAACATACCTTGATCTCAAGAAACAAGAGCAGTTCATAACGATTGGACAAATCGTAGATGTGAGATTGAACAAAAATATCATCGTAGTTAAAGGATTGGGACGAGGTAATAGCAAGATTTTAATCAAAGATAGTCATATTTTGAATATGATGCAGCCAAATGACCTCATTGAAATCACGAGATTAAAATATACAAAAACAATAACGAAAAAAGTGTATAAAGACCAGGAGATAGAACTTTGATCAAGTAGTGGGAGAGATAAGTATTTTACATAATAATAAGAGCATTTTTGGATGTACATCTAAGGTAGAAGGAGAGAATGGATATGGACAACATAATTTCTCATCATTGCAACCTAAATATAAGATATGACCTGCCTGATGAGGTGTGGGCTAAAATTGCTAAAGTATATGAGCGTATGCCAGGCTGGATGGGTTATAACAGTGGAATTCCATACTGGTTTGGTACTGAAGAGGATGAAGTCTTCATTGAAGCATCCGTTGAGCCTAGTGGGTTATCCTTTTATGCGCAGATGAATAGCGAGGATTGGACTTCTTGGATAGAATCATTTAAGTTGGAAGCGTCAAAAGTGTTGGGCTTTGATGTTGGTGAGCCTGAAGATGGATATGTGTGATAAATGTTAATTAATTGAGGATGTCCACGGTAAGGGCGGATGACATCGGTATCTGGATGAATAGGTCCCAATTATCAATGGTAAGCTATTCAGTGGCATGATAACTCAACCAAGCTGTGTGAAATCTATAGTGAAGCATTTAAGATGGAGAATCTTAACCAAAAAAATGATCTAAAAAGGATAAAAAGAGAAAATGATAAACTCTATTAGCATTGATGAACGGAACGGGACCACATTTAATGAAGAGATCGTTATGAATCCTACATGGCTAGACAGTTTACGTTTTTTGAAGAAACTCGATGGAGATAAATTTACATTAGTTTTTTTGGAGGTTTCAGACACAGATTCAGCTTTAGTTGGAGGCGGACCGGAATATTTTGTTGTGTCCATTACAATGGATGAACATATATATACGCTTATGAACGATAAGCAGGGAAACAGTGAAATTTCTCTAGTGATTGGTGGTCAGTTAGGGAATTATTGCGATAACATTTGCATAGAATTAATGCCCATGCTTGAAGTACTAAAGTATTTTTATGAAACCGGGAAACTACACGAATCATATCAATGGAAAGAAGAATAATAATTACTGGTCAGTTAGGGTTCTCGGGCTTGTAACACCAAATATGATGTGAAATTGTATTAGAAGAGTTGGAGTAGGTGAGATCCACACATCTATTTCAAAAAGGTGAAACTCCTGAAAGACAAAACCGAAGTAATGGCGACACTTAGCATACATTGGGTTGTGAGTACAGAAGCTTTATATGAAACTTTCTGATGAAGAGATAATTAATAAATTTATTTATACATAATCTGCAGTGAAAATATCCATAATTTGACTAAATTAAGTTTAAGAAAAACTGTATTCTGAGGAGAATATTCTCAAACATACTAGAAAGATAAACGTTATGTTTCTTCATTTGGATGAAATATTAATTAATTTATAGCAGGGATGCGGGAATTCTGAAAAAAATTTTGAAGTCAATCTACTTATTATCTGCTGTAGGAGTCGGCGTTGGATGTTTTTATTCATTCATATTTTTTATTTTTAATATTGGTGGTGGTTTTATTAGTAATGATAATAAGCCTGCCGCTTTCGGGATCGCTGCTTTGGCAATAGTAGGAACAATCGTTTTTTTACTGCTTGGTAGACTCATTTACAATTCTAACTCCTATATTGGCCCAAGTATTGTAATCATAGTTGTTACGGCTATGCTGACTTTGCCAGTTGTAAATGTGGCTGATAATGTGATTGGTACTTATCAAACACACCGTGCGAAGCCTTATGTGGAAAGTTATATGAATGAGTTAAAAACAGGTTTTGTTGAAACAATAGCACCATTGGAATTTGATTTTAACGAAAGCAAGACTGAAACTCTACGTTACTGGAGTAGTAATGGACATGATATTTGGATCAAATTAAGAAAGAAGAATGAAACACTAACATCAGAGGATTTAAATAACGTAATTAATGCCTTACCTTCAGCTAAGTATAAAGTAAGAGTATTCATATATTATAAGAGCTTTAAAGAGTATCCAAACGATCAGTATTTTATTGATTATACGATTCGAAATAGCACAACTGTTCAACCATATTGTAATTCAGATGACTTTGAACATAATCTATGTGAGTTTGTAAAAGGGCAATAAATAATGTCGGAAAAATATAAAATTGAAATGTAGAACAATGGTAACAGTAAATCCAAAGCATTGGATAACAGATTCTGTGCCATTCTTGCGAGGTATTATGAAGTTAATAAGATTGAAGAGCAGTATAACTGAAGAAGATATAAAAAGAGAATTAATAGGATCGCATGAGTCATTATTTAATGATGAAATAAGATCAGGATTACTCTCTGTTATTAAGAGGTTTTTTCCACAAATGAAAACTGCCTATATCTTATTTTGGACACCTGAACAAGGGGAAGACATTTTCTCGTTGCTGATTAATAACGATACAATTGCAAAAGTAGAAATCGATCGCTACAACCACGATATTAAACCTATAATTGAAAGCAAACAACTAGACAATAGCTATTTAAAAGGACTTAGGAAATATACACAGATTAGACTAGCGATCGCACTTGAACTTGCAAATATGGATCTTAAAAATATAGAAAAAAACTAAAGGAGTTTCCAAATTGAAGAATCAAAAGCATGCAATGATTTTATTATTCCTTTTAATGATACTAGCCCTAAGTGGTTGTAGTTCAAGCAGTGTGAAGACGGATGAAATTGTTGAGGATGGGTTGAACATAAACTCAATTACAGTTGGACTGGGAGGGAGCGAAGAAGATGAAGGTATTACAGTCGTAAGATATCATTTCAATCTATGGAATAGAACCAATAAATCAATCATGTTAAAAACAGTTGAACCGATCTTAAGTAAGGATATTCAGGATCGATTAATTGATAGAGACATTAAATTGGACATAAATGAGAAAGTTGATGGTAATACTTCGGAAGCACTGACAGGTACTTTTAGATTAGATACAAAAGGACTTGATAAAGAAGGAATCATGAAATTAAACATTAATGTTAAAGAATTTAATATAGCAACTGAACAAGTCGTGGGAATTGACGAATCTTAAGGCTAATTAATATCGGATAAAGTGTTTATGTTGTGGGACGGGCTTCCTTTTTGCTGTAAATAGTGGAGTTGTCCTTAAAGGAGGATCTTAAAGAATTGAGAAAACGGCATTCTATTGATAAAGCGGAGTGGTCAGAAACAAGAGAGAACCACTATCACAAAGAATGCAAGGCTATTGTATTTGCATATGGCGATAGACTCATCGAAGTGGATGGCACGGTTTATTTGAAACGAAAAGAAGTCCAAATTAAGGTGATTAAACCTCTTAAGCGAAAAACATTTTGGTATGAAACATGGCTGAAGATCAAAGAAATCTACAATGCATAGTCTAACATGAAATTCAACATGATCACTTAAGAGCCAGTGAAGGTTGATTAATTATTTAGTGAGTCATATCTGGAGGTAATATATTTCAATGACGATAATTTGTCTCGAAGGTGCCAGTTCTGTAGGTAAAAGTACCACTTGTCAGCAGTTCGCTACACAATATGATGCATATATTGTTCCAGAAACAGGGCTTCTTTTTGAATCTCCTCAACTTGAAGGTAAGGAACTTATGATGTGGTTACTGGAGAGACAAATTGAAAGATGGCATATAGCATATGAGAAGAATCAACAACATGAGTATGTGATTTTGGATGGCGATGTATTTAAGATCTGGTACAGCTGGATATATGGTTATGAGCATCTATCTTTAGATGAAACAGCGAACTTTTTTAGAAAGAAATTATTGGAGAATGAAATATCATTACCGGATGCTTATGTACTATTCTGGGCGGAAGAAGATGAACTGCGCAAGCGTAAAGAGATGGATCAGACAAGATCCAGAAGGAATTTCGATAAACACCTACGCATGATTGAACCTCAAATGAGATACTTCCATTATCTTAATGAACTGGTACCAGGATATGTGGGAATTCATAAAGCTGAGTCTATAGCAGATAATGTACATCATATTGTAAAGCATTGCGAGACATTGCCAGACATAAAAAAACGAAAAATCGAGATCTTTGATAGAGTCATTGATTTCTACAAAAGTACTACTCTTTAAACTCCGTATGGTATTTGATATAAGATCCCAAAGCTACTCTAACTGTGTCTTGGTTAAATGACCAAATGCTGCAATCAAAAGAAAAAGAAATATGCGAGGTGAGTTATGGGCGTAAGAAAAAAATATAAACGTAAAATCGTTCACTCCAATCGATTGTTTTATTGGTATGTTGAACCGGATATTGACGATGAAGGAATAATCAAATTACATATCGTTTCTGAGGATAAGAAGTTAATCGTCACTTATGAAGTGGGACAACACAGTATTAAGAACAAGCCCCCATTTATAGTCATCATCGGAGAAGAATTCGAAGGCTGGACAAAAGAATATATAGGATACAGAAGAGTACTCACACCTAAATGGAGCGATGAGATCATCACGCCAAAATGGATAGGAGAAATGATTGATTGGTGCCTCTTGATAGATAAAGAAATAAACATCGTGAATTGGAAAGGTGAACTTCTGCGACCTATCTCTTGAATGGAGTGTAATTGCATTTGAGAATAATTTAGATTCATGTGGACTCTTTTGAAAACGCATACTTGAAAACAAGAGAATGTAATTACAGTTAAAATAAAAGGAGAGAAGCTAATGCAGATGAATCGTGGATATAAGACTGTAAACAAAGTAATGGCTTGTGTTCTGTTCATATTTATCATTATGGCAGTAGCACTACCAGCCCACGCTGAGATAGAGAATGTGGAGACTACGCCTTCCAGGATTCCGTTGTCCTCGCTAGAGGAGACGATCGATTCTTATGTGGCTACGCATGAGAAAAACACCGCTGCCGTTTCAATTGTGGCTATCAAGAACGGGGAAACGATTTTTAATAAGGCCTATGGCTATGCAGATATTGAACAACAGAGAAAGGTGGACAGCTCTACTGTTTTTGAATGGGGTTCCGTCACTAAACTGTTGGTCTGGACGAGTGTAATGCAGCTTGTCGAGCAGGGAAAGCTTGATCTACATACTAATATTCAGGAATATCTACCGAAAGGGTTTCTAAAGAAGCTGGAGTATGATGCCCCCATTACGCTATTAGATCTTATGAATCATCAAGCGGGTTGGGAGGATAGGATGCTTGAGTTATGGTATCTATCCGAGAATCAAGTTATGGATCTGGGAGAAACATTGCAAAAATTTGAGCCAAGACAGATCTATGAACCGAGGAGTGTATTTGCTTATTCAAACTATGGTGTTGCTATGGCTGCATACATCGTAGAAGTGCAGAGCGGACAACCTTTTTACGAATACGTGAATGAACATATATTTAAAACCCTGGATATGAAAGAAACTACGATTCATCCGTCACATAAAGATCGTCCAGACCTCGTGCTGAGAAGGGATCAGATTCAAGGCTATACTGCTAATGCTGAACTCATCCCCAAAACCAAAGTATACATGAACATATATCCTGCAGGAGGTGCCATGGGCACCGCAGAAGATGCAGCAAAATTCCTAGCAGCCCTAATGCCAATCAATCGTGGTAATGTATTATTCAAGAACAAAGACACCTTGAACGAAATGCTGTCAACCAGTCTGTATTATGATGGAACTTCTATCCCTCGAATCGCACATGGATTCATTGAGGTAGAGTACTGGACACCTGCACTGGAACACGGTGGAAATACATTGGGATTTTCGAATAAATTGATCTTTGACCCCAAATCTAATTTTGGGTTAGTGGTGATGACCAACCAGTTCGAAGAAGAGGTATATTGTTTCGGTCTTGTCCAGAAATTGTTTGGGGATAATTACAGCACTAGCTCTGTAACCTCTGGAAATGATGGATATTATCTCACTACACGACGTTCCGGTTCTGGATTTACGAAGCTCTATTCGATTCTTTTGCTGAAAAAGTATTCCACATTTGATCTTAGTAACTTCACCAATGTTGTTGAGAAAGATGGTGTCGTTGAGAAGGTCTCCTTTACTTACAATGATTATGTACGTGTATCAAGCTCAACGATGATCTGGATCATTGCCTCTTTAATAGCTCTTGCAATAGCCATCGTATTCAATTTGAGAGCTGTGATTGGCTATTTTATCCGATTATGTTTTTACAGATTGAAAAAATGGGAAAGACCCGGGACAGGGTTTGATAAATATCATGTTGCCATTAATATTGCAGGTCTGGCATTCCTACTGAATACTACAGTACTAGCCATGCGAGCATTGAGTTTAAACGCCTCTTATTCTTCATTACGAATTCATCTCATCTTTAACCTGATTTATGTGATTCTAGCTTTAGCATATCTTGTCTTGCTAATCTACAAACTGTGGAAGATAAGTTACAGTAAAAAGCGAAAGGTTGTATATATCATGACCGGAGTGTCGACTTTCCTATTTGCTGCTTTTATTGTAGGATGGGATTTGTACTTTTAGAAGGGCACTCATGAAGATGTATTGGAGTGAAAGACAGGAGTTCCTCATCTGGGACTGCTGTCTTTGTGTTTATATGCTCTTTGGCTTTTGGAGAAACTGTAAATGACCATTAGAATATTCAATAACAATAGACCTATATATCCATCTGTTAACTTTGTACGTTCAATCCACTTGTTCACTAACTCTCCAGAGAGTGCTTGTTTTCCTAAATATTTATTTATATCATTCGGATGGATTTCCTCTCTATATATAAGTGGAAACTCCATGCTGTTGGAAGAAGTAGCTAGCGGCGGATAGAACTCTACCCATTTCTGACCTGCCCATCGATCATACTTATAATGCAAGTCTGCGCTGGATTCAAGATTATCCCACCTGAGAAAACCCAATATGATTAGAATACAAAGTGTAAAGACACTAAATATTAACTTCTTGTTATTCAAATATACCCCATCCTTATGTGTGTACTACTAACAATATCACTGTGTGAAAACAATTTTACCATCCGTATATTCTATCAATATTTTCCGTTATCTGTAAGTGGATTTTTCAATGAAATGCTAGTAAGTAAAAAAAATCGATCAAAGAATCGTAGCAGCAGGTGCTAAAGGTACGAGGATAAATTCGCAAAACGATTAGGGTGTAGAAGGTTTTCGAATAAGCTGGACAACGTGCAGGGATTGCAAAAAAAAGGTGAGTATTCATGCGCTTCGCCACTCATTTGCTGGACAACGGGAAAGATCTATGGTAAATCCAGGAGCTACTCGGTCATACGAGTGCACGAACAACTCAGCGATATTCGCATGTTAGTATGAAAAATATTCATCGTATTCAAAGCCAATTGAATCATATGGATTGAGCATCCCTATAATTCTCCCTTTTTCACCAAATTTTTCTTCGCAAAAATCACCGTATAGGTTATCATATACGTAGTTCAGATATCAGGCAGGAAGTGTGGTATTTACGAAGTACATAGATAAGATTTTATACGAAACACTTCAAAAGAGGGAAGAATATGAAGACAAATAAGGCGATGAGAAATTTATTGAATGAGCTTGTTCAATCAAACGAATCGATCAGTTCAAATTTATTTAACCCTACTTTTCATGAATGGGATAATTGCATTTTAGTTGATGCTTCAAGTTTAAGAGAGATAGATTCTTTTGAAGAAACCATGTATCAAGATCGAACGGAACTAGAAGCCTCAATAAATCATTACCATCTAGAGCATTTAAGCACTGGAATAAAACTCATTTCGAATTGGAAAGGGAATTTAGAGTTGAACTATCCTGAAAAAGACTTTATTTTAATTTTAAGTTCTACAATCGAAGGAGAAGATGTGCTAATTAGACTCTATCAATTTAGAGATCATGAACCTGAATGGATTAGACTGAATGATCTTGAAGGTTATAAAGAAGAAGCAATTTTAGTCATTGAGATTTAGAATGTAGTTCAATGAAGCCAAGTGCTTCGTATAAGATAATATTCATGCTGTGGCTCCGATAGAGCCTTGGTCTGCTAGATGGATTTCGAGGAGGCATTTCGGCAGACAACCCCTTTGGGGTTCATGAATACAGGAACGTTATATGAAATATCCATGAAATCCTTGGGGATCACTTTATTTTGGAGGCAAGTTTATGTATAGAAAAAGCAATAGTTTTGGAGAAGGTTTATATAATCTTTCGCAAGCAAGTGAACCAAATGAGCTCTTTGAAGCTTGGGCAAGTATGAACACTTCCGATGATACTAGAGCAGTTTTATCGTTAGACAACTATCATAAAAGTAGTTATCCCATTGGAATAAAAAAACTTATTGAATCTGAAAACAGTCACTTCATTCCTTATTTTTCAAGTGATAAGTTGTACTTTGTAGAAAATGATTTAATTAAAGAAATGATCATGAATGGAAGCAATGACACAACATTTAAAGTGGATTATTCAATCATGTTGGATACTAATTATGCTAGCTATATTGATAATTTCGTTACGAATACTGGATGGTCAACAATGAATAATGAAGTGTTTCAATCTATTGATGTACTTATTCGAGGAGGTCACCATTATGATTATTTGTTTTACATGATTGAGAATTATAAAAATTCTTTTAAATTAGACGAAGAATTAGATGAGTCAATCAGAATGGATAAACGAGCAAAGTTATATAAAAATCTAGTCAGTCTAGAGCTTTTCAAAAGTATTGATCAGAAACAGTATATAGATAACGGAACTATCTCTTACGGAATCAGTGAAACAGAGGCCTTTCTTCTTGCTGACCGAATTTTTAATGGTACATTTAATGCAAATGGAATTAAAGAAATGATGAGCTTATTCAAAAATCTTCATCAAAGTATGACTCTATTACTCATTGGTATTTTAATACATAAATTCGAGAATAAAGTGAGCGTTCCTAAAAAAATAGATAAATTATTTAGGTTCATCAATGATGATTTAGGAATTTATTATGAGAGAGAAGTAGTTGTAGCGCATCAATATTTTTTGAATTCAAAAAACGTTAATATGCTTAATAAAATCAACAAAGGCATGAATACTGAAAAATTATTTCGTCAAATAGAAAATATAGCTTGGGATTTTTCAGTTCCTCGTATCATGGAATATTTTCTTAAGCTCGGTGGAGAAGGGCGTTTTTTTATCCCGTTCTTTTTGACCAATGATTTTAATTTAAGGCAACTCCTGAGTTTGTTTAAGATTAAAGGCGTGCTCTTTGATAAAACAGGAGATTTGTTCGTACCTTTACCTGTTTTTAATACTAATGACTACTTTAAAAAGCATGAATGTAACGTTGAAATTTATTTCACAGATGACATTAAGCTAGATAGAGAAGCTGTCTATCAGAGAAATGTAAAAGAAGATTTTAGTATCACTAAAGAAAAATTTAAAACGTTGGTGCATATTTTAAAGTGACTTGTATGTTACAAGTATAGATACTTCATATAACATAATATTCACGCTGTGGGCACACGCCCTTGGCCCGGCATTCGCCGAACAATCGACATGCGTCGAGTCGTGAATCCAGGAACGTTATACAACAGAATCAAACACAATGCAAACTATTAAAAGTGAATGGAGATTTATGATGAGATTAACAATATATAATTTGATTAAATGTGGATTTTTTTCAGATAATCTACCATCTCAAGTATTTACAAGTATTGAAATAGCAGACTTTCTTAAAGCTAATCCATCAATGATAAATTTGAGTTCAACAAGTTTAAAATCTAGGAAAATTGAATCTACTCCTTGTTTATTTATTTCAAGTTACAAGAGTGACCTTGAAAGGAGAATTATAGCTATCCCTCACATAGATTTGTATCTTATGCTTTGCGAAGCTATTGAAAAACATAGAAGAGTTATAGAATATAAGCTTCGCCAAAATCAACATTCGTACTCTAATATCATTGCACCTAATCAAATCAGAGGGTACAAAGTATTCTCTAGATTTATGAAAAATTATCATGACCGCACTATATATTCTGCTGGTTACAAGTATCTTTTAAAAATTGATCTAAGTAAATGCTATGAGAACATCTATACGCATAGTCTAACATGGGCTTTATATGGTAAGGAACAATCAAAAGATGAACTTAAAAAAAGTCCATCACTAAGAAATTTGACATACGCAAGTTATGATGAATTTGACAAGTTAGTTAGATCTATAAACAATAATGAAACTAAAGGTATTCCAACAGGTCCTTTGAGTTCTCGAATTGTTTCGGAAATTATTTTGACCTCTATTGATGAGATTTTAAGTGGGAAAGGGCACCATTTTAAGCGTTATGTGGATGATTACAACTTCTATTTTAGAACTGAAAGTGAGATCAATGAATTTATCCCTCTATTTCAAAATATACTTTATGATTACAAAATGCATATTAATACTGAAAAGACACAAATAAGTAAATATCCATATCAGTTGAACCAAGACTTTACCAAAATTCTAAAAGAACATGATTTTTCTAAAGACGGATACTTAAAATATATAGAGAAAATGATAGAACTTCACCAAAATAACAAAGGTGTTCTAAAATACGGTTTGAAAATTTTAAGTAGCCACACTATTCCAAATAAAGAGAAGAAACTTGTCTTCTCGCACCTAGTTAATATAATTTTATCATTCCCTAATATGGCTGAATATGTACATAATGTAATAATAAACAATAGCTTCACTTTTGATAGATCAATACAACAGAATATAAACAACATATTAGCAAGTTGCCTTAATTACAAACATGAACTTGAAACCATATGGCTACTTTGTGTAATGGGTTCTCTTAATATGGAGATTGAAGTGAAGAATCTTGTTAATATTATTGTCCATGCTGAACCGTTATCTACAATTATGGCTTTAGACTATGTTCAAAAGAAAGGCTTGAATAGAGAGAATGAAATTAAAATTAGTAAGAGTGATTTAAAATCTAAACTGATAAATGAAACTATCTATGGAGATAAGTGGATTCTCATATACGAAATTAACAGAAATCAATGGATTACAGGATTAAAGAAAATGCTAAATCAAAGTAGACTTTTAACTGAGGCATTAAGTAATAATGTGCGTTTTTATCTTAGCCCCTTTAATTAAATGGAAATGATCCTAACGTAGCTTTGGTCTGTTAGAGTTCGTAGAGGGATTTCAGCATACAACTTCTTCGGAGTTCATGAACAAAGAAAGTTATTTGACATCTAAAATCTACAAAGATTAGTCTTTTAAAAGTTAAAAATTTAATAAATTGATGAGGAAGAAGGAATGAATAGTGCTACGTGATATAGAAGAAATGTTGAATAAGGTAGAGAGCCCAGAAACTAAAGTTCATATGTCTGAAGCTCTAAGATGCTACAATGCAGGTTCTTATAAAGCATGTGTAATCATGAGTGTGATATCAGCAATCTATGATTTGCATATGAAAGTAAAAGCAATGGCATCGAGCGATTTAGCTTGTAGAGAACTTGATGATAAAGTAGAACAGAAAAAACGTGATCTAGAGGTTTATGAGAAATATTTAGTAGAACAATGTGCTACAGCTGAAATTGATATGTTAAATAGCAATGAAGCTAAAGAATTAATACGGTGCTTGGACACGAGAAATGATTGTGCTCATCCTAATAGTTTTGTATGTTCGCCAGAAAAAGCTAGAGATGTTTTTACATCAGTGATAGATATATTGTTATCTAAACCTGTATTATTTGGTTTCCGACATATGAAGGGATTGATAGAAGAACTTGAAGAAAAGTCGTTTTTCCCTGTTAAAGAACCTTCTAGAATCAGGGCGATTGTAGAAGAAAGATTAATAAAGTTTCATCCTAAAGCATTTAGTTCATTATTGAAACTAATATGTAAAGTTACCATTGCTCCGAAAACAAATACTCACAAAAAAAACTTGATTTATTTTTTAGCTTATTCTTTGCAACAACTACCACATGAATATGAAAGTATTATCTCGCCATTAATTGAAAAGGATCAGAATGAAAATGAATTGCTTGAATTGTTATATGAAAATATTGAAATAATAAATCATTTAAATGAGAGCAGTATAGAAAAGATAATATTCAAACTGAGTGCTAATTTAGATGCTATTGAAGTTGCAAACAGGGAAAGTTGGGTGAAAATTGTATTATCTTCACGTTTACAGGGAAATGAGAATCATAGTAATTCAATAGTAGCATCGCTTACTAGATTTAAAAATGCACCTAAAATTAATTGTGTAAAGTACAATTTCATTTACGATATTATAAAAGACGAAAATTTTGATGTTGTTTTTCATGAAAAAATAATGAAAAGTATGAGAAAAGAATTTATTTTAGAGCATTATGAAGACAGTGATTTTATCAAATTAATAATAGCTATGAAGGATAGATTTCAGTTTGAACACTGGATTAAAGTTATAACTAAAAACATAAATAATTGGGATTTCAATGTTGCAAATAAAGCTGTACTTTTATTTAAGCAAATTGATAAAGAAGTATGGATTGACTTAGTCTCAAATGAATCTAAGTATGATTTAATTTCAGCTATTATGCGAGAAGCATTAAAAAGCGGATACAATTCTCATAGTTGTAGGGACTTATTTAACGAATTGTCAGATTCTTATTCTGAACTAATTAGAAGCTTTGTAGTAGAGTTATTCAAATTTAATGAATCTTTTGAAAATGAGAGAGCAGTTATGGTAAATCTTAATGAAAAGTATAGAGATACCACAATATCGTATATTAAATATCAAGAAGACTTAGCTAGCAGTATTATTGAGAAATTAGAAGAATGGAACTGTGAAAACGATGAAGTGGATTTGAAGTATGTATTTGAGAAATTAAAATGATAATTTCTAAATCGTGTTTCATTAATACTAAAAAAGACGTCATATAACATAATATTCACGATGCGGACATTCATCCTGGGTCCGGCATAAGCTGGGTCGTGAATACAATAACGTTTACGAGTCATCAAAATTTTGTTTCACTGTCAGATATCTTAATTATAAAGATTGGAAAAAGTAAACATCTTGGATAGATACTATTTAGGGAAACGGTTGCACTTAACCTTAGTGTAGCTGTTTTTTTATAGACTTATTCGATATCCGCATTAAAACGATTATAATTTCTCGTACAATTAGAATGTTCTAAACTGACCATGTCTAGCATTAACAAGACATGTCGCAATTTAAACCCATCAGAGAGGTGGATGTATGAGCCGGTTGCTTGACTTATTGGAAGAGGAACGGCGCAAGCTCAATCAGCTTGGAGAGGCATCCTTGAAGCAAGCGATTCCGTTGTGGGACAATCCCGAGGTTCAGGAACAGAGCCGAAAAGTGGATGAACTGGTGGCACGAGTTAGTGAAATGAAGGCGAGACATAATCGAGTTGTACGATGATGAGTGAGAGTACATAATGCGTAGGGGAGGAGAAGCTATGGATTTTCCACCGTGGATGCAACGAGCGATTCAGGCAAGGCTGGATGAGGTATCTGCTCTAATCGAACATGATCCTGAACTTAGTCGTGTACGTGGGGAAACAGACGAAGCGTTCGAAGCTTTGTTTGCTAGCAAAGATGTCGAGCAGACACCTGAATATGCTGAGTGGGAGAGTCGATACATTGTCACCAAAGGGATAGAGAATGAGAGGTTGTACATGCAAGGACTGAGGGACGGCATTCAACTCACAGTATCCTTGCTAGGTGTGTCGATGCCGGAGGAGATTGATACGAAGGCTTGATCCACTAACGCGAACCCATAAGACAGGGGAAGCGACCTCAATCTCTATCTAAAAAAACAGCCGAAGCGTGTAACTATCGCTTCGGCTGTTTTTTTTAATTCTCTAATTTTCCAAAATCCAAATCTTACTTCGCACTTACTGACTTAAACCAATCATTCACTTCTTGCGTGATCTGATCTCCGCCATTGGATTTCCAGTTGGCGACGAATTGGTCAAAGGCATCAATTGGCAGATTGCCGTAGATGATTTTGTTGAAGGTTTCCATCTCGGACTGGCGGAGAAGGTTCCATTTGGATACCATGGTTGGTGTTGCAGCGCCAGTGAAATAGTTTTGTTTACGGATGTCGATCTGGGACATCACGACTTTACCTGCATACCAGTTTTCCGGTTTACGGAATTCGGCCATTTGTTTCTCGTACGGTGTTTCAGGCTTCTCGCCGTTGGCCAGCTTCACGAGTGTTTTCATGTACAGATCCGGGATACGTGCTGGGCCGGTCAGGAAAGGGAATTCGTTGGAGAAGTCTTTGATCTTCTCTTTGTCACTGGTCGGTTGTCCGTCAATGATATCCCAGTCGTAACCTTTGGCGAAGCCGTATTCGTACTCACTGCCCGCTTTCGGGTTCGCAAGGTTATCTAACAGGTAGTTGTAATACAGGAAGATGGCTTCTGGATGCTTCGCATCCTTGTTGATCATGATACTTGCGTTGACACCAGAGTTCTGCCACTTCGTACCGATCTTGCCGTCTGGGCCAGCTGGAACAGGGTAAGCTTTATACTTTGAGCCAGGTACGTTCTTCAGCAGGTCAGGTGCAGGCCAGTCCGGTACCCAGTTTGCGCCAGGCAGAATGCCCGCTTTGCCAGCTGTCCAGCTTTCAGCGGATTTGCCTTCGTCCCACAGAGCGGAGTCAGCGTGGATATAACCTTTATCCATCCATTCAGCCAGCTTGGCAAGAGCTTGTTTGGCACCCGGGTTAACGGAGCCGTACTCGAGATTGCCGTTTGCGTCTTTGTTCCATTGCTCCTCGATTGTGCCGTAAGCACCGAACAACCAGTCGAGCTGACCCATCCAGGTGTTGGTGTTATTTTTCAGCGAGATTGCCAGCGGGAATACTTTGTCTGGAGACAGACCGTCCGGGTTCTCGTTTTTGAATTTGTCCATGATGTTCTCAAGATCTGCAATGGTTTTCGGAGCTTCCAGGTTCAGCTTCTCCATCCAGTCCTCGCGGAGCCAGAGCAGTGTATCGTCGTTATCGGTGTACTCCATGATCGGCATGTTGTATTTCTTGCCGTCCTTGGTGAACGGATACCACAGTTCAGGATGTGCTGCTGCGTGATCTTTCAGGGTCTGACTCGCGTACTTATCGAACAACTCATCGATGGCGATGAATTGACCGGAGTCGATCAGCTGATTGGTCAGTACCGCATTGGTGGGTACGGTGACGAAATCAGGCAGCTTCTCGCCAGAGGCGATAGCCAGTTGCAGCTTTTGTCTGTATTGATCGTCATTGGCCGGATACCAGGTATCTTTATGCTTCATACCCAGCGTTTCGAGCATCCAGCGATCGTGCACGTTATTTTCTTTGGTATCCCCTTGCACGTATTTCTTCGGCATTAATACCGAACTGAACTCGATGGGTGGGTCATATTTTCCTTTGGCAAAAGCAGCTTCTGCTTCCGCTGAGCCGACAGTTCCCGGCGTATTATCGGTACCATTGTCACTGGCTGTCTCGCCACTGCCGCACGCAGTGATCGTGATAAGCGCGATAACCATGAGCAGTGACCACCATGTTTTAAATTTGATCATTGTTCAATCCCCCTACGGTGTATGATCTTTAAAAATGCGTGTTCAAAAAGGCCGGTTTTCAGTACCGAGAAGATGGGATGAGGCTAGAAATGGAGTAGCGGAGCGTAGATAGAGCTACGTGAGCAACTACAATGTTTCCAAAGGAAACATACTTCGTAAGCCTCCCGCTTATTTCGGCTGAATCCTATATTCGATGCTGATGATGCCGCTAGGCATCCTTCGTAATCAAAAGCGGACTCTTTGAACAACCTCTACAATGTAACTGTACCAATTTGGGCGGGAGGGCATCTATATGAGTTTGTTAGTTTCCATAGGACTCTATTAGTGAATGTGCAAATGAAGTTCAAAAAATTCGGTTTTCAGTCATGTTATTTATGCTGGTCTCTGTATTCCTGCGGCGTAACGCCGAATTGACGCTTGAACACTTTGATAAAATAAGCCGGGTCCATATAACCAATCTCCATGCTGATTTCATACACTTTTTTGGTGGTCGTCACCAGCTTGTGGCAGGCCCGATCCATGCGCAGACGCGAGATATAATCACTGATGCCTTCGCCGGTTTCGATTTTGTAAATCTTGGACAGATGGGTTGGGTGCAGATTCACATGATCTGCAAGCACACGCAAAGATACATCCAGATGCAGGTTTTTATCTGTAAAATCCTGAATCTTCTTCACATAATCCGAACGAATGTCCTTGATCTCATTGGATGTGCCTTCCTTGAGTTTGCCGAGCACGCTGAGTGACCATTTCCGCAATTTGCTGATGGTAGCGAAAACTTCGCCACTTTGCAAATCCTCAACATCATTTCCCATTAAAGTGGTCAGAGTCAGCTTGTTTCGGTGGGCGATGTTGGTGAATGAAGCTGTAATGAGGAAACCTGCCTCCATGCAGTGCTCCCAGGATTCCGACCATTTCTCATCCAGCTCTGCGCAGACCGCGAGGATTTTCTCTTCGGCGGCATCCCACTGTCCGCTTTCCAACAGACTAATAAATGTGGGCGGGGTGTACAGCACATCCAAAGGACCTTGCGCCGCAGGTGTCTCGACATCGCTAACGCGCATGACAAATTCGCGTTCGTCGCCGACGATCTGCCGGAAATAGGCGGAAGCCTGACGGAAACGATCGTAAATCTGTTCCGGGAAGGTGAACCACTCGGTGATAACGATGGAGAGGGAGCCTTTCAGAAACTGTTTTACTTTGGATTGAAGCTGAATGGACAGCTTCTCCAGCATGGTTTCTTTGCCAATATCGCCTTTCCGTTCTTTCAACTGAAGCAAAAACACCAGATATCCGTGCTCCTCCTTCACGCCCCACACTTCCATAAACTCACCCATAATCTCTTCCGCCATGTTGATGATCGCATATTCGATCAGGGTCTGATCATTGCTGTCATAGTGTCCGAATTCTTCTTCCAAACGAACCAGCATTAACGCGGCATCCCCGGTGTGAAAAGGGAGATCGTAATTGGCGAGTTTCCGCTCCCATTCGGCAGCGGCGATTCGTTGTCCCTGCAAAGCCCCAAGGAGCAGTCGTCCTCGCAAATGGGGGAGATTCTCTCGCAACGTAAACTGGGTCCGTGTCAGTGAGCTGACCAGTTCCCATTCATTGTTCAATTGATCGATCGCCTTCTGCACAGCACCCATTAGTTCATCGTCAGTGGGCGGCTTCAGCAGATAGTCTACGGCTTCGAACTGGATGGCTTTTTTGGCGTAATCAAATTCGGAATACCCGGATAACAGGATGCATTTTATCTTTTTGTCCCGGATGCGGATGCGTTCGATCAGTTCTATGCCTGTCATTTCGGGCATCTGAATGTCCGAGATCACGATATCAATGGGGTGGGTGTCGATCATCTGTAGTGCTTCGTGTGCCGAGTATGCTTTATGCACATGTTCGATCCCGAGCGTATGCCAGGGCTTGGTCATGGACAGGTTATCCACCCAATGTGCTTCATCGTCTACGATCATCATTTGCATGGTGTTTGTCTCCTTGGTGGTATACAAGTCTTAAAAGTTAAAATCAATGGATGCTTTTGTGAACGAGGTCGCTACGGATTCGAAGGGTTCTTTCGATCGCTGTTCAAGCCCCATTTTCTGAATTAGATGATTATAAGGTTAAAATGATACTTGAAAGGCGAACACTTCGTTTCTACAGAATCCCTTCAATTCTTCGCTTTGGTTCACGTAAAGTCTAACCCTTTATTTTAAAAATGAGCCCTATATAAAGGTTGAATTTGTAATAAGGGCGAAGGCTGCGATTCTAGTGCAGCCTTTTTAGTAAAAGCCGCACAAGAAAACAATTCCGAGCACTCCGTTTCTTCAGGTTTTTTCTGTCCTCTGCGTTATCGTGTACATGATCTTGTTCAAAATCAAATAGTCAACTCATCGTTCGTATCATATCAATTCGTATCGGTATTACCTTTTATCGGAATCTGTGTCCTCTTTTGATATCTCCCAGATGATTTCGGTTCGGAATCCGCCAAGTGGGGATGGGCCGAATAGGAGGTAGGAATGGCTTCCGAATGTGTGCATGATTCGTTGGTTCGTATTCCAAAGGCCGCAGCCCATTTCTTCCTGTAAAGGTTCCTGCATCTTCAAGTTCAGCGCTTCGTACTGTTCCGGGCTTAGGCCTGGCCCATCGTCGTCGATGTATATTCTGCCAAAACCGTTCTTGCGCTCCCCGGTAATTCGGATTTCCCCGGATGAATAGGACTTCGCTACACCGTGTATGACGGAATTCTCAACCATCGGTTGAAGCATTAATCGCGGCACCGATTGGGCAAGCATGTCCTCAGGGATAGCGATGTGATATTCAATCCGACCATTGCGCAGCTTCTGGATATCCAGATAGTTGATCAGCAGCTTGATCTCTTCCTGAAGCGACGATGTCTCCTTTTCCATACGGGTGGTGTAGCGATAATACGCACTTAGATTATGCGCCATGGACACCACGGCTTGCTCGTCCTTCATCTGGGCCATGTTGATGATATAGCCTAGACAATTATATAGGAAATGCGGATTGATCTGTGCTTGTAATTGCTTTAGTGTAGCTTCCCTGGCTCTAATCTTCTCATGGAACACATTCTCGATCAGATCCTGAATCTGATGGGACATATCGTTGAATCGGCGGAACAGGAATGAGAATTCATTCTGGTTTTTGCTATGCAGTCGAACAGAATAATCGCCTTGCTCGACGCGGCGTAAACCTTTGATCAGCTGTTTGATCGGATACTGGACATTTCGGTACAGCAGGATGGAAGCCGAGATGCCCACAACGAGTAGCAAAATCATACTGGTGTAGAACAGATTCTGACTGAGCGAGATGGGTTTCAAAATCTGATACAGCGGGATGACGTCAACCAGATGCCAATCCAGATAGGTGGACTTCACGGAGCTAACCAGATATTTCTTTCCGTTCAGTTCGACCACGTCCTGTGTGGTATCCTCTGGCGAGTGCGTATCCAGATACTGAGTGAGTGCTGCGGATAATTGCTTGTCCGCGCTGCGATTCAGAATGGGTGCATTTCCTTTGTGATATAAGAAAGGATCGCCTTGTCCGCCGGCTTTATACGTATCCAGCATATTCTGAATATTCTCATAGCTGAAGCTGGCTTCAATCACCAGATTGCTTCCTGTGAGCATTCCAGGTTGGGCAAGGGAGTCCGTAAAGAACCAGTAGAAGGATTTCATCTCATCCTGTGATTCGGCACTTTGGTCCCCATAGGTCCATTGTCCGCTCATATTTTTTTTCAAATACGCCTCATCATATCCTGTAGTTCGGTTGTAGTTGGCGATGACATCCTCATTCTGCTGTGAATACACCGCATATCGGGTAGGCCATATATCGGTAACGCTCGTCTGAAGCGTCATCTTCTCCTGAATCACATAACGGGTCTGCATCCGGTCATATCGATCATCCCACATGTTCAGGCCGTTGAAGGCTCTGACATTCGGATCACGGGAGAGAATCAGGCTGAAATCCATCATCTGATTGATACGCGAGTCGATCTGACTGGACAAGAACGTGAGCTGTTTCGTGTTGGAGATCTGCAATTCTTTGCTGACGACATCATAGGTGACGTTGTTCGAGTAGGTGTACATGATCAGAATGGGGATGAACAAGACCACAATTAACAGATTTATTTTGGCAAACAGACTGAATCGGGATCTGGTTTTATTTTGAAAAGGCATGAAGCGCTTCCATATATACATAAAAAGTCTCCTTCTAATTCGTGTGTAAACAACTGTTTCTAGGATGGCCCTAACAAAACACTATCAAGCCTAACAATGTTATATAGCAGACCTCAGTATGGCTTGATACTATTTATATCAGAGAACCCCATCACACACAAAAACTTTTTTTGGGAACAGGAGCAGTGCTATGGAGGCTAAATTGGAGGGTAAGCGGGTCCCGCAGGCAAACGTTGGGAACAAGCTGGAAAAAAAGAGAAAAAAACGCTACAAACAGCCATGGATTCTGCACTTCATGGTGTTGCCGGCGGCCATTATGGTCTTTATATTTTCATACATTCCGATGTCCGGGATTTTGATGGCATTTCAGGATTATAAACCTGCACTGGGATTTTTCAATTCCGAATGGGTAGGGCTAAAGCACTTCAGGTACATGTGGGAAAATGATTATTTCCTGCAAATTACGTGGAACACGCTATTTTTTGCCTGTACGAAGATCGTCATGAATCTGATCATTCCGTTTGTCTTCGCCTTATTGCTCAACGAGGTACGGAAGATGGCACTGAAAAGAACGATTCAGACGCTCGTGTATCTACCGCACTTTCTGTCTTGGGTAACGTTATCCGGTATCCTGATCGACATTCTGGCCCAGACGGGTATTGTCAATCAGTTCCTGGTTTCGGTATTCGGCATCAAGCCGATCTTCTTCCTGGGGGATGGCAGCTGGTTCCGATTCACGATTATCGCGAGTGATGTCTGGAAAGAGTTTGGTTTCAACACCATCATCTTCCTTGCGGCATTGTCCGGCATTAACCCGGCTCTATATGAAGCGGCTGAAGTGGACGGCGCAGGACGCTGGAAGCAAACGATGTATATTACCATCCCGGCACTTATTCCGATTGGGATCGTCATCGCGACCCTGGCACTGGGGAACGTGCTTAACGCCAACTTTGACCAGATCTTTAACTTATATAGTCCATTAATTTACCAACAAGGCGATATTATCGATACGTTTGTGTATAGAGAAGGTCTGCTTAGTGGGCAGTTCAGTTTCGCTACCGCTGTGAATCTGTTCAAATCGGTCATCAGCCTGATCCTGATTGTGATCTCGTACCGACTGGCTTACCGATTCGCCGGATACCGAATTTTCTAGAGAGGAGGACGAACGAATGTATCATAAAACGATGCCTTACCGCATATTCAGCATATTCAACAATGTGTTACTGACCCTGCTTTCACTGCTCTGCTTGCTGCCTTTGTATCACTTGCTCATGGTATCTCTTAGCGCATCTGCACCTGCGAATGCTGGTCTCGTCACGTTCTGGCCGATTGGATTTACATTGGAGGCGTATGCAAAAACATTTGCCAATACCAACTTCCTCTCCTCCTTATGGGTATCCGTGGAGCGGACCGTACTCGGTACAGGGCTTGCGTTAATCGTCAATACACTTGCAGCCTATGCGCTGTCCAAGGAGACGCGGGTGTTCCGCGCACGTAACATCTATCTGTGGTATTTTGTCATCACGATGCTGTTCAGCGGTGGCCTCATTCCGGGGTATATCCTGATTTTGAAGCTGGGTCTGATGAACACATTGCTGGCCTTGATCCTGCCGGGATTGGTTGCGGTGTTCAACATCATTCTGCTGCTCAATTTCTTCCGTACCGTTCCGAAGGATCTGGAGGAAGCTGCATTTATCGATGGCGCAGGACATTTCCAGACGTTTATCAAAATCTATCTGCCGGTCTCCGTACCTGTTATTGCAACGGTTTCACTCTTCATGATGGTTGGGCACTGGAACGCATACTTTGATGGGATTATCTACATCCGTGATGCGGAAAAGCTACCACTCGCGACATTCATGCAGACGATCATCGTGCAGGCCGACATGTCGAAGCTTGATCCGGAAGCGGTGAAGAACCTGTCCCAACGGACCATTCGGGCTTCGCAGATCTTTATCAGCGCACTGCCGATCCTGCTCGTGTACCCGTTCCTGCAACGGTACTTTGTAACGGGGATTGTGGTTGGTGCTGTTAAGGAGTAGGGAACGTAAATGTAAACATGTGTTGCTCAACTGAAAGGAATGTATTATGAAAAAGGAGTTACTGAACTGGGGAAGGCCAGGGAGGTGGCTTCTTTTTTGTGTATGAAAAAAGAACGCTGAATATATGTAGTGTATTACCTTTATTTGAATAAAATGGTACATTGGAAGTTGATGAAAGAGTTGTTTTATTAAGCCGAGAGGATGAATACGATGATGGATCAAAACTTGAAACAAGCAATAGTCAGGGGAGAAACTTCGCTGGGCATTGAATTTGGATCCACACGAATCAAAGCTGTACTTATTGATCACCATTTTAATACCATCTGTTCCAGCAGTTATGAGTGGGAAAATCAATTGATTGACGGTTACTGGACTTACCATATGAATGATATGATTCACGGCTTGCAACAAACCTATTATCAATTAAAGCAAGAGATTGAAACAAATTATGGTGTAACGATACAAAAAATTGGCTCAATCGGATGTTCTGCCATGATGCAGGGTTACATTGCACTTGATCAGGCAGGGGAGTTATTGGTTCCGTTTCGTACATGGCGTAATGCAACAACGAGTATGGCTGCATCGGAGCTAACCGAGAAATTCCAGTTTAAAATTCCAGAGCGCTGGAGCATCGCACATTTGTATCAAGCGATTTTGAATGGAGAAGAGCACGTAGCTAACATCAATTATATTACGACACTATCGGGATACATACATCGGCTGTTAACTGGCAGTAAAGCTATAGGTATAGGGGATGCCTCAGGCATGTTCCCAATTAATGAATCCACACTGGAATATCATGAAGGTATGGTGAAAAAGTTTGACGATATCATTGCCGATAGAGGCCACGCGTGGAATCTTAAAGATATTTTACCTAAAGTGTATACTGCCGGTGAACATGCCGGATATCTTAGTGCAGCTGGTGCCCGACTGTTAGATCCATCAGGCAGCTTGGAATCCAATATTCCACTTTGCCCTCCGGAAGGCGATGCTGGAACAGGCATGGTTGCTACGAATAGTGTCCAAAAATGTACGGGCAACATTTCCGTGGGTACATCGATTTTTGCCATGATTGTATTAGAGAAAAACCTATCTGCGGTATACCCTGAGATTGATATTGTCACTACACCTGATGGCAATCCTGTGGCTATGGTGCTTGCGAATAACTGCTCCAGCGATATTAATGCCTGGGTCGACTTGTTCCGTGAATTTTATGTGGCGATGGGGATGAAACCCGATATGAATCAGTTATTTAGCGTCTTGTTCAATGAAGCGCTGAAAGCTGACGCGGATGGCGGTGGCTTACTGAGCTACGGCTACTATTCAGGCGAGAACATTACAGGAATTGCGAAAGGTCGTCCGTTGTTCGTGCGTTCTCCAGAGAGTCGCTTCAATCTGGCAAACTTCATGAGAGTCCATCTGTTTGCTGCATTTGCTGCACTCAGGCTCGGACTGGATATTCTCACACAGAAGGAGCACGTAACGATTGAGCACATATGGGCGCATGGCGGATTGTTCAAAACCCCACTTGTCGCTCAAAAAATGTGCGCATCCGCACTGAATATTCCCGTTTCGGTCATGTCTACCGCGGGCGAAGGCGGAGCATGGGGAATGGCTATTTTGGCTTCCTACATGGTGAATAAGCAGCAGCATGAGGGTTTGGCGGAGTACCTTACTACTAAGGTGTTTATTGATGCAGAAGGACAAGAGGTTTCTCCAAATAGCGCGGATGTGAATGGATTTGCCTTGTTCATGGAGCGTTACACTGAAGGACTGGCCATTGAGCAGTCAGCAGTAGATCATTTCGTGGAAAATGGGAAGAAAGCCTGAGAATCAATCATATTTCCTGAAAAGAGAAAACTGGAACGAAGCCCGTTGCCTACGCTATGCTACCCTGATATAATTCCGATATATCTATCGTATTGGGGGTTATGACGTGGCAATAGGGATAATGCCGGATTGCTCGTTCGCTAGAAAGCCTTACGCAAAGCCTGAATAGGGGCGGACTTTGTGTAGGGCGCGACAAAAATGAGATCGTTTGCCCTGGAATCAACATCAACATCATGGTTCAACCCGCAGGCTTTGCACCTTACTTTATTTTCCTAATAAATATAAGGGGCTGAAAGCCATGCAAACACCATTTATTCACAATCATCAATTCAATTATATTCAAAAACAAACTGATTTCCTGCTCAAAACGCTACGCTCGGTCGTGGACCCCAAAGTGTTGGATACGGTCCGTTATACCGTCAGTACGAATGCCGTTGGCATCTTCGATGATCTGACGCCGGAACAAAAGCAACTGCTGGAGCAGTTATCCACGTATGAGAAGACACATGAGTTGCAGACCTATCTGAACCAGCTGGAAGCATATCTGATTCCATTTCCGCAAGTATCCGCGAAGCAAATTCAGAAGCTGTTTCCCAAGGTAAAGAAGCTCAAAGTGCCGGGTCTGGAATCCATCGATTACGCACGTACAACTTATCTGAGATGGACCGACATTGCTACCGATCGCTTGTTCATCATGTATCCGCATGAAGGCAGATTCCTGGGTATTGAGGGACGAATTACGGCCACGAACAAGAAAGGGTACTGTATGTTTTGTCATCGTCATCAGGAGCTCGGCTTCTTCAACGTGAAGACCAAGAGCTATACGCCGGACAACATTTCTTCCGTGGCCCAGTATGTATGCATGGATAACACAGCTTGCAACCATAGTATTGCCGATATCACTATGTTGGAGAGGTTTCTTCTCTCGACAGTAAAATAATGCAAGTGAATTGCAAACAAGGGATACTGTTTGAATAGAAAATGAGTTAAAAAAGAAACTAGACAACCAGAGTGCCGAAAATGGCAGAGGCGAAAAAACCAGAATCATTAATGAAGCTCTGAGACAATACTTCAAGTAACAGTATAGGATTGCATACCACCACTTATTGTTTACGCATATGTTTACGTTTACGTATACGTATGTATAGTCTCTATAACCCACCAGCGATTTCAGGGTAGACGCAAAATGCGCGCCCCGATTAAGTATCGGCACGCGCATAGTTTTTTACTTGGTAACAGTTGCTATTTTGGTGAAAATACTTGCGTTTGAATTCTGTGAAAAATTGATTTCAGCTGGAGAAAAGAATGATGTTGCGTCTGGTTTAATGTAATTGCCCAGATAGGGCCTATCAATACTAACATTCGCTCCATATTTATAAGCCTGCCATAAGAACTTTGAGCAATAGTTTTTTGTTATATCACTCATCTTATATCCGCCCGCTATCGTATACTTCTGAACTTTTGAATAATTAAGCCTTGCCCACTTCCCGGCTTTTGCAGGTTCTTGAAATGGACCAAACTTTCCATGAGGTCCGTATCTATATACTTCAATTTTAGAAGAAGCCGGAAAACGGGACAAATATGAGGATAACGTCTCACCTGTTGCACCAGAAGGAACGTCATTTGCTGGGGTTGAGTGGTATATCTTCCTATCATCGCCTACTATAGCAACATGTCCAACAAAACCGCTATCCCATCCTTTGTCACTATATAGCACGTCACCAGGTGTTACTGAAAAATTACTCCCAGGATAATTTGAGGTTGCAGCACTTGCATTCATCGGGAAAGCAAATAGAATTAAAGTGATTGATAACAATAACGAAAGGGATAAACTAACCGTTCTTTTCATAAAATTTCTCAGTCCTTTATGTGGAATTTTATTTCAATATAAGAATATCATAAGAAAGAAGGAAAATAAATGAAAAAATATCTTTTAATAACTCTCTGCATAGTTATCTTAGTATCCTTGCTTCTTATTCTATTTGTTAATCTAGAAAAGAAACAATTAAAAACCGAAGTAAATGACTATTTACTTCAAACCGGTTATAAAAATTCTGATATAACATCAATTAAGACGTTTTTCGGAAGAATGCCGTATTTCTCTGCTAGAGTTGTATTTAAGGATGAAGAAAATGTTGAATATTTTTATGTGAAAGATTCAGGTGAAATTAAACAGTTTAGTACACCACTCGTAAATGGATCGAGAAATTATAGCGATAAAGACCAAGATTTTAAACATTTGGAACAATAAATAGCACACCTCTCTCGTAATGAGTACAGGATGTGTTCTCAAACTCAGAGAGTTGAACAAAAAAACACCGACGAGTGGTATTAAGACTGCCCCCCTTTAAGTAACACTAAAAAAACCTCCATGTTTCCATGGGGGTTCAAGTGACACTTGGAGGGGATATTTTTATGGCGAAAAAAGAGACGCTCAAATTGAAGAAACCACCGCTTTTACGCTCCTTCACGTATTTGACTCTAAAAGTTATTGTTAGATTAATCCCTAATAAATCTAGACACACAGGCAGGGTCGCTCTTCGGAGCGACCCTTTGACCGTGTTCAAGCGTAGTTGTTCCCTTACCGTAAACGAGAGAGGTTAGCGTGCTGGTTAACGTATTTTATTTTATAAGGAAGGCTAGAAGCCACAGAACGTACCACAAAACTTCAGGATTCATATTTGGGGCTCATACCTTTTTCTCATAACATCATGGAGTTGGAACATCGTTGGCATAGTTCACTCCCAAGTGATGCGCATGGTGTAGCAGTGCCTCATAATGCTCAGGCTTGGATTCCAACGTTTCATATAAAAACTCAACCCTCGATTGGGACACGCCGCAATAATCGGCAATCCCCACATTGAGCAGATTGGCGATCGATTGACCATAGTTGCGCTTATGCATCTGTTCTTCCGTCACACCCGAAAGAGAGATCCACAATATCTGTTGATGAGGAAGTTTGTTCTTTCCATATGCAAACCCGTTGTTCATGACACGATCCACATAACCTTTCAACATGGCTGGCAGATGCCACCACCAGAGGGGAAACACAAAAGCCACAGCATCGTGCTTCTTCAAACGCTCCATCTCGTTGACAACCTCAGGTGAGAACACTTGATTCTCTTGGGTATAGTCGGGTTCATCCTTTTCACGAAGAATCGGGTCGAATCCAATTCCATGCAAATCCAATATTTCATAACCGTGACCAGCCTCGGTAAGCCCTTTTGCAAAACGTTCAGCTACCTGGAAGGTCAACGAATCTTTACGCGGGTGGGATACGACAACGAGTACGTTCATCTTAACTTTCACTACCTTTCTGGATTGCGGTCTTGTAGCCATAATTCAATGGCTGATGCTATTATAAACAGGTATGAAAACATCTGGAAGTACGCACTTTGATGTTCTATAAGAAGAATAAAGTGCCATAGGAACATTGAAGTACCCTAAATGCATGCCTCGAAATGAGCTTAAAAATAGAAAGAAGAACAGCAAAAAGATTATATTTTCATCTGGGATACAACTGGATATGGAGGGGTTCAAAAATGACGGAACATGGAGAAACAAGTGCTCCAAAGAAATATAGAGTAGGCGTGGAAGCGGCTTTGGAAGTGATGGGTGGGAAGTGGAAGCCATTGATCATTTATCACTTAATGACTGGACGGAAACGCACGTCAGAGCTTCGACGATTGATACCCGACATTACGCAGAAGATGCTGACAACACAGCTCAGAGGTCTCGAAAAAGACGAGATTGTGCAGCGCAAGGTATATTCGGAGGTTCCTCCCAAAGTGGAGTATGAGTTAACGGATTACGGCTGGGGACTTAAGCCTGCCTTGGACCATTTGTGTTATTGGGGAGAAGATCATCTGGACAAAATCCACGGGGATAAGTTTAAGGTTCTGGAAGACTTTGATTCCGAAGAGAAGGGGGCGGGAAGATGAATGGTGCGGAGCACGCGAAACAGGCAGTGCCCTTTCGTTGTGAAGGCGTGGCTGTAGTTCTGTTGAAGAAGAGCCACGATCAATACCGTGTACTGATGTTAAAGCGGGCTGGTCGGATGTTGCATAATGAATGGTGTTATGTTGGCGGCGGGATAGAGAAGGGCGAGAAGGCATGGGAAGCTGCACTGAGAGAAGTTCACGAGGAAACAGGCATTACGGAAGTACGGTTGTATTCTGCCAATCAATTCGAACAATATTATTCATCCAAGGAAGATTATATCTATACCGCTCCCGTATTCGTAGGATATGTGGATGAAGGCCAGCCTGTCCGGTTAAATCATGAACATACCGAGTACCAATGGATGACGTTTGACGAAGCCAGGGAAAATGCGGCATTGCCCGGCATTAATGATATTTTGCATTTTGTTGAAAAGCATTTTGCCAGAAAAGCCCCTTCCAAGTGGCTTCGGATTCATGGAGAATGATTAGGAGGTAAGACTTATCACATACAAGACGATTTATCCAAGAGCATGGTTGAGCCTACTATGTATGTTGGTCATTGAAGTCATACTTTTGAGGGATGGTATGTACGATAAAAATGGGTTTCTGAAGTACTCCCTGATCGCTATATTGACCTATATTCTGGTTTATATCGTTTTCCTGATCTGGCGTTTATTTTTCACTAAACCCAGTATTACGCTGGAAAGCGATCATGTGATTTCTACGAAACATCAGAGATATGATGCATCTCAGATTGAGTGTATTTATATGAATTACAGACGAATTGGCATCAAACTCTATGGTAAACGGTTAGTGCCGATCGATCTATGTTTTTATTTTAACGAGGTCAGGAGACTACAGGCGTAGAAGCGGTACATGAATGGGCGGCGCGAAACGACAAAGAAATAAAGCACAGATTTTTTCAAACCTTGGCGTAGACCCGTACGTCTGTTGAGTATAAGGAATGGTTAAGGCTGAAGATAGGGGAGGCGTAGCAATGCAAACCATAGAGCAGTTTCTAACGAGTGATTGGTATACACAGGTAACAGCTGAAATCATTCAGCTTAAACCTCAGGTCCAATTTGTCGAGCATGCCAGTTTTGAAGCATCCTTGCTGATGGATTCATTTAATGAACGGAAATATGTGCTGGAGGGTTTTGGCGTCTCGGCTCCAACCGAAGAAGAGTGCATACAGTGGATTATGGAGCAGATGGACGGAAATAAGGACCACATCATGTCCTATGTTCTGGCTCGCTTAACATTCAGTGAGCAATTAGACGATGATCCAGATGGAGAATTTTCAGAAGGCGAGGAGCTTGAGGCAGGAGATCGATCTGAAGTGGTCGAGGTATTAGGTTTTACGAGATCTGTTATCGCTAACACCATCATTGAATATGATATGGTCAAAAACCATCCGAAACAATTAACAGCGTTTTTTAAACGCACACATATTCCAGGTGCAGCTAAATTCTCGTCACAAATAAAAAAGCTTTACGCTTCAATCGCAAAGTAGATTCTAGAAATCAGTAGGAGAGATGCCCATGAGATATCTAACGAAAGAATGGTATGAGCTTTGTCAGCAGACACATCTTCATTTTGGATTAAGAGTACATAACGGAGCTTACGAGTTCGATGAGAATCTATTTTCAAGGCTGTATAAAAGAAAGGAAAAAGCGCATGTAAAGCAGGAGCGAGAGTTATATAATTTGGACCCACGTTACATGCTCGAGCATGATGGACAGGTGCTCACTCGCGTAGACAAAGCTTTCGGTGAGGAAGAAGTGAAAGAAGAGGATCAGATCGTTTACCACATGCCTCCGGAACAAAGAGCGCATATCGAGAAACTTATTGCAGAGTATGATGTACGCCCTCCGTTTGATGAGAAGAAATGCAAAGAAGAGTACAAAGAATCAATGGAATGGAATTTTCGATATAAGGCAGAGAAATTGCCACAGAAAATCGTTGAACAAATTGCGGATATCCGTGTGTTTACGTTGGGCTACTGTACTAGAGAAGTTATGCTACAGCTAAAGAAACAGAGCGCAGAAAATAGGAGAGAGATGGAGCGTGTATCGGATGAATACCGGGAAGTCATTATAGCACAGGATATTCCGGATGAAATTCGTAACCGGGTTCAATTTCATGATTGTACAGTGACGGAACTACTGACAGGGGATGAAGTGCTCATTCGTTTTGACACCCGCGGGGGCTTCACCAATATAAATAAACTTACGCTGGTTGCACCCGAAATCCTTAAGCAAGACGGTGGGATTATAGGCACTTACTGGTTGTATCAGGAGCTGTATCGGATCGATAACGGATATGAGCTTCATGTTCTATTTGATGGAGAGAATATGCCTGAGCTAATTGTTCGCTGTGCTGACATTCTGGTAGAGGAAGAATGAGAGAGAGTCACTGAGGATGAATATGGAGGAATTATAGTGAAAATTAGCACCATAGAAACCAAATTAGGTTCTAGATACGATGAGTTCGATCCTGAACAGGATGGGAATAAAAATACGAGATTTGCTGACATCATAATTGATGGCACATCGCTCTATCAAAGGCTGAAAAAACATGATCTGATCCCTTGTCTGGGATGGGGAAGCAATGAATATCAAAGACTTCTTATTGATTATTTTTTACTTAAAAAGCCACATGAATCCCTGTATGATAGATATCCGATTTTAGTATGTCCCTGGTGTGGGGATGAAGAATGTGGGTTTATCTCTGTAAAGATTGATAGGGAAGATGATGTTGTGATCTGGAGAGATTTCATATTGAATGACAAGAAACTGCAGGTGGGCCCATTCTTTTTTGATTGGGAAAATTATAAAAAAGCCATCGAAAGTACGTTTGGTACGGCGGGAATTCAGTAAGGGAAAATAGTGATATCCTCAAACATATCGAAATTATATTAAAAGTACTAGGCACCATCATGGTGATCCTGGGGGTGATATGGTTTTGGTTCTCAGAAGAGTTTTACAATTTAGTTTTTTGACAGCAAGGAGTTGAGCAACAATATGGAGTTATTCTGGGCTTTAATCGTACCACTTATAAGTATTATTGTAGTTCTTATCTTTGCGGCAATCATACGTTATGCCGTAGATTCATCCAAAACATCGAAAAAGTTGGACGCATTAATTAAAGAAGTACACTATCTTAAAACTGAAATCAAAAAACAGCAACACCATAAGCAGCAAGATAATAGCAAGCATATTTTTGACGAAAAAGTATAGGGAAATAATTTTAGATCAGAGGCGAGAGATACAATAATATGTTCTCAGAAAGGAACAGACCATGATGAAAGCAAATGGGAATGTACAAGCTGTTTTCATAGACAGAGATGGAACCATCGGTGGTACAGGGCATTTTATTCATCCGAGAGATTTCAGATTATACCCCAATGCTCAAGAAGCCATTATGTGTTTGAAACGAGAAGGAATTATGGTACTGGCGTTTACGAATCAATATCGAATCTCACGTGGAGAAGTAAGTGTTCAGGATTTCGAAGCGCAGTTTCGCGAGTATGGATTCGATCACTCCTATATATGTCCACATGAGCAAGAATGCAGTTGCCGAAAGCCGAAACCTGGAATGTTACTGCAAGCTTCCGAGGAACACGGTCTGGATTTATCCAAATGCATCGTTATTGGAGATGTGGGAGATACAGACATGCTTGCTGCCCATGCTGTAGGAGCGACCAAGATCATGGTGAGAACAGGTTGGGGGGAATCTTCACTAACCCAATTTAGAGACAAATGGTTAGAGACTGAACCTGATTATATCGCAGAAGATATTTGGGATGCCGTACAATGGATCATTCATGGAAGGGAATCCAGAGAATAAAAAAACAGGAGGTAACTGTGTATGGGCATGTCAGACTATTACAAAAACCTCAGGGACAAGATCGGCAACGAGCTTATTTTTATGCCGGGTGTCGCTGGAATTATCCGAAATGAACAAGGGGAGATCCTGTTCGGTCGTAAACATAACGAATCAACCTGGGGCTTGATTGCCGGAGCCATTGAGCTTGGTGAGACACCGGCGCAAGCGATGGTGAGAGAGGCACTGGAAGAGACAGGTCTAGTTGTTGAACCTGAGAAGGTTATCGGGGTATATGGTGGTGAAGAGCAACGTTTTACTTACAGTAATGGTCATCAGGTCGAATATTTGACTATCGTATTTGAATGCAGGATCCAATCTGGGCAACTCATGCCCGATAATGAAGAGATGAAGGAGTTGCAGTTTTTCCCCGAGGATCAGCTTCCACCCGTGGCAAACCAGTATCCGGATTATATTTTTAGTTCCAAGCAAGAAGAACGAGCCCATTTTGAAAGATAACCCACTGCGCAATTGGAAGCTAACCTCGCCGCATGTTTACCAAATGAATCAAGATCCTAGTTATATGAGGAGAACTATATGTTAATCAATCCAACGGTAAATGAGATCAATAACTTATTCAAGATACATCATATCAACGAAGTGATCACTGAAATTCAACGTTTGTCAGGTACCACCGCTGGACATGTTTATCGGTTGAGTACAAGTCTGAATAAGCACTATATATTAAAATCGGATGAACCTGAACAGATACATATTGCCCAGCAGTTTTTGGAGACGTATAAGAATTCTTCGTTATTGCCTGAAGTTTTGTTGACTGCTCAGGACAACACTTATCTAATTTACTCCTATATCGAAGGCACAACCCATTTCAACAGAGGACAGAAGAGAGACTGGTTAACTCGTCTGGTGAAAGAGCTGTTCAATTCATATATGCGTTCTACAGATACGAAATCATGGGGCAGAATGGAGTTCCCGCAGAGGACATGGAAAGAATTCAATCAGATTAGCATTCATGAAGCGAAGATGAATATCGGAAGTATGTTAACGACAGATGATTATCATCTGGTTCAATCCAAAGTGGATCGCCTGTTTCTTGAAGAAGAAGAGAAGTTTCTTTTGCATGGCGATACGGGGGTTCATAATTTTGTATACGATCAAAATAAACTCATAGGCGTTATTGACCCTTCTCCAATGGTTGGGCCTATCCTCTATGATTTCTTGTATGCCTTTAGCTCTTCGCCAGATGATATCAACACCGAAACCTTATTTGCTGCGTTCGATCTGTTAGAGCAGGTGGAAATGGACAAATCCAGATTGATCGAGGAAGCTCTGGTCCATCTCTATTGCCGAATTGGGCTGAGTAACAAGCATCATCCGGATGATCTGCCTGAATACTTGAAGGCATGGGATAAATGGAAGCGATTATGTGAGGAACTTTGATCTAGCAAAAGTTTCTACAGCTATCACGGAATGCCTTAGTTCAGACTAAACGATATCGTATCGGATTAAGGCAAAGGTGGCAAGCGCCATACGTGTATATCCGCCTACAAGGAACAATTGAATTAAGATCAAGCTCGGGCACTCTATGGCACCCAACGCTTGAAGTAAGTGAAACAACCCCAGCATCTCCAGGTTCTTTTTCTCCGTATTTCTGCTTTCACCGATCTTCTCGGCAAATCTCCTCTAATCGTTACTTCCCAGTACTGAAGCGTGTGTTATGTCCTCCATTTGTTAAAAAAAGTGATCAGCTAAATTATTTTTTTGAAATTAGTGCTTGCCTTAATGTGAACATGAAGCCTTAGGATGTAAAAGAACCGGCCAAATGCATCCCAAAATGAACATAAAGGAGGAGTCAGCATTATGGCTTTTTCGATAAAAGAAGCTTCCGAGCGGCTGGGTTGTCCTGCACATAAAATTCGTTATTACGAGAAGGAGGGACTGCTCCCTTTCATTAGGCGGGATCAACATGGCAATCGGATGTTCGAGGAAGAACATTTGGATTGGATGAGACTGATGTCCTGTTTCCGGGCAACGGGTATGAAGGTATCTACATTGAAACATATGGTTAGTCTGGCGCTGGAGGGGGATTCAACGATTCCACAACGGAAAGCGATACTTCACGAATATAAAGAGGAATTACATCGCCGCCAACTTGAAATTGCCGAGGCACTTGCAGCGGTGGATAACAAATTGACGATCTATGAAGACATAGAGACAGGAAAGCTTCCTTCAGAAAGCAAGCTGTTAGACCAAATGGAAAGCATCGCTGAAGACTAACATGAACGGATGGAGAGATGCAGAAATGAAGCAAAGAGTGCTGGGAAATAGCGATATTGTTGTATCTTCGATTGGATTGGGAATAATGGGCATGTCTCCAGGGATGTACGGAGAAACCAATGATGAGGAGTCAATAAAGACCATCCATCACGCGCTGGAGATTGGCGTTACACTGCTAGATACAGCTGACGTGTATGGTAATGGTCATAATGAAGAACTACTGGGGAAAGCGCTGAAGGGTCGTCGCGATCAGGCAATTATTGCTACCAAATTTGCGTATACCCCGAACTATGAGACGTTGAATGGTCATCCGGATTACGTGAAAAAAGCTGTAGAAGCAAGTCTTCGTCGGCTGGATACCGAATATATTGATCTGTACTACCAACACAGGGTAGATCCTCAGATTCCGATTGAGGAAACTGTCGGCGCAATGGCTGATTTGGTTAAAGAGGGGAAAGTCCGCTGCCTTGGCTTGTCGGAAGCATCGGCTTCCACTTTACGCCGGGCACACGCCGTTCATCCGATTTCTGCGTTGCAGAGCGAATATTCCCTGTGGAGCCGGGATATTGAGGACGAGATTCTGCCTACTGCGAGAGAACTGAATATTACACATGTTGCATACAGTCCATTAAGCAGAGGATTTATCTCAGGTGAGATACGGAAATTCGAAGATTTGCATGTTAATGATCTGCGCAGATATATGCCGAGGTTCCAAGGAGAAAATTTTGCCAAAAATATAGAAGTTGTGGATAAAATCAAAGAGATCGCGATGGAGAAGGAGTGTACTCCTGCACAATTGGCTTTAGCCTGGACAATAGCTAATAACGCACTGCCGATTCCGGGAACAAAACGAATCAACTATTTGGAGGAAAATGCGAACGCTGCAACAATTGAACTGACACCCGATGACTTAGCTCGCATTGAAAAGGTAAGTCCTCAAAATGAGGTTCATGGAACACGTTATATGAAAGAAATGATGACACAGCTTAACGGGTAAATCATGTGGGTGTAACTTGTTATCCGCAGCGAAATAGTTGCTCAGTAAAATACAAATATGGAATACAAAAGAGACTCTCCTTTAGTGAAAGTCTCTATTTGTATTCATCTCCAATCGTTCTTCATTTATTTCAGAGATAACTTATATACAAAAATAATGGAGTCCCACTTAAGATAATAGTTATTGGGGTAGGGCGGTTCCTTTATCAAAAAAATATTTTCGTTAATTAAATGATTTAAATCGATCTTACTCGTTCGTAATATTTATTGTCTTATCTGTAATAGTCTTACCGTCACTCCCTAATGCTTGAACAGTCATGTGGTGATGCACAGACTTACCCGCAATATTCCAAGTTATTTTCCAACCATCGTTCTCATTGGTATCGTATCCGATCAGTTCTCTTTCTCCCCAAGTCTCTGTTCCTGTTGGAACGGCCCAGAAAAGAAGTGTTTCCGCGTTGGTCGCCTCTACTGTGATATTTATCTCTGTGCTATCAGTAGGAAGTATAATCCAACCTTCTTTTTCGGGAAAGTTAGTCTCAACATTCGTAATAATGGGCAAAGCTTCATTTGTTAGGATAACTTCAGTATCATGATTTTCAGCAGGAGCTTCTGAAGCACAGGCTGTGAGAAGAAGGAAGAGCAGAAGAGACGGGAAAAATGGTCTATTTGTCATGATTATTACCCCTTTCTATTCCTTCAAAGTAATGCTGTCGCAGTCGGTTTGACAATTATATATACCATTGATGATGATGTTTTGTAGTCTATTGTTTTCTCTTAGCTCCTGGTAGTTAAGAAATAGAAGAAGCGTTACCAGTACAAGGATCACTGAAATGAACTTACGGAAGTTTCCCATGAGTAGATATAACCTCCTCGTTATATTAAGAAAATGACGGTGTAAAACCGGTTAATTCGATAATGCTATGTGTATTACATAACACCTGAAAGGCATTAAAGTTACGTGGAAAATGAAAACAGGACTATTCCACTACCGGGAATAAGTCCTGTTTTTATTTACAGCTATTCATATCAATGGTGATGATGTGCGTGAGCATCTGGTGCGTCGCCCTTGACGGTACATAGTACCGAGGTATCATGCAGATGTTTCTCGGACTCCACTTGGAGTGTTACATGTTTGATCTCTTTATGCTCCAGCATATGTTCAATCTTCTGAACCAAGGTCTCGGATGCATACACATCCATCGTTCCATCTACGACGATATGAGCAGTCAGTGCATTCAGGTTACTGGTAATGGACCAGACATGCACATCGTGTACGCCTTTGACGCCATCCACTTGTTTGATGGTCTGCACCAGCTCATTCACATCCACATTGGCCGGCGTGCCTTCCATCAAGATATGCAGAGATGATTTGGTGACATAGAACCCACTACGCAATACCAGTGCCGCGACAATGACACTCGCCAGTGGATCGGCCCAACCCCAGCCAAAGAACATCATGAGTAGTGCCGCTGCAATGGCCCCAACCGATCCCAGCATGTCGCTGATGACATGGAGATAAGCACCGCGCATATTCAGATTATTTTCCGTATCGCTACCACGCATCATGATCCAAGCCACCAGAATATTGACGAGCAAACCAATGACGCTGATGATTAACATGCCTACGGTTGCGACTTCTGGCGGGTTAATGAATCGACCAATGGCTTCGTAGAAAATGTAGAGCGCAATGGCGATTAAAGTAATTCCGTTCAACGTGGCAGCTAAAATCTCGAATCTTCTGTAGCCGTACGTTTTACCCGTATTCACGGCTTTTTCACCAAACGTGAACGCCAGCAAAGCGATCCCGAGCGCAATGGAATCGGACAACATATGGCCTGCATCCGAAATAAGTGCGAGACTGTTGGTAATAAATCCGCCAATGGCCTCAACGATCATATAGACGGTAATAATAATGAAGGAAAACAACAATACTTTTTTGTTATTGGTGGTGTGAGCGTGATCGTGCCCATGGTTATGACTGTGTTGATGTCCAGACATATAAATCCTCTCCTTTGGAGCGAGGCTCCGTTATGTAATATGAATTCTAGTGTGACTATAAATAAATCTTTAGCAAAGGTTACTCACTAACAAATGAATATATGAGCGTTCGTTCATATGTTATGGTTTTATTATAGTTGCGCCTCATAGTAGTGTCAACCAGATTTAAGGAAATGTAAACATACCAAGGTATCTCCATGCACGTGCTGGCGAATGAGATTGCTTTTGTGCTACCATCTGTGCAGGATCATAGTGAGATGTTCTCGCTACATAGAAGGGCGGATAACGATATGAAACATCTGCTGCTGGCAGACGATGATGCGAATATTAGAGCACTCTTGCGGCATGTCATGACCAAGGAAGGCTATAGGGTACATGAAGCGCAGGATGGTGTAGAAGCGGTGAAACTGATGCAAGAAACGCCAATCGATCTGGCGATCCTCGATGTCATGATGCCTGGCATGGACGGACTGGAATTATGTGATTTCATTCGGCAGCATTACGACATTCCGATTATGTTGCTGACGGCACGAGATCAGCTATCTGACAAGAGAGAAGGTTATTTGAAAGGAACGGATGAGTATGTGACCAAGCCGTTTGAACCCGAAGAACTGGTTTACCGGGTAAAGGCGTTATTTCGTCGATACCATCGCACATCCAGTGATATCATTCGTATGAACCGGATCGTGATCGACCGGAACAATGTGGAGGTTACGGACGGGCAATCCATTCTCTTTTTACCAATGAAGGAATTCGAATTACTCTCACAGCTTGCCCAGTTCCCGGGACGTTTGTTCTCTAGGGATGAACTCATTCGACTTGTCTGGGGAGCGGATTACGAAGGAGATGACCGTACTGTTGATGTACATATTAAGCGACTCCGTGATCGGTTTGCTGATTATACGGATGATTTTGTGATCCAAACGGTCCGGGGCATTGGTTACAAGATGGAGGTGAAAGCACCGTGAGGACCTTGTACGTCCGGGTATTCCTTATTACGGTGGCGGTGATTGTGGTCAGCGGCATGCTCGGTTTCCTTTTGTCGAATATCTATTATCATGCGAAGCTCAAGGACTTCAATGATGAGAAGCTGGTGGGCATTGCAACGCAGATGAAGCAATTTGTGGAGCAGCAACCCGGGACCATGGAGCAGTATTTGAACAATGCCGCCGATCTTGGATACGAAATCTATGTGACGGATGGAAAAGGCAACGACCAATTCTACGGCCGCGAATTCCGTGAGAAGGATCTGGACAAGCAAGCAGTAGATCTGGTGCTGAATGGTGAGGTGTACCATGGTGTCGCGCAGTTTCCAAGCAAACCGTTCATTACCGGTTTCTTTGATAATCAATTAAGCAACACCGTGGGTGTTCATTTACAGTTGGGCAATACGAATTACGCTCTCTTTATGCGTCCGGACGTAATCCTGCAATTCGGTGAGCTGCGTATCTTTTTTGCACTGATTGGTGCATTTACCATAGGCATTAGTATTCTGATCTTTCTGATCAGTACCCGTTATCTGGTCAATCCGATTGAACGTCTGTCCGAGGCGACCAAGCGGATTGCACAAGGAAAATATAATCTGAAATTGCCTACCGCACGGCGTGACGAGATTGGACAATTGGCCCAGCATTTCATGACCATGAGTCGTGAATTGGAGAGAGTGGATCAGGCGCGGCAGCAGTTTGTATCCAACGTATCTCATGAGATTCAATCCCCGCTGACCTCCATTCAGGGGTTTGCCCAATTGGTGGCAGATCGGGATCTGCCTGAACAGGAACGGGAGCACTATGCGTCGATCATTGAGGAGGAGAGCCGTCATCTCTCCTTGTTGAGCAAGCAGCTGCTTCTCCTGTCCTCTCTGGAACAAGGCAACGAAGATCTGACCAAAGTGGAGTTCTCTCTGCGGGATCAATTCCGGCAAGCGGTTCAGGTGCTGCAATGGCAACTGGAAGAAAAAGAACTGCTGCTTCGGATTTCGGTGCCCGAATCCATCCAGCTGATTGGCAATGAAGTGCTGCTCATGCAAGTCTGGATGAATCTTCTCGGTAATGCGGTGAATCATCTTCCACAAGGAAGGAGCATCGAGATTCATGCCGAGCAGATAGATAACCAGTGTGTGATTCAGATTAAGGATACAGGGGACGGCATTGCAGCTGAGCATCTGCCGTTCCTGTTCGATCGATTCTATCGGGTGGACCGTGCGCGGGAACGTTCTTCCGGACGAACCGGGCTTGGACTTGCCATTGTGCAGAAAATTATTCGAATTCATGACGGTACAATTGAGGTTTCCAGTTCGCCTGAGGGAACAGTCTTTACTGTGACACTCCCGCAGATGTAATCTGTTATTCATTTTCCGTTCATTTTCGCCTCTTATACTTGGGTTATCAAGAGGGAGGTCACACAACATGTACTTGGCTATTCGGGAAATGAGGTATGCCAAAGGGCGATATGCCTTAATTGCTACAATCATGGTGCTGGTTTCATTTCTGGTACTGTTTGTTACAGGTCTTGCACAGGGGCTGGCGTATGATAACGCAGCTTCGGTCAAAAATATGGCAGCAACCCACTTTGTGCTGGAACAGGATTCGAATCATCGGTTTACCCGGTCACAAGTGGATCAGGATCAACTTAATCAAGCTCGCTCCGTGGTGGGGCAAGAGAATGCTGAGCCGCTCGGTGTGAAAATGACAACGGTCAGTCCAATGGGCGACACGAAAAAGATCGATGTCACGTTGTTCATGGTGAATCCGGAAGGCTGGCTTGCTCCAGCAGTTACCGAAGGAACTTCGATTACGGATCAGACCAACGGGCAGGTGGTGGTGGATCATAAGTTAGCTGAATCCGGTGTGACGATTGGCACCGTTCTGGTCGATCAAGCTTCGGGGATGAAGTGGACCGTTGGCGGATTTGTACAAAATGAGTCTTTCAGTCACTCTCCGGTCGTGTTCCTGAATGAAGAAGAATGGCTTACGCTTCAAGCAGGGACACGGACTACACAAGGTTCAGCCGACACCAATGCCAATGCTCCGATATACAATGCCATTGCGGTAAAGGACGCGGGTGAGCAGGTAGACGAACTAAGTGCTGCAATGCCTGATACGGAAGTCATCACGAAGTCGGATGCCGTATCGGCCATCCCTGGATATAAGGAAGAGCAGGGATCGTTGCTCATGATGATCGCTTTTCTATATGTCATCTCGGCGTTTGTGCTTGCGGTATTCTTCTATGTCATCACGATTCAGAAAACGAGTCAGTTCGGCATATTAAAAGCCATCGGAACACGGAATGGTTATCTGGCGGGTAGTGTTTCGTTACAAGTATTCATTCTGTCGGTTGGCAGTTTGGTGATAAGCGTACTACTGGTTCGACTGTTTGAGTCCATTCTGCCTGCATCAATGCCGTTTCAATTAGGTTTATCCACGCTCGCCTTAACCTGCGTATTGTTCATCCTGATGTCTATGGCGGGTTCGTTATTATCGGTGTGGAAGGTTACCAAAATTGATGCACTTGATGCGATTGGGAGGACAGCAGCATGAGAAACCGATTGGTATTACAGGGAATTACCCAGACCTTTGAAGATGGTGGCAGTAAACGCACGATTCTGGATAAGCTCGATCTTGAGGTGGCCGAAGGGGAACTTGTGGCTGTGATGGGGCCTTCCGGCTCTGGCAAAAGTACATTCCTGTCCATTGCTGGCGCACTTCTTGAACCAACGGAAGGACAGGTTCTGTTGGACGGGGCTTCTATTATGGGCAAAAGCAAACAAGATATATCTGATATACGGCTTCAGCAGCTTGGTTTTATATTTCAAAGTGCCAACCTCATTCCTTACCTGAAAGTAGAAGAACAACTGATGGTGGTCGCGAAGCTCGCCGGAACGGATAAAAACAAGGCGGAGAAACGAGTGGATGAGCTGCTAGATACGGTAGGGTTGACCCATCGGCGGAAGGCATATACGGAGAAGCTGTCTGGTGGGGAGCGTCAGCGGGTCGCTATTGCACGGGCATTGATGAACGATCCGGCTGTCCTGCTCGCGGATGAACCGACAGCTAGCCTGGATGCGGAGCGCGGACTGGATATTGTCGGCATGATTGCACGGCTTGTGAAAGAGCAGGGCAAGAGTGCAGTGATGGTTACGCATGATGAGCGGATTTTGCCGCTCTGTAGCCGGGTTCTTTTTTTGGAAAAGGGAAAGCTGGTGCAGCATTAGACGATTGGGTAAGTTTGTCAGGAATGGAACAATCTGATGTGGTTAAGGACGAGAAGGTCATGTATTCCCTCAAGGGGAAGGTGGCCTTCTTTCTTCATTTTCATCTATAATTGGGAGAAGTATATAAATGAGAGATTTTATTTTACATAGAGAGGAACGGATGCGGTTGAGCAGCTTGAATGCAGAACAATTCCCGGCACTTACTACGTCGATTCATTGGGGCCTTATTGAGGCAGAGTTCAGATTAAATGACATCGTGGATGAAAAGCTGGTGAGCAATATTAGTATCATTCCATTTGTCGGGGATCAATGTGTTGTTTTTCAACTGGATAATGGAGACTGGGAGCTGCCTGGGGGGACGCTTGAAGCAGGTGAGCCGTATATGGACGGACTGAAGCGCGAACTGATGGAGGAACTTGGTGCAGAAATGCGCTCCTATCAGATTTTTGGTCAATTCTATTGCACATCCAGTGCGTTGGAACCGTATCGACCGCATATCCCGCACCCCCATTTTGTAAGAATCATCGGTTATGGAGACGTTGAACTTGTAGCTGATCCGCTGAATCCAGAGGATGGAGAGCAGGTAGTGGCGGTGGAGGTTGTTGAGATCGACGAAGCAATTCGAAGATTTCAGAAGCAGAACAGATATGATATTGCGGAGATGTACCAACTGGCTCATATGCTGCGAGAAGAAGCTGAACAGTCAGGCGAGGACCAGGTATTTTAAATCCGATATCCTACGGAGGTAATGATGATTCGAGATAAAATTAACGAGCTGCTGGATACTTTACCCGAATTGGAACTGAACCGCGCATATTGGGGAATTGAGCGTATCCATCAGGAATATATGTTCAAGAAGAACTTGCAGGATAAAGGGGTTGTTGTCTCCGAACTGTACGAGGAATCCGAAAGGATTGTACAGCAATGGGACAGAGCATTCGCCAATAATATCGATGATGCGGTCAAAGAGTCTATCCATTATAGCGAGTACAAGTGGCATATGTTCAGTTATGAACAACAGAAATGTCTGACACATGATGAAGCACGAGATGCTTTTAATGCCGAGCCGAAAGATGAAGTATATGTGATGTATGAAAGTGGTGGTTGGGTACTTTTATACGAAAATGCGAATCGGATCATTGCAGCGGATTTTGATTCGGAGCAAGATATCTATATCTTCGACAGGGCGTTTACATGGACGTACGTGTATACGCATGAATCCATGTGTGGCCCTTATTTTTATAAAACAGAACAAGCATGATTTTGAACAAAAGGGGAGTGATATCTTATGCAGGAACTGTTTAAGAAGATCATCAACACAGACGTCAAACCCTTATTGGCCAAACATGGCTATTCCAAAAAAGATCTGAATTTCTACAAAACGGATGACAACCTCATATACAAGTTCAACGTCCAGAAATCAAAGTATAACAGCAGTAGGCATGTGCAGTTTTATATTAACTGTAGTGTCCATTCCACCGAGCTTGTGGAGTTGCAGTCCGTTGCTTTGAGTGGGGCCATATTGGAGAACAAATCGCATTTTACTTGCCGGATCGAGGGAATAGTCCCATCCGCCCCAGACCACTATTCCCTAACGCCTGATGTTGATCAGGACGCTTTATCGAAAGAACTGGTTTCACATTTGGAAGAGGGTATTTCATTCCTACACTCGCTAACAGGGGCCAGAGATATAGTCCATTATTATATGGCGAAGACAGCGCTACATTTAAGTGAAGAAACTTTCCGCTTCCTGCTACAAGTCGGCGATACGGAAGAAGCCAAGTATTATTTACAGCAACTACATGCCAAATACGGAGCCGAAAAGCGTTGGACGATATTTGAAAAGAAATATGCAGCCATTTTTGCTGAGTACGGTTTGTAAGCTTTGCTCCAGACAAATAGTCAAAATGAGGGGATGACATATGAACGATACTCAGTATAATTTGAATTTCAATAAACTGTGTAGCGAATTACAGCTTGGTGAATTGATCAGTTCGCCCAAACCAATCTCAGGTGGACTTCTTCATCGAATGTACAGCATTGAAACGACGCAAGCTAATTATGCAGTTAAGGCATTGAATCCACAGATCATGATAAGACCTTCTGCTGTGCAAAATTATATGGATTCAGAAAAAATAGCAAACGTGGCAGCTGAACATATCCATGCTCAACCTGCAAAAATGTTAAAGGGCGCTTCTATGCATAACATTGATAATCAATTCTATCTAATATTTGATTGGATTGAGGGTCAACGTTTGGAACAAGATGAAGTTACGATCAATAACAGTTCTCTGATGGGTACGATCCTTGCAGATATCCACAAAACGGATTTTAGAAAACTAGAATTGGATAGTTCACAGATAACTAATCCTAAAACAATAGATTGGATGTTTTATCTGAACAAAGGAAAGAAAGAGAATATGGAATGGATTGATATTCTGGATTCCAATATCGATAAGCTGTATGAGTGGAGCACAAAGGCTAAGAAGTCATCTTCAATGCTAGCATCCAATAAGGTAATTAGTCACAGAGATCTGGAGCCGAAGAATGTGATGTGGAGACAAGGCATACCTATTGTTATCGATTGGGAATCGGCAGGTTATATTAATCCCATGCATGATCTGGTCGAAACCGCTGTGTATTGGTCAGTAGGTAGCACTGGAAGTATAAACAAGGAAAAGTTCTTGGCTTTTATAGGTGGATATCAGAAGCGAGTGGGCAGTCTAACAGCCAATTGGGAAGTAGTTCTGGATCATGGTTTTGCTGGAAAGTTGGACTGGCTCGAATATAGTCTTAAACGGTCACTGTGGATTGAATGTACGGACATAGAGGAACAGTTAGTAGGAACATCACAAGTCATTCGCACTTTAGAGGCTTTGAAACAATACGAAAACATGATTTCAGAGATGAAGAACTGGTTGAATACTTAATCCAGGAGGGGATGCCCATATGGCAAACGATAAAGGAACACTCAGAACATGCGAACAAGGACATTCGTATTATAAAAAAAGTGATTGCCCAACCTGTCCAACGTGCGAAGCTGAACGTAAACCGAAAAATGGATTTCTAGCTTTGCTGTCCGCTCCCGCCAGACGTGCCTTGGAGAATGAAGGCATTGCGACACTACAGCAACTATCAGAGTACACGGAGAAAGAGATCCTAAAGTTGCATGGAATCGGACCATCTGCCATACCTAAACTGCGAAACGCATTGGAAGAAGAGGGATTATCGTTTAAGAAATAACCCTCTTCACTCCTTTACTTTAATCCAAAACAGAAGTAATCTCCTCCATCGTTACCCGATACAACAAGTTACCTTCACTGAGTAGCAGACGATGTTGGCGAAAATCCTGCCTTGCCTGCTTGAAGGACTTACCATCTTCATTTAATAAATCAATTCTCTGCCCCTTGCTGAATCTTCCGGGCTTCTCCATCTTCTTAAGCACAAACGTCCCATGTTTACCGTACCCGGCATCGAACAAGAAATGATAACCATCCGTACTGAAGCCGGAGGAACCGGAGATGTTTGGATTCATGAATGTAACGTTGGGTTCACAGGTGCCCCCTGAGATACAACCGAGTTCAAAATCGGTATAGAAGTAGAACCAGACCTGCTTCTCATTCACCACATTGAGTGCGTAACAATCCGCAATGTCAGCTTCACGATTTTCATATCGTTTATTCCCGTGCTCATCCCAGGCCAGCAGACCATATGATCCAATCGGATCGCTCCAACCGTAGTTACCAAATACCCCTTCATCAAAGTAACTGGTCCAGATCGTTCCCTTTTCTGTGACCTGCACACTTTGGATCCCGTCTCCCAACAAAAACTCGCGAATGGTATTTCCGTCTAAATCACACACTTTGGCGTTCAGATCAACCTGTTCATTCCCATAATTCGCACACCGTGCTCCGACGAGCAGCAGATGATCATGTAATGGTTGTACGTAATGATAATTGAACGTCTGTCCCCAGATGACAACTTCCTCGATAGTTTGATTAGTCACAATAAGCACTTTGTACGTATAGTTTTGATTCAATTTACTTTGGACGAACATACCTCGTTTTCTTTCGGGGATCTGATTCATCAACAGTACATAGACAAGGCCATCCCCGCCCCACTGGGTGGAAACGATATCGAAGCCCTCGACATAATTTGAAATATCGGCAAAAGGCAAAAGGTTTACTTTGGGATTGGACATATCCATATCCTCCTTTGTAGTCAAATGCAGAGTCACCATCTGCATCTGTATAAGAGGATTATGACGTACACGTACTAAACTGAACATGGCGGAAGTATAGCGAAGGTCTTCTTTGGCTTTCTTGACACACGTAGTACAATAAGGAAGTTGTGTAAAATTCTATATAAGAGGAGGATGGGGAGATAGCTATAAGAAGTGTGACAATACATACAACGCACGTATAGTAAGGAGATAGAAGTACCCGTAGATTCGATTTGGAGTAGTACTATTACGAGGAAGACTCATCTCAGAAAAACAAAATGATATAAGGAAGTGTTACGAAGTGGAACCACATGTTCAAGAACCAAAAACAGACTACCGTCCACTAGGCGTATCGGGATTGGGTGGTTGGCTGATTCTCATCCAGATTGGATTATTTCTTACAGTAATTCTCCTTGCAGTGCAATTATTTCAACAGATCATACCCACATTCACAACTGAGACTTGGGAAATGCTAACTTCCAAACAATCAGATTATTATCACCCGCTATGGGGCCCAGTACTTATTTTTGAGATGGTGTACAATACGCTGTTTTTATTATTCAGTGTCTATACCATTTTTGCGTTTTATAGCAAGAAAGCGATATTGCCCCGTCTGATGATTATCTTCTATGGTCTCAGTCTGATTGTTGGAATTATTGATTACCTGTTATTACTCCAGATTCCATTGGCAAAAGAATTGGAAGATGGAAGCTCAATCAGAGATATTGCTAAATCTGTCATCACTTGTGCGATCTGGATTCCTTACTTTATCAAGTCGGAACGAGTTCATAATACATTTGTAAGATAAATAGGTTGCAGGAAATGCCCGATTTTGGATAGAAGCTATCTGAGGTCGGGTTTATTTGATTCTATTGAAAGGACTTATATACGTAAAGTAGCCTATGTGTGTGAAGGAATCTGTTCCATAGGAAGTGAAAAGGGGGAGAGATCTTGAAAATTTATCTGGTAAGACACGGGATGGATGAGGAAGGGTATCGAGGCGGATGGAGTGAGCGTGGACTTACGGAACAAGGAATCAATCAATCCAGGAAATTGGGAGAGCATTTGCATCATCATGCTGACGAGTACAACATACATACGATTGTTAGCAGTGATCTTCCTCGTGCAGTACAGACTACACGGGAAATTGAGAAGAGATTAAACATGCAGGCTAGCTTAATGAAAGATTGGCGGGAGATGAATAACGGAGAGTTGGCAGGTATGCTTCATAAAGATGCGGAAGTGCATTATCCAGGAGTGTATTTCAACACCCTTGAGATGCATTCCCCTTTTCCGGGAGGAGAAAGTCCAAGAGACTTTTATAGCCGGATAAGCACCGCTTTCGAGAATCTTTTCAGAGGTCTAGAGGAGAATACACTCAAGTCCAATGTTCTGCTAATTACTCACGGCGGAGTGATTAACATCCTGTATTATCTGCTTGAGCATCGGGAATGGAGCAATCAGTCCAGCTTTTATCCCATGGGTAACACCAGTGTACATACCGTTGAAAAGGGAAGGCATGGTTGGAAACTTAGTAGTGCAAATGCATTAAGTCATCTAGAGTAGTTGTTTATTAGATCCAGAGCTGATCAGTCGACATAATCAGGATGTACAGACTCATAGGTCCCAATGTATTACAATGGTATAAAATAGCAAACGGAGGCGATGACATGAGTAATCAACCCATTGAACTGCTACAACATTTGAAGTCTTTATCTGGACCATTTCCAACGTGGGATATGGGGCAGTTGCCGGAGCGGCCAGGGAAGCTATTTTTGGAGTGGTTGAGATTGGCGGTTGAGAACGAAGTGAAAGAACCTCATGCCATGACGATCTCCACCGTGGATCACGATGGTTATCCTGATGCGCGGGTGTTAATTTTGAAAAACGTAATCGACGAAACGTTCTATTTTGCCTCCAGTTCGGAGAGCCGAAAAGGGCAGCAGTTGAAGGAGAACCCTCATGTGGCTCTCACCTTCTACTGGCCTTCACTTGGAAGACAGATTCGGATAAAGGGAATTGCTGAGGATCAGGGAGATCAAGCAGGCGCTGATGATTTCCGCAAACGTTCAGCTGGAGCGCGAACAGTTGCCATGACAGGGCATCAGAGTGAGGTTTTGAATAGTGAGGAAGTGCTGGATAATGCCATTGAAGCTCAGAAAGAACGTATCCAACGTGACCCCGATGTCGTTACATCTCAATGGCGTTTATATGCCGTGAATGCACAAGAGGTGGAGTTCTGGCAGGGAGATTCAGAGCGCAAGCATGTGCGAGTCCAATATGTGAGGCAAGATGGTCAGTGGAAGACACGCAGATTGTGGCCTTGATTGTATAACAGATGAGTAGGCAGCGCGGATCGAACGGTTATGGATTTCTTTTCTTAACAATCTCAGGGAGGCGAATCTATGAAAACGATTGAAAGTTTCTTCGAACCATTTCCGGTGTTGGAGACCGAAAGGACGATACTCCGGCGGCTTACCTATGATGATCTGGATGATATGTATAGTTATTGTGTTGTACCCGCTGTCTCGGAGTTCACCACTTGGGACGCGCATCAGAGCAAAGAAGATACCAAAGCTTTTTTGGATTTTGTCATGAGCCGGTATGATGTGAATTTAATAGGCCCATGGGGCATTGAAGATAAACAAACCAAGAGACTGATTGGGAGTTGTAACTATCTAGGGTGTGATAGCGATAACAGGAGAGTCGAGTTGGGATATGTGTTATCTGATCAATATTGGAATCAAGGCTACATGACCGAAGTGGTGAAACGAATCATCCAATTTGGATTTGACGAAGTGGGATTGGAACGAATCCAGGCTCAATGTTTAGTGAAGAACACGGGCTCCGCGAAAGTCATGGAGAAGGCAGGCATGCAATTTGAAGGTGTGCTGAGAAAATACATGAAGGTAAAAAATGAACTTCAGGATCTGAAGATGTATGCCATTGTAAAAGAAGATTTCTATAACTCGTATTAAATATAGAACGTGTTTTTGAAAGGGCGATCGAGTTTGCTGGCGAGCCACGAGTTTGCCTATAATCCTGAGTTCAACATGGATGACATACAATAGAGGGCTCCGGGGATTTCCTTTCATCACACTTTTACAACAACCAACGTACATAATGTCATATCGTCAACCGTGTGCTATCCGCTATACTCTTCAAGTTACCCAAACGTGGATTGAATGAGAGAATCGGGAGGTACAACGAATTGACAGCCAAAAACAAATATAAATCACTCGAACTTGAAACACCCGGCGTATATGAGCTGGAAGGGCTTGAAGTTGGAGTGACATCGAACTGTAATTATAAATGCGACTATTGCTGCGCCTACAATCGGGACGATGGAGCGTGCATCGGTAGTCAGGAAATCATCCGTATTATTAGTGAGCTTCCTCGTCTTAAGCGCGTGCGATTGTCCGGGGGCGAAGTTACCCTGAAATACCAGGATTGTCTGGAGATCGTGACGTACTGTGCGGCACATGGCATCGATACACAATTGAACAGTAATGCCAGTCTGCTGACAGAAGAACGGATTCTCGCGTTGCGTGATGCAGGCTTGTCCAACATTCATATCTCGTTCAATTATACGGATGCGGAGTCGTATGCTGCGTACTACCGTGTGCATCCTCTCATGTATGAGAGACTGGAGCAGAATATCCGTTTGTGCACGGAAGCCGGTCTGGAGACGGTACTGGAAACGTTACTGTTTGAAGGGAATCAAGCGAACATGCAGGCCATTAGCGATAAGGTGTATGATTTGGGTGTGCGCATCCATGAGATCCAGAACAGCATTAAGATGCCACATACCGATTGGAGTCAGATTGTATCCCGAGCGTCTCTTGTTCGATCTGTAACGGAGCTGATTGAGCATAAAAAGCCAGATACAACGCTCTATTTCACCTGTATGGACCGGTTTGCTGAACAGTTGAATTTGCGGGAGCAACCGGGCGTGTATTTCTCTAATTGTGTGGATGGCACGAAACAACTTCACTTGCACGGCAACGGGGATATTCTCATCTGTGAGTTATGCCATCCTGTCGTCATTGGCAACATCTATAAAGGAACGTCGTTGAAGGATATCTATGCCCAGCAGCCACCAGCGTTAACGGAATTCCTGGAAAAGCGGCCTTGTCCCGCATATGATGCTCTATTTCCATACGTATAACAGGAAGCTCTGACGAAGATGTTTTGATCTGTAAGCTGAACGAAACATCTATACAATAACAGCGACATTTAAGGTTATATAGATTAAAAATCAAGGTGATCTGCTTTCCTCATTGGGAAAACGGATCACCTTATTTTATTGAACTATTCATTTACACAATAACAGCGATTGGATGGTTGCTCTGTCATCGTAGTGTCAGTGTGAATATTCTTTAGTTCAAGTTATTTAGTTTCAGATTCATTTAAGCTCCCCGGCCTAATATGGCCTTAAGAACTTAGATGAAGAGGTGAGCTTGACATGATGAAGATCTATCAGAAACCAACCCGGAAAGACCCCCATAAAAGACCGATCTCCCCTAGAAAGCGAAGATGGCTCATCATCACACTTGTCCTTGTGCTCGCAGTATGTGGAATCCTGTACAGCTTGGCTGACCGTTACCTGATCCGGCATGTGCAGGTGGTTGTAGCGGATGAGAACACAGCAACGGCAGCAACGGGCAACACGAATGATTCCACCAGTACTCCGACCACCGCAACTAAAGTGAATGCAACGTCAGATGATTGGAATTATTCGAGCGATGATATGGAGGTCCATATTGATAAGGTACAGTCAGGATCTGGCTCGGATCAAATTACGTATTATGTCGCTGATGTTCAGCTAACGGATGCAAGCAGCCTGAGAACAGCACTGGCGGATAACAGTTTTGGAACGAACATTACCGAGAATACGTCAGAGATTGCCGCAGCCAACAATGCGATCTTTGCCATTAATGGGGACTATTACGGATTCCGTGATGATGGTGTCATTATCCGAAATGGGACGTTGTATCGGGACAGCCCGACGCGGGATGCACTTGCCCTGTTCAACAATGGGACCATAAAAACATATAACGAGAATGAGATTTCTTCCTCGGAACTGCTGGCTGAAGGCGCCACCAATACGTTATCCTTCGGGCCCATTCTGATTCAGGATGGCGAGATTGTCAGTGACTTTAGCAGTGTAAAAATTGACAACAACTTCGGCAACCGCTCCATCCAGGATGCGAATCCAAGAACAGCAATCGGCATGATTGCTCCGAATCATTACGTCTTCGTAGTGGTGGACGGTCGGCAGGACGACAGTCGTGGCATGACCTTGGCAGAACTGGCCGATGTCATGAAAGGCCTTGGAGCAACCGAAGCCTACAATCTGGACGGCGGCGGTTCATCCACGATGTATTTTATGGGCAGAGTCGTCAATAATCCACTGGGGCGCAACCAGGAACGTGGCGTAAGTGACATTCTATATCTGACGGAGGGACAAGGATCATGACGATATTAATTCCATCCTATGAACCCGATGTGCGTTTGCTGAATCTCGTTCTGCAGTTACAGACATTTAAGCTTGGACCTATTGTGATTGTGGATGATGGCAGTGGCCCGGGTTACCGTGGGATTTTCGAGACGGCAGAAGCCTATGGCTGTACGATCCTGACACATCCCGTCAATCTGGGGAAGGGTAGGGCGTTGAAGACAGGCTTTCAGTATATTAAGGAGTATGGGCCTCAGGGCGGTGTAGTGTGTGCAGACAGTGACGGGCAGCATCTGCCACATGATATTAAGCGTATCTTTGAAGTGCTGCTCGCACAAACGACACCCGGAATTGTGCTCGGCAGTCGTCGTTTCAGTGGTAAGATTCCAGCACGGAGTCGTATTGGCAACACAGTCACACGAGCGGTCTTTTCCCTTACGACAGGTACCAAAGTATATGACACACAGACGGGTCTGCGCGGTTTTCCCTACGCCATGCTGGACTGGCTGAACCAGATCCCCGGGGATCGGTTTGAATACGAGATGAACATGCTGTTAAGTGCACACAAGGAAGGGTATGAGATTACGGAGGAGTTTATTGATACGGTGTATCTGGATCACAATGAGTCCTCTCATTTCCGCCCGCTGGTCGATTCGTTCCGAATCTATAGGCCGATTCTGATGTTCAGCACATCTTCGTTGCTGTCTGCTCTAATTGATTTTGCATTACTATTCGTTATTCAGTATTTCACGCATAATCTGTTTCTGTCGGTTGTTGCAGCGAGACTATGCAGCTCACTCTTCAACTACACGATGAATCGGAAGTACGTATTTTCAGCTGGACGAACCTCGAAGGTCCGGCAGTCTTTGCCCAAATACTTCTCACTTGTCCTACTGGTGCTGTTATTAAACTACGGTTTACTGTATTTTTATAATGAAAAACTGATTATTCCGCTGCTCGCAGCCAAGCTGTTAACTGAGGTGTCCATCTTTGTATTCAGCTATTGGGCGCAGCGCAGATTTGTCTATTAACACAGAGAGAGTGGGCATACAGCTTGCTCTCTTTTTTTCAATCAAAACCGTTTCAAAAGAATATCCCGTGCTTCTTGATTAACCAAAAATGGACGAGAACAGGGGGGGGAATATCCTTGTTCTCGGCCGTTTAAACCCACAGGAGGACGAGCGTTACATCAGCTTCTTAATCTCATCCTTCAGGATTTCAGACTGAGTGCCGAAGATAACCTGCACAGCTCCACCACCGAGCCTCATGACGCCGGAAGCGCCAAGCTGTTTGAGTGCCCGATCGTTGACGGCTTTGTCGTCCCTAACAACTAGCCGGAGGCGAGTGATGCAGGCGTCAATGCTCTCGATATTATCTGTTCCCCCGATCTCGGCAAGCACCTTACCAGCCTTGGTGTCGGCAGACGCTGCCACGGCGGAAGTATCAGTGGGGGTATCGGCATCATAAGCGTCATCTTCGCGCCCCGGCGTTTTCAGGTTGAACTTGACAATCATGAACCGGAACAGGAAATAATAGACGACCGCAAATGCGAGTCCGACCGGGATCATGAGCAACGGATTGGTTGACAGCTTCATGTTCACAAGGTAATCGATCAGACCTGCAGAGAAGGCGAAGCCCAGCTTAACGTTCAGCAGGTACATGATCAGGGCTGCTGCACCAGTAAGAATAGCGTGCACTACATACAGCAGAGGAGCCGCGAACATGAAGGAGAACTCGAGCGGCTCGGTAATACCCGTTAAGAATGAAGCGACCGCTGCTCCGATAAAGATCGAAGCGACCATTTTGCGCTTTTCAGGCCGGGCTGTATGAATCAAGGCTAGCGCCGCTGCCGGAAGAGCGAACATCATAATCGGGAAGAAGCCAGACATGAACATGCCTGCCGTAGGGTCTCCGTTGAAGAAGCGGGTCAGGTCGCCGTGCACGACTTCCCCGGCTGCATTGGTATAATCTCCAATCTGGAACCAGGCGATGGAGTTGAGGACATGATGCAGACCGAGCGGGATGAGCAGGCGGTTGGCGATCATGAACACCATGGAGCCAACGCCGCCAAAACCTACAATCCAGGCGCCGAAAGCACCGATGGCATCCTGAATCGGGCTCCAGATCATGCCGAACATAATGGCCAACACCAGCATGGAGCCGGCGGTCACCATCGGCACAAAGCGTTTGCCGGAGAAGAAGCCGAGCCAGTCAGGAAGCTTGATATTATGGTATTTTTTATACATATAGGCTGCAAGCAGTCCGGCAAATATCCCGCCCAATACGCCCATATCCAGCTTGACATCGTCAGGAATATAGCCGAATACACTTGGAACGGCTCCCAGAATCCGCGTCAGTACCATATAAGCGATCAGGGCTGAAAGCGCGGCGACCGCATCCCCCGCCAGTCCGATTGCCACCCCAATGGCGAAGATGAGCGCAAGGTTGCCAAAGATCGCCCCCGCTCCCTCATTCAGGAATGGAACTACATACTGATTAAGAAATCCCCCGATCACGGGACCGAGCGGAATGTCCTTTTCATAATTAAGAAGACCGAGGCCTTGAAGAATACCTGCTGCAGGCAAGGTTGCTACAGGAAGCATCAGGGATTTTCCCAGCTTTTGCAGTGATTTCAGCATATTGTTCTTCCTTTCTTTTTTGATTTAGGTTATTTGGATAAGCTGACTTTCATGATCGTTCCCATGCCTGCTTCTACGCTGCCATACTCCGGGTGCGACTCCCACGGCTGTTCAGCTGCATTCGCAACGATGACAGGGGTGATGAGCGGATAACCGGCGGAAGCGATCGCATTCAGGTCAAATTCAATCAGAGTCTGACCGATAGTGACTTGATCCCCGGTCTGCACTTGGGGTGTGAAACCCTGTCCTTTCAGGCTGACAGTATTCATACCGATATGCAGCAGCAGCTGCAGCCCGGAAGCATGCTCAATCATTAAGGCATGGTGCGATTTGATCAGGTGCACCACAGTGCCGTCGATAGGGGCGACCAGCCTGCCCTCCTGGGGAATCATTGCGACTCCCGGTCCCATAATTCCTTGCGCGAACGCTTCGTCAGGCACTTCTTCCAAACTGACGCAGGTTCCGGTGAGCGGGGAGGCGACGGATATTGTTTCAGATGTTTTGGCAGATTTGTTGTTTTTCCATTTCCAGATCATTGTGTGTTGTCCTTTCTGTTGTTGGTTTTGGCATGGGTTTGAAAAAGCCGGTATAGATGCATTGTGAGAAAAGCCGTTTCTTCCTCAGGCACTTCTGTACCCAAATCCTCGGCCATTACAGCGCTTAGTTTTGTGGCCAGCTGGTATTCGGACGTATATTCATTTTTCACATATTGTGCGAAGGTGGGGGCCGTCATCGGTTGCTGATACAGGCGTTCCATGGAGAAGCGCAGGTGTATCATGAGTCTTGCCTGGCTAAGGCTGCCCTGATCAAAGCGAATACCACCCTCATCTTCAATAATCGACTGAAGTTTGCTGATCACATTGGATACCTTAACCAACTGTCCGACAGGGACGTGATTTACGGAGGAGTACACATGGTATGTCAGGAACCCGGCCTCATCCTCCGGTACCTCTACGCCAAAGGCCTCTCCGATCATGGCCGCCGCTTCCGAGGCAATTTCGAATTCTTTCGGAAAACTGAGCTTTGTCTCCGTAAGAAAAGGATTCAGAATCTCCATCCCGTTGCGGATACGATATAAGGTGAACTGAATATGACTCGGAAGAGCAAGGTAGATCTTGTCATTCAGCTTGCCGGGAAACTGATCAGCGATGAGACGGATAATTCGGTCAGAGATGTCGATGACATTGGGGTCCAGATCCTTTATCAGCTCCTGCGCCTGCCCCCACTCCTCCCGGTCTTCCAGCCGGAACCTTTTCTCAATCCGCGAATCATCTGTCTGAACGGTGCTTTCCGCCTTGAACGCAAATCCCAACCCTTTGCCAATCAGTACGTACTCCTTGGTATTCTGGTGCGACCGGGCCAGAACAATATTACTGCCAACGACCCGCTCCACCTGCAGAATCATTCCTTTACTCACGGTTCACCGCCTCCTCATTTCTAAAGTTAACGCTTTCATGCCTCCGGAACGCAAAAAGAGCCAAGAAGCGAGTATAGTCTCATGTTCGCTTCTTGGCTCATGCCCTCTGGGGTGGTAACACGCCAATTCATTTTATGTTTTCATCAGAACGTTCTTCCTACATAATATAAAGCTGATCTGCCACCGTCAACCATTAATTTTGTCATCCAACTGTTCGTCGTTTAATATAGGGAATGTGTAAACGAAAAGGTACCTGCCGTAGTTGGAGCCAATTCTAACATGAATAGGAGTATGCCTATGTATCTTCGAAGTGTAGAACTCATGTCGACCAAGATTGAGAATCGGAACCAATATCCTTTTGACATCCCCGCGATACGTTCGTTGGAACGTTTGGAGCTCACGAATAACATTACTTTTTTTGTAGGTGAAAATGGTTCAGGGAAATCTACGCTGCTAGAGGGCATCGCTCATCAATGTGGATTCAATACCGCAGGGGGCGGCAGGAATAATACCTATGAGACACATGCTTCGGAATCCTCGCTCGGGAATTATCTCAGGCTGGCATGGTTGCCCAAAATAACGAATGGTTTCTTCATGCGCTCTGAATCGTTCTATCAATTCGCATCACATGTCGATGAGATGCCGGCATCGCTTCAATATTATGGCGGGCGTTCATTGCATGAACAATCGCACGGGGAGTCTTTTCTCAGTCTGTTCGTCAATCGCTTCAGTTCCAAAGGCATCTATCTGCTTGATGAGCCCGAAGCCGCTTTATCTCCTGCTAGGCAGCTCTCTTTATTGCGTATCCTTCATGATCTGTCAGGCACTTCGCAATTCATTATTGCGACGCACTCACCCATTTTGCTGGGGTATCCGGGGGCAGAGATTTTAAGCTTTGACGATAGCCATATTCAAGAGGTAGCCTATGAGGATACCGACCACTATCAGATTACCCGCAGTTTCCTGGAGAACCGCGACCGGATGCTGAATGAACTATTCAAGGATTAAGTTAAGTTATCCGTGTAAACAAGGGAAGATATTGAATCATGCGACATTAAATTTATTGTTGAGGAGAGATTAGATGAAAGTAGGTTTGCTGATTATTGATATGCAAGAGAGTATTGTGCGGAAAAAGATGGACCAGACTTCGATAGACCATGCATGCGAGTACATTAATCATGTTGCAGGTGTGCTGCGCACGAATAATCATGTGGTCATTCACGTACAGGATGTGGAAGGGATGGAAGAGGCAGCGCCAGATGAGTATCGCATTATTCCCGAGGTGGATGTGAATGAGAAGGATATCACGATTACGAAGGAAGCATCCAATGCCTTCTGGCAGACTGATCTGGAGCAGGTGTTGAAGAGTCATGGCATTGAACTAGTGATCATCGCCGGCTTTGCCGCAGAGGAATGTGTTCTATTCACCTATAACGGAGCGATGGAGCGAGGTTTCCGGCCGGTGATGTTGCAAAATGGAATTCTAAGCACACATCACGAAGCAGTGATCTCAACGTACAGGGACCGCAATGTGATCTCATATCCTGTGGTTGATTATCTATATAAATTCAACTAAAGAGGTTTACACTGCACTCCAATGACAGAACAACCTTCCGATCACTGTTATCCCCAGATTTTTTTGATTCCTTTTTTAAAGGGGAAATCCGGTGATAAAGGCGAACGCTCCGCTTCTTCAGGTTATTTCTGTCCTCTCCGTTTTTGTGTAAAAAGTTTAGTTGAACCTATATAATTCAATAATTATTGGCTACATGCCAGAGGATAATTGGTGGAAAATAAAGATAAGATTGATAATGGGACTCTGTAGGGAGTCTTTTTTTTTGTACATATGTGCATGACGACCGTGAATGTATGGTTACTCTATGGTTTAAACCAAACTTTGCCTATATCTGCTAGGGTTGAAACGATATATTGAGAACAGGGCGCAGCAAGCCCTTTGTGGATATCGGGAAAGTCCTGTATGGGTCACGAACCAACTGATTAACTAAGGGAGATGTGGAATGAAGATGAATGTGCAAATTACGCGTATTTTGGCAGAACAAAAGGAATTGTTTCTCAACCTGTTCAACTTGTACTTATATGATCTGTCTGAATATTCTGGCGAAGATCTACTAGAAGAGGGGAAATATGATCCAACGAACACCTATTTATATCTGGAACGCGATGAATTATATCCGTTTTTCATTCAGTATGAGGGGAAGGTTATTGGATTCGTACTGGTATGCTCACCTCCATATGTGCCGGAAGATGTGGATTATACCGTGCAGGAGTTGTTCTTGGTCCAAAAATATCGCGGGCAAGGGCTGGCAGCACAAGCGGTTGACTTGGTTTTTGCTCAATTTCAGGGTAGATTCAAAGTAGAACAGCTCGCTAACAATGCGACAGCAGTTTCATTCTGGAAAAAGTATTATGAGCACCATCAGATCGAATATACCGAGTCTGAATATAACATTGAGATTGACAACATCGCTGGTAGCCACCGGATTTTGTCCCAGACTTTTGTGCGAAGAGACAGAGTTTCTGAATAAACGAAAGGTTTTCTGAATGTAATTGATTTTTTCAGGTCCGATTTGCTTCTCCTATGTTGAGAGGTGGATAGGATCTTTTTCAATTTCCATTTACCAATACATGGGTTATGATGAAGAAAGAGGAGTCTATAGGAATGACCGTGTAAGGGGGAGAAAGCAGGTATGCCCAAGCATCATTTTGTGATTGAAAACAAATCGCGAGTAAACGAGAATATGTATACCTCCTACTCCTGGGATTCTCATGGCAACATACATAAAAGTGGGCTGAAGTCAGAGTTTTATGCGGCCCTGGAAGACGAATTCATTGCATATATTTATGATTCCCTTCGCTGGTTGGATACATGGAATCCATCCACCTGTATGAGATGTAGTGGACTGAACAACTGTGGAATAACCGTTATTGAAGAGCAGGATGCATTGTTGAAGTTTCATAAATTGATTCAAGCCTGGATAGATCTATTTAGCTATGCGACAGATCCGATTGTTCTAACAGGGAGTTACTGTGTCGATGGAGAAGAACAAAAGGGCTACTACGAGACACTTGCATACAATAAGGTCGAATTAATTAACGAATTACATAAACTTGCGAACATGGCAAAGCATGCTGAGATAAATGGGAAATGCATTGTGCATTTTGGGATATGAAGAATGAATCGTAGAATTTCCTGATTGAAATTGTGAGCTGTTGAAGCAACCCAACAGAGAGGGGCAGAGGCATGACTAGTCGTATTGTAGTTACCGGTGGAGCTATTATTCGAGATCGTATGGGAAGGGTTCTGCTGCAAAAGAGATCTGATTATGGAGATTGGGGATTACCTGGTGGTGGTATGGAGCCAGGTGAACGAATCGAAGAAACCATGATTAGAGAAGTGAAAGAGGAAACAGGGCTTGACGTGAGTTCTTATAAATTGGCCTCCATCTACACGGGCGAGAGAATGCACTATACGTATCCGGATGGAAATGAAGTAGTGTTTGTAATGTTTTTATTTGACGTTATTGCGGAGTTGGAAGGAAAACTCTGTGATGACCAGATGACTCTTTTATTTGAAGATGAACAAAAGGAATCATTACAGCTTGTTTTCAGATATCTTGATGAGATTGATATTGCCACAATTAACAATGTGCAGAAGCCTATATTTGTAGACTTGAAGCAAGGAGAGACTAAATTGCTTCGCGAGTGATCGCGATAATAGAATAGTTCAGATAGAGAAAGGAGCTTTTACATTGCCTTGGCCTATGGTCCATTTTGCAATTGCATCGGAATTGATATCCAAGCCACCCTCTGAATTGTTATTGGGAAGCCTAGCTCCTGATTCCATCCATGTAAGAACTAATCTTCGTACCGAAAAGGCAAAAACCCACCTCATGCCAGAGGCGGGAAGGTTTGCAACAGATGAAGAACTTAAAGCTTTTTTTGAGTCCAACAAGAAGTTAGCTTATAGTGATCCCAAATTCATGCAATATCTGTGCGGTTACATCGCCCATATCTATACGGACCGCGTATGGACATTCGATATATATCCTGCATATGAAGTTCACCCCAATGGAAGAAACGTGTATACGAAGGATGTCACGAAGCTTGAATTTCTGATTTTACGGAATTGGGACAAGGCCAGCGATTGGTTAAGTGAGCTGAACGTGGGAAAAGCATATGATTTAGGCGGATTGCTGGAAGCTGAGGTGTATCAGTATAGGGGAAAGAAACTGGAGTTTTTAGCTAACCCTGACAACGAACACTTGGGTGACTTAAATATTTTATCCATGGAAGCTATGCAAGAGTTCATATATACAACAGGATTAGCGTTAAAACAATTGTATACGAAATGGGATGTTTATAAGGATTTACGCAGCAGTGTGTAAGTAAGGGAGGGATTTACTTGAAGGTATACAGGAAACAACTCCGTAAAATTGTAGTAAATAATACACTGTTCCTGTACGTTGTGGATGAACAAGCATACGATATCGTCATTCGGGTTTATTCGAATTCGCTTAAATCCACATTCGTAGAGTTCGATGTTGCTTGGGAAGATACATGGGATATATTTGTCCATGAACCCAGACTGATATCCAACCTTATTCAATATGCAATAAGACAAGGGTGGGACTACCAACAGAAGAATAACAAAATGAGATTCAAAAACGCGAACAGCATTGTAAGAATTTTAATGGCAGAGAATCTGGACCAATAAACGTTCGCAGACGATATGAGGATCAACTAGATTTAGAGAGTGGGGGTCAGATCAGATGTATGCGGTAATTGCCAATGTTATTAAGGACAATCAACTCCGAACGGGTGCGAAGGTGTACATTTTATATTGTCATGGTATGGCTGAAAGTCCATTGGTATATGGTATGGCCAGGGGAGGAAAGAGAATCGAGAAGTATATCTCCTACAAAAAATTAAAGAAATTCAGATCACAGTGGGTCCCTCAACATATTAGGCATCGGGTGAAATGGTCATATGAAGATCGAAAAGAAGCGGATAAGTGTGCTAAGTCATTAGAATTAATGTGGTCTAACGTCCGATTATTTGATAGTGCGGGTCATATAATTAAAGAGGGTGTGACGACAAGCCAAGCTTTTAATATTGCTAGTAAGATCAAGTTTATTGAACGCAGGTACATGTTGGACGAGAAGGAGAAGTGACGTGCCGAACATATATAAGGGAAGATATTCAGCTCAAATTGATGGAGAATTTGTTGTATTTATCATCGGAATGAGGATTAATCGTCTGTGGGCTATACATAAATGGCTGCCTGTTCTACAGTCTATGGGCCCGATGATTAAAGAGCTGTATATGAATCCGGAGACCGGATTTCTGAGTACAGAGTATTTTATAAGCTGGCGTGGAGTGACGTTACTTCAATACTGGCGATCTTACGATGAATTGGAGAAATACGCACGGGGCGGACTGCACTTGGAAGCCTGGAAAAGATTCAACCGCTCCATTGGTTCCGATGGAACAGTAGGGATCTATCATGAAACATATAAAGCTCAGTCGGGTTCCTTCGAGACCATATATGTCAATATGCCCCAATTCGGATTAGCTAGCGCGTCTGAACACGTGCCTTCGACAGGCAAGATGGAGACATCCAGACGCAGAATGAGCGGAGAGAATGACCCGGCCGTGGATACACCAGAGAATCCTTAAATTAGTGAATAGAGAGGAGCATGTTATGAAGGCTAGACTTCGGCCAGAAGATATATATTCCAAGCAATTAAGCTGGCTGTGTATTGAACCGATGCTTGTTTCCGTGCGGGGCAGAGATATGGCCGCCAAAACAGAGATATACCGACAGTTACATGAGGGGCAACAAGCTTTATTTTTGTTCTATTCCTATCACAATCACACGAAGAGTCTGGCAGAATTTTATTGGTTTTCGGCGTATAACATCACCCAGATCAAGAGTTGGAATGGGATTAAAAATGGGATGCGGTTTTTTCATTTAGATGAGATGGTGAATGTACTGGATCAGATAGAAAGCCTGATTACGGAACACAATTGGGTGGATGAAGTGTGGCGTGAGGTGCTGCCAACCGATCTGGAGAAGGACCCGATCCTACTTCAGAGAACAGAAGCATTATATGCTAATTATCAAGCCGTGGCACAAGAAGCTATTACACACATGAACGAGATGATCCTGCAAAATCAGGAGATGTATCTGGAGATCGATTAACATTAACCTAGCACCATTATATGAAAAGACTAACTCATGCCTTGAATGCTCCGGATGAGTATATAGAAGAACTGCTCCCATGGAGTGGTTCTTTTTGGTATCTGTGCAGTGCCGATGCAACAAACTTGCAAAATCCTGCAACAAAACGCAATACAGTGGGATTGTCGTAACTATGCTTGTAATATGAGTTGTGAGAGGAGGGCCAACACATGAAAGTCATTTTTGAAGAGGACACGTCAGTTGAAAAAAGGGTAGCCAAGGTCATTACACATCCAGAGGAAAAGTCGAAGTGGGATCGTATTCAGCAGGCGATCTGCGAATCAGAAACTCAATTAACGGTCATCCATGCCAAGAATAATCGCAATATGCAGATCCAATTGAGCTCGGTGGTTGCCTTTGAATCAGAGGATCGGATGTGCTGTGTCCGGGTGATCTCAGGGGAGAGGTATTTGCTTAATAAACGTCTGAAATTTGTAGAAGAGGATCTGGGTGACGTTCATTTTGTGAAAATTAATAATCAAACGATCATCAATACACGATACATCACCGCATTCTCTGCAACAGACCATGCCCGAATTAAGGTAGACCTGAGCGATCTCTCCAGTTATTTTGTCAGTCGATTTTATATTAAAAACTTTAGGGGGAAATTATCATGATGACTCAACTTAGACATTCTTTTTTTCAAGTATTCACGATGATGACGCTATGGATCACACTCTTGGCAACCATATTCTTTGGTGATCTACCCATTCAGATGTCCTATTTATGGAACATAGCGGGTATTGCTCTCATTGCAGCTGTGTTGTTTGGAGTGATGTATAACATACTGTGGAACCATTTTACGTTAAAACCGGTATGGAATATCGTTATTTCTTCCACATTCAATATTGCTGGAGGTATGGCGATGGTATGGTTATTCTCGGTAGATATGTTCCAGTTCATCGCTCCCTGGTTCCCCGGTATGTGGTTATTATCTATCGTGCTGCACATCATCGCTTTTTATTTTTATGCTAGAATAGATAGCAGGAAAAAAGCGGAAGAGTTAAATAACATTCTCAAGTAGGCAGGGAGTGCACGTATGAACGAGGAAGAACTGTTGCAGCTGTACGGATTGGAACCAGATGAGCTTAACCGGAAGGACATCCGACAGCTGCTACACCAAGAGATAGAGAATCGAAACTTAGAGGATAACGAAGTTCTAAAACTATTGTGCATTATGTTGTTCTGTATCGGGAATGTAGAGGACACCACGCTGATCTGGCAGGCTAAACAAAAGAATCAGGATGCGAGCAGTTATCTTGATGTGCAGTTATTATGTGGTGCAGGGTACGAGGAGACATTCTTTTACCTGGAAAAGATGGACGGGGAACAGGCACATAAGGAATTGCTGTACCTTAGACAGTGCGAGCCGTATGATTTTGTTGATTTCTCCAAAGTGGAATGGGTCTCGAACTATAAACGATATTACGGTGTTTGAGGATAAACGAGTTAACGGACATATTGGAAGGAGGGGGGGGATGCCAAGTTTGCATGACAACATCATATTAAGCTACGAAGTAGATTTAGAGAACGAAAGAATCAGGATGCGTACTCGTTCAAGTCATGCTGTGCCGAAAAATATGGATGTCTTATTCTCTGGTGTAATGGCCCATGCGTTTGATACACCGCTGCATGGCAGCATTATTCTGGATCTGGATGAGTGGGATCTGGGGCATTTTATCCCATCTAATCGCGAATTGTTAGAGTCGGGAAAGGGCTACTGCTGGCCTGTCAGTTATGATTCGTATGACGAATTGCATAACCGGCTGATCGATGAGAAATACAAGTACATGGTGATCTCATCCTCGTATGGATTGAGTGGTTGGGTTTTGGCGAAGAGCGTAGAGATTTCTGTTCAAGAAATGGGTGATCAAGATGAAGCCTGAATACACGCAACATGGTAGCAAGAGGAAGACAGGACTAAGAACAGGCATTGTTGTATTTGTTGTTCTGCTCGTTATTCTAGTCATGACCAATCCAAACGAAGAGGATTTTGTTGCCTGGCTCTCAAGTGAACATGGCATCCATGCTTCGTATAATGTGAATGAAGGCAGGACGTTTACGCAGACAATCGACGGTGACGAAAAGAGGCTTCATTACAAAGGTGGACATATACGCCATATGGGAATCTTTTCAACGTATAGTTATCTTTTCTCGGATCATGAAGAAAAAGAAATCCTGATTGAAGCGGTCGGCATAATGAACATGCTATGGAATCGATAGTTAGATTCACTATGGACAGTTAAAAAAGTTAGGAAAAAGTTCTGCTGATATCCACGCTCTATGCATGATGTAACTTGTGCAGAAAAGCGTGTTTTTGGCGTGAGATGCCTTATACGTTGGAATGGCTAATTTCGTTCGTTCGCAAATCCCACATTATGGGTTATGATGTACCTTGAGAGAAAATTTTACATAGATAGGAAGTCTTCTTATGTAGACGATTGGTGATTGGAGGACGGAATATGAAAAAGTTAATCCTAGTTTCATTATTATTTTTGCTTCTGGTGGCTTGTCAGAACCAGGCAAACACTGAAGATGCGCAGCAAACAATAGATTCCTCAACCTTAAATGTCACAGAAAAAGAGACACAACAGAATGAAGAAATATCGACATCCCAAGAGAAGGAAGACACTCCACCAGAGTATCTCGATGAAACAAACTATAACGAAGACCAATTGGAAATTGTCAAACTGATGAATGCCCGCATGCGTTATTTATACGAAAAGGATGAAGCAGCATATATGAGTCTGATTGATCCTGAATCTCCTATATTAGGTATGGGGAGATACAAAATTCGCAAGGTTACTTCCATGAGCGACATAACGATACAGGAGCAAAGGAAGCTCTATCAGGCAGTGGTGATGGTTAACGAATTAAATGAGAACGACGAAGAGTATAGCAATACGATGGTGTTTTGGAAAAAGAAAGAAGATGGCGATTCTGCGCAATGGGTTATTGCAGATATTGATTAATAACATAATGTCTGACACATGGAAGATCTATATCTTCACATTCACAGAACATAAAGGGTGATGCAATGATGACAAGGCGATTAATACTGATTGAAGGATTACCGGGTTCAGGCAAGTCAACAGTTGCCCAAATGGTATCCGAAATTTTGATAGAAAAGGGCAAGGAGGTACAACTATTTCAGGAAGGGAACCTGGATCACCCTGCTGATTATGAAGGTGTGGCTTACTATGATGCTCGAGACTTCGAGTCCTTATTGAAAACGCATGAAGAATACAGAGAGATTTTGAAAAGTCATGCGACTGCCCATGATCAAGGATACCTGATTCCTTATCGTAAGATGAGAGAACAACGGGGAATAGAGCTCCCCGATCACATTGTACAGGATATTTTCAGCCGAGATATTTACGAAATTTCTTTTGAGCAAAATGTGAAGATGATCACCGAGAAGTGGCAAGATTTTGTCCAAAACGTGTTAAGCACGAATGATGATTACATCACGATATTTGAGTGCTGTTTTATCCAGAATCCACTTACCATGGGTCTCGTAAAATGCAATCAAACCAAAGAGCAGAATATGCAGTATGTATTGGATTTGGGTCGTATCATTCATGCTCTAAATCCGCTTCTCATTTATATCGACCAGAAGAATATATCCTATACCTTTGATAAGGCAGTTCGTGAAAGACCGAAGGAATGGTCAGAAGGTTTTATTAACTATTATACGAACCAGGGTTTGGGGCAAGCGCAAGGTTATCAGGGGGTTCAGGGCACGGTACAAGTTTTACAGGAAAGAAAGAAGCTGGAGTCCGAAATCTATGACTTACTTCAGATGGATAAGGTATGGCTGGATAACTCGGATTATGACCTGGAGGTTTGTAGGCGCAAACTGGAAAAAATTCTGGAGTAACCTTACGAAGCTAAGAAATCGAGAGCAGGTGAACAAAACAACATGAAAAAAACGTTATTTGAGCTTGTAAATGAAGTCGAAGATGAAGTGACCTTTATGGTTTTCCTACAACAATTAAGTAAGGATCGAGAAGGTCATGCAGATGAATGGCAGAATGATTCAATAGCGTCATTTTTGGAAGCGGCAGCGGAGTGGGGACAAGCGTCGATAGATGGATTAAGCCATTACGAGAAGCCGGATGACCCATGGAAGAGATGTGCTCAGATCCTGTATATGGGCAAGATTTATGAGTAATATCAGACTAGATTGCAACGAGTGGAGGAAGTTAGTAACATGATGCATATTCATCTGACAGAAGAAGATTACTGGCAAATGAACAAATTTGCGATGTTTAAACTGTAAGAGAAAGGTGTGCTGATCGCTGTATGTGTGCTGCCTGTGGCTATTGCCATCCTATTTAGACAACTTGATTTTTCATAGAAGTGGAAATGTTTGGAAAGCTTCAATGAGACAAAACAATATTTCTTTATTCTCATTAATAAGGCAAGTGCACATGTGATTCCGAAACGATCTTTTGAAACGGAGGCGGAAGCAGTTCGGTTTGCAGAACAGGTCAGAACATATATGAAAACTGCTCAGCATAATACATAACGGAGGTTTATTTTCATGCTCTTGTTGGAAGTAGCATTAATTGTTGTAACGGCTTTATTGTTAGGGGTTGGTGCAAAAAGCAAAAGGAAAATTTTGCTTAAATGGGGTATAGCCAGTTTGATTTTATTGCTCGGACTCGTTATTTTTTCATTCATCATGGGATTTATAGATGGAGTGTCCGATGGATGGTCAGCAAGATGAGTATCTAAGAAAACAAAAATAATTAGTTGAGAAGCTTGAGGAATAGAGGGCTTATGGACATTACATTTATTCGTCATGGTCATGGTGAACACTTGTTAGATTATCCTAATCAATTAAATTACCTGCATCCTGGTCTCACTGAATTGGGAAAACGTCAAGTTATAGCGTTACGTAAACAAGTGAATTTATCGCCTGAAGACACCATCTTGGTTAGTCCAACGAAACGTACTATTGAAACAGCGCGCCTGCTAGAACCAAAAGGCAATCTTATGTTTAGCCCGTTGGTTGGCCCAAGAATGTTTCCTCAGAATCCGGAGTTTGTTCCTTTCATCTGCGATCAGATCTATTCCAAGCAAGAACTCAGCCATCAATACACTTACATAAGAATGCTTGATTTGGGGCTGGATTGTTGGAAGGAAAGCATTAATCAGATGGATGCATATCGATTCAAGATATTAGCTGAACAGCTTCTGGAGTGGTGCAGGAAACAGAGGGGCAACACGTTTGTCATTTCACATGACGGTACAATATCGAACTACAGGATGTTACTCGGAGAACAAGGGTTAACCAAAAGTGATTTTCTTGGTGAGGCCGGACAGTACACAATCCGAAACGTTTAACGATTTAAAGGAGATCATGTCATGATACATTTTCCCAATGTAGAGACTGAACGTCTGTACCTCAGAGAATTAACCTTAGCAGACCGGCAGGATGTGTATGAACATTTTGCTAAACCGGATGTAACTCGATTTATGGATATTCAGCCTTGCCGCGATGTAAAGGAAGCAGAAGAAATCATACAATTTCACATTGAAGATTCAGGTTGCAGATATGGTCTATTCCATAAATTAGATGGCGAATTCATAGGTACAGCGGGGTTTCACTGTTGGAATACGGATTCACCGTCGAAGGCAGAGATTGGCTTTGACTTATCCCCGGACTATTGGGGACAAAGGTTGATGCAAGAAGCTTTAACCGCAATGTTCGAAATTGGCTGGAACGAGATGAATCTTGATTTTATTGAAGCGACTGTGGAGCAGGCAAATATTCAATCGCAGAGCTTGTTAGAAAAGTTAAACTTTCTGAAGTCCACTGAGTTAGTAGACAATCTCTTCTATTACACTTTACAGAAAAAATATGTTGGGTCTGACATAGACCCCTTTTGAGCAAGGGAGGATTTAAATGAAATCTGTTCCGTTCTCTATACTTTTAGCTAGTGCCATTTTGGGTATCTGTTTTATCATTGGCTGTATAATTTTAACCACTCATGAGAGAAATAGTGAACTCACTCAGGCAGTAGAGCAAGTAGTACCAAACGATAAAGTATTATTGACGATGCAAGAAACTGCCGAGTATCTGAGTATGACTGAAGAACAGGTGATGAGTATTATTAAGGCGGAACAAGGAAGCTTTACCGTATCAGGTTTCTTTGATGGGAAAATGTTCTCGTTCATTAAGGTTCAGGATCAATTTTTTGTGAGTAGAGTTGAGTTGGACTTGTGGGTTCAAGAAGCATCTGCAAGCCACAGAAGATATATTAACGGGCTGATGCAGTAGTCTATGGGAATGGTGGCATAATCCTAAGGAGATGAATTCACATGGAATTCGTGGGACAGAAAATTAAAATAACTACAGTTACAGAACAAGACCTCAACTTCATAGGTCAACTTGAATGTGACACAAGCGTATGGAGCTTCGAGGAAACTGTTGAAACAGATGAGGAAAAGGTCCGTGAGAAATCTCGCAGCCATTTTGCTGTCGCAGATGAGAACCCGTATGCTTATGATTTCGTTATACGGCGCGTGAATGATCCAGAGGATACACCCATTGGGATCGTTCAGATGTGGAGTTACGTGGATCACCGAAAAAGCTGGGAACTTGGATTCGCTGTACTTTCGGAATACGCAGGTAGAGGATACGGGAGTGAAGCTACCCGACTTTTGCTACATTTTGCATTTCAAGAGTTACAAGCTCATAAGGTTGTCGGCATGTGTAATTCACAAAACGTCCGCTCAGTAGCACTGATGCAGTATGTGGGTATGACACGGGAGGCCGTCTTCCAGGAAGAACTATGGTGGAACAAACAGTGGACAGACCAGTATTTCTTCTCAATTTTGGAAAGAGAGTTTAAGCCAGTCTAATAGATACGGGAGGAAATCAGATGACTACGTTGGTTCTGCTAAGTGATTTGGTGTTCGAATCTAACGATAAATTGAATCAGAAAATACGAAGCTTATTCCACAGTGAACAGCCTTCCATCGGCTATATACCATCATGTTCCGACGCGGAGCGAAGGTATTTTGAGCACACTAGACGTTACTATAACCAAATAGGAATAGACAACATTCAATATTATGATCTTGATCTGCAGTACGAGGAGAACACATTTGGCTCTATTTTCGAGTGTGATGCGATACATCTATCCGGCGGAAATACGTTTTATTTTCTAAGTCTATTACAGAAGAGAAATGTGCTAGGTTTGCTGCGTTCCTATGTGAAGAGTGGTGGCATGCTGATTGGGGTCAGCGCAGGCAGTATTCTTACTACACCTACGATAGAGATCGCTGGGCATGGGGAAGATGCAGATGAGAACAATGTAGATCTGAAAGACATGAAAGCACTGGGTTTTGTTGATTTTGAATTTGCACCCCACTGGGATGGTTCGGAAGATGCTTTGGATTCATTAAGAGAGTATACCCGTGTTAACCGTCCAGCTGTATATGCGTGCCAAGATGGTGGCGGGCTTGTAGTTGATGGTGAAAGCGTAGAGTTATATGGAAATGTGTGTCTCGTAGATTACAGAGAAAGTGGGTCTTTTGATGAGTAATATTAAGGTCTATCATTATGATGCTTTCTCCACAGTTCCTGGTCAAGGTAACCCGGCAGGAGTGGTCTTTGATGCTGATCATTTCAGTGAGGCGGAGATGCAGCAGATCGCTTATCAAGTTGGTTTTAATGAGACGGTATTTGTGTTGAAATCTGAAGTAGCTGACGTCCGATTACGTTATTTTACGCCGGGTCATGAAATTAATCTGTGTGGACATGCCACAATGGCATCCCTGTATGGATTAAAGACACGTGGTATGCTGGGTGACCAAGAGTTAATCACGATTGAAACTAATGTAGGCATACTACCTATTCGATTTGAGCGAAATGACAACATCATTTACATGGAGATGAAACAGGATCATCCGCAGTTTATACCGTTCCAGGGGGATATCGAGAAGCTGGTAAGCGCCATAAACCTCACTCTGGATGAAGTGGATCATTCTATGCCAATCGTTTATGGGAGTACGGGAACCTGGACGTTGTTAATCCCCATTCGTGATTTGAACTCTTTTATGAAAATGAAACCGGATTCTTCCCTGTTCCCAGAAATTTTAATTGAGAATCCCAAAGCTTCCCTGCATCCCTTTTGTTTCGAAACTCGTGATTCCGATGCGATGATGCATGCCAGACATTTCTCTTCACCTTACTCAGGTACGACGGAAGATCCAGTGACTGGAACAGCCTCCGGGGTGATGGGTGCTTATTATTTAACCTATGTGAAACCGGAGATCGATGAGGTACAGTTTGTGGTAGAGCAGGGGCATGAGATTGGAAGAGATGGAAAGGTTCAAGTGAGCGTAATTCGGGATGGAGAGGATATGGATGTCAGAATGAAGGGGACAGCTGTTTTTGTGCGTGAACTGAACGTTGAATTGGATACCTAATCTATACATAAAGGAGGATGTGCTATGAGCGAATCATTACAGGATCAGATTCAATTTCTCATTGAGATTGATAAACTCAAAACGATTGAACGAAAGACGAGAATTATGCATGATGAGAGACTTGAAAATGATGCAGAGCATTCTTGGCATCTGGCAATGATGGCGCTGGTTTTACAGAGTCATGCCAACACGGATGTGGATATGCTCAAAGTCATTAAGATGCTTCTCGTTCATGATCTGGTTGAGATCGATGCCGGCGATACTTTTGCCTACGATGCAGTGGGGTATACGGATAAATATGATCGTGAACTCAAAGCGGCTCATCGACTGTTTGGTATGTTGCCTAAGGAACAGGCTGAAGAACTACTCCACTTATGGTTAGAGTTTGAAGCAAAACAGACGTCTGAAGCACAATTTGCCTCATCTCTCGATCGATTGCAGCCTATTATCCACAACCATCAGAATGAGGGAGATACATGGCAGAAATATAACATTACAAGTGAACAGGTGTTAAACAGAAACCGTGAGATTGCGAACGGTTCCGAGACATTGTGGGAGTATGCGCAGCAGCTTATTCAGGAATCTGTGGACCAGGGAATCTTGACCAAATCATAAGTTTACGCTCTAACGTACGCACTTTGAAGAAGGGGGAGTATGATGACGCAGGACTTTTATTGTGATGAGGTGCTGAGTGGTAAAACGCAAGTTAAAGTTGTCATGGAAACCAATAACGTTATGGCTTATCATCACACTCGGCCATACTACAAGCATCACATTGTTGTGATTCCCAAGATGCATATTTAGTCCTTCATTTCAGAAGAGGAAGAGAATAATGATGAGCTACTCTTAGAAATGATGCAAGTCATTAAAAAGGTAGCTGCTGACATGTTAGCTCAGACAGGCTCATCGAAGATTGTAACTAACTTGGGCAGTTATCAAGACTCGAAGCATCAGCATTGGCATATAGTCAGTGGTGAACGAACTTAGGAAACGGTAGACCGGTTTATAAATCTTCCACCTTTCATAAAGGGACGTGGAGGATTTTTTTTGTTTTGAATCAATAAGCACCCCGAATAACCTTTACATCCACCATAAAAGTTAACTGAGGGAAAATATGCTAGAATAGGAAGTGATAATTTAATAGGTTCATAGGAGGAATAACAATTATGATTACAATGTTTCTAATGTTGATTAATGTGTTGTTATATGGACTCGGTGTGTATGCGCTGATCCTGTTTATTAAGCTGGCCCGGCGTGGGATTCAGGCACTGGATATCTACCTGTATGAGAAACGCGGCGAACGTTTCTAACGTTCACTATCTCACACTCGAACAGAATTATCATTTTTCTCTCAGTGTTTTATCTCTCCTAATCTAGTATGATTAACGCATCATTTCAGTAAAGAGAGGTTCACGACATGGAAGCTTTTTTAGAGCAGATTAACGAGTTAAACGAGCTTCAGAAGAACTTGGTTAGCCTACATCCTCTGTTTGCAGAACATTATCCAGTGGTTGTCGCCTATGAAGCTTTATTATATATCTATGATTATTCGTCCAAGACGCAGCAATATGAGTGGGTAAAGACGGTGCCGGACGATTTATATATTCCAGATGAATGCCTTGCAGCCATGCCAGTGCCTCATATGGATGGACGTATGTGTGCGATTGTTACGGACGCAGCATTCAAAGACCTGGAGCAGAAAGTCTATTTGTTCCACGAATATGTTCATTGCTATGTATATGAGAGTTATGATGAGCGAATCGTCAACCGTCTTCAGATTAAACATAAAATGACGCGATTGAAGCGTGTGACATGGGAACTGGATTATGAGTTTCCGTATGAAGATGCAGTCGTCGTGGAGCGGATTAACGCATTGTTGTCTGCTTTGAAGAGTAGAGACCTAACACAAGTACACACAGCTAGAAAGGCGTTGTTTACTTCATTAACTGAAGAACAAGCTGAGTACTGGAGTTGGTTGGAATGGAACGAGGGTTACGCACGTTATATTGAGAATCTGATTCGGGCAAAATTCGGACAGGAAAGCAATCATATGGGAGACACAGCCCCGTTTAACCGCTTGATGTTCTATGAATGTGGGTCTGAATATATTAGTCTGCTTGTGAAGGAGCACCCGGAGTACCATACGGATCTGGAGCAATTGTTTGATCGAATGCAAGCAGAGAGAATACAGGATTAATCATGTATCTACGGTAAAAAGGTGAAACATAGCGGAGTCACACTATTCCAGTGATCTGTACGTTCCACCAGTAGGTATATCATATCGTTTTTTTAATTAATGTAGAATACTTCCCGATAAAAGGAGATCAACTCTATGCCGCTACCCATGGTTCATCTCAATATTGCTAATCGGATTGCTGACTCGCTGCAAATGCAGGCTGATCGAAGTTCATTCTATCTGGGGAACATCGCCCCGGATTCCATACATATGCGTGAAGGCACAACCAGAGAGGATAAGGAATATACCCATTTTAACCCGAAAGATGATGGAGATTACGTTGGAGGGCTCCACGAACGCTACTCATCCTATATGCAACCACTCATCGATGAAGGATGGAAGTGGTTTGTGCGGGGGTACTTTATGCATGTGCTAACGGATTATTACTGGTTCCGCAGCGTGCATCCTGAATTTGTAGAACGGGTCAACAAGGCAGACTTATCCATAGGTACGAGTAGATCCAAGGAAGAACTGGCGCGTTTATACTATCAGGAGACGGACCAGATCGATTTTAATCTCTATCAAGGTTCGAGTTGGAGCGAAGAGGTGTGGCAGCTGCTCAACAGTTCACCAGGTTATGACATGATGGATCGCTTAACTGCTGATGAGATTGTACGTTGGAGGGACCACACGTTTTCTTTTCTGAATGGGGAAGAACCTGGAATTACTCCTGAGTTCATTACGGGGGAGAAGATCCAAGTATTTGTGGAAGAGACCGTAGAGCGACTGAGCACTTTGTTGTCTTCATGGGACCCGGAGTTACGTAACTGAATATGACAAGTTGAGTGCAATTGAGTCATTAGAACTGTATTTATTACTTCTCTGTTCATCACTTGTATTTAACACGAAGTCAGGGGGGCACGCAGTATGGTGAGATATGTAGGAGTGTTGCTCGTAGTCGTCATTGCCACGATCATTGCAGGGTGCAGTCAACCGAATGAATCGAACGCGGAAGAAGGGCTTCCTGTACTAATCACTTTAACGTGTAATCCCAACCTCGCCTCGGAACCATGCCAAGATGTTGAGTTTGATCGACCTGACGAGATTCGGATCATGATGGAAGCCATACATAAAGCTGAAAGTTTGCCGGGGAATCTGAATTATGGTACGCAGTACAAGATGAGTATTAATAATGCAGATGGTTCGGTTACCCGGTATGATTTTTCACTAGGAATGGATCCCAAGATGCAAGGACTGTTAGTAAACGAGGAAGACACGCATACTGGATATAGCATTGCTCTTGAGGATGCGAATCAACTAAGAAGACTGATTCAGCGACGTACAGATTAAGAAGGTATATGGAACGGAGAAGAACCTGTGGATGACAAAATTACTATTGAACCATTGACACGATCGGACGCTGATGGAGCGTATCAGGTGTTCGAGACAACGATCCCGGCAGCATTTGAACAGGAGGGCATAGGCTCGCTACTGGATGATATCCAGGATGAAATAGCACATAAGAGAGCATTAATTCACACTGCATTGCAGCCAGATCATAACAAGGAAGCAAATATATTTTTCCTCGTGGCCAAAATGGGTAAGTCCATTGTAGGCACAATCTCGTATGGACCTTGTGGTGAGGAGATTCGAGAATGTACAGAGGGCAGGCTGAATGATATTGGAGAGCTGGGTAGCCTTTACGTGATGCCCGAGGTTCAAGGGAAAGGGATTGGTTCGGCGCTCATAGTCGCACTGGTTACTGAGCTTCAGCGGCGTGGAATCAAACAATGCTGCCTGGATAGCGGCTATCAAATCGCACAGAAGAAGTGGCAACGCAAATTCGGTGAACCCTATGTCGTAGTGAAGAACTATTGGGGTGAAGGAACAGATCATATGGTTTGGCTGTGTAACGTACAGGATTTTATAGAGGGTGTTCAAAAAGCCCGCTTTTGATTACAAATAAAGAGATGACGACCTGTACTTTACAGGGGTCATCTCTTTTACTAAGTGAATCTTTCTGCATCGATGGTAGACGATTATTCGTACAGTGTATTATGTGTGTTTTTATGTAGCCGAAGGAAAAAGGAGTGAACATATGTCAATCCAATGGAAGATACCCGAGCAACGGCTCTCCCCTCATGCGGTAAATCTATGGAGAATTAGCGCCATCCTATGGAATGTCATAGGTTTCCTGATCCTTGCCGTACTGTTAATACTCGACTCCATCTATGGATGGAAGACGTGGGTCGGTTGGATCCTGTGGGGGGTTACGGCCATATCCGTGCTCTATGCGGCGTGGGATATTTTCATCCAGCCTGCATGGTTATATAAGCATTGGTACTATGATGTGAATGAGGAGTTTCTGCAATTGAAGCGTGGGGCGCTAACCAAGGTACATCAGATCATCCCTATGGCTAAGATACAATCGGTTACAACAAATCAGGGACCTTTGATGCGAAAATATGGACTCTATTCCGTATCGGTTGGCACGATGGGGTCATCGCATGAAATCCCGGCATTGCCTGAGGAAGTCGCGCTTGCGCTCCGTCATCAGATTGCGTCCTATGCACGGATTAATGAGGTGGATGAATGATCGATATGAAGCGACATCATCCATTAACCATACTGTGGAGTCTGTGGAAACTGGTGAAGAATTCGTTTGCCATCATCCTTTTTTTGTTTGTTTTCCGTCAGGGCTCAGAGTCCCAATGGCTTTTCTATGGTAGGATCGCCTTTTATGCAGGTATCTCCATCGGCATCGTGTCAATCATCTGGAAGTGGTTTACTTCTCGTTATACTGCAGACGATAAGGCCTTTCACATCTATAGTGGTGTGTTTAACCGCACCCGAAGAACGATACCATATACCAAAGTGCAAAATGTGAATCGCCACACGACTCTGTTTCATCGTCTGCTCAACGTGACATCGATCCGATTTGAGACAGGGATTAAGGGAGAAGATGCTACCTTTCAGTTACATGTTGTTTCACTTTCCGAAGCAGAACAGTTGGAGAAGATTGTGGCGGGTTATATGACAGAAGATGCAGAAGCAGAAACGGTAGAAGCAACAGAGGAACATGAACCGTTGGATGCAGTTAAAGATATGGAAGAGGGAGAAGCAAAATCCCACTCTGTTATAACCGATCAAGCCATGTCTCTGCCTGCAAAAGAGAAACAAGAACGGGTTGTTCATTATCATTCGACCCGCAAGGATATAATCAAAGCGTCGTTTACCTCGCTCAGCTTTCTCGTATTGATTCCAGTCCTGGGTACACTTTATTCCTGGGTGAAAGATTTCTTCCCCGATGAAGAAGTAACGGAAAGTTTATTCTTAACATGGCTTGATTCCTGGTGGATTGCCGGTTTGATGATTTTGGTTTTATTGGTCATATCCATCGCTCTGGGGATTGTCAGAACCTTTGTGAAGTATGGAAACTTTCAGATCACCTCGGATGCCAAGCGGATCTATATCTCGAAGGGCATGATGGAACAAACGTCATTTTCAATCTTGAAAGAACGAGTTCAGGCTGTGAAAATTACACAGTCTCCGATGAAAAGGTTGCTTGGACTAGCGGAAGTAGAACTGACCACTGCAGGTAGTCTGGGGGAATCCGAGCAGGAGGTAAACTCGCTCTATCCCTTCTTGCCGGTGAAGCAAGCCTATACCATGATTGAAGAGATACTACCATCCTATCAGGTGACGCAGGAGATGGAAAAACTTCCGAGAATATCACTATGGCTACGTCTGCTCAAACCAAGCTGGGGATGGATCATGATTACAGGTGTATTGTGGTATTTCAAACCATTTGTTTTTGGGCAGAAGCATGCCTGGTGGATGATTTCGGCGATTCTGCTCGTGTGGATTGCAACAAGCAGAGTGATGGAATTTTTCCATACCAGATACACTTTACATCAAAATTTCATTCAACTTCGTACTGGGGCGCTCACTTCAACACTCTTTATCTCCAAACGCGAGAAAGTCATCGAAGTACAGATCACCCGTAACGTGTTACAGCGCTGGTTCGGTGTTGCTTCCATTCACACGGTAAACCGTGCCAAACCTGTCCTGCATCATCATGCACATGACATTCCCCTAGATACGGCGGAATCATTTCAATTATGGTACATGGGACGTACCCAAGATGTTCAGACCCGGTAAATCGCAAGAGCAAGTGCAGGAAGACCGCATCAGGTTATTCTGTACTTGCTCTTTTAATAGAGGAGGAAGGATATTTTGATGAAAGCTGTGTTCTTTGATGTGGATGGTACATTGCTGAGCGAAATAGATCGGAGTTTGTCACCGCGTACAGCAGAGTCGATCCGGGAATTGATTCGTAAAGGCGTTCAAGTCGTACTTGTAACAGGTAGACCCTATAATCTATGCGAAGAATTCAGAAATCTCGGAATCGAGACGATCATTTCGGCTAATGGGGCATTGATCAAAGCAGGTAATGAAGTGATACATAAGTCTGTACTTTCTGCACAGATGGTAAGAGCATTCAGTGAGTTTGCCGAGTTGCAGGGGCACAGTATTTCATATTTTACAGAATCATTTGAGACGAACGGGTTGTGTACAGCAGATGGTCGTGTTACTGATGCCTTAAGAGATACGCTTGGACTCATGGTTTCCCCGGAGAAAATCAGCACGTTGGAACAGGACGTATATTGCATCTGCTTATATGCGGATGAAGCGGAGACGGAGAAATTCCAATCCAGATTTCCTTCTTTACGATTCGTGAGATTCCATCCGTATGTAGTAAATGTGCTGGAAGCAAGCGAAGTCAGCAAATCGATAGCCGCAGAGAAAGTCCTCAATTACCTGAAGATATCCAGAGAGGATACAATGGCCTTTGGCGATGGGGAGAATGATGTGGATCTGCTAACGTATGCGGGAATCGGAATTGCGATGGGAAATGGCGGAGAACGGATTAAACAAAGCGCCGATTATGTCACCCTGCGAGCAAGTGAAGATGGCGTTACCCATGCGCTGGAGCAATTTAAGGTTATATGAGGATTCTCACATAAAATAAAGATGAAGGATATCCCAATTGTGGGTTTTCATGTAGAATGATATAGCACGTATTAAGCCCTAAAGCATAGGGTGTTTATCGAAGGGTGACTTATGAAAAAGGTTGTTATTGTAATTCTGTCTCTTGTTGTACTTGTTGGTGTATCTTCTTCCGCTTATGCTCATCCAGGCAGACTGGATAAGAACGGTGGACATAACTGTTCAGCCAAATCCAAGCAAAAGGGTCTGTGCAAGGGTTATCACTATCATAAAAAGAAAAAATAAGCACTGCTTTACATTCTTGAACAGGGGGAAGAGGAATGAATCATATTAAAGCCGTTATTTTTGATTTGGACAATACAATTCTAAACAGAACGATGACTTTTGACGGATTCACGCAACGTTTAATGAACACTTATTTTGGTCACCTTGAGTCAACTGAAGAGATAAGCAAGCGAATTATTGAACTAGACCAGGATGGTTATAAGGACAAACCCCTCCTGTTCAACGAATTGTTGCATGAATTGCCATGGGCAGAGCATCCGCCACATGCAGAACTGATGGAGTTCTACGGCAGAGAGTATGTACGAAGTTCAGTTCTAATGGAACAGGCGCGAGAAGTCGTTCAGCATCTGCGGGGGAAATATCAAACCGGGTTAATTACCAATGGGCAGACTGATATTCAGTATGGGAAAATCGATCAACTCGGTATCCGGGATGACTACGACCATATTATTGTTTCAGAAGAGGCAGGAGTCAAAAAGCCTGATCCACGCATCTTTCAACTTGCACTTGATCATTTCGGTCTAACTCCGGAGCAGTGCATCTACATTGGCGATCATCCGGTGAACGATATTCAAGGTGCAGCAAGCGTAGGCATGAGCACCATCTGGATGAAGGTCAACCAACCTTGGCAGGACAGCATCACGATTAGTCCTTTACATACGATTGAACATCTAAGTGAGCTAAAGGAATTGCTTTAGAGGACAGTTAGATAAGTAAAATCTAATATCACAGTTTCGAAAGCGAGGTACATATGGAGATTAGACAGATGGCTACAGCGTTTTTGAGCAATGGCTCAGACATGCTGATGATGAAGAAGGCAGGCAGCAGATTGTTTGATTTTGAATTTTGGGGCGGTATAGGCGGGCATCTGGAGCAAGGGGAACTGAACGCACCCATGACTGCCAGCTATCGGGAGATTGAAGAAGAGACCGGATTCAAGCCAGAGGATATTGAACACTTTCGACTTCGAACTATTCTGTTAGAGGTTAGCGGTGGTGAGATTTGGCAGCAGTTTGTCTATTTTGGAGAGACGAAGCATCGACAATTTGTACCTTCCGATGAAGGAGAGTTATTCTGGATACCGCAAGATGAGGTACTGGATTTACATGCGTCTATTCTGGTCAAAGCGACGCTTAGGCACTATTTACAACAGCCGGGAGCAGAAGACATCTGGATTGGCAACGTTCAGAGCGGAACAGACTTAAAGGGCACTCCACAGGTCATATGGAACAGAATGCAGGAAGCGAAATCATTTGAGCCCAAGGGGGTTGCCAATAATATTGAAAGATAGAACTGGAAGAAAAAAATGGAGATGGATTAATTACCTGTTGATCACTGTACTAATTGCTGTCATTCTTCCGAGTAGTCATGTAGAGGCAGGCAACACGATTACAGTGAAAACGAAGGTCCAATATTACAAAGGACAGCCATACATACATCTAACAGGTGGAAAGAAATCTGTGACGGATAAGTTGAACAAGACGTTTAAACTCCACGCAGTGAAAGCAGCTCGCCTGGACAAAGAAGAAAAGCAATCAAACAAAGCTTATTTCTACACTACCATGGCCAGTGTAAAATATAATGCAAAAGAAAAGTTGTCTGTAGTATATGAAGATCATGTATACACTGGCGGAGCACATGGAATGGATGCGACAACATCATATAACTATGATTTAAGAACAGGGGAAGAACTGAAGCTAAGCGAGTATGTTAAAGATGATATTCAGATGGAGAAGGTAGAGAGATCCATCTCCAACAGTCTATTAGCCATGTATAATGCTGGAGTTTCTATTTTTGAAGAGAATATTTATGATTTTCAGCTTGATCAAACATCTGAATTCTTTTTGTATGACAAAGGGATTGTCATCCGATTCTATCCTTATGAGGTTGCACCCTATGCTAAAGGGTTTGTAGATATCAAAGTCCCATACACTAAATTCAACCAATAGATATATGCAATAAAAGACATGATCCAGTTCAATGAGATCATGTCTTTTTATATCAATATCGTAATATCAATACATAATATGTCTTTAACGAATGAAGTCTTTACGACCAGATCAGGCTGTAATAATCCGATCTTTCGTTTGTCTGTTCCGATGTTCGATAGCTTCCTCATAATCCACGATCAATGTATCAAAAATATGCTCCCACGACCGCTGTTCAGCCAGCTTTTTGCCTTCCAGTCCCATCATCCTCAATTGGTCCACGTGATTTCCCCAGAGACATATCTCCCGAATCAGTGCATCAGCCTGACCTGGCTCGAACAATACTCCATTACGGTGGTGGGATACCAGATCTTTTACACCTCCGGCATTGGCCGCCACCACAGGAAGCCCTGAAGCCATCGCTTCCAGCACCACATTGCCAAATGTCTCCGTAGCGGAAGGAAACACAAACAGATCCGCCGAAGCATACATAACAGCAAGGTCTTCCCCGTGCATATAACCTGTAAAGGTGACATTTGGTGGGGAGTGCAGACGCATTTTGGGAAGAGATGGGCCGTCACCAACGATAATCCAGTGTACACGGGACTGCATCTTCTGGGGCAACTGTTGCATCGTAGTCGTGAGCGTAGCGATATCTTTTTCCGGGGCAATGCGTCCAACGTAGAGTAAAATAAGGGGAGCAGTGATGTGGTATCGTTCACGGATATCCGAGCTGCGTTTATCAGGGGAGTACAGGTTGCAATCAATTCCGCGAGACCAAAGCTTCAGACGCTGAATGCCTTGGACTTGAAGGGTGTTTATCGTTTCCCGAGATGGGGCAAGGGTTGCATCACAGGTGCGGTGGAACCATTGGATATATTTCCAATAGAGAGGGATCATACTTTTCAACCGGTAATATTCGAGGTAACGATCAAAGTGGGTATGGTAGGAGACAACATGTGGAAGGTGATGTTTGAGCGCATACCTCAGGCCAAGCAGCCCCATATTAAAAGGCGTGGCGATATGCAGCAGATCGGGTTGAAAGGTTTGCAGCTGCTTATGAGTGTCTGTTCTGTTTGGTAGTGCAATGCGGCATTCAGGATACAGAAAAAAAGGGATGTTGGCAACCGATCGGACTTGAGTCTCATGGCTTCCTTCAATGATGGAGTTCGGAGTAAACAGCAGATGTTCAATTCTTCTGCGGTTCAGATGGTTACTCAAGCGGTGGAGCGTGCCAGCAACACCATTGGTTTCCGGAAGATAGGTGTCTGTGAACAAGGCCAGGCGCATCATTACCCCTCCCATGACTCGTGATGCCAAGATCATAACAGCGGAACATTTTCCCGAGGTCAAGTGCATGTTAACTTGACGATATTCCCTGTAAATTTGATAACAGGATAGACATACTAACTACTATAGGTTCAACTTATATAATGTATTCTGCTATGATGTAATAACGTGTCGGCGTAGTTGAGCTTGATATTTACACGATAACGGAGAGGACAGAAAAAAACTGAAGAAGCGGAGCTAAAAGCTTTCTGCAAGAAAGCTGCTTCGGAAGCATACACTTCGCCTTTATCACTGGAGTTTCCCCGTTAATAAAGGGAATGAGAACAATCTGGGGATAACAGCGAGCGGAAGTTTATTCTGGCCGCGTAGTGGTCCAGTGTAAAAAAATCGTTTAACTATTCAGATAGAGAGATACAGGAGGCAGAGAAAGATGAACAAGTTACAAGAAGAACTGCAGGAGTTGTTACCACTCGATCAGTTTGAAGAGATGTCAGGTGAAGAAGTGGTGGGGAGTGTTGCCATGGACCTTTATCGGGCTGAATTCGCAACGATTCGAGAGAGTGGGCCGGAACTTCCGCAAGTATTGCGAGATATCATTCTAATCATCGATCTGGATACCGAGCTGTCCATGAACGGTATGACCGGTTTCCTTGAGAATGCCAGCGGGCAGTATCTGAGTGAGACGATAACAGCTATGGAACGGATCGGCAATGATGCAGATGCCGTGATCCTGAAGAAGATAGAGCAGATGTTGTCCGAAAGCGGCGTAACGAACGGGCAATTGCGAGATAATGTGAATGGCCTGTCTGAAGATGACATTACGACAAGCCTGCAAACGCATGGGGAACAGATTCATGAGGTATTGCAGGAGATTGAATTGGAAGCCGCGAATTTAAGCATGCAAGCAGATAACGAGGAAAGCTTCGACTTGCTGTATCAGTATGTGGATGCCAACAAAGGTCTGCTGAAAAAGGAGATGCAGCATTTCTTGTCTAATTGAATTGGGAATAGGGGGCGAAATGACAAACATGAACAAAAGATTAGCAACGGAATCCGTTCTGGTTACCCTGTTATTCATCATCGGTTTTGCAGCTTGGAATGTTGTGCAAGGCATGATCATGACCATGAATTACGCACCTGATCTGACAAACACCGCTTCTTCCGTTACCCCATTGCAATCCAAGGTTGCCTTTGGAACTATGGTTCGATGGGATACAACATCCATGATTATGGCTGTTGCCGGGTTCATTTTGCTCGCCGCTGCATATTACGGTCTTCGATCAGGAATGCAACGCTGGACACAGCGTTCCTGAAGGTGTGTCCTCGTAAGCTACATGTCTGTCCCATGTTCCTTACGCTGTCTTTGCACGGGGAGAACTTCGAAGCCTTATTATCCGGAAAACCAAAAAACCGTCCTTCATCAGATTTATCTGATAGAGGACGGTTTTATTTTTTCACAGACTACAGACTAGATATGTTTGGAAATAACCTCTTCCAGTCCTTGAGCGACAGAATGTGCACCTCGTGCCAGATGTCTTTCATACAGATGCAAGCGGACAAAACTTTCATCCGTCCCCATGGCTTCGGAGAATATTCCACTGAGCCCACGAGCACGGCGGTCGATCTGTAATAACAGTTCGAGCGAATCGCCCATTGGATAGAACAGGACTTCCAACTCATCCAGATGTCCACGGAACTTGTTTGTTGGTACATATTCGAATTCCTGCACAAATGGCAGATTTCCGCCAAGCTTCGGCGCATAGTCGTTGGTCACTTCACGCAGCTTGAAGCCAAGAATATCGATCGCATCGAGCACAGTATTCATGTCTTTGCTAGGAACAACATGCAGTCTGTCACGGTCTGATGGGTCCACCGCGCTTGAGATATCGAGCCCCGTTTCTACCCAAACTTCTGCACGATGCAGTGTAATTGGCAGATTTTCTGGCAGGTCAAATGAAAATTCTTTCTCCAATTTGGCTCCAGGCTGTAAAGTAAAACCTTCGGTGAGCAGGTATTTGGCGATAATGGCTGTTTCTTTTACTTTGCGATCATCGTGCTCCCGTATGTAATGGGTTTTGATTGAAAGATAGATTCGATCTACGTTCTGTTCCACATCTCCACCTTCAATGTACACAACCCCCGAGATGATTCCTCCAGGCGTGACTTCTGGGGTATGCAATTCCGTATTTACTTTGGCTGCTCCAACACCTACACTGGCTAACATTTTCTTGAAAAATGACATGCGCTCAACCTCCAGATCAGATGGTTTTATTATAGGCCATACATACGACTTCGACCTTAATACGGAAACTGGGAGAGAGGCGTTTCAAATTTTGGCAAAGATATTCGCATATTCAAACAGGAGATTCGCTTAGTCGATGTCGAATGTTAGATTAAAGGGATTTTTTGTCAGGAGATGAAGACAATTGAACACAGAATTTTCAGAACAGAAATATGGTGAGACCGGTGTCAAAACCAGCTTTGAGCAGATGGCAAATGGGGAACAGAAATATAAAATGATATCCGAAGATGGCAGTTATTATTGCAGAACCGTTGCTTCTTCCCAGGGAGCATGGCAAAACAGTCATGTACATATCAGTCTAACGGAGTTTTATGTGGTGCAATCCGGATGGATTGCTTATGCCAGTTATGGAGACGATCAGGTGTTTTCCATTCGAGTGATGCGTGAAGGAGAGCATATTATTGTCCAACCTGGAGTCCACCACAATATATACATGTCTGCACATAGCGCGATCCATACAATCAAACATGGATTGAATACATCCAGTGATTGGATGGCATCACCTGAGTTGGATAGGTTAACTCAATCTGTAACAGAGAAGGAGCTGCTCCAGAAGTATGATTAACCAGACGGGAGGCAGACAGATGCGTAAAAGAACAATATTGTGGATTACGGGAATAACGATCATATTCTTGGTGACTCTGCTCATCTATAGCTATGTTATTCCAAGTGTGAATGCCAAAGATGTTGTGATGGCAGGTACCATCAGGCAGATTGATACGGATGCAGTTGAGGTAGAGTTAGAGATAACGCGAAAAAGAGAAGACAAAGATCAACATATGGTGTATCCCGTTGTCCCGGGGTGGGGAGGAGCCACATTCACTGAAGAACAAGATAATGCGTGGTACGTGCCTTCGTCTGTTGGCAGCTCCTATCTTGATCAAGTCATTCTGGAAGAGTATCTGAAGGTGCAGGGGAAAACGAGGAAATCAGCTGAGAATCTGATAGGGTTTGCAATCCCTGATGAGATGGGGAGTTACAAGTTGAGGTTTACGCTCAGATCCTTGGATGGAACGACTCAACCGCTTGAAAATCCCATCGTGTATTATGTTCACAACGAGCAGTTGTTGGGGAAGGATCTAAGTTGGGTTACGGGTGAAAATCTGGAGATCATTAAGGAGTATGCAGAGTGATGAGTGTATACGAATCAAACGGAATCACCGTACGTTTCTTGGAAACAGAAGATGAACACCAGCTGGTGAAGTGGCTGACTGACCCGGAAGTCCTTCAATACTATGAAGGCCGTGATCGGCCGCATGATCTGGAGCAGGTAAGAGAGCATTTCTACAATCAGGATGATGATGCTACCCGTTGTATCGTTGAGTATGCAGGAAGTCCCATAGGATACATTCAGTTCTATAAGCTTGAGGAAGAAGAACGAACGGAGTATGGTTATGGAGACACGGATGAGATCATCTATGGAACGGATCAGTTCATTGGTGAGATAGATTATTGGAACAAAGGTATCGGAACATTGCTGGTGCAATCCATGCTAGCCTATCTCATTCATGAAAAACAAGCCCGTAAAGTGGTTATGGACCCTCAATCCTGGAACTTGCGAGCGATATCCTGTTATGAGAAATGTGGTTTTCAAAGGATTATGCTGTTGGAGAAACATGAGCTGCATGAAGGGCAGATGAGAGACTGCTGGCTCATGGAATATGCACGTTAGAATATTAAGAGCTATTTTCATCATACAAACAAGGAGGAATAATGGATGGACGAACGATTTCCGATAGGCCCATTTGTACACACGGGTGAAGTTACTTTGGCACAGCGGGAGAAGTGGATTCAGGACATTGCTGAGCTACCTGAACGCGCGCGAGAAGCGGTAAAGGGGCTGAGTGAAGAGCAATTAAGTCTGCCGTATCGAGAAGGTGGATGGATGCTCAAACAGGTCATTCACCACATGGCAGACAGCCATATGAACAGTATGATTCGTTTCAAGTTGGCACTGACCGAGGATACACCTACAATTCGACCGTATTATGAAGAGCGTTGGGCTGAACTGAGTGATTCAAGGGACCTGGATGTTGAGTTCTCACTTCAAATTCTGGATGCGCTCCATCGTCGGTGGGTGGTTCTGTTAAAGGCACTGACAGATGCGGATTATGCCAAACAATTCTATCATCCCTCATCGCAAGAAACGACGAGACTGGATTATAATCTGGGCATGTATGCTTGGCATGGCAAACACCATGTTGCTCATATTACATCGCTTCGAGATCGACTGGAAATTTAGTTAGGATAAATATCTTATTAAGGAGAATTTATTAATGACTGTACATATCAGATTATTAAATGAGAGTGATCCTGTAATCATATCCAAGGCGTTTCAGGAGCAGGGGTGGGGGAGATACGCTGAGCAGTATCTTCATTACTTGGCTGAACAACAGAATGGGGACCGTGTAACCTTGGTAGCGGAGTTGAATGGAGAATTTGCCGGATACGTGAATGTATTGTGGCATTCCAAATACCCTTCTTTCAGGGAACAAGGCATTCCCGAAATTAACGATTTTAATGTGCTGATCAAGTTCCAGCGCCAAGGTATTGGTTCACGGTTGATGGACCGCGCAGAGGAAGTTATTTCGGAACGAACGGATGTAGCAGGTATTGGTGTAGGTGTATTTTCCGATTATGGCAAAGCGCAAGTTTTATATGCCCATCGCGGATACATACCGGACGGTCATGGTGTTCACAGACACGATCATTACATTCAGCCAGGTGAAGAAACGATTATGGACGACGATGTTGTACTTTATCTTACGAAGAAATTAAGAGGCATACAATAAGTGTGAGTGATGTATACTGGTTTTTAAATATCGATTGTGTGTGACTGGCGTAAACGTGGAGTGAACCACGAGGAAGCACATATATTATATGCCGTACGCCTGGGCAAAGTGTTTGATCTTTTGATCAAACACTTTATTTATTATTCGGGTACGAGAGGACGGGTGGCGGCAATGAAAATGGCGTTTGTTTTATTTGATGGAATGACAAGCATGGATTTGGCTGGATTCTGTGAAGCTGTGATCTTTAAGGGGAGGGGGTGGCAAGATGACTATTCGTCTTTTTCAAACGATTGATCAGCCAGCAGTGCTGAAAATGATGACGGACCATCATTTTCAATTCCCTTCGTTTATACGCGAACAGTATCCTGCGCGCTGGGATTTATTTTTAAATATGATGGATGAACGGATCAGTGCTTATTATGTCATGGTTGACGAAGCAGATGTTGTCATAGGTCATGCTGGTTATATCTTTCAGCCTACGGTTAACCGATATGAAATCGTTGGCGTTGTTACGTGTAAATCACACCTTCGACAAGGTGTAGCACGTACACTAATTACTGAAATATGCATGAAAATAGCTGGATTTGGATGTAGTGATATCATGCTTTACACACTTGATCATGCAGAAAATGAAGCGGCGCTCGTATTTTATGAACGAATGAATTTTCAAAAGGAAGGTATCGATATGAATTATTATACCTCGGGGTTCCATAGGCTGGCTCTTGTCAAAACATTATAAGTAACTTCAAGAAATCCATTTTACTCAAAATCTGATCTTGATTTGTTAAGCTAATTTAACCTATCTGCATAGTGAAGGGGAAGCTCCTATTCTCCAAAGTAGGATCGCTACAACGGTCTGATCTGAAACTTCGATCAAAGCAGTGTAATGCCAAAGAAAGATAATGAAAAAGCTGTCCTGCATGTTATACTCTATTGGAAGTTGAGGAATGATAAGCAGGATGTTGAGAGATTAGATGATCAGAGGAGTGAATGATGCATGTTTAGCAAAGTCGGCCAAATTATGTTGTATGTCAACAATCAGGATGAATCACTAGCATTTTGGACGGAAGTTGCAGGATTCCACATTGTGGATGAAGTAAACCTCGACGAGGGCATGAGATGGATTGAGATTGCGCCTACCCCAGATTCGCAGACGAGCATTATTCTCCATGACAAAGAGTTTGTCGAGCGGATGTCGGCGGGTGTAAATCTGGGTACACCATCATTAATGTTCTTCACCGAAAATCTGGATCAACTATATGCTGACTTGTCTGGAAAACATGTAACGGTTGGAGAGATTGTCGAGATGCCAACGGGGCGTGTCTTCAACTTTGCTGATAACGAAAAAAATTACTTTGCAGTCTTGGAGCGGACGAAGTAAACTTCAACTAAAAACTACTACAATTGTAAGCGATCGACATCCAAGTCGGTCGTTTTTTTGTTGGAAAAATCTTATATTTCAGAGTAGAAAAATACAAGAAAAATAGAGGATTAATGGTTAAAAATGTTATAATAAAGTGTAGCTAATTTAATGAAAATTGACGAGAAATGAAGGGTATGAACTGAAGTTTCGGATGGAGGATTTAAGGAGGAATGTGGTAGTGGAAAAAACGATTAAAAGTGTACAGGATCTATATGATATGCTCGATGCAGACTTCAGATCTGCCAAGCAATTTTGGGAGCCTTTCTATGAGGACCGGAACAGACCCATACCCTTTTTCCCAAACAAACCGGATGAGAATCTGGTAGCACATGTGAACGCAGGTTTGCTTGCAGGTGGCAAGGCACTGGAACTGGGTTGTGGTCCAGGCAGAAATGCATTGTATTTGACCCGCCAAGGATATCAGGTAGATGCTTATGATCTTTCCAAGACAGCTATTGCCTGGGCTAAGGAGAGGGCGGCAGAAGAGCAACTGGACGTACATTTTGAATGTCGCTCCGTGTTCGAACTGGCCCCGCAGCAAGAATATGATCTTGTCTACGACTCGGGTTGTCTGCATCATCTGCTACCTCATCAGCGGATTCCTTACATAGAGATGATTCACCAAGCGCTCAAGCCCGGAGGATACTTTGGGATGAGCTGTTTTGCTCCTGGTTTTGGCGGTCAAGGTGGGCCGGAGAGCGTCATGGATGATTGGCAGGTATATCAAGAGAAGTCGATGAAAGGCGGACTGGCCTTTACGGAGGAAAAGCTCCGTTATTTACTGCAAGATCCATTTGAATGCGTGGAATTACGTCCTATGAAGGCGATGGGCCAGGATGAGAATTGTTTTGGATTACCCATTTTGTGGGTGACCATGTGGAGAAAACCTGGCGTGTAGTTATAGAGTTATAAAGTCATAGGGTGGAGTTTAACTAATACTGCATTGAGCGAGAGAAGGCGGGGGAATATGAGACAGAGGTATTTTATCATTACAGGTACATCCAAAGGAATTGGCAAACAGCTCGCGGAGTTGTTGTTAGCCAGGGGAGACTGGGTCTATGGCATTTCACGCGGGCATTCGCACGAGTTGGAATCAAGCGAGGAATGGAGCGGGCGTTACCATCATGTTCAGTACGATCTAGCCGACCTGACGGGGATTGATGATATGGTTACACATGTATTGGACAAAATCCGTTCTCAGGAAGCTGATTGCATTGGACTCATTAATAATGCAGCGATGCTGGAGCCTCTAGGACCCATAGAACAATGCAGTGCGGCAGAGATAAGTCAGAGTCTTAACATCAGTCTTGCAGCGCCAATGATACTGAGCTCATCTTTTATTCAACAAACCAATCACCTGTCCGCCAGACGTAAAATTGTTAATCTCTCATCGGGTTCGGGAAGTTATCCCGCGCCTTCAATGGCAGTGTACTGTACATCCAAAGCAGGCCTGAACATGTTCACCCAATGCGTATCTTTGGAGCAAACGGGTCAACAGAATCCTGTTGAGATCATTGCTTTTGATCCGGGGATGGTCGATACAGAGTTACAGGCTGCTGCACGAGGCAAAAGTACAGAGGAGTTTGCGCTTGCAGGCATGTTCAATCAAGTGTATGAAGCAGGCCAATTAAGATCGCCACGAGACGTCGCGATACAGTTGATCGAGCGGATGGATGGACACAATCAACCTTAGAAGAACAGAAACGTGGTGAACTCTCTTGTTTAAAATTATGCTCATTGAAGACGACGAATCGTTATTTAATGAAATCAAGGAACGGTTATCCCAATGGTCGTATGACGTGTATGGTGTGCAGGACTTTGGCAAGGTATTGCAGGAGTATAGCGTAATTCAGCCGCAATTGGTCATTATTGATATTCAGTTGCCCCAATATGACGGGTTCCATTGGTGTCGGATCATTCGTTCGCATTCCAATGTGCCGATTATCTTTTTGTCCTCACGGGATCATCCTGCGGATATGGTCATGTCTATGCATTTGGGTGCAGACGATTTTATCCAGAAGCCGTTTCACTTCGATGTATTGATTGCCAAGATTCAGGCAACTCTGCGGAGGGTGTACAACTACAATACAGAGCATATTGAACTCCGGACTTGGCGCGGTGCTGCAATTGAATATGTGAAAAATACACTCACTTGCGGGGATGAATCTGTTTTGTTAACCAAAAATGAGATGTTCATCCTTAAAGTGCTGGTGGAGCACAAAAATCAGATCGTTACCCGTGAGGATCTCATCCGGAGCTTGTGGGATTACGAGCATTTCGTGAGTGACAATACGCTGACGGTTAACGTTAATCGGTTACGGAAGAAGCTTGAACCCATCGGCTTGGAGCGATACATTGAAACCAAGGTAGGTCAGGGGTACATGGCAACGGAAGAGGCAGAAGCATGATCGGTAAGTACATACGAGAAAGGGCTAGTTGGTTATGTCTACTGGTAAGCATACAACTTATTATTTTATTGGTAGCTTACCTGGACTCGTCCATTCCATTCCAATCTGTGGTGTATATCGTAGTGCTGAATGTGGTGGTCTGTCTTGTTTTTATCTGGGCGAGATATCTGAAAGAGACTCGTTTCTATAAAAAGTTGAGCACCTGGGATCAAACTTATAATCTGGGAGAACTCGATATCGCCGATAGTCCATATGAGCAGATCGTACATGAGGCCCTCAGTTCCCAGACACAGCGATATCGTAAGGAGTCGTCACATCATTTTATCGCTTTGGAACAGGAGAAGGACGAGATGTTGTCCTGGATTCATGAGGTGAAGACCCCACTGACTGCGTTGCAACTGATGATCGAGCGCTTGCCAGATGATAAGCTACAGAGCCAAATGACATATGAATGGTTACGAATCCATCAGTTGCTGGATCAGCAGCTTCATCAGAAGCGGATTCCGTTCATGCATAATGATCTGTTCATCGAAGAGACGGAATTTGAACCGATATTGAATAGTGAGATTCGAGCACTGAGATCGTGGTGCATATCCAAGGGGATTGGCTTTGATGTGTCGTTGATGGTATCGCGTGTGCTCACAGACAGCAAATGGTTAGGCTTCATCCTCCGGCAGTTGTTGAGCAATGCGGTGAAATATAGCGATTCATCGGACATCCTCATTGAAAGTCGGGAACAGGATGGACATGTCATACTGATGATTAAGGATCACGGGCGAGGGATTGAGGCTCAGGATCTGCCGCGTATATTTGATAAAGGATTTACGTCTACCCGAGGCAGAATGGATGGAGCGGCGACTGGGATGGGGCTGTATCTGGTTTGTCAGGTGGTCCCAACCCTTCATATGCGCATTCATGTAGAGTCTTCTCCTGGCGAGGGCACTACCGTCACACTTACTTTTCCGCGAAAGAACGACATGGTGCATCTTGCAGGCGTGTGACAATAATGTCACATGCTTTTTGGTTTTGTTCGGTGAATCACACGATAACACTGCACATCCCGCCTATGATATAGACATGGGCATTTTGCAGAAGTTCAAAGAGGAGTGAGTGGGATATGTGGATACTGGAAGCCAAAAAAATTCATAAAGTCTATGGTAATAAACTGAATAAACAGGAAGTGCTGAAGGGGATTGATCTCGGGGTAAGCAAGGGAGAGTTTGTCGGTATTATGGGGCCATCGGGTTCGGGTAAAACGACACTGCTTAATGTACTTTCCTCCATCGATCGGGTGAGCCAGGGCACGATTGATATTGAGGGCAAGGAATTCACCGGAATGAAGGAGAAACAGCTGGCTGAGTTCCGCAAACATCATCTGGGCTTTATTTTTCAGGAATATAATCTGCTGGATACCCTTACGGTGAAGGAAAATGTATTATTGCCGCTCTCGATCACAAGTATTCCAAAACAGGAGGCACACCAGAAGTTTGAACAGATTGCCAATGAACTGGGCATCTACGAATTGAAGGACAAGTATCCATCTGAGATTTCAGGTGGGCAGAAGCAGCGGACTTCAGCAGCACGAGCATTTGTCCATGAGCCAAGTATCATCTTTGCGGATGAGCCAACCGGAGCGCTTGATTCCAAGTCTGCCTCCGATCTGCTCGGCAAGTTAAGTGAGATGAACAGTACCCGAAAGGCAACCATTATTATGGTTACCCATGATCCGGTTGCTGCAAGTTATTGCAGCAGAGTGATCTTCATTCGAGACGGTCAGATCTACACCCAGCTGAATAAAGGAGACGAGTCCCGGCAATCGTTCTTTAATGACATTATCAAAACCCAGGGCGTATTGGGTGGTGTACAGCAATGAGCTTGAATTATATTATCTTCCGTAATTTAAGGAAAAACTTGAAGAATTATTATCTCTATGTATTTACGCTTGTGTTCAGTGTGGCTTTGTATTTTTCCTTTGTGACGTTACAGTATGATCCTTCCATGGATGAGGTAGCTGCTTCAACAAAAGGTGCGGCAGCCATAGGCGCATCTTCGGTGTTATTAATCGGTATTGTCGGTATTTTTCTGCTATATGCCAATACCATTTTTATTAAGCGACGCAGCAAAGAAATTGGATTATTTCAATTGATTGGACTGACGAAGGGCAGAATTTTTGGTGTTTTGAGCGCCGAGAACAGTATCCTTTATTTTGGCTCCATGGCCATTGGTGTGTTGATTGGTTTTCTTGCGTCCAAGCTTGTATTGATGATATTGTTCAAAATTCTCGGTGTGGATGCGATTACCAAACTGTACTTTTCTCCGATGGCACTGCTGCAAACGGTGATCGTCTTTACGATCATGTATCTGCTCATTATGCTGATGAATTATATCTTTATCAAGCGCCAGAGTATTCTCGCGCTCTTTCGGGTGTCATCCACTTCGGAGCAGCAGGTGCAGAAGATGTCGTTTGGACAGATGATTGTTGGCGTCTTGGGCATTGCCCTGATTGTGTATGGATACTTCGTGTCTGCTCGGCTGTTCAGTGGCGAGGCAATGGATATGCAGCAGTTGATGTATACGATGATCCTGATTCTGTTCTCGGTCATACTGGGGACATACCTGTTCTATAAGGGGTCGGTAAGTTTTATCTTTAATCTGGTTCGCAAAAGCAAAAACGGCTACCTATCTATTCATGAGGTGTTATCGTTATCTTCAATCATGTTCCGCATGAAGTCTAATGCCCTGCTGCTCACGATTATTACAACCGTATCTGCGCTTGCGATTGGCATGTTGTCACTCAGTTACATTTCATATTATTCGGCAGAAGCTCAGGCCAAGGAAAGTTTGCCGGAGGATTTCTCTTTTGCTCAGGAGGATGTGAAAAGTCGTTTTGTAGCGGAGTTGGAACACAAACAGATTGCTTATGAAGAGAAGCATAGAGAGCCTATTTATATTGAAATTGATGCACAAGAAGTGATGGATGACTCCATGACGGAACAATACCTGTTCAGTAGTGTACTGAGTGACAGTATGGTAGATAACATTGATGTGCAAGCAGGTGAAGTGGTCTTCATGGGATATGGAAATGCCATTCAGCAGTTAATTTCCATTCAGGAGAAAGGTCCAATCGTCTTGCACGGGTTGAAACATAGGCTGGCACAACAACTTATCGGAACAACTAAACAAGGCGTCCTTCCCACGTACTATACTAGGGGCACGCCTGTAGCGGTCGTGGATGAGACGGTATATCAGCAACTGAAGCAGGATATCGATCCCGAGCTGCAGAAAGTCGAGTGGGCTGACTACTATGGTGTACGTATTGTGAACGAGGGGCAGGCTGAAGATGCCTATGCCGTATATAAGGAGCAGCAGTTGGAAGCCCCAAGTTTCTCCCAGGTTGAGTTCAGAAATAACCAACGTAACACGATGGGCCTAATTATGTTCATTGTTGGATTCCTCGGTTTGACGTTTTTAATTACATCAGGATGTATCCTGTACTTTAAACAAATGAATGAGAGTGAAGAGGAGAAGGGCAATTATACCATTCTGCGAAAGCTCGGATTTACGCAAGGCAATCTGTTGCGTGGCATTCAGATCAAGCAGTTGTTTAACTTCGGTATTCCACTCATGGTAGGATTGAGCCATAGTTATTTTGCCGTGAAATCAGGTTGGTTTTTCTTTGGCACGGAGCTGGCGACACCTACGGTCATTGTCATGATTGTCTATACATTGTTATATTCGATCTTTGGTCTGTTGTCCGTGTGGTATTATAAACGGGTAATTAAGGAAGCTTTGTAGAATTGGGATCAGGCGTATGCGGATTTAACAAAAATAGTTTGAGTAAAGGGCAGCTGTAATATATACAGACTGTTCTTTTTTCTTTTTCTAAGTATATTACCTCGTAAAAAAAGGATGATAATGGAATTGAGTCGAAATGATGATAGAATCACGGAATCTGATCCACGGATAACATTTGAATCGAGGAGAGGTGATGTTCAATGAATTATGCAAATAAAATCACGTTGGCAAGAATTGCGTTGATTCCATTGTTTATGCTCTGTTTCCTTAATCAGAGTAGCTTTTTGTTTGCAATAATTATATTTGCAGTAGCGGCAGGTACGGATAAATTGGATGGGTATGTGGCGAGAAAATATAATCAAATCACGAATCTGGGGAAGCTTCTTGATCCGCTGGCGGATAAACTGTTGATTGCGGTAGCGTTAATCCTGATGGTTCAGGAAAATATGATCAGTTCATGGATTGCTGTAATCATTATTGGGCGTGAAATAGTTATTACAGCTTTACGAATGGTGGCAACGGAGCAGGGCATTGCTCTTGCAGCCGATCGATATGGCAAGATCAAAATGGTGCTTCAGGTGGCAGCGATTATTGCAATTTTGTTGAACAATGTTTCGTTCAGTTTGCTGACTGAGGTTCGGGTTGACCTAGTTCTATTATGGCTGGCGGCAGGTGTTACGCTGTTATCGGGATTGAATTATATTGTAATGAACTATCAGTTGCTTCGGACAGAAAAATAGAAGAGCCAATCGGATAATGGTTGATAATCCGAATGTTACCCTGTACTTCATGTACAGGGGTTGTTTGTCGTTGATTTCCGTTCAAAAATATGTGGGGCATAGTCATGGTTCCTTGTATACTTAGAATATCTGAATATACATAAAATGAATCGGAAAACAGGCACAACGGTGCTGATTCAGGAGGATCTCATGCAACAGGAACATACCGCTGGTCACCACGGGGACTGGCTTCAATTTATGATTTTAACAACCAAACTGGAACTTCCACCTTTGCCAGCGGACACAATGGAACGTCCACGGCTAAGTTTGCAACACGAAGAATTGTTCCAATCCAAAGTCACGTTGTTGACTGCCCCGGCGGGTTCAGGGAAGTCAACACTTTTAGGTAGCTGGGTGAGAAGTGCAGCTATTCATGCAGCCTGTGTCTGCCTGGATGATAAAGATCAGGACCCGCTTCAGTTTTGGCTCTACATTATTCATGCACTGGATCGCGTGAGTAAGGGTCTCTGCGGGGATGTACTGCCGCATTTTTTGCAACGGTACCCGGTAGATCCCAGGTCGGCATTGATATTATTGCTGAACCGTGTTGCCCAGACCAATCAACATGCGCTACTCATTCTGGATGACTATCATGCAGTTACCCAGCCGGAGATTCATGAACAGATGCAGTACTTTATTGAAAATCTTCCGCTATCCATTCATCTGGTCCTGTCTAGTCGCACATATCCTCCGTTCATGCTTGAAAAGATGCGTCTGAGAGGTGAGTTGAAGCAATTTACACTTCAGGAACTGGCATTTACGCCAGAAGAGGGCATTGAATTTTGCCAAGAGATCATGCATCTGGATATTACCGGGGGAGATGCGCGTGGATGGGTACAGCAGACAGAGGGTTGGGCTGCCGGTTTGAAGCTGCTCGCTTTATCTCACGCATGGGGTGGAAACGCTTCGGTCAGCCCTATGAATTCGATATCATCACCTCTGTCTCGTGAAGATTATGGAACAACTGGCGAGAGAACGATTTCGGATTACTTGCTCGAAGAGGTATTCCAGCGTCAGTCACCGCAAATGCAGCAATTTCTTCTCCGAACAGCGATCACGAGAAGAATGAACAGCAGTCTATGTAAGGTATTAAGTAATATGCAGGAAGCTCCGCAATTGTTAAGGCAACTGGAGAAGGAGCATCTTTTTCTTGTTCCACTTGATCGGGAAGCACACTGGTATCGTTATCATCATTTGTTCTCTGCATTTCTAAAGCGTGAACTGGATCGTTGTGGCACAGAACAAGTAAATGAATTACATGCTCTTGCTGCAGTTTGGTATGAGCAACAAGGGTACACGGCTGAAGCGTTGGATCATTATATTCTCGGACAGCATATGCAGGATGCAGCGAGACTGCTTGAAGAGTTGTTTGCCCATTTTATTATGGGAGAGTGGTGGACGCTCCGGCGATACTTTGATGTTGTGCCACTGGAGATCGTGAAATCACGTCCCAAATTATATATGTCTTATCTGTTCCTTGTTGCACGTGAAATGCCTTATGGACAGATGGTGAAGCAACTTGATGAACTGGAACATGTGATCCGGGTGCATCTTCAAGGGCAGCTGGAACCAGAGATTATCGGGTATTTGTTGCAAGTTATATGTGTAATGCGAGCTTATATGGCCTATCTGAACAGAGATTTGGAGGGGTTGGCTCATTATTTGGTGTCCTATATTGATCAGGGATATCCTGATGATATTGCCTTTCAGTATATGGACTATGACCGGAGAGAGAGTATGCGCCTGCGCAGCTTTCATGGTGTTAATGGCTACTTGAGGCGTGGGGAAGCTTGCTTCGGGGCGATTACGGAACGTTGGTATGCTGAACATGCCTACGTGACGTCCTATTACGGTGTTGGATATGGTGAGATTTTAATGGAACAGGATCGAATTACAGAAGCGATAAGTTATGCGGACCGAGCGCTTGAAGTGGCTTTGCAGATCAAGGTGGCTGCGCTGCTCGTTCCTGCGTATGTACTCAAGGCCAGACTTGAACTTACAATGGGCCGACCTGAAGAAGGTTTGAAACTGCTTCAGCAGGTCTTGGGTGTATTATCTGTGAAGGACATGGAATACTGGCAGCCAGTACTGGAAGCACATCAACACCGAATTTTAATTGAAATGAGTCCAGTGGAATCGTCCCATACCATTCTGACTAAGCCTGCAAACGAAGGAGATGCAGCTGTTGAGATCAGCTGTGATCAGATCTTTCGATCCATGGTTCGCATACGTGCGATGATCATCCTTGAACAGTATGATCATGCACGAGAGGAATTGAGACGAATCCGTAAACTGGCTGAAGAACGGGACTTGCTTGCTGAACAGGTAGAGTGTGCTCTGCTAGAGTCAATCATGCTGCAAAAGCAGGCATCTACAGATGCCGGTGTTGTGGCGTTATCCCGTGCTCTGGTGCTGGGAGGACCCGAAGGGTATATCCGTTCATTTGTTGCTGAAGGTGAACAGATAAAGCGGCTGCTACAGGACTACCTGTCTCTGCGTCGCACGAAGGCAATACACGATGATGGTGTGAAAATGGCTTATGTGAAACAGTTATTGTCTGCTTTCGCAAGAGACAAACGGTTAAGAGGCCTCTCATCTGTAGGAGAGGCGAAGCTGGATACAAAGGAAGTGGGACTCAGCCCGATGGAGCAAAAAATATTCGGTCACATCGCAGAGGGCATGACCAGCAAACAGATTGCTGCCGAGTTTGGCATTTCACCTGGAACCGTTAATACACACATTCGCCGAGTGTTCGCGAAGTTGGGTGCGAGTAGTCGTACTCATGCTGTACAGATTGCGGAGCAACGGGGATTGTTATGATGTAGTGAAACGATGTCTACTCTTTTGTAGACTGTTTTCGAGTTAAGGTCTCTCCTACAATGAAGATAATCAAATAACGCTGACGAGTCTTTGCTGACACCAGAGTTATGTTCACGTGGGAGGTAACGTTAAGAGATGTCAACACGAATAACCAAACGTAAAGTTCATACGAAAAATAAGATCCGTAAGGTCTCGCCTTATTGGGCAGCCCTTCTGTCTTTATCTGTCATTTCTGTTCCCGGGACAGTGCATGCAGCGACTGATGCAGTAAACATTCGGGATTTGCAGCAGGCAGCACCATGGGCCAAGCAAGCTATTGAAAGGGCTGCCGAGCAACAGATGATTCTGGCGGACAAAGCAGGGAATTTCAATCCGAGCGCAACGTTAACAAGAGGCGACCTTGCGTATACGCTGGCTCAACTATTGGAGTTGAACGTGTTGTCCTCAGTCCAGCTTCCAGATCTGTTATTCAGGGATCTGGATCATAACGCTGAGAATGGAACCTATATTCATGCCCTTCAAGTGGCAGGAATTATGAATGGTTATCCCGATGGTACGTTTCGTCCTGCCGGTCTGGTAACGAGGGAAGAGCTGGCAACGACAATTATTCGGGCTCTGAAGGCTAAAGGATATGATCAAACATTAAATTTGACCAAAGAGTTGTCATTTAAGGATACTTCCGATATTAGTGCCTGGGCATTGCCTAGTGTACAACAGGCTGTTGAATTGGGAATCTTGAAAGGGGACAATGGAAACTTTGCGCCGAAGCGTTCTACCTCCAGACAGGAAATGGCTGTGATCGCACTACGCACAACTGAAGTCATTCAAGTGCTTGATGAAGCTGCGAAACAAGGGGGTACCAACTCGGAATCCAATCCTGATGAGCCAGGAAAGGGAATTGAGGTGCAGGGTACAACTTCAGGCGGCAATAGCGCAGGAAACGCAAACAGTAATTCCGGGGTGACACCAGGGAATGGAACTGGAAGTACGGGTGGAGGAGGTGGATCTGCGCCAACTACGCCAACTACGCCAACGAATCCTTCCACTCCGTCCAATCCAGGTACGGGGAACAGGGCGCCACTGGTTAGTAGTGGCGGTTTGCCTGATCAGGAACTTACACTAGATCATGCCCCATTGGACTTGGATGTCTCCACGTATTTTAGTGATCCAGATGGTGATGAATTGCAATTCAGTGTCATAACCGGAGATGCAACCATCGTTTCCTCTACTGTCGTAGAAAAAGTGATTCGACTTGTTCCACAGGCTGCTGGAGAAACAACGTTGACGATCAAAGCAGCTGACGTCCAGGGTGCCAGTGTCACGGCACAACTCAACGTTAAGGTACAGGCCAATACGATAAGTCGTCAATTTCCTGATCCATATTTGGCTGGAGCTATTGCGTATTGGTTGCAAAAGGATGTGGATGATCCACTGACCAAAGATGAATTGGTGGAAGCTCTCATTCAGACCAATGGAGGATTGTATGCCAGAAATGCGGGCATTTCCGATCTGACAGGTGTCGAGATCTTCAAAGGGCTGAACGTAACTGAAATCGACCTCTCCGGAAATGAAATAAGCAAAGCAGATGCCTCTGGATTTGATCGCTTGAATTGGCTTGATTTATCCGGTAACGAACTTACGCAAATTAATGTGACAGGACTGGATCAGCTGGAGTATCTGAATCTTGCGAATAATCGACTTGCTTTATTGGATGTGAGCGGACTAGACTCCTTGCAAGAACTGGATATGAACAGTAATGAGCTTGTTCATTTACCCGTTGGAATTGCTGGATTACCTGATCTGCAATATCTGGATGTGAGTAACAATCCCATAACACTGAGAGAAGAGCCTGACTTCACACTGCATCACACGTTGCTGCAACGTTTGGACAGGTATGACTTCGATGATGCGTCTCCTGTATTGGTAGAGGCACCTGCGGGTAATACCGCTTATGTTCATGGGGATGAGGTTGAGATTGACCTGTCCTTTATGTTTGAGGATGAAGATGACGTTAGATCAACTCTCACACTAGAGGCTGACTCCCCTGATCCACAACTGGCAGATGTCAGAATGATTGGACAGAAACTATACGTTACTGCACTGGGGACGAGTAGTGAGCCTATTCGGATTGAGGTGAAAGCTACCGACCCTCTGGGCAGAACCGGTGTAGGTCACGTGTACGTTGATCTGAGAGGAATAGAGTAGCGTAACTTAGAACAGCATATGTGAACTAATGCAAGTTACATCAACGTGCCTTCCTATATGGAAGGTTCGTTGTTTTTATTTTGTGTGAGATAACTTTATGTTAAAATATGCAAGAAATGAATGAGGCTGTGAGTAATGATGATAGGGGAGAAGAGGATGTCTAAAGGAAATATCAACCCGAGTACTTCAGAGGATTCAGATTATATTCGCCAGCAACTTATTGCATTTAATGCTGCACATGTGGGCGCGGAATTAAGGCATCGTTACGCGGAGTTGAATTTCAATATCAAAAATGAGACTGGCGAGATTGTTGCAGGTGTGATTAGTACACTTTGCTGGAACTGGCTGGAGGTTGATATTCTCTGGGTTGATTCTGAACAGCGGCATCGGGGATATGGTTCACAGTTGTTGCTTAAAGTTGAGCGAATTGCACGAGAGAAATCTTGTGATTTTGTCATGTTAAATACCTTTTCCTATCAAGCACCAGAATTTTACAAGAAGCACGGATACCAATTGATCACAACGATCGAGAATGCACCGACTGGACACAGTCATTATTATTTTAAGAAGGACCTCACGTAAGAGAACATACGCGAAATAGGATAAAATCAGGAGGATGACGATGGTTACCATTAAAGAAATCGGACTTGAAGACTTACCATCACTAAGCCAGCTATACAATGAGTTGATGGGAACGCCTACCAATGAGCAGCAGATGAAAAAGATGTTCCATTACATACAGCAGAATCCCCATTATCATGTGCTTGGTGCGTTTTACAATGGCAAACTGGTTGGGTCCGTTATGGGGATTGAGTGTATGGATCTGGTGGGTCCATGCAAACCATTCATGGTTGTGGAGAATGTGATTGTATCGGATCAGGTGCGCAGGCAGGGCATTGGGCAGAGATTGATGCTCCAGATTGAGCGTATTGCCAAAGATCTGGGTTGTGGTTACATGATTCTGGTGTCTGGCGATCAGCGCAAGGAAGCGCATATATTTTATGAGAAGCTGGGTTTCAAGGATGAGAAGGTTCAGGGTTACCGGAAGCATCTTTAAAAAACCATTCAAGAGGTTGTTCAAAAAGTGCAATTTTGATTACGAAGAATGCCTGGTGGCATCTCAGCATCGAATATGGAATTCAGCCGAAATGTCCGTTGCTCACGTAGTTTTCTCTACGCTCTGCTACTCCATTTCTAGCTTCATCCCATCTTCTTGGTACTGAAAACCGCACTTTTTGAACACATAATTCAAGTGAGAATTTTTTACACAAGTGGAAGGATTACTTAAGGAATATGGCGAATAAGGCATAGTCTTAACAAATGAAACGAATAAGAGGGAGGCACTCTCGTGCTCAAAAAATGGGCTAATGTTTTCATGATTCTGAGCCTGGTATTCGCCGTATGTTCCCCAACCTCCTATGCTGCCGCCAAAACGGTTAAGGTCACCGTGACGTTGGTGAGCGCAGAGCTTGTCGAGAACAACTCTGTCGGTAATGAATGGGCCATCGGAGCAAGTGTGAATGGCAAAGTTCTGGAAGAGGGTTCATCGGTCACCTTAAATCTGAAGTCTACAGGTACGTTGAAACTGGAGGCCGTCGCTGAAGAACAGGACAAAATTCCCGATTACGGGAGTAAAAGTACCAACGTCAAACTATCTTCGTTCTCCAAGTCAACCAACAAGACGCTTTCTGTGGTGGTGACCGAGAACAGAGGTCGGTATTCTGGTAACACAGCGACTTGGGCGTTCAAATTTAAGATTAGCAAGAAGTGAATAGGTACCAAACGTGTGATAAAAGGGAGCCGAGCTCTCTTTTTTTATGTGTAAATAATTGGTGATCTGAAGGATGATAACGTTTCGAGCTACGCTGATCTTTGTTAAACTAATGAAAGTATCAGATCAAAATTTAAGATGAAATATTCAAAATAATACATAGGAGGTTAACACAATCATGCGTATCGTAGATAACATTAAAGTCTGGGGGGAGCCGCTGGAGAACGCCGTAAGTCAGGCGGTGACTTGCTCGCAATATGGAGATGTCTTGGGTGTGGCTCTGATGGCCGACCACCACAAAGGTTACTCGCAACCCATCGGTGGGGTTGTCGCTTATCGGAATATGATCAGTCCGTCAGGTGTCGGATATGATATTGCCTGTGGTAACAAGGCTGTGCGCACCAACCTGATGTGGGATGATATTCGGGATCAGATTGTGACGATTATGGATGACATCAATTCGAATATATCTTTCGGCGTGGGTCGTAACAATCCAACACCCGTGGATCATGAACTGTTCGACGACGCGAGCTGGAAGCTGTTTGATACCATTGAACCGGGATTACAGCATAAGCTGAAGACGCTCGCACGCAACCAACTTGGAACCGTAGGCAGTGGCAATCATTTCGTGGATATTTTTGTAGAAGAGGCCACGGGAAAGGTGTGGATCGCGAATCATTTTGGCAGCCGCGGGTTCGGTCACAAAGTGGCGAGTGGGTTCCTTAACCTTGCCGCAGGGCGTCAGTTCAGTGGCAAAGCGCCGGGTGAATCCATGGATCAACCGCCTACGTTGTTTAACCTGAACAGCGAAATGGGTGATATGTATTGGGATGGAATGACTCTGGCGGGCAGATACGCTTATGCAGGACGTGATTATGTCATTGAACAGGTGCTTGGAATTCTCGGGGCAAATGCTGAATACACCGTACATAACCATCACAACTTTGCCTGGAAAGAACAGCATATGGGTGAAGAGGTCGTCGTGGTTCGCAAAGGTGCAACGCCACTGGCACCTGGGCAGCTCGGTTTTGTCGGAGGTAGTATGGGTGATATCTCGGTGATTGTGGAGGGGATCCACAGTGAAGAAAATACCGAGTCATTCCGCAGCACCGTGCATGGGGCAGGGCGCACGATGAGCCGAACCCAGGCGGCTGGCAAAATGAATTACAAGCTGCGCACACGCATGGGCGGTGAGATTAGCGAAGCACAGATGCATGAGGCGATTCGTGCTTACGGCGTTGAACTGCGGGGAGCGGGCACGGACGAAAGTCCGTTTGTGTATAAGAAACTGCAAGACGTACTGAACGCACATGCGAATACGCTGAAAATCAACCATGTGCTACGTCCCGTTGGTGTCGCCATGGCCGGAGGTAATGAATTCGATCCGTATAAGGATTAGTCATATATGTTCAACTGAACATTTACACGATAACGGAGAGGGTGGACTTCATGAGAAATTGTGCAATATACAGCTCTCAGTTTGACCTGGATCAGCTGTTTGAAGTGATTCAATCCATTTATCCTGAGGGTACGATTAAACGCAGGGAAGACAAGACCCATATTCAAGTGACTCAGAAAAAATGGCTGAGTAAAAAAACCAAAGGTTTTAATATCATGACCAGCCAGACACATCCTGAGGAATTTACGACCATGATTCAGGGGATGCTTGGATTTTTGAGTCAGATTGAGGGGCGCAATGCTTCGCTCCAGGAAAAGGTATTGATTAAATGTTCCACACTGAACATGGTGATTGGTATTGAGACAGAAGAGGATATCTCGGAAGAATTCTTCGGCGAATTGCTGCGCTTGGCGGATGCTCTGGATGCCGTCATTTTCTGGGGAGGAGGATCTCTGCTGAATGCACATGGCCAGTTATTGCTGGACGTGAATGGAGAATCTGAGGTGGAGGATTACACGGTGACAGCGCACACCAGTTTCCTGGACGATGCTGGAACCCAGACAGAGTCTGCAATTCAACGTAAAGCCCGTTCAGAGCAACGGTTGACGGAACAAGGCATTCCTTATAATGCGAACTTGCCTGCAAGGGCCGGAGAAGAGCACACCACCATTCGGAGTAAAGAGGAAGTCGCGCGCCGTGCGGTAGCCTTGTGTCTTGCCGCGCTTAAGGGAGAGTGTCTGGGAGCAGGCGAAAGCGCGGAGGATACCGCAGCTCTGGTTCAGGAAGTGATCGACAAGTATGAGGCTGAATCCGTTTTTTCACCCGTAGAGAAGAGGTTTATCGACCAACACGGAGCGGAGCAGCGGGAGATCATCGCCTTCTCTTGGGGATATGAAGCGTACCACGTGATGTTGTGGGCGCTTGGTTATGTGGAGGAATTGGGTGCACCAACGGTGTTGTGTAACGTAGGGAAGGATGTCGGTTATTTGCAACAGAAGGACAGCTTTGCCGACTTTCTCTCCGATGCATCTCTGCGTAGCAAGAGCGAGATTCTGGATGAAGCAGATCTGATCTACCGTTATAACTGGGTGTGTGTGGATAGTCGTGTCAATGACAAAACACCTCCCGCTGGCTTGAATGGTGGAGTGGCTTATGAACGTCACCGTGCTTTGAACTGGCTGATCTGTTATCTGGATCAGGAGTGGGATGATGTGCGTACAGATACGTAGAACACAACATACAACAATGCAAATACCCCGATAGCCGCTCAAATACGGTTAAAGGGGTGTTTGGCGTGTGGTTCTGTGTGGACACAAACTTTATTCCATGCATGCTTCAATATGTGTATTCACACATATTTACCACCATATATTCTGCTTTTATCCGCTATGCCTGCCGAACTGTTCACGGATGATGACGTCAGCAAGAATCAACTTTTTCTCGACGTTGCTTTCTGGATTCGCTATGCGCCATAACATCTGATCCACCGCACGCGCACCGAGCAATTCCTTGTTCACATTGACTGTAGCCAGTAATGGGATATGGTCGTATAGATTATCAAATCCCGTGACAACGCACTGATCGGGTACACGAATCCCCATACTCTCAAGGGCTTCTATGGTATATAGCCCATAAAAGTCATTCGCACATACAAACACTTCAGGCAGATTATCCTCATGGATTACCGAAGTGAACGTCTGGCGGAACTCATCCAATGCCTGATTGCTCAGCTCGGGAATCTGACTTATTTCCATCCCATGGCCCATAAGTACAGAAGTGTATGCAATCCAGCGTTCATAGAAGCTTTGAGCATCCCCGATATTTCCAACGAACTGGAAAGTTTTGAAGCCCTTGCGGAGCAAATAGAGCATGATCTCCCGCATGGATGCAAAGTTATCGGTGAATATGCTATCACTGTGAAAAACAGGGTCCAGATGATCGACCATTACAACCGGAATACTGAGCCGCTTGATTTCAAGCAGAATCGGGGTCGAGATCGAGCCAACGGTAATGATTCCACGAATGGCATCCGGGTTGAGTAGGGTGAATAGCTGGTCTGCGGATGGTTCCGTCAAGGTTAGAATATTAATGCCTTTTTGGTTCAGCTTGGAAGAAATCCCGTTAAAGACGGGTCCCCAGTATACGGAGTCCTGATTTTGGTATCGAACATTGGGAAACAAAATTAAGATGGTACCGCTTGAACGTGTGTTTTTCGAGTCATGTGATGATTCACTGTTGTGAGACAGTTCACCAGACAAGAGGCTGTTATCTTTGAAATACCCAAGTTTGCCAGCGGCCTTGAGAATGACATCCCTCGTCTGATCGCTGACTCCCGATTTTCCAGATAAAGCTCGTGACACCGCGAATTTCGACAAACCTGTAAAATGTGCAATCTCCTGAATTGTTACCTTCGTTTTCATCATACCATCCTTACACTCGTAATTCTGCCGTATTCCTTGTTTGGAGCGATATCCAACTGATTCTAGTATAGCATGATGTATTTCTCTTAATCTAATAACGGACAGAGAATTCAAAATGTTAGAGAAGCACAGCATTTCAGGATACGCAATCCACGTGAAGATAAGCACATTTTCAGATAGAATGACGAATTTTGTCTGTAAAATTATTATTTTGTTATTATTTAAAAATAACAAAATAATAAAAGTTATATTTATGGTTTTAATAAGGTGTACTTAGGAACAAGGATTTTAGTAAGTGTAAAAACAGGGTTTTAACCATATTATCAGCATTTTATCAGAATAAATAGAAAATGTTAACAATAAAAATGTTGACGCTTACATTTTGCTGTGTTAAATTTTGTTTGTCAAAAACAAACGATAAAATAACAAATGGTGGTGATTGTTTATTTTTTGATTGGTTTCTGAGTGGGGTTAGCGATTTAGGGTGAACCATGATTGGTATACACATTCGGGGAGGTTGTTAAAAACATGATTAGAAGATGGAATGTTGTACCTCTGATGTTATTGGCCGTGATGCTTTTTGTATCCGCTTGCAGTGGTGGGGGGACAGCACAGACGGGAAGCGAAACAGAGGGAACAACGAACTCAGGTAACAGCACCGAAGTCGCTGAAACAGAGAAAGAGGACGTAGTGGAAGAAGCTGTGGCAAATGTGCCTGATCTGGGTGGACGTGTCATCAAGGTTGCTGCCTGGTGGGATCTGAAACCGGCGGGAGAGACCGCCTCCGATAAGGCCAGACTCGATAAAATTGCAGAGGTCGAGAAGAAATACAACGTAAAACTGGAGTTCGTCAACGTACCTTTCGAAGAATACATGAACAAATTTACCACGTCTGCACTGGCCGGCGAACCATTCGCCGACATCGTTCAGATGGAATACAAATCCGCACTACCCGCCATCCTCAAAGGGCAACTGTTGCCCCTCTCCGAATTCACTACACCTGAGAACAACATCAACCAGGAAGCAAACCTGATCACAAAGTTTCCTGCTATTGCAGGCAATGAATATGCCTTCGAATCACCAACCAGCATTGGTCTGGGACTTCACTATAACCGAGACTTGTTCAAGAAACTGTCATTACCTGATCCACAAGAATTGTATAACCAGGGCGAATGGGATTGGGACAAATTCATGGAACTCGCCAAGCAGGCAACCAAAGATACCAATAATGACGGCAAAACAGATGTATATGGATTTTCTGGCTGGGCCCTTGATGTCGTTCGCCATTTTACCGCTGCAAATGGTGGAACCATCGTGGATGATGCCAATAGCAAGGAAGGATTATCTGATCCGAAAACGATTGAAGCAACCGAATTCGTTAAACGCCTGTATAACGTGGAAAACGTCGTGAAGGTCAAAACCGGTGACAAAACCAACTGGGAGGAGAGCAACACTTTTAAGGATGGAGACGTTGCTCTGTTCACTGCTGCTGAATGGCAGTTGGGCGATCTCACCTTTGCTGTCGGTGTTGTACCCATTCCGAATGGGCCACAGGGCAGCAAAGAGGTAACGTATGCAAACAACGCGGCATCGGCAAAATTCATTCCAAAAGGTGTGGAGGATCCAAAGATCGTCTACCAAATCTATGAAGAGACCTTCGACATCCCGCAGATCGAAGAGTATCCAGGTCAGGACTATCTGGAAAGTCGTTATACCGACGAGAAGGATATTGCCATCATTCGCGAGCACATCGCTGGAACAGGCCGTATCTTGCTGGATGATGCCTACACGGGATACCCTTTCGGGGATTTTGTGAACGATATCATCAAGGACAATGCTTCCGTCACAGCAACAGCTGAGAAATACAAAGCACAGGCACAAGCTGCCATTGATAAACTCGGCAAACAATAACAACACTTATCACCAGCAAACGATTCAGGCAGGGGCTCGTGTCGGCAATGTTGCACGGAGCCCCTTTTTCCTGAACCACCAAATCGGCTTTGCTGGCATCAGCCTTGATGAGGAGGACTCGCAGGATGGCTGGAATTCTACAACGTAAGACATGGATATTCTCCACAGTGATCATCGTGGCGGCAGCTTGCATCATTCTATATGTAACTTCCGGCGCTGATGAGAGTGCAGACGTTCCACCTGGCAGTCTGCCTGCCATTGAAGTGGATGCGATCTTGCAGCAGACCCGGCAGAAGAAGGGATACGAACAGTATCGCTCTGGAACAGACCAGGCTTCGCAGCCAAGTGTGGACATCACCATTGAAGCGGGAGATTACATAAGAGCCGAAGGTGAAGACGTCCGCAAACTCACTAATTATGAGGGAATGGATGGTGTATCTCTCCATACCGGAGAGACCGGACAAGTCGATTGGACCATTAACGTGCCGGAGACCGGGCTGTATAACCTGTCCGCAATCTATTATCCCGTTGAAGGCAAGAGCTCAGCTATTGAACGTGCATTGTACATTGACGGTGAACTTCCTTTTGCGGAAGCCGCCTATTTGCAGTTTGATCGGGTATGGGCCAATGAGAAAGATGTTGTGGAGCAGGACAATCAAGGCAATGACCTTCGTCCGAGACAAGTAGAGCAACCACGCTGGATGGAAGAAACGTTTCAGGACTCCGACGGGTACGAGCAGGCTCCATTCAAGTTTTATTTGGAAAAAGGGGAACACACCCTAACGCTAAAATCTTCGCGTGAACCCATGGTGATTCGGTCCATACGCCTTTTCAATGAGAAGACAGCCGTTCCTTACGCAGAGACTGCGGGGGCACAACAGTCGGATTCCTCCGGGCAGCCGAAGGATGTCCTTATTCGCATTGAAGGAGAAGCCGCTATTGCCAAATCTTCACCTACGTTATACCCGACGAACGAAAGGTCAAGTTCTGCAGTATCTCCTTACAGTGCTTCCCAGGTACGCATCAATACGATTGGTGGCTTTAACTGGCGTCTGCCAGGACAATGGATTGAATGGGAAGTGGATGTGCCGGAGAGCGGACTGTATCATATCGGTTTTACCGCACAGCAGAATTTTGTCAAAGGCATCTATTCTACTCGCAAACTGACCATTGACGGTGAAGTTCCGTTCGCAGAGATGGCCCAAGCGCCTTTTCGTTATCAAAGTGACTATCGCATTGACGTCATGGGTGGCAAGGAAGCATACAAGTTTCAATTGGAAAAAGGAAAACATGTGCTGCGGCTGGAGAACAGCCTGGGTGATTTTGCGCCCCTCATCCGAAATGTGGAGGACAGTCTGTACAACTTGAACTCCATGTACCGGCGCATTCTGATGATTACAGGTACCAAGCCCGATGAATTCCGGGATTATCGGGTGGAACAGCAGATCCCGAACCTGCTGGAAGTGTTCAGTGGGGAGAGTAAACGACTCAAAGACGTGGCCGCACAGCTTCGTCTTCTATCAGGACAGTCCAGCGATCAGGAAGCACTGATCAAGACGATGGCGCAGCAACTGGACGAGATGATTGACAAGCCAAATACCATACCAAGAAGGCTTGGAGCATACAAAACCAACACAGGGGGTCTCGGCACATGGGTGCAGCAGGCACGAGAGCAGCCCCTTGAGATCGACGCCCTGTACGTCACTTCCATCGACCAAGATATTCCCGGTACAGGCATGGGGCCAATTGCCAAGCTCGGTCATGAAGCGAAGATATTCTATCATTCGTTCTTCATTGATTATAACCAGATCGGCAATGTAGCTACATCAGAAGATCAGCGCACCGTAACCGTCTGGATTGGCAGCGGGCGGGACCAGGCGAATACGATGAAGGCGATGATTGACAAGACATTTACACCAGACAGTGGCATTAACGTGAACTTGAAGCTGGTCAACATGGGAACCTTGCTGCCAGCGACCTTGTCGGGCGAAGGACCCGATATTGCCATGCAGATCGGCAATGATCTGCCCGTGAATTTTGCCATGCGGAATTCGGCTGTAGATCTGACGCAATTCAGTGACTATGGCACCGTAGGGCAGGAGTTCAGGGAAAGTGCAATCGTACCGTATGCCTATGACTCAGGCGTATATGCCTTGCCGGAGACGCAGACCTTTAACATGCTGTTTTACCGTAAGGATGTGCTCGAAGAACTGGGACTTGAAGTACCTCAGAACTGGGAGGATGTTGAGGCTCTGCTCGCGATTCTGAGCAAAAACCATATGGAATTTGGCATGCCGGTTGTAACCCAGGCCAATATGCAGGGGGTCAATATTCCACCGAACTCGCAGTATGCCACAATGCTGCTTCAGAACGGAGGCGCCTTCTATAGGAATGATGACAAGGAATCGGATCTGGATTCCCGGATCGGGATTGAGACCTTTAAGCGATGGACAGAGTTCTATACCGATTACAAGCTGGAACGGGAATATGATTTTGCCAACCGTTTCCGGACAGGACAGATGCCTATTGGGCTAACGGATTACACCATGTACAACCAGCTGTCCGTATTTGCACCAGAGATTCGGGGATTATGGGGATTCGTTCCTGTCCCGGGAACCGTTCAGGCGGATGGAACCTTGAATCGGGACGTACCGGGTGGAGGCAGTGCAGTCATGATGCTGGAGGGTGCCAAGGATCAGGATGCGGCGTGGGCGTTCATGAAATGGTGGACCAGTGCACCGATTCAGGCGGAATTCGGACGGGAGATGGAAGGTCTGATGGGCGCAGCGGCTCGTTATCCAACGGCCAACATCAAGGCACTGGATTCCCTGCCGTGGCCTGCCGAGGATTACGCCAATCTGAAGGCGCAATTTGAAACAGTGAAGGGTATTCCCGAAGTACCTGGTGGTTATTTTACAGGCCGCCATCTATTCAATGCATTTTACAAAACCGTTGTTGGCCAAGTGGAAGCCAGGGAATCCATCATGGATTATACCCAATATATTCAGGACGAGATTCGAGTGAAGCGTAATGAATTTGGTCTTCCGTAAGCAGAGGGAGGGTTAATCGTGCCACAAATATCACTCCGAGACGGACAAAACAGTCCTCCTGAGAAAGCGTCAAGGATGGGCATGAAATCGTGGTGGAGCTGGAAGCTCCAGGAAATGAAGGCCAGCAAACATTCCTATGTTCTGCTTGCACCTTATATGCTGCTGTTCGTCATGTTTACCGTGATTCCGGTTGTCATCTCGATCATACTCAGCTTCACCTACTTTAATATGCTGGAATTTCCGCGGTTTATTGGCTGGCAGAACTACACCCGCCTGTTTCTGGAGGATGATGTATTCCTGATTGCGATCAAGAATACGTTGTTGTTCGCCATTATTACCGGGCCAATCAGTTATATTGCCTGTTTCGTCTTCGCGTGGATCATTAATGAGTTAACACCGAAATGGAGAGCGTTCATGACGTTGATCTTCTACGCGCCCTCCATCTCGGGCAATGTGTATTTTATCTGGCTCATGATATTCTCGGGAGATCGTTATGGTATTGCCAATGGGCTGTTGATCAAATGGGGTTTTCTGCTGGAACCGATCCAGTGGCTGAAGACGGAAGCCTATATTATGCCCATCCTCATTCTCGTGCAGTTGTGGCTGAGTCTGGGAACCGGATTTCTGGCATTTATCGCGGGTTTGCAGACGGTGGACCGGACGTTATATGAAGCGGGCGCGGTGGATGGGATCAAAAATCGCTGGCAGGAGCTGTGGTACATTACCTTGCCTTCGATGCGTCCACAGCTCATGTTCGGCGCGGTCATTCAGCTCACAACTTCGTTTGCCGTGGCTGATGTGTCGATTGCACTGGCCGGGTTCCCAAGCGTGAACTATGCGGCAGAGACGGTGGTCACCCACTTGATCGACTTTGGTACAACGCGGTTTGAGATGGGATACGCATCGGCGATTGCGACCGTGCTGTTCATGATCATGGTGGGCACCAACTTGCTGGTACAGAAACTGCTTCGAAGGGTGGGAGAATAACCTATGGCTGCAATTGCAACAGGCAAAAAGCGAGTGAATCGCTCGCTATCGGGAAGCCTCTCCCTGTTTGCCCTTCTGCTCGTATTTGGTGCCTTCATGGTGCTGCCGCTGATCTATGCGATCAACAATGCATTCAAACCATTGGATGAGATTTTCACCTTTCCGCCAACGCTGTTTGTCAAAAATCCCACATTCAGCAACTTTACAGATCTGCTGAATCTGCTGAGTGACTCGTGGGTGCCGTTTTCACGCTATATATTCAACACGGTATTTATTACAGGTATCGGAATTGTAGGTCATGTGCTTCTGGCTTCCGCAGCCGCCTACCCGCTTGCGAAGCACAAGTTTCCAGGCAAAGTATTCATGTTCCAAGTGGTCGTACTATCACTGATGTTCACACCGGCAGTTACGGCCATTCCGAACTATATGATCATGTCATGGCTCGGATGGATTGACACGTACTGGGCTGTTATTATTCCGGCATTTGCCTATTCACTTGGGTTATATCTGATGAAACAGTTCATGGAGCAGATCCCGGATGCACTGCTGGAAGCGGCCAAGATTGATGGTGCCAGTGAATACCGGATCTTCTGGTCCATTGTCATGCCCAATGTGAAGCCAGCCTGGCTTACATTGATCATTCTGCTGTTCCAGATGTTATGGGGCAGTGATGGCAATGGGTACATCTACAGCGAGCAGCTCAAGACCCTGCATTATGCAGCAGGTCAGATTATTCAGGGCGGAATATCCCGGGCAGGAGCAGGTGCTGCGGTAGCACTGATTTTGATGAGTGTGCCGATCACGCTATTTATTTTCTCTCAGAGCCGAATCATTGAGACGATGGCGAGCTCGGGCATGAAGGATTAAGGGGGAACGATATGGCACGCACAGTGAAAAGATGGCTTGTTCTCCTGGCGGCAGTATCTCTGCTGCTGGTGAATGCCGTGCCTGCGGCGGCCTCCCCGGCGCCGTATGAGAGTTATAACTACAACTACTGGAAAGAGGCTGTTCCTTCACCAGATGCCTATCTGCCCAAGCGCACCATTTCAGGCCGTGACCTCGGCATTAGTGAGTTCAAAGACCCCGGTGATGTGAACGTTTCTCCGTCCGGGTTGATCTACATTTTGGATAGTGGCAACAATCGAATTGTCGTATTGGACCCGGAATTTAAGTTGCTGCGCGTTATCGATGGATTCATGACAGAGGGCAGCAAAGAGAGCTTTAATCTTCCGGGCGGATTGTTCGTGAATGAAGAAGAACACATATACATCGCCGATACGGGAAACAGTCGAGTGGTTGTTTTGGATGGAGAAGGGAGGCTGCTTCATATCATAACCGAGCCGGAGTCGGATATCCTGTCGACCCAATTCCAGTTCCAGCCCTTGAAACTGACGGTTGATCATGTAGGTCGCGTATATGTTGTGGCACAAGGGGTCTACGAAGGCATTATGCAGTTTGACGAGAGTGGGACATTTATCGGATACGTCGGTACCAACAAAGTGGAGCGGGACTACGGCGAATATATCTGGCGCATGTTATCCACCAAAGCCCAGCGTGCACAGATGGTTCTGTTTGTGCCAACAGAGTTCTCGAATGCGGATATTGACCCCAAAGGATTCGTGTATGCGACGAATATTGATCCAGGCTCGAATGAACCGATCAAACGGCTGAATCCGTCTGGCGAAGATGTACTGAAGCGGTTTGGTTATTACGACGTCAAAGGCGATATCCGGTTCCGTAACAATCCCGGTCCATCCAAACTGATTGATGTGAAAGTGCTCGGCGATGGCATGTACAGTGTACTGGATGCGACACAGAATCGGGTGTTCACGTACGACGATGAAGGTCATCTGCTCTACATATATGGTGGCAAAGGAAATCAGGTGGGCACGCTCAAAACGCCAGTTGCGATTGAACAATCGGGTGAGCACCACTTGGTTCTGGACCGGGGGAAGAACAATCTTGTTGTCTACGAGCCAAGCCGTTTTGGTTCCCGTGTGAATGAAGCGGTCGCACTCCACTATCGAGGCGAGGACACGGAAGCCGTGAATATATGGAGAGAAGTGCTTAAGTTGAATGCCAACTATGACATCGCCTATATCGGCATCGGCAAGTCCTTATTAATGGAGAAGAAAAACGAGGAGGCGCTGGGTTACTTCGAACTTGGGATGGATCGCAAGAGTTATTCTGTCGCGTTCAAGAGGCATCGGCGAGAGATGATGAAGGAACATTTTGGTACATTCCTGACCGCTGTGATTGCGCTGATTGTCATTCTGATCCTGACCCGGGTGGCGGCTAAATGGAGACGGAGGAGGCAGGTCGATCGTGAAGCAGGATTTCATTAAGTTTCCGCTGCATCTCATTTTTCACCCCATTGATGCATTCTGGGACCTCAAGTCGGATAACCGGGGACGGCTGTTTGTTGCTTTGGCAGCACTCGCGCTTACCATTATCATGATGATTCTGCAAAAGCAGTATGCGGGATTTCTCGTCAATTACATTGACCCTCGCACGATTAACAGCATCATTGAGATTGCCACAGTTGCGGTGCCTTTCTTTCTATGGTGTATGGCCAATTGGGCAGTAACAACCTTGATGGAAGGGGAAGGCAAGTTCAGGGAAATCGTGCTGGCAACAGGTTACTCGCTCATTCCGGTTATTCTGGTCTATGCCCCGATGATCGTGATTAGCCGGTTCATGGTGCAGGAGGAGACTGCTTTTTATTACCTGTTCAATAGCATCGCGTTTTTCTGGTTTGTACTGCTTCTGTTCATTGGCATGATGACGGTACACCAGTACACGGTGGTTAAAACGATCGTTACGATGGTGCTGACACTCATTGTGATGGGTATTATTGTATTCCTTGGCGCACTTGTCTTCAGCATGCTGCAACAGCTGTACGAATTCGGTTATAACATTTACCGCGAGTTGATTTTTCGGACCTAAAGGAGGCGGCATCCGTGAACCAAAGGCAACGACTATATACGGTGCTGGCTGGTGGTGCAGCTGTAATCATGATTGCAGCCGGGCTGATGTATATAAACAACAGGGGCATTCCTGCCGTAGAAGCTGCGGCTTATCTGGACACAACAACCAGAGCTATGCCTGTCACGGAGGAACCATTGAAGTTCCTTGTCGACTCTTCGCAGGGGGTGCCTGGTATGCAATTGGTCGCCGAAGATCAGGGCTTGGCTCTGTACTATAACGAGGAGACAACGGAAATTGCAGTACGTGACGGGAAAAGTGGAGAGGTCTGGTACAGCAACCCGAAAGAACGGGCTGAGGATGGTCTTGCTTCTGCGTATGAGAAAGAAGTGCTGTCCTCCCAGTTGAACGTGTCTTTCCGGGATTCGATGGGCACTTTGGAGAACTTTCCAAATTTCAGTTCGAGTATAAGCAACAAACAATTCACAGTGGGCCAGATCGATCAAGGGATTCGTGTCAACTATACACTTGGTGATACATCACTTGGGATTGATGCATTGCCGAAGTTGATTAGCAAACAGCGACTGGAGGAGAAGGTTCTTTCCAAGCTGGACGCTTCTGTCGCTAGATACACATCTGCCCGTTATTATCCAACCAAGAACAATCCGGATATTCTGGAACGGCTGGATGGACAGATTTCGAAGCAGCTTGTGCTGAACAAGATGTTGAGTGCATTTGAGACGGCAGGTTACACGGCGGACGATCTCGCTTTTGACAATCATGAGAATGGAGTCGAAGGCGGAGGCGTATCGGATAAGCCAAGCTTCGTGATTTCTGTGGAATACCGATTGGATCAAGGGGCGCTTGTTGTGACCGTGCCTCTGAGTCAGATAGAGGAAAGTGGGCAATACCGTATCCGAAATATTGATTTGCTCGCTTATTTTGGTGCTGCGGATACGAAAGGTGAAGGCTACATGCTGGTACCTGACGGTTCGGGTAGTCTGATCCACCTGAACAACGGGAAAACCCAGGAAGAGCAGTATGTACAGCGTGTCTATGGTGCAGACCCGAATGATAATTCGCTCAGTCGTCCTCAGGTTAGTGAATCCGCGCATATGCCTGTGTTTGGTCTGAAGAACGGGGAGAATGCGTGGTTTGCAGTCATTGAAAAAGGGGACGGCATAGCCAGTATCTCCGCGGATATTGGAGGCAGACAGAACAGCTACAACCATGTGCATGCAACCTTCTCGTTGCGGGGTGAGGATGAACTGGAGATGTACACCTCGCAGAAAATGCAGGAGATTCAGCTGCTTGGCGAAGAGCCTTACCGTGGAGACATTCAGGTCCGCTATCATTTCCTTCATGGAGAAGATGCCAGTTACTCGGGAATGGCCCGCCTGTATCAACAGCAGTTAATAGAACAGGATGTGCTGAAACCCCTCGCGGAAAAGACAGCGTTGCCGTTTTATGTAGATGTGCTTGGTGCAGTGGACAAAAAGGCTTCGTTCCTTAGCGTACCCTATCGGACCACTTTAGCTATGACGACGTACGAACAGGCCATTGAAATGGCAGCGAAGTTACAGCAGAATGGTGTGAACCGTGTACAAATGCGGTATCAGGGATGGTTCGGCGGTGGTGTCAGCCATCATACGCCAACCCAGGTGAAGTTGGACAAGGAAGTAGGCAGTCGTTCCGAACTTCAGGCATTGTCAACTAAGCTGGAGCAGTCGGGTGGAGCTTTGTACCCGGATGTGGCTTTCCAGCATATTTATCACGATGATATGCGTTTTGCTCCTTCCTCGGATGCGGCGCGGTTTGTTACTAAGGAGACAGCAGAACTGTATCCATACAACTCTGCGCTTAATCGTATGGATCAGAGTAAGGACAGCTATTATCTGCTCTCAGCGGCCAAGCTTCCTTATGTGGTGAGTGAGTTTACTGATCAATTCAATCAACTGGACCTCGGTGGATTATCCCTTCGTGATCTGGGGCAGGTCCTGACTTCGGATTACCGGGATAGTCGGGTGATTCATCGGGAGACGGCAAAAAACATAGTGAAGGAGCAGCTGGGCATGTTGGCACAGTCCTATCCGAACCTGATGGTATCCGCAGCGAATAGCTACGCTTGGGGTAGCGCACAACATGTTGTAAATGTACCCGCAGGGTCAAGTCGGTTCAATATTACCGATGAAGAAGTTCCTTTTTATACGATGGTCATTCATGGATACATGAACTATACGGCATCTCCAATGAACATGTCGGGGGATCAGGATCTCCGCAAACAGTTGCTGCGAAGCTTGGAGCTTGGAGCAGCTCCGTATTTCCAATGGACCTATGAACCATCATCCAGGCTGAAGCTGACGAATTATGATTCGGCCTACGCAACGGAGTACAGTTATTGGGTGGATGACGCCATTGCTTTGTATAAGCAGGCCGAAGACGTACTGGGAGATGTGGTGAATGAGAAGATCCTCAGACATGAACGCATTCAGGAAGGTGTGGTCCGAGTCACCTATACTGGCGGTACAACCATTATTGTGAATTACAATGCGGATGCAGTAACTGTGGATGGAACGACGGTTGGCGGGACGGACTATGTGGTGGGAGGAGTGAACCGATGAGAACCATTCGATTATCACTGAAGTCACGGAGAGCGCTGCTTGGACTTGCATTTATTTCGCCGTGGCTGCTCGGTTTCATCTTCCTCTTTGCCACACCGCTCCTGCAATCGATTCGGTTCAGTCTGAGTAATCTGTCCGTTGCTCCGGGAGGATACGTTCTGGACTTTGTTGGATTCAAAAATTTCAAGGATGCGCTTCTGGTTGATGCTACATACAACCGGATTCTGGTGGATTCCGTAGGAGCGATGTTGCTGAATGTGCCGATGATTCTGTTCTTCAGTCTGTTTACAGCAACACTGCTTAACCAGAAGTTCAGAGGTAGGACGATGGCACGTGCGATCTTCTTTCTGCCGGTTATTCTGGCTTCCAGTGCAGTTGCAGCAGCAGAGTCTGCGGGATTAATCAATCTAATGGGGGATGCAAGTGCTGGCGATGCGGCCGCTGATGGTGGTGCCTCGTTCAATGTGGTATCCATTGTGCGGATGCTGGCGGATGTGGGATTGCCAATGGCCTATGTGGATTACATCGTTGAAGCCATCATGCGGATCTATGAGATTATTAGCAGTTCGGGTGTGCAGATTCTGATCTTCCTCGCCGCGCTGCAATCGGTACCGGGATCAATGTATGAGGTTGCGAAGATCGAAGGGGCGACAGCCTATGAATCGTTCTGGAAAATAACATTTCCCATGGTCAGTCCATTGATTCTGACAAATGTCATCTATACAATCATTGATTCCTTTGCCGGAAGTCCGGTCACGCAGGCGATCTATCAGACCGCATTCAAAACCCAGAACTTTGGCTTAAGCTCGGCGATGTCCTGGCTGTATACGCTGGTGATTGGCCTTGTACTGATCGTAGTGGGCTGGGCACTGTCACGGCGTGTTCATTACAACTGACAGTTCACATTGAGGGAGGTTTCAGATTATGGCTGCATCAGGGACAGATCGCATGGTGGTAGTTCCGAAGCAGAATTACCACATGCAGCGGGTGCGAAACAAGACATCGGACCTTCTCTATTCCATATTCAGATATGCTTTGGTCATTGGTATTTCATTTATTATTTTATACCCGTTATTTCTCAAAGTGTCAGTGGCGTTCAAGGATAAGCAGGATATCTACAATCCAACGATCTATATGATTCCTCAGCACGTTACATTGGATAATATCCGGCTTGCGGCACAAGTGATGGATTACCTGCCTCTGCTGGCAAACACGTTATTGTTCGTTACCATCACAACGCTTCTGACAGCCATATCCTGTGCACTTGCCGGATACGGCTTTGCTCGGTTTTCTTTTCCAGGTAGCAATGTGCTCTTTGTCCTGGTCATTCTCACCATTCTGGTGCCAACAAGCACACTCATGGTGCCGATGTATCTGCATTTCCGCAGCTTTGACTTTATGGGCATCATCCAGTTGTTTACCGGAAAGAATGGCATTAATCTGCTGAATACGTATTGGCCTTCCGTGATTACGGCGGCAACAGCGGGAGGGCTGAAGGCGGGGTTGTTCATCTATATTTTCCGGCAGTTCTTCAAGGGCATGCCGAAGGAGATCGAGGAGGCCGCCCTGATTGACGGCGCTGGCGGATTCAAGACGTTTGCCCGTATCATGTTGCCCAATGCCATCTCACCACTGATTACGGTCATTCTGTTCTCCTTTGTGTGGCAGTACAACGATACGTTCTATTCGGCATTATTCATGAGTGAAAGTCCACTGATTTCACTGAAGGTGGCTTCCTTGCCTGCTCAGGCGAACCAGTTGATTCCGCAACTGATGGGCTTTGGTTCTAACTCGGGCATTAAGGCCGATCCGAACTATGTGGCCATGATTGTGGACACAGGTATTTTGCTGGCGATTGCACCGCTGATTATTTTGTATCTGTTTGTGCAGCGTTATTTCGTGGAGAGCATTGAGCGCTCAGGTGTAGTGGGTTAAGGGGAGCGTTGAATTGAGATGAAAGAAGCGTGGGTATTCGCTGTAACAATTCATGCGAATACTCACGCTTCTTTCTGGTGGGGTACATATGTAAATGGAGCTGTCCTTTGGAGAAACATTATAATCTGTTTCGAACCAAAATCTAGTTTGCCGGTTGTAGCATATCTCGGATATTGGGATATAAATTCACACTGTTCGTGAATAAGATATATGATTGATTAACCGTACGGATCAGAATCCTCTCGCTTGTGCCATTAACCGGACCGATCCGAATGGCGGATGGTTCGCTGCCACCGTACGTATCATCCAGAGTGACCGATGAGATATGTGCGATGGGGATTTCGATTTTGGAGAACTGCCAGCGGATGACCAGTTGATCTTCTATTTTTTTTACGTTAACACCAAACATAGGTTGATCTCCTCCTGTTGTAATTCATATCATTGTAGTAATCTCGTATGTCCAGTTTATCATATTATGGATAAAATTACCTTATTAATAATGAAGGGAGTGGAAGGGTTGAACGACTGGAATGCCTATCATTATTTTGAACAAAGTCTTGGTCCTTTCAGAAATCTCTCCAGCCTGTCTGCGGATGAAGCAGAAGCAGTAACTCAGCAGATCCGTCTTCAGGGAAGGAACTTTGCCAGTCGGCGATCCGCAGATTACATGGCCATTCGCAGAATGCTTGAGCATAGAGCTTATGAGCAGTTTGTTGCCAAAGGTGGAAAGCCGTTGCAATCATATCCCCATTACCTGACGCTTGGCGCATGTGAATGGTTGTCGTCCTGGTATTCAGAACCTGATCATGTGCTCATTCCGTGGGGTGATCTTCCTGTCGATGTTGTGAGTTTTACCTACGGGGACTTGTTTCCAACGATGAGGTTTGACGATGCTAAACCTTATCGTAAGCAGATTTATACCAAAGATGAAATCATCGAAGTGATCCAAACCTATGGTTGGCCTCAGGAATGGAACCGTCAGGGCGATAAGGGGCCGGAACGTTATATTGAGGTGCAAGTGTGGGACGAGCGGTTCATCCAATCGTACACACGGGTGTAAGATAACGGGGATGGATACAGGATTAACCATAAGACATACCGAATACAAATAGAGAAATGAGTCAGCTTAAACTCCAACACAAAGGGTGTGCCACATGACGAATCTATTCGAACATTGTTCAGGTCAGACATTATCTGCCAACCTGGGATGGCTGAACGAGCCAGCAGATTGGTCCATTGAAGACGGCAAAGTAACGATAACCGTTTCGCCAGTCAGTGACTTTTTCATTGATCCGGGAGGTGACCCGGTGAAAGCCTCAGCTCCATTTTTACATACGATAATCAAGGGAGATTTCAGCATCGTCACTCAAGTACAGGTGGACATGAAAGAACAGTATGACTCGGGCTGTCTGATGGTAATGGTGGACGATACGAATTGGGCTAAAGTCTGCTTTGAATTTTTTGAAGAACAGCCGTCCATTCTCAGTGTTGTGACCCGTGGTAACTCGGATGATTGTGTATCATCCCCTGTAGATGTCAGCAAGCCTTATCTGCGTGTAGCTCGTGCAGGCAGCAGCTTTGCTTTTCATTATTCCCAGGATGGTGAGAAGTGGAAACTGGTACGTTATTTTGGCCTTGATTGCCCCGAAGAGATCAAAGTTGGCATCGTGGCCCAATCCCCAATCGGGCAAGGGACCACAGTTACTTTTGCAGATGTATGGCTTCAGCATGGACTGACCGGAAGTGTACGCCGAGTAGAATAAAAAACGATCAGAACGTTGTTCTGTCATTTATTTCACTCGAATTAACAATCCGAACAGGCCGAGTACAGCAAAGGCCAGAAATGCCGTTGTATTGGAGAACACTTCAATCGTGTAACCTGCCATGGATGAACCGAGGAATTGCCCAGCACCCAGCGCGAGAAAGGCAAGACTAATTCCGATGGATACATTGGGACTGAATAGTCGCGTTGCCCAAACGATAAATACACTGGTCAGGAAAATATATGTGCTGCCAAATATGATCGCAGAGATCAGGCTTGCCGCCATGGATGGAAGCAGGATTACCCCCAGCGAGATAGCCAATAAAAGTATACCTATCCGGTAGGACCACCCAATCTCAATACGTTCAATAATGCGTCCGGCGCATCCACCGAGTATCCCCATAACCCCCATCACAATCCAGAACAACACGGCTTCCGAATCGGAGGCCCCTTTCTCGTCCGTGAGGAAGTTTCGGGCAAAGGTCCAGTAGATTGCGGAACTAACACCTGTTAACAGACAAGCCATCAGAAGAGCAGACCCGGGTCTGGTTGGTTTCATACATGTCCAGAGCGACTTGGTACAAGGCAGTGTCTTGGTTGCCGGAATGACACGTCTGTTCCACAGCAGAACTACAACACCGATCACGGCAAACAGGATGTAGGTTAGACGCCAGTAATCCGTGAACAGCCAGTAGAGTGGACCGGATATAACAATTCCGAAGCTGGTCCCTGTATTAATCCAGCTGTTGCCTCTGGCTTGCAGATCCGGTGCAAGTTCCGCATTAACCGTGTTACCAAGTGCCGGAGAGGCCCAGCCTGTACTTAAACCGGCTAGAAATACACTAAATGCAAGAACCCATGCATTCTGAGACAGGGCAATGCCGGTTAATCCGAGCACTGCGCTGATGCCTGCCAATTGAATGACATAATGGTGCCCCTTGTGATTAATCAACAGGGGTGCCGTTAGAAGGGACAGACAATAGGCAATATACGTTCCAGAGTTAATCGCCCCAGAGGCTGCGTCATTCAAGTGTAAGGCTTCCGAAATTTCCGGCATAAACAATCCATAACTGAATCGCCCGAATGCATAACATACAGCGATAAGTGCAATGCCTGGAAAGATAATTTTTTTCATAAAATCCACCGCCTTTTAGATAGAACGATCATTATATTTTCACTTAAATAAAAAAGTGAGTTGAACTACTAACTCACCCGGAATAGGACTACTTGAAACTGGTTTGCGTCATATGGATCAATTCTCGGCAGACGTCATTTACATTTTCTGTCTCAGCAAGTGCCGTAGAACCCTCCAGCAGCAGGGCAAATCGTATCAGATCTTGATCACTTGCAGCAGGCGCCAATGTTTGGATTAACGTTCGCATATGTCTTTTATGTGCATTCACTGTCTGGACGATGATATGGTCTGCATGACCTCCGAATTCTTCTTTGGCGCGTAAGAACAAGCAACCTCTTGACTCGTGTTCTTTCAACCAAGTTGCATGTCCTTCAGCCAGATTGAGAAACATGGGTTGTTCTTTATTGTTTGCATATTGCCTTAACTGTTCCAAATAACGCTGTTCGCGCCGGAGGAGCACCTGAACGATAAGGTCATCCTTGGATTCAAAGTGGTTATATAACGTCATGATGGCGATCCCGGCATCTGTGATAATTCGCTTCAATCCAATGGAGTGGAAGCCATGCAGATAAAATAATTCTTCAGCCACGTTCAAAAGCATTTCTTTTTTGCTGCTCATAATCAGGAATGTCCTCTCTTGAAAATAGGATAGAACGATCATTATACCTTATAAACGTATAAAAAATGGCTCACACTGTCAAATCGTGTGAACCGTTTCAATCTCCATTTGATGTAGGGCCTCAATCCATTCTGTCGAACATTCGGAGTCTGTAATGACCATTGATACGTGATTCATGGGGGAGATCTGTGCAAACGTGGATCGACCAAATTTGGTGTGATCGGCTACCAAAATGGACTCTTCTGCTCGTTCCATCATTCTGCGGGAAACAAGTGCTTCTTCCAGCAAATAGTCTGTTACACCATCCATTAACGAAACACCGCCGGCAGAGATGAATGCTTTGTTTACTTTGAACTGACTCAGCAATTCATGTGTGACTGGCCCCGTGGAAGCTTGTACCGCTGAATTGATTTCACCTCCAGCAAAAATGATTTTACCTGCAAAACCTTCCAGCGCACAGGTGAGGATTGGAACTGAGTTGGTGATGACAGTCACCTGTGAACGATTTCTTAGTTGACGCATGATCTCCAGTGTTGTTGTGCCATTGTCCAACATCACGGTTTCACCATCTTCAATCAGAGCGGCAGCTGCTATGCCGATGCGCTGTTTCTCACTCATCTGAAGCTGCGCACGCTTTTGAAAAGGGGCTTCGATCATTCCTGAACGTACACGAACAGCTCCGCCATAGACTTTACGCAATTCGCCTTCCTTTTCGAGTCGATCCAGATCACGTCGTATGGTTTCTGTAGATACCTGAAACAGATCTGCCAAAGCCTGAACCTGAACTTTCCCTTGGGTAGCCAAACGAGTAAGAATAGTGTTTTTGCGCTCTTCGTACGTTAGAGACATACGTTGTCGAACCTCCTGTATTGCGTATACATATGTATTTTAAATTTATAATTCGTGTAGTCTTGTGGATTTATGTTGATTTATATAGTTTAAAAGGTCAAGCAAAGCTTGTCAATTTGCCGAATATGTACTTTAAAAGAAATAAATCTGCACCGTCTAGGATCTTGATTATTTTGTTATCCAAGAACATGGGACAGAGATGTGATGATGAAGTTAATGATGTATTGACAGTACTATCATGTGAAGATAAGATCATATAAAACAACATAATGTCACAAGAAACAACATACGGAGTGTAACGAGATCATAATTATATAACATGTATTTTTACTTACTAATGAGGGGGTCAAAAGAGTGAAGCGACAGCTGACTTTTCAAAAAGATGGAACGTTTAAAATTGTGCAGTTTACAGATCTGCACTGGAAAGACGGTCGTCCTGAGGATATCAGAACCCGGAAGTTAATGAATACCGTTGTTCAAGCGGAACAACCCGATCTGGTTGTGTTTACAGGGGATGTGATCTATACGGGGCCGGTAGATCAGGGGAAAAAGGCATGTGAGCATCCGGAGCAGGCTTTCCGTGAGGCCGTAGCAGTTGTGGAAGAGTGTGGCATTCCGTGGGCATTTGTGTACGGCAATCACGATACGGAAAATCGGATTACTCCCGATGGATTAATGGATGTCATTCAGGAGCATGAGTATAACGTGACAGAGCCTGGTCCAAGCCAGATTGCAGGGATGAGCAATTACACGCTAGAGGTAGCCGATCCGAATGGGAGTCCGGCTGCAGTATTGTATTTCCTCGATTCAGGGAGTTATTCCACAGTTGAGTCTATTCCCGGCTATGACTGGATTCAGCCCAATCAGATCCAGTGGCTGATGTCTGAATCCATACGCGTCAATCCCGGCCGCAGCCGCGGAGATAAGCTACCCGCCTTGGCGTTTTTTCATATCCCGATTCCTGAATACCAGTCCATGTGGGACACGCAGATCTGTTATGGCAGCAAGTACGAGCCTGTCTGTTCTGCCCAAGTGAACTCGGGGCTGTTCTCTGCACTGCTGGAGATGGGCGATGTGATGGGAACCTTTTGCGGACATGATCATGTGAATGATTTTCACGGGAATTACCATGGCATTCGTCTCTGCTACGGGCGTTCGAGTGGGCACAGTACATATGGAAGGGAAGGCATGCTGCGCGGAGGACGCATCATTCAGATGAAGGCGGGACAACGCAGCTTTGATACATGGCTTCGTCTGGAAGACGGCTCTGTCGTGAAGGAGCAGCCAGAACATCAACCTGGGAGCGCTTCAGCACAATAGATTATATAAAAGAGTAATGGAGTAGAGAGGAACGTTTTGATTATGATTTTACCTATAATGCTGGTACTGGCTTCCGGGATGGCTCATGCCGTCTGGAGCATGTTTACCAAGCGCAGTCTGAATAAAAGTGTGTTTTTGTGGTCCATCATGATGATTCCAACGATTCTATTGCTTCCTGTACTCATTGTGGAATTGGCACGTGAACCCTTATCCATGGCAGCCTATGCGCTACTGATTCTGTCGATGGGCTTGCAGGCATTGTACTCTTGGCTGTTGTCTCAGACCTACGAACTCGGCGATCTATCTCAGATCTATCCGATTATGCGGGGAACGAGCACCTTATTGGTACCTCTAATCGGAGTTACTTTTCTGGGCGAAACCTTATCATTGTACGGCTGGATCGGCATTGCGTGTATGCTCGGCGGATTTACGGTGCTCAGTGGTGCCGGAAGCAGAGATGTTAATACGGGCTCGCGTGTAACGGGATTGAAGCCGGTTTTGATGGCTTTATGTGTAGGTTTATGTACAACCAGTTACGTGTTCGTGGATAAGCTGAATCTGGAACATATCTCACCCTTATCATTACTTGAAGTGACCAACATTGGTTTTGTCGCCGGTTTAACCCCTGCGTTGCTGGCTTCTCGTCAACTGCGTCAGGAGTGGAAGGTGAATCGATCGACCATTATGCTTGGCGCGTTACTGAATCCGGGCTCGTATCTGTTGTTTCTGTTTGCGTTACAGCAGGCACCGATGGCAAGACTGGGTCCCCTTCGGGAAGTAGGAACGATATTTGCAGCCTTCCTCGGTATTTTACTGCTGAAAGAACAGCAGGGGAAAAAGCGTATTCTCTGTTCCGTCGTTATTTTTGCAGGCATTTTGCTAATTGGGATGTGGGGCTGACTAAAAAAATGAATCAGATTTCTTCATGCAATCCCCTCAGGTGAATGACCTTAAGATGCATCTGTTCAGATGACACTTAGGTGACCGCCTGAGGGGATTTGTTCATTTTATCGGAGACACCCAAACATGATATATTGGATGCAGGCAGAGTAAGCAGGTAGAATAGATTGAGGGAGTGAGTAGAGCATCGGGAGTAAAGAGAAGGACCACTTGTTGCATGAGGAGAAATTCATCCGGGCAATTGCGGAGCACGAGCAATTAATGCATGACCTGCGGAGAGTCCGAGGTCTCCATTTGCCACAATGTTACATAGGTGCAGGATATATTCGCAATTATATCTGGGATGTTCTTCATGGATATGCTGTTCGAGAGCTGCATAGTGATATTGATGTTGTCTATTACGATGCGCAAGATCTGCGAGAGGAACGAGACATACAGTTGGAGTGTCAGCTTCGTGAGTTGACAGGCAATGCCAAGTGGTCGGTCAAAAATCAGGCCAGAATGCATCTGCGCAATGGCACAGATCCTTATCTTTCTACTGAAGATGCTCTTCGCTATTGGCCAGAGATTGTGACTGCCATAGGCGTACAGTTGGATGAAGAAGATCGGGTTAACATCTGCGCTCCTCATGGTCTGTATGATCTGTATGCGTTAATGGTTCGTCGAAGCCCGTTCTTCACGGATGCTGATTATTATAATCAACGCGTACAGAAGAAGTGCTGGCAACAACAGTGGCCCAAACTAACGATAATAACAGACTGAAAGATAAGTGATTTGCGGAAGTGCAGGTACAAGAAGGAGTGTCTACGGAATTGATGAAAAAGTTCTTACAGAAAAATGGACTGATCATTGATCTTGTCCTGTTGGCATGTTTTGTAGCTTTTCTGGTCTTTTGGGGCCAGAGGTTTGCGGTCATGTTTTTCGGAATGATCACGGTGGCTTTTATCGTGCTAAGACGGATTGACTATCAGAAGCATGTTATTCTGAAACGGATTATCCTTACCGGATTTGGTGTGGTTGCCGTCTCCTTTGTCATTGTTGAAGCACTTGTGTTCACACAGCTTAGTGCGAATGATCCGGAAGAAGCGGACTATGTCATTATTCTGGGTTCAGGCATTCGGGGAACGGAATTGTCATTGACCCTCAAGCAAAGGTTAGATGCCAGTCTGGACTACATTCGCAGTCACCCTCAGACGCCGGTCATTGTATCGGGTGGACAGGGACCCGGGGAATCGATTCCCGAAGCGCTTGCCATGAAAAACTATCTGATTGAACAGGGGATTAACCCCGCCCAAGTCATTATGGAAGATCGCTCGACGAGTACACAGGAGAATCTGGCCTTTTCCAAAAAAATCATTCATGAATCCGGATTGGAGCACCCCGAGATCATGATTGTCACCAGTGATTATCATATGTTCCGTTCCAAATATATCGCTGCCAAGAACGGGTACGCGGCAGAATACGGTATATCGGCCCCGTCACCGGGATATTTGAAGCCGGTCAACATGATCCGTGAATATTTTGCTACGATCAAAACGTTTATCTAATATGCAAAAAGGACGAAGCGTAATACTTATGCTTCGTCCTTTTGCATATATGGGTGTACTTGTTCCTTAACGTTGTGTTACTTCTCTGAAGGAACAAGTACAGCTTCAGAAATCTGATCCGCAGGCGCTACCATCTCAGAAGATGAGGCAGGAGAAGGAACGGTTGCAGCCTCGGAAGGGAGGGCTACCATCTCAGAAGATCCAGCAGGAGAAGGAACTGTGGCTGGTTCTACAACTTGAACTTCAGAGGGTTCAGTAGTCGAAGGAGCTGGTATATTTTCTGAAACTTCATCTTCAGGGATAGCCACGATTTCAGGCGTTTTGGAAGCAGCGGGAGCAGTTACAGCTTCAGAAATTCCGGATTTAGATGGAGAAGCTGCGATTTCAGGAGTTTCAGATACGGTAGGAACAGGCACGGCTTCAGTAGCTTTGGCCTCTACTTTAACCGTATGGTTTGATGCCCATACTGCGGTGGATGTACTTACTCCTGTAATAAGCAATAGGGCCCCCATACTTAACATCCAGTGTTTCTTGTTCAGTTTCTTCACGTTAAACATGTTCATCAATCTCCTTTTTAATTGTTTGCCTTCACCCGACAGGGATGAACAAAATTGAGCAGGCATATTCTTGGTTCCAGCCATCACATTTAAAATTGTCTCACCATATTGTCTTCGTTCTTCGTGGGACATCTCTTTCACCACATCTTCATCACAGGCTAATTCGCTCCAGGTATGAATGTCCCGGCGAATTATATGAATCAGGGGATTGAACCAGTGCAGGGCACTAACCCCCAAGGTCAGAGCTTTGACCCACAGATCTTGATGTTTCAGATGTACCAACTCATGATGAATCACCATCTTGATGTCCATCTTTACCGTATTTTCGGGTGGAAGATATATTGTTGGTTTAAACAAGCCGACCAGTATAGGGCTCCGTACTGCCGTGCTGTGAGCAAGCGTGATATTGCGTTGGATACCCAAAGTCTCTTTGATCAATGGCAGCTGTATAGCGGCTTCACTATCATAGAGAACTGGTGTACGTGTGCGTGATAGTTCATTCAAAAATCTCCGATAACAGTACACCTGCCATGCAGAAAAACCGATGACGCCAATGCCCCATATGCATAACAGGGACCAGGCTGTAGTTACAGAAATGGTTTGTGCCGAGATAAATGTCCCTGCAAGTAAGCTTGTAGATGTTGCATGCTCCATACTCGGTACAGTTGATGTAGGAGGGAATGCAAAACCCAAAAGCCATGAAAGGCCAAGGGATACCGGGAGCAGATAGAACAAGAGAGCCATTTTACCGAGTCTGTAGAGCCACTTGGTCGGAAAAACAGATACAGGTATGAGTCGCAGAGTCAACATACATATGGCAACGATACTTCCAGCCACGGTCAGGCTGCACAGAATTTCAAAAAAGATGTTCATGATCTGCACCTACTTTTCCGAAAGCCATTTTTTCAGTTCTGAAATGTCATCGTCTGAAAGCTTATCGCCGTCATACATGGCCGAAACCAAATTCTTGACAGAACCTTGATAAAGCCCATCAAGCACGTGCTGTGTTTCCTGTAGTTTATAGTCTTCTGGTTGTAGAAGAGGTTTGTAATCATTGATTCTTCCACGCCTCGTCACGGTAAGAGCGCCTTTATCCACCAATCTGGACAGAAAGGTAGACATGGTCTGCGCTTTCCACGCTTTCCCTTTCTCAGCGAATATGTCTAATAGCTCTGTCGAGGTGACGGGTGGATCGCATGACCATATAACGACCATTAACTCCATTTCTGTTTCGGATAATTTTTGAATCTGGTTCACCGTGAACACTCCTTAACATCGTTATGCGTCCATAACGAGCATATTACTACACTACGTAGTACGTATAAACTACTACAACTTGTAGTGGATAGTCAAGTTATCCTGATAGATGATTGCCAAACCATGTTATAATATAGGTCATTAATAGAAGAACGATGTAGGAGTGAATGATCATTACAGCGTATCAATTACCTGCTCTCTATGAGCAGAAGCGAGTTTCAATGCAAGAAATGGAAGAGATTGTACGCCTATTGGCCCAAGCCCCGCTACTATATGATGATGGAGAGAGCATTCAGGTTCAGGACTATCTGGAAGGATTGGAAGTCGAACTTGAGCATGAGGTACGCCTTGCTGTGACTGAATTGTATGCACTGGCTGTTCAGGCCTGCCGCGTCTTCGCTGATCCATTGGCGTACGAACAACTTCAAGATGCGCTTGGGTTACAGGCTGAGTTATGGCAGGAGGAAGTGCTTACTCTTGCGAAGTGGATGGACTGGCTGAAGCAGATCAGTGAAGGAAAAAGAACACTGCCCGAGTACAACTTTACAGCCATGCTTGGGACTTTGCCGGACGGATTCATGATCCATGACTTTTATGATGAGCTCCGATATCAACTGGAACAAAACCCTGCAAACACATGGGCTATCGAAGAGCGGGATCGCTTGTACACGGCGCTGGGTGCGAATTAAATCAAACCAACGGGTCACCAGCGGTGTTTAATCTAATATCTGTATTTTGCATGCATAGAAACAGGTTGATCTATCTCTTGCGAAATCTTTACCCAGTATGGGAAATGAGGGGATACCTTGAAAAAGATTGTATTAGCTGGTGGAACGGGTTTTGTTGGACAGGAGTTTGCCCAAAGGTTCAGGAAGCTAGGTTATGAGGTGCTGATTATCTCGCGTCAGCCCGGTCATATTGCCTGGGAGGATCGTACAGGAATCATAGAGGCACTGGAAGAAGCAGAGATGTTGATTAACCTGGCAGGTAAATCGGTGAACTGCCGTTATACGGATGAGAATCGCAAAGTCATTCTGGAATCCAGAACGCGTACAACACGTATTCTCGGTGAAGCCGTCCTGGCTTGTAAACATCCTCCCGAACTATGGATTAATTCGAGTACGGCGACCATATACAGACATGCTGAAGATCGTCCCATGACGGAAAAAGAAGGCGAGATTGGCTCTGGCTTCTCGGTCGACGTTGCCAAAGCTTGGGAACAGGCTTTCTTTGAATTCAGTTTGCCATCTACACGTCAAATTGCATTGCGAATTGCGATTGTGCTGGGCGAGGGCGGCGTGATGGTGCCCATGACGAACCTGGTCCGTTTTGGCCTGGGAGGATCTCAAGGTGCAGGAACACAGCAATTCAGCTGGATTCATATCGAGGATCTGTTCCGCATGGTGATCTATTTGCAAGAGCATCCACACTTAAATGGTGTGTTCAATGCGTCCTCTCCGCATCCGGTTACAAATCGGGAGCTCATGGCACGTCTGAGAGAACAGATGGGCGTTCGGATCGGGCTGCCTTCTCCTCGCTGGATGCTTGAACTGGGCGCACGATTCATCAAGACCGAAACAGAGCTGGTTCTCAAAAGTCGATGGGTCATTCCTGAGCGACTGGAGGGGGAAGGCTTCACTTTCACCTACGGAACGTTAGATGTCGCTCTTGCCGAGATCCTGAGTAAGAAGAAATGACACTATATAAAAAAGAAAACACAACAGCAAGGGCAGAGGCATCTGCCCTTTATTATATATTTTAAGGCTTCTATTAAATGGCGTTTCGCCATTTGAGGTTAAGGACTCATTTCATTTATATATGTTCAACTAAACATTTACACGATAACAGAGAGGACAGAAATAACTTGAAGAAGCGAAGCGTGCGCCCAAAAGCTTTCTGAAAGAAAGCTGCATCGGAAGCATCGGCTTATCCCCGGATTTTCCCTTTTTAAGAAGGGAATCAAAAAAATCTGGGGATAACAGCGATCGGAAAGTTGTTCTGTCATCGGAGTGTCTGTGTAAATACTAATTAGCTGAACTTATATATATCAGTCAGATGAACAGAAAGAGGTTGGGGAAATGCAACTTAGAAGAGTGAGGATTGCGGGAACAGGGAAGTACCTGCCTGAACAGGAAGTTACCGATGAGGAACTGGATCGCCGCTTGGGCGTGCCTGCAGGCTGGGTTAGCAAAGCCACAGGTGTAGGTGTACGCCATTATGCTTCGGGTGAAGAGACTTCCTCCTTCATGGGCGCGCGGGCTGCTGAAGCTGCACTTGCGGATGCAGGATTACAATTCAGTGATATCGACTGCCTGGTGTGTACCAGTGGCACGAAGGAACAACCGTTGCCTAGTACGGCGGTGTTTATCCAGCAGGCCATGGGGCAGCAAGATTCGGGCGTACCCGCCTTTGATATGGATGCAACCTGCCTGAGTTTCCTGAACGGACTGGATGTGATCTCCTATATGGTAGATGCCGGACGTTACCAGCGAGTACTGCTCGTAGCCACCGAGATTGCCTCAGCGGGACTAAATTGGTCGGATAAAGAGAGTGCGGCCCTGTTCGGAGATGGAGCAGCCGCCGTTATTATTGAGCGTTCGCCTGAAGGGTCATCCTCACAGATTGTACATGCTTCCCTTCAAACCTACAGCCGAGGTGCTCGCTTCTCGGAGATAGCAGGTGGCGGTACACGGCAGCATGCTTCGAATTATAATGCAGATCAGCCTGAGCCTTACCTATTTCATATGGATGGACAGGCCATCTTCCGCATGGCTTCCAGACTTTTACCCGGATTCATGGGTGGTATGTTGCAGGCGACCGGGAATCGGATGGAGGATTTCCAATTGGTGATTCCCCATCAGGGGAGTGCCATGGCGATGAGACTGATCCGCAAAAAGCTAGGCATTGCTGAAGATCGGTTTATGGACATCACACGAAATCACGGCAATACAATTGCGGCATCGATCCCGATGGGTCTGCATGAAGCGATTAGACAACAGCGGATTCAGCGGGGAGATCGGGTGCTGATGATTGGCACGGCTGCCGGATTATCATTGGGAGGACTCATTTTTGACTACTAGATCTGGGGAAACCGGACATCGTACAGCTGCTTCTCTTCGTGTGCTGCTTACAGGCGGAAGGGCTCCCGTGACGCTCGATCTGGCACGTATGCTTCATCGTGCAGGCCATCGGGTCTATGTTGCGGAGAGTGCCGTACGGCATCTGACCAGATCATCCCGTGCAGTGGAACAGTACGCTGTGGTTCCATCGCCGCGTCATGACACACGTACTTATCTGGCGGAACTGGAACGGTTGGTACAGGATTGGCAGATTGACCTGCTGATCCCCATGTGTGAAGAAGTCTTCTATGTTGCTCAAGGGGCAGACAGACTGCGTGCATATTGCCGTGTTCTGGTTACAACCATGGAGCAATTACATGAGCTGCACCATAAATATGATTTTATCCAGCTTGCAGGGTCACTCGGTCTTCCCGTTCCCGATACGCGCGTGATCAACAATCAGCAGGAATGGATGGAAGTTCATTCTGTTCTGGGAGAATCAGGAGATTGGGTGTGGAAACCGGTGTATTCCCGCTTCGCAGCCAAAGTTCGCATGCCAGCACGTTTGATCGATGAGGGTACGGCCGGGACTGAGCAAGAAGGACACACAAGCAAAAAGAAGCATCGACATTTACGTAACGATCCTCCGGAAGAAAGGGAATTATCCTCTGCTTCGCCTTGGGTTGCACAGGCCTTCATTCCGGGTCAGGTGTTGTGTACATACAGTATAGCCCACGAAGGACAACTGGTTGCGCACGCCACCTACGATAGCCGCTACCGCACAGGAAGCGTGGGGGCCAGTGTATTTTTTGAACAGGTGGAACATGAGGGTGCCCTTGCGTGGGTAAGACAATTCGTTGAAGGAACGGGGTTTAGCGGACAGATTGGGTTTGATTTTATAGTGGTTCAGGATGGGCAACTGTATGCAATTGAGTGTAATCCGAGGGCAACGAGCGGGATTCATCTGTTTCACCCCGGAGATGACTTGGTGCGTGCACTGACTGAACCGGAGACGTTGGTCAAAGAAGGAAAATGGATCACGCCTGCAAAGGGTAGCAAAGCCATGCTCATGCTTCCCATGCTGGGAAGCGGAGTACAGCAGATCTTCGGCAAAGGAAAGTTCCGGGCATGGGCAGCTGCCTGGCGTGGAGCCAGGGATGTGGTTTATTTAAGGCAGGATATTCAGCCTTTCTTTGAACAATTCGCGGTGGTGCTGGTCGCCTGGCGTCTGGCAAGATCACAGAAAATCTCACTGACTGAAGCTTTGACTCACGACATAGAATGGAACGGTGAACAACAATGAAGAGAGCATTGGTTACAGGAGCTACGGGATGTCTGGGCAGGCACCTCGCGATACGGCTTGCAAAAGAGGGATGGGACGTCACAGGCATGGGCCGACAGTCCAAGGTTGGTGCAGAACTTGAGTCGGCAGGAATCCGATTCCTGAATGGAGATATACGGGATGAGGCGGCAGTAAATGAAGCGTGTACGGGGCAGGATGTGGTCTTTCACTGTGCGGCGCTATCATCACCATGGGGGAAGTATAGGGACTTTTATGGAAGTAATGTGGAAGGAACACAGAAACTCATGGATGGCTGCCTGAAAAATGATGTACAGCGATTCATACATGTCTCGACTCCAAGTGTATATTTCAACTACATACCACGATTTAACGTACATGAAAATGACCCGTTGCCATCCAAACCAGCGAATCATTACGCAGCCACGAAGCTTCTCGCTGAACAGGTCGTAATGGAAGGGAATAGAAAGGGACTTCCGTCGGTCATGATTCGACCGCGAGCGATCTTTGGTCCGTATGACCAGACGTTGTTTCCCCGAATTGTCGCGGCCAATGCGAAATCCGGCGTGCCCATGATCGGTGGCGGACAGGCTTTAATTGATCTGACCTGTGTGGATAATGTGGTGGACGCCCTGTTATTGTGCCGTGATGCACCGGACGAAGCGCTCGGCAGAGCGTACAATATCTCCAATGGCGATCCGAGGGCGTTTAATGAGTTGGTGAGCAGCTTGTTTGGCATGCTGGACATGCCTCTGCGTCGTCGAAACATTCCTTATCAGGCAGCTTATGGCGTTGCAGCATTGCTCGAGCGTGTTCATGGCTTTATTCCTGCGCTGGGTGAACCTGTGTTGACAAGGTATACCGTTGGCTCCTTATCCATCCCGCAGACATTGGATATTACGGATGCACGGGAGCGATTGGGATACGTCCCTCGGGTGTCTATTGAAGAAGGTTTAGAACAATTTGCAGATTGGTGGAGGGCTGAATCATGCTGACAACAACTCCGGTAGAACTATATCTGGGTGCGGCAGGTTACTGTACACATCCAGAATTTCTGACGTTGCGGGGTGGTGGGTTGAAGCCGGTGCCTTTCCCGGCAGGTTTTGCCTGCATCATTCACCCTGTACATGGACCAATCCTGCTGGATACGGGATATAGCTCCCGCTTTTTCAAGGAAACGGCTCATCTGCCCAATGCACTGTATCGTCATATTACACCGGTTGTCTATCGTGAAGAGGATAGTGCCGTTCATTTTTTGGCTGGGCTTGGGCTGAAAGCTTCGGATATCCGGTATATTATCCTCTCCCATTTTCATGGCGATCACATCGCAGGTGTACGAGATTTCCCGGAGGCACAATTCATCTATCTGCCAAGGGCTTATGATGCGGTGCGCTCACTCGGTCCGATTGCGGCTGTGAAGGCAGGTTATCTGTCTGGATTGTTGCCTGAAGATTTTGTAGCCAGATCCTTGCCTGTTACGCGTCAGCCGGAGCGGTGGACAAGAGCGGGAGAATCGTTCCCTTATGATGAGGTTTACGATATCTTCGGCGATGGCAGTCTGCTGGGGGTGGAGGTATCCGGTCATGCGGAAGGCATGATGGGACTTCTGTTGCGTACAGAAGAACATGATTATTTCCTGTGCGCGGATGCCGTGTGGTCGAGTCGGGCTTTTCGTGAACAGCGCAGGCCTCATGCGCTCGCGGGTATCATTATGTCTGATCGACAGGAATACCACCGTAACTTTGACAAGTTGGTTCAGCTGCATCAGCAGTTTCCCGACATTCGGATTGTGCCGAGTCACTGCCGAGAGGTGCTGGACGCTTGGGGCACAGGAGGGCTGAAACGATGAGCAATACCCTTCGTATTGTAGTACATTATGCGCTTGCACGCGGGTTGCGAACATGGAAAACGCGAGAACAACTGGAGCGCTGGCAAGAGCGCCGGATTATTCGACATGTCCATCAGATCCGCGCCCGCTCTCCGTTTTACCGAAAGTGGTGGGGTGGCGTGGACGCATCCAACTGGAGAAGCTTTCCGATGATTGACAAATCAATCATGATGGAGAACTTTGATACACTGAATACGGTAGGCATTACCAAGGATGAAGCGTTGGCTCTAGCAGGTGAAAGTGAAGAAACGCGTGACTTCAAACCCTCCATTCAGGGAGTGACTGTTGGATTGTCCTCGGGTACGTCAGGGAACCGGGGAATATTTCTGGTAAGTGATCAGGAGCAGGATGCGTGGACGGGCACGGTGCTGGCCAAGCTGCTGCCTGGTGGGCTGTGGAAACCTGCGAAGATTGCGTTTTTCCTGCGGGCCAACAGTAATCTGTATGAATCGGTGCAGCGTGGGAAGTTACAGTTCCAGTACTTTGATCTGCTGGAGCGTGTGGAGACCTTGGTAAGACGGTTGGAAGAATACCAACCTACCGTATGGGTGGCTCCCCCATCCATGCTGCGTCTGTTGGCGGACGCCTATGTGGCGGGTCACCTGACCGCTGTACCCGATAAAATCATCTCGGTTGCCGAGGTGCTGGACCCCCTGGATCGCAAGGTACTGGAACAGGTCTTCGGACAGAACGTTCATCAAGTCTACCAGTGTACAGAAGGGTTCCTGGGAGCGACCTGTCGTTATGGCACACTGCATTTGAATGAGGATATAGTCCATATTGAAAAAGAGTACATGGACCCGGCCACCCGCCGGTTCGTGCCCATTATTACGGACTTCTCCAGAACATCACAGCCGATCATCCGGTATCGGCTGAATGATATTCTGACCGAGGCGGCGACGCCATGTGCCTGCGGTTCTCTGTTTACAGCGATTGAGCGGATTGAAGGCCGCTGTGATGATACGCTTTATTTTGAACAACTGCATACGGGTGTGTCTGTACCGGTCTTTCCGGATTTCGTTACTCGCGCTGTCATTGCGGCTTCGCCGGATATTGAACATTATCGTGTGGTGCAACGTGAGGACGGGACGATGGAGGTATCGCTAGTACTTGGTGGAAATGCAGCAATGGAGCAAGTAAGGGCTGATGTGTTGCATGAATTGAACAAGATGGCAGACAGGATGGATTGTACTTTGCCGGAGGTGAGATTCGTTCCGTATGCGTTCAAACCAGGGGTCACCAAGCTACGCAGGGTGGAGAGACAGCTTGATTGAGTTGGTGAGAAAATATTGGGGGAGAGCAGGTGGCTGCATGACAGTGGTGACATACAAGATAGGAGATGGACAGCAACGGATGCAGACAGAGAATGATAGAAATGAAGAAACGAAGGAAAAAAGAATATCAATATCCGGTGCATATGATCCCGTGGCTCTCATTACAGGCACATCCAGTGGCTTCGGTATGTTAACGGCCATTACTCTTGCCAAGCAGGGATACCTTGTTGTTGCCACCATGCGTGACCTGAACCGAAAAGAAGAGTTGGTCAGACTTGCAGGAGAGGCAGGCATAACAGAACGTTTGGTGTATGAGCAGTTGGACGTTACGGATTCTGAATCGGTGCAAGCAGCTATAACCAAAGTCGTTCTGGATTATGGGCGCATCGACATACTGGTGAACAATGCAGGATTTGCGGTTGGCGGGTTCATTGAGGAAGTATCGATGGAGGATTGGCGGCGCCAGATGGATACGAATCTGTTTGGGTTAATCGCTGTGACACGTGCAGTCCTGCCTGTGATGCGTGAACAGAAGCAAGGTCTAATTGTTAACTTGTCCAGTGTCAGCGGGTTGTCCGGTTTTCCGGGTTATGCTCCATATGCTGCCTCCAAATTCGCTGTGGAGGGATTCTCGGAAAGTCTGCGGCATGAGATGTCCTCGTTCGGCGTTCGCGTGGTATTGGTTGAGCCAGGTGCTTATCGTACGCCGATCTGGAATAAAGGTCTGGGTGAGATTCACCGGAGCGAGGACTCTCCGTATAAACATAAGCTGGATGCGGTCCTTCGTTATTCCCAACATGCAAGCGAGACGGCACCTGACCCACAGGAGGTAGCAGATCTGATCGGACGAATTGCACGGATGCGTGCACCAAAGCTTCGATATGCGCTGGGCAAAGGATCGCGTGTGCTGATCATAGGTAAAGCATTGCTACCGTGGAAGTGGCTGGAATGGATCATTGCCCGTGGATTAAAATAGAGATTATATACTTCAGTATCCATTCACAATTGCGGCTATTTCCAAGAGAGGGGTGGATTCGTGTTTGAAATCATTGTTGTTATTCTGCTTCTTGTGATTGTGGGCTTGCTCTTGCGAATCAACAGCAAGCTGCCGGAACGTGATTGGGTGAAGGAAGCGATGGAACGGGATCGGAATCAAAAACATAACCAGAATTCTCCAAATTAAAATAAGCGGAGGTTGCCAATGAAAATTGCATTCGTTTTGTTTGATGGACTGACTTTCCTTGATTTTGCTGGGTTTTATGATGTGATCAATCGGTTGAATTTCTTTGAACAAACCAAAGGAACAACATGGGAAACCTGTGCAATGACAGATCAGGTCACGGATGAGTCTGGTTTAACGATGAAGGTGGATCGAGTGAAGCCTGACCTGTCGGAATATGATCTCGTGTTTGTCCCTGGAGGCATGGGAACACGTAAGCTACGATACGACGAGGCATTTGTAGGCTGGTTGAAACAAGCGGAGTCTGTTCCTTTGAAGGTATCCGTGTGCACAGGCTCTCTTCTGCTGGGTGCGGCTGGATTTTTGTCTGGTAAAAGAGCGACGACACATCCGTATACCTATGATCTGCTTCAGCCGTACGTTGCTGAGGTTATTCAGAGCCGGATCGTGCGGGATGGAAACGTAATTACAGCCGGTGGAGTAGCCACGTCCATTGATCTGGGAATTTATGTTGTTGGGTTGCTTGCAGGACAGGAAGCGGCAGCAAATGTGAAACTCCAGATCGATTATCCTTATGAAATGGAGGGAGTGGTCGAAGAATGAACGAAAATGGAAAGCAAGAAACCTATATCTTTCGCAATATTAAGCGGGATGAAGCAGATGTATACTGGCCGTTTCGACTGGAAGCATTGAAAACACATCCTGAAGCCTTTGGGGCTTCCTTTGAATTATCCATTCGGATTCCCATGAATGAAGTGCAGGAACGCATACATAACGAGCCCGACGATTATATCCTGGGCGCATATACAACAGAAGGAACACTCGCGGGAATGATGGGTTTCAAGAGAGAATATGGCCTGAAGCTCAGGCACAAAGGCATAATCTGGGGCGTCTATGTTGCTCCGCCATATCGGGGAAACGGTCTGGCATCGCAATTGCTCCAGGAAGTCTTGGAACGGGGAAGATATCTGGAAGGCATCAAGCAAATTAATCTGAGTGTGGTAACGACGAACGAATCAGCCAGACGCTTATACGAGCGATATGGATTTGAAGTGTATGGCATTGAGCGTAACGCACTGGTGGTCCATGGTCAGGGATATGATGAGGCGCATATGAATTACTTTTATACGTAGCATTCAACATGAATGAAGATATCACAGCAGGAGGTGTCCTATGACAGGTCAAGTTGAACTTGAGATCGACGGTATTTCCTTTGTCTTGAAAGAGTCTCACTCATTTGATTGGTTACGGCCCTTGGGTACGGTCTTTCGCGTATTCGATCAGCAGGATTCAGGAAATCTCTCCTTCGGTATCGTGCAAAAGGATGGAAAGAGGTTGTTCGTAAAGTATGCGGGAGCACGTACCATTCATGCGAATCATACGGGAAGTCCCCCGGAAGCCTTTCGTAATCTGAAATCATCTGTTTCCGTCTATGAAGATTTGAAGCATGACACGTTGATCCGACTAACGGATCATTTTGCAACGGAGCAAGGGTATGTCTGTGTATTCGATTGGGTGGAGGGGGAGAATCTTCATAACCACTGGAAATTTCCGCCTCCGGCCAAATATGAAGATCCTCGTTCCCCCTACTATCAGTTCAGACAACTTCCGCTGAAGACAAGGATTGGCGCGATGGAGCAGATTCTTGATTTTCATATCGAGGTGGAGCGGAGAGGGTATGTGGCTGTTGATCTGTATGACGGCAGTCTGATCTATGATTTTGACAAGTACGTCATGAAAATTTGTGATATAGACTTGTATCGGAAGGGCTCTTTTACCAATACCATGGGGCGTATGTGGGGATCTTCCCGTTTTATGTCTCCAGAGGAATTCGAGCTGGGTGCACTCATAGATGCGGTTACCAATGTATTCAATATGGGAGCCATGGCATTCGCGCTGCTGGGTGGGGAGAAAGACCATTCATATGATAGATGGGATGCCGGAGAGGCTTTATATCAGGTTGTGATACGTGCAGTCAGCGCAGATCGGTCCCAACGGTATGCATCGATTGCAGAACTCGGTGAGGCATGGAAAGAAGCTGCAATGCAAAGGTAAGGAGCGCGTATACGAATTATTCGCAAATATGCAAAATCCATTCGTATGTGTGTGATAAATACCGTATAATGGAAATTATTAAGGGGGTGCAGATGATGTGCAGATATGCCATGTCAGGACCATACAAAGACATCTATGCATGCTTCAATTGTCGCAAATCATTTAAACAAGTTTCCAGATACGACCTTCGCCCTGAAGTTGTGGAACAACTCGAATATAAATGTCCACAATGTGCTGCGTCTATGGTTAGCATGGGACAGGATTTCCAGGCGCCCAAACAAAATGATAGCAAACAATGGACCAAAGTGATGATTCTGTATCGCCATGGTTATACCTTTCATAATTGTGGATGCGGGGCTGGATATCGGCCGTCAGATTTACGTGAATTACCCGATTTTCTGGATCAGCAGGAAGCAGGTAAAGGCAGTGAAGGCAAACGATTATTGCAAAGGTTAACTTCATAGTTATGGCTCCTACATCGAACCTGTCGTCTATGGAAATGTTGAAGATACAAGCGAGCACGTTATATACAATCAATGAGCAGCAGCGTCTATTAAGCATTAACGAGCCGGGTGGTGGGCAGGCTCCAGCCATATTTATCGGATTGGCTTCTGCCGGTTCACTGATCTATTACCACGAGCAGTTACCGCCGGATCTGATGGATGAATTGAGTAAGGAATGCGAGCTTCCATTGGATATTCCGAAACTGATTCGAAAGGTGCAGACCTTTGAGCCAGTTAACCATGTGTGGATGGGACCAGCCTATGTCTTTCCTGAGTCATCTGACGAATGGAATCGGCAGGTTCAGTTGATTGGTCAGGAGCAGTGTAATTTGCTGGCAGAGCATTTCCCTGAATTAACAGATCTCTTGCATGAAAAATGGCCTGTTTCGGCTTATGTTATTGATGATTCTGCTGTGGCAGTGTGCTGCTCCGCACGGATTTCCGAACATGGGGCGGAAGCAAGTCTCTATACGGCACCTGGTTATAGAGGACATGGGTATGCAGCGGAGACGGTAAAATGCTGGCAGTATCATGTCAAGGAACGTGGACGCATGCCAATCTACAGTACATCTTGGGATAATCTCGCTTCACAGCAAGTTGCCCGTAAATTGGGATTAATTCAGTTCGGTGTAGATTTCAGTATCACAACTGTGGAGTTGAGGAAGGGCTGTGATGTTGGATGATCCGCACTTTCCTACAAAAGGACCTTCAGTATGTCATTGAAGCGCATATCCGAATCTACCGAGATGAGTATAATTATGATGATAGCTTTGCTGAATTTATCACCCATGCGGTGAACTCGTTTGGTTGCTCAGGCAATCACGCGAAGGAGATGTTATGGGTTGTGGAGTTAGATCAGACAGCTTCCGGTTCCATAGGACTTACTCAGGTGAATGAACATACGGCTCAACTGCGCTGGTTTCTAATCGAACCGGAAGCGCGTGGTGCAGGGTGGGGCAGGAAACTGATCGAACAGGCAGTTCTTTACGCAAAAGAGCAGTGCTACACATCTATCATCCTGTGGACCAACGAGTCTTTGGATGGAGCACGCAGATTATATCAGTCCTTCGGCTTTAAAGTGATGGAAGTTCGTCAGCAGATTCTGTCAGGCCAGGAGCTTGCCGAAGAAAAATGGGAACTTGCTCTATGATTGGGACTGCGATTTAAGCATTACAGACAGCTTCCGGTTGCGTTAACTCGTTGTTGAAAGGAGTGGTCCAGTGAATCGCAGAAGATGGATTCTGGGTTTGTTATCTGGATGTATTGCACTGACGGTAACGGCGTGCTCGACTCAGACGGAAGAACAAGTATTATCATCAACCATCGAAAGCAACCTGCAGCAGATAGTTAGTGACCCTCTCCTGCTGACCAGCAGCAATCCCAATGATTACATTGCTGGTAACCCGGATGTTTACAGGGACATCCTGAATACGGGTAAGGAAGGATCTCTTCTCCTGTTACAGCAACTCGAATCCAGTCCGGAGAACGGTCTTAAGGAATGGATCATGGCTCAGGCAAGTAGCGAAATGCTTGGAGAGCACAACCCTGTAGAGACGTGGCATAGTGGCAAGGACTGGCTCAGGCAGTATAAAATAAACGTAGAATAATGATTCATCATCATCCCTAGTATCTGACTTAGCGGAAATAATGGAGGGGACGGAATCGATTCTGAAGAAGCGATAGCGTTCGCCTTTGTCTCCGAATTTATACATCTATAAGTTTATTCAAGAAGCTTTGGAGACAACAGCGATCAGAAGAACGATCCGTAACCGGGAATGATTCCCGCAAGTCGTCAAGCACTGTAGTGTGTGATGAGCCGGAAATACAAACCTCACCTCCAGTCAGCATGAGCAGCATTGAGAGGTTCTTGGAACCCGAAATAATACATTATAGAGGTGAAATCCTTGAATAAGAAAATTGCTTTTTTTGATTCAGGCATCGGTGGTTTGACCGTTTTGCATAAGGCATTACAACAGTTTCCCGAAGAAAAATTCCTGTATTACGCGGATACCTTGCATGTCCCGTATGGAACCAAATCTGCGGATGAGGTGAGGGGACATATTTTTGATTGTGTGGAAGCCATCGTTCAGGAGGATGTCCGAGCAATCGTAATTGCTTGTAATACTGCAACCAGTCTGGCTGTTAAAGATCTGCGCGCCAAGTACGATATCCCGATTATTGGTATGGAGCCTGCGGTGAAACCAGCCGTGGAGATGAATCGTGAGAGTGGGAAGAGAGTGCTTGTATTTGCCACGGCCCTCACCTTGAGCCAAACCAAGTATAACGAACTGGTATCGCGTGTTGATGATCACCACAGTGTGGATTCCATTGCGCTGCCGGAACTTGTGGAATGGTGCGAACAGCTGGATTTTGATCCGGGCAAAATCGCTGATTATTTCCGGCTCAAGCTGGCAGATCTCGATCTTCAGGTGTATGGTACAGTGGTGCTTGGCTGCACGCATTATCCATTCTATACGTCCATTCTGCGCACGGTTCTGCCAGATCATATACAGATTATTGATGGCAGTACAGGCACCGTGAATCATCTGAAGCAGCGGCTTGGATTGGTTGCTCAGCATGGAGACAGAATTGGGGAACAGGTCACTTTCCTCAGTTCAGCAGGCCGACCGGAAGAGCAGGAGAAGATGTACAGGGCACTCCAATATCTTGAGAAGAACTCCATGTAGGTTACACCATAGGAGGTGATCGCTATGCAGTCCATTTATCTTATCCGTCACGCCAAGGCCACAGGGCAGGAACCCCATGCAGAGCTTACAGATGAAGGGGTCAGGCAAGCCGAAAAACTTGCAGATATCTTGGCTGATCAATCCATTACGTATATTGTCTCCAGTCCGTGGAAAAGGGCTGTTCAGACGGCTATGCCGTTGGGCATGGCAACGCTGCAACATATACATACGGATGAACGTCTCCAGGAGAGGGTACTTAGCTCTTTGGATCTGCCTAACTGGATGGATGTACTGAAACGTACATACGATGATGTGGATTTGGTGGAAGAAGGCGGGGAATCTTCCAGAAACGCGGCTGCAAGGGGGCTGGAGCTTCTGGAAGAGTTGTGGAGCAGACCTGAACAGCATGGGGCCGTGGTTACACATGGGAACTTGTTATCACTGCTTATTCGTGAGTATGAACCATCCTTTGGCTATGAAGAGTGGGCCAAACTTTCGAACCCGGATGTGTATGTATTGGAGAAACAGCGGCCAGAAGCAGGGCAGTTCACCATTCGCAGAATCTGGACAGATTAAACAGGAAAAGAGTGCTCCAGCGATAGGATATCAGCCAGAACACTCTTTTCGTTTATTCATAGGGGATGCTTATAAGGCGGCAATCATGATCATAACCCATCCAGCCAAAAATGCGACTCCACCAAGTGGCGTAATGGCTCCCAATTTGCGAACACCCGTAACACTCAAAGCGTACAGGCTGCCAGAGAACAGGATGATGCCGGCGAACATCAGCCATCCGGCAAGCATGACGAGTGAAGAGGATTCGAGACGGTCTGCCAGCAGCCCAATCAGGATGATCCCCAGCCCGTGGATGAGGTGATATTGAACACCGGTTTCATAGATTTTGATCATGTCAGCGGATAATTTGCGCTTGAGCGCGTGTGCGCCAAAAGCACCCAAAGCAACAGCCAAGAACATCATAATGCTGCCGAGTATAATCAGGGTTTGCAATGTGTTTTTCTCTCCTTTTAAGGGTAATTAGTTATAACATCAAGGTTTATTTTGCACGAGTGTTGTTTAGAGTTTGCGCAATTGAATCAGCCCAATGGAGTGATCGGCTTCCTTTTTCAGAATCAGTCTGGCACGCCCTTTGGTTGGCAAAATGTTCTCATGCAGGTTTTTGGCATTGATATCCTGCCAGATCTGGTTGGCGGTCCGCACGGTTTCTTCTTCATCAATATTGGCGAAACGTTGATGGAAAAAGGAATCCGTGTCTTGGAATGCCGTATTGCGGAGCAGCTTGAAACGCTCAACGTACCAGTGTCTTATATGCTCTTCTTCTGCGTCAATGTAGATGGAGAAATCAAAGAAATCACTAACCAGCAAAGGCGTTTCTTTTTTGACCTGAAGTACATTGATGCCTTCAATTATGAGAATATCCGGTTGACAGATCTGCACCTCTTCTCCTTGAATGACATCGTAGGCGAGATGAGAATACACTGGTGCTTTCACTTCGGGTTTGCCTGATTTCACATCGCCCATGAACTGAATCAGGGATTTGATATCATAGCTTTCCGGGAATCCCTTACGGTTCATGATGCCCTTCTCTTGCAGCACGGCATTGGGATATAAGAAACCGTCGGTTGTGACAAGGTCAACCTTCGGGCTATTCTTGCCTCGAGCGAGCAGTGCCTGAAGTAAGCGGGCCGCTGTACTTTTGCCCACGGCAACACTTCCCCCGATTCCGATGATGTAGGGGGTGGGGAGCGCTTCTTTTTTCATAAAGGAGGCCGTTAGTCGATTCAGCTCTCGTGAAACTCTTGCATATAGGTCAATAAAGTGGGTAAGAGGCAAATATATATCTTCGACTTCTTGAATCGATACCTCTTCATTCAATCCCTTTAACTGTTCTAATTCGGCTTCCGTCAGTGGAAGAGTGGTCTGATGTTCTTTAAGTTCAGCCCATTCCTTGCGGTTAAACTCGATGTAAGGAGAGTATAAATTCATGAGATCCCGCTTTCTGTATGTAATATAATTGTGGACACAACCTTTAGTGTACCAAATTTCAGGAAACTGACAACACCTTTACATTGTCCGTTTCATAATGCCTTTCGTGAAAATGGAGCGAAAACCAACTTATAGGAAAGTTTAACCCAATTTATGTTAAAGTCAACGTATACCATGCGGAAGGGTGACAGCATATGATCATATATGAGAGAGAGCATGATTTTGTTTTGACCGCACAGCATGAGCATGGATTAGTAGCCGGAGAGATGGCTTCCCACTGGAAGAAAGAATTACTAGCCGACGCTGCACATCGGGATGAATTGATTCTGGCGGCGAGAGAACATGACCGGGGCTGGATTGAGTTGGATGCTGCTCCGTTCTGGAATGATTATAGCCAATCACCATATTCGTTTCGGGATTTTCCTTTGCGTCCGCGTTTTGTATTCTACCATAAAGGGATTGAAGAGGTTTGTCAGAAAAACCTCTACGCCGGATTATTGTGCAGTTTGATGTATACGGAGCTATTTCAAAAGAATCTGGGTGCTAATGCTCAGGATGATGAAGACATCCGAACTTATCTCCAGCAAGAACACGAACGTCAGCTGAATTGGCAGAAAGAGCTTGGCGGTGATGCTGAAGCATTGAAACAGAGGCTGCAAAGCGATGTGGAAATCATGCTTTTCTGCGATCAGCTCAGTTTGTTTCTATGTATGGAGGAACCTGGAACACCTGCTGCGCGTTATGATTTTTTTGCAGAAGGGCTTAGTTGCACGTTTGATGCCTGTTCCAGACAACCGATTCAGGCAGAGTGGTTATCCAATGAAAAAGTAGGCCTGTCTTTTTTTCCGTTTGATGAAGACTTTACGGTCGTTTTGCCTTATAAATCGGTGCCGAAGGCAAGTATCCGCAAATTTGGTATGCAACAGGCTTATCGCCGGGCTGAGTGGAAGGAACGTCGTGTGTTAATTACGGATTTGAACTGAGAACTGGAAACGCCAAGCTAGGGGAATGAGCAACATAGAATATCACAAAACAGGCGGGCTTCTGATGTACAGGGTGTCCGCCTTTCGTATGCATATATCAGCGTGGGAATAAAGAAGGAAAACACAGGTTATTCCCAGAAATGTTAGTGTACAGCAGAGAAGCGCATGTTAGCAGGAGGACGAATATGAACACCAGAATAGAGATATTAACGATGTGTATGGTATGGGACAAAGTGAATGATCAGGTGTTATTAATGAATCGGCCGGATCGCAAAGGATTTCCGGGATACATCGCTCCTGGGGGAAAGGTAGACTTTCCGGAGAGCATTGTGGATGGTGCTGTGCGGGAGGTTCTGGAGGAGACGGGTTTAACGGTCAATGAGATTACGTATAAAGGACTCGATGAATTCTGTGATCCCGAACAAGGATTACGTTACATGGTATTCAACTATTTGGCGACTTCATTCGAGGGACAATTATTGCAGAATCCGCCCGAAGGCGAACTGTTATGGGTGCCTATGAAGCGGGTGTCCGAGCTGCCTATGCAGGACTGGTTCGCTGAACGTCTCCCACGATTTTTCCAAAAGGGTACGTTTGAGCGGAGTGTGATCTGGGAGAAGTCATCCGGACGTACGCTGCAAGAGACATTTATGTTGTATAGCGATTCCGCTCTTGAACAGCGTGGGGTTCGATAAAATCAACGTGAAAGGGAGAGAAGATCATGGGATACCAGCATGCCTTAGAAGGATACATTGCAGCGACGAATACACATCAGTTTCATGAAGTGAGCAAATGGTTATCGCCAGATGCCGTATATTGGTTTACAGGAACGTCATGCACTACTCCAGACGAAATCCGGGCTTATTTTGAGAACGCTTGGGAAACAGTCCAGGAAGAAGTCTACAGTGCTGAAGAGGTTAAGTGGATTACGACTAGCAAAGATCAGGCAGTTTGTATTTATACCTACCACTGGAAGGGGATTTATCAGGGAGAGCCGGCTTATGGAAAGGGGCGGGCAACGAATGTGTTTGTTGCTGGGCTTGATGGGGAATGGAAATTAATCCATGAGCATTTAAGCTTGGGTTAGGATAAAATTAATGCCTCATAATATATCATCCATATCTATATATTTATATCCAAATATTATGGTATAATGAAGGTTACTATTTTTATGGGAGATGACTAGCCCAAGAGAAACAGTGTGTGTTTAATAGATTGAGTAAACTAGTTTGTTGAAGTAAGCATGATATATTTGTAGATTTGCCATACATAGGCTTCTGCAAACAGAACGAGAATGAATATTGTACGATGAAAAGGTGGAGATTGGCATGAAATTGTCGTTCCGGATTTTGGATTGGGAAGAAGAGCGACCATACGAACTTTTATTGATGGCTGATCCTTCAAAAGAAATTGTTGATGAGTACCTGAGTCGGGGTGTTTGTTTTATTGCTGAGTATGAAGGAGAGATGGTTGGAGAGTTCGTATTGCTCAAGACTCGTCCGGAGACTGCCGAGATAGTTAATATTGCCGTACAGGAAGAACTGCAGGGACAAGGTGTAGGTAAACACATGATTAAGGAAGCGATGGAAGCTGCACGCAGATTAGGCTGCCGGATTCTCGAGATTGGAACAGGCAACTCCAGCTTTCATCAATTGAAGTTATACCAACGTTGCGGTTTCCGCATTATCGGGGTTGATCGTGATTTCTTTGTGAGGCACTATGAGGAAGAAATTATAGAGGATGGTATTCGCTGTGTGGATATGATTCGTATGGCCATAGATCTGGATGCTGTTACAGAGGATGAAGACGAAAGGAAGAGTACTTAGGTGAATCGGTATACACATATTGGCGTATATGGCTTGGTCACTTGGGAGCAAAAAATTCTGTTGATTCATAAGGCACGGGGAGCATATCAGGGGCAATGGGATTTACCGGGCGGAAGGCTGGAGTTTGGTGAGCATCCAGAGGCAGCTCTTCATCGTGAGATTGAAGAAGAGACCGGCCTGACCGATCTACAAGTAATGATTTGTTCTGCGGAGTCTAAGGTTGTGGAATGGGTGCATCAAGGTGAGCCGGAAGAGCTGCACCATATCGGGATGCTGTACGATGTTGTTTTGACCGCAGCTTGTCAGCCGGATCAGATCAAAAAAGAACCCGATGGTGAAGATTCGTTAGGCGCGGATTGGTTTACACTGGAGCAAACTACTGATCTTTCCCTAACGCCGTTTGCAGAGTATATGATTAGTAAAAGAACACCCTGATGCGCCTCATCAACTATATTGTTAACTCAAATTGGCTATATCCAAAGAAGCTGCTCGGATCATTCATGTCTGGGCCAGCTTTTTTAGTGGGTCTCCTGAAGAAAAAACCAATTATTTGTTGAATGTCATGTCAATTGGTTAATGTTTAACTTGACGGTTTGTTTTTGAACATAATGGACCACAATTCAATTAAGGAGGTAAAATGGGAGATCATATGCCTATTTTGTTATAATTAAGCGTTCGTTGTTCTAACCAAATTGCTCGATGAATTTTGATTCATCTAATTTATGCATCAATTGAGCTAAAAATAGGAAATGCTCCTGAGCGTAAAAGTTTATAGAATAGATATTAGAACACGGACTTCACTTGAAGAAGAGGAGAAAGTGTAACCTTCGAACGGATCAGGACAGTATTCGACATCTGTGCGACGGTATATACAATCATTGTTCTACTTTGATTTTGAAAACGCAGACAAACCTTGACGGGAGCGTCGGACTAACGTTACTACCACCAACAGCACGATTATTGGACTTCATGAAAAATTTCGCTTAAAATGTTGAACGAACGCAAATTACGGCTTAGTCAATGATTTCCGTCAAAAACTTATGACTAAATCAAGACGGAGGGAACGTCGATGACGATCGTGGAAGGCAACAAGAAGCCCTGGGAAAGTTACTATGGCCCCAATATGGGATACGTACAGGAACAATATGAATTATTTGCTCAAGACCCTGGTTCGGTTACACCGGCCTATCGTGAACTATTTGAACAATGGGGTGCACCGCCAATGTCTGGCAAGGATGCACGCACAACCTCGAATTCCGGCAACGCCCAATCGGCTTCCGGAAGCGTGGACATTCAATTATTACAGAAAGCGGTTACAGCAGGTAAGCTGGTATGGAATATCCGTACGTATGGTCATCTTGCTGCAGACATAGACCCGCTTGGAATCAGTGAAGATACAGATACATCTTTGCTGGAACCTCAGCATTTTGAATTAAACGAAGAAGATCTGAAAGCTTTGCCTGCTTCCCTGATCTGGGAAGGTGCAGATGGGCAGACAGCAACCGGTTGGGATGCAATCCAACGCTTGCGTCAGATTTACACTGGACCCATGGCCTATGAATTCAGTCATGTGCACGAAGTTCAAGAACGTGAGTGGTTGAATCGCCGTGCGGAATCCCGGACTTCACCAGCTCCACTTACGCCGAAAGAACGTAAGGCTTTGCTGGAACGTTTGGTTGAAGTTGAGCAATTTGAAGACTATCTTCACAAAACATTTGTTGGACAGAAACGTTTCTCTATCGAGGGTAACGATGTGCTTGTACCGATGCTGGATGAAGCTGTTCGTATCATGGCAGAAGCCGGATCTAGCCACATTCTGATGGGTATGGCCCACCGTGGACGGTTAAACGTACTTGCCCATGTATTAGGCAAACCGTACAGCAAAATTTTCTCTGAATTCCATCATGCTCCGAACAAAGACCTGGTTCCATCGGAAGGTTCGACGGGAATCAACTACGGTTGGACGGGGGATGTCAAATATCATATGGGTGCCAACCGTTTTGTAAAAGACGGGGAAACTGTGCAGGCCCGTCTTACTCTCGCGAATAACCCGAGCCATCTGGAATACGTCAATCCGGTTGTACAGGGTTTTGCACGTGCGGCTCAGGATGACCGTCGTGACCCTGGATATCCGAAACAGGATGTAACGAAGGCAGCTACCATTTTGATGCACGGTGATGCCGCATTCCCTGGAGAAGGGATCGTTGCGGAGACACTTAACTTCAAAGCTCTGCCAGGATATCAGAATGGTGGAACCATCCATATTATCGTTAACAATCGTCTGGGTTTCACTACAGATAGCGGTGATTCCCGTTCAACATACTACGCAAGTGACCTTGCTAAAGGGTACGAAATTCCGATTGTACACGTGAATGCGGACAATCCGGAAGCTTGTATTGCAGCCATTCGTATGGCAGCAGAGTATCGCAATCGTTTTAAAAAGGATTTCCTGATCGATTTGATCGGTTACCGTCGTTACGGCCATAATGAAACTGATGATCCCGAAACGACTCAACCTATCGTTTATGACAAGGTGAAAAACCATCCAACGGTAAGCCACCTGTATCAGGATCTATTGAAGCAGGAATCGGTTATCGATGATGCGTCCATTACGAGCATTCGCGATGGAGTAACGAACAAATTAAAAGAAGCTTATGACCAGATGAAGAAAAATGAAGTACATGAATATTACCAACGGAAAATCAGTGAGCCGGAAGCAGTTACAATTACGCCTACTGCCGTACCATTGGAGAATCTGCGCAGCATTAATGCGGACCTGCTGAAATGGCCTGAGAACTTCAATGTGTATCCGAAGTTACAGCGCATTTTGCAACGCCGGAGCACTTCCCTGAACGAAGGGGAAAAAGTGGATTGGAGCCTTGCGGAGACACTCGCATTTGCAACCATTCTCGCTGATGGCAAACCAATTCGGATTAGTGGACAGGATGCCGAGCGCGCTACATTCGCTCATCGGAATCTGGTACTGCATGATTCGGAGAACGGAGCCAAGTTCTGTCCGTTGCATCACTTGCCACAGGCAAGAGCATCCTTTGCCATCTATAACAGTCCGTTGTCTGAAGAATCCGTTGTTGGATTCGAATACGGATATAACGTATATTCACCAGATACACTGGTCATCTGGGAAGCTCAATTCGGGGATTTTGCCAACTGTGCACAGGTTATTTTTGACCAGTTTGTATCCGCAGGTCGTGCCAAGTGGTCTCAAAAATCCAGTCTGGTGATGTTGCTTCCACATGCGAATGAAGGTCAGGGACCTGAGCATACAAGTGCTCGTCTGGAACGCTTCCTTCAGTTGTGTGCAGAAGACAACATGACGGTTGCCAACTTGTCGAGTGCTTCCCAGTACTTCCACTTGTTGCGTCGTCAAGCTTCGTTGACTGAAACGGAAGATGCCCGTCCACTTGTGATGATGTCACCGAAAAGTCTCATCCGGAATCCGCGTGTTGCATCACCGGCAGTGGAATTCAGTGAAGGCAAATTCGAACTTGTGCTTGAGCAAGCTGGGCTGGGTACGCAGCCGGATCGTGTGGAGCGCATTATTCTGTGCAGTGGCAAGATTGCCATTGACTTGGAAGATGCTTTTGAAAAAGACAAAGCAGATTGGTCATGGCTTCACATTATTCGAGTGGAACAGCTGTATCCGTTCCCGGCAGAAGAGATCAAACGTATCCTCGCACGTTTCAGTAATGTAAAAGAACTGGTATGGGTACAGGAAGAAAACAAAAATATGGGCGCCTGGACTTACATGGAGCCTCGTCTTCGCGAAGTTGCTCCGGAAGGCACAACCGTTAGATACGAAGGTCGCCCGGAACACGCAAGTCCTTCCAGCGGTTATCAGCTTGTGCATAGTATGGAACAGCAACAGATTATTACATCTGCGTTGAAACAAACGACGAAGAATAATATTCCACTGGGGAGGTAAGAGCTGTGAGTGAAATTAAAGTACCTGCAATGGGTGAGTCAATAACTGAGGGAACTGTATCCAGATGGATGGTTAAAGAAGGGGAAACCGTTAATCAGGGTGATGTGCTTCTTGAACTGGAAACGGATAAAGTAAATATCGAGATCAGCGCAGAAGAAAGTGGCGTGCTGGAGAAGATCATTCGTCAGGAAGGGGAGACGGTAGAGATCGGTGAAACGATCGGTACACTCTCAGCTGGCTCTGGAGGAGGAAGCGGTGCACCCGCTTCCGAACCGGCAGCGGCAGAAGAGAAAAAGGCCGCTACTCCTGCACCTGAAGCACCAACACCAACAGCACCTGTTGCTGCGGCACCGGAATCATCCGATAGTGCCAAGACGGCTTCACCGTCCGCTCGCAAGCTTGCACGTGAACGTGGTATCGAGTTGGATCAGGTTCAGAGCAAAGATCCAATTGGACGGGTATACCAGGACGACGTGAAGAGCCATAACAATCAGGCACCTGCTCCGGCAGCTCCACCTGCCAATAAAGCTCCTGCGGCACCAAGTGCTCCGGCAACTGGAAGTTCCACGTATACCAAACCAGTGGAGCGTCAGCGGATGTCTCGCCGTCGTGCGACCATTGCCAAACGTCTGGTAGAGGCTCAGCAGACTGCAGCTATGTTGACTACGTTTAATGAAGTGGATATGACTGCGATTATGGATGTACGTAAACGCCGTAAGGACAAGTTCAAAGAGAAACATGAGATTAACCTCGGGTTCATGTCCTTCTTCACCAAAGCAGTTGTGGGAGCTCTGAAAAAATTCCCTACAATTAACGCAGAGATTGATGGCGAAGATGTTGTACTCAAAAAGTATTATGATATCGGCATTGCCGTATCTGCGAAAGAAGGACTGGTTGTACCGGTTGTACGTGATGCCGATCGACTGGGCTTTGCCGAGATTGAGAAGAGCATTGCGGACCTGGCATCCAAAGCTCGTTCCAACACACTGGCGTTATCTGATCTACAAGGTGGAACGTTCACCATCACGAATGGTGGAACATTCGGTTCCTTGTTATCTACGCCAATTCTGAATACACCACAAGTGGGTATTCTGGGGATGCATAAGATCCAGCTTCGTCCAGTGGCGATTGATGCAGAGCGGATGGAAAACCGTCCAATGATGTACATCGCGCTATCTTACGATCACCGAATTATCGACGGCAGTGAAGCTGTACGTTTCCTTGTGACCGTGAAAGAACTGCTTGAAGACCCGGAATCACTGTTGATTGAAGGTTAATCCATAACGTTTGATCAAGGCTATTATTCATATCGCTTAACAAGAAACCCCTGAATTGGAGCGCAGCGTGAGCTGTACATCCGATTCAGGGGTTTCTTTTGCTATAATATAGTATTGTATTGTTCCGGCTCTATTATATAGAGTCAGCTGTTTCAGTAAGGCTCACAGGCCTATCGTGTGTATTCGAGCCAGGGGTATTCCGCTCTAGCCAGTCTACAACATGCTGAGCCACTTCTGTTCGGTTGATCTCATGCAGCATTTCGTGGCGTCCACCCGGATACAGGCGATACTCAATATTCTCCAGTTGAAGATTCTTGTACTGGGAGACCAGATTAAGAACACCTTTGCCATGAAGTCCAACGGGGTCCTTTTCACCTGAGAACAGATATACGGGTTTGTGTTTGGGTATGCGCTCCATATTGTGTGGAAGATGGACTTCGAGCAGCAATTTGAAGAAGTCGCGGAAAAAGCCTGCTGTACAGACTGCCCCGCACAGGGGATCATCAATGAATCGCTGAACCTCTTGTGCGTCCCGGGACAACCAATCAAACGGTGTCGTTGCAGGGCGGAAAGAGCGGTTAAATCCACCAAATACAATCGCGTTGAGCAGCATGCTGGGATGAGTATCCCCCTGAATGCCGCATTGCAAGAAGGCCAGCTTCTCTCCAAACCGTAGCAGACCACGTCTACCATTCGTCCCGGATAGAATAAAGGCATGGTACTGCTCATGACCAGCGTACATGAGATGTTGTACCAAGAATGAGCCCATGCTATGTCCCATTAGAAACAAGGGCACCCCAGGATTCTCCTTGGCGGCTACCTCGCCGAGATTAATCATATCACTTGCCATCCAGCGGAAGGCATCGACACCAGCATTGCCGAGTAGCTTGGCATTCTCCACAGTTTTGCCATGACCCCGATGGTCATTGGCATAGACCGCATAGCCATTTTCAGTAAGAACGCTGGCAAATTCCGCGTATCTGGCGGCCGTCTCGCCCATGCCATGTGCAATTTGCACCACACCCTTAACGTCGCATTCCGGATCGGGAAGCCAGCGGTACACATGAATACGGGTACCTTCACTAGCAACCAAGGCAAAGGTAGATTCCTGCATCTCGTGTAATTCCTCCTTCACAGGTTACATATGAGCTTGATTTATGGCAGATAAGAGCGAAGAACAGTAGTATTCCCGTTTAAAGTATAAGAACCCAGATTGGCTGGCAAGAGATAACACTGTCCAGCTTTCAATTCAATGCTGTCTGATTCAGCATGTGCCCACTCCAAAGTGCCTTCTCCTTCACAGACAACGAGAATTGTGAAGCTGTCAGGATTGGTGGAGAGTTCCCAGCGTTCAGTTACAACCCCTTTTTCCACCACAAAATAAGGACATTCCGCAAGCTTGAGCCATTCACCAGGAGTAGCGTTATTTGTTTTCATTGTTGAAGCACCTGCGCCCTCATAGGCGGTGACATTCAATGAGTCTTCAACATGCAACTCACGTGGTTTGCCATCCAGTCCAGGACGATTGTAATCGTAAATCCGGTAAGTTGTATCCGAGTTTTGCTGAATCTCAGCGACAACAACACCTGCACAGAGCGCATGTACGGTTCCGGCAGGGATAAAGAACGTATCACCAGCTTCTACAGGTACCTGACGAAGGGTATCCATCACCGTGCCATTTTCCAATGCCTCTTTCAATGTTGCCCGATCCACGCCTTCATTCAGGCCGTAGATGATGTGCGCGCCCGGTTTTGCGTCGAGTACATACCACATTTCTGTTTTGCCAAGCTCGCCAGGAGGAAGTGCCTCATACTCGTCTGTGGGATGAACCTGAACGGACAGGTCATCGTTGCAGTCAAGCAGCTTAATCAGAAGGGGGAAACGACCGCCTTTTTCGGAAACGCCTTTGGTTCCAAGCCATTCGGTGCCCAGTTGTTCACGAACTTCATCCAGACCCTTGCCAGCTAGTGCTCCATTTAATACCTTGGTTGTACCGTTTGGATGATCGGCTATCATCCAGCCTTCTCCGATATGTCCTTCAGGGGGCGTAAGGCCGAATTGCTCCAGCGCACGACCGCCCCACACACGTTCTTTGAATTCAGGTTGGAATTGTAATGGGTATGGCGTAGACATCAGTAATCTCTCCTCTAGTATATGAAATGGTGGATCGCTTTAATCAGTCATGGGCATGTAATCGCCATGAATAAACAAGTGAATACGTTTGCATATGTAGATTTAGAACACAGATCGCAGGAAGGAGAAGCCGTTAACAGCTCACCTTGCGATTGTGTCTAGTTTATTGTATTTGGTGAACAAAGGAAATTATTTTTTCTCAATGCCGATCAGAAAAGGAGAAGTTTCTCGCTGTAATTGGCGATACAGTACAACCTGTGCCTGTTCTACCGGCAGGGAAGAGGACCACTCCAACACGGCTGATGCTTCCTGTGCGCCTCCGTCATGACCGGGGTAGAGCACAACTGTAATAATGCCGCGAGTACGTAATAAAGCGAGTGCGGCCTCGAGTGCAGCAATTGTACTGTCAGTCTTGGTTATGATGGAGGAATCTGCATTTTCCGAAGGCAGATATCCCAGATTAAACATGACTGCACCAACCGCACCAAGCCATGACTCCGGCACGGCTTCTGCCATTCGATCATGACTTAGTTGAAGCATGGAGATGGAGCCAAGCTTGGCTTCGTCGTTTTGTTTTCGAATCCGGGCCTGTGCAAGCGTAAGGGCTTCATTTTGAATATCGAATCCAATGACTTGACCACGTTTGCCTACTTGTTGTGCCAAAAATAGTGTGTCTGCCCCAGTACCAACCGTTGCATCTATGGCCAGATCACCTGGCTGCAGACGGGAAGCAATCCACTGATGAGCACAGCTGAGAACCGAAAGAAAGCCCATCTATGCTCGCCTCCAATACTTACCCTGCCATGAATCCCGCTCTCGCAGCTCACGATCAATGGAGTTCAATACTTCCCATTTGTTCATGGACCACATTGGTCCAATCAGCAGATCACGCGGTGCGTCGCCTGTAAGGCGGTGTACGATCATTTCTGGCGGGAGCATCTCCAATGTATCTACGATCAGCTTGATATACTCGTCCTGATCGAGAAAACGTAAAAGACCGGCTTCGTATTGCTTTACCATTGGTGTTTTACGCATCAGATGTAACAGGTGAATCTTGATGCCCTGTACATCCATATTGGCTACTGCCCGTCCTGTGTCCAGCATCATCTCATGCGTTTCTTGAGGCAGACCGTATATGATATGTGTGCACACACGTATATTTCGTTTGCGCAGTTTCTCAACCGCTTCTTCGTAACACTTCGTGTCGTGCGCCCGATTAATCAATGTTGATGTGGAATCGTGGATCGTTTGAAGCCCCATCTCAACCCACAAGTATGTGCGCTCGTTCAGTTCAGCCAAATAATCAACAACGTCATCTGGCAAACAATCCGGGCGCGTGGCGATGGACAGACCAACAACACCTGGTTGCTCTAAAATTTCTTCAAAATATTCTCGAAGCTCCTCAACCGGAGCATATGTGTTCGTATAGGCTTGGAAGTAACCAATATAATGGGCTGTAGGCCACTTGAGGTGCTGTTTATCTCGAATTGTATTGAATTGGGTGACCAGATCTTCACGTCTGCTGCCAGCAAAATCGCCTGATCCGCGCGCACTGCAGAAGGTGCAACCACCTTTGGCAATGGAACCGTCACGGTTGGGACAGGTGAATCCAGCATCCAGCATCACTTTGAAAACTTTATTATTGAATTGATCTCGCATCTCATAATTCCAGGTATGGAATCGTTTATCTCCCCACAGGAGAGGGGACTGTAATGCAGGTGCATTCATCTTCAAGGTACTCCTTTGGCTGTCTAATTACAGTAATCATACGTGAACAAAAGAAGAAGCGCTATGCGATTTCCGTCATAGACGATGGGTAGCGATTATAGGTGTCTTCATGAACTTTTATCATTGTATCAAAAAACTAAAAAAAAAGGGAACCAAAACGCAAAATAGGCCGTAAAATCAAGGTTTTCTCCTTGCTATAGTTTACACCTTATGTTATATTTAAATCAGCGTCAGACACCATCTAATGGGTACTATTCATCATAGCATTTGAATCAATGTTGACGTCATGGACCATACTATACCGTGAGGTGATATGAATGAATTCCCAAGTAAAAAACAATGAATTGAATCATGTGTCTGTTGAATTGACGGCAGAAGAAGCACTGGCTTTAACGGGTGTTCGTTTTAATGGAAATCCGAAAGTGAAAGCGGCTGCAAGACAAAAAGTTCGCGATGCTTTCGAAAAGACATTTGATTTTTCACACCAAGATAAGGTAGACTATGAACTACTAAAGTAGTTGGACCCCAATTCCAAATAAATCGAAGAGGGAATCTTTGAGATTTGCCCAAAGTGGCAGATCCGAAGATTCCCTTTTCATTGCTCTTTACAATTTGCGAGTTCTTCGGCAAAATAAGTCTGAGACAAGTATGGGACAAACGGAGGAATAAAATGCGTTTACGTGGCAGAAAAGGGATAAGAGAAAATCTAGAGCAACAAGTTGATCTTGTTGTACTGGACCCCAAGCAACATAAAGGAAAATGGTCTGAACTGTTTGGCAATAACCATCCGATCTTCGTGGAATTTGGTATGGGTAAAGGTCAATTTATCAGCCAAATGAGTTATAAATATCCGGAATTTAATTTCATCGGTATTGATATGTATGATGAGCTGGTGCGTCGTGCCAGTGAGAAAGCTCGGAATGCGTGGAGCCAGGCAGATGTGGAGACACCACCGAACCTGAAGCTTGCGCTGGCAAACATTGAACAGATCGAGGAAGTTTTTGAACCGGAAGAACTGGAACGCATTTATTTGAACTTCAGCGATCCGTGGCCAAAAGCAAAGCATGCACGTCGCCGGTTGACGCACCCGCGCTTCCTGAAGAAATACACGGAATTGCTTAATGCAAAAGGACAGATTCATTTCAAAACCGATTCGGAGACGCTGTTTGATTTCTCACTCAACGCCATTGCCGACTTTGGTCTGCAAATGACGAATCTGTCTTTGAACCTGCATCGCGATGGACTTAACGAAGAACATGTGATGACCGAGTATGAGCAGAAATTCATGGGCAAAGGCATGAACATTCACCGGGTTGAAGTGATTGTGGGTGAAGAGGCACTGCGTGAGTATCAGCAGACACGTCTGGACAAGTATAAAGTTCGCGAAGCGACAGATGAGTCTGGTGAAGGTCAGGAACAGGAATAAAATCGAAATCTAACTTAAACTCATTAAAGAAGAGCGACACATGAGGGGAATGGTTCATTCTCATAGGTCGCTCTTTTTGGCGTTGTGAAGTGCTCCTAAAAATCATGTCTGGGATGATTTCAAAAGTTCTCTGAATGAAACTCTTTGCGGCGATAATCGTTCGGTGTAACACCGTTGAACTTTTTGAACATGCGATAGAAATAGGAACTGTTGGTGAATCCGGTCCTCTCGGCAATATCGGCAACGGAGTTCTCTGTCTCTACCAGCAGATGTTGAGCCTTGGCTATGCGGGTTTCATTAATCACGTCCGTTAACCCTTTCAGGGTGAGCTGTTTGTAGAGCCTGCTTACATAGATGGGCGACATGCTAAGCTCATCTGCAATAGAAGTTAGACATAGGTTAGGGTCCGCATAGTCCCGCTCAATAATGCCGTTGATTTTGCGAATCAACTCTTCGTGCTTCAGTGTACGTTTCTCTTCAACTTTGGAACCAAGCTCATCAAACATACGATAGAAGTGTTCATGCACTTCACTGATGTCTTCCGCTTCTTTCACAGGCAGCATGAGTCCATCCGATACAGAATCAAGCGTGAGTTGATTATTCTTCTTAAGGGTATTTCGTACATGGTTGAGTGTCATCGTCAGATGGGATAAGGCTAGCTGGAAGACGGTGAAGGGATAAGCGGCTGTTTCACCGACGATATCTGCATAGACTTGCTTGGCTTCTTGCGTCTTGCCTGTCATTAGATGATCGACAAGCTGTCTTTCCTTACCTGCCGGGAATGCGTACTCCTTGGCGTGATAAGCCATAATGTCAGAAGTATAGATCAGACAGCCGGGTCCCATGAACAAACGATGCAGTGAAGCTTCGGCTGATCTGGTGTAGGAAGCAATACTGTCTTCCAATGAATCTTCCTCCGTGCCGATCGTACAGGAGATGGAGCATTTCAGATGGGTCATTACAGCAGCCTGCATCATGCGCAGCAGCTCTTCTATCCGGTTGTTAGCAGGTTGCTCAAGTTCCTGGTATTCCGCTTTCTCGTTGAAAATGAGTGTGATCAGATCACCGCCCATATCCACAGCTTCCGCATTATAGTGGAGATCGGCTGTCTCGGTGCAAATGTTCATCATGGCGTATTTGACAAGCTGGGTCTCATCACGATACGTTTCGCAGAATTCCGTAAAATGATCAATACGCAGCAATACGAGTCTGGAAGCACGCTGAACATCAATGGAGGAACCGTAGAACTTCATCCGTTCTTCCAACATACCTCCAGTTACTGTTTCACGACCCTGCAAGGCCCCACGCAGAAAATCCTGCCGTAACAGATGAAGACTGCCACGTCGCTCTGCTTCCATCACACGTAAACGAACAAGCACCTTATCAATAGGGTGATATAGTTTTCGGGATACAAGGTAAGAGAGCAGCAACCCTGCGATGAGAAGTCCAACACAAAACAGAACGGTATGTGTACGCATACTCCGTATATCTGAGGTAATCAGATCATACGGTGTTATTCTCACATAACGCCAGCCCAGATCATCGGGAGCGGTATAGGTGATGAGTGATTTTTCTCCGTCGACCTTCTCGGTAAAATAAGCGGAATGCTCCGCATCCTGCATAATTGGCTTCATAAAAGCTTCACTGGAGAGATTTTTCATCAATGAACGATCACCAAAGTCGGATAATAGATCCCCATTCTCATTCACGATAAAGGTCTTGCCTGGTTGATCCACAGCATTCATGTTCGGACTGAGCCAATCATCCTTGATATTAACGATGACAGCATAGTTTAATTTCGCGTTGTCATTGATCGTGTCGTAACAGAGATAAGTGTAGCTGTTGACCTCTGTTTCTTCAGTAGAGCCGACCTGATATGTACGCGGGATGGGAACAAAAGGTTTATAGTCATGGAAGCGTTGGAGGATGCTTGTAATCCCCTGATCGTCGATCTCCGAGACGGACTGCTGCCCATTACGCACGTTGGAACTGATAAAAAATTCATTGCTTTTAGAGTTATATACATAGATAGATTCGATAAAGGGAAGGGACATGCGGTAGTTGTCGAGCTGCTCCATCGCCGATGTAATCTCATAGATATTCGGTTTGGAATAAAGCAGTAATGATGAGATGGTGTAGTCCTGATAGATCTGATATGACAATGATTTCGCAGTCTCGGTCATTTTGGCTACTTCACGGCTGGTTTGTGTAAGGCTGTTCATATCAGTACGATACACCTGGCGAAGAGCAATCCGATTATAGTTGACATACAAAATAGAAGAAGCCACAAGCAAGGTGGCGACGGTACTGATGATAATGCCGATCAGAATCCGTGTGAAGACCTGCTGACTGTCCTCTGAACGTTTACGCATTCTTTTTCCCCCTTGGACCTCTTGTTATGGGTGGAGAACATAGAACTTCATATACATACGCCAGACTTCATACCTGGATGAGCAGAAGAACAAGAGTATCTTGAATTATATATTATGTATGCGTTTACATCAACGCTGGACAGGCTGTTTTGCCTACTTTCTCTACATAAAGTTCAACTTTCGCAGGATTGTTCACCAGGTGCAGCCTATGCACGATATCAAGATTTGTGAACGGATGCGTGTGGATGTCTGTTCATTTCATGGTTCGTTCGTTTTGTTCATAGTTCATTTCGCAGAATCGTTCATTTTCTGAGGGGAAGCTTCAGTATCCGTGAGCGAAGGGAGCACCTACAATAAAAAGAGAGCTCCACCACGCAGCACCGCAAGAAATTCGGGAGGGATCGAGCCATGCTCAAAGAATTGAACAAAAACAAAATCATGTTTCTGATGCTGTTGCCCACGCTGATCTTTTTTCTGATTAACTCGTATTTTCCAATGGTTGGTATCTATTATGCGTTCACCCGGTATGATTTTGAAGGCGGACTGTTTGGCAGTCCATTTGTCGGTCTGGAGAACTTTAAGTTCCTATGGCAATCCGGAATGCTGCTGAAGCTCACAACCAACACTGTGGGTTACAACCTCGCCTTCATTATATTAGGAAACGGACTGGCGATCTTCTGTGCGATCATGCTTAGCGAAATCCGGGGCAGGTTATTCAAAAAAATTACGCAATCCGTCATGTTCTTGCCGTACTTCATCTCGTTTGTACTATTAAGTGTAATCGCTTACAACATGTTCAACTATGAGTCGGGTTTTGTGAACACGGTGCTCAAACGTTTCGAGGCTGGACCGGTGGATATTTATAATACACCTTGGATATGGGTATTTCTGATCATCATTTTTTATCTGTGGAAGAATCTCGGATACAGCATGGTCATCTATCTAGCCGCCATAACGGGGATCAGTGACGAGTATTATGAAGCTGCCCGAATCGACGGAGCCAATATATTTCAGCGGATCTGGTACATTACGGTACCAATGTTGAAGCCAACCTTTGTCATCCTATTGTTGTTCTCGCTCGGCAGCATCATGAAGGGACAGTTTGACCTGTTCTATCAACTGATTGGCAACAACGGGGTGCTATACAACGCTACAGATATTATTGATACGTATGTTTATCGTTCTCTGAAAGTAACGTTTGATATCGGGATGGCAACGGCTGCTGGTCTGTATCAGTCCTTGTTTGGATTCATTTTGATTATGACCGTCAACTATATTATCCGCAAAGTAAATGAGGACTACGCCTTGTTCTAGAACGCCCCCAGGGCAGAAGGGAGAACGATCATGAACACGCCAATGAATACTCGCACGCGTACGAATACACGTCTCAGAGATTCGGAGTTTACTTTCATGTTTCAACTGATTTCCTATAGCTTCATCATCATCTTATCCATCATGTGCCTGTTACCTTTTCTTCTGATTCTATCCGGTTCGTTTAGCAGCAACGAATCCATTGTAAGGGATGGCTATCACCTCTTTCCAACGGACTTTTCCCTGGAAGGTTACAAAATGGTGTTCAAATTCCCGACTCAGGTACTCAAGGCTTATGGGGTAACCGTTTTTACAACGGTGGTGGGGACCACGCTAGGGCTGTTTCTCATCACGATGGCCGGCTTTGTGCTCCAGCGTAAGGACTTTAAATATCGGAACACGTTCTCATTTTTTATCTACTTCACAACGTTGTTTGGTGGGGGACTTGTGCCTTGGTACATTATGCTGGCGAACTACTTCAACCTCACAGATACGTATACCGTACTGATTTTCCCGGGGTTGATGACACCGTTCCTCATTATCTTGATGAAAAACTTCATTCGTTCGGCTGTGCCGGATGAGTTGGTCGAGTCAGCCAAGATTGACGGAGCTAACGACTTCCGCATCTATTTCAGCATTGTGTTGAAACTGGCGATGCCTGGGATTGCTACTGTAGGTCTGTTTCTGGCATTGGGGTACTGGAATGACTGGTTTACCTCATCGCTCTTCATTAACAATCCTGATATGTACCAACTGCAATTTTATCTTTATAACACGATGAACACGATTACTTTTATTGACCAGATGGCGATTGGCACAGGGATCACGCTTAGTCAGGATGTGCCTACGGAATCAACCAAGATGGCGATGGCGATCGTTGTGACGGGACCGATTTTGTTCCTGTATCCGTTTGTACAACGTTATTTTGTCAAAGGACTTACGATTGGTGCAGTGAAAGGTTAGAACGTGAACACGCTCTGGATATCAGGCTGCTAGCATCATCTTCGGTCTGAAACATGGCGAGTCTGCGCTAACATATAAAGGTTCACCACAAAAAGGGAGGATGCGTATGCGTAACAAAACAATTCGGCACCTGTCTCTGGTACTTGCCCTGATGTTGTTCGCCGGGGTGCTTGCCGCATGCAACAATGGTTCGGGGGGATCGGCGCAAGGAAGCGAGCAAGGGGGAACATCCGAGAATAAAGGTGATAAAGTAACACTGCAATTTTACATGCTTGGGGATGCTCCGAAAGATCTGCCTGTCATTGAATCCGAGATTAATAAGCTGGCTGAGGCTGATCTGAACGTCAATGTGAAATTCAACTACACCTCCTGGACCGACTGGGATCAAAAATATAAACTGCTGCTGTCTTCCGGACAGCCGATCGATCTGATCTTCACAGCGGATTGGACATTCTACCAGTCCTATGCCAAGAAGGGAGCGTTTCTGGCACTGGATGAAATGCTGCCTAAAGCAGCACCAGCACTTAAAGCTCATGTCCCTGATGACATGTGGGATGCTGTCAAAATCAATGACAAAATCTATACGGTTCCATCTACTTGGATTGAGTATGTAACCGAGGGGATTGCGTACCGCGAGGATTTGCGCGAGAAGTACAATCTTCCGAAGCCAGAATCGCTCGAGACACTCGAAGCGTATCTGGAAGGCATTAAGGCCAACGAACCCAATATGATTCCGATCGCGGATAGCAATGCCAACCATACGCACGGTATCCGTCAACTGACATCCAAGCTGGTGAATACAGCGGGTCAACTTCCATATGGATTGGATATTATGTATGACACACCTTCGACCGTGACGTCCTATTGGGGATCGGCACAACATCTGGAAGACCTGAAAACATACAAACGCTGGATGGACAAAGGATTCTTCCCGAAAAACGTACTGAATGTAAAAGATACTTCCAACTCATTGCTGCAAAATGGAAAAGCGGCTGTTGTTCTGTCCGGGGAGAACCCTAACAAATTTAATGCAGATGTTATCAAGGTGCAGTCTACGCATCCAGATTGGAAACTGGCTTATTTCCCTTACCCGAATGCAAAAGGGTTTGCACAACCTGTTCACCCGATCCACAATGGGTTTGCGATTCCACGCAGTAGTAAGAACCCGGAAAAAGCATTGGCATTTTACGAAAAGCTTGTGACAGACAAACGATATAATTGGTTGACTGAATACGGCGTGGAGGGCAAAAACTTCGAGGTAGATAATGGATACTACAAAATGGTGGGGGATGCACAAACGAACGGCTTCCCGCGTGAGGGCATGAATGGCTGGGCTTGGCGTAATCCGGAATTTATGCTCTATGATAAAACCTTTGATGATGTCCTGACCATGTTCGAGGATCTGGACAAAATCAAAAAGCCAGATATTTTTACCGGATTTGCGGAAGACTGGACTCCATATCAGGCCGAGAAAGCTGCATTGGAGCAAGTTGAGAAACAATATTTGTATCCGCTTAATGTGGGTTTGGTGGCAGACGTAGAGGCTGGGTTGAACACATTTATGGAGAAGGCAAAACAAGCGGGATTAGAAAAAATTCAGTCAGAATACACCAAGCAGTGGCAGGAGTACTTGAAATCAGCAGGCATTCAGTAAATTTGTACTTTCCTTCATACAGAAAAGGTGCCTTCAAAGTCGAAGGCACCTTTTCAATGTGGTTGCAGGTTTGTTTGAAGCCGCCGCTTAAAGGCGTAATTGGACGAGATATGCGGGAAGCAGCAAATGTTCGGATAAATTCATATATGGGCCTCTTCTGCGGATGAAGGACGAACGTCCTCCAACAGATCGAGAATACTTTGAGCGCTCTCCATTGGATGAACCTTGGCAATTTCCGCCAGATGACGTTTGCGTTTACGTACGACATCCGGATAGTGGTGCAGCAGTTTGTTCATCCATTTAATAACTACGTCAGACGAAGATATGGGTTCTCCCAACCCTCTAGCGGTAAAATAATGGACGTTTTCTTCTTCCTGACCAGGTATAGGGTTGTGGAACAACATCGGAATTCCTTTGGCTAAGCCTTCGCTGCATGTCATTCCTCCAGGTTTGGTGATCAGCAGGTCGGAGACTTCCATCAATTTGTCCACTTCGTTGGTGTACCCGATAATATGAATGTTCTCTTTGCGATACATGGGGTTCTGTTCCATGCTGATCCGTGCTTTATCATTGCGACCCAGACAAAAAATAATCTGAATATCTTTATGCCACCGTGTCAGCAACGGATGGACCAGCTCGTCGCTGAGCATGCCCCAACCGCCGCCCATTACCAGTACAGTGGGCATATTTTTGAGGTTGAATCTGCTTCGGATCTCTTCTCGTCCGGGATGTTCCCAGAAGTTCGGATGCACCGGAATGCCGGTGACTCGAATTTTGTCTATAGGTACGCCACGAAGCAATAGTTTGGACTTAACCTCATCTGAAGAAACCAGATAAAGATCTACTTCACGGTTAATCCATGTCCCATGTGCATCATAGTCGGTGATGACTGTGCAAAGAGGAATCTGTGCACCCAGACGTTTCAGTCTGGCTATGACAGCACTGGGGATCGGATGGGTACAGACAATTGCATCGGGACGTAACTGGCGCACAACGCTGCGTGTATGGGTATAGAACAGCTTGTGCAATGCGAGTGTTGTCAGCCGATTCAATGATTTTTTATATTGGTGTCTGTATACGTATCCGACAAGTTTGGGTTGGTTGGTAACCGTTTTTTTGTATGCTGTTATAATAAGAGGTGCAACCTTGGGATTTAAGAAACTTCCCAGTTCCAGCACTTTCGTCTGCACGTCTGACGAGAGCTTTCGCAGATTGCTGGATAGTGCATAGGCGGCTTGAGTATGACCCGTACCAAAGCCTTCAGATAATAGTAATACTCTTTTTTTCTCCACGCTTACTTCACCTGTTCCTGCTAGGTTTTTCTGAGTCTAACATATCGGCTTTAAGACCAGAATGCAACTGTTGCAAGTGCGACTAAAGTACCTATTGTGGCACCTGCCAGAACATCGGAAGGATAGTGTAATCCCAGATAAATGCGAGAGAATCCGACAATAAGAGCCACAGGCAACAATATTAGCAATAAGATCGGATCAGTGGTCATAAATGGAACCGTGACCGAAAAAATGGCAGTTGTGTGTCCTGATGGAAACGAATGGTCCGTCAGGGGATTCCGAAATGTAATTGTATCCGGCAAGGCCAGATAAGGTCTAATGCGGGGATACAATTTTTTTGCGATGGCTACAGGAATGTGGCTGACCGCAAGAGCGATGCAAGCTTGGAGTCCTGTTGTGCTCCATGGAGCCGGAGCAAGCAGCCAGATTAACAAAGATACTGCAATAGAAGAAGTTGCTCCACCCAGATGGGTGAAATAATACAGCCAAAAATTCATAAAACGGTTATGAAGTCGGCCGTTGATCCACATAAAAACATTTCGATCATAATCTTGAAACTTTAAGAATAAACGGCTCATATTGGCCTCCTGCCAGTCAGGCCGCCTGTAATGGCGGCATTATTTCCGGTCATTTTCTGCATCCGGTTTCGTCCTGATTAATATATAACCGTTTTTCATGAACTTGAGGTTATTTCAGGTATATGTTTATCATATTTTTAAATGTTGTCCTTTTCAAGAAGAACCCATGTAAAGAACGTAAAATTCATGTTAAAGAGTGGATATATACCCATCTTAACTTTTTGACTTGGGTTAGCCAAAAAAGATACAATGATTCAACATGGCTGAAATGAGGTAAAAAAAATGTGAGTTTTGGTTTAAACTTTTTGAGGTCTGTTTGCGTTATTTGTTATAGAGCCTCTGACGAAGAATAACATGCTGATGAAAAAAGCAGGGACTTTAGAAATAAAAATCAAGTAAACGGCTGAAAATAAGATATAACAGGCATGAATGCGAGGTTGTGGTATCACGAAGTGTCTATTCAGCGTTTAAAGATCACATTTCTCGTTCAGAAAGTGGAATTGGGGTTTTGACAAATGACTGAAAAGAATACAGAATCGATAAAGCAGCCAACTGATAGCAACCAAGCTTTGAAACATTGCCTGATAAATTCACGTATTACACAAAAGAACAGGGTCATATTCTGCACATTACAAAAAAAATAAATTGCAGAATCAGGAAGAGAAATGCTTAAGTAAACTGGGTTTGAAAAAAAGGGGGTAACAGAGAACGATGTTGGACGCTATATTCGTCACGATGCAGGTCATTCTGGCACTGCTAGCCGTGTACCAATTCACGTTTTCGCTGTTCGGTCTGATTAAGAAAAAGAAAAAGAAACATTATCCAGCCACAAAATCATTCGCTGTACTCGTCGCAGCACACAATGAGGAACAAGTCATTGGTGCCTTGATGGAGAACTTGAAACAACTTGATTATCCGGAAGATCTGTACGATGTGTTTGTCATCTGTGACAACTGTACGGATGGAACGGCTCAGATTGTTAGAGAACATGGGTTGAATGCCTGCGTACGTACCAACGCTGATCTAAGAGGTAAAGGGTATGCCATCGAATGGATGCTTAAGTACCTGTGGAAATTGCCACGTCAGTATGACGCAGTTGTTATGTTTGACGCGGATAACCTGGTTGACCGTAACTTCTTGCTTGAAATGAATGATGACTTGAACAATGGTTCACGTGTTATCCAAGGATATATTGATACGAAAAATCCGGAGGATTCCTGGATTACTGCAGCTTACGGCGTATCTTACTGGTACATTAACCGTCTGTGGCAGTTGTCTCGTCATAACTTGAATATGGCGAATTTCCTCGGAGGAACCGGAATGTGCTTCGAGACCAACCTGTTGAAGGAAATTGGCTGGGGCGCAACAAGTCTGGTTGAGGATCTGGAGTTTACGATGCGTAGTGTTCAACGTAACGTGTATCCTGTTTTCAACTATGACGCCAAAGTATTTGATGAGAAGCCATTAACATTCAAAGCTTCAGCGAGACAACGTCTGCGCTGGATGCAAGGTCACTTTACAGTTGCACGTAGATATTTCTTCCCGCTGCTCTGGCAGTCCATTAAGGAAAGAAGCCTGGTGAAATTTGACCTTGCCATCTATGGAGCCAATGTCTATGTTGTGTTGCTTACGTTCCTGATGACGGCTGTGATGTGGGTAGACATGGCCATATTCAATGGTCCGCACATTGCGAATATTTATGGGTACTTCCCGTTATGGGTTGGATTCGTCGCTATTGGTCTGAATATTCTGACGTTCCTGTTATCCATGGCGCTGGAGAAGGTTACCTTTGCCAAAGTTTATCTATATCTGATTTTGTTCCCAATTTATCTGCTGTCTTGGTACCCGATTACGTTCTACGCTTTCTTCACGCAGAACAACAAACAGTGGAGCCACACCCAACACACACGTGTTGTGCGGCTCGATGAGGTGCAGAGCAAACAAGGATAAGGAACATGGATACGTGACTTTGTCGACATTGGATATAACAAATGTATAATTCAGAAAAAAGTTGTGAAGATATTGACAATGCATTTCGTGGATGTTATAGTATTCAAGTGCTTTAAAACGGATTCAAAATGAATAGCAATGGAATCACAAGTAGAAGTCCGACTTCTCACCTGATCAACACTATGTTGGCTGGTCAACGATCCCAATAATTTATGAAGTGTATACTCATGAAGAATTGTGTTGATTACAGGGATGTCGGTAGCTTGACCGGCATCCCTTTTATTTTTGTGTAACTGGATATTCAAAATGACCTGGAGGTGGACGGTTATTAGTAAAGATCACATGATTAATGATGAGATTCGGGCGAAGGAAGTACGCCTTGTCGGAGCTGAAGGAGAACAAATTGGGATCACGCCCATTCGCGAAGCACTGCAAATGGCGATTGACCTGAATTTGGATCTGGTCAATGTGGCACCACAGGCTAAACCGCCGGTGTGTCGTATTATGGACTATGGCAAATTCCGCTATGAGCAACAAAAGAAAGAAAAAGAAGCCCGTAAGAACCAGAAAATTGTTGACATTAAAGAAGTATGGTTCCGTTCCAATATTGAGGAGCACGATTATCAAACGAAGCTTCGTAATGTAGTTAAGTTTTTGAACGAAGGCGACAAAGTGAAATGTTCTGTTCGTTACCGCGGACGTGAAATTGCACATGCCGCGATTGGTCAACGGATTTTGGAGCGCGTTAAGGTAGAAGTTGCAGAACTTTGTACTATTGAACGTCAACCGAAATTGGAAGGCCGCAGTATGATCATGATCTTGGCTCCTAAAGCCTGATAACATTGGAGGAGGAAACACAAAATGCCTAAAATGAAAACACACAGCAGTTTGAAAGGACGCTTCAAAATTACCGGTTCCGGTAAAGTCCTTCGTTACAAAGCTCACAAAAACCACTTGCTTTCCCACAAATCTAAACGTGCTAAGCGCGTTCTGAACGGTAACCCAGTTATGGCTGCCGGGGATGTTAGACGTTTGAAACAAGGTTTGGCTAACTTGAAAGGCTAATTCTAATTAGTACATTCCGTATGGGGGATCGGCTACGGCCGTACACATACCACGGATACATTTATATTTATTTGGGAGGTTCTTTAATATGGCAAGAGTAAAAGGCGGTTTTGTAGTACGTCGTCGTCATAAAAAGGTTTTGAAACTGGCAAGAGGTTATTTCGGTTCCAAACACCGTATCTTTAAAACAGCTAACGAGCAAGTAATGAAATCCCTGGTATACGCATACCGTGACCGTCGCAACACGAAACGTAACTTCCGCAGACTGTGGATCGTTCGTATCAATGCAGCAGCACGTATGAATGGTTTGTCTTACAACAAACTGATCCATGGTTTGAAACTTGCTGGTGTAGACATGAACCGCAAAATGTTGGCTGATCTGGCCGTTAACGACATCAATGCGTTCAACTCTTTGGCTACTGTAGCTAAAGGCAAAATCAACGCTTAAAATTGTATGATACAAGCCGCCGTACCTATATGGCGGCTTTTTTTACGGCTTGGAAGCAATCCGAAGGTGAATCTCTGAATGAGTAGAGCGAATAGGCTATGGTCTGGCAGGGAACAATGAAAACCAGATAACCGGTGAATAACAGTCCGTGGAAATACATAAAATACGAACGGTGAAATAATACAAATGAAAACAGGTAAATTCCATTCCTCACTAAAGTTCACGATATGTTTTTGTTATATAACATCACATCGTTGTAACGTTAGCGTGTTAAAACGCTAAATTATTAAGCGTTTTCAATAAAAAAAGAACAAAAATATGTGATATTTGGTGATGAAACATCTGGATTTTAACACTGGTTGATTGTATAATCACCTCTAGTAGGCTAGTCCTAAATTTTTCTCTCCATGTCATAATGTTCGGTTTTTCGACAGATGATAGAATGCTTCAAGGGTGAGAATGCGCTTTTAATGTCGAAGAAACCATACATTCTGCATAAAAGCCATTCCTGCTATCTGTTAACCGTTCAATTGTAGGCTGGATTGGAATGAAGGATATATCATTAAGGGGGAAAAAGAGAAAATGAAAAAGATGCTCAGCTTGTCTTTGGTAATGTTGCTGGCGGTATCGGTTATGCTCGCAGGTTGTGGTAGCAAACCGAAAGAAGAAACAAATGCCGGAGGAGATACAGGTGGCACATCCACTGAAGCGAAATCCGATCTCAAAATCGGTATGGTTACTGACGTAGGTGGAGTTAATGACAAATCCTTTAACCAATCCGCTTGGGAAGCTCTGCAAGCGACTGAAACAGAAACAGGTGTAGCAGTTAAATACCTGCAAAGTAAATCCGATGAAGAGTACATTCCGAACTTGAACGAATTCGTTAAGGGTGGATATGATCTGACTTGGGGTATCGGTTTCCAATTGGCTGATGCAATCAAAACGGTTGCTGACCAAAACCCGGATGCCAAACTCGCGATCATTGACAGCGTAGTGGATTCTCCTAATGTTAAGTCCGTAACTTTTGCTGAAGAAGAAGGGTCCTTCTTGGTTGGTGTTGTTGCCGGTCTGACAACAAAAACAAACAAAATTGGTTTTGTAGGCGGTATGGAAAGCCCACTGATCAAAAAGTTTGAAGTAGGATTCAGAGAAGGCGTAAAAGCAGTTAACCCTGATGCTCAATTCATTTCTAACTACACAGGTGCATTTGATAAACCAGATTTGGGTAAAGCAGCAGCAGCAACACTTTACAATGAAGGCGTAGACATTATCTTCCACGCTTCTGGCGCAACTGGTAACGGTGTGTTTAACGAAGCAAGCGCACGTAAAAAACAAGGTCAAGATGTTTGGGTTATCGGTGTCGACAAAGACCAATCTCTTGAGTTTGGTGATGAGATCACTTTGACTTCCATGATCAAAAAAGTAGACGAAGCGGTTAAACGCGTAAACCAAGAAGTTGTTGATGGTACATTTGCTGGCGGTTCTGAGAACCTGACACTGAAAGAAAACGGTGTAGGTATTGCTGATACTTCTACTGCTAACGTATCTGCTGATATCCTTGCTAAAGTAGATGAGTACAAAGAAAAAATCATCAGCGGCGAAATCAAAGTTCCTACAGAGTAATTTTGGTCTTAGTCACAGATGAATAATCATTGAGGCCGGTCTAGACCGGCCTTATGATTGCAAAAACAGGAACATTTGATCAAGTCATCATAACAATTGTACAAGGTCACTGTGTATCAACGCTCCGGGTAGGAGCTTTTCTTTCGTTTGCGGAACCACACTATATCAGTTATAAGGGTGATTACATGGGTGCAGCAACCCCCGTCGTTGAGTTAAAACAAATTACGAAGCGTTTCCCAGGCATTGTTGCCAACGACGCTATCAGCCTTCAGCTTCGTAAAGGCGAGATCCATGCGCTACTGGGCGAAAACGGCGCTGGTAAGTCAACGTTGATGAATATTGTATTTGGTCTCTATCAGCCAGATGAAGGTTCCATTGAAGTGAATGGCAAGCCTGTCATCATCGACAGCCCTAACCGAGCGATCGATCTTGGCATCGGCATGGTGCATCAGCACTTTAAGCTTGTACAGCCGTTCACGGTAACAGAGAACATTATTTTGGGATCTGAACCAACGAAGGGTCTCAATATTAATTATAAAAAAGCAGCCGCTGAAGTTCAGCGGCTATCCGAACAGTATGGACTGAAAGTAAATCCTCATGCCAAGATTCATGATATCTCTGTCGGAATGCAGCAGCGTGTGGAGATTGTTAAAACATTGTATCGTGGTGCGGACATTCTTATTTTTGACGAGCCTACAGCCGTATTGACTCCTCAAGAAATCAAAGAACTGATGATCATCATGAAGAAGCTCGTCGCAGAAGGCAAGTCAATCATCTTGATTACGCACAAATTAAAAGAGATTATGGAAATCTCCGACACCGTAACGATTATCCGTCGGGGGAAAGTCATTGATTCCGTCAAAACTTCGGAAACGAACCCGAATGAGCTGGCAGAGAAAATGGTGGGGCGGAATGTCACATTCAAAGTGGACAAAAAGCCGGCTACACCTGGTGCCAATGTGCTCGAAGTTAGCAAACTAACTTCCAAGAACAAAGAGGGTATTGCAGTTCTGAACCAACTTAACCTGAACGTACGTGCTGGAGAGATTGTTGGTATCGCAGGCGTGGATGGTAACGGTCAAAGTGAACTGATTGAAGCCCTTACCGGACTTCGTAAAGTCGACAGTGGTTCAATTCTTTTGGAGGGCAAGGAGCTGTCCAATCATTCTCCGCGCCATATCTCGGAGTCGGGTGTAGCCCACATTCCGGAAGATCGACATAAACACGGACTTGTACTTGATTTTTCAGTGAGCGAAAATATCGTACTGGAATCGTACTATAAGGCACCATACACTCGTAAGGGGTTCCTTAACTTCGATGCCATCAAAAAGCAGGCGAAGCGGCTTGTGGAGGCATTTGACGTGCGTACACCAAGCATCGAGACCAAAGCCCGTTCCTTGTCTGGAGGAAACCAGCAGAAGGCCATTATCGCACGTGAGGTGGATAAAAATCCTGAATTGCTTATCGCTGCACAGCCAACCCGTGGCTTGGACGTAGGGGCTATTGAGTTCGTGCAAAAGCAGCTGATTGCACAACGCGATCAAGGCAAGGCTGTTCTGCTAATTTCATTTGAACTGGATGAGATTATCAATGTATCTGACCGAATTGCTGTCATCTATGAAGGCCAGATCGTTGGCGAGGTGCTGCCGGAAGAAACCAATGACAGGGAGCTCGGCTTGATGATGGCGGGCAGCACCCAAAAGAGAGGTACTGCGCATGAATAACGTATTGAAATGGTTTACCCGAGATTCATTTATTTTGCCTGTAGTCGCCATTATTATGGGTCTGATACTCGGTGGGGTTGTCATGCTGATTGGTGGCTACAATCCAATTGAAGCCTACGGCGCATTGTTCACCAAGGTATTTGGAGACATGTACAACTTTGGTGAAGCGGTACGGGAAATGACACCGTTAATTATGACTGGACTTGCATTTGCATTTGCATCACGTGCAGGGTTGTTTAACATCGGGGGAGAAGGCCAATTTCTCGTCGGTATGACTGCTGCAACATTTGTAGGTGTTAAATTTGCAGGTTTGCCAATCTACCTTCATGCGCCACTGGCTTTGATTGCTGGTGCATTGTTTGGTGGTCTGTGGGCAGCTATTGCTGGTTATCTGAAAGCATCACGTGGGGTCAATGAAGTTATCAGCAGTATCATGTTGAACTGGATTGGTCTATATCTGGCGAACCTTATCGTACGCCAATTCTTGTTGTTGAAGGGCGAGAATCGCTCGGTCGATATCAGCGAATCGGCTTCGATCAGTCTCACATGGTTATCTGAACTAATGGGTAACTCCCGTGTGCACATGGGGACATTGATTGCTCTTGTGATGGCTGTGCTCTTCTATATCTATATGTGGAAAACTAAACAAGGTTTCGAAATTCGCGCGGTAGGTTACAACCCGAATGCGGCTGAATATGCAGGTATGCATGTTAACCGGAATATCGTAAAAGCAATGTTTATCAGTGGTATGCTTGCCGGTCTTGGTGGTGCATTCCAGGTTCTTGGTGTGTTCCATTACCAGACTGTAATGTCGGGTTCACCAGGTACAGGTTTTGACGGAATAGCAGTTGCCCTGATTGGTTTGAATCATCCGTTTGGGGTGTTGTTGGGTGCAGTGTTGTTTGGTACCCTCACGTACGGATCTGCAGGTATGAGTTTTGCTGCGGATGTTCCGCCTGAGATTATTCGGATTGTGATCGGTTCGATTATCTTCTTCATTGCGGCACAAGGCATCGTGCGCTGGATACTCAAACCGTTCTATTCGAAGCGTAAGAAAGAGAAGGTGTTGTAGATGGACTTGTTGACAATTGGGCAGATTATCAATACGACGCTTGTCTTTGCTACGGCATTGATTTTTGCTTCACTCGGCGGAATTTTTTCGGAAAAATCAGGTGTTACGAACCTTGGACTTGAAGGTTTTATGGTCTTCGGTGCCTTTGCGGCTGGAATCGGGGCGCACTATGCTCAAGAAGCGGGTATGGGCGGAACGACATCGGCTTGGATGGGGGTTTTGCTCGCGATTGTACTGGGCGTACTGGTATCGTTGATTCATGCCGTTGCGTCTATCACATTTAAGGCAGACCAGATTATCAGTGGTATTGTCATTAACTTTTTGGCAGCAGGAAGTACGTTGTACTTGGTTAAGCTGTTGTTCGAAGGTTCTGGTGATTCACCATTGGTTCAAGGCTTCAGCAAATTTGATGTGCCATTCTTGAAAGACATTCCGTTGCTTGGAGAAGCTTTTTTCAAGAACGTATATCCAACGACATATCTGGCCATTCTTTTCGTATTCCTGACGTATTACATTATGTTTAAAACACCATTTGGTCTGCGTCTTCGTTCAGTTGGTGAACATCCAAGTGCGGCTGATACGGTTGGTGTTAAAGTACGTCGTTATCGCTATGTTGGCGTTATGATCAGTGGTGCGCTTGCAGCCATTGGTGGTGCTGCAATCACGTTGACGACAACGGGTACATTCTCACACAATACGGTTTCCGGCCAAGGTTATATTGCCATTGCAGCCATGATCTTTGGTAAATGGAATCCGATTGGTGCGTTTGGTGCGGCTGTCTTCTTTGGATTCTCACAAGCGATTCGTAACTATGTGCAGTTGTTTGAATGGTCACAAAGTATTCCCCAGGAAATTATTTTCATGTTGCCATACCTGCTTACCATCATCGTTCTTGTTGCAGCGGTTGGACGTTCTTCGGCTCCGTCTGCACTCGGTGAAGCGTATGATCCGGGTAAAAGGTAACGACTTGCAACATATTGATTTACTTTCCAAAAGTTTGATGGAAAGGTCCGCCATGTGCGGGCCTTTTTTGTTTTTATGAGCTTCGGCAGGCCGCTTTTTCACGTTCACTTTGGTTCTCGTGCAGATACCCATATTTTCAGGTAGGGACAAAGAAACAGGCGAATTCAGTGATGGACGAATACACTGTTTTGAACGATCCGAGGAGGAGGGGAAAGTATGAAACAACAAGTTACGCGTGATGAAGCGATGAAATTAATAGGCAAAAATATTGTTGCAATCAAAAAAGACGGCACTCGGGTTACGGGAAAGCTGTTGAAAGTATCCGGCAACAAACTGGTACTGAAGCGTCTGAATGGCAAAAAAGTACGCACAAAAGCGATTTTGCCGTTGGTACTGTTTGATCTGCTCGCTATTGCCACACTGCCTTATGCTTATGGACCTGGTCCCGGCTTTGGTCCCGGCTTTGGTCCCGGATATGGACCTGGCCCGAAACCGGGCCAGGGATATGGTCCAGGCTACGGGCCGGGTTATGGACCAGGAGGACCTGGTGGCGGTTTTGGCCCAGGGCCTGGGTTCGGTCCTTATGGACCAGGACCACGTCCACCAGGATTTTTCTAGGGGATTTTATAATGTTTTTTCCAATTCGTAGCAGCGGCTCATCATGATGTATCGAATCGCGCTGTACCCATTTTTTTGATAAAACTGAAGCCCTTTGGTATTGCCTTCATCCACCATCACTTTCGATCTTCGACATCCCCGGGATGCCGCAAAGCTCTCTGCTTTGAGCAGCAAAGTTTGGCCGTAACGTTTGCGTTGTTCTTTCAGGCTAACAGCCATCATATCGACATAGAGCAGTTCCCCATGCATGAGAAAATGGATGAATGCCACAGCAGCTTTATCTGGCTCCGGCGAGACAACAAAGGTCATGCCCCTGTTCATTCGCAGGGGTATTTCTTTGCGGATTTTGTTAATTTCTTTTTCACTCATGTGAGAGAGAGGCACAAGTTGAGTGTCAATCAGCTTCATGATGGCGCCATCATCCAGCTTGGATGTGCGTTGCCGAATCACCATACGGAGCCTCCTTTCAGGACCAGTCGTGCTGCTCGTATATCCTATGCCCGAAGCAAGATAAAAGGTGACTGAATGAAGCGCTGGGATTAGGGCAACCTTAAAGGTTGAAGAGGGAGGAAGAAAGGTTCTCTGAATTTTTATGCAAAACAGGTATTGACTTATCGGTTGGAGGAATCATATAATGTTCCTAACATTTAACGAGAATATTTCATCGGCTATGAAGAGGACGAAGTTTTAAGGGCTCTTTTGCTCAGAGAGTGGCTGGAATTGCTGAAACCACCACCATTATCCCTTATATACGAGCTCACCTCGGAGCTGTTTTCCTGAAAAGCACTGGATGTCACTCCTTTCGCGTATTAGGGAAAATCGTATGTCTGCGTTACAGACAACAGGTATGGGAAACGACTATGTTCGTTTGAGCTATTCGTTTTGTTGTACCTGGTAAGGTCCGTTATTGCGAAATTTCGGGCAAAGTTGGGTGGTACCACGGAAGCGATAACCTTTCGTCCCTCGCAAGCATGAACTTGTTTGCAGGGATGGAAGGTTTTTTTTGTAACTTTAAATGTCAGAATGGTGTAAATTTCGAGAGGAGGATGACTGATGGGAGCTCAAATTCCAGAAGTACGGTCAACAGATGAATTACGTGAAAAATGGATGAAGCCGGAGGTCATTAGCGGATCCGAAATTCTGCTGAGAAGCTTGTTACTTGAAGGTGTTGAGTGCGTATTTGGTTACCCGGGCGGCGCAGTGTTGTACATTTACGATGCGATGTATGGTTTCGAGGATTTCAAACACGTTCTCACTCGTCACGAACAAGGAGCAATACATGCAGCTGACGGATATGCACGTGCAAGCGGCAAAGTTGGTGTCTGCATCGCTACTTCCGGACCAGGAGCAACGAATCTGGTTACGGGTATTGCAACAGCATATATGGATTCAGTACCACTCGTAGTCATTACGGGGAATGTTATTTCGAGCCTGATCGGGTCAGATGCTTTCCAGGAAGCGGACATTACCGGGATTACAATGCCAATCACCAAACACAGTTACCTGGTGAAAGATGTAAAAGATCTGTCCAGTGTAATTCATGAGGCATTCCATATTGCCAATACCGGTCGTAAAGGTCCTGTCCTGATCGACATCCCGAAAGATGTATCAGCGAACAAAACATTGTTTGAACCGACAACTGAACCTGTTATATTGAGAGGGTACAATCCACGGACAGTACCAAACAAACTGCAGGTTGACCGTTTGGCCCAAGCCATTCAGGAAGCAGAACGTCCAATGATTCTGGCTGGTGGCGGTGTGGTGTACTCGGGTGGACATGAAGAACTGTTCGAGTTTGTTGAGAAGACAGGCATTCCAATTACAACGACTCTCCTTGGTCTGGGTGCATTCCCAAGCGGTCATGAATTATGGACGGGTATGCCAGGTATGCACGGAACGTACACTTCCAATCAGGCTATTCAAAAAGCGGATCTGCTGATTAATATCGGTGCTCGATTCGATGACCGGGTAACAGGCAAGCTGGATGGATTCGCTCCACATGCCAAGATCGTTCATATCGATATCGATCCGGCGGAGATTGGTAAAAACATTGCAACTGATATTCCAATCGTGGGTGATGTGAAGACTGTACTGGAAATAGCTAACAAAGAAGTTGGACGTGCCGAGCGTGCAGATGCATGGAGAGACCAGATCAAACAGTGGAAGCAAGAGAAACCTTACAGCTATACGGATTCAGACGAAGTGCTGAAACCCCAGTGGGTTGTTGAAATGCTGAATGATACAACCAAAGGTGAAGCGATTGTAACTACGGATGTGGGACAACATCAGATGTGGGCAGCACAATATTACAAATTTAATCAACCGCGTTCATGGGTAACTTCAGGTGGTCTCGGAACGATGGGCTTTGGATTCCCTTCTGCCATTGGTGCTCAGATGGCCAATCCGGACAGACTCGTAATCTCGATTAACGGTGATGGCGGAATGCAGATGTGTTCCCAAGAACTCGCGATCTGTGCCATTAACAATATACCGGTTAAAATTGTAATCATTAACAATCAGGTGCTCGGAATGGTCCGCCAATGGCAGGAGATCATCTATGAGAACCGCTACAGCCATATTGATCTGGCAGGAAGTCCGGATTTTGTAAAACTGGCTGAAGCATATGGCGTAAAAGGATTGCGTGCAACGAATAAAGAAGAAGCGGCACGTGCTTGGCAGGAAGCTCTGGATACACCAGGCCCAGTCGTTGTAGAATTCGTGGTACGCAAGGATGAAAATGTGTATCCGATGGTTCCGCAGGGAGCAACAATTGATCAAATGCTGATGGGGGATGCTGAGGAATGATTAGACATACGATTTCAATATTGGTTAACGATCAGCCAGGCGTCCTTCAGCGGGTATCGGGGTTGTTCGGTCGACGCGGATTTAACATTGAGAGTATTACAGTGGGTCAATCAGAAGAACCCGGACTCTCCCGGATGGTTATTGTCACCATTGGTGACGATAAAACGCTGGAGCAGATTGAGAAACAATTGTACAAAATCATCGATGTGATCAAAGTGGTTGATTTCAGCCTGAAACCGATGGTAGCCCGTGAACTTGCCCTGATCAAAGTTAAAGCAGAGCCTTCCGAGCGTCCTGAGATTCTGGGTGTGGTTGAAACATTCCGCGCATCCGTTGTAGATGTTGGTCCAGGCAGCCTGATTGTTCAGGTGGTTGGAGATACGGACAAAATTGATGCAATGATTGAGTTGCTCAAGCCATACGGCATTCGCGAATTGTCCCGTACAGGCATAACTGCATTGGTACGCGGTAACGCATAAGGCTATAATGAATGAAAAGGGACGACGGTGAGCTAACATATACAGTTGATCTTATGTGAAAGTGTCAGTCCCTTACTACTTGCAATATAACATTTTAGTGATGTAACGCTTGAAAAGATAGATACATTCCCGCATTAATGGGCGGGTGTCTGAACGGATCGATCAGACCTGAGACGCTTTGGACACTTCAAGCGAGTCGGTCCCTTGAGACACCCGCTCATTAATGAAGGGTTCTTTACAATAAAAGGAGGACTTATAAACATGCCAGTAACTACTTATTATGAACAGGATGCAGAGCTTAACGTATTGAAAGGAAAAACGATTGCGGTAATCGGTTATGGTAGCCAGGGCCACGCCCAAGCCCAAAACCTTCGTGATAGCGGATTGAACGTGGTCATCGGACTTCGTGAAGGTAAATCCTTTGACTCCGCAAAAAATGACGGATTTGAAGTTCTGTCCCCGGCTGAAGCAACAAGCCGTGCAGATGTAGTTCAAATCTTGCTTCCTGACGAAACTCAAGCTTCTGTATACAAAAACGAAATCGAACCAAACCTCAAAGAAGGCGCTGCATTGCTCTTCTCCCACGGTTTCAACGTTCATTTCGGTCAAATCGTTGCTCCAAAAAACAGCGATGTATTGCTGGTAGCTCCTAAGTCCCCTGGTCACATGGTACGTCGTACTTACGTGGAAGGTTTTGGTGTACCGGGCTTGATCGCGATCGAGCAAGATGCAACGGGTAAAGCTAAAGAAATCGGTTTGGCTTATGCTAAAGGTATCGGTTGTACACGCGCAGGGGTTATCGAAACTTCATTCCGTGAAGAAACAGAAACTGATTTGTTCGGTGAGCAAGCTGTTCTGTGTGGTGGCGTAAGTGCTTTGGTAAAAGCGGGATTCGAAACTTTGACAGAAGCGGGTTACGCTCCTGAAATGGCATACTTCGAATGTCTGCACGAACTGAAGCTGATCGTTGACATGATGTATGAAGGCGGACTTGCAAGTATGCGTGATTCCATCAGTAACACAGCTGAGTACGGTGACTATGTAACTGGACCTCGCGTTGTAACGGAAGATACGAAGAAAGCAATGAAAGAAGTGCTGACGGATATCCAACAAGGTAAATTCGCACGTGACTTCATTCTGGAGAACCAATCCGGTCGTGCATTCTTGACAGCAACTCGTCGTAACGAAGCTGAACACCCAATCGAAGTGGTTGGCGGACAATTGCGTGAGATGATGCACTGGATCAAGAAGTAAGCATTAACTTTTAGAACATGCACTTTAAGGTATTCAAGTAAACTTAGAGCTTTAACTGGGAATAGCGGCCGTGCTTATGCGTGAGCCGCTATTGCTGGTTCAGAGAAACATTATAATACAAGTACAGGAGGTGCGAAGCGTGCGTAAAATCTATGTATTTGACACAACGCTGCGTGATGGAGAGCAATCCCCGGGAGTCAATCTGAACACTCGTGAAAAGGTGGAAATTGCCCATCAGCTCGAGCGGCTTGGCATTGACCGGATGGAAGCTGGTTTCCCGGCGGCATCTCCAGGCGACCTGGCAGCTGTCAATGCAGTAGCAAAAGCGGTTAAAAATGTTACCGTAATTGGCTTGTCCCGTTCCAGAGAGCAAGACATTGATGCGGTTAAGGAAGCACTTAAAGGTGCACAGGACCCATGTATTCACGTTTTCCTGGCAACTTCACCTATTCACCGCCAACATAAATTGCGTATGGAAAAAGGGCAGGTACTGGATACAGCTCGTTCCGCGATTCGTTATGCGAAGAAAACATTTTCGAAGATCGAGTTCTCACTTGAGGATGCAGGTCGTACTGAATATGATTTCCTCGTGGAAATGGTGAATATGGCTGTTGAAGAAGGCGCAGCCGTAGTGAATATTCCGGATACGGTGGGTTACCTCAGTCCATATGAATACGGAAACATTTTCAAACATCTCAAGGAGAATGTGCACGGGATTGAAAAGGTACAGCTGAGTGCCCACTGTCATAATGACCTGGGTATGGCGACCGCCAATACACTAGCAGCCATCCTCAACGGGGCCGATCAGATCGAAGGTACGATCAATGGCATTGGTGAACGTGCAGGTAACACGGCGATCGAGGAAATTGCTATGGCGCTGGAGACACGTCAGGAATTTTTCCAGGCGAAAACCTCGTTGCAGTTATCTGAAATTGCACGGACCAGTCGTTTGGTTAGCCGTTTGACAGGTATGGTTGTGCCAGGAAACAAAGCCATTGTTGGGGCGAATGCCTTTGCACATGAATCCGGCATTCACCAGGACGGCATGCTGAAGGAAAAAACAACGTACGAAATTATGACGCCAGAGTCCATCGGTTTGAAGGAAAGCAAGCTTGTACTGGGTAAACATTCCGGTCGTCATGCCTTCCGTGAGCGGTTGATCGATCTTGGCTATGAGTTGGAAGAAGAAGCATTGAATCGGGCATTTGCCCAGTTCAAAGAGCTGGCTGATAAGAAAAAAGAAGTTACTGACGAAGATCTGCTTGCCGTAATTGAAGAGAAATTGCAGGATGCACCCGAGGTGTATAAACTGGAATCGATCTTTGTTACGTACGGAGATGAATCGGTACCAACAGCCAAAGTCCGCATTGCAACGCTTGACGGGGATACGGTTGAGAAGCAGGCGGAGGGTAATGGATCGGTAGATGCGATCTACAATGCGATTGACCAAGTAAGTGGGGAAGATGTAACGTTGTCTGACTATTCGATCAAATCGGTAACACATGGCAAGGATGCATTGGGTGAAGTACATGTTGTGCTGACTCAAAATCAGGTTTCCGTACAAGGACGTGGTGTAAGCACAGATATATTGGGTGCAAGTGCACGTGCCTATGTAGACGGTCTGAATCAATTAATTGAGAAACGCAAGACATACACAAATCGTGTAAATGTGAACCTGTAGGCTCCGTTCCGGTGCAGCAATGTACGCTGACAGGAAGATGTATCTCATTTCGAATGGATATAGAAGATCGTGCGGCCTGCTTTGTTCCGTTCAGTGAGGTACGTAAAGAGTCTGACTCTCCTATGGAGGGTCAGACTCTTTTGCTTTTAATATATATAATTAGGGCAGGTCCACACAGTGTAGTTTCTACGGTGACCTCGTGCATTACCATACGCTATCAAGTTATTACCACGCGTATGCATTAGGTGCATGTCCACCTGGACCTGGGAAAATCTCATCCAGACGTTTGAGCACGGCTTCATCCAAAGTCACATCCAGACATTTGAGTGCGGTCTCAAACTGCTCGAGTGTACGCGGTCCAATAATTGGAGCGGTTACTGCGGGATTGGCTGCAACCCATGCCAAAGCCACCGTATCCTGTGGTTCACCGAGATCACGACAGAGCGCTGCGAAGTCTTCAAGCTGAGTCTGTTGCTGCTCAATTCGTCCCGCGATGCCGCCACTGCGTGTTCCTTCCAGCTTCTGCAGAGCATTACGTCCCAGTAACCCACCATCAAGCGGACTCCATGGAATGACGCCGAGGCCCAGTTCTTTGGCAGCAGGCAGTACTTCCAACTCAGGCAAACGACAGTTGAGGCTGTATTTATGCTGTTCGGAAACAAGGCCAAGGAAATGGCGGTTGTTGGCTTCGCTTTGAGCGATTGCAATCTGCCATGCAGCAAAGTTGCTTGACCCTACATAACCGATTTTACCTTGATGAACGGCATTCTCAAATGCACCCCACAGTTCATTCCATGATACAGCTGGGTCAACATGGTGCATCTGATACAGTTCGATATGATCGGTCTGCAAGCGGCGGAGGGAACCCTCCAGATGCCGTCTGATTTTATAGGCAGAGAGGCCAGCTTCGTTGTTGGGGCCATCTGTATCATCATGCATGGAGCCATAGACTTTGGTGGCCAAAACTACTTTTTCACGTCTGCCACCGCCCTGATTGAACCAGCGTCCGATAATTTCTTCGGTAAGCCCAGAATTTTCACCCCACCCGTAGATGTTAGCGGTATCAAAAAAGTTTACCCCTGCATCGAGTGCTGCGTCCATAATGCGGAAAGCTTCTTTTTCATCTGTAGCAGGCCCGAAATTCATGGTACCGAGACAGATTCGACTGACCTTGAGGCCTGATTTACCCAAATACGAATATTGCATGTTGCTTATCCCTCCTGCGTACCTGATTTGAATTCAGCTATATTTTACCCTACCGGGAGGGTCAGGAACAACTTGTGAAAGTTAATCTCTATCGGCTTATAGGTAAAATCTATTAAAGTCATAGATTGTATATCTTGGTCAAATGACCTTGGAATATGATACAAAAGAGAGAGTTAATATGAGACGTTACTTTATGAATAATTAATGAATGAAATATAAGGAGTGGACAACCCAATGGCAGACGTGAAAAAAATTGCAGTTATTGCAGGTGACGGAATCGGCCCTGAAGTCGTAGCTGAGGCTGAGAAAGTGCTTAAACGTACGGAGGAAGTATTCGGTTATCGTTTTGAGACAGAGCATGCCCTGTTTGGCGGAATCGCGATTGATGAGAAGGGTACACCTCTTCCAGAAGAAACACTGAGCGTGTGTAAAAGTGCAGATGCAGTCCTGCTTGGAGCGGTTGGCGGTCCAAAATGGGATAACAACAGCAAGGAGCTTCGCCCGGAAACAGGCCTGCTGGGTATTCGCAAAGCACTCGGATTGTTCTCCAACCTGCGTCCGGCTGTCGTATTTGATTGCTTGAAGGATGCCTCAACGTTGAAGCCGGAAGTACTTGAAGGTACAGATCTGATGGTAGTACGTGAATTGACAGGTGGTATCTACTTCGGTGAGAAGTTCAGACGTGAAAGTGCACAGGGTGAAGAGGCCGTAGATACTTGTGCATATAATGTAACAGAAGTGGAGCGGATCGTTCGTCAGGCATTCGAAATTGCGCAAGGACGTCGCAAGAAGCTGGCTTCTGTAGACAAAGCCAACGTATTGGAAACTTCCCGTCTCTGGCGTGAAGTTGTGAATCGGGTAGCACCGGATTATCCGGATGTTGAACTGGAGCATGTGTTGGTAGACAACTGTGCGATGCAATTGCTTCGTCGCCCAGCCAGCTTCGATGTTATTGTAACGGAAAACATGTTCGGAGATATCTTGAGTGATGAAGCAGCGATGCTGACGGGTTCCATCGGTATGCTTGCATCTGCATCACTAGGAGAAGGCAGCTTCGGACTCTATGAGCCGGTACACGGTTCTGCACCGGATATCGCAGGTCAAGGCCTCGCTAATCCGATTGCAACCATTCTCTCTTTGGCGTTGATGTTCCGCACAACCTTTGGTTATGCAGAAGGTGCGGATGCCATTGAAGCAGCTGTGTCGAATGTATTGAACGCAGGACACCGCACGAGTGATATTGCTGTAGACAAGAGCACAGCGATCAGCACGACCGAAATGGGCGATTTGATTGTAGCGGCTATTCAGAAACAGGCGTAATTATATTATCAAGAACATGGCAGCCCTTTGTTTCCAGTTATGGAATGTACAGAGGGCTGTTCCTTTATGATTTTTGGCACGAAAAATCCTTATTTATAATTATTATAAAAAAATAATGGTTATAATCTTGACTTTGGGAAGTCCGGATGATAACATTTTACTTGTACTTGTTATCAAGTATCAAATCATTTTAATTACAGGAAAGGCGTTCGCGTTTTTCTTGATGATGAGCAATCCATATGGATGCTTACATAATCCCAAAGGAGGAATTTTTAGTTATGGCAGAACGTTTGGTTGGTAGACCAGCACCGGATTTCGCAATGGAAACAGTATCGGGAGATGGACAAGATTTTGGTTCCGTTAAACTGTCCGATTATCGTGGCAAATGGCTTGTATTCTTCTTTTATCCTTTGGACTTCACATTTGTGTGCCCAACTGAAATTACAGCTTTGAGCGTTGCTTCTGAGCAATTCAAAGCTTTGGATACTGAAATCCTTGGCGTGAGCGTAGACTCCGTACACAGCCACAAAGCATGGATCAACACACCTGTAGACAGCAATGGTCTGGGTCAATTGAACTTCCCGCTGGCTTCCGACATCACGAAGCAAGTGGCTAAAGATTACGGCGTTCTGATCGAAGAAGAAGGCGTAGCATTGCGCGGCCTGTTCATTATCGATCCAGAAGGCGAATTGAAATATCAAGTGGTTAACCACAACGATGTAGGCCGTAGTGTTGAAGAAACACTTCGCGTACTGCAAGCACTGCAATCCGGCGGATTGTGTGCAATGAACTGGAAACCAGGCGACAACAACCTGTAAGGCCAGGTTAACTTGAACGGTTTTTGTTCAAGCCCTCATCCCGTTAGGGATTGAGGGCTTTTTGCACCCTTTTGCCAGAAGTTATCACGAAGTTAATCAAAAGTGTTTGAACAAGCAGCTAAGCGTGTTAATAATATATTAGAAGAAAGTCTTCTTTTTATTTGTTGAAAGAGGAATTGATGGCCAGTAAGGCGAATAGGGTATGGAAACCCGGTAAATATTCCGGTGCTCTGCATTTATAATCTGTACATGAATGTGATACACTGATGGAACTATTCCTTTTCGGAAGTGCTGGAAGTGTACGGGATGCATTTTAACAAAAAAAGTCCCGGCACGTAATAAGGAGGGTGAACAAAAATGAGTTACTGTTGTGGGGCAAGTATGGTTGGAACGAAGGGCACGCTGAAGCATTACCGCACCCAGGTTCATAATGTTCCCCTGCTGTTTTGCCCGGTGTGTCATCGGGTTGAGGTGCATTATAAAGTGGAAAACGAATATGAAATTCTCGCCGAATATGCGCATGGAGACGGTGCATCCGAGATCGACTTTCAAGATTATGTTACAGAAGATGAGGATGCCATTTTCGAAAACTGTGTAAACCGTGAGAGCGAGGATGCCATGGTCATTGTGCAGCGCCAGATTGATATGGCTCTGGATTTGCTCAGGCTCGCCAAAGAAACCAAAGACGAGAAGTGGGAAAGTGAACTTAAACGTCGATTAGCTGTGATGAGTCAGCGCAGACTGAAAATTCAGCATAATAAGACCGGACTATAGATGAATTTGGATATATCACAAATTAAAGATATTAAAAACGAAGCTGATTTGCCTAAGGGGTGAAACGGCTTCGTTTTTGTGCTGTTGTTCTGGAACTAATTCGAGGTTTTTTTTAAAATAATTTCCATTCGACACTTTCTCCGATTGACTCTCTTCTATAAACTTGTCTATGATAAAAGCAGACTTGCAAAAGAGGCGGAGCAAAAAATGTTCGTGTTTGGGAATAGGAGAAGGTCGGAATGGAACAAACGTATATGATTTTCCGGATCGAGTGTTGGTTACCGGGAATAGACCAGCTTGAGTTCCGGACATGCCATCCATATTTTCGGCTCAGCCCCCCAACGAAAGGGCACCGGTAATGAAAAATAAAATCGGCCCTTCCTGTTTCTGTGATGATATGATGTCCGAATGGCAAGTTTATCATTTACGTGAAAAGGAGGAACCTGACATGATTAGTGAATTTCAGGATACAGTGCCTCAACCAACGGATGGATTCCCGCCTGTGCATCTGGATAACAACAAGTACGAGAATGTACTGGAACATCTGGATAGCGGTATTATGTTGTTTGACAGTCACGGTGTATTGACGTTTATTAACGTTCAGATGGCAAAGTTGTTGGAACTTCCGAGAAGTCTGTTGAGCGGCTGCACCCTGATGCAAATGCTGCATCATCCGCAGATGAGCCGATTCAAGAAAAAGAAAATTTTACGTATTTATCGGGAAACCATTTTTCATCGTAAGCGCTATCATGAGTTGATCGATGAATACGGCAGGCATTGGCTGGTTACTGTAACGTACGGTGATCAGATGGATGGCGACTTTTTGTTCAGCGTCAAAGATGTATCTGATTATAAACAAATCGAACAGACCGCTTATCAAAATGACAAACTTGCGATGCTGGGGCGGATTTCAGCATCTATTGCTCATGAAATTCGTAATCCGTTGACTGCAATCCGTGGGTTCATCCAACTGCTCAGGCCCCATTTGCTGCAGCTCGGCAAAGACGAGTACGCGCGAATCATACTGACGGAGATTGATCGGGCGAACGACATCATCTACGAATTTTTGAATTCTTCCAAACCATCGGCTCCACAGAAGACCGTGATGTCTGTCGACTCTTTACTCAAAGAGGTGGTCCTGCTGACAGAAAGCGAAGGTTTGATGAAGGGATGCGAGATCGTCCTGGATGAAGGGGATGCCCCGCTGAATGTGTCCATTGATGTCAAACAGATTAAGCAGGTTATTTTGAATATGGTGAAAAATGCAATGGATGCGATCGAGGAAGTTGGTGAAGAACATACCGGTCTAATTCGAATATCTACTGCCACGGAAAACAAGTTCGTGCAGATCTCCATCGCGGATAACGGTCATGGGATGGACCATAATACGCTTGTACGTCTGTTTGATCCATTCTTCACGACCAAGGAGAGCGGAACGGGACTTGGACTGTCAGTAAGCTACCGAATCATCAAGAACCATGGAGGTACCATCTCTGTGGATAGCAAAAAAGGCGAGGGTACGCGGTTTATGATTATGTTGCCTTTGGTATTTTGAGAAGTGCGGGGAGTCAAGGAGTCGGCCATCTGCCGACTCCTTTGTTTTATGTTGCCAATTAGGGTTATAGTTAGTAATGAATGCGAATACATAAGCTCCATAACGGAAGGATGAGATGCAGATGGAAATCCAAGGAATGGAACGAATGAATCAACAATTGATGGATCACGTGGGAAAAGTAATTGTGGGAAAAGAGCATACCATTGAGCTGGTGATGACAGCGATTATAGCGTCAGGACATGTACTGCTGGAGGATGTACCGGGTACCGGGAAAACGATGCTCGCCAAATCGGTGGCCTCTTCATTGGACTGCACCTTCCAACGGATACAGTTTACACCAGACTTGCTGCCCTCTGACTTAACAGGAATTCACTTTTTTAATCAAAAAGAAGGTGATTTTGAATTCAGACCGGGGCCCTTGTTTGCCAATCTTGTACTAGCCGATGAAATTAACCGGGCTACACCGCGTACGCAATCAAGCTTGCTGGAGTGCATGGAAGAACGCCAGATCAGTATCGACGGCTCAACGAGACAGCTGGAACGGCCATTTATCGTTATCGCCACCCAGAACCCCGTAGATAATCAGGGAACTTTTCCGCTACCTGAGGCTCAGATGGATCGTTTTATGATGAAAATTCGCATGGGTTATCCAAGCAGTGAAGAGAGTGTAGAAATCTTGAGACGTACGGTAGCCAGACGCTCTGTTGATGATCTCACGGCAGTGATCAGTCGTGAAGAACTTTTGAAGGCGCAGGATACGTATAAAACCGTGCAAATCAACGAAGATTTGCTACGATATATCATTCAGTTAACGGAAGCGACAAGGCAACATCCTGAGCTCTCACTTGGCGTAAGTCCACGCGGGGCTCAGGCATTACTTAAGGCAAGTCAGGCATGGGCTGCACTGCATGGCAGAGACTTTGTTTTGCCTGATGATATTAAGGTTCTGGCGGTACCTGTGCTGGCCCACCGACTTGTATTTCGTAACCGGATCAGACAACAAGAAGGCTTGGCGGAGCGTATCATCCAGGAACTTCTGAATCAGACAGAAGTGCCTACGGAGAATCTCGCTACAAGCGGGCGTTAATCTTATGGCATTATTATGGCTTGTCCTTGTTGGAGGCATTGTCGTTGTTATACATGGTGTGTGGTTCGGACGACCTGCACTGCGAAAGCTCAAGTACAGTAGACAATTCAGCAAGCTGCGTTGTTACGCTGGAGATGAACTTGAGATGGTGGAGACGATATCGAATGAGAAGCGAGTCTCCGTACCGTGGCTCAGACTTGAATCGATGATGCCCGTGTCGTTTGTATTTCGTTCCGGCTCAGGTATGGATATTAGCCAAGGCGAAATCTATCAGAACCACAAGAGTATTTTTACGTTGAAACCGTTTACTCGTATTACGCGCAAACATCCTTTTACATGTACTCAGCGTGGGATTTATCCATTAAATACAGCAACGATGACAGGTGGGGATCTCTTTGGCGTGTGGCGTTCCACCAAACCGATTCCTTTGCAAATGTCTATGGTCGTGTATCCTTCATTAGTGAATGCAGAGGATCTTCCTGCAATTTATCAGGTATGGCAGGGAGAAGTGGAAGTATCACGATGGATCGTTGAAGATCCTTTCTTGATTCTGGGTGTTCGGCCTTATGGCGCAGGCGACCCCATGAATCGCATTCACTGGAAAGCGAGTGCACGTACAGGTGAATTACAAGTCTACAAGCAGGGATGGACAGCTGATCCGCAATCCTGGATTGTAGTCAATATTCAGGAATCTGCAGATATGTGGAGTGTTGTCACTCGACCCGAAAAGATTGAACGGGCACTCCGTTACGCTGCCACGGCTGCAGTGGATGCTATCGGTAGAGGGCTACCGGCAGGCTTCGCCCATAATGGTTATCATGTGGGTGGCGGCCGCGATACACTTCGGATTGAGCCAGATTATGGCACACCCCATCTGGAAAGATTATTGGAAGCTATGGCGGAGACAGAGCTGAAATGCATGGTACCCATGGAGCAATTCCTGAATGATGAAGTACGGTTGAATGAAGAAGCACAACAAATCCGAAGCTATCTGCTGATTACATCCTATGTATCAGCCGCTATGGAGCATGAGATTGCACGTCTGCATGAACAAGGACATCGTGTGACGATTCTCCCGGTAGAAGACGTAAAGGGGAATACGAAGGCGGTGAGTGCATGAGCAGCAGACAGGCAGCGACGACCAAGGGACTCATAGCGATGTTTGCCGTCTTGATGGCTGGTATATACCTATTTCCGATATTTACACTCGCTTCATTCTATGCCATGGAACATTTGCCGTATATATTATTCATCCTGGTTGTTCTCGTGGGTTGGTTGGGACAATTCATTCAGCATAAAATTCCGGGTTTTAGCGAGAAAAGTACATTTATTCGTGGAGTAACGGCACTCTTCGTAGGATTTTTCTTCGGACTCGTTGTAGGAATGAGCCTCATTCTCCCGATGCCGGATATCATCACATTGATACTGTGTGGAGTCATCTCGGCTTATGCAGGTCTGACCTTCCAGCCAGTCTTTCATTCTGTATTGTTATGGCGTTTGCAGATTATGGGTGTAATCAGTGCGATTGTACTTATGATTGCTTCGAATTCATTGGAATTCATGCAGCCGATACGAACCTATACCCTATGGATCTATATTGCGGGAGTGATCAGCTTTGCCTTTTGGCTGGTTGGACGATATATGCTGCAACTGGACCAGGCAATGCTCAATGATGGCAAGAGAAGATTGGTTTTACGAGATTTTGCACGTGCGAATCATCAGCGGTTCATGTGGATGTTTATTGTCATCGTCGCGATCGGTGCTTTCCCAAGTCTCGCAGCATGGCTGGGACCGCTACGTGACCGCTTGCTCGCATGGATCAGGGGGTGGTTTGGCCCGATATCCGGCGAGGAGCCACGATTGCCAATGGACACTCCCGATCAGCAGCTAAATCTCCCGAATGACTGGAGAGAGCCCCCATCCGAGCCCTCAGTCTTCTGGAACATTCTGGGGTGGGTAGTGATGTGTGCTGTAGCAGGAGTAATCCTGTGGCTGCTTCTGAGGTTGGGACGAAAAACGATAAACAGACTCATGGAACGATTCAAGGGCATGTTACAACCTGGTGAAAAGAAGGCAGAACCACGAACGGAGTATATCGATGTGAGTGAGACGCTTGATGCGCCAGCAAAAGTTCGGAAGAATTGGTTTAGGAGAAAAGAAGTGGTACCTGCTCAGGAGACTGAACGTGTTCGGTATTACTATCGGACTTGGATCGATAGAGCTACTCATCGAGGTGTGGGAATACAGGGGACGCATACTCCGCTCGAGGCTGCACAGACCATTATTCAAAATGGTGTGAAGCTAGAAGAAGATGAGCTGTCTGCGAGACTGCCAGATGCGTATAACAGCGTGCGGTATGGAGGAAAGGTTCCAGATGCATCAGATATGGTTGAAATTGATCGAATCTGGAAATCTTATCGAAGTAAATAAGTCCGGAATCCCTTTACTTTTCTTGTCACGTTCAAGTATCATGAGAGGAATACACAAGTTGGTCAGAAAAGGAGCAGACATTAATGAAGACAAATCATTGCAAAATTGTAGATTGTACGATCCGTGATGGCGGATTGGTAAATAATTGGGACTTTAGCGTGGACTTTGTTCAACAGCTGTATGCTGGGTTGAATGAAGCTGGCGTTGATTATATGGAAATTGGATACAAAAACTCTCCGAAGTTACTGAAAGGTGCTGAGGAAGCAGGACCATGGCGTTTCCTGAATGATGATTTCTTGCGTAAAGTGATTCCTCAAAAAGGCAATACCAAACTGTCTGCACTGGTTGACGTTGGACGTGTGGACGAGAATGATATCTTGCCTCGCAGCGAGAGCATGCTAGATCTGATCCGGGTTGCCTGCTACAGCAAAGATGTAGATAAGGCGCTTGCGCTGGTTCAAACATTCCATGATCGTGGATATGAAACTACACTTAATATTATGGCACTCTCTAATGTTATGGAGAATGAGCTGCTCGAAGCATTTGAATTGATCAAAGAAAGTACTGTGGATGTTGTCTACATTGTCGATTCTTACGGTAGTCTGGATCATAATGATGTGAAATATCTGGTAGAGAAGTTCAAGACTCATTTGCCTAACAAACGTCTTGGTGTTCACACACATAATAATATGCAGCTTGCGTTTTCTAACACATTGGTTGCGGCGGAACTTGGCGTTGAGCTGCTTGATGCCTCTGTGTATGGTATGGGACGCGCGGCAGGAAACTGTCCAACCGAATTGCTGGTAGCTCATCTGAAAGGAACTAAATACAATCTGCGTCCAGTACTTGGTGTATTGGAACAGTTGATGGTTCCACTGAGAGAAAAAGAAGAATGGGGTTACATTCTGCCTTACATGATTACAGGGGCGTTGGACGAGCACCCACGTTCAGCGATGGCGATTCGCTCATCGGAAGACAAGGATAAGGTCGTTGATTTCTATGATAAATTAACAACGCCAGAAGTGAATTTTGATAAGTAATATAGTCTGATATACAGTTGCAAATTAGGAAAACATGGACTCTAACTGGAGATCCATGTTTTTTTAGTTCTTAATGCCTTGTTTTTCTCTATATTTATGAATAAATATTCCTAGGAGTGACTATTTTTTAGTTCACGTATGCAGATTTAAATGTTATTATGTACCAGATAGCATGTGTATGCATGTGAATTGAACGTTGGTTAATATGTTTTTTTGTCGAATCATGTAGTAAGCTGTTGAGTTTGGTTAATGTAATTCAGGATAGGTGACCCCGGGAAGGAAAACACGGCATGAAGGTTAATCTGCAAGATCAGAGAAAAATAATTTGGGTCGCTGTTTGCGGCTTATTGTGTTTCCTCGCAAGTCAATGGTTCCGTTCCTCTTCAAGCTCTGATCTGACCCTATCGGGTTACCCGGTTTTGACACTCTTGGGTGGATTCGCTGCGGCAGCGGCCTGTATCGGTATCTACAATCAAAGCTGGTTGTTTCGGACACAGAAGCTAACTCTTCGGAGAACATTATTGACAACACTCTTTTTATTGATTGGTCTGTTTGAACTGGTTCATATCGTTTCATTTGCAGAAGAGATTCCAAATGGAGCTATGATGGAATCAGAGTTCTCCTTAATGATGTCAACCATGGGATCTTTGGTGTGTTCAGTAGGTTTGCTGCTCGTATATACCCTAAATGAGAAAGAAATTGCATTACCACGAAGGTTCTTGCTCTTCAGTGGAACATTGGGTGCCTTTGTTATTTTGTACATATTGGCGATTCAGGAGTGGAGCATGTTGCCAAATATGCTTGATGGGGATGTGCTTGGTGGAATCTTCACCCGGGTTCATTTTATGGTCGGGTTGCTCTATGCCATTATTGCAGTTCTTTTGTTTGTACAATGGAAAAAATCCAAAGATGGTGATGTACCAACCATTCTATGTGGCATCTTATGTTTCTTTTTTGGAGAATGTTATTTTGTTTCAGCAACGGGGGTGAATGATCTCAATCTGCTGCTGGGGTTGCTGAGTAATTGTATGGCATATTTTTTCATTCAAAAAGGACTGTATACGTCCGTAGTGGACACACCTTTCCTGCAACAGCAGGTCGCGGAGGCCAAGATGAACTATATTGCTCATCATGACGATGTAACAGGACTTCCGAATCGTCGTCGGCTTTCACAACGATTGAAAATAATGATGGATGATGCCGTGGTCGAGGAACAGCTTGTTGGTGTACTGGTCCTGAATATCAACCGGTTCAAGACCATTAATGATTCGCTCGGACAGCAAGCAGCTAACCGTGTTTTGCGTCAGGTAGGTCAACGACTGAAACATTCGTCACTTCCAGGAGAAGAAGTCTTTGGGCTGGGAAGAGATGAGTTTGCGTTGACAATGACAGATTTCAGTTCAACCAATACGGCGTTGCGCCGGACAAGATCCATTCTTCAACTTTTTGAAAAGCCCGTTTTGGTTGATGGCAATGAGTATCACCTTACCCTTGGAATCGGTATGGCCATTTTCCCGCATGATGGTGAGTCGCCACAGGAGATCATTCAGAATGCGGATACGGCTCTGCACAGTGCCAAGGAACAAGGAATGGAACTGAATCGTTTTGCCCATGCGATGCAGATGAAGGCACAGGAGCGTTTGCAGCTTGAGAATGATCTGCGCAAGGCGTTGGATCGAGGTCAGTTCTACCTGGTCTACCAGCCGCAGGTTAATCTGCAAAGTGGTCTAATCGTGGGTATGGAAGCATTGGTTCGTTGGCAGCATCCGCAGCGAGGCTCGGTATCTCCGGCGGAATTTATTCCTCTGGCAGAAGAAAGTGGGCTCATTGTGCCTCTTGGCGAATGGGTGCTTCGTGAAGCGTGTGCACAGAACAAACAGTGGCAGGAAGCTGGTTATCGTAAGCTGTGTGTTTCGGTGAATCTGTCGATGAGACAATTCAGGCATTCCCATTTGTTGGACAATATCAATGGCATTCTCAAGGAGACAGGACTAGAGCCCGTATGGCTTGAACTGGAGATTACAGAGAGCATGACATTTGATAAAGACCGATCCTTCGAACAGTTGCGCAAAATCAAAGAAATTGGTGTGCATATCAGTATTGATGATTTTGGAACGGGATACAGCTCGTTGCACTATCTGAAGGATCTGCCGATTGATCGGCTCAAGATTGACCGTTCATTCGTTAATGAAGTCATGGAGGACAGCAATAACGCTGCGATTGTATCTACCATCACTTCAATGGCGCATCATTTACAATTGAAAGTGACTGCCGAGGGCGTGGAGAACGAAGACCAGATGATCTTTCTCCGCAATCAGCACTGTCATGAGGCTCAGGGCTATTTCTTTAGCAAACCGATTAAAGCCGCTGAATTTGAAAAGCAGTTTTTGAGAGATGTGGATAAGCCCACAGGATAGGGAACAGCGGGGGCGCAAGAGTGCTCCTGCTTTTTTAATGTTGATACGTAATGAAAAAAATGGAAAACATGACTTGCATGCTATAAAGGATCATGGTATATTATTATTTGTAAAATCACTGTTAACTTCCTAAGGAACTTAACAATTAAATCTTCATTCATGCGGGTGTAGTTCAATGGTAGAACTTTAGCCTTCCAAGCTAATAGCGTGGGTTCGATTCCCATCACCCGCTTAACGAAGCAAAACCGAAGTCCTTGCGATGCAAGGGCTTTTTTTCTGTCATAAAAGAAACTTTTGAATAAAAGCAATCATCAGAAGACTGCATGTCATCAGATTGGTGAGTAGTATGTATTCTTTCAGAATAATTTATAACCTTTGCTTTTTTACAATGATCTGGTACAATAACGGAGAAATTGATACTACACATGAATGAGAGGTAACCATACGTCCCATGAAGTAAAACACATGAATTGACCCCAGTTAACTGCAGAAAGTTTTATGACGCAGTCAGCCAGAGCGGCTGAGCAATGAGGGGATTCGTGTGTCCAAATTCAGCTATGGGATCAGGTATGGAACAAGTAGACCTTGGAGGTTTACGTGTACCCTGTGTTTGGGGTTTCTTTGTTCATGCCGTAGCTTACCTTAGATCTGTCTTTGAATGCTTGATCCAACCCTGAATTGCCAAACCGCCGGCTGATGCCAGCGGTTTTTTTGTTTAGCAAAAAGGATGCAGGAAGGATGAGGCCTCATGATGACATTGGTACGCTTACATGAAGTATCAAAAGAATGGAACGGCATTGAATTGTTTACAGGATTGAATTTGGAGATTAATGAGGGCGAGCGACTTGCCATTCTGGGTCGTAACGGATGCGGCAAGACGACGTTGTTACGAATCATTTTGGGAGAAGAGCACGGTGGTGGACGGATTGAACGGCATATTCCGCAGCAGGAATGGGGGTTCATGCGCCAGCGCTCGGAGATTGAGACGGGCATGAATGTATTGGATGCGGTCCGGCGTGAGAGCGGTCAGATCTATGAAGTGAAACGGAGTTTGGAAGAACTGGAGCAACGTTTGAGCATTAGCACTGAAGCGGATGATGAGCTGCTTGCAGCCTATACGCAAGTGATGGAGCAATATGAACAGCTTAACGGCTACATGTGGGAGACTGAAGTAGAGAAGGTACTGACACGTCTTGGACTATCCGCAGAGCATTGGAACAGACCCTATCATTCTTTGAGCGGTGGACAAAAAACAAAGGCTCGCCTGGCAGGACTTCTTGTCAGCAAGCCCAAATTCCTGATCCTGGATGAACCGACGAATCATCTGGATGAGGGAAGCATGCGCTGGCTTGAAGAGTGGTTATCCTCATACGAAGGTACGCTGTTATTTGTATCTCACGATCGAACCTTTATTGATGAGGTAGCATCAGGAGTGATTGAATTCAGTGCAGATGCCCTGACCAAATACAAAGGCGGATACTCCGAATACAAGCTCCACAAAGAGCGTGAATTACGGGAACAGGAAACGATCTACCGCAGGCAGGAGCTGGAGCGTAAGGCGTTGGAAGAAACGATTCGAAACTACCAGGAATGGTTCCATAAAGCGCATAATTCAGCGACCGATGTGGAGGTGAAGATCACCCAGAGCTTCTACAAGGCCAAAGCCAACAAAAATATTTCACGTTACCATGCAAAACAAAAACAGCTGGAACGTTTGGAGCGGGAACGGGTGGATAAACCTCGTGAAGCTGCAAAGTTGAACATGGAATTGCAGATGAATCCACTGGCTGCACGACAGCTTGTTGCCTTGGATGAGGTGAGTTTTTCATATACGGGTAACGAGCCAGTGCTTCGTAACCTTCGAATCACCGTTGAACGCGGAGATCGGCTTGCCGTACGAGGTCCTAATGGAACGGGCAAGACGACACTGTTAAAGTTGATGATTGGTGAGCTGGAAGCGTCGCAGGGCAAGGTAACACGGCATCCACAGCTGAAAATCGGTTACTTTTCACAGGAGCTGGAAGGGCTTCCCGAGAGTTTAACATTGCTGGATAGTTTGCTTACCCTCCCATCCATGACACAAAGTGCGGCACGTACCATTCTGGGATGTTTCCTGTTTTCAAGGGATGACGTGTTCAAGCGTATTGGGGATTTGAGCATGGGGGAAAAGTGCAGAGTGGCATTTCTGAGACTGTATTTTGGTGGAGCGAATCTGCTGGTGTTGGACGAACCGACGAACTATCTGGACATCGATACCCAGGAAGTCATGGAGAATGTATTAAAACAGGCTTCAGGTGCTTTGGTACTTGTATCTCATGACCGGATGCTGACGAAGACACTTGCGAATCGATTGTGCGATCTGGAATCTGGGGGCACAGCAACCCTGTTTGAAGGAGGCGTGTCGGATTGGGAGCAGTCCAGCAAACTTCGGGAGCGTGCGCTAGAGACACGGGAATCCGATGACGAGCGGTTGCGATTGGAGATGCGCCTGTCGGAGTTGCTGTCTCCTGTGAGCACTGCTGGAAAAGACAGTCTGACACAGCCCGAGCATTCGAATGAGCGAGCAGTCGAGGCCGCTGAGATTCGCAAAATCCAGCAGCGTCTGAAACAATTGAAAGATAAGGGCGCAAGCATAAATTAGAACATGGACGGCTTGCTATTTCGATCTATTTTGCATATAATTATGAACGATCATCGATGATTACATCGATATAGGGTATGTGTTCAAAAAGAGCGGTTTTCAGTACCGAGAAGATGGGATGAAGATAGAAATGGAGTAGCGGAGCGTAGGAAAACTACGTGAGCAACGGACATTTCGGCTGAATCCGATATTCGACGCTGATGCCAAGAGGCATCATTCGTAATCAAAAGCGGACTTTTTGACAACCTCTAAAGGTTTAACTAACAAGCAAACGTGATGATGGAGATAAGTAAGCAGTGCCTCTGGACAGGGAGGAAGCGCCGTAGATTGAGAGCGTTTCTGTAGAACAAGGCTGCCGAAATTCACTCCGAAGCGGTTCCCTGAACCTGTTTGTGTGCAGACACAGAGGCAACAGTAGGGGCAAACGGTTAACGGTCGTTATTCCGTACAAAGTGAGACAAAACCAGTTGCAGGCCAGAAGGTCCGTGCAGCAATGGATGTCTAACAAGGGTGGTACCACGGTCTTTTCGTCCCTTCAGGGGAGAGAAGGCCTTTTTTTGTTGCAAAAACACCACAAAAAGGGGGCAATTACACATGAAAGAACGTTTAGAGGCATTGAAGATCGAAGCGCTGGAGCAGTTGTCTGGTGTGAATGATCCACAGACGCTCAGTGATCTGCGTGTGAAGTATTTGGGGAAAAAGGGTGCATTGACTGAAATTTTGCGAGGCATGGGTGCACTTAGTGCGGAGGAACGTCCGGTTATTGGTCAAGTAGCCAATGATGTTCGGGCTGCCATTGAGGAAGTCATCGACAGCAAGCAGGATCAGTTCCAGAAGGAAGAGACGGCGAAGCGTCTGCAATCCGAGAAAATTGATGTGACGCTGCCAGGACGTCGTGGACGTCAAGGCGGACTGCATCCACTGACAAAAGTGGTACAGGAGATCGAAGATATTTTCATCGGCATGGGATACCGCGTAGCGGAAGGTCCTGAAGTCGAGATGGATTATTACAACTTTGAAGCATTGAACTTGCCGAAGAATCACCCGGCGCGCGATATGCAGGATTCCTTCTATGTTACCGAAGACTTGTTGATGCGTACCCATACATCTCCGGTTCAAGTGCGTACCATGCAGAGCATGAAGGGCGAAGTGCCTGTCAAAGTCATCTGCCCAGGTAAAGTATACCGCCGTGATGACGATGATGCGACGCACTCTTTCCAATTCAACCAGGTTGAAGGGCTGGTCATCAGCGAAAACATTCGTATGAGCGATCTGAAAGGAACCCTGCTGCAATTCGTGCGCGAAATGTTCGGTTCCCACACGGAGATTCGTCTGCGTCCAAGTTTCTTCCCGTTCACGGAGCCAAGTGCGGAAGTGGATGTAACCTGTGTACAATGTGGCGGCAGCGGCTGTCGGGTATGTAAGCAAACCGGCTGGCTTGAAATTTTGGGCGGCGGTATGGTTCACCCGAAAGTACTGGAAATGGGTGGTTACGATCCGGAGAAATACAGTGGTTTCGCATTTGGTATGGGCGTAGAGCGTATCGCCATGCTGAAGTATGGTGTCGATGATATCCGTCACTTCTACAATAGCGATCTGACCTTCTTGAAGCAATTCGGAAGGCTGTAACTTAACAATACAATGGATCAACAAATATAGAGCAAACGTTATGAACCGGGAATACCAATTTATAGATGAAGGAAGTGAACGTCCATGAGAGTATCGACAGATTGGCTGTCTGATTATATTTCCCTTGAAGGTGTGACGCCACAGGAATTGGCGGAGAAAATCACCCGTGCGGGTGTCGAGATTGATGTAGTGGAGAACCGCAACAAGGGCGTGAATAAAGTTGTTGTAGGTTATGTGAAGAGCAAGGAGAAACACCCGGATGCAGACAAACTGAATGTATGTGTCATCGATGCCGGCCAGGAAGAAGATCTGCAGATCGTGTGTGGTGCGAAAAATGTGGATGCAGGTCAAAAGGTAGTCGTAGCATTGGTTGGAGCGAAGCTCCCTGGTGGATTGGATATCAAAAAAGCCAAATTGCGCGGTGTTGTATCCCTTGGCATGATCTGTTCTGCGAAAGAGCTGGGCATGAACGATAAATTGCTGCCCAAAGATCAACAGGAAGGTATTCTTGTTCTACCGGAAACAACAGAGGTTGGCACGCCGATCAGCCAGGTTCTTGGTCTCGACGATCATGTACTTGAACTGGACCTGACACCGAACCGTTCCGACTGTCTCAGCATGCGTGGCGCAGCTTATGAAGTAGGTTCCATTCTGGGTCGTGAAGTGAAGTTGCCGAATCCCAAAGACCAACTGGTTGAAGTGGGTGATGAAGCTGCGAATCATATCTCTGTAGAGATTAAGGCACAGGAGCAATGCAGTCACTATGCGGCTCGTTATGTAACCGGCATTAAGCTGGGTGCTTCCCCGCTCTGGATGCAAAACCGTCTAATGGCTGCAGGTGTTCGTCCAATCAACAATATCGTTGATATCACGAACTATGTCATGCTGGAATATGGTCAACCGTTACATGCATTCGATGCGGATAAGCTGGAAAAAGGCCATATTGAAGTGCGTATGGCCAACGAAGGCGAAACGATCGTTACGCTTGATGGACAGGAGCGCAAGCTGGAGCCGCACATGTTGCTCATTACGGATGGCGTGAAACCTGTAGCCATCGCTGGGGTTATGGGTGGCGAGAATTCCGAGGTATCGGAAGGTACGGTGAATCTGCTCTTGGAGTCCGCCAAATTCGACGGCGGAACCGTTCGGAAAACGTCGCGCCAACTGGGGCTGCGTTCCGAAGCAAGCATGCGTTTTGAGAAGGAAGTAGACCCGGGTGCGGTGATTACGGCTTTGGATCGTGCGGCTGAACTGATTCAGCGTTATGCTGAGGGTGAAGTGCATCAGGGAATTGTGGAAGCTGGGGCAGAAGCGGCGGAGAAACGTGTCATTCAATTGTCGCTGAACAGGCTGAATCGTTATCTGGGAACAGATCTGTCTTTGCTTGAGGTGAAAACGATCTTCGCTCGCTTGCACTTTGCATGTGGTGATGCTGAGCAAGGACTGCTGGATGTGGAAGTGCCAACACGCAGAGGGGATATTACACTTGATGTAGACTTGTTCGAAGAGATTGCGCGCTTGTACGGATACGACAACATTCCAACCACATGGATTGAAGGACCGACAACTCCGGGGGCATATACACGCTCTCAAGCGATGCGCCGCACTATTCGTGGAGTGCTCTCAGGCAGTGGCTGGCAGGAAATGATCAGTTATTCCTTTGTGCACCCGGATAAAGCGACATTATTCCCGGCGTTGACACAAGGCAGTAAAGCCGTGAAACTCGCGATGCCGATGAGTGAAGACCGCAGTGTGCTTCGTACGAGTATTTTGCCGCAAATGCTGGATGCAGCGGTGTATAACATGAACCGTAAACAGGATTCACTGGCTGTATTCGAAGTGGGCAGCGTGTTCTTCACCGAAGAAGATCAGCTGACCAAGCAACCCCATGAGATCCCAGTACTGGGCTTGCTGCTCACCGGGAATCGTGCAAACCAGCAGTGGAATGTTGGAGCGGAGAAAGTAGATTTCTTCGACCTGAAAGGTGCACTTGAGCAACTGTTCGCTTATGTAGGCCTGGAACAACGCATTCGCTTGGTAGCGAACAGCCCCGAAGGCTTCCATCCGGGACGTTCTGCATCAGTTTATCTGGAAGGCAAGGATGGCGGAGAAGGCACATTGATCGGTACATTGGGTCAGTTGCATCCGGAACTGCAACAGCAGTATGATCTGAATGATGTATACATCGCAGAGATTGCACTTGAATCGATCTACAATGAAGCAGACGCTGACATTCGTTATCGTGAACTTCCGCGTTTCCCAGCCATGGAACGTGATATCGCGGTTGTTGTGAATGAGGATGTTGAAGCGGGAGATATGCTGCGCGCCATTCGTGAATCGGCGGGTGAGTTGTTACAAACTGTACAAGTATTCGATGTGTTCACTGGAAGTAAGCTGGGTGAAAACAAGAAGAGCGTGGCGATGGCACTGGTATACCGGAATCATGAACGTACACTGACCGATGAGGAAGTTACTGAAGTTCATGCCCGTGTAGTGGCTCGTCTGGAAGAGCAATTCGGAGCGGAATTGCGTAAATAGGACAGAAGAACATTTTTTGAACAAAGATTAGCAGGAATTGTTTGAAGTCACATCGAATCCTTAGCATTAGAGGATCGATGTGACTTTTTTGTGATTACAGCTTAGAATCAACATACAGACTTGAAGGAGGGCACAACTGTGACTACACCTGATCGTACACGCGTCACCGTAGAGATCTACGGGACTTCCTATAAACTGGTTGGCAGCAGTGCCGACTATATGAAACAAGTAGCTAACCTGGTAGATGAGCGTATGAGCGCGATCTCCAAGCAAAATTCCCGTCTGGATACTCCGCGTATTGCGGTGCTGGCGGCTGTACATATGGCTGAACAGTCTCTTCAGACACAGGAAATCCGGAATGAGCTGAAGATGCTTACTGGAGAACGTACAGAACTGAGAAACGAATTAAATCGATTGAACGCCATACAAAATGAACATCAACAAGAATTGGAACGGCGTGACCAGTCTCTAGCTGAATTGCAGAAGCTGAAGCTTGAAGCAGAGCAGGCGCTGCAAAAGGCTGAGACGGACAAGCAAGCAGAAATGGACAAGTTAAACGCACTGCTTGAGCAGGAACGTGCCCAGGCAACGGAGCGAGTGCAGAAATTGCAGGCCCAGGCAACGGCACAACTCAAGGAAGCAGAGGCCAAGGCGGCAACACAACTCAAGGAAGCAGAAGCGAAGGCAACGAGACAGCTGAAGGAAATGGAAGAAAAAGCGGCTAATCAGCTCAAAACTGCACAGGCACAGGCCGCTTCTCAGTTAAAAGAAGCTCAGAATCGTTCTGCCGCCGAATTGCAGCAGGTGCAGGCCAAAGCTGCGGCTCAATATAAGGAATTGCAGGATAAGGTTGCCGCTCAATTAAAAGCAGCCGAGAGTCGTGCCATTGCAGAACGTCAACAAATAGAAGCCGAAGCTGCACAACAGGTTCAGACAGCCAAGGAAGAAGCCGAGTCGGCCATTTTGTTAGAGTTGGAGCAAGCAGAGAATAACCTGAAAAAAGCTCAGGAAGAAGCGGCACTGCAATATAACGAACTTCAGCAACAGATGGAGCTTCGTCTCCAGCAGGTTGAAGAAAAAGCGCTGGAACAGACTCAGGCTCTGACGGATCAAGCGAATCAAGAGCGGGCTGCCTTGCAGGAACAAGCGGAGCAGAAGCGCCTGAACCAGATAAACCAATTAAATGCAGAGTTCAAAGCCTTATCCGAACAGTCGGAACTCGAATGGATGGAGAAAGAAGCAGCCCTTGAGGAACAATTGCAACAAGCCAAGGAAGCAGCAGCATCTCAGGCAACCGAAGCCGCTGCAGTGGCAGAGGCCTTGTTGCAAGATGAACGGAGCAAGCTCAACCAGCAGCTTGAGGAACAACGTAAACAGGCGGAGACTCGACTGTTAGATGTCGAGGAGCAATTGGAAGAGGTAATGACCCAGCTCATCAGTGCGCAGGACACAGTTGCAGCGCAAGAACAGCAACTCCAGCACGAGCGTGGTCAATTGGAAACGTTGCGTCATGAGCATGGAGTCCGTATACAGGAGCAGGAAGTTCAAAGTCGCCGAATTACGGAACTGGAACAACAACTGGAGCAGTTGAAAGAGGACCGGTCTCAGTTGCAGGAACTTCTGCGTGAAACGGAGCAGGCTGCCCAGCAATCCCGTGATGCACAGCAACAATGGAAACAGAAGTATAATGAAACTGTAGAGAGAGAAACCTCTCTTACAGCGCAGCTGCGCAAACTTCAGGAGCAGCACGCACAGCTTGAACAGGAAGTCCAAAACCTTCGTGAGGCTGAAGTGAAGTCGGAAGAGGAGCAGCGCAGGTTGCATAAGGTGCTTGAACAGGCTCATGCCGCGGTGCGTACATTGCAGAATGAGATCGGCACACTTACGGAACGTGAGCAATCCTGGAAAGACCTTGCTGAACAGCGATTGGCTGAGATCGGGGACCTGGAGAACCAGATTCTCGAAGTTGCTGAACAAAATGAGACATTGGAGTCTGGTGTGCAATCCCTTCATGATGAATTGTCCGTAGTGAAGGAAGAGTCTCGTTTTAACCATGAAGAGGCTGTCCATTACCAGAAGGATGCTGAGCTCTTGGAAGAAAAACGCAAAGAGCTTGAAGTTGAGTTAAATGCTGTTCGGGAAGATCTGGACCGACTTCAGGATAATTATAAACAAATCCGTAACGATTACAGTGATGCATTACAACGGGAAGAGAGTTACAGTTCCAAGATTGATGAATTGAGTTCAGAGAAGCAAGAGATTGTGAGAGCACTTGAAGAAGCAAGACAGTCTTCAGCAAAACTTTCCGAGCGCTACTCCGAGCAAGAGAACCGACTGGCCCAGACCGAGGAAGAAGCGCTGGAGTGGCAGATCAAATACGAAGAACTGTCGGTCAAACAGGCCGAATTGGCATCCCGCCTAGAGCAGTTGACGAGACGTGAAGAAGAACTTCGCTCAAGCGTTGAACAAGCAGAGCAGAACGACCAAGTATGGAAACGCCGTGCGGATGAATGGGCGGCTCAGGAGCAATCCTGGCAGGAGCGTTGGGCCGCGCTTGAGAATGAACTGACGGTTTGGAAGAGTGAGAGTGCTGCAAGTAGCGAGTTGCTGGAGGGACTGGAGCAAGAACGACAACAGCTGGATAAGTTACGTGCAGAAGCAACGCAAGAGAAAGAGATGATGGAAACCGAATTGCTTGAGATGGGAGAGCGTTACGAACTAGCAGCCAACCAATTACGTTTGTTACAGGTGGAACGCGAGATGGAGCAGGAGAAGGCAGAGCAACTGAACACGGAATATCGTCAGTTGCATGATGAATATAAGAAATTGCAGACGGAATATAACGAATGGATTGAATTGATTGAACAGGACCAGACCTAGCGGAATGAATGTAGCAGAACTGGCTCGTGGGCAACGTACTCTGGTACAATTTGTTATACTAAAGAAGGAGCTCCCGTCGCTGCGGGGGCTCCTTGTCTTGAAACCTATTCTTCAACAATAATTTTGGAGATCATGCTACTGTGTCCTGAACCACAGAAGACAGAACAGGACATTTCAAACTCACCAACCTTGTCTGGGGTTATGACTTTGGAGCTATTTCTGGTATCCAGTTGAAGATTCAGCTCAGGCACAAGTATACCGTGATTTCCATTTACATTTTCATAAACAATCTTAACCGGAACGCCTTTTTTGAGTCGGTACTCAGGTTGATCGAATTCGTAGTTGCTTGCCTTGATGACCAGTTCTTCACTGGCTGTAACTTCAGCATCGGATCCATTACTTCCAGATTCTGCGGACTGCTTCGTCCCTCCGCATGCGGCGAGGACCAGAATTAACATACAGGCAGCAAGCCATGTTATGCCTTTCTTCATCATGTGCCTCCTTAAGCTTGATATGGATAAAATTTGAATGATTGCTCCAGTCATCATACCGCAATATATGGATGCCTGTACACGCTGCGTATGTCGGTTTTTTGAAAATTGTACGTCTATGTCATAGAGGGGTACTGCCCAAATGAAATAAACCTCTTCCGGCACGGAGCCTTCAGAGGTTTAAGCGAATATTCATTGGAACGTTAAGGTGAAATGTAGATTAACTTTTGGAGCTTCGTCCTGCATCAAAAGGGGTGGAAACCGGGATGAATAGATCGATAATCCCGATAACCAGCGCAGCGAGAATGGCACCGAGCAGGCTGACTTCAACATGATCTACAACATATTGACCAAGCCAAATCACCAGTGCGCTAACGATAAATCCGACAATACCGCGACCAAACGGGTTGACCCTTTTGCCGAAGATACCTTCAACAATCCAGCCGAGCAGGGCAATGACGAGAGCAAGCAGCAGGGCGCTCCAGAAGCCACCAACGGCGAATCCGGGAACGATCCAGCTAACCACCATTAATACTATTGCGGCGATGATAAATCGCACGACATGTCCCAGGAAATTCATGGTGTTTACCTCCTTTTATTCGGATTGAACTGAGCAGGGCAACTCCAAGGGGATGGAGAGGTTGCACAATCCTGACACCTGTAGTTTGTGGTGCTATGGTTTAAGTTATGTGTGGAAGGATTCGTTAAATAGCGTAAGAAAGTTTCTTTCGTTATAATACAGATATAGTTTGGAAGGAGTTGTACACTTGGACACGAAAATTTTACACACATTGGAATATCGCAAAATTTTAAATACATTGCTTAGCTTTGCCCAGACGACCATGGGAAAAAAGAAAGCGGAGCAACTTGAACCAAGCAGTGAACTTGAAGAAGTGAAGCGGTTGCTGCAGCAAACCGATGAAGCCTTTACATTCGATCGCTTGAAAGGCTCCCCGTCGTTTGGGGGAATTGTAGATATTACAGCTTCCATCAAACGTGCTGAAATTGGAGGCACACTTAACCCTCACGAACTTTTGGGAATATCCAACACGACCTTTGCGGCGCGGCGATTGAAACGTCAGATTGGTACTTTGCATGAAGATGAGCCCATCGAATCTCTGTTCTATATCAGTGACCAATTGTCAGAGCAAAAAACGCTTGAGGATGCCATCAAAATCTGTATTGACGACAATGCAGAGGTTGCCGACAGTGCAAGCGTAACGTTGGCTCAGATTCGTCGTGAGTTGCGAGGCGGTGAAGCGCGTATTCGCGAAAAGCTGGATTCCATGATTCGATCCTCTACTGTATCCAAGATGTTGCAGGATCAGCTCATCACCATCAGAGGAGACCGTTTTGTTATTCCGGTAAAAGCTGAATATCGTTCGTACTTTGGCGGGATTGTGCACGATCAGTCCGGTTCGGGTGCGACATTGTTCATTGAGCCGGAATCGATTGTAGCCATGAACAACAAATTACGCGAAACCCGGATTCGGGAAGAACGCGAAATAGAGATTATTTTGCAGAAATTGACGGCACTTGTCAGTGAGCAGGGTGAATGGCTGCTGTATGATGTCGACTTGCTGGGATCGCTCGATTTTATCTTCTCCAAAGCACGTCTGGCTCGTGAACTGAAAGCAACATTACCACGCATGAATGACCGCGGGTTCCTCAAACTGAAGAAGGGCCGTCATCCATTGATACCGATCGAAAACGTAGTTCCAATCGACATAGAGCTGGGCAATGATTACACATCCATTATCGTGACAGGTCCCAATACGGGTGGTAAGACGGTAACGCTCAAAACGATTGGATTGCTGAGCCTGATGGCGATGTCCGGTTTATTTGTTCCGGCTGAGGATGGCAGTCAGCTATGTGTATTTGATGCGATCTATGCAGACATTGGGGACGAGCAGAGTATTGAGCAGAATCTGAGTACGTTCTCCAGTCATATGACGAACATCATTCGCATTCTGAAGAATATGACGCCGAAGAGTCTGGTATTGCTCGATGAACTTGGAGCAGGAACAGACCCGGCTGAAGGGTCCGCACTGGCGATCTCCATGCTGGAGCATATGCACCGGACGGGATGTCGCATGGTTGCAACCACCCACTACAGTGAACTGAAAGCATACGCTTATGAGCGTAAAGGTGTCATTAATGCCAGTATGGAATTTGACATTAACACATTGAGTCCAACCTATCGCCTTCTGGTAGGTGTACCTGGACGAAGTAATGCATTTGCCATTGCAGAGCGACTGGGACTGCCAGGTTACATTCTCGACTACGCCCGTGGCGAAGTGAAGGAAGAGGATCAACGGATTGAGCACATGATCGCTTCTCTGGAAGAGAACCGTCTTACAGCTGAACAAGAGCGTGAGAAGGCGGAGAGCTTGCGCCAGGACATGGAGAAATTACGCAGTCGTCATCAGGCGGAACTGGAGAAGCTGGAACAGCAGCGTGATCGCCGGATTGAAAAAGCAGAAGAAGATGCACGCAGCATTGTGGACAAGGCACGCGCGGAAGCGGAGAAGATTATAGCAGATCTTCGCCTGTTGGCTATGGAGGAAGGTGCTTCCGTGAAGGAGCACAAACTCATTGCTGCCCGCAAACAACTGGACGAGGCTGAACCGGAGAAACGCAGGAAAACGGTCAAGAAGACGGCAACAGCGCCGAAGACTCGTGCCATCGGTCCTGGTGATGAAGTGCTTGTCTACAGTTTGAATCAAAAAGGCCATGTTGTAGAGATGTCGGGCAGTAAAGACGCTATGGTACAATTGGGGATTATGAAAATGAAAGTATCCCTGGATGACCTGGAACTACAACAATCGGCTCCAGCAGCCAAACCGAAGCAAAAACCGGTAACCGGTATGAAACGCACACGTGATGACAATGTGAAAAGTGAATTGGATCTGCGTGGCACCAACCTGGAAGAAGCCCTGATGGAGACAGACCGATTCATTGATGAAGCTTTCCTTGCCAACCTGGGCCAAGTTTATATTATTCACGGTAAAGGTACTGGAATTTTACGTTCCGGTATTCAGGATTACCTGCGTAAGCATAAACATATTAAAAGTTACCGGCTGGGCAATTACGGAGAAGGCGGGAACGGTGTGACCGTCGCAGAATTGGAATAGCCGGTCCATGAATCAATGATATTCTGCGACCTTATTCATGAAGGTCGCAGATGGGGAGAGGGGAACGGTGCGTGATAAAAAGCATTGACCAATTGCTGTCTCATCCTTTGGGGATGGTACTCGGTTTTTTCTCGGTAGCGATTATGGAGCTGCTTGTATTTCTGGCTTGCTTCGAACTGGTGACCAAGTATAAATGCTGGACGGAGATCAAGAAGGGCAATGTGGCGGTTGCGATGGCTACAGGAGGCAAGATCTTTGGGATCTGCAACGTACTGCGGTTCTGTATACAAGCCAAGTCTTCGGTATATGAAGCCATGACATGGTCTTTTGTTGGGTTTGTTCTTCTGCTTACCGCCTATTTTTTGTTCGAATTCCTGACACCCGTGTTCTCCATTGATAAGGAGATCGAAGCGGATAACCGAGCTGTCGGATTGATATCCATGATTATTTCAGTCTCGCTGTCGTTTGTTATTGGCGCGAGCATTATCTAGGGGGAACGGTCATGAAGATATTGATACGGATTCTGTTTGCGGCATCGATCGTGTTTTTTGCCATCGGTGTGATCTATGTGATGAATACATGATGAGATGAAAGAGAAAGGTTGATTGAATATGGAAACAACAATATGCCCTTGGTGTCAAACGGAAATTGTATGGGATGAGGAACTTGGCCCTGAAGAGGAGTGTCCATACTGCCACAATGAATTGAAGGGATATCGAACGCTCAACATTAACATTGGTGATGAAGAGAACGATGATGCAGAGGACGACATCTATGATGTGGATGATGTAAAAGATGAGGAACAGACTACGGATCTTACAGATCTGTGGGGGGATGAAGTTGAACTCAAATTGCCGGAGCTGCGAACGTTGACCAAATATGCCGATGAGGGTAATGACCTCATTCAGTATGAACAAGGTGTTCAGAAGCAACTTGATCATCAGGAAGAAGTGCCTGAGTGCCCGAATTGCCGGGAATTCATGATTCTCGCAGGTACACAAGCTGCAACGCAGGATAATTTCATGCCAGTTGCTAACGCAGTTTCAGGCGAAGGGGCGCTATTGTCACCTCCTTTTAAGGTGCTGACCTATATATGCTCGGGATGTTTCCAAGTTCAATACAGTCTGTCTGAGGATGACCGTCTGCGTCTGATTCAGAACCTGAGTGCGCAAGAGTAAGCTTCACGTAGATACGAACCACAATTTCAAAGCAATCCTGAAGATTCATCATGTTTTCCTCTTGCTTGGGGCACGTTAACCCTAAGACCTACCTGTACACAGTTCACTTCAGGTGGATGAAGGAGGAGCAGATGAAGATTACTTTAGGCCGACAATCCATTCTGCTTTTGGGCGTGAATGGATTGTTTGCGTTAGCCGGAGCACTGTCGGGAACCTTTTTGAATGTGTTTCTGTGGAAAAGCCGCCCGGATTATGCCATGTTGGGATGGTTCACTCTCAGCCAGCAACTGACCATTGGACTGACATTCTGGCTTGCTGGCAAATGGGTCAAGGAACACAATAAAATGAGTGCACTTCGACTAGGTACTGCGCTGTCCGGCATATTTTATATGATCGTCCTCTGGGCTGGCTCCAAAGCAGTAGACTGGATATGGCCATTGGGTATTCTATTAGGTTGTTCACTGGGGCTGTTCTGGATCGCATTTAATGTTGTGTATTTTGAAATAACGGATCGGGAAAACAGGGATCTATTCAATGGCTGGGTCGGGTTACTTGGCTCGATGACCGGAATTATAGGTCCGTGGTTCTCCGGTCTGATTATTACTCGCATGACAGACAACACAGGATATCGGCTCATCTTTACGGTATCACTCGTCATTTATGTCATAGCGGTAGTCTTCAGTTTTTTTCTGAAAAAAAGAAAGGTGAGCGGTACATACCGCTGGTCTGAACCCTGGATACAGCTGTCCAAACCGAATAGTCCCTGGAGGACCTTAGCCTTGGGGTTATTCGCTCAGGGCGCACGGGAAGGTGTCTTTGCCTTCCTGATTGCACTGTTAGTATATTTGGCCACAGCACAGGAGTACAAATTGGGGCAGTTTTCACTCATCACTTCAGCTGTGGCACTCCTAAGTTATTGGACAGCCGGGAAGTGGTTCAAACCACAGTTCAGATCGAAAGGCATGTTCATCGGGGCCCTCATTCTGCTCGTTGTGCTGCTTCCTCTTCTCTGGAAAGTGACCTATGGTACATTGTTAATCATGGGAATTGGGAGTGCTGTTGCGATGCCGTTGTATGTACTTCCAATGATATCAGCGGGATTCGACATGATGGGCACCAGTGGCGAAAATGTGGAGAAAAGGGTTGAACTTGTCGTTTTGAGAGAATTATGCCTGATGCTTGGCAGACTATTTGGATTGGCCATATTCATTGTGACGGTCATAAATGCTCCGTCTCTACACATGTTAACATGGCTTATTATTATCCTTGGTGCTTCTCCACTTATCGGATGGATCTTCATGCGCAAATTATTGAACCGAACGGAGGGGCAAGAGCCTGCGGCTTAGCAGGTCTCGAAATACAAACAGGGTACAGCGACAGGAAAGAGAACTTTCCGTGTGCTGTACCCTATTTGTATTGATTTGTTTTCCTGTTACACAGGAGATGGTTTACTTGTGCGTGTGAGTGAGAACAGATCCATATCAGGATTCTGTTTGCCGGCAATGGCATCCACAATTAAGGAAGCAGCAATCATGCTGTATACGGTCCCGTTACCTCCGTATCCTTCTACAAAATATGAATGCGGATAATCGGGATGGGTACCAATCAGAGGGAGACCATCATTCGTATTACCAAACACGGCACCCCAGGCATAATCGACTTCAAGATCATCTAAAGGGAAATAGGAACGTACCTCTTCCAGGAGTGTATCTCCCCGGTGTTTTGCCCGTATTTCACGTTGATCCTCCCGAGGTATTTCTTCATCCAAACCGCCTGCGATGATTCTTCCGTCGGGTGTTGTTCGCATATACAAATAGGGGCGTGCCGTCTCCCAAATCATGCTGTGTTCAGACCATTCACTAAGATCAGACAATGGTTTGGTAGCAATCGCATAAGTCGTTTTCAGATAGGCTCCACGATCCTTTTTGATGTCCTGTGTCTCGTAACCGGCAGCAAATATAACCTTCTTGGCACGGATTTTACCGTTGGAAGTGTGACATAATACACCTTCTTCATCGTACTCACAGTGTATCATCTCCGTCTGGCCATAAATTCGAGCGCCATGATTATTTGCGGATTCAAACAAGGCATGAACAAAACGATAGGGGTTCACTTCTGCATCTCCCATCGTGTATAGGGCAGCGGGTTTACTGAAAGGAAAATGCTTGCTTATTTTGTCAGCATCCCATAATTCAGCTTCAAAACCATAACGTTTCAGCGTCTCGTATTCTTCCTTCAGTAGAGTTACATCATCTTCGCTACTTGCAAAACAAAGACTTGTTCGAGGGATAAACCAAGGGTCTGTATCTAAACTGTCTGCAATTTGAGCAAGCTGTTTCATGGCCTCACGACATAGCTCATAAAAGCGTACGCCTGTCGCTTCACCAAAAGTATGGATACATGAGGTTAGTGTTTTGTCATTGGTATATTGTAAAAGACCTGTATTGGCAGAACTGCTGCCGTGGGCAATATCTCTCTTGTCAATGACAACGGTATTAATACCCTGCTCCGTGAGTAGTTTAGATGTCAATGCGCCCCCCATGCCTCCACCAATGATGAGGCAGTCACAAGAGATGTCTTCTTGCAGAGCAGAATAATCAAATGTTGCATTAAAAGTGGAGGGCCAAAAAGGTGTGCCATAGACCAAATCCATTAGAAACATCTCCTTTACGAATTCAATTTGTATACTTTTGTGTGACCGGGTTAACAATAATTGCGCATAAACTATATGCCGAGGAGGCCAGCGAAACATGCAGAATCATACGATGCAAGCACTGAGTCCCAAGGAATTAAACTATATTGCGGACTCGATCACCAATGAAGAACTGCTGATTAAGCAGTGTGCAGCAACAGCTTCCATCACACATAATCCACAAATTCAACAGGCACTGAATCACTATGTTCGCTCACATGAACAGCATCTGAACACGCTTGTCAATGCGCTTCAGCAACATCAGTCACTTGCCCCGACACAAGCTCAGTAATTGAAGACTATTCTAACTGTATAGGAGGAGAATACATGTATTCACAATCTTTATCATCTAATGGCTCTTTTATGCAAGAGCAAGATCTGCTGAAGTCTATTCTTGCAGATTTGAGACGAACCTCGCGCGAATATACGACTGCGACTACGGAAGCATCCTGCCCGATGACACGTCGAATGTTCACCGATTTAACGAATGATACTCTGAGATTGCAAGGAGAGCTGTTCAATCTGATGCAGCAAAACAACATGTATTCTGTGTCGGCCAAAGCACTCCGTCAGGATGTGGACAAGCAGCTCCAGTCTGCACAACAGGCCCAACAGAAGTGTCAGCAATTCATTCAGGAAAAGAATACGCAGAACAGCTCGTACAGCCAAGCTCCTAATGTTCCTCAGCATCAGCCGAATTACGGTAACCCTTATTACATGTAACCTTTGCAAAAGGGGTTTGAAGCACCTAACATTCCAGGACCATACCACCGCCTGCCCGAATTCAGGGCAGGCGGTCTTTTGTCTATGCATCAACGTTAAATTCATGTAATATAAGTATTAATTCATTTTCAGGAACCTGTATGACGCTGGAGGGAAAACCATGAAAGATTTGAACGATCTGCAATTAAAAGTTCTGGATCTGTTGAAGGAAGACGCGAGAAGGACTCCCACACTGCTGTCGACGCTGCTGGGGGAGTCGGAAGACAAGATCAAAAATGCGGTGGCACAGCTTGAACAAGACCACGTCATCGTGAAATACGCAACCGTCGTGAACTGGAGCAAAATAGATGATGAAAAAGTAACCGCCCTGATTGAGGTTCAGATCACGCCGGAGCGTGGTCGTGGCTTTGAAGGGATTGCCGAGCGCATTTATCTCTATCCGCAAGTGAAATCCGTATATCTCATGTCAGGTGCATACGATCTGCTCGTTGAAGTGGAAGGTGGCAACCTGCGTGAAGTCGCTAATTTTGTGTCGGAGAAACTGTCTCCGATAGACTCTGTACTTTCAACCAAAACGAATTTTATACTTAAAAAATATAAGCAGGACGGGATTATCTTTGAAGACCATCAAGAAGACAACCGTCTCATGATCTCGCCGTAAAGGAAGATGTGTCATGATAGTGAATGAACAGACAACCGGGAACAATAAGAAAATGACAACTTATCTGGCACCCCTCGTGCAGCAGATACCTCCATCCGGAATTCGTAAATTTTTTGATCTGGTTGGAGACAACAAGGATATTATTACATTGGGTGTGGGTGAACCTGATTTTGTTACACCTTGGCATATGCGTGAAGCCTGTGTCTACTCGCTGGAAAGAGGTATGACCAGTTACACATCCAACGCAGGTATGCCGAAGTTGAGAGAAGCCATCAGTGAATATCTGGATACTCAGTTTGATACCAAATACGATCCCAAGGATGAGATTATTGTCACCGTGGGTGGCAGTGAAGCGATTGATCTGGCTTTGCGCGCGTTAATCGTACCTGGCGACGAGATTCTCATTCCTGAACCTTCCTACGTGGCTTATTCACCAATCGCTTCAATCGGTGGCGGTATACCGGTTGGGGTTGAAACCTACGCAAAAGATCAGTTCAAGTTAACGGCCGAAGCACTTGAAGCTGGCATCACACCGAAGTCGAAAGTGGTTATTCTGTGTTATCCGAGTAATCCCACTGGGGCCATCATGACGTATGAAGAGTGGCTGCCGATTGCTGAAGTGATTAAAAAGCATGATCTGATTGTAATCGCTGATGAAATCTATGCTGAATTGACGTACACACAAAAACATGTTAGCTTTGCAGCTATTCCTGAAATGAAGGAGCGAACAATTCTCGTAAGCGGATTTTCGAAGGCATTTGCAATGACAGGTTGGCGGATCGGTTACATGTGTGGTCATCCTGAGCTTATTGCAGCCATGCTCAAAATCCATCAGTATACAGTAATGTGTGCACCGGCCATGGGTCAGGTTGCTGCACTTGAGGCATTGACGAACGGTTTGGGTGAGAAAGATCGGATGGTAGAATCATATAATCAGCGTAGACGTTTAATTGTGCAGGGATTCAGGGATATTGGACTTGATTGTCATGAACCTCAGGGAGCATTCTATGCATTCCCGAGCATTCAAAAGACAGGTATGAGTTCCGACCTGTTTGCTGAGCGATTGTTAACGGAGAATAAAGTTGCTGCTGTTCCCGGCAATGTTTTTGGCCCTCAGGGTGAAGGCTTCTTGCGCTGTTCTTATGCTACTTCTGTAACCCAATTGAATGAAGCTTTGGAACGAATCGGAAACTTTGTTTACAAACTGCAAAAAGAGGGTTAATACTAAAGTAGAATCTTTTTACAAGTGTGACATTGTTATCGTTGGAAAAAAATAACTTTCTTTTACAAAATAATGTGATATAATTTCAATTTGAAATAAGTTTTCATATATTTGGAAAACATTTTTCCGAGGAGGGGTTAGCTTTGTTTTGTGTTGAATATGATTTACCGACGAATCGTGGGCACGTTCTGGCAGAAGGCGATCATGGCGACCGATGGTCGGTGAAACCCGATAACGCATCTTTGCATGACATTTCCTTGGAAGATGAAATTCATATGCTTCGTCGCAAGATGGAACAGATCTTCCTCGAAGAGAAATCATTCACATCCGATATTGTAATTGAAATCAGCAGTTTGCTGGATTTAAAGATTAATGAGTATATGAAGGCTAACCCGATCAAAGCAAAATAACGTTTATGCCGGATTGAAACGTTTCATTAATCGAATTAGAGAGGGAGACCTGAGAGGGTCTTCTTTTTTTGTATGTGCAAAGGCAGGGTGATCGCCCGATCAAACAGGTTATTTTTTTGCGTGGAACAATTGTGATATATTGGACGTAGGAGACTAAAGGGGGAACTGGAATGAAGAGATTTTGGGGGCTTACTGCGATCGTTTCTATCGTTTTTCTGCTTGCTGGTTGTGGTGGTAAAGATGGTTTTTCCATTTTTATCATTGATAACCAAGGAAATCCATCTGTAATCTCAGAACAGTTACAGGCTAATCTGCAACAGAAACTGGGCGAGGAACCCAAGGTGGAAGTGATCACCAGTGCGATGTATGATGTTCAGAAAATTATGGTTGAGTACGCAGCTGGAGGACATGATATCTTCATTTTGCCTGAATCTGACATGAAACAATATGGAAGTAATGGTTCCAATATTCCGCTGGATGATACTTTTGACCCCAAGAAGTTTGAACGGGGTGTATTTGAGGGTGGAGTATTGGTAGAGAAGGGTGAAGGAGATGGAGGTTCAGATATCAAACAAGAATCACATCTTTACGGCATTCCGCTCGAAGATATGAAAATGTTTAAAGATGTAGAATATGCTGCGAGCAATCTGTTCGCTACCATTCCAGTGTCATCTTCCAATGTCGAAGAATCCAAGAAAGTGCTGAAGGCGCTGACAGAGTAAAGAAAATTCAGAATGGCTATGGAAGGAGGGAAGCGGATTGCTGATTACGGTCACAGGCGGCATAGGTAGTGGTAAAACCCGGTTTGCCCTCAAGTACGCAGCCGGGATTAGCCGGGAGGGTGTATATTTATCCACTGGTGATCATGATCCCGTTATTCCCGAATTGCCATCCGCTCATTATCGTGCCATTCATGCCGGGAACGGTCAGCATCTGACAGAGGTGATCACCCAGATTAATCGGGAATCCAATCTGTTTTTGGCGGATCAGCGAATTGTAATTGTAGATAGTTTGACCTCCTGGATGGCTACCAGTTTCAGAGCAACCGAGGATCTGAATCAGCAGCGATCAGAGACACAGCTTTTGCTTGATGCGTTATTGTCTTATCAGGGGAAGCTGCTTGTGATTACCAATGAAATGCATGGCACATTACATCCTACCGAGGAAGAACGAATATTTACAGCGAGAATGGCTTCGGTTAACCGGATGCTGCAGATACATGCTGAAAAGATGTACATGCTGGTATCTGGTCTGGCTATCGATCTTAAGAGTCAGGGCATGCGAAATGAAGATGAACGATAGTGAGATGACATAAACGGGTGACTTAAAGAGGCCTCCTAAACCACGAATGGGTGGCGAGGAGGCTTTATTTAATCATAGTTCTTTATTTTTTCTTTTTGCTACGTCTGATCCACCAGATGATACATCCGATAACAATAATGGCTAGCATGACGTACACCACGATGGAATAGACGTCCATAAAGTGCAAAATGCTCTCCCACGATGCGCCAAGCGCAGCACCGACGCAGACAAGAATGACATTCCAGATCAATGTACCAATGGTTGTAAAGAGAAGGAATAAACCAAATTTCATATTGGACATGCCTGCCGGAATGGAGATAAGACTACGTACGAGGGGAACCATTCGGCAGAATAATACGGTCCACATGCCATATTTGTCAAACCATGCATCGACACGGTGAATATCCTCTTTTTTGATGCGTAGCACATGTCCCCAACGTTCCACAATTTTCACAAGGCGCTCGACGTCAATGAGCAGACCAATACCATACAGCATGACAGCACCAAGGACGGAGCCGATGGTAGCAGCGATAATAACCCCTGGAAGAGTTAGACTGGTGTAAGTGGTCAAGAAACCGCCAAATGGCAAGATGATTTCGGATGGAATCGGGGGGAATACATTCTCAAGAGCAATAATGAGTGCAATGCCTATGTAGCCGTATTGTTCCATGAAATCGGTTATCCAGTTTTGCATAATCGTCTCCCTTTGCTTTTGGTTTCCTTCGATTTGTCGTATACTCGGCAGAGCACACCAATTCTTATATACGTGTACAGCGAGAAACTGGTTTCTGAAAAAATAGCATTCCCGTATTCATTAATGATATTAACAATTGGAGGGATAACGATGGGCATATATACACGAACAGGTGACGAAGGTCAGACCTCGGTTATTGGTGGACGTGTCATCAAGGATGATGACCGAGTAGAGGCTTATGGTACGATTGATGAATTGAACTGTTTTGTCGGTCAGGCGATTAGCCTTATTGAGTCGGCTCAGGGCGAATTCGACGATCTGCGTGAACATCTGCTGGAAGTGCAGCAGGAATTGTTCGATTGCGGGTCGGATCTGGCCTTCGTGAAGATTAGTGAGACTAAATATAAGGTGAGAGATGAAATGGTCACACGTCTGGAGCAATGGATTGACCAGTATGATGCAGAGAATCCGAAAGTGGAACGCTTCATTATTCCAGGTGGCAGCCAGTTATCCTCTGCTTTGCACGTATGCCGTACCGTATGTCGCCGCGCAGAACGTCGCACGGTAACACTGGGACAACATACGGATATTAATCCGTCTGTACGGCGGTATCTAAACCGACTGTCTGATTATTTCTTCGTAGTTGCACGGACGGCCAACGCGAGACAACAGGTGGCCGATATTGAATATGTGCGGAGCAAAAAAGTCTTCCGCCGCAAAGAATGAGCCAATACTATTCGCCCATTGTCTACACGGTGACCGAGCAAGAAGATGGCTGGCTGCTGAAGACCGTGCTTCAGCGGCGGCTGCTGGTGTCCCGCAAGCTCTTGTCCAAAATCAAGCTGACGGAACAAGGCGTTATGCTTAATGGGGAGCGCGTATACATTAGCGTCAAGGTAGCTGCAGGTGATGTCGTTGAAGTTCGGATGGAGCAAGAGGAATCGGATGATATTTTGCCTGAACCTATCCCCTTTACCGTACTGTATGAAGACGAGCATTTGCTTATTGTAAACAAGGATGCCGGCATCATCGTTCATCCAACACATGGTCATTACACGGGGACTTTGGCGAATGGGGTTGTGCATTACTGGAAATCCAAGGGCGAGCGCTTCCGGTTCAGACCGATTCATCGACTTGATCAGGAAACGTCAGGTGTGCTGGCCATAGCCAAGAACCCTTATGTGCATCAGCATGTGTCCGAACAGATGATTGCAGGAACAGTGGATAAGAAATATATTGCACTTGTGCACGGCAGCCCTGTCCCGGAACAAGGATCAGTGGATGGGCCGATTGACCGCGATCCTGAGGAGCCACACCGCCGAATTGTAACGCCTGATGGTTACGCTGCAAGAACGTTGTACACGACTTTAACACGTTGGTCTGGGGGCAGTGCCAGTGCAATAAGTCTCAAGCTGGAAAGTGGAAGAACCCACCAGATCCGGGTACATATGACGTCCATCGGTTGCCCGTTGATCGGAGATCGGATGTACAAGACACTACCTGAGCATGAGATCAATGAACGGACCATTGCTGTTCGGGAAGAACGGGATAGCTGGATCGAACGTCAAGCCTTACACGCCTGCGAATTGACGTTTGAGCATCCAATTCTACAGGAACGCATAACGTTCCATGCCCCTTTGCCAGCAGATATGGCCGCGCTAGAGAATCGTTTGAATGATGACGCAGCTCCCAGAGAAGAATTGTAGGAAGCCTGCAACGAGGCTCTTAGATTTCCTTAGATACGCCCTCTGTGTAGTAGGTGTCGTAGCTTTTTGTACGGTCCATCTTGCTAGGCCCTTTCTGCTTAAGTTTCAACGCTAGTAAGCTATTCCATTGTGAGGGGTGCTATAATGCACTCGAACAACATGCCGTAGGCTAATCTTTATGGTTTAATGTGTTGATGTTTACCCATTTCATGTTAAATATTTCATGAATTCAAATCTCAAAAGCTTTTAAGGATATAAAAGCTGTAAGACTTTGACCCAAAAAATATAGCGAATGAGTGTTTTTGAACACATTCGCAAAAAATCAGTAAAATTACATGGCGATGGTATCGATTTGGAGCGACTTTTGGATTTGCGAAGCAAACCAAGGGAAGCGAGAAGTCGAGACCGGAGCCACACGAAACCGGAGCATTTGGAGGTAAATAAATGAGCAACTTAAAAGTATATCAATATGCCAAATGCGGCACATGCCGCAAAGCTGTAAAGTGGCTTGAAGCGCAAGGACATGAGTTGGAGCTAATCCCCATTTTTGACACACCACCATCAGAATCTGAACTAACAGAATTGATCCAGAAAAGCGGGCTCGAGGTGAAAAAGTTCTTTAATACGAGCGGGGAAGTGTACAAAGAACAACAATTGAAGGACAAGCTGCCAGGCATGTCCGCTGATGAACAGATTCGTTTGTTGGCTTCCAATGGTCGGTTGATCAAACGTCCGATTGTTACGGATGGAGAAAAGGTGACAGTTGGTTTCAAGGAAGAAACGTTCGAGCAGGAATGGAATAACGCATAAGCGTGCTGAATACCAGCCTTGAATTGTTCAAAATTCAGGGCTTTTTTGGCTGAACGATGGTTGGCGGAACTATGCTATAATGATAGAATTAGTTTCGTATTTTATATGCTCGATCAGGATAGGAGAGAACAAATTCAAGTGAATCAACGTAATGAACCTACTTTGTTGCTGGTGGACGGTATGGCGGTGTTGTTCCGTGCTTTTTATGCGACATCTGCAAGCGGATATATCAGACGTACAAAGGCAGGATTGCCTACCAACGCAGTCTACGGATTTATCCGTTATTTCTGGGATGCGGTTCAGACTTTTGGGCCAAGTCATGTCGTATGTTGTTGGGATATGGGCGGTAAGACGTTCCGCGGTGAAGAATATGCAGCCTACAAAGGCAACCGGTCTGAAGCTCCGGATGACCTGATTCCCCAGTTCGCCCTGATTCGTGAAGTCATGGATAGCCTGGGTATTCCGAATATAGGTGCACAAGGATTCGAAGCTGACGATTGCATCGGGACGCTTGCTAAGTATTATACCGAAGAGACAGATATGAATGTTATGGTACTGACGGGTGACCACGACATGTTGCAACTGATTAATGATCGCACGAGTATCATTATTATGAAAAAAGGCCATGGCAACTACATGGTGTACAATCCTGAAACGCTCATGGCAGAGAAACAACTGACACCTCGTCAAGTCATTGACATGAAGGGTCTGATGGGAGATGCCAGTGACAACTATCCCGGAGTACGGGGAATTGGTGAGAAAACAGCGTTGAAGCTTGTACAGGAATATGGCTCCATTGAAGGGATTTTGAGCAACATGGATAAACTGACCCCTTCGGTGCGTAACAAGATTGAGAATGATCTGGACATGCTTCATCTGTCCCGCAAACTGGCAGAGATTCATTGTGCTGTTCCGGTTGCCTGTGCGCTGGATATCTGTGAATTGCGTCTTGATCCGGATATGGTGATGGACAAGTTTGAACAACTTGAGATGAAGAGCCTCGGCTCTTGGATGGGAGTGGCAATAGGGTGAGCAACATGAAGAACGTACGATCAGGCAAAAAGTGGTGGACAGGGGCTATGGCCCTCGTCCTGGCCTTGCCAATAATTCTTTCGGGAGCAGTAAGTGCGCCACAGACAGTGGATGCCAAAGCAGCAATTAGCACCAAAGTACAGAAAGTAAAAGCAGCAGGACGTAATTTTACCGTACAGACCGTTTCGATTCCGAAGGGAACACCGGTTACCGTGGGACTCGCGAAGAAGCAAGTTGGCCAGACGGCTACATTGCCATCGATTGTGAAAGCTTATGGTGCACAAGCAGCCATTAACGGAGCATTTTTCGAAGCATATAACGGAGCACCAGATCCATACGGCATGTTAATAGCAAATGGTAAGGTCATACATATTGGAAGATACGGAACATCCATCGGATTTAAGGAAGATGGCTCGGCGATCATGGATTCACTTCAGGTGAGTTTGACAGGTAAAGTAACAGATACAAAAGGCAAATCACGCAGTTGGTATGCGACATTTATTAATCGAACACCCTCTGCGAATGCAAGCATTACGATGCTGTATACACCTGAACGAGGTGCGACAGTCGGGTTCAAAGGTGGTACTGCAGTAGTCATGGAGAAAGGCATCGTGACCAAAAAAGTGCCTAACACCAATGTAGCCATTCCTAAGAATGGCTCTGTGCTGGTCTTCACAGGCAACCAAAAGTCCTCTTCAGATCGTTTCACCGTTGGTTCAACCGTAGAAATGAATTACAAATATACGAACGCAGCAGGTAAAGAGATTCCTTGGCAAGATGTGGTGACCGCTGTGGGAGCAGGTCCGCGTCTGGTGAAAGACGGCAAGGTAGCTGTAAATCCGACGAGTGAAGGTTTCAAGGATGCCAAGATTCTTAATGCTTCCGGAGCCAGAAGTGGTATCGCAATCATGGCGGACGGTTCTGTTATGCTGGCTACCGTTTCCGGAGCAACAATCAAGGAGTGGGCAGCGGTGATGCAAAAGCTTGGTGCGAAGCAGGCCATGAATCTGGATGGTGGCGCATCCTCAGGCATGTATGCCGGGGGCAAAATGCTGACCTCACCAGGTCGACTTTTGAGTAATACACTCGTATTTGGTGGCTCTGTTCGTTAAAAGAAAGTGATTATGGGAGGAATGACGCAAATGACACTCACATCTGATCGAAAGCCAGAGGAGGGTAGTACAGCTGTTCTGGCCATCAATGTAGGACTGCCGCAACCGCTCTCTGGGCAGAAGCGTGAAGTGCTGAGCGGCATTGTGAAACACCCTGTATCCGACGCGGTTTTCCTGTCATTCACTGGAATGGCAGGGGATGCGCAGGCGGATCTGGTGCATCATGGAGGCCCTGACAAGGCCGTTTGTGTATACGATTACAGTCGTTATCCGGAGCTGGAACAGTTGATGGATCGCAAGCTGGACTGGGGAGCTTGTGGAGAAAATCTGACGGTTGAAGGCTGTGCCGAAGAAGTCGTTCGGATTGGTGATGTTTACGAGTTGGGCGAAGCCACAGTGCAGGTCAGTCAGCCCAGACAACCTTGCTTCAAGCTGGGCGCGCGGTATGATTATAAGGAACTGCCTGTATATTTTCAGGAGAGTGGATATACCGGCTTTTACTTTCGTGTGCTACAAGAAGGTGAGGTAAGTCCTTCATCGACATTTCGTCGGATCAGCACCGATCCTGCATCAATGACCGTTCTTGAAGCCAATCGAATTATGCATCAGGGGAAAGAAAATGTCGAAGGTATCCAGGCGCTGCTGGCCATTTCTGCATTGTCAGACAGCTGGAGGCAGACGTTAATGAAACGATTGTCCAAGCTGGAGAACAAGTAGCAGGATAACTATAGTGTCATCAAGTAAAGCACGAAAAATGATTTCCTTTTTAAACTAACTTGGGAGTGTGACTAACATGACGATCTTAGGCGCAATTGAAGCAGGCGGAACCAAATTTGTATGTGGTATTGGCACAGAAAACGGAGAAGTTCTGGAACGCGTAAGTTTTCCAACAACAACACCGGAAGAGACAATGGCTCAAGTGATTTCGTTTTTTGAAGGCAAAGGCATTGAAGCTCTGGGCGTAGGTTCATTTGGTCCGATTGATCCGATTGAAGGAAGCCCGACGTATGGCTATATCACAACAACACCGAAGCCACATTGGGGACAATATAACGTGATTGGCAAGCTCAAGGAGCATTTTGATGTACCGATGACATTTGATACGGATGTGAATGGTGCGGCACTTGGAGAAGCAACCTGGGGCGCTGCACAAGGTCTTGAGAGCTGTCTGTATATCACGGTGGGTACAGGTATTGGTGCAGGTGCTGTAGTTGGCGGTAAAATGGTCCATGGATTGTCACATCCAGAGATGGGACATATCATTGTACGCAGACATCCGGAGGATACATACGAAGGTTTCTGTCCGTATCATGGCGACTGCCTCGAAGGCCTTGCAGCAGGCCCAGCCATTAACAAACGTTGGGAGCAACCGGCTTATGAACTGCCTGCAGATCATAAAGCATGGGAGATTGAAGCACATTACCTGGCACATGCACTGATGAATTATGTTCTCATTCTCTCTCCACAGAAAATCGTAATGGGTGGCGGAGTAATGAAGCAGGAGCACCTGTTCCCGATGGTTCGTAGCAAACTGCAGGAGTTGCTGGCTGGATATGTTCAGCATCCCGCACTTCAATCCGAGATTGACCAGTATGTTGTTTCACCGGGACTTGGTGACAATGCGGGACTATGTGGTTCGCTGGCGCTTGCCAAACTGGCATTAAATAAGTAGATCAATAAGGGATTGACGAATTTTACCATTGTGGTATGATATGGGCAACAGCATAGTACGGTTAATGAGGAAGCACCTCTCTTGCATGGATTTTGCAGGAGAGGTGTTTTTTTGTGCTGCCTTTAGGTAGTGTAGCTAACCCGTTTAGGCTGAAATGTTAAAGGGAGGGAACGGAGATGGAAGTCATTTTCATGAACAGATTGTCCAGAATGTCAGATCAAAATGCAGAGTATGCACAGCTATGGATTGGGGAAGAGGAGGATGGTTGGCAGCTGGGATGGAGTCGCTACGAGGAAGGAGAACGTGAGGACAGCATCTGGTATGAAGGGACTTCTTGGGAGGAACTGCTTCATATTTATCGTCATCAGCTCGCCATACAGATGAGTGAGGGATACCGACCGCAGTTACAGGGGTTATTTCATGAGAATGATGATTTGAAGTTGCGCAGTTATGGTGGGCAGCGACTCCATTGTTACAGTGAGTTATACGGCAATGAGCAGTTATATACGGATTTGTGCGCCTGGCGTAGAAAGAGAGCCGTGTCTGACCGGAAGGCACCGTATTTTATTGCAACGAATCGTCTGCTGCGTTTGATCAGTGCCTTTGTGCCGCAATCGATGGATGAACTGATGCAATTGCCGGGCGTAGGGGAGAGCAAAGCGACCGACTATGGTGCGGAATGGATGGAGATTACGAACGGGTTGGAGCGTTCAACGACATTCCCGCTTGAATGGGTGTACACGGCGCTGAAGGAAGAAGAGTATGAGAACTGGTTATACAAGCAGAGAGAGCAGAAGTACAAACAGGAACTTGATAAGTTCACCACGCGCAAGCAGGTGCTTGAAGGCATGAAGGAAGGGCATACGTTAGAAGAAATCGTTAATCGATCCGGATTATCCCGACGCGAGTTGATTGAGCTGTTAGAGACACTGGATCTCGAAGGTTATGACACCGATTGCCTTCTTGATGTGGAGCTTGCTGTGATGCCAGAGAACGAACAAGAGGCTGTATGGAGTGCATATGAGGAGCTGGGAGATACGTTCCTGAAGCCAGTATTACATAAGGTGTATGGAGCGGAGAAGCCCGACGGAGGAAGTCTGGAGCAGGTCTATGAAAAACTGCGCATGATTCGCATCCGCTTCCGTCGGCATGCAGAGACAGAGCGGAATGTAAGTTAGTTGCAGGGTATAGAAAAAGACGACGCGTTCCTCCAAGAGGAGCGCATCGTCTTTGTTATTTCGTACGAGTTCATACCCAGTCTTTTTTGCGGAAAATGAAGAACATGCTCAGGCCCAGTGTAACCATCAGGCCAATTACAACAAAATAGCTGTATTTCCAGTTAAGCTCGGGCATATTCGTAAAGTTCATACCGTATATTCCGGTAATAACCGTCAGCGGCATGAAGACCGTGGTAATGGCGGTAAACACACGCATGATCTCATTCGCCCGGTTCGCTATACTGGATTGGTAGGCTTCTCGCAAGTTGCCCATCAGGTCGCGATAAGTCTCAAAGGTTTCCGAAATTTTTACGGCATTTTCATAGATGTCACTGAAATACTTTTGCAGTTGATCATCGATGAGACGCAGATCTTTTTTGTTCAGTGTGTTAATGACCTCTTTCTGAGGTCCAAGGACTTTTTTCAGCCACAGAATCTCACTGCGCAGCCCGATGATTTCATTCAGATGTGACTTTTTGGTATGCATCAGAATGTCTTCCTCAAGCTTCTCAATCCGTGCTTCAATTCGGTCACCTACGGTGAAATAATTATCAACAATCAAGTCAACCAGCAAATAGAGCAGACGATCCGGTGTACTGATTTCCTGTTCCCACAGGATTGGTTTCAGTGTGCGCAATTCGCTGACCTTTTGCTTCGTAACACTAATAATAAAATGTCTGCCAAGGAACAAGTTGACTGCACGCAGAAAAATCTCTTCATCATCGAAACGTATGCTATTGATTACAATAAAATAATGGTTCTCATAAATTTCAATCTTCGGACGTTGTTCTTCGTCACTAAGACAGTCTTCCACAGCCAGATCATGCATCAAGAACAGCGGTTGAAGTACCGCCAAATCGTCTACATCTGCATCAATCCAGTAAAATCCTTCCGCTGGTGGAGTCAGCGCCTGCTGAATATCGTCCACCGGAATAAACACACCGTTGTTTACCAACCGGATTTTCATCGTTAATCTACTCCTTCTGCACCCGCCAACTCGGCGGATATTATCATTATGGGCGCAAAAAGAACAAATCAGCCGGTCGGCAGCGGAGCCTGGAGATCAGGGCTGCGTTCACTATATAATCAAACGGAAGTCACGTCCCGCTGCCGGCATGCTGATGTCAATTCTCTATGCAGTTTGTCGGAATTCGGCTGCCAGTCAGGCCTCGGGTCGCCATCCATTTAATATGTCACCTCTCACATAAGGGTTTATAACACCTTGTTTAGTATACCGCTGGTACAAGGTGCTTTCAAGCGCAAAAATGTGTCTATTTCGCGCCCTGAGGCAGTGTATGACAACGGATGAAGAACGGTTCCGATCTGGACAGCAGACAGAGAACTGCACCTTGACGTAAGGGCATTAATGTAATAAAGTAGACGGTGAACCATATTAAATTACAATCTAATACAGCGAAATCTTATCAAGAGTAGGTGGAGGGACTGGCCCGATGAAACCCGGCAACCGGCGGTATACCGCACGGTGCTAATTCTTGCAGCGACCTAGTGTCAAGTGGCACTGTTGTAACTGAGAGATGAGAGAGGCGCATATCTATTTACATATGACCTTTCTCGAAATCCGAGGAAGGTCTTTGTCATATGCCCCGACTTCTCAGCAGTGATTTTCGCTAAGGAACTTGAGGTTGTTTGTAACGTTGGATGAAAGAGCAATTCAATGTTTTTACAAGCTCAAGGCAGTCTGTCACTGTATTGATATGAAGACATCAAGCCAGTGGCAGTTGCATCTATCTATGCACAAGGAGGAGTTAGACTTACCATGCCAATCAAAATTCCGGATACTTTACCAGCAAAAGAAGTACTTGAAGGAGAGAATATCTTCGTCATGGATGAAACTTCTGCATACCAGCAGGATATTCGTCCACTCCGTATCGCTATATTAAACCTGATGCCGACAAAGGAAACGACCGAAACACAATTGCTTCGTCTGGTCGGAAACACGCCTATTCAGGTGGATGTTGTTCTCGTACACCCCAAATCCCATACGTCGAAGAATACGTCTCAGGAGTATTTGGATCTGTTCTATAAAACCTTCGACGAGATTGAACACCGACGTTTCGATGGCATGATTATTACGGGTGCCCCGGTGGAACAGATGGATTTCGAAGACGTGAACTATTGGAATGAGATCCAGGAGATCTTCGAATGGACCAAAACCAATGTGACTTCAACCCTCCACATATGTTGGGCTTCCCAAGCAGGTTTATACCATCATTTTGATGTGCCGAAAGTACCACTTGATGAAAAGTGCTTTGGCGTTTTCCCACATACGATCAATAAACCACATGTTCCATTGTTGCGTGGATTTGATGAAGTATTCAACGTTCCACATTCCCGTCATACGGAAGTGAGACGCGAAGATATTGAAAAGAATGAAAATTTAGAGATTTTGGCTGAATCCGAGGAAGCGGGTATCTTCCTGGTTGCGACCAAAGACGGCAAACAAATTTTTGCCACAGGTCATGCCGAGTACGACCCGTTCTCATTAAAGTGGGAGTATGACCGGGATGTAGCCAAAGGATTGGATATTGCATTGCCTAGACACTATTATCCAAATAACGATCCTTCCCGTGTGCCACCGGCTACCTGGCGCGCTCATGCCAACTTATTATTCTCTAACTGGCTCAATTACTATGTGTATCAAGAAACACCTTACGATATTGGCCCGCAAATCTAATCGAGATTACAGGAGGATGCAGCAATGGAAGACAACAACAAGTTGAAAATTGAAAGCCGCTTAGCACAAATAGGGTCCATCAATGAACCGGTAACAGGCGCCATTAACTTTCCGATCTATCAATCCACTGCGTTTCGCCACCCGAAGCTAGGACAAAGCACGGGGTTTGATTATATTCGTACGACGAATCCAACCCGTAAAGTGTTGGAAGAAGCGGCTGCAGCGCTGGAGTCCGGTGATGCAGGGTTTGCCTGTAGCTCGGGTATGGCCGCCCTGCAAACGATTTTTGCCATGTTTGGTCAAGGAGATCATCTTATAGTATCGCTGGATCTGTATGGTGGAACCTATCGCCTGCTCGAACGCATTTTGTCCCGTTTCGGTGTAACCGCAAGTTATGTGGACACGAATGACCTGGCAGCACTGGAGAAGGTTCGTCAGCCAAATACCAAAGCCGTATTTATTGAGACACCTACCAATCCATTGATGATGATCACAGATGTGGAAGCCGTTGCTTCCTGGGCGAAAAAGTACAGCCTGTTGACCATTGTTGACAACACGTTGTTGACTCCATTTTTCCAACGTCCGATTGAACTGGGTGCCGATATCATCATTCATAGCGCTACCAAATATCTGGGCGGACACAATGATGTGCTGGCCGGACTAATTATAACCAAGGGTGAGGCATTATCTGCAGAGATGGCGTTCCTGCATAATTCCATTGGAGCGGTATTGTCTCCAAGTGACTCCTACCAGTTGATGAAAGGGATGAAAACGCTGGCTCTTCGCATGGAGCGTCATGAATACAATGCGCTTACCATTGCCAAATACTTGCTTGAGCATCCAGCGGTGGGTGAAGTGTATCATCCAGGCCTGTCCGATCATCCGGGGTATGAGGTGCAGAATAAACAATCCACAGGTAACACAGGTATTTTCTCTTTTAAAGTAAAGGATGCACGTTACGTTGAACCATTGCTGCGTCATATCAAACTGATTGCTTTTGCCGAAAGTCTCGGTGGAGTGGAATCACTCATGACCTACCCAGCGGTACAAACGCATGCGGATATTCCGCTTGAAATCCGTGATGCTGTAGGTGTCGATGACCGACTGCTCCGGTTCTCTGTAGGCATTGAACATGCGGATGATCTGATTGCAGATCTTGGCAATGCTCTGACAGCTGCACAACAGGAAGTTGAAGGAGGCGTGCACTCATGAGTGAGTCCAACAACAAGCCCAATTCTGAATTGAAATTTGATACCAAATTGCTTCATTTTGGTGATGAAATTGACAAAACAACTGGAGCCTCCAGTGTGCCAATCTATCAAGCCTCAACCTTCCATCATTTTGATATCTTCAATCCGCCTCAACATGATTACAGTCGTTCGGGTAATCCGACACGTCAGGCTCTGGAAGATTACATCACACTGCTGGAGGGCGGAGCGCGAGGATTCGCCTATTCATCGGGGATGGCTGCGATCTCCAGCGTGTTCATGATGTTCTCCGCAGGGGATCACATGATTGTAACGGAAGATGTATATGGAGGCACGTATCGGTTGCTTACTTCGATATTAAGCCGTATGCAGATTGAGACGACTTTTGTGGACATGACCAATATAGATGAAGTAAAAGCGGCGCTCAAGCCGAACACCAAGGCAGTTTATATGGAAACACCGTCCAACCCTACTCTGCGTATTACGGATATCGCTGCCGTAACTGACTGGTCGAAGGAACATGACCTGATCACGATTCTGGATAACACCTTTATGACACCGTACTATCAGCGTCCAATTGAGCTTGGTGTGGATATCGTCGTACATAGTGCTACCAAGTTCCTAGGGGGGCATAGTGATGTGTTAGCAGGCTTAGCAGTTGCTCGCACGGAATCACTTGGCGTACAACTGAAACAGTTGCAAAATGGACTTGGAACTGTACTCGGGGCACAAGAATCCTGGCTTCTGATGCGCGGGATGAAAACCTTGGGGGCTCGTATGGCTCATAGTGAACGGAGTACAGCCAGACTTGCGGCATGGCTTAATGAGCGCAGTGATATTACCGCTGTCTTTTACCCTGGACTGGAGGATCATCCGGGCCGCGAGGCACATGAGCGCCAGTCAACAGGATATGGAGCTGTCGTTTCATTTGACGTCGGTTCAGGAGATCGTGCAAAAGCAGTTCTTAACCGGGTGAAGCTACCCATTGTTGCTGTAAGCCTGGGAGCTGTCGAGAGTATTCTGTCCTACCCAGCGATGATGTCTCATGCAGCAATGCCGGCTGAGGTTCGCCGGGACCGTGGCATTACAGACGGGTTGCTGCGTTTCTCGGTAGGTCTGGAAGATATCGAAGATCTGATTGTAGATTTGGAACAAGCACTTCAGGAATCCTAACAAAAGGGAGTGTCCAAATACCCTTATGAGTATCACTTAAGTTCGGATAAATTCCATTCCATATGTAAAAATTTTTACTTATTTTTAAAGCACCTGTACATAAGGTGCTTTTTTTCACATGTAACCTGTGTTACGATATGTGGAGTACAGAAATGCGATGTTGCCACCAGAACTTGCTTCTTTTGAACAAGTTGGGACGGATCGTTATATAATTTCTCTTCATGAGGGAGGCTTTTTTACGATGAGTACGGTAGACCGTATCTTAGATAAAGCCCTTCGGGGCGAACGTTTGGACTTGGAAGACACGATTCAGTTATTTGAATCCAATGAAGTGGACAAAATCGGGGCAGCTGCTAATGTCGTTATGAAACGCATGCACCCTGAGCCATACAGAACATTTGTAATTGGGCGTAACGTCAACTACACGAACGTGTGTGATGTGTACTGCCGTTTTTGTGCTTTCTATCGCAGACCTGGTTCAGATGAAGGTTATGTGCTTCCAGATGAAGTTATTTTCCAGAAGATTCAGGAAACGGAAGATGTGAATGGTACCGAAATTTTGATGCAAGGTGGTACGAATCCAAACTTGCCTTTCAGCTATTATACAGACCTGTTGAAAGCCATCAAGGAGCGTTTCCCGAACATCACGATGCACTCGTTCTCACCTGCTGAGATTATGAAAATGGTTGAAGTCTCCGATGGCCTTACATTGGAAGAGGTTGTTCGTGCTATACACGAAGCTGGACTGGATTCCTTGCCTGGCGGCGGCGCTGAAATTCTGGATGACCGTACACGCCGGAAAATCAGCCGTTTGAAAGGTTCATGGCGGGATTGGATGGACGTTATGCAAACTGCACACCGCATCGGCATGAATACCACGGCAACGATGGTTATCGGCCTTGGTGAATCGATGGAAGAGCGTGCTTTACACTTGCTCCGTGTACGTGAAGCTCAGGATGAATGTATTGCGAACAAGTATGATTCCGAAGGTTTCCTGGCGTTCATTCCTTGGACTTTCCAGCCAGACAATACCAACCTTAAGCTGGAGCGTCAGACGCCGGAAGAGTACTTGAAGACTGTAGCCATCAGCCGACTGGTGCTTGATAATATTAAGAACATTCAATCCTCTTGGGTAACCATGGGTCCTGAGATCGGTAAGAAGTCGCTTGAATTTGGATGTAATGACTTCGGCAGCACCATGATTGAAGAGAACGTTGTATCTGCTGCAGGTGCAACTTACAAAGTGAACATTGAATCCATTTTACGTTTGATTCGAGAGGCCGGTTATATTCCCGCACAACGTAACACCCGTTACGACATCTTGCGCATGTTCGATGAAGAGAATACCGTGCATGAAGATTTCGTAATGCAGAACTAATTATAATATTTGTATACCACTTCCATATATGCTGATCGTTAGATGAGTATTAATGAAGCAAGCCCGCTGACTACTCCCTCTGGAGGAACGGCGGGCTTTTTGATTTTTTCTGGAGATTGAGGTCATTAAACAGTACATGTTACGCAATTGGCGATATTTTATATTGTAATTGAACTGTTACAATGAAAAGGAACTTGTGTAGTCAGACATGTTGGAAGGGGCAAACCAATGAAGAGAAGAACACTTGGAAAGACCGAACTGAACGTTCCTGTATTGAGCTTTGGAGCATCCTCACTTGGCTCTGTATTTCGTGACATTGACCGGGAAGAGGGAATTCGCACTGTACATGCTGCTGTAGATGCCGGAATGAATTACATAGACGTTTCGCCTTATTATGGATTGACAAAGGCAGAGACGGTGTTGGGTGAGGCTATCCGCAGCTTGCCGCGCAGTTCATATATGTTATCAACCAAAGCCGGACGGTATGGGGAAAATGAGTTTGATTTTTCACGTAAGCGTATTCAGGATAGTGTACAAGAGAGCCTCAAGCGATTGCATACCGATTATATTGATATTTTGTTCCTGCATGATATTGAATTTGTGCCAGCAAAAATAATTATTGAAGAAGCTTTTCCAACGTTGCTGCGTCTGAAAGAACAGGGAGTTATTCGTCATGCGGGCATTTGCGGATTACCCTTGCCATTGTTCGAGAAGGTTCTGCCACAGATTAATGCGGATGCAATCATCTCGTATTGTCATTATTCATTGAACGATACCTCATTGTTATCTTTGTTGCCTTTGTTGGAAAAGAAAGAAATTGGCCTCGTGAATGCTTCACCTCTTTCTATGGGCTTGTTAAGCACCCGAGGTGCTCCTGCTTGGCATCCGGCAGGTGAACGGGTGAAGCAGCTCTGTCTGGAGGCTGCACAATTCTGTGCAGATCAAGGCAGTGACATTGCCAAGCTGGCCGTGCAATTTTCCACGTCGAATGAACGTATTCCAACTACACTGGTGAGCAGTGCTAACCAGCGTAATATCGTCAATAACGCAGCCTGGATCGAAGAACCGATAGATCAAGGGCTGCTGGATGAAGTGCTGCGCATATTGGCTCCATTGCATAATGAGACGTGGTCAAGCGGGCGTCCTGAATATAATGCGGAGTTATAACAACATGACATCAGAAACATTCAAGGGGGAACAATGATGAGAGCCATTGTGTGTGACGAAATAGATCGTCTAGAGCTGCAAGACCTGCCTCAACCGGAACGTGTAGAAGGAGAGGCGCTGGTTGCGATAAGGCGGATTGGAATCTGTGGAACAGATCTGCATGCGTATAAAGGCAATCAGCCATTCTTTACCTATCCTCGCGTGCTGGGTCATGAACTGGCGGGTGTTATTGAAGAGATCGGTCCGAACGATGCAGGGCTACGTCCAGGGGATCAGGTAAGCATTATTCCATATCTGCATTGCGGTCATTGCATTGCTTGTCGCAGTGGAAAAACCAATTGTTGTGTGTCCATGCAAGTCATGGGCGTCCATGTAGACGGAGGCATGAGAGAAAGAATCAGCGTGCCGGTCTCACATCTGCTTTCAGCAGAAGGTTTGACACTGGATGAGACCGCAATGGTAGAACCCTTAAGCATTGGAGCCCATGCGGTCAGGAGAGCGGGAATTAAGCCTGGTGAGCATGTAGTTGTGATTGGAGCTGGCCCGATTGGGCTTGGCGTCATGGCATTTGCCAAACAGGCAGGTGCCCATGTTATTGCCGTTGACCGTAACCTGGACAGGCTCGAGCTTAGCCGGACTTGGGCTGGAGCGTATGAATTGGTACAGGCCAATGAACAGGCTGTACAACAAGTGGCTGAAATTACGGGAGGCGACTATGCTACAGCGGTCTTCGACGCAACCGGTAACGTGAATTCCATGAATGAGGCCATTCAATATGTGGCGCACAGTGGTCAACTCATTTTCGTCGGACTGGTGAAAGCGGATATTACTTTCCATGATCCTGAGTTTCACAAGCGGGAGATGAGCATGCTGGGCAGCCGAAACGCAACCCGTGAAGATTTTGAACAAGTCTTGTCAACCCTGCGTCAAAAGAAATTAAGTATGAATGGTTATATCACACACCGAGTGGAGTTTGATGAGTTACCTGCTACAATCGACCAATGGCTCTTGCCAGATTCACATGTAGTCAAAGCCATCGTTGAGCTATAATCACAAGTAAATCGGATAACAGAAAAAAACGCTCTCTGACCTTGGTGGACAATACCATCCATAGGGAAAGAGAGCGTTTTTTTATTTGTCCGGATTGGTCATAATGCCCGCATGCGGATCAATGTGACGCACAATGGACTTCAACCAGACCATCTCCAGAACATGTACCTCATAATAAAGTGCACCGGGGATCTGTCTGATCCATCCTTCCGTCATCGCGAGTTGTGTTGAGTCAGAAGTGGCTTCCAGCGTTCCAGGTTCACGGCGCAGCCGTTTGCGTACAGCTTTTTCAACCTGAGAGCTTTGTGTGGTCAAAATGCATACTTTACGTTTGGAAGAGAAACCCCTGAACGCAATGTAGACCATTTCATAAGCAATAAGGTAGGCGATTACGGAATACATCGCTTGGTCCCAGCCAAAGACAACACCTGCGGCTGTCAGTATTAACAAGTTAAGCAGCATGATTATTTTTTCGATAAGCATCCGTTTTCCGCTAAATACACGTTCAGGTGGGCGGGAAGAGGGATCACCGATTTCTAGCGTATCCAGTGTCCCGCCGTACCGCACGACGAGCCCAATTCCAAGTCCGAGACATAATCCGCCAAACATGGCGGCAGCCAGCGGGTGCTCTACAAGTGGCGGCATGGGATGAAGCACAATGGCACCGATCGAAAAGACAACCAGACCCAGCACAGTAACCAATACAAATTTCTTCTTCACAATCTTGTAGGACAGAAATATGAAGGGAACATTGAATAAAAATAGGAATAATCCAATCCTCATTTCCGTCCAGTGGGCGAAGAGGGAGGAAATGCCTGTAATGCCTCCAATAATGATCTTATTGGGGTGTAAGAACAATTCAAGTCCCACGGAGGCCAGAATTCCACCCATAATCACGAGCAATAGGTTTAACCAGCGGCGGGTGGATGATATTCTGGTCTTGGCGGTGGCTGGCACCGGATTAGCCGATATCAGAGGTGCTTTCATAGGTCATCCTCCTTTGTGCGGCTTTCGAGCCATTCTCCCTGGGTTAGTCACAGAAAGACCGGCGCAGAGCCGCGAAGTACGATCGTATGTCTGTTCTGCACAGACATAGGCATTACCCTTCTTTCTGCAGTACCTTTGGTTCTTCTTTCTTTTTCCGAGGATCTTTGAACTTAAATATTTTATCCAATAAACGGAATACATGTTTGGACTCTTTGGTTAATAAAGGCCCCAGAATGGCCAGAATTAGGACATACAGTGCGGCAAATGGTTGAATCATTGGCAGCAGTCCTCCGGCTTTACCCATGTTGGCCAAGATGATGGAAAATTCACCTCGTGACACAATGGTTAATCCAATATTGGCCGATGCTTTGGGCGATAGGCCTGCACTGCGACCGGCCATCATGCCTGCAAGGAAGTTACCGAACAATGTAATAACAACTGCAATAAGAGCTAACCATACGGCTTCGCCACCCAAAGACAACGGATCAATGGACAGTCCGAAGCTGAAGAAGAAGATGGCTCCGAAGAAGTCACGGAACGGCAGAATCAAGTGCTCAATCCGTTTCGCGTGTTCTGTTTCAGCAAGCACCAGTCCAACCAATAATGCACCGATCGCTTCGGCGACATGAATGGTCTCAGAGAAGCCGGCTACGAGGAACAAAGCTCCGAATACAACAAGAGAGAATAGCTCATTCGATCGTATTTTAAGCAACTTGTTTAGTAGCGGCGTTGCTTTGCGTCCAAGAATTATGACGATAAGCATGAATCCGAGGGCAATAAGTGCGGACATGAGCACGCCTCCGATGGAGGATGAATCACTAAGCACAAGTCCGGACAAGATCGAGATATATACAGCGAGGAATACATCTTCGAACATGATAATACCCAATATCATCTCTGTTTCCGGATTGGCTGTTCGTTTCAAATCAACGAGTACCTTGGCCACGATCGCACTGGAAGAGATGGTAGTTATACCTGCGATAATAAGTGCTTCTGCAACTGGGAAACCGGACATAAAACCGAATATTAATCCCAGCGTAAAGTTAATTCCGATATAGATCGAGCCGCCAACTGCAATAGAGCGACCCGATTTAATTAAACGACCTACCGAGAATTCAAGTCCGAGGTAGAAGAGAAGAAACAGAATACCGATCCGACCCATGAAATCAATAAAAGGCTGGCTTTCAATGAAGCGGAAGTCCAGATGCCAGATTTTCATGGCATGTGGCCCAACGGCCATCCCGATCAGAATATAAAACGGAACGACCGAAAATCTTAGTTTTGCTGATAAAAGGCCGGCTGCCGCAATGAGCACAAGGGCCAGACCTACTTCGAATATCAGATGATCCATCTATTTACCCCCTTCCAGTCAGGAGGAGGGATTTAAACAGTTTCTGCTGATTGCGTTCGCCAACGGCTACTACCGTGGATTCTGCACTGATAACTACCTCCGGACCTGGGCTGATGTGTTTTTTGTGATTTTTTTCTACAACGGCAATAACCGTCGCCCCAGAGTTTTGACGTACATCCAATTCACCGATGGATTTGCCGATACATCCGAAGGATGGTTCGATTTTGTACCACTCGATAATCAGGTCGTCAAACGTGACTTCAATATTTTCAAGCTGCTTTGGCTTGTAAGTTAATCCACCTACAATAGCAGCAATTTGTCGTGCTTCGTAATCGTCAAGTGTGATCATCGAGATGCTTTGATCGGGATCATCATACTCGAAGTGGTACATTTCCCGGCGACCGTCATCGTGAATAATAATGACAATTTTATCACCGCTGCTTGTTTCAATCTGAAATTTTTTGCCGATCCCCGGCAAGTCTGTTTCGCGTACATCCATGGTTGTTGCCTCCTTATAATTAGGGGCTGGCCACAGAAGACAGGCTTATTTCCCGAAAATGTATAATCTGCTGCTCTAGGGAACATCAAAAGATGCGGGTAAACAGAGCCAGAAATTCCTGACACAGCCATATGATTTGAATTTGTAAGTGTGGGTACAACAAAAATAGGTTCGTTCGTTAAGGCGATAAACATCGCTTTGTATCTAACGTGTGCAATAAGGGTTATAAGATATGCACAAGCGCACCGTCTTTAATACAGAGGTGTCTCCATGCAAAAGCAACCTGTAAATACGTCGTAACGGCTACTGAAGAGCGTTCACGTATTTTGGTGCTATAGGGGTGAGGGATACATACATACTGGTGAACTTAATAGGTAGCAGAAATAATCTGCGTTTAAACAGACAATACCACGGTTTAAAGGACAGACCCGTTGTAGGGATTCGCAGCATTAATAACAATGCGAGGACAAGAAAGACAGGCTTATTATGCGTAACCGCAATCAGCTTGGTCATGACTTGTGGATATTTGCGAATAACAGGTTTCTGCTGGATTTCGGGTATTTGCAACAGCACTTCCTTGTTGGAAGTTGCTTCAACAGATACCCCAACAGCAGATTCGGACTGCGTCGGAATAGGGAAGCACAAGGCTTGGAAAACGCACAAAATGATAATGATCGTGTAGTGGAGTATTCTAGGTTGTTGTCGCATTTTGGCTTCCCTCCTTTTCCGTGAAACATACTGTTATTAAAATAATAACACATTTTTGTCTTAACTCCAAACCTCTTCATAATATACTGAGAAATCATGACACGCTTTCCATCAATCCGCTTCGTATATCCCCATCTGCCTTGCCATATACTTTGAAGAGGAAGGAAAGGAGTGATTCTTGTGGAACTGTTTGCTGTATGGACCGATGTATCTGGGCAAGAGGAAGCGGATCAATTTTATCGTTGTGTCAAGGAAAAAACCAAAGGTTTACATATAAGTAAAAGAGGATTCAGGCTTGTCTTCAAACATAATGATGGAAGAGCAGCCTGGGTGTGCAGAGGGAATGAGAATCACGAAGACTTCCAGCAATGGCTTCCCCGGATTAGTGATCTGCTCTCCCTTGGGCTCGCCGATTTCATTATGGAGACACAAGAACGTAACATGGTGGAAGATATGATCGCCAAGGCATGTTCTGTCATGGATGAGCATGAGGTGGAGAAGGTCAATCGAATCTGCATGCCACTACTATTAAATGGTGATCTGGATCAACCTGGACTCCGGGAGCGCCGTCGTACTACGTTGGCTAGTGGACTACGGCAGGATTTGGAGGATGTTCACTTTTTTCACCTTGAAGGCATTATCAACTTCCGCATACGGCCATATAAACAGGAGCTTCAGGAATTAGTGGAGTATGCGCTGGATGAATTCTGGATGGATCGGCAGTATGAAGAGTTTATGGGGCTGTTAAAATATTTTGTTTTTTTTCAAGAAGCCAAAGTACCTCTGGTTCATCTTGTACACAAGGGAATGCATGAATTTCAGGTCCTGGATGCTGGACTTAATCTGTTACCCGTACAAAAGGATGAACAGGTCGTTGTGGAAATGCCAGGTCTGGAACTGGAGATGGATATTGAAGATATGATTGTAAGTACTCTCATCTCGATCTCTCCTGAGAAAGTTATGCTGCATACGCGTACCCCCGATCTGCCGATCATCTCGACCATCTGCCAGATCTTTGAAGACAAAGTGCAAATCTGCCATCATTGCCCGGAATGTGAAGTGCTGCGTTCAGGATTGTTGACAGGTCTTGACGCAAGTGATCTCGGCAATTATAATAACTGTTGATCCATGATTTTTTCATGTGAACCATTGAACCAAAAGCGTTGACAAAGACAACGACCACACGCAAGATCGGTGCAGAGAGAGGAACCTTGGCTGAAAATTCCTCCGGTTATCACGTATGGTTTACCCCTTTGTAGCTGCAATTTTGAAAGTGGATTTAGAACATCGCCTTTACTGGAGATTATCCGCGAGTAAGGATTTGCCGGGTCATGCCCGTTATCGTCATGCCAATGAGGGCTGTGTCTCCGAATAGGATGAATCAGCTGAATTAGGGTGGAACCACGAGTATATATCACTCGTCCCTTTGCCGGGACGGGTGTTTTTTGCGTTCCTTTGCAAAATGATTGGAATAGCATTAGATAATCAATCCATGAACATTAGGACATGAAGGTTACATTAACAGGAGGAATGAGACAAATGGCAGTTAACATTAAATTACCGGATGGTTCGGTACGTGAGTACGCGGATGGCAGCACCATTGAGGACGTAGCGGCTTCGATTAGCAGCGGATTGCGCAAAAATGCCGTAGCCGGCAAGCTGGATGGTATCGTGGTGGACTTGTCCACAACACTTCATGAAGGAGCATTGGTGGAGATCGTAACTTTGGATTCACCAGAAGGACTTGAAGTGATGCGTCATAGTACAGCTCACTTGATGGCTCAAGCAGTGAAACGTTTATTTGGTAACCAAGAGGTTCGCCTTGGTATTGGCCCGGTCATCGAAGATGGTTTTTACTATGATATGGACCTCGAACACCCGCTCAATCCTGAAGATCTGCAAAAGATCGAGAAGGAAATGGAGCGTATTGTAAACGAGAACTTGCCAATTGTACGTAAGGAAGTTAGCCGCGAGGACGCGATCAAAACGTTCGAAGAAGTGGGCGATCCCTACAAACTTGAGTTGATTCGTGACTTGCCCGAAGACAGCGTGATCACGATTTACGAGCAAGGTGAATTCTTCGACTTGTGTCGTGGTCCTCACGTGCCATCGACTAGCAAAATCAAAGTGTTCAAACTGATGAATGTCGCGGGTGCTTACTGGCGTGGAGATAGCAAAAACAAAATGCTTCAACGTATCTATGGTACGGCTTTTGTGAAAAAAGCACAGCTGGACGAGCATTTGCACTTCCTCGAAGAGGCTCGCAAACGGGATCACCGCAAGCTGGGTAAAGAGCTCGAAATGTTCACATTCTCCCAACTGGTTGGCCAAGGTCTGCCAATCTGGTTGCCTAACGGTGCGAAGCTGCGCCGTACCCTGGAGCGTTATATTGTGGATCTAGAAGAAAGCCTTGGATACCAGCATGTATACACACCGGTTCTGGGTAACGTGGAATTGTACAAGACATCTGGACACTGGGAGCACTACCAGGAAGATATGTTCCCGAAAATGGTTATGGATAACGAGGAACTCGTTCTCCGTCCAATGAACTGTCCTCACCATATGATGGTGTACAAGTCCAGCATGCACAGCTACCGTGATCTGCCAATCCGTATTGCCGAGCTTGGCATGATGCACCGTTATGAAATGTCAGGAGCGTTGACAGGTCTGCACCGTGTACGTGCAATGACTCTGAATGACTCACACATTTTTGCACGCCCGGATCAGATTAAAGAAGAGTTCGCTCGTGTTATCGAGTTGATTCAAACCGTGTACAAGGATTTCGGTATCAACGAATATCGTTTCCGTCTGTCGTATCGCGATCCGAAGGATACCGAGAAATACTTCCAGAACGACGAGATGTGGGAGATGTCCCAACGCATGCTGCGTGAAGTTGTGGAAGAGCTTGACCTTCCATTCTATGAAGCAGAAGGTGAAGCTGCGTTCTACGGTCCGAAGCTGGATGTGCAGATCAAAACAGCATTGGGCAAAGAAGAGACATTGTCTACAGTCCAACTGGACTTCCTGTTGCCTGAGCGCTTTGAGCTTGAATATGTGGGAGATGACGGACAGAAACATCGTCCGGTCGTTATTCACCGCGGTGTAATCAGTACGATGGAACGTTTCACAGCATTCTTGCTGGAGAACTTTGCAGGAGCTTTCCCGCTGTGGTTGTCTCCGGTTCAGGCCAAAGTGATCCCAGTATCCGGAAACTTCGACGATTATGCGCGTGAAGTGGAAGCGAAGCTGAAACGTGCGGGAATCTCTGCTGAAGCTGATCTGCGGAATGAGAAGCTTGGATATAAAATCCGTGAGGCGCAGCTTGAGAAAATGCCTTATATGTTTGTTGTCGGTGAGAATGAGCGTAATGCAGAAGCGGTATCCGTGCGTAAGCGTGGAGAAGGCGATCTGGGCATGAAACCGGTCGATGAAATTATTGCACAATTGAAAGAGGAAATTGCAACACGTTTGGTGTAAATGAACCATTGATCTATGGGATAACCATTGCATAAGCTGAGCTGATTTATCTGAATAAACGCCTGAGTAACTTGGGAACTCCCTTGTTGTTCAGGCTTTTTTTCGTCGTTTTCAATTTTGAAAAGTATAGATTAATTGCTTTTTGGAAAACCTTTGCAGTGAGGGGGAGGTTGTACAATGAAAAAGCAATTCTCAATTCAAAAGAAAACGATAAGGTGTTTACTGGTTGGTTGTGTAATGTTCGCCGGAATAATGATCAGCCTGAATCAGGCGGATGCGTATACATTTGAAGAGGAAAGTGCAGTACTTCATGTCGAGAGTCGAAGCAGTGAGACTTCGATTGAGCGTTCGAGCAAGTCTGATCAAGAAGTTTCGGAACAGGCTGACCATCTATACAGCGATGAGGCCCAACTGACAACCATGGTATACATGGCTTTACTGTGGTCACCACAACCGATGGTCATTCCAAAGCCGGAGCTTCCAGATAAACAAGTGGGTAATCCATCTATGCCTGTGCTTGCCCCACGTTCAGAACAGGTTCTTGGCACACAGAAGGTGACAGCAACAGGATATACGGCAGGTGTGGAGTCTACAGGTAAAGGCCCCAAACATCCACAATACGGAATTACGTATTCCGGTGTCAAAGTACGCCGTGATAAAGAAACCGTCTCCACGATTGCAGCTGATCCAAAGTTGTTTCCAATGGGCTCCATTCTATATATTCCGGGCTATGGATACGGGATTGTTGCAGATACCGGTTCGGCGATCAAAGGCAATAAAATTGATCTGTATTTCCCGACAACCAAGCAAGTGTATAAGGAGTGGGGCAAAAAGGATGTGGAGGTACAGGTGATCAGGCAAGGCGCTGGAAAGTGTACAGAAAAGATGCTCAGCGATTTGGCTGATGCGATCAATGTGTACAAATCTGTACCGGATTCTTGGTTGGACAAGGCCATTTAATTTCACATGTGAACATGAATAACAGAAGTGCTCTCTCCACATAATACTGACTGGGGACGAACCCCGCGGTGCAGCAATGCATCGTAAATATGAAGAGAGAGGTGATTCGTTGTGGCTAAAAAATCACAAGGGTATCAAACGCCGAACGAGAAGTACAATGCAGAGTTTGGAGAAGAGAATGCAGCATCTAAAGTGAAGCAATCCGCTCAAAACAAAGTTCAAGATAATTTCCAAACACCTGATGAAAAATTCAATGCCGAGTTCGGTGTAGAAAACACAGGCCAAACTGGCCAAGGTCAAGGCAAAGCATCCAAATACAAAAAATAAATGAAGATTCATTAACCCAATGATGATTCAGCACCCTGGAGCAGCAGCTCCAGGGTGTTTTACATATGCGAAGTTTTTACAAAAATATCCTCACATCTCAGTCTTGAGACCGAGATGACTTCCACCTGCCGCCGCTGTTCTCATTGCCTTGTCTGAGTTACACTGGATACATAATAAAGACGAAGGAGACATGAGCGATGAAACGATCTACGCGTGACCGCTGGTGGGTTGGCATACCTCTTATTGCTATAGGTGCAATGATCTTGTTCAGACAATTGGGATATGACATTGATGTAGGATATATTTTCAGAACATATTGGCCGTTATTTTTAATCTGGTGGGGGGCCAAGGGAATCTCCGAGATTCGTCGCAACGGGGGTTATGCTTTTATTGGACCGGTCATCGTACTGGGGATTGGTGGTTACTTTCTTGCCCGTAACCTGGGATGGATTGATTACTCCATGGGGGAGTTCATCCGTTACCTGATCCCGGTTATGCTAATTGGCGGAGGATTATTCGTACTGATTGGGCCACGACGTCGCGACCGGAAACATCATGATAAAATGCAGCCACCTCCAGCACCTGAGCAACCTTATAAACCGTTGTCTCCTGAGGATCTGGAAATGCCATCTTCGTTTGACGAACAGTTCGAGAAAACTTTTGGCAAACCTAAGCAGGAACAGAAGAACGCCTCATATGGCCCTCATTTCACAGGATCAACAGATTCATCATCACAAGAGCATCAATATAAGAAGAAATATCAATCGCATAACTCAAGTGATACTGGATATGAAAAACATTATGATGATGACTACGGGAATGGTTATGGGGATTATGGCAGTGGCAATACCATCAATAAATCAGCGTTCATTGGGGATTTGTATATGGGACAGGAAGTGTTCTCGTTGAAACCGATGAATATCTCGGCCTTTATCGGAGATACCGTTATTGATTTGACCAAAGCACAGATTCCATACGGTGAGACGAAGATTGTCATTTCTTCATTTATCGGTGATGTAAAAGTATTTGTACCAGAAGATATGGACATGGGTGTGACGGTGACGACGAATTCATTCATTGGAGACATGTCATTGTTGAATCAGAAACGCGGCGGATTCCTGAGTAGTGCGCAGGCTGAAACTGCCCATTATCGTGAGGCAAGCAAAAAGGTGCGCATTATTGTAAGTGTGTTTATCGGAGACGTCAAAGTTAATAAGGTGGGTTAATGCATGATTCGAACAATTCTCAAGGCCAATAAGTGGGAACTGATGATGTATTTTGCGTTAACGGGTCTGATTACGCTGGGTGGATTCTATCTATTATATGGAGAGGTGTTGATGGGGGCTGGCCGTCAAAGGGCATGGACCTATGTTGCCGTTATTGTGCTAGCCACCGTTATCACCGGATATATCGCCGCATTACGACTTCAGCGCAAGATCGACCTGCTCGATCTTAACATGTTGAAAGTGTCCAAGGGTAATCTGGCGGTACGCATGCCTGAAGCGGATGACGCTTCGTTCGGTCGTGTCTACCAGGAGTTCAATGTCATGATGGATTCGATTGAGAAAAAGATGAGACTGCTTCAGCGTCTCGGTGAGCAGGAAGTGATTGAGAAGGAGCAGGCCTCGGAGCGCGCTGTGCTTGAAGAGCGCAAACGAATGGCAAGGGATCTCCATGACACGGTTAGCCAGCAGCTGTTTGCCATGCATATGTCGGCTTCATCCTTACCACGTCTGCTGGAGATGAATCCGGAGCATGGCGGTAAAGTGCTGGACCAGTTAATTCAGATGTCACATATTGCGCAGCGACAGATGCGAGGACTCATTGCCCAACTTCGACCGGTGGAGCTGGAAGGGCGTGATCTCAGCGCGGCACTGGATAGCTGGTTTCCTGATTATTGCCGGCAGAATGGTCTTAAAGGTGTGAAAGAGCTGGAACTGGATGGCGGAATCTCGGATGCCATTGAGCACCAGCTGTTTCTTGTTATTCAGGAGGCGGTTGCCAATGTTGTGAAACATGCAGAGGCAGGGGTGGTCAGTCTGTCCATACGGGAGAGTGAACATCAGATCAGCATGAGCATCAGCGATGATGGTCAGGGATTTTTGCATCAAGCCGAGCGTCCAGGTTCATATGGGTTATCTACCATGCGTGAACGGGCCGAGAAGCTTGGGGGGCAAGTCCAGATTATATCGAAGCCGGGAGCGGGAACGACGGTACGGGTATTGATCCCGAAATTTCCGAATGTTTCTGAATGAATTAAGGGGGAGACGGAATGAGTGGAAAAGTAAACGTAATGATTGTGGATGACCATGACATGGTACGAATGGGCTTGAAAACGTATCTGATGCTGGAACCTACTTTTCATGTGATGGGAGAAGCAGGCCATGGGCAGGATGCGCTTGATCAGTTGCGCAAATTAAATGATAATGAAATGCCCGACTTGATCCTCATGGATCTGATGATGCCGATCATGAATGGCGCAGAAGCAACACAAGCTATCATGACTGAATTTCCAGGGATGAAGATCGTGATGCTCACCAGTTTCCTGGAGGATGATCTTGTTGTGCAAGCGATTGAAGCGGGTGCGGTAAGTTATGTGCTCAAGACAGTCTCTGCTGAAGAATTGATCTATGCTCTTCAAGGGGCTTACAGAGGCATGCCTGTTATGACAGGTGATGTGTCGCAGGCATTGACTCGGGGAATCAGGCAACGTACAGCGAGAGAGAGTGAATCTGGCTTGACTGAACGGGAAAAGGAAGTGCTGTTGCTTATTGCAGAGGGGAAGACCAACAAAGACATTGGAGAAGAATTACATATCAGTATCAAAACCGTCAAAACACATGTGAGCAACCTGCTGATGAAATGTGAGATGGACGATCGAACCCAATTGGCAATCTATGCGCATCGTCAGGGCTGGGTGAAAACGAAAGGATAAAATCCCGTTATGACGGGAAAAACAATCTATTCTTCCGTGCTTTTATCTCCTTTTTAATTGTTTTTAAGGTACGGTTAAGGTTTAAAGTACAAAATAAGGACAGTTAAAGAATATCTCTTGGGAATAAGAGATTGGGAGGTAGAGAGGCATGGACGAACGCAATTATAGATCGAACCGTCAAGACGAGGAAAACGAAACCAAACAAACGGAGAATCGCAATTCTTCCGGAACGGACGAATCCTCCTATTATTATTCTTATGGACCTTTTCAGTCCGTGAATCAGGAAGATACAGCAAACCACATGGGAAGCAATAATCAACGTGAAGAAGGAAATGTAGAGATTACAAAACCTGATCCGGTGAGACCCGTACCTACTTACTACAATAATCAATCCTCCGAGCAAGCGACAAGATCAACAGGAGGCGGTGGAAACGGCTCAGGTAATGGTGGAGATCAAGGGAATGGCGGCAAAGGCAACTGGAACTATAATAACCGCAAGCCGCGTTCATCTGTAAGATCACTGTTGTTCTCTTTTATTGCCGGCATGCTGGTCATTACCGTTCTCATGTACACAGCCGATAGAACAAACATGTTCACACCGGAGACTGCACTTACGAACACGGAAAATCAAAGCTCGGGACAGGAAGCGTCCACAAACACAGGCGGAGGCAACAATGTGACAGCATCGTTACTGCCAACAGGCAAAGAAGATGTCTCATCCGTAGTGACGAGTACAAGTCCAGCTGTTGTCAAAATCGAAACACTCGCGAAACAGTCCTCGCGTACAGGAATGGGTCAGGGTGGATCGAACACAAGTGATCCGTTGTACCAATACTTCTTCGGTAATGGGGGCGGAACGGAAGGCAATCAAGGTCAGAGCCAGCAACAACAGCAAGGCAGTAATCAATTAGTACCCCTAGGCATTGGTTCAGGATTCATTTTTGACAAAGAAGGATATATCCTGACGAATCAACACGTAGTTCAGGGTGCGGACGTAATCCAGGTAACCTTGGAGAACAACAGTAAACCTTATGAAGCTAAACTTCTGGGAAGCAGCTTCGATCTGGATTTAGCTGTACTGAAAATTGAGAAAAACAGTGGTGACGATGCGTTCCCTGTAGCTCCACTGGGTGACTCCAACAGCACTCAAGTCGGTGAGTGGCTTGTAGCGATCGGTAACCCTGAAGGATTCGAACACACGGTTACAGCAGGTGTGCTGAGTGCCAAAGAACGTACAATCAGCATTCCAGATGAAGAAACAGGAAAAACACGTGAGTACAGCCATTTGCTGCAAACAGATGCTTCGATTAATCCGGGTAACTCTGGTGGTCCGTTGCTGAACCTGAATGGGGAAGTTATCGGAATGAACGTTGCAGTAAGCGCAGATGCACAAGGGATTGGCTTTGCGATCCCATCGAGCGTTATCTCTGAAGCCGTTAAATATCTCAAAGAGAACAAAGAAGTTCCCAAAGAGCCAGTACCATTTATCGGTGCATCTCTGATGGCTCTCACGCCTGAAGTAGCTAAACAAATGGGAACAGACATTACCGAAGGTTCTGTCGTAGCCAGCACGATCTTCCAATCACCGGCTTACCAAGCAGATCTTCGTGCATATGACATCATCACTGGTGCTAATGGTACGCCGTACGCCACAAGTCAGGATCTGATTGATTTTATCAAGAAACAGAAAATTGGCAGTGAAGTGACATTGAACGTGGTTCGTGACGGTAAGAAAATGGATCTGAAAATCAAAATCGGGAATAAAAATGATTTTGATACTTCACAAACAACAGATACCCAACAGCAACAACCATAAATATCGGGTAAGGATCGAAAGAGCGGAAGGGTTTGAAGGCCCTTCCGCTTTTTTTGCCCTGATAAAGCAGGGTTACAAAGGACCAGTGAAGAATTTGAGACGCCTACTTGAAGATGCAGATTGTGCTTCTGCCTGTTACAATGGGATAAAACGTTAGGATAAAGGAGAAAGACCATGCGCTCAACTATTTTGATTGTGGATGATGACGAAAAAATTGTATCCATGCTCCGCCGGGGCTTGGCTTTTGAAGGATATGAGGTACAGACTGCTTCCAACGGAGCCGAAGGCCTTAGTAAACTGATGGACAAGGAGCCGGACATTGTTGTGCTGGATGTGATGATGCCGCAGATTGACGGATTTGAGGTATGTCGCAGATTGAGAGAAGCAGGCAGCAAAGTGCCTGTGCTAATGCTGACTGCCAAGGACGAGGTACAGAGCAGGGTGACCGGACTGGACACGGGAGCCGATGACTACCTTGTAAAACCTTTTGCGTTGGAAGAATTATTGGCGCGTGTCCGGGCATTGCTGCGCCGCAAGTCAGATAGCGCAAGTACGCCGGACAACCGCTTAATGTATGAAGATATCATTTTGGACAATGACTCACGTGAAGTACTCCGAGATGGGCAACGTCTGGAACTGACTGCCAAGGAATTCGAGCTGCTCAATCTGTTTATGCAAAATCCAAGACGGGTACTGTCCCGTGATCTGATTATGGATAAAATCTGGGGTTATGATTACAGCGGTGAGTCTAACGTGCTTGAAGTATACATCGCCATGCTCCGACAGAAGACCGAAGAATACGGTGGCAAACGTCTAATCCAGACCATCCGGGGAGCCGGTTATATTCTGAGAGGTGACTCCTGATATGTCCATCCGGTTAAGACTAACCGCATGGTATTCTGGCATTTTGGCGGCTGTGCTTATTTTTTGGGGCGTTGTAATCTATGCCTTTGTTTATTTTAACTCCTACCAGGAAGTCGAACAGCAATTGAAGGTGAAGAGTGCCCGGATTACGGAGCAGATTGGTGTTAACCCTCTTTCGCAGTCGTTGGATCTGGACCCATTTACAGAGAGCCAGCTTCAGGAGGCTCAAATATATATTCAACTCTGGGATTATCAGAGTCGTTCGGGCATAATTTCCGGCAATATGAAGAAATTACAGATTCAGTTTCCGGTATTGAAATCCAATGAAATTCTTGAAAAGCGTGGCATATCGAAGATCTATGTGGATGGCACACCGTTTCTGGTGAATCAGCTCCCCCTTTCTCTTCAAGGTACCAATGAAGTACGTGGAATTCTTCAGGTAGGAGCCAATGTAAGTTCACAGGAGCGCCTGCTGGAAGCGTTGCTTAATATTTTGGTTTTTGGCTGGCTGGTAGCGATGGCCCTCGCTATTACCTCAGGTCTTGTTCTGGCCCGCAAGTCGATGCGTCCGCTCGTGAATGTCATTGATGCCGCAAATCAGATTCAATCAGGAGATGACCTAAGTGTACGTATTCAATATGCGGGGCCTAAGGATGAGATCGGGCGTCTGATCGAAACGGTTAATAATATGCTTGAGCGTACAGAATTGTCATTCCGCGGTTTGGAGGAGACGAATGCTGCCCAGCGCCGCTTTGTATCCGATGCATCGCATGAACTGCGTACACCGCTGACTACCATTCGGGGGAACGTGGACTTCCTGAAGAAGCTGTGGGATCAAGAGGCAACAGACCGACCGAATCTGGATGAAGAAACGGTCAGACAGATGTCCGTCGAGGCGTTGGAAGACATGGCCGATGAAGGAAAACGCATGAGCAGGCTGATCAGTGACATGTTGTCATTGGCGAGAGCGGATACAGGGCAAAAAATTGAACTGAATCCGATCCCGCTGCAGATATTGGTACAGGAAGTCGCGCGAAGATCGCAATTCCTGGATCACCATGCGGAGTGGCGTACAGGTGATCTGTCAATTCTCAATGGTATCTATGTGAATGGTAGCAAGGACTATCTGCAACAGATGCTGTTTATTTTCATCGAAAATGCGTTTAAATACACACCTGACGGCTCTGTAACGCTGGATGCCGTATTATACAAAGGTCAGGTGGGACTACGCATCAGCGACACCGGTATTGGCATGGATCGGGATGAAGTGCCGTTTATCTTTGATCGCTTCTATCGAGCGGATGAATCCCGTGGGGCTACCCCCGGCATAGGTCTGGGACTTTCGATTGCGAAGTGGATTATTGAGGAACACCAAGGATCGGTCGAGGTTGTAACCAGACGTGGAGAAGGAACAACCTTTATTATCTGGTTGCCGGTGGTCTTTGCTCCGCCTATCGAATAAAGGTATAATAGACAGGACTGCAATTACATCGGCAATGTTGTCGAGAAAGAAAGCGGGTGGCAACCAAGTGGAAGTACTACGAATTTCGCCGCGTGGATATTGTTACGGCGTTGTGGATGCGATGGTGCTCGCGCGTCAAGCGGCACGCAATCTGGATTTACCACGACCTATTTATATATTGGGTATGATTGTGCATAACCAACATGTGACGGATTCCTTTGAAGATGAAGGTATTATTACATTGGATGGTCCGAACCGAATGGATATTTTGAGCCAAGTGGAGAGTGGCACGATTATTTTTACAGCTCATGGTGTATCTCCAGAAGTGCGTAAGCTGGCAAGGGATAAAGGACTGACAACAGTGGATGCAACATGCCCTGATGTCACCAAGACACATGATCTCATTCGGGAGAAGACGGCAGAGGGTTATCAGATCATCTATATCGGCAAAAAGAATCACCCTGAACCAGAAGGTGCCGTAGGCGTTGCACCAGATCTCGTTCATCTGATCGAGAAGGAAGAAGAGATCGAAGCACTGAACATACCTCCAGGCAAAATCCTTATTACGAATCAGACCACGATGAGCCAGTGGGATATCAAACACATCATGAGCCGGCTGTTGGAGAAGTTCCCTGGCGCTGAGATTCATAATGAGATTTGTCTCGCAACTCAGGTGCGTCAGGAAGCTGTTGCTGAACAGGCAGGTCAAGCAGACCTGGTTATTGTAGTGGGTGATCCTCGCAGCAATAACTCCAACCGTCTGGCACAAGTGTCGGAGGAAATCGCGGGGGTTACGGCCTACCGTGTATCGGATGTCTCCGAGATTCAGCAAGAATGGCTGAAAGGTGTCAATAAGGTGGCGGTTACTTCGGGTGCATCAACACCTACACCGATTACGAAGGAAGTCATCCTTTACTTGGAGCAGTATGAGCATGACAAGCCGGAGACGTGGGAGATTAAGCGTACCGTGAACATGAGCAAATTGCTGCCCCCAGTTAGAGAAAAAACACGTACACCGTAGTGTGAAGGCAGTGTAACTCTACGTGTATGTGAATTGCAAATGAAATGTGAATGAGAAGAATCCTGTTATGCAGAACCGAATTTGGTGCCTGTGGAGCAGGGTTCTTTTTAATATAGGATAAAGAAGGTGTACCTTGACGCAACAGGAGATCTATGGTATATTCACTTTAACGGATAAAAGCTTAAAAGCGAACAAGCGTTTAAGCGCGACAGAGTTTATATATTTAATCAGACGCACGTTAGAAACTTATTGTGCTCTCATACAAGGAAGGATGGGAATTAATATGATCGTTATTGCAGGCAAAGCCACACCGGAGGAACAGATTCAGGATATCGTAGCAGTTATTGAAAAAGTAGGGCTTCAGGTGCATATCTCTCGCGGAGAGGATCGTACTATTATTGGGTTGATTGGCAAAGTTGAACCTAAAATGCAAGAGCATCTTCGCCAAATGAAAGGTGTCGAGAATGTTGTGAAAATCTCGAAGTCCTACAAGTTGGCAAGCCGTGACTTCCATCCGGAAGATACGGTGATCTCCATCAAAGGTGTAGATATTGGCGGAAAAGAACTTGTCGTCATGGGTGGACCGTGTGCAGTTGAATCCGCTGCGCAGATTGATGAGATTGCGGGACTTGTAAAAGCTGCAGGTGGGCAAGTGTTGCGTGGGGGTGCATTTAAGCCGCGTACAGGACCTTACAGCTTCCAGGGAACGGGCGTAGAGGGATTGATCATGATGGCAGAGGCAGGTAAGAAACATGGCCTGCTGACCATTACAGAAGTCATGACACCTGAGTATGTGGATATTTGCGCCGAGTACGCAGATATTCTGCAAGTAGGTACACGTAACATGCAGAACTTTGACCTGCTGCGCAAATTGGGCGAGTGTGGCAAACCGGTATTGTTGAAACGTGGCTTCAGTGCAACATATGATGAGTTGTTGAATGCGGCAGAATACATTCTTGCGGGTGGTAATCCAAATGTCATGCTGTGTGAACGTGGTATTCGTACGTTTGAATCTTACACACGTAATACGCTTGACCTGTCAGCGATCCCTGTTCTGCAGTCTTTGAGCCATTTGCCGGTTATTTCTGACCCGAGCCATGGTACTGGACGACGTGAACTGGTGGAGCCGATGACAAAAGCTTCCGTTGCTGCGGGTGCCAATGGCCTGATCATTGAAATGCATACTGATCCGGATAACTCCATGACAGGAGATGGTGTGCAGTCCTTGTTCCCTGATCAATTCGCGAACCTGTTGCAGGATCTGGAGAAATTGGCACCAATCGTGGGTAAATCATTCAGTACAGCGAAACAACCAGCAGCATTCTTCCCGGCACGTGTAGGCGTATAATAGAATTCATAGTCAAAGTCTGGAACATCATCCGGGCATCTCATCTGGTCTCGTTTATTGCGACGGAATCAGATAGATGCTCGGTTTTTTGCATATTTTGCAGTTTTGAACGTATTTATTAATCAATAGTGATAAGAAACATTTATGATGTGAAGTTTTTTCCATGATTTAGGATAAAAAAGGGGTCGCTTTACCGCATTAAACCAGTTAAATGTATATTAAATGTGTTGTTATGTGAATTTACGTTATTTATAAAATGTGAGTATAGCTAACATACTCGCAAAAAATACCTTACATAAGTATTGACGATGTCAGGTTTTAAAATTTATAATGACGACAGAAAAAAATTCGAATTTAGACATTTTCTTAGTGGGGTTGTTTAATGTTCGGAATATTTGGGAGGACGAATACATGTCGGTTGAAAACGTATTGAAATCAATTCAAGAGAACAACATCGAGTGGGTAGATTTTCGTTTTGTAGATTTAGCTGGTCGTGCACATCACATTTCCTTGCCAGCTTCGGCTGTTGATGCAGACACGTTCGTAAATGGAGTAGCTTTTGACGGTTCTTCTATCCAAGGTTTCCGCGGAATTGAAGAGTCCGATATGGTTATGATGCCAGACCCTGAAGCGACTTATGTCGATCCGTTCACTGCACACCCTACATTAAATGTTATGTGTGATATCTTCACTCCAGACGGCGAGCGTTATGAGCGTGACCCACGTAGCATCGCTGTTAAAGCAGAAGCTTATTTGCAAGAAAGCGGTGTAGGTACAGCGGCATTCTTCGCACCTGAATCCGAGTTCTTCATCTTCGACGATGTACGTTATGAGAGCGGCACGAACAGCTCTTCCTACTACGTAGATTCCGAAGAAGCTTCATGGAACACGAACCGCAAAGAAGAAGGCGGAAACCTGGGCTTCAAAGTACGCACTAAAGGTGGATATGTTCCAGTAGCTCCAGTCGATACACAACAAGATATTCGTAGCGAAATGTGTCGCCTTTTGGAAGAAGCGGGTCTGTCGATTGAGCGTCATCACCATGAAGTGGCGACAGCGGGTCAAGCCGAAATCAACTTCCGTTTTGATACACTGAAGAAAACAGCAGATAACCTGCTTGCATACAAATACATCGTGCACAACACTGCACGTCAATATGGTAAAGTAGCAACATTCATGCCAAAACCATTGTTCGGTGATAATGGTAGCGGAATGCACGTTCACCAATCCATCTTTGATGGCGATTCCCCATTGTTCTATGACAAAGCGGGATATGCTAACCTGAGTGAAATGGCTCTGCACTACATCGGAGGTATCCTGTACCATGCTCCGGCACTGATCGCTTTGACTAACCCGAGTACAAACTCGTTCAAACGTCTTGTACCTGGTTACGAAGCACCAGTTAACCTGGTTTACTCCAAAGGTAACCGTTCCGCAGCAGTTCGTATTCCGGTTGCAGCTGTGACACCAAAAGGTTGTCGTATCGAGTTCCGTACACCAGACTCCACAGCTAACCCATACTTGGCATTCTCCGCAATGTTGATGGCTGGTCTAGATGGAATCAAACGCAAAATCAACCCAACTGAACTTGGATATGGTCCGCTCGACAAAAACATCTATGACCTGTCTGATGCTGATAAAGAAAATATCCGCAGTGTGCCAGCTTCCCTCGAAGAAGCACTGGATGCATTGGCAGCGGATAACGAGTTCTTGACTGAAGGCGGCGTATTCACAAAAGAATTCATTGAAAACTACATCAACCTCAAGCGCGATGAAGCGAAAGCAGTAGCGATCCGCATTCATCCGCACGAGTACAGCCTTTACTTCGACTGCTAATCGGTCGGGGTCGGAACAGAACTTGTTCCAACTTAAAGCCTCCGGGACACACTCTCGGGGGCTTTTCCTTGAATTAAACAATGTAGTGCTTTAACTTTGCAGGGTGATAAAGGAATTTGATGGCCTGAATTGAACACTTCAGTGCATATTGCCCTTGAAGCAGATAGAGAATACTGATATCATAGCGATAATATTCACTTTGAGTGCATTTCGCACAAATCCATAGAGCGACTTTCAATAAGTAAGATATAGATCAAAATGATTCAATTTGTCTATATCTTATACCCGTGAGCGAGTCTAATCGAATTGTGCAAAATGCTGTTTGTATGTCAGAGTTACGGATGGAAAGGGCGGGGGATTTTGTGACAAAAAGAGCGTATAACTTTAATGCAGGACCTGCGGCGTTACCACTTGAGGTACTGGAGCGTGCACAGGCGGAATTTGTAGATTTTCGTAATACAGGCATGTCGATTATGGAGATGTCCCACCGTGGAGCGGTGTACGAGTCTGTACATAATGAAGCTCAGGAGCGGTTGTTGTCGCTTCTAGGCAATCCAAAAGGATACAAGGTTCTCTTTCTGCAGGGCGGTGCAAGCACTCAGTTCGCGATGTTGCCAATGAATCTGCTCGGTGCAGGTCAGACTGCAAGTTACGTGATGACCGGCAGTTGGGCCAAGAAGGCTCTGTCTGAGGCGAAATTGATCGGCGAGACACATGTTGCTGCATCTTCGGAAGCAGAGAAATTCATGAAATTGCCGGATGTTTCGAATCTGAGCCTTCCTGAACGTACGGCTTATGTGCATCTTACTTCCAACGAAACGATTGAAGGTACGCAATTTAAGTCATTCCCGGATACCGGTTCAGTACCTCTGATTGCCGACATGTCGAGTGATATTTTCTGTAAACCATTCGATCTCAATCAGTTCGGTATGATCTATGCAGGTGCACAGAAGAACCTGGGACCATCGGGGATTACGGTTGTGATTGCTCGTGAGGAACTGGTGAGTGAATCGCCTAAAACGATTCCAACCATGCTTCGTTACAGTACGCATGTAGACAACAACTCCCTATACAATACGCCGCCATCCTTCTCAGTATATATGGTAAATGAAGTATTAAAATGGATTGAAGAACAGGGCGGATTAACTGGTATTGAGCAAAAAAATACGAAAAAAGCTGAATTGCTTTACAACGCAATTGATGCTTCCGGTGATTTCTACCGTGGTTGTGTGGAACCGGAAGATCGTTCCCTGATGAATGTAACCTTCCGTCTTGCTTCGGAGGAACTGGAGAAGAAGTTCATCAAGGCATCGGAGGAAGAAGGATTCGTAGGTCTGAAGGGACATCGCAGTGTGGGTGGTCTACGTGCCTCCATTTACAATGCGGCTCCTTATGAGAGTGTTAAGGCACTGACAGACTTCATGAGTCACTTCCAGAAGACAAATGGATAATTAAGTAGGGGTACGGAGTCATGGACCATAGTGTCTAATCCTGTGCCTTACCAGAGCCTTCCACATTGACGTGTGGAGGGCTTTTCTTTAAGATTAGAGGGTTGTCATCAACACGAATTGAAAAGGAGATTGAACACATATGGCTTTACACATCGTTCTGGTTGAACCAGAAATTCCGGCGAACACAGGAAATATTTCGCGTACTTGTGCGGCCACCGGGACCCATCTGCATCTCGTGCGTCCACTTGGATTTCGAACAGATGATGCTACATTGAAACGGGCAGGGCTGGACTACTGGCATGCCGTTCATATTGAATACCACGACTCATTTGCAGAGGTTCAGGAAAAATATCCGGAAGGTCGCTTCTTCTACGCAACTACGAAGGCGAAGAACCGATACAGTGACTTTAATTTTCAAGATGGGGATTTCCTCGTTTTCGGTAAAGAGACCAAAGGCCTCCCACCTGAATTAATTGCTGCAAATCCCGATACATGCATGAAAATGCCAATGACTGGTGACGTTAGATCATTAAACCTGTCCAATTCGGCAGCAATTATTGTATATGAAGCGTTGCGTCAGCTCAATTTTCCGGGGTTAGAAGGATAAATTCCGGTTATAAATAACGGCTAGAATTCGGTAAAAAAACATTTTCAAAAAAAAGGACAAAAAATGTTTATTTCCAGCAGGATTCGACAAAATCTTGGCGAATCTATAAACATAGTACAAATGTACCTAGAAATTTAGAGTAAGATAGGAGAGGTGTGCCGTAGCTATGAAGCCAGCTGGAGTAGTTCGCAAAGTTGACCAATTAGGTAGGATCGTATTGCCTAAATCTTTGCGTAAAAGGTATCAAATGAATGAGGGAGATCCTGTAGAGATCTTAGTACAAGGGGACCATATTATCTTGGAGAGATATCGTCCAAAATGTATTTTCTGCGGATCCATCGAGGAAGTCAACGAGTTCAAAGAGCGTTACATATGCGCACAATGTTTAGATGAAATGACTCAGCTTCCACAGCACGGGTAAGAAGTAACGCCATGGGGTTTATTAACCCCGTGGCGTTTTTTTTGTTTTGTTTTCAGTATTCAGTGCATGGTAAGTTCCGCGGAAATATAAGAAGAATATAATATTTAACGCTGGTTGCATATAGGTAAAATCTCATCCCACACGGCATTCAGGATGCCTTGCATGTTTTCTTCCTCGCTGTTAATACATATGACAGCTTCCTTCGAGGGAAGGATGATACATAACTGACCATAGGCTCCATCGGCGCGGTAAGCCTCATGGGAACACATCCAGAACTGATATCCGTAACCTTTTCCCCAATCACCATCTCCAGTCGTTTCGATCTGCCGGGACGTAGCTTGTCTGATCCAATTCGCAGGTATAAGCTGTGTGCCTTCCCAAAGGCCTTCCTGGAGCAGTAACTGTCCAAATCGACTCAGTTCCTCATTGCTTATCCAAAGTCCTGCACAGCCGAGTGTTACCCCCAGTGGAGAGGTTTCCCACTCTACATCATGAATGCCCAGAGGCTCAAATAATCGCGGAGTCAGGTAATCTTTCACGGTTTGGCCGGTGGCTGCCTGAAACATGGCTGAGATCATAAACGTATCCCCGCTGCTGTATGTAAATTGTTCTCCGGGCATCCGATCCAGAGGGAGAGACATATAATGTTTCGCCCAATCTTTCTCGGTCAAAGAAGCTCGTTCATCAGCCCAAAGAGGCGGCGAATCATGACCAGAAGACATTTGGAGCAGGTCACGTAACTTCAATTCCCGTGGAGATGGGAGCTTGTAATGTGCACTCGATACATGATTATAGGTGAAATAATCACCAAGTGTGGCATCCAGATGTAACAGACCTTCTTCAAGCGCAAGACCAACAGCCATGCATGTGAAGGATTTACTTATGGAATGTTGTACACGGCGCTGATCCCTATCCCTGTCCCAATAGGCAAGCAGATGCCCTTTTTGTAATATGCGAACGGAGAACACGTTCAATTGTTGCTCAGTAATGGTATGAATGAAATCTTTGAGTTGCTCAGACATATTAACCTCCCTAATATCAGGTGAAACCTGAGTAAAATCGGTTGGTGAAACGTTTCCGTAATTCGAATGCAAAATCAGAACTCATGTTAGTATAAACCTGGTTTGGTGTCAATTAAAGTTGTGATAACACTGACTAAAATTTCATTTTTTCGTAATAATAGTGTCTTTCGGCGCAAATTTAGACGTAAAAAAGCATTTTTTCGAGAAAATAACGCGAAATTTGTAAAAAGGTTATTGACAGGATTTACTCATCGGGCTTATGATTTATTCGAAACGATTCGAAGAAATCGCTTCCACCTTAAAAGTGTTGTAATGAAGACCAAGTGAATCAACGTTGGCTATGTTTTGAAACGATTCGAGAAAATCGTTTCGATAACCCATCGTAATACAAGGGAATCTACAACAGCCTGCAAAACAACGCCAGAGCAACGAATGAGTAAAGACAGCAGGCGATGATGAGAGGGGTTACATTATGGCACATATAACGATCGAAACTGGATCGCCAACCTTATGCATGAATACCAGCATACATGTTGTGTCCAGTGACTCCGGAGAGACTTCAGGCGGTACCCTATATCTGTTGCACGGAGCAGGCGATAATGCGAGTACCTGGCAACGATTAACCACAATTGAGATGTATGCAGCGCAATATGGTTGCACCATCATTATGCCGGAAGCGAATCGAAGCTATTACACCGATATGGAATACGGCCTGAATTACTTCCACTACATCACTCAGGAGTTACCTGAAGTATGCGAGCGTCTACTCAATCTGAATCCTGATCCGGAGAAAACGTATGTCGGCGGTTTATCCATGGGCGGATATGGTGCACTGAAATGTGGACTAACTTATCCAGAGAAGTATCGCAAAATAGTGTCTCTATCCGGGGTGACGGATATTCAGACACGGCTTCATGATCCCCATATGCCAGCGACCATGATCAAGGAAATGAAAGCGGTTTTTGGAGAACGTTTACAGGTAAAAGCCGATCAGGATATTTACGCACTGTCGGCCAAGCTGCTGGAACAGGGTGTTCTTTTACCTAATATCCTCAGTTGCTGTGGCGATCGTGACCCCTTCGTAGAGATGAATCGTGATTTCGCGAAATACATGCAGGGGACCGCTTTTGATTTTCGGTATGTGGAGACGCCGGGGGCTCATGAATGGAGATTTTGGGAGCACCACCTGAGAACGATGTTTGATTTTCTGTACAATGACAAGACCAAAGTAGAGTGAGGAGATGCAATGTGAAACCTGCAGCCGAAGGACCTAGCAAAAAGCTGAAGGGAAACGTGAAGGGCAATTCGCTCTGGACTGAAATCTGGAAGCACCGTATGACATACACCCTGCTTATTCCGGGGCTTGTCTGGCTAATCCTGTTTGCCTACATGCCGATGGGTGGCCTGTCTCTGGCATTCAAAGATTACAAGGCCAACCTGGGCATCTGGGGAAGTCCATGGAGCGGATTCGAGAACTTCAAATATGTTTTCCGTGATCCAACCTTTATTGACGCAGTATGGCGTACGCTGTACATCAATATTCTGAAACTGATTATTCAATTCCCGTTCCCGATCATTCTGGCGTTGTTGCTGAATGAATTGCGGATGCGCAGAGGGAAAAAATTGTTCCAAACCGTTCTTACGTTCCCTCATTTTCTGTCCTGGATCATCGTATCCGGCGTAGTCATCAATGTGCTGGCATATGACGGACTGGTAAACAGCGCGCTCGGATTACTCGGATTGCCAACGATTAATTTCCTTGGATCCGAATCTAACTTTGTACCGATGTTGCTGTTAACTGATATTTGGAAATCAAGTGGATGGGGCGCAATTATATTCTTGGCTGCCATTTCCGGTATTGACCAGGATCAGTATGAATCAGCACAGATCGACGGGGCTTCCCGTATGCAACAGATGTTCAAAATTACTTTACCGAACATCCTTCCAACCATCACAATCATGTTTATTCTTTCGGTTGGTGGATTGATGTCTTCCGGGTTTGACCAGATCTTCAACTTGGCAAATGCCGCTACCAAAAATGTATCGGAAGTACTCGATGTATATATCTATCGGATTACGTTCCAGTCATCAACCGATTTCTCATTCTCGACAGCGGTCAGCTTGTTCCGTTCCCTGGTGAATATGGCCTTGCTGCTTCTTGCTGACAGATTTGCCAAGTGGCTTGGCGGAGACGGTTTGTTCCGATAAGAGAGGAGGATAAATGAGATGAGCAAGAAAGCTAACAAAAAACCGAGAATTGGTACTGAAAGAATGACACTTCTCGATTACATTATTTTCGCCGTATTACTCGTGCTTGCCCTGATGATCCTGATTCCGTTCTGGAATGTTATCATGATCTCGTTTGCAACACAGAAAGAATATGCTGACAATCCATTTTTGATGTTCCCTAAACAATGGACATTGGATTCCTACAAGGCGTTGTTCGCTGACGGAACGATTCTGTCGGGATACAAAAATACCATTATATTGCTAGTCATCGGCTTGCCACTCAGCTTGTTCCTGACAACAAGCATGGCATATGGCCTTAGTCGCAACAAATTCCCGTTTAAGAAATTTATCTTTTTCCTGGTACTGTTCACCATGATCTTTAATGGTGGTATCGTACCGCTGTACCTGATCATGAAATCACTTCATCTTACAGGTACGCTCTGGTCCGTTATCCTGGCGGGAAGCTTCAGTGCTTTTAACATGATTCTGATGATGAACTACTTCTACACCTTGCCTGAATCACTGATGGAATCGGCGAGACTGGATGGAGCAGGAGAGTGGAGAATTCTGTTCTCTGTCGTTCTTCCGCTGGCTACACCAATTATGGCTACAATCACGTTGTTCTACGGTGTGGCTTACTGGAACAGTTGGTACGATGCGATGATATTCCTTCGAAAAGCGGATCAGTTACCGCTCCAGAATGTACTGCGAAACATTATCGTGACATCTACGACGAATGCATCAAATGCATCCAGTGTGGATGCTGCCCAGGCGAGCAACTTCTCCATGGGTATGAAGATGGCAGCTGTATTTGTCACCATGGTACCAATTATGTGTTTCTTCCCAATGCTGCAAAAACACTTTGCCAAAGGGGTATTAACAGGGGCAATCAAGACCTGATTATACGTATAGGATTTTGCAATAAAATCTGACTAAAAAACATGGGGGTAAAACATGAAAACGAACAAAAAGTTGTCAGTAAGAGCTCTCTTTGCCATCACGCTTAGTGTAGTTATGCTGATGGTGACCGCTTGTTCCAGCCAAGGAGCTTCAGGTGGTAACGAAAAAGATGCAGAGGGAAATTACAAAGATAACCTGACCATCTCTGTAGCTAACCTGACAGAAATCAAAAACGGAAACCTGGATAATGACTTCCACAAGTTCTGGACAGACAAATTCAATGTAACATGGGACTACAACTATATCGATTGGGATTCGTGGGGCGAGAAGCTTCGTCTGTGGATTAACTCTGGCGACTTGCCGGATGTAGCGGTATGGAACTATGTACATGGCGATGCCATTAACAGCATTGAACAAGGTTTGTTCTACAAATTCCCGGATGACTGGAAAGAACGCTGGCCTAACGTTGCAGCAGCTTACAATTTGACGGGTCTTGGAGACAAGCTGGAAGAATTGACAGGTGGAACATACGTCCTGCCTAGACCAATCTATTTCGAGAACAAACCAGCTGACCCACTGACGAACCAAATTGGTGTCATTGCGCTTCGTAAAGACTGGGCTGAAGCCGTTGGTTTTGAACTGAAAGATGCTTATACAACAACGGAATTGAATGAATATGCTGCGCTGGTGAAAGAAAAAGATCCAGGCAAAGTAGGTAACAAACTTGTACCATTGTCCTACAATGCTGCAGATGCCATGACAAACATGATTATGCCAAACAGCGTACATGCCATGACCGACACACCGTTCTACAAGGGTGAAGATGGCAAGTTCCACTGGGGACCAGCAGATCCTGAAACGCTGACAGGACTTAAATTGATGCAAAAAGCGTATAAAGATGGATTGCTCAATCCTGAGTTCTACACATGGAAAAACAATGAAGGTCAAAACAACTTCAAAGTAACAGGAACAGCCGCTGTAACAAGTCTGGGTGGACTCGCTTCGTACAGACAAGGTCTGGATTCGGATATGAGAAAAAATCTGGGTGTAGATAGTGATGAACTGGTACACACAGCAATCGTAGTGGGCGATGACGGTAAATACCGTAACATGGAGCAAGCCAACTTCTGGTCCGCATTGATCTTCAACCCGGACATCAGTGACGAGAAATTCGAACGGATCATGGATCTGATCGATTACTCCGCAACCAAAGAAGGACAGTTGCTCATCAACATGGGCTTTGAAGGAACGGATTGGAAATATGATGAGAACCAAGAACTGGTTAGCTTGTTGCCAGAAGGAACAGTATTGGAAGATAAATACCCGGCACGTTTCGAAGGTCTGTATCTGCTCGGTGACGACTTCAGCGTTGTAAACCCAGCAATCAAAAAGGATTACCGTGATAGAGCCGTGAAATTGTTCCAAGAAAAAGCAAAACTCGGTACAGAAGGCAAATCGCTTGCAGCATACGATTGGGATGTCAACCTGTATGATTCCAAAGCGAAGAGTCAGGCTTCATTCGATTACCAGAACGAATATGCCAACCTGATCCTCAAAAACGGAGATCTGGAGGCAAACTGGAAAGAATGGGTGAACAGTAAAATGTCCCTGGTTCAACCTTATCTGGATGAGCTAAACGAGAAATTCTAGTAATCGTTCAGTCATTAATTTTGAACCCGGTGCGCGGTCTCTCCCCGAACGCAGCCGGGTTCTTTATTTCAACAACTTGTAAGTGGAGGATACGATCAGATGAATAACGAGCAGCTGCTAGACCTGGTAAAACAGATGACGTTGGAGGAAAAAACAGCTCAGCTTCTTCAGTTGACTGCCAACTTCTATGAAGGAACAAATGTCGAAGGCCAGATCACAGGGCCGATGGAAGAGATGGGAATTACGGAGCAGTCCGTGGATGCCAGTGGGTCCATTCTGGGGTTGTCTGGTGCACAGGCCATCATTGATGTACAGCAAGCTTATATGAAAAAAAGCCGTTTGGGCATTCCGCTCTTGTTCATGGCTGACGTCGTTCATGGTTTCAAAACCATTTTCCCGATTCCACTGGCGATCGGTTGCTCATGGGACACAGAACTGGCTGAGAAAAGTGCTGAAATTGCAGCACGTGAATCAGCTGTATCCGGTTTACATGTTACTTTTGCACCTATGGTGGATCTGGTTCGTGACCCGCGTTGGGGCCGTGTGATGGAAACGACAGGAGAAGACCCTTATCTGAACAGCTTGTTCGCGGCTGCATTTGTACGTGGATATCAGGGCGATAGCTTGAAGGATGAGCCTGATCGTCTTGCAGCCTGTGTTAAACACTTTGCGGCGTATGGAGCGGCTGAGGGTGGTCGGGATTACAATACGGTGGACATGTCCGAGCGTAACCTGCGTGAGTACTATTTGCCAGCGTACAAAGCTGCATTGGATGCGGGTGTAGAAATGGTCATGACTTCGTTCAATACGGTTGACGGTATTCCGGCAAGTGGCAATGAGAAGTTAATGCGCGGCATTTTGCGTGACGAGTGGGGCTTTGATGGTGTGCTGATCTCGGATTGGGCTTCCATTCGTGAGATGATTGCGCATGGCGCTGCGGAAGATGATCGTGAAGCGGCATACCGTGCCATTCGCGCAGGCGTAGATATGGAGATGATGACACCTTGTTATGTACATCATTTGCCTGAGCTAATTGAGAGCGGTGAAGTGGAAGAGAAGCTCATTGATGAAGCCGTTCTGCGAATACTGCAACTGAAAGAGAAGCTGGGATTGTTCGACAATCCGCTACGTGCAGCTGATCCGGTTCGTGAACGTGAGATTGTGTTCTCCAAAGAGCACCGTCAGGTATCATATGAACTGGCAACCAAATCGGCTGTCCTGTTGAAAAATGATAACAGCGTGCTTCCGCTTCAAGCTGACGCTAATGTAGCCCTTATTGGTCCTTTTGCACAGAGTCCTGATATTCTGGGCTGGTGGTCCTGTGAAGGGGTTAAGGAAGATGCAGTCAAGCTTGGAACAGCTCTGCAAGAACGCTTGACGGGTGGGAAAGTTCAGTTTGCTCAAGGCAGTGATGTTCATACGATTACAGCTGAGCAGATAGCGGAAGCCCTTCAAGTGGCAAGCAAAGCGGATCTGATTGTCCTTGCTCTGGGTGAAGACTCGGAGATGAGTGGAGAAGGTGGATCGCGCACGGATATTCGTCTGCCAGCAGCCCAATTGGAATTGGTTAAACAGCTCAAAGCTGCGGGAAAACCTATTGCTAGCGTTATTTTCAACGGACGTCCATTGGATCTGCATGGTGTAATCGATGAATCGGATGCCGTTCTTGAAGCCTGGTTCCCAGGCAGTGAAGGCGGGGCAGCGATCGCAGATGTTCTGACAGGTGTAGTGAATCCATCTGCACGTCTGACGATGTCCTTCCCGCAGTCCGTAGGTCAGATTCCGGTCTATTACAATCATTTCAATACAGGTCGTCCGTTGAACCCGGAGAAAACGGAAGAGCGTTATGTCTCGAAATACATTGACAGTCCCAATGAACCTTTGCTTCCGTTCGGTTATGGTCTCTCATACACTTCTTTCTCTTATGGTGATCTTGAAGTGTCCAGTAACGAGATGACTGCCGAAGAGCCTTTGAGTATCCAAGTACGTGTAACGAACACGGGTGATCGCACAGGTGTAGAGACTGTTCAGTTGTACATTCGGGATGTAACGGGTGAAGTCGTTCGTCCTATGCGTGAACTGAAAGGATATGTGAGGCTTGCATTGGCTCCAGGAGAGAGTGGTATAGCTGCGTTTACGTTAAATGAAGAACAGCTTCGCTATCACCATTCCGATTTAAGCCATCGCAGTGATCGAGGTGAGTTCCATATTCTTGTGGGTGCAAACAGTCGGGACACTCAGAAGAAATCATTCAGACTCGTGTAATCCGGTGAATGGAAATAGTAATGTGTCAGGCCTTTCCTTATGGAAGGCCTGATGAACATAACAGGGGAGCGAAGAATGTGGTCAGTATCAAGGATATCGCCAAACAGGCGGGAGTTTCCATCTCTACGGTGTCATATGCGCTTAATGGTAGCAACAAAGTGACCGATGAGACGAGTTCCAAAATTTTGGCCATTGCCAAAGAGCTGAACTATGTTCCAAATGCCGCTGCAAGAACACTGAAGAAGAGAGAATCCAAAATTCTGGGTGTATTCTTGACCGATTTTAGCGGAGATGTGTATGGAGACTTGCTGAGTGGCATGAAAGCTGTATGCAATGCTCAAGGCTATGACCTGATCGTGTGCAGTGGTAAACAATCCCATCGCATGCTTCCAGAGAGGATGATTGATGGTGCAATCATTCTGGATCATACGTTTGCAAGTGAGGAACTGATGCAATACGCCGATCGGGGCCACAAAATCGTTGTATTGGACCGTGAGATGGATCATCCCAACATTAATCAGGTTCTGCTGGATAATAAAGCTGGGGCGACACTTGCGATGGAACATCTTATTGAGCAGGGACATAAGAAAATCTACGTGGTGACAGGACCGGAAGGTTCGTTTGACTCTGTGCAGCGATTAAAGGCTGTGAGACAGGTTGCGGAACGTGAAGCCGATGTGGAATGGATTGAGATCACGGGAGATTTTGAAAAGAGTGGTGGAGAACAAGCCGCAGATCAGATTGTGCAGGAGTATGATGGGCCCGCAGCAGTATTCTGCCTCAATGATGAGATGGCTATTGGCTTGTGTGATCGTCTGGCAGAAAGTACACTTGGCGTTGGTCAGGAGGTCGATGTCATCGGATTCGACAATATTGAATTGAGCAAGTACGTCCAGCCGAGATTGGCAAGCATTGATTATTCCAAACGCAAGTGGGGATCACTCGCCGCTGAACAATTGATCAAAATTATTGCTGGAGAACCCGTCGATCATGAACGAATCTATGTGACATTAGTTGAGGGTGGGTCAGTGAGTGGACCTATGCCTTCTGATGCTGTTATATCCATGCGGAATGAACGGGCAGTAAGCTATTGATCCCGAATATGCGTATCCTGACTGGATTGATGCATGGAACAAACGGCACAGCAAGAGGCAAGGCTTAGAAGAATCGAATCATTCTTTTAAGCCTTGCCTCTTGTTATTTCGAGGATGAAGCAATAGAAAAAGCCTCTCCGGAGAGAGGCTTGGCCTTTTACAAGCCTTTTGTCTTGTCATTGTTGTAGGATGAAGTGAGAATGCCTGTAATGAAGAGAGTCAATACAATTGCAATAATCCAGAATGTCAGTGAAAATGACATACCCTTCGCACCTCCTGCACAAGCTCATTTTCTTCTATTATAACCATTATAGTTAGAAAAGAAATGCTTCACCCTATTATTTGTAAAATAAAAAGTGCGTGGGCACCGGTCTTAGGCTGCCATCCGACGGGTTATTTACAACCCGATTATTCAGAATAAGCGAGGAAGATCCGCCGCCATCCAGATTATAGGCGTCGATAACTCCAAGCTTGTACAGCCGTCCTTGCAACTCTTCTAGGGTAGCACCGGAACTTCCGCCTTCATTATATCCATCGACCACAATGATCAACAATTGATCATCCTTATAATTGCCAATGACCGTACGTGGTGCTCGTTTGGGTGATACTTTCCACTTATCGGGAATTGTGGTTTTACGCCCATTCTGCAACAGCACCGGAACAAACGTAGCCCCAAACTGTGGCCGCAGGCGATCCAGTGAATTTTTATCGAAGAACTTGCCTCCGACCAGCTTGCCGGCATCGTTAAGTCCTACAAAAAACAGGTCTTTGAAACTGGCCTGAAAACCGTTCACGTATTTCCCATCCATAACCGTTGTGCTAAGTGGGTAACGTTTGCCGCCACTGTCAGCAAATCCACCTGCGTTGATCCCGGCAATCGCGCCGTTACGCTTCACAGCCTGCATGGTTGTCTCAGAACGGCCAGGTTCACTGTCCAGAGCCATCTGCATAGCAGTGGGGTCTTTTAGCTTAATCTTCATGGCATAGCCCTTATAGGTGCCAGGATTCACTCTGTACAGTTCAATCGTTAGCCGGTCACTGTCTACCCGTTCAAATGGAACGCCAAGCTTGGATGTAATCCGTTTGTTGTAGATCGTTTCCGGACGATCCGCCTGAGCGGAAGCCTTCTGTACGAGTGTAGACATCGTACTTGTTGTTTTATTATAGAGCTGTGTCGTTCTTTTAATAGAAGAAGAAGTCTGGACAGCAGCCTCTTTTGCCCCGGCAAGCTCTTGGCTAATTGCTTGGGCCCGGGGTGTAATCGTATCCTCTGACAGTTCGGCAGAAATCAAACCTCCGGGTTCGAGCGGAGGACGAAGCAACAGCAGGCATAATATCAATCCAACAAAAGGAGCGAGTGCAAGCATAAAAAAACGATTAACCTGTTTGACGGGTGTAATCATTTGAGCAGGTCCATCTTTTTCTGGAGTGTCTCCAGTTGTTTTTTGACTTCGCTCAGCTGGGTATAGAGTTTGTTGCTATTATCCGTTTTGTCACTTGCATTATCCTTGGTGAAAGTCAGCAATTCATTGAAGGATTGAACTTGTCCCTGCAGGTCTTCTACTTCCTTAGATATCGTTGTTAGCTGATTTTCGTAGTCGGTTTTTAACGCTGTAATCTGCTGTTGATTATGGGCCTGAAGCTGGTTAATCATCTGTTGCTGGAGATGGTTACTATAATAGTAGGTTCCAACGACTCCCAGTGCAATGAGCACAATCCACATTACCAGAAACAGCTTGATTGAAGATCCGGCCTTGCCTTTGGCGCTCCGGGTGTGATGGATGTCAGAGGGCGGGGCAGATGGTTTCATATCATCACTCCTGGTCATTTATAGGTACAAAAATTTTTCCAGTCCTCATTCTATCATGCCCCTATTGATTACGCAAAAATGAAATTCTTTACTTAATAGAGTAAAAAGAGATTGCATCGGAAGGAAGTCCTAGGATACAATTTCTTATAGATGCAATAAGTAGGAACTTTGGGCAGGTTTTTCGACTTTTTTAGATAGAAATGCAGGAAATTTATACTATATTTTTACCTTTCCGGGGATGGGAAGATGGACGTCATGGTGTTTTTATAACAAAATACGGTGAAAATAGAGCTTTTTTATCGGCTGCATCCTGTGTTTTTCTATTTTTCGACATAATCCGACCTATGCTTCTTCTATACTCGGACTGTCGCATAGACGATGGCATCATTATGACAGAAGCTAGAAGCTATTTGTCCAATACATAACAGGGGGAACAACAATGAAAAAAGTATGGCAGGTGGTCATCGTAGATATCCACCCCACCAGCATGCTCGGTACAAAATTGATTTTGGAAGAGCAGCAAGATCTGACGGTACGTGGCATGACCTCGACCGGAACAGAAGGGCTCGATCTAGTGAATATGCACCAGCCTGATCTGATTCTGATGGATTATCGTCTTCCAGAGGGCCCGGCCGATCAATATATTGCCCAGATGAAGAATCTGTCAGCTCACAGTCACATCATCATTCTGACGGATGAAGATAATGTGAAGCTGTTTCGTCATCTGATGAGTCTTGGTGCAAGCGGCATGTTATCCAAACAGGCTTCCCCTAGCCAGCTGATTCATCTGATCTCTGGGTTACGTGAGGGCCATGTGTCCATTCCATTGGCGTGGTTAAACAGTGCGGAGTGGGCGCAACCTGTGGAGTCTCCGACAGAATCACGTGTAATTGAATTAACAGAAACCGAAACTTTTATCATGGAAAGAATTGTTCAGGGTGTAACCTATGATAAAATAGCGAATGAGATCAACGTTAGCAGACGTTCCATTGATAATTACCTGCGTAAAATATACGTGAAGCTGGAAGTAAGCAGCAGAGCACAGGCCATTGAACGTTATGCCTTGCATGCAAGACAAGTGAAGACGGGATCCTGACGAATCGGGTTTGTTCTTCTTATTATCACAACTGGTCGATATGCATCCGGTCATATTCGATGGCGAGCACGAATAGGTTGTAGGGCTGCGGACTGCGAGTACAGTTTCGGAATAGGGATGAAAGGGGAACGGATCGATGAAATATTTCTTTGCTTCCCGTACCAACAGGCTTTTGTCATCACCACTGAGGGATATACGTGAGATGTCTGGCAGAGATTATTTCATTTCTCTGGCAGAAGAATTGCCTGCGGAGGAGTTGTTTCCTTTCAAATTGTTGGAAGAAGCAGCGGTGTCTGTCTTTAGTTCAGGCCCCTCTGCATTGCAATATGGAGAGCCAGCAGGCTACACCCCCCTAAGAGAGTGGCTGAACAAGGACTGGAATGCACGCAAAGGCATACGAACGGTACCCGAGCAGATTCTGTTGACCACTGGTACCCAGCAGGCCATCGATCTCGTGATGCGTCTATTACTTGAGCCAGGAGATTCCGTACTGGTTGAACATCCCACATCTCCAGGCTGTCTTGAGGTTCTGGAAATGCAAGGAGCCAAGATTGTGCCCGTAATGGGTGATCGGGACGGCATACTACCAGACCTTTTGGAGCATCACATGCAGCAGGTTAGACCGAAGCTGCTTTTTGCTGCACCCAGTTTCTCAAATCCGACAGGTGCTTTGTGGAGTATGGAGCGTCGGGAGGCTGTCCTTGAACTGTGTTCGCGCTATGGTGTACTGCTAGTGGAAGATGATTCTTACGGGGAGCTTCATTTCGATGGCCTGGAGCCAACGGAATTCTATCGTAAATACCCTTCACTCTTTGCACTGGATACTGCAGATCAGGGTGGACATGTTCTATACATTGGTTCATTCAGCAAAACGGTAGCGCCCGCTCTTCGAACCGGATGGGCCGCGGGACACCCGGCACTGATTCAGGCCATGGCCTCAGTTAAACGGATTGCCGATGGTCAGTCCAGCCCGATGAATCAGCGGCTGTTGTATCAATTGCTTGCCCAGTCCCCGTTTCGTTGGAGTGATCACCTGTCCATGTTGAATCGGGAGTATAAGACAAGACTCAAACTGATGCTTGAACTGTTGAAGAGACCAGGCTGGAAAGGGTGTCAATACAACATTCCTGAGGGTGGAATGTATCTGTGGGTACAGTTGCCGGAAGGATTGGATAGTGGCGCTCTGCTTAAGGCTGCTCTGCCCAAAGGGGTATCTTTTCTGCCTGGATCGCTATGTTCTACAGGTGTACAGGATCAACGTTACATTCGATTAAACTTTAGCCATCCGGGTCGGGATGAACTGCTGCTCGGCATGAATCTGATCAGTGAAGCCATTTCCGAATTTACGGCTCGTAGCTAAGACAGATCCAAAATAGATTGTGGCAAAATTAAAATTGGTTCATGACCAAAGTGATTACGTTATTGCATCCACTAACATTTTTATATATAATATGAATTAATGAGTTGTTGGTTTCTTTATATAAGCTACAATGGTGGCCAGTTCAGAAAGAGCACTCATATATTTTATCTAACGGGGGAAAATTCAACATGTCTAATATTTTATTCGTTAAAGCAAATGACCGTCCTGCAGATCAAGCAGTCAGCGTTAAATTGTACGATGCATTCTTGAGCGCATACAAAGAGTCCCACCCAGGTGACACAGTTACTGAGTTGGATCTCTACAATACAGAATTCCCATTCTATGGTAACACTGCAATCACAGGTACTTACAAAGCAGCTAACGGTTTTGAACTGACAGCTGACGAGCAAAAAGCAGCTTCACTTGCAGCACAGCTTCAAGATCAATTCTTGGCAGCTGACAAAGTGGTATTTGCATTCCCGCTCTGGAACTTCACTGTTCCTGCACCATTGGTAAACTACATTGCTTACCTGAGCCAAGCTGGTAAAACATTCAAATACACTGCTGAAGGTCCTGTAGGACTTGCTGGCGACAAAAAAGTAGCTTTGCTTAACGCACGTGGTGGCGTGTACTCCGAAGGTCCAATGGCAGCTGCTGAAATGTCCCTGAACTTCCTGAAAACAGTTCTCGGCTTGTGGGGTATTCAAAGCCCTGAAGTGGTTATCGTTGAAGGACATAACGCTTCTGCAGATCGTGCTGAAGAGATTGTTACTGCAGGTCTGAAATTGGCTTCCGAAGTAGCAGCAAGCTTCTAATAACAATCTTCTATATGTAACACATAAAAACACCTGTTGTCTCCTCTGGAGATTACAGGTGTTTTTGCATTCTCATTTTCATATCACGTACTTCGAGTGTTTCCATATCAGTTATGGCCTGTATTTTTCAAGTATTGCTCCGCGGTTTCAGCGATATGTGCAAGGTCGTCCTTATGTTCACCAGATACGGAATACGTTACATCAAGTTCATTAATGGTTCGTTCAATCATATCATTATCCTCAAGCATGTGTGCATGCTCGGTTAACGCTTGTACTCCCTTAATCGTCAGAATATATTTCCCTCGGGAGAGGCGTTCAAACCAGCCATAATAATTCTTTTGCAGAATAGCCGCGGCAGAACCTACACCCGTCTGTCTGGCAAGTGTGGCGGGAGAGGATTCTCCGTTCGTTCGCAGAGCAGATGCGACTCGTAAGGCCTTCTCACGATATGCCGTGATCAGCTGTCTGCGTGTGCTGCCTCCCGTATTATAATCACCGCTGCGTTCGTCGAATTCCTTAAGCAGGCGTTTCCGCCGAACACCACTTTTGCGAGCAACCTGATTGCGGCCAGTGAGGGGAGTCTGTGCAGAAGGCTCACATAATACATCAATTAGGGGAGGTTTTGTTTTGTAAAATGTGACTGTCAGCAGCCCCAGACCAAGCTGTCTGCATAATGCAGTCAGTTCGCTCCAGCGTTGGTTCACGGCTCCACGTTTGCTGCGATTGCGCTCGACGGCCAAATACACGAACGGGCTAAGCTTCAAGCGCTGCATGCCTTGCAACAACAGGGAGAGATTAAATGTTTTTTTCATCTCCACAATCAGTGGTTCCTCCTGATCCGATCTGACCCCTACGAGGTCACAATGTCTAACTTCCGCCTTTACGTCGAAGCCACGCTGCTCGAAGAAAGCCTTCACAGGCGAATATAATTCGGTTTCGTATTGCACTGCCATCGTTCGTGCTCCTTTCCCAAAGTAGTCAGAGTTCTGACCGCATTGTCCGGTTTCCTGAATTAGAACCCTCATTATATCATATTCGTTCTTTTTTTTCTGAACGCACAAGATGTCTGATAGAACAGGGAAAAGCCAAAATTCGAAGCCATGGATTGAAAAAAAGAGGTCAACTTATCCGAATTGCCGCATAGGTATGTAATACACTTTTCACAACAAAACAAGATGTTTGGACAGAGGGTGGCGGGACTTCACAGGACCGCAAGATTGGTATTCAAGCAGGAGCCGCAATTCTATTGATTTCTTCATACCATTCGGAATGGTTGACAATCACACTAAAGGAGCCATGGGAGGTACCAAGCATGAATATTTTTGAACGCGTTGCGGAACATCGGGCAGAGAGTGACCGTTTGACATGGAACGGAACATTTGAAGATTATATTGAACTGCTGAGAGAGGACCCGACTCCGGCAATGACGGCTCACGCCAGAGTGTATGAAATGATTGAATCGTTTGGCGTGGAAGAAGTAGGTGGGCAAAAGCGGTACAAGTTTTTTGAGCAGGAGATCTTTGGATTGGATCGATCCATTGAAAAGCTGGTTGAAGAATACTTTCACTCAGCAGCACGCCGCCTGGATGTACGTAAGCGGATCTTGCTGCTTATGGGTCCCGTAAGTGGAGGTAAATCGACGCTGGTGACGTTGCTGAAGCGGGGGCTTGAACAATTCTCGCGGACAAAAAAAGGTGCTATCTATGCTATTGATGGATGCCCGATGCATGAGGAGCCACTGCATCTGATTCCATTGGAACTTCGTCCTGAAGTGGAAAAGGAAATTGGAGTTCGTATTGAGGGGAACCTTTGCCCATCTTGCCAAATGAGACTCCGTACCGAATATGGCGGTGATATCAGCAAGGTGCCTGTGGAACGGGTTATTGTTTCCGAGGATAATCGGGTGGGGATAGGAACATTCAGTCCTTCCGATCCGAAATCGCAGGATATTGCCGATCTGACGGGTAGCATCGACTTCTCTACCATTACCGAGTTTGGTTCTGAATCCGATCCACGTGCCTATCGTTTTGATGGAGAGTTGAACAAGGCGAACCGCGGATTGATGGAGTTCCAGGAGATGTTAAAATGTGATGAGAAATTTCTGTGGAATCTGTTGTCGCTTACACAGGAGGGGAATTTCAAAGCAGGACGTTTCGCCTTAATCAGTGCAGATGAGATGATTGTGGCGCATACGAATGAATCGGAGTATAAGTCTTTTATCTCCAACAAGAAGAATGAGGCACTGCAATCCCGGATGATTGTCATGCCGATTCCATACAACCTGAAAGTATCCGAGGAAGAGAAAATCTATGCCAAGCTCATTCAGCAAAGTGACATGAAGCATGTTCATATTGCACCGCATGCATTGCGGACTGCAGCCATTTTTTCCATACTTACCCGCTTGAAGGAAACGAAGAAACAAGGCATGGATCTCGTGAAAAAAATGCGGATGTATGACGGTGAGGAAGTGGAAGGTTATAAAGAAGCCGATCTGCGAGAGATGCAAAATGAGTATCTGGATGAAGGGATGTCCGGCATTGATCCGCGGTATGTCATCAATCGGATCTCCAGTGCTTTGATCAAGCAAAATCTTCAGTGCATTAACGCGTTGGACATTCTGCGGGCCATCAAGGACGGTCTGGACCAACATGCTTCCATTACGAAAGAAGAGCGGGAGCGTTATCTGAATTTTATTGCTCTTGCACGCAAGGAGTATGACGAACTGGCCAAGAAGGAAGTACAGAAAGCATTTGTGTACTCATTCGAGGAGTCGGCGAGAACATTATTTGAGAACTATCTGGACAATATTGAAGCATTCTGCAACTGGTCCAAAATTCGTGATCCACTCACGGATGAAGAAATGGACCCGGATGAGCGTTTGATGCGTTCCATCGAGGAGCAGATCGGAATCTCCGAGAATGCAAAGAAAGCATTCAGGGAAGAGATTCTAATCCGAATCTCGGCGTACTCCCGTAAGGAGCGCAAATTCGAGTACAGCAGCCATGACCGTCTGCGTGAAGCGATTGAGAAGAAGTTGTTTACAGATCTGAAAGACATCGTCAAGATTACAACCTCCACCAAAACACCAGATGCAACCCAATTGAAACGAATGAATGAAGTGATCAAACGCTTAATTGAAGAACATGGATATACCGCAGCCAGCGCCAATGAACTGCTACGCTATGTGGGCAGTCTGCTTAATCGCTAATCGGCAACGAACCATTCCGGATCAGGCTTCTGATGTCTGCTGTGAGGCTCCTTCACAGCAGAGTCAGGGCCTTTTTAGTTCCATAAGCATCTTATTAACCTGAAATACTGACAAATAAGGTTAATTTTACGGTGAATTAGTTCTAAAGGTGTATGTAAGTTTGGGTATTTTAGTCTATAATCAATACATATATTTACAATTTAAAGTAATGGTGTTTATTAAGGAGCTGACTGAACCAGATATGAGCAGTATTTCCGCAACAAGACAGAAGCAACTTGATTACATGGGATTAACCGCAAGAGATCTGGCACTGCTTGCCGATCATCGGCCTGTTTTTAAAAAAGTCGTGAATGAAGTGGTGGATCATTTCTACAATCATGTGGGGAATTATCCTGATCTGGTAGATCTGATTGCCCGATTCTCTACAATTGATCGTCTAAAGGAAACACAGAAGATGTACTGGTTATCGATGACGGATGGAATCGTGGACGACGCATATATTGAACAACGTATTGCGATTGGGCTTGTGCATTCCCGTATTGGCCTGTCCGAAGATTATTATCTGGGTACCTATATGGTTTACCTTGATATTGCAACGAGCATATTCCAGCAGGTTATCCCTGATTCCTGGCATCTTGTCATTCAGGCGCTCAGTAAAATGTTTAATCTGGATTCACAGCTTGTCCTTGAGGCATATGAGAAGAAAGAAAAAGAAAAGTTACATCAGCTTGCCGATGATCAACAACATACTTTGCAGGCGATCACGCAAATTACCCAAGAGCTTACAGGCATGATCAGTGAACTGAATGAAAATGCGCTGGCTATCTCGAATGTGGCCAAAGAAACAGCTGCTTCTCAGGATCAGGCTCAAGTTCTGCTCACGGAGTTGACCGGGGAGATCCAGCAGATTGGAAAAATGGGTGAACTCATTCGCGAGATATCGGATCAGAGTCATCTTGTCGGCCTGAATGCAGCGATTGAAGCTGCTCATGCAGGAGAGTTCGGTCGTGGCTTCGAGGTCGTCGCCAGTGAGGTGCGCAAGCTCGCAGCCAGTTCCCGGGATGCCCAGGGTAAAATTCAGACTAATCTAGAGCAGATCATGAAGAAACTAAGTAGTGTGCAGCAAGAGTCGGATCATACGTCTCGTGGAGCACGTAGCCAAGCTTCACGCTCGGCCGAACTGGCTGTATTTGCAACAACAATGGAGAAACTGTCTCTGGATTTGAAGAATCTGGAACAACAGGAATAGACGTTAAAAGCAATAGGAACCTTCCATACCGTTTCAGGCTGTTTTAAGCTATAATGGGTAGACAAACCTGCCGATGTTATGGAAAATGCAGCCGGAGACAGGGGATTTGAAAGAGGTTGAGGTGATCAGATGGCTTCTATCCATGATGTGGCCAAGGAAGCGGGAGTATCTGTTGCAACCGTTTCCAAAGTGATAAACGATTATCCTGATGTAAGTGAAAAAACACGCAAAAAAGTCAATATAGCCATCGAATTATTGAAATATCAACCGAATGTGGTCGCACGTGGACTTGTAAAACGCCGTTCATGGACGGTAGGTGTATTGTTGACGGTCCCATTTACAAACCCTTTTGTGTCGGAATTGCTGGAAGGGATTAAGACTGCGCTGGAGAACAGTGGTTATGATCTGGTCCGATTGTCTACACGATTCGATGATCCGACGTACTCGTTCATCAAACATTGCCGCAGTCGTAATGTGGATGGTGTGGTGGTATTCGGGGAAGGCAGAGATAACGCGAGTATTCAGGAACTGGTGGATGCAGAGATCCCAACAATGTTTATCGATACGGACCTGTTGGGCAAACGCGCCGGTTACATTACTACGGATAACGCAAACGGCATCTCCATGAGTGTCAAACATCTGTATGAGCTCGGACACCGCAAGATTGCTTATATCTCGGGAACACTTGGACCTGCCGTAGCTAATCTGCGATTGGAAGGATATCGGGAAGGACTGCGAGAATGCGGCATTCCGTATTCTACGATATATCTGGAAGTTTGCGATTACTCATTTGATGGCGGTAGCAAGGCTGCAAGGAGATTGTTGGCACTTCAGGATCAACCGACGGGGATTGTCTGCGCATCAGACATGTCTGCCTTTGGGGCAATTCATGAAATTGAAAAGCATGGACTGAGTGTGCCAGAAGATATTTCTGTTGTCGGATTTGACAACACATATTATGCTGAAGTATTCAAACCGGGACTGACCACGGTGAATCAGAATATCTATTCGATTGGCATTAAGTCCATAGAATATCTGATTGCCATGATTGAGAATCCGTCTTATTCTCCACCCGTTGTGACGGAACCTTCCAATTTGGTCATCCGTCAGACAACAGCGCCTTTAAAAGTGTAAAGACGTTTCACACGTAGCACAGCGAACAAGCTGTGCTTTTTGTCGTTCTATATTATGGTGAAGATTTTAGAAGAAGTCCTATAGTTTAACGGGTAAACAAAGTTTGCTGGCAATCGTATAATGAAAGTGCTTACAATTTCTGTTGAATAATGTCTATCCAATCCTGCCCAACGAACTTGTGAAGGGCGGACGCATGACAGAACAGAGGTTACTCTTCACAAACAACCAAGGAGGAGATCGGATGCATTTGAGAAAATGGTGGAGCTTGTGCTTGTCGGCGGTATTGATCTTCAGTTTGTTCCCGAGTGTGGGAACAGGAGGGACACGTGCTCAAGCGGCTGCTGACGTTAAGACGGGCGATGATGAAGTGCTGTTCGAGGCTAATTTTGAAGATGGTGCGTTGGGACAATGGCGTCCACGGGCGAGTGAAAAGCTTGATATCGTAGCGCAAGGTCACGACAGCACACGCAGTCTGAGAACCTCTTCCCGTACCGAAACGTTCCATGGACCCTTAATTGAAGTAATGGACCATGTACAGAAGGGCAGCACGGTTCATATTTCGTTTTGGGCCATGTACGATGAAGGACCTGACAGTCAGGTCATTAACGGTTCACTGGAGAAAGAGTACAATAACGATGCTTCAACTCGTGAATATGCTACATTTGCCTCTGCAACCCTGAATAAAGGACAATGGAAAAAAATCGAGGCGGATGTGGTGATTCCAGGAGAAAATAGTGGCATCACCGGATTCCGGATGTATGCAGAGACACCCTGGAAGACGTCAGCGGAAGTGACGCCGGCAGATACAATTACTTTTTACGTGGATGATGTTCTGATTACCGAAGCCGAAAAAATAGAGATAGAGCCGAACATTCCGAATCTAGTGGATGTCGTGGGAAAAAACTATGCCATGGGAGCCGCAATCGACCAGTCTGCACTGGATGCAGAAGATCCGCATTCCCAGTTGTTGACCAAACATTTTAATAGTATTACAGCCGGCAATTTTATGAAAATGGATGCGATGCAACCAAAGGAAGGGCAGTTTGTCTGGTCAGAGGCAGATCGTCTGGTGAACTTTGCCGAAGCAAATGACATGGAGGTAAGAGGTCATACTCTGTTATGGCATAGTCAGGTGCCGGACTGGTTCTTTACCGATCCGAATGATGCCTCCAAACCTGCCACGCGTGAACAGTTGCTTGCACGGATGAAAACTCATATTCAGACCATCGTCACTCATTATAAAGGAAAGGTTCATACATGGGATGTCGTCAATGAAGTCATCTCGGATGGAGGCGGCTTGCGCAATCAGGCGAGTGGTTCCAAATGGAGAGATATTATAGGGGATGTGGATGGCGACGGAGATGACAGTGATTACATTGAGCTGGCTTTCCGATATGCCCGCGAGGCTGACCCGGATGCTGTATTAGTGATTAATGACTATGGAATGGAGGGCAATGGAAACAAGGTGAATGATATGGTGAAGCTTGTAGAGAAGCTGCTTGCCAAAGGAACACCGATTGATGCGGTTGGATTTCAGATGCATGTGTCCATGTACGGACCGGATGTAAAGCTCATTCGTGAGGCTTTTGAGAAAGTGATCGCTCTTGGTGTGAACGTACAGGTTACAGAGCTGGACGTTTCGATCTATTCAAGTAATTCTGAGCAGGAGATGCCTGTTACGGATGAATTAATGTTGCAGCAAGCTTATCGTTATCGTGAGCTGTTCGATCTGTTTGACGACCTGGGAAAACGTGGTGTCATGGACAGTGTTACGGTCTGGGGACTTGCGGATGACGGTACATGGCTTGATAATCATCCAGTCAAAGGACGTAAAGATGCACCATTGCTGTTTGATCGTAAATTGAAAGCAAAACCGGCCTATTGGGCACTGGTGGATGCTACCACGCTTCCGATCTATCGTAATGAGTGGACAGCACTGAAGGCCAGCCCTTCTTTTCCAAATCACAAAGGACAGGAAGATGTTCTATGGGGTGCTGTGAAAGGGCTTGGAATTAATCATCTGGCAGATGGTGTATCCGCAGTTACGGGTGAGGCCCGTGTAATGTGGGATGCCAAAAAGGTGAATTTACGAGTGGAAGTGAAGGACACCACACGTCGCAAAGGGGATCAGGTGCAGGTTTTCCTCACGGAAGAAGTAAAGAGTACAGGCGCTGCCACTTCTGAAGCTGATCTAACTGCCAAGAAGAAAAATCCGCCGTTTGCAAATGGTCAATATACGTTCAAACGGGAAGGCGGTAAAGGCAAGGATAAGAATGCATACAACGTACAGGAGACAAAAACGGGTTATGTTGTATATGCATCCCTGCCGATGTCAGCTGCTTTACTTGCCGAAGGCCAGGTCTTGTCTTTAGATTTTCGGATTACGGATGAATATGCTGCGGGTAAGACAGCTACCATCGTCTGGAATGATATTTCCAATCAACAGCCTGATAAACCAGCCAACCGGGGGAAATTGAAGCTGGGTTCTGTCTTGAAACAAACGAAGGTCACGTATGGCAAACCTGTAATTGATGCGAAAAAGGATGACATCTGGAAAAAGGCTGCATCTGTTAAAACGGATGTCTGGGTCATCGGAAACTCAGGTGCAACGGCGACTGCACAGCTGTTATGGGATGAAAAATACCTGTACGTATTGGCAGATGTGAAAGATCCTCTGCGAAGCAAATTAAGTTCTAATGCACATGAGCAGGATTCGATCGAGATTTTTATTGACCAAAACAAAGATCAGACAACGTTCTATCAGGAGGATGACGCCCAGTACCGGGTTAACTTTGATAATGAGGCTTCTTTTGGAGGAAATGCACGGAAAGAAAACTTCAAATCAGCTACCCGATTAACAAGCGGAGGGTATACCGTTGAAGTGGCAATCCCACTAGATAGCGTTCGTGCTGAAGGGCAACGATGGATTGGATTCGATCTTCAAGTTAATGATGATGGCGCGGGGGATGGCAAGCGAAGCAGTGTGTCCATCTGGAATGATTCATCAGGTAATTCTTATCAGGATACTTCCGGTTTTGGCAGTCTGTTACTGACTCGCAAATAGAATATTGAGCTGTGTACCAGAATATGAGAATGTCAGCTATTAAACCTCGTTTTTCTGGAAATAAGTGTTGATTTTAAAGGCTGGGACGTTTAGACTATATACATTCAAATAAACGGGTTCCAATGTATGACAACGGCTTCAACTGAGTCTGTGGTCACGAGTCAAATGATGCGGAGGGAGTGCCTGTCATCCAGACAGCGCACTCGCTTCTTTTTTACATTTTTGCATACATATGAGGCATTTCCCGGTTGAAAGGACAGAGTGAGTGGAGCACCTACATGGTACGTACAACTTAGAACTTGTTATTTTATCCTATATTATTGCATCGTTAGCTTCGTACGCAGCCCTTGACCTTGCAGGCCGTGTAAGTCAGGCTAGCGGGATGGCGCGGAATGTATGGCTTACCTGCGGTGCAGTCTCGATGGGGCTGGGGATCTGGTCCATGCATTTCGTAGGTATGCTGGCTTTTGTTCTGCCTACGCAAGTCTCCTATTCCACCGGTAAGGTTGTTTTATCTGTTCTACTTGCTATTGTCGCATCAGGGGTAGCCTTGAACATTGCGGGAAGACAATCGGGCAGGATTAGCAAGCTCATGATTGCTGGAGTGCTTATGACAGTCGGAATCAGCTCAATGCATTATGTGGGAATGGCAGCGATGTCGACTCCGGTTACATATGAACCTGGCAGAGTGATGTTATCCATTCTGATTGCAGCACTTGCTTCATTTGCGGCACTATGGCTCATGTTTTTCTTCCGATATCATCAATCCAGACATACCTGGGTTTACAAGATGGGCAGCGGTCTTATTATGGGTGTTGGAATCTCTGGCATGCACTATACTGGGATGTCAGCCGCACAGTTCCATCATTCACATGCCTCGATGGCAAGTTCAGGGATGCAGATTGAACCCGGTATTCTCGCCTACCTGATCGCATCGGGCACATTTATTGCCTTGGGCTTGACGTTATTCGGCATATTTATCAACCAGCGTATGTCCCAGAAGGATCGACGGATTCATGAGAACGAGCAATGGTATCAGGCCCTGTATCATAATCATTCGGATGCGATCATTTCAGTAGACAAGGAAGGCATTGTCAAAGGCATTAATGCTGCAGTAACAACAATCACCGGTTATCCTGAAACAAGGGTCATGAATCGTTCCATTGATGAGATTGTTCAGCAGATCGATATAGAATGGATCAGTGAATTCGATTCCATTGATTGGGATGATCATGGGATGGAGCAGATGCATTACATGGCCAAGATGAGAGACGTGCGGGGTGAACTTCTGGACCTTAGTATTGTTGTAGTCCCGGTTGTCATTGATGGTAATCATGTGGGAAGCCACATTCTGATCAAAGACATTACGGAGGAGAAGCAGGCTCAGGAGAATATTCGTCACCAAGCTTTGCATGATCCGTTGACGGGGCTGCCCAATCGGCGCAAGCTGGATGAGGTGCTGGCATGTACAATCCAATCTTCAGAAGAAAAAGGACATTCGTTTGCTGTTATGGTGATGGATATAGACCGATTCAAGATGATAAATGACTCTTTGGGACACTCCGTTGGAGATGTATTTCTAAGAGAAGTCAGCAACCGGATTATGAAAGCCATAGAGGCTTCTGATCCCTTGGCTATGGAGAATGTCATGCTGGCCCGCATGGGCGGTGACGAGTTCACACTCGTTGTGACCCATGATCAAGCGACAGAGGTAAGAGTGGCAGAACTTGCTAAACAGATTGTTGAAGCCATTCAGTTACCCTATCGCTTGAAGGAAAATGACTTTTACGTGACCGCCAGCATTGGAATTGCGATGTATCCCCATCATGGAGTGGGCGTCGATGCTTTGCTGAAACATGCGGACTCCGCCATGTATGAAGTGAAGAAGAATGGCAAAAATGGCTTCCAATTTTACACGGCCCAACTGGATTCGGAACTTTATGAACGCATTGAGCTGGAAGGATACCTGCGTAAAGCGTTGGAACGCGATGAGATGGTTCTGTACTATCAACCGCAGATTCGTACCGAGGATAGTCGTATGATTGGTGTCGAGGCTCTTATACGTTGGAACCATCCACTCAAAGGGCTGCTTGCACCCAATGTGTTCATCCCGCTTGCAGAAGAGACAGGTATGATCTATGAGATTGGGAAATGGACGCTGCGCGAAGCGTGCAGGCAGATGAAGCTCTGGCATGCCAGCGGTGGGCCGCTCATTCCGGTATCGGTAAACTTGTCCAGCCAGCAGTTCCATCAATCCAACCTGGTAGAACAGGTCAAGAATGCACTCTTGGAGACAGGACTGGAGGCACGTTATCTGGAGCTGGAGATTACAGAGAGCATGATGATGGATGCAACGGTATCTACAGCAATTCTGAATGAACTTAATGCACTGGGTGTCAAAATCAGCTTGGATGATTTCGGTACGGGATACAGTTCCCTGAGTTATCTGAAGCATTTCCCGATTCACAAGCTTAAGATTGATCGTTCATTCGTGACGGACATTACAGAGAGTCACAGCGATCAGGCGATTGTGGCGACCATTATATCGATGGCACAGAATCTCAAGATGGAAGTGATTGCCGAAGGCATTGAGACGAAAGGCCAACTCGATATTCTGATGCAGAATGACTGCCGGGAGATTCAGGGATATTATTTCAGTCGTCCACTGCCCGCAAGTGAAGTGGAACATGACTTTTTTGTGCCGCTGCGATTGCAGGGGACTGGTTCACCAGCGTTACCTTCCTAATTATGAAATGCCAAGCGGCAAGTTCCCGTGTGTGTTGGGAACTTGCCGCTTTTTTAGTCTTATTTTTTATTAATCATTAATTTCATCCGTGATAAGAACATTTATATTTTCGTTTCCAATAATGATAATCCATAACCTCACATAAACTTGCGGTGATGCTTCTTACCATCATACGTAAACCAGATCGGTTTATCTTCCACACGTGTCTCTACATGTACCGTACGTCCCCAAAGGCGATACAGATAAGGCAGCGTGCGTTCCATGTATTTTAAATCCAGCTCGATGCCCTCATATTGATGTTTCAGTACGAGTTCACCTGTCCGCAGATAGTCAGCATCTTGCACAACCAGATAAGGTGATCCCCCGTTGACACGTGAAAATACGAGCTGATCCCGAATGTTCTCCCAGGACTTGTCGGTGATTTTCCAGTCCGGTCCTTTTTTCTCAAATACGTAGAGGTCGAGATCTTCGGTCAATTGCTTGGTCATGTAATTGCGGATAAAAGAGGTATCGGAATCGAATTCACGTACCTCGAACATTTTGGCACGACCTTGCCCTGGTTTGCGGCCCCAACGTTCCTGTTCTTCACGGGTGGGGTTATCCCAACGCCGTTCAATATCCTCGAAAATCTTCAGTCCCAGATAATACGGATTCAGACTTTGTTTGGATGGCTGCACGACAGAGGAGTTGAGCTTCGCGAATTCAATCGTGTCTTCACTGTTCAGATCGAGTTCACGGATAATGCGTTGATGCCAGTAAGATGCCCAGCCTTCATTCATGATTTTGGTTTCCATCTGTGGCCAGAAATATAACATCTCTTCACGCATCATACTCATGATATCCCGCTGCCAGTCGGTCAATACTTCCGAGAATTCCTGAATAAACCACATGACATCCTTCTCCGGTTCAGGCGGAAAGTGATGAACCTGAATACCTTCGGCGGGTGATTCTTCGGTCTGCACATCATCAAGTGACCAGAGATCATCATAGCGACCTTCCGGCCGGGGTGCTTTCTCACCGCGCTGCTCCCGCATTTTCATCTCCATATAGCGTTGTTTGTCCAAATGGCGGGGTTTAATCAGCTGTGGGTCTACATGCTCCTGAATGGCAATGACAGCATCGATAAATGCTTCAACGGCTTCCGTTCCATACTCCATCTCATAATTACTGATCCGATCGGCCGTAGCGGCCATGCTTTCGACCATATTACGGTTGGATTTGGAGAAGCGGGCATTGTTTTTGAAAAAATCGCAGTGGGCCAGGACGTGGGCTACGATCAATTTGTTCTGAATCAGGGAATTGCCATCCAGCAGGAAGGCATAACAAGGGTTGGAGTTGATGACAAGCTCATAAATTTTGCTGAGTCCAAAATCGTATTGCATTTTCATCTTATGAAAAGTTTTGCCGAAGCTCCAGTGACTGAAACGGGTCGGCATGCCATAAGCTCCAAAGGTATAAATAATATCCGATGGGCAGATTTCGTACCGCATGGGGTAATAATCCAGGCCGAATCCATTGGCAATCTCCATAATCTCGGCAATGGCGTATTCGAGGTCGCGAATCTCATCTGTCATCTAACGCTGCCTCCTTCCCTTTTCTGGAAAAAGCTGCGCAAAGCTTTGTACACTTCGCCTTTTTCTTTGATCACATAATACATGAACTGATCCATCTTGATATGACGGTAAGCTGACATCAGTGTGCTGCTGCGGTTGTACTGATTCACCTCGCCGTACCCAAACATGTTGCTACGCTTCATTAACTCCCCGATCAGCTTCACACACCGTTCGTTATCCGAGGTTAGATTATCCCCGTCAGAGAAGTGGAAAGGGTAGATGTTGTAGCTTGAAGGTGGGTAACGGCTGTCGATAATATCCAACGCCTTCATATATACAGAGGAGCAGATGGTGCCTCCGCTCTCGCCACGGGTAAAGAACTCTTCTTCAGTAACTTCCTTGGCTTCCGTATGATGGGCGAGGAAAACAATCTCGACTTTCTCATACTGACGGCGTAGAAAACGGGTCATCCAGAAGAAAAAGCTGCGCGCGCAATATTTCTCGAACGAACCCATGGACCCGGATGTATCCATCATGGCAATAATAACGGCATTGGATTGTGGAATAATCTTGTCTTCCCATGTCTTGTAGCGCAGGTCATCCGGACTGATATGATGGATGCCCGGCGTACCGGTTGTTGCATTGCGACGCAGATTCTCCAGAATGGTACGTTTCTTGTCAATATTGGACTGCATGCCTTTTTTGCGAATATCGTTGAATACCACCGTATGTGTCTCAATCAAGTCTTTATCTTTCTGCTTCAGATCGGGTAATTCCAGCTCAGCGAAGAGCATATCTTCCAATTCCTCAATACTAACTTCGGCTTCCACAATATCATGGCCCGGCTGATCACCAGCCTTTTCGCCTTTGCCGGGTTTCTGCGAAGCAGAGGGATCACGACCGATGACGTCTCCGACCTGACTGTCACCGTCTCCTTGACCGACATGTTTTTGCTTCTGGTAGTTATACACAAAACGGTACTCATCCAGACTGCGGATTGGTACCTTGATGATTTGTTTTCCATCAGACATGATGATGTTTTCTTCCGTAATCAGATCAGGCAGATTCTGCTTGATGACATCTTTCACCTTTTGCTGATGGCGCTGTTGGTCCTGGTACCCTTTGCGGTGAAGCGACCAATCTTCCTTCGACACGACGAACGAGTAAGGCTGGTGTGAATTTGACATGTAGGCACCCCCCATTGATTACGCGGCACAGTTTGGCCTGTCGGTAATTAAGTATATTCACGGGCGAGGACGATATGTGATGAGAGTGGATATAAAATGATACAATTACACAAGTTCACCTCAGAGGTAAGGTGTGTCGTAAGAACAGAACGGCTCCATTTTTTACATAAACAGTGAACAAGTGTGATATCCTTCCTTTACAATAGGAGAAAGACATCGATCTGGCATCTGATAGAGGTTGTTTAAAAAGTCCACTTTTGATTCTCTAAACACAGACTATAGAGATGCATGAAAAGGAAGGATGTATGTGAATAAAAAGGCGATCAAGGCTTGGATTATGTATGATTGGGCCAACTCGGCATATGCGACAACTGTGCTGGCAGCAGTACTGCCTGTATTCTATGCTTCGGTTGCTGCGGCTACGCTGGATACAGATACGGCCGCATCCTACCTGGCCTATACCCATTCCATTGGCATGTTGTGCGTAGCTCTGCTAACACCGTTGCTTGGCACGCTGGCTGATTTGTCAGGACGAAAGGGCGACTTCCTGCGTGTATTTGCAATCATTGGTGTCCTTGCCACATTGGGATTCAGCGCAATCGGAGAAGGGGACTGGTTACTTGCTTCTGCCTTATTGATCATATCTACGATTGGTTTTGCAGGTGGTAATACCTTTTACGATGCCATGCTGCCGGATCTGGTACCTGTGGAACGAAGAGACATGATATCTTCCAAAGGTTATGCCTATGGTTACATTGGAGGAGGTTTGCTATTTGCAGTGAACATGCTGATGATTCAGCAACCGGGCTGGTTCGGGATGAGCAGTACACTGGCAGGCACAAGACTAGCTTTTATCTCCGTGTCGCTATGGTGGTTATTGTTCTCGATACCAATTTTTCGTCATGCTCCGAAACGGCCAGCATCACCGGATCTGCCCGGCACGTGGAAAGGGTATGCTGCGGTGGGAGTTCGCAGACTGCGGCAAACCTTTCGTCAGATGCGGCGTTTTCCCCAGTTAATCCGCATGCTGGTGGCTTTCTGGTTTTTTAATGACGGCATTAATACCATCATTCTGATGGCTACGATCTACGGGACAAGTATAGGCATAGGTACAGCCGACTTGATGCTGGCGCTACTGTTAACCCAGTTTATCGGTTTCCCTTGCACCTTGTTACTGGGAGCCTGGGCACAGCGCTGGGGAGCGAAGCGGGTATTGATCTTCAGTTTATCTGTATACATATGTATCGTAATTCTCGGTTATTTCATGACACAAGCGATTCACTTCTATATGCTCGCTGGATTGGTTGGTGTCGTGCAGGGTGTAAGTCAATCCACAGCTCGTTCCATGTTCAGCAATCTGATGCCGGCTGGCAGAACAGGTGAGTATTTTGGATTTGTGAATATTACAGGCAAATTCTCTTCGATCTTCGGTCCCTTTGTGTTTGGTTATGTTGGGCAAATAACAGGTTCTACACGTTGGGGAATTCTGTCCCTCATTTTCTTTTTCGTCGCCGGAATTGCAGTATTGTTAAATGTAAACGTACAGAAGGGAATGCAGGATGCTACTTTTGCAGATGAGGAAGAAGGGCGTAAGGGGAGTGTCGGAACTCTGCTGGGCAAAGTTCAAATGTAGGGTCTACTGGTTAGTTTTTTGATAGGTGTCATATCCAACTTCTCGTTGGAATACTCATGGCTTCAGGCGTTGTTCTTCGCAGAACATGTCTGAAGCTTATTCGCATTTGTGCATCGTAATCAAGTGAATCAGGAGAAAGTGCTGAAACGACAGACAGCAGAATACCATGAAAGAGTAACAATTTATGAAAAAGTGAAAATAAAAGATTGACATGATACATTTTGTATCATAGAGTAAAACTATGAATACATACTGTATCTGAGAATTGTCGAATACAACCATGTGTTTTGCTTCATTCCCGTGTAAGATTCCGCCGGAATATTGCAAAATACTGACCAATAGCGTGCATGTTACTCGTTTTGCCAAACACAAAGGTAGAGTCTGGTCTATCCCGGCTACATATTTATACTAATGAACAGAGGAGAGGCTGCCATTGATCGATGCTCAAGGTAACGGACTTGTTTTCTTACTATGTGTTCCCCGCAGTGGTAGTTCCTTATCCACCGTCATGCTGCAAAATCACAGTCGTATATTTGCCACCCAGGAAATGTGGTTTCTGATGAATCTTGTCGATTTGCCCAAGGGCGATTCACGTGCTTATGGTGGTAGCTCCATCGTTCGTCAGTTCTACAATGCCATGGTACCCGAGGATGTCTTCGAAAAGGCGTGCCGAAGTTTTGCTCTCGAGATCTACAATGGATTCCTGGAGGGTAGCGGAGCAGACTTCATCGTAGATAAATCTCCACGGTACTATTACATGCTTGAATGGCTGGATCGTCTGTTCCCTCAGTCCAAGCGCATTCATCTCCAACGTAATCCTCTGGCCATAGCTGCATCATTCAAAAAGGTAAACCGCCACACTGGAGAAGGATTCGATCTGATTCATAGTCTGCAGAGCCCCAAATTAAATATGAAATCCGTGGATCTCACACTTGGGATGCTCCGCTTGAATGATTATTTTGCCGAACCACATTCCAATGCGTATGAGTTGCAATATGAACAATTGGTTTCTAATCCTCAGGAAGAACTTGAGAAACTATGCGCGTTTCTGGGAATTCGATATGAACAGGGTATGGAGCAGTATGGTCAGTTTCTGGACAGTGCGAAGTCTGACATGTTCTACAGTATGGGCGTGGGTGATCCATTCCTCTCTTCGCATCAAGAGGCACATCAGGGTTCTGTTAACAACTGGAAAAACATATTAGAGCCGCGTGAAGTTGAATTGTATTGCCGTGTGATGGGGGCAGATCTGTTCCACCGGATGGGATACAGTGAACAGCTCGCAGAAGCCGAACAATGGACGGGAGTCCATTATGATGCAAGTCCTGATCAAGAGGTTATCGACCGGATCACGCATCAGTTGACAGCAGCGACTGGTTGCCAGTGGCAACCGCAATACCGAATGCAGCCAGCAGATTCTGTCGTTCATGCTCCGCCTGGGACTCCTGATGTCCAAGTTGTCGAAGAACCTGAAAAGACAGACCCTACACTGGCTGCACTGGTCACGATCAGACAACTGCAAGCTGCATTACGGGCGGCAGATCATCGTCTGGAACGGGGATACAGTGAGCGGGAACGCCTGAAAGTTCAGTTGGCTTCTGCTCAAAGCAAAATACAGCGTATCAAATCATGGGTACCATTTGGTCATCAGATCAGCGCCTGGGCTTCACAGCGCAAGATTCTACGGGGAGGAAAGTCATGAGCGCCATAGCGGGAATTGTTCATAACGATGGTCAACAGGCGCTATGGGAAGACAGCTGGCGCTTGTATGCAAGCCTGGGGCATGTGCCTGCGGACACAACAGGAGTGTGGAAAGGCAACGAGGCTTTTCTTAGCTGTCATGCCCAATGGATTACACCGGAATCGGTTAGCGAGAAATTGCCTTTATATGATGAGGAAAGTGGCCTGACGATCACGGCAGATGCCATTCTGGATAATCGGGAACAACTGGCAGATCAATTACAGATATCCAGAGCTGAACTGGCTATGTTGGCTGATAGTGAACTGATCTTGCGTGCCTATCAGCGCTGGGGAGACGATGTAGCTGTCCGATTGCTGGGGGATTTTGTATTCGCCATATGGGATGAGCGGAATCGCAAATTGTATGCAGCGAGAGACATTACAGGCATGAGAGCTTTCTATTACCGACACGATGGTTCACGATTTGCTTTCTGCACACTCATGAATCCGTTGCTCGGGATTGAAGGGGTACATAAAGAACTTGATGAGACCTGGCTATCTGAGTTTCTTGCCATTCCCGACATGCATGATTCAGCAGATATCAATTCGACCGTATATCGGGGGATAAGCCAACTGCCTTCTGCACATACACTTGTCTTCCGTGAAGGCAGGCTGGAGCTGAAGCAATATCATCGTTGGGATGAAGTGGAACCTCTACGGCTCAAATCCGACGGTGAATATGTAGAAGCGTTCCGAGAGGTATTCGCTCAGGCAGTCGGATCACGATTGCGAACGCACAGGCAGGTGGCTGCCGCATTAAGTGGAGGACTGGACTCGGGGGCCGTGGTAGGTTTTGCTTCCGGAACACTGAGAAGTCAGGGCAAACGCCTGCATGCCTATAGTTATGTTCCCGTACCGGATTTCACTGATTATACGTCAAAAACGTTGCTAGCCGATGAGAGGCCCTTCATACGTTCCACGATTAATCACGTCGGCAATATTACGGAGAACTACCTTGATTTTGAAGGCAGAAGCCCACTTAGTGAAATAGATACGTGGCTCGACATTATGGAAATGCCCTATAAATACTTTGAAAATTCATTCTGGATTCGCGGATTCTATGAAAAAGCAAGCCAGCAAGATGCAGGTATTCTGCTCACAGGCGCACGTGGTAATTTCACCATCTCCTGGGGGCCGGCTCTGGATTATTACGCCAGTCTGCTGAAAAGTGGCCGCTGGTACCGCTGGTTCCGTGAGATGCAGCAGTATAGTGAACGGACCGGCATGCCCTTCTCCCGTATAGCCAAGATTACGGGGCGAAAGGCATATCCGGAATGGTTCAAGGCTCAGTCCAAGGGAGCAAGCAAGGCCGCATCTGTACAATTGATCCATCCTGATTTTGCGCAAAGAACGGGTGTGCTGGAACGACTCAAATCCATTATTGTTCGTCAAGGCGGTGCGCAGGCGGATGCACTCAAGGTTCGTGCCGAGAAATTCAATAACCTGGCCATTGCGAATAAAAATGGTGCCGTAGCCACAAAATGTTCTCTCCGTTATCGGGCTTGGGAACGTGACCCGACCAGTGACATCAGGGTTATTCGATTCTGTCTGTCTGTACCGATTGAACAATATGTGAAGCACGGAACGGATCGTTCATTGATTCGCCGGGCGACTTCACCCGAGTTGCCCGACAAGGTCAGACTGAATCAGCGTGTACGGGGGGTACAACCGGCGGATTGGCTACATCGCATCATTCCAAATTGGGAGTCGTTTACGGCCGAGTTGCGTGAGTTGTGTTCTGACAGCAAGGTCGCTGGCATATTAAACACGGAGCGCATCCAATCTGCCCTGGCCAATTTTCCGAGTCCGAGACCGGAGCTCGCTTCACATCCGGATCTGCGATTGATGATGCATAGTCTGATCGTGTACCGCTTTATTCGCAAATTTTGACCATGTTCACATGAAGGGAGGTGAAAACAATGCAAAACGAAAAGAAAGAATGGCAAGCTCCAGCTCTTGAAGTGTTGGAAGTCAATCAAACGATGGCCGGTACTGGCTACAGACAAATTGACTGGGTAACTGATCACGATGCTGATCTGTACGATCCAACTTCCTAAGTTGTTAAGTTATTAAGTTTTAACCAGCGTCATCATACTTAAAGGGCGGAAATGGAACCAATCCAGATTTCGCCTCCGCCCTTATATTGAGCAACATGAATATAAGGGCTTTTTTTACATTTAATCACGAAGGAGGCGTCGTTCATTGTTGCTTGTGCATTATGTAGCGTATGGTCTGCGCTGGTCGAGCCAAATTCGAATGCCTGAACTTCAGATTGCACCCAAGCATGCCGAGACGGATTGGGATGTAGCGGATGTACACATCGAGTCTTCAGATTTGACCCCATTGTGGGAGGACTGGGATGTAGGCAACGACAACTTTGTGGCACGAGAGGGCAGCCTTTTTTTCAAAATCGAAGATACAGGTCTGTTTCTAATAGAGCAAGGAAAGCGCATTGTCGTGTCCCCTATATCGGGTGCAGATGAGAAAAAGGTCAGATTATTCATTCTGGGCACGTGTATGGCGGTCATAATGATGCAGCGTGGCATTCTTCCATTGCATGGCAGTGCAGTGGTTATTGATGGTTGGGCTTACGCATTTGTCGGACATTCGGGAGCAGGCAAATCAACACTCTCGGCCGCCCTGGCATCACGCGGATATCCGCTTCTCACCGATGATGTCGTTGCACTCACCTGGGGTGCCGGGGGAAGAGCCATCGTATCGCCTGGTTATCCACAACAAAAATTGTGGCAGCCCAGTCTGGATGGTTTCGGCATGAAGGAACAGGATTATGCAACGGTTCACGCGGAGATTACGAAGTATGCGATACCTGTTCAGCACTATTTTCATGAGATGGCCGTACCACTAGGCGGAATCTTCGAACTTGCTCCACAACCGGAGGCAAACTATTCGTCCGTTCAACTGGTTGAAGTGAAGGGGCTGGAACGATTGCATCTCTTATGCTCGCATACGTTCCGTGGTGGACTCGTTGCAAGACAGGGATTGGCACAGTGGCTGTTTGAGACGGCTTCAAGACTTTCAGCGAGTGTAGAGATTGGCAGATTGGTCAGAACGGGTGCTGAGTTTACAGCGTTTGAGATGGTAGATCGGATTACAGATCATATACGTAAAGGAGTGCACACAGGATAATGACAGCGACTACGCCGATGAATGTGGAAGACCGGGTAACCCGGAAGGAAGGCAATCTGGTGAGTGACATGGGCAGTGAGAAAGTCATGATGAGCATTAGCTCTGGAAAATACTATAATCTCGGAAGTACCGGAGGACGAATCTGGGATCTGATCGCAGAAGAACGCACGCTGGGTGAAGTTGTAGACGTACTCGCTGCGGAGTATGAGATTGAGCCGGATATATGTCGTGAGCAGGTAGTGCAGTTCCTGGAACATTTGTCCCGTGAAGGTCTGATCGACGTTACTCGCGGAGTGTAGCATGATGTTGCAAAAAATAAAGGCTTATCTCTCGCTCCCCCGGGCGATGCGTCGACTGATATGGGAGGCCTATCTCTTCCTTGGCTGGGCGCGCATACAGAAGGCTATGCCATTCGCCAAAATCGCCCCAGGTCTGGGTACACCCATGGTTGAAACGCCGATGACAGGAATTGATCGCAGCGAGGTCATCGCTATCCGGAATATTTCCAAAGCGATTTCGCTTGCTAGTAAATATACGTTATGGGAAAGCCGCTGCCTTGTAATGGCGATTGCCGGGATGAAGATGCTTGAGCGACGCAAGATAGAGAGTACGTTATACATGGGGACTGCGCGGAATAAGCAAGGACATATGATGGCTCATGCCTGGCTGCGAAGTGGTAAATTGATCGTGACCGGAGCTGATACTATGGACCAATATACGGTTGTCGGCGTGTTTGGCAAACGGTGTCCGGAGAAGGGATCTGGGGAGATTGTCTATGATACATGAAAGTGAACTCTATTCATCAGGGTTTCCGAAGGAACTTAAGCTGATTTTGAGCATCATTAGAGGTGATCTGACGGCTCTATCCCCTGAAGAACTCAAGGTGGGTTTACAAGGAACGGATTGGCAGCTCTTTCTGCGGCTGGTCTATCATCACCGCTTATACTCTGTCCTTTATTTGAAAATGAAAGAATTGAACACTGCGATCATTCCAGCAGATGTTATGGAGAGCTTGAGACAACAATACACGGCCAATACGTTCCGCATGTTACATCTGACAGCTGAAATGGAACAGGTGTGTGGAGCTTTCCGTGAACACGGCATCCGTAATATTACGCTGAAGGGGCCTGCGCTGGCCCATGATCTATATGGTGATGTATCCATGCGAACCTCCAAAGACCTGGATATTCTGATTCCGTTCGATGATGTGGAAGCGGCTGAAGGCATTCTGGCTACCCTTGGTTACGTATCCAAGGAAGGGGAGCGGGCACCTACGGTTCGCAGCTGGAAATGGCGGGAACATCATATCTGTTACATCCATCCGGTCAAAAGGACTCAAGTGGAGATTCATTGGCGTTTGAACCCGGATTCGGGCAAAGAAACCGATTTTGAATTGTTGTGGAAACGGAGCCGGTTCAGTTCATACACACAGACACCTGTTCGTATGCTTGAACAAGAAGATCTCTGGGCTTATTTGGTAACCCATGGAGCACGTCATGGCTGGTTCAGACTGCGTTGGTTGCTGGATATCGATCAGATGATTCGAAGCATGCCACTCGATGTGAAAAAAGTAGAACGGCGTCTGAAAGCGGAGGGACGTTTGTCCATTGGTTCACAGGCTCTTCACTTGGCATCAGATCTGCTCAACACGCCACTGGATACCGAGTATAGGTCCTTGATGTCCTTGAGTGATCGTACAGGCAAACGATTAGCGAGTAAAGGCGCAGAGTTCATGAATGATATGCTGGAAAGTCCGGCTGATATGAAATCGTATCCGTCGTATCTGTTTAAACTCCGAAGTACGAAACAGAAGTGGTTTTTCTTTATTGAGCGGTTATATCCAAGTACATGGGATGTGGATCAACTGCCGCTTCCGCGTTCTTTGTTTTTTCTGTACTTTCCGTTACGTCCGTTTCTCTGGTTCTGGCGGCGAATTAAAAGGTATACGGTCACGGAGAGGGGTAAAGTATGATCTCGGAATTAGGGTATTTTATGCGAAAGCTGCATCATGTCACGGGGCCCATTTTATATTGGAATCTGCTAGGGATGATCTGTATCAGTCTCATGGAAGGGATCGGGATCTACATGCTTGTTCCGATGTTGAGTCTGATCGGTATATTTGAGATGGGCTCCGCTGGGTTGAACATTCCCTGGATTGGACAAATGTTGAATCGTTTTTCTGAGAATGGCCAATTATTACTCGTATTGTTCACCTTTGTATTGATTGTCTCCGGACAGGCCTGGATGCAGCGTCTTCAGACGATCCGTAATACTCGAATCCAGCAGCAATTTGTACGAACGCTGCGCATGGAAACCTATGGTGCCATTATTATGGCGCAGTGGTCATTTTTTCTCCAAAAACGAAAATCCGATTTTAACCATATATTAACGACTGAGCTTGCACGTGTCAGCCAAGGCACAGGCATTGTACTGCAAATGACAGCCTCCCTGATCTTTACGGGCATACAGATTGGTCTGGCTTTCTGGTTGTCTGCGAAATTGACAGCACTTGTATTGGTCTGTGGATTGCTGCTCTTTATGGTCTTGAGAAAATTCGTCAAGCGAGCCAAACAGATCGGGGATCAGACTTCTGAATTCTCGCAAAGTTATTATAATGGCATAACCGAGCATTTTAACGGAATTAAGGATATTAAGAGCAACATGCTTGAGCGATCACACATGAATTGGTTCGAGCGTATGTGCAGACAGATTGAACGCAATGTCATTCAATTTAGCCAATTGAATAGTGGAACACAGCTGATTCATCGGATGTCTGCGGCGATCATTATTGCGGCATTCATTTATCTTTCTCTTCGTGTAATGACGGTGCCACCTGCAAGTCTGCTGCTCATCATCCTTATTTTTTCCCGCTTATGGCCTAGATTTACAGCGATTCAGTCCAATCTGGAGTACATCAGCTCCATGCTGCCTGCGTTCCGAGTGGTAAGAGAAATGCAAGCTCAGACGGCGAAAAGTCGTGAGATTAGTGAAGAAGTGGCTTCAGCGGGAGAGACGGGGTCTCATGTGATTCAACCCATGGTATTTCAAGAATCGATCACATGTGAGGTTGTCTGTTATCGTTATGAGGGAAGTGATACGTACTCCTTGAGGAATGTGCAGGCTTCGATTCCCGCAAGTGGCATGACCGCGATTGTGGGTAAATCTGGAGCAGGCAAGAGCACACTAATCGATCTGATTATGGGTCTTGTAAGGCCAGAGAGCGGTCGTATTCTGATTGACGGTGTTCCTCTGTCAGAAGAGCGTTTATTGAGTTGGAGAAGTTCTATCGGATATGTCTCCCAGGACCCCTTCCTGTTTCATACCAGTATTCGTGAGAATCTGCGTCTGGTGGATCCCAATGCAAGTGAAGAACAGATGTGGCAGGCTTTGCAGTTTTCCTCCTCTGCGGCTTTTGTACGGAAGCTGCCTCAGGGTCTGGATACGATTATTGGTGATCGAGGTATTCGTCTATCCGGTGGCGAACGTCAGCGATTGGTGCTTGCCCGGGCCATGCTGAGGAATCCTTCGGTATTGGTACTGGATGAAGCAACAAGTGCGCTCGATAGTGAGAATGAACAGTATATTCATGAGGCGCTGGAACGACTGAAAGGACATGTGACCATTATCGTGATTGCACACCGATTGTCTACGATTCGGACAGCGGATCGTGTCATTGTGCTCGATGAAGGTCGGGTGATTCAAGAGGGCGGGTACCAGCAGTTATCTACTGATCCGGTAGGCACGTTCAGCAAACTTCTGAATATGCAAGCGGGTGTTGTAGGACAGTAAGTAAGTTTTTCTGTATATTCGTTTATCGAAGGATAACCAGCAATTATTATGTTAAAAGGCGCGCCACTGCGGGCGCGCCTTTCATGTAAGTGGGCTAGTATAATGACAAGGATTAATGAACAAGTGCTGTATTGGAAGGGATCGGAAGCTGAAGAGTGCCGATCTGCTTCAAATGTTGTACAATCTCTTGCACGGCTTCCTCAATGGACGATTGCTCTGTATCGATGATGAATGAAGGAGATTTTGGTACATCATAGGGGGCCGAAATGCCTGTGAAATGCGGGATATCACCGTTGCGTGCTTTTTTGTAAAGACCCTTGGGATCACGCCGCTCACATTCTTGAATTGAACAGCGCACATAGATTTCAATAAAATCATCGGGTTCAAATAACTGTCTGACCATCTCCCGATCCTGTGCATCTGGAGAGATAAAGGCTGAAAGGACAAACAACCCGGCATCTACCATTAACTTGGACACTTCGCCAATACGCCGCAAATTTTCTTGACGATCCCCTGTTGTAAAACCGAGATCACGGTTCAGTCCATGACGAACATTATCCCCGTCCAGAACATAACAGCGTACGCCTTGGTCATAGAGATATTGCTCCAGGGCAAATGCAAGGGATGACTTTCCTGCACCTGATAACCCGGTAAACCAGATGGCACGACTACGGTGCCCATGTTGTTTCTCCCGGTCTTGTCTGTTGATGTTGGATGATTGCCAGGTTATATTGCGCTCTTCCTTCGACATGTGTATCCCGCCTTTTCCCTACCATGATATGTATAATATTTTAACATATTTACAAGTTTATAGCACCTTACAGATTTCTTCAAAATAAGCGTGAATCGACAAAATATCGGGTATAGATGTAGTACATACATAAGCAATATGCATATATCCAAGGAGTATTTTGCATGAAATGATGTAGAATGCTCACATCGCAGGAGGAACAAGGCCATGAACGAAAACATACAAAACATACAAGTTGGATTCAAATGCCCGGATTGCCATCAGGATGTTCGAGTGGAATTTATAGATGAACAGGTCAGCACTGTTCGTTGCAAAGGTTGTGACAGAGCATATACCTTGTTGAAGCCAACCATTGGTGATGAGATTCTTCTGGATTGGGAACAGGAGGCATTGTATCACAAGCTGAGGGCAGAACGCTCTGAACTGGATAATCACAATATGTCCGCCTTAATTATCAAAGTTATCGAGCTGCTTACATGGCGTGATCGGGGAGATGGACAGACTCGTGCCATACAGACCGTGAGGGAATGGCTTGCTTCCAGTGGCAAACCCCAGACCTTGCTTGAATTGTTCTATCAATCTCCGCCACAACCTGAAAATAAACGTTTTGATCGTTGATAATTTACATACATTAGCCGTTCCTGTGGCATATTACCTGAAGGTGTTCGTGTATGCAAACGACTAACCGAATTTTCAGGAACAGGAGCGGATGGAATGAAGCGAATGGTTCTATATATATTGGTGGCACTGTTATCCATCAGTATGGTACCGGCACAGACTGAAGCATCACCGGTTACCGGAGCATATCACTTTGGCTTCAAAAAGAGTCAAAACGGTCAGCTGCCCTCCATTGATCAGGAAGGCTTCAAATCGATCTTACAACATAACGATGCCATTTTCCTGGGGGATACAAAGCAAAAGGAATTGTATCTCACGTTTGATAACGGGTATGAGAATGGATTCACGCCTGCCATACTGGATGTTTTGCGTACCAAGAAAGTGCCAGCTGCTTTCTTTGTAACAGGTCATTATCTGAAAGATCAGCCTGAGTTGGTCAAACGCATGGCGGCTGAAGGTCATATCGTCGGTAATCATTCATGGAGTCATCCGGATATGACCCGTATCTCCAATGAAAAGCTTAAAGTGGAACTGGAGAAGGTCAAATCAGAGGTGAATCGTCTGACAGGTCAACAAGCGACCTTTTTGCGCCCACCGCGCGGAATCTTTAACAATCGCACGCTTGCGGAGAGTCATGCTCAGGGTTATGTGAATGTGTTCTGGTCTGTTGCCTACAAAGATTGGGATACCAATGTGCAACGTGGTGCACAATATGCTCATCAAGAGGTATTGAAGCAACTTCATCCAGGGGCTGTCATTTTGCTTCACTCAGTATCCAAAGATAACACGGAAGCACTCGGCTCCATTATTGATGAGGCACGCAAGCAAGGATATGTATTTAAAAGTCTGGATGATTTGCGAACCAAAAGTTATTGATTCACGTCACATAAAGAACAATGGACCCCATGTGGGTCATTCAAATGTGTAGCAAAATATGAAAGGGCATCCTGAGCGATTAAGCTCGGAATGCCCTTTTTGGCTATATCGTATATATCGTATGCCCAGTCCAAGTAGTGGATGTAACCATATACAGATCCAGAAGAAAGGAGTGGATAATACGATACGATGGTGCGTGTAATACTATAAAACAGTGTTATAGATGATTCCAATTGTTTTCGGGCCGCAGTGACTGCATATTACACACCCAGCCGTGGTTAGTTCCACCCGGGCCCCCGTCTGTTCCTGCAAAGATTTCTGCAAGTCCAACGCATCCTCTTCGGCCATGGTGTGCACAACGATCAGCAGATCTGGATCGATCTGATCCTTCTGGCTAAGTGTATTATTTAGCATTTGTTCCAGCGCTTTCTCCCGTTTACCGCGCACTTTATAGGCAGGTGCCATCTTGCCATCCGTTACCCGGATGACAGGGCGAATCTTGAGCAGGCTGCCAATCAGGTTCTGCATGCCCGAACAGCGTCCGCCTTTATGCAGATACTCCAGGGTATCGATGACAAACTCGGTGCGTACATTTGGTTTCATCGCCTCAATCAGGTGTGTAATCTGATTCAGCGTTTGCCCTTTTTCGGCTGCATATACAGCTTTCATCACCATCAGCGCAATTCCTGATGAGAGATTTTGTGAGTCAATAACCGAAATTCGACCTTCGGGGAACTCGGAACTCGCTAGTCGTGCATTTTGATAGGTAGAGGAAAGTTCAGAAGATAAGCTGATATATAGAATCTCATCCCCTTGATCTATGTAAGGTTGAAATGCCGTCATGAAATCAGCGGGGGAAGGTGCAGCCGTTTTGGGAAGACGCCCATCTTGGCTGACACGTTCATATAGCTGTTCAGGCTTGATCTCAGCACCATCTTTCAGTGATTCATCACCGAACACCACATATAAGGGGATAATGCCGATATCGTGCTGCTGGATCCATTCTGGAGCCAGATCACTTGTGCTGTCCGCAAAAATTTTGATTCGTGACATGTCAATCTCCTTTGAAAAACAATGATTTTTAGAATGAAAAAGTGATTATACTTGTGTGCAAACCCATTCATTTTAATTATAAGGAAACAAGGCGCTGATGCAAACCGTTACATCATGTTCATGCCTATCACAATAAGTGCAACGAATAACAGAATCATCATTCCATTTAATATGGTTCCGATTATGGCAAAGACTTTCTTTCGATTCTTGAGGACAAGACCAATAATTCCAAGGATGCCTCCGGCGAGGTTGAGAATCAGACCGACCAAAATGGCTAATGAAGCCAGAACCACTGCTGGATGTAAGGCTATCTCTTCTGCCTGCAACGGGGTGAGCACTCCGATGGACTCGTTTATAGCCATGGTGGCAATAAAGAATATCAGAACGTAACCCAAAATCGCAACCAATCCTATGACAAAGCTGGCGATACCAGGTCCGGAATGTTTCAGTGGTACAATCGGTTGTCTCTCATGATCTGGTGGGTATGGATCATAACTGTTGTTATTGTATGGATCTGCATGGCCAGGGTTCTGATCCGTATTGTTATAACCTGAATTATAGGAATCGCGATTATCCATAATTGTGACTTGCCTCCCTTAAACATCTTATGAGTGTTATTAACCTAATTGATGAGTAATTACTAGCTTCATCCCATTTTCTAGGAACTGAAAACCAATCTTTTTGAACTGCACTTAAAATACAACGATGACATACCTGTTTACTTTTCCATAAATATCGATAAAAATCAAGGATTTACGCTTGTTTCCTACAATTTATAGGGCGGAGATAGAATTGTTAAGTATAAACAGACATATGATCTTTGAAGCCTCGTCCCGACTGGCAAAGGAGGAGTGGATTCGCTACAATGATAGGAGTGAAGAGTAGTTGAAATAAGGGAGAGAACTTACATGCAACGAAGATGGATGATGCTTGGAGCTGTAATGACCATGCTATCGGTGGCGATCGGCGCATTTGGTGCTCATATGCTTAAGGATACGATTGGGCCGGCGGCCATCGCTACATATGAGACGGGTGTGCAATATCACATGATTCATGCATTGGGCTTGCTCATTATTGGCTTGACGGCTGGTCAGCTTGGGGCATCGACGAAACTAAAGTGGGCAGCACGTTTGTTGTTTATCGGGATTATCGTGTTCTCGGGTAGTTTGTATGTGCTTAGCATTTCTGGTATCAAGATTCTAGGAGCCATCACACCGATTGGTGGGGTAGCCTTCATTGCTGGATGGTTGTTATTGGCATTAGATGTATGGCAGCGAGGTAAGGATCGCTCCTGATCGGGCCGAAGGAATCTCGGAGAGTTCAATCCTACATGAACCATCGAACTAAAAAAGCAACTTGCGTTAGAATGTCCCGTCATTCTAACGCAAGTTGCTTTTTGTTTATTCCGATGAAGTAGGTTACAGAAACTCATCGATTTCATTGGTTCGGAACGTATACACCTGTTTTTCATCGACATGGTATATGCTCACAATACTAGTATCCCGATCAAAATTCAAAATGCGGCATGGAATGCTCTGATGTTTACCGTTCTTATTATTGACCACAATACGGGTAAGTCGATTCTCTTTAATGAGCGTGTCAATCCACGCATCAAACGAATTTCCTTCGGAAATATTGGATGTTTGAGTAGAGGTCTTTTTCTCAATAGCAGGTGTTTCTTGCTTGTTCTGTGTTTTGGCTGGAGCAGTTGAGGTAGGTGTCTGCGTAGAACCGGACGCCTTCTGTGCCGCGCTCACTTGTGATTTTTTACGTTCATTGTGAAGTGTGACGAAAGAGTCCTTCTTGGACTGGAGTGTCGCTTCAATAATTTTGCCTAGCTCTATGCCGGATTGAATCCGAAAGTCCGCAATTTGTTCCTCTTTGTTTATGAACTCCAACAGGGACTGCAGTGCCAATGCATTTGAGCGGCTCTTAATAAGTATATCGACATTAAATAAAAAGCCGATTTCCTCTTGATTGGATAAGGTTTCTTTCATTCATCCCAGCCCCGTTAAAAGATATGTCAGCTTAAAAAAACGCTTCAATCCACTATATCATTAAAAATGAATTTATCATAGTGCTAGAGAAGGGGAAATATGCCGATTTGAAATGAATCAAGACCCGGATTGCCCTTTAATTTCTCCCCATAATAGAACTAATATTCTTCTTTTTTCATCCCCTGATCATCCTGTTCACCTGCGTCAGTCGCGCGGGTCTACTCTATAATTTATTTAATCAGGACAGGAAGCAACAGGGGGAATCGGGAATGGGCAATGCATATCAGGATCGATTGAGATACGTTTATAAAATTACATCTTCCAGAATTAGAAAAGCGGATTATGATCTGCATCTTACTTATCAAGAAGCGACAGTTAATGGAGAAGTGGCATCTATAGGAAATCATCAAGTGTTTCGTTTCATAGATCGTATTCGAGGCTACATGGAAAGGGAACAGAATCTGGCTAGAATCAAGCTGGATATAGAGCAATTAAAAGTTTTGAAAACCAATGCCGAGCATAAAAGAACAATGAAGAAACGACATGAAGAACTGAAAAATCTGAAATTTGTCGATGATTACCTGCTGGTGGTCATTGAAAATAATAAAGACTACGATCGGCTGAATTCATCGAAAGCTTTCTCCATCAACGGTAAGAAATACAAGCGGCTATTGGCGACAACAGGTGGGGCCAAAAGTTCGACGGTCATCTATGTGAGTGAGGATATTCATCCGCTTTTGGAGAAAAGATTGAATAATGGCAGAGATCCCAATAAAGAACTGGTTCCTGCCAAACTGGAGGCATACAAGGCCTTGGCTTGTAGTACAAGCACGCCTGTATCACATCCTGAACGTGTGTTGGTTGTTCATGATTGTATAACCGAATTTGGAGCGGACATTATTCAGATTGATGATACCGAGACAGAGTACCCTCGCATTGAGCGCAGGAAAAATGAGTCTATTCAAATGAACATGAGTGACGGATTCGGTCTTATCTCTCCTGCACTTAGTGAACGATGGGCAACCGAACTGGGGCATGCATATATCCCGAGTGGATTTTGTATTCGCAATAGCTTCTGTAAAGGAATGGTATTTACATTTGATTATCACGAATTTGCAGATCAAGTTGCAGGCAAGTATATGGTGGACGATGCCTGGGGTAATCCTGTGGATATCCGAGAAGTAGATCTGATCCTCACAACGTCGATGCTCAAACTATGGAGCTCGTATAACAGTATTGATGATTACCTGTTATGTTGCGGTTATTATGGCTACACGTTCAGCGTTACGAAAGTTACACCCGGAGAATTAGAGGATGAGCGTCATTTAAACTATCAGTTCATTCAGTCGCTTCAATTGGATGATAACGAGATTGGTGAACTCATTCGTCCCACTATTGACTCGATTACAGATGTACTGGGCGAGGACCATCGCAAGGCACTGTTATTTCTCAAAGGAATTCATATTCATGAGAATGACTACAGAAATAGTCCGGATGATTATATTAAAGGGCTGATGGTAGACCCGCGACTTATAGATGATCCTTTTGTACGGAGCAAAATCCATACCTTAATACGCAAACGAATGAATGAAGCCAAGATCGGTGTGCTGAGAGTCAAAGGCAATTTTAGCATTATATCTGGCGATCCCTATACATTGTGTCAGAGCATTTTTGGTATGCCTTTAACTGGACTGCTGAGTTCAGGTGAGTTTTACTCCAGCTATTGGAATGAGCGTCATGTTAATAGCGTGGCTTGCTTCAGAGCTCCAATGACTTGTCATAACAATATCAAGGTACTTCGTTTCCAAAATACAGATGAAATGCAGCATTGGTATCGCTATATGAGTACGGTCACGATCTTGAATTCATGGGATACGACGACGCATTCTCTGAATGGTGCAGATATGGATAGTGATCAAGTCTTGACTACGGATAACGCAACGATTCTTGGAGCAATTCAGGAGCTTGATGCGATTGTATGTGTGCAGAAAACTTCAGCCCAAAAAATTCCGGATGAGAAGGATCTAATCCAGGCCAACAAAGACAGCTTTGGAGATCTGATCGGTTTTACAACCAATAAAATCACGTCGATGTTCGATGTATTAGCCAATTATGAGGAGCATAGTGCAGAATATCAGGAAATGATGTACCGAATTCAATGTGGTCAGCATTATCAGCAAAATGCCATTGACCAAGCCAAAGGGATTGAATGTAAAAAGATGCCGAAACACTGGTATGATATTCGCGCTGCGGTAACGGATGAGTCAGCCTTGAAAATGGTAGCGCATAAGAAGCCTTATTTTTTCATATACAATGACCCGGAGCAGAAAAAAGAATATACCACCTATGTAGAAAAAACGAGTCAGAAGTGTTTGCAGTTATTTGGCTTGACTGTTGATGAATTGTATTCGAAGAAGGAACTATCACCGAATCAGGAACAGTTCCTGGCACAGTATGAACAGAGAATGCCTGTATCCAAGGCACCTTCCGTGATGAACCGGTTATGCCTTCAAGTGGAAGACGAGTTCAACAAGTTAAAGTTGAAACAGACCGCAAGGCCATTTGATCATACGATATTGATGAGTACCAAAAAATACTCCCAAGCTCGTTATAAAGAGATTCAACGATTATATCAGATGCATAACGAAGAACTACGTAGCTATATGACCAATTTACGCAAGAGCAAGGTGAGGAAGGAAGAAAGATCAGCCCGATGGCAGTTGTTTGTTTCCCGCTTTAAGGAGCAGGCGCTGGAGATCTGTAATAATGAAGAAGATCTGTGCAATATGATTGTGGACATGTGTTATCGAAATGCCGAGAAATCGAAGCAATTTGTATGGGATGTGTCGGGAGATCAGATTATTCGCAATCTGTTGCATAGCAATGATCACATCATCCATTATCCGGTGAGAGACCCGGACGGCGATATTGAATATGCCGGGAGAACCTTTAAAATGACACAAATGCATGTGAAGGAGCAGCGCCCTTGAAAATCATTCTGAATGAACGTCATCATGCCGAGCAGGCCATTGCACATGGGATCATGGATAAGAAGCCAACCAAAACGTTGATTTGTTTAGCTAAATATGGGCTTGAGAAGGGGAAGAACGTCGAAGATACGTACACGTTATTAAATCAGTTTATGACCCGATACTACCCAGACTACAATGCTGTCCAGTGGGATACATTCCTCAATCGCATCATTAAGCAGTCGCAGAAGTATATCAAGATAAGGGAGGATGCCAACAAGAGCACCCTAATCGAGATTGATCATGTACCAGTAATGCACGAAGAACTTCAAAAGATCAAACAACTCAAAAGTAAACGACTTGAGAGATTGGCCTTTGTTTTACTGGTATATAGCAAGATCAACAATCAAATCAATAAAAATGATACGTATTGGATTAATAATCAATGGAAAGAAATCTATGGCGATACCCAAATGGCAGTAAGCAAAAAAGATCAGGGGCTATTAGTGTACAAACTTATTCAGTTAGGGTATCTCAAAGAAAGTAATAGCGTAGATTCGACTAATGTACAGGTTTTGTTCGCTGTGGAGTATGGTGAGGTCGCCTTCCAGTTAGTTCGCTTCGATGACTTTGTGTTGGAGTACTCCCGCTGGAAAGGAGAGAATATTAAAAATTGTACCGTATGCGGAAAACGGATGCTGGCAAAATCGAACCGAATGAAATACTGCAAGGAATGTAAAAAAAACGGCATTAATCCCATTAGAAAACTTCTCTAAAGCTAGACACAGCAATGCTTCGCATGGTTGTTCAAGAATTTCTTTAATGATAAGCCAGAGACAGGTTTCCTAGTTAGGGGGAGGTATCAACTTGGAAACTGTCTTACAAAGAAAGCTACATAACGCTTAGGTAGGTGAATTATGTCAAATGGGATAACTTTAGCACACGTAGAGTCTTTAATTAGAGAAGCAGTGAAACATAGTAGCCCAGGGCAGCCTGGGGAATCTGGCGAAATTGAACTTGCTATCAGGCGGGCACTGGATGCTGCTAGCGAAGCCATGCAGGCTGCCGGAAAAGCAAAAGAGGCTTATCAAACGACTCGACTTGTTTATCAGAGTCCAGTTGCTAATTTTGAGGAGCTAAGTATGCAGTACCCTTCTCCTGAAATAGGCTGGACGGTACAAACGTACAAGGATGGCAAACGATATCGTTACGATGGAAAGACATGGGTAGAGATTGATGTATTTGGTCAAAACCTTCAGGTGGTTAATTCCGATTTGGATGGGCTCATGAGTACAGCTGAACATCTGAAATTAAATGAGATTCCGTTGGAAGTACAGGATCGCGTTATGGTCTTTTGCAAAGAATCACGGGTGTACCCGGAAGTACTGGGAATTTTAGCCCCCTTTCCATTCGATGGCGAGATTGTACATGTAAAGGGCTATTGTGGGGTTTCTGGAGATACCGCAACTGAGATCAGAATTGAACATTCCAAGGATCTCATTCACTGGCAGGATGTGATGGGAAGTTCACTGAAGTTTGAGGCACTTCAACATCAAGATGATGGTAAGGCTACATTTGAGATGAAAAAAGTGGAGGCTGGAGATATTTTCAGAATCAACATCATCGAAGCAGGTTCAAATATACAACATCTTACGATTCAATTAACAATCAGAACATAAATCAAAGGAGATGGATTATAATGACACAACCGATTATTTCATGGATGGATGCTACACATAGTAATGAGATTAGTGCACCGTTCGACTACAAGGTTATTGATGCAGATAGCAAAAGTGATATTTTTATCTTCAATGTATGGAACAATAAGAACGGTGCTTCGGACGTATCTAAAATGGAAGATTGCACGATTACTACGCGAGATATGACTGGTGGTACTGGTGACACAGAGGCTCATGATGTAGAAGTGGTGAAGAATAACTGGTTCCACGTTCAGGTTGACTCCTTGGGGGAGACAGACCTGGAAGAAGAAAGTTCACGAATTGGCAAGGATTTCTCTAAACCCATCGGAACAACAGGCAAGACAACTAAAGACCATACAGGAACCGCTTATGCAACACCATTTGCACCCGGGCCGAAAGAAATCTTGGGCGTGAGTAATAATGGAAATCCTCAAGATGCGGCTGGTAACTATGTGACCCTATCCATTCAATGTGTAGTACCGCTGAATGCAAAAAGTGGCAAGCAACAATTCAAAAAACGTATCTCTTATCGATACGTGTAAAAAAGAAACAATCATGAGGACAGGCTATTGCAGCCTGTCCTTTTTATTAAAAGGAGGAAGTCCTGTGATTCTAGGTAATACACAATTTACGCGCTCACCTGTATCTCAAGCTTATGTATGGATTGCAGATTATTATGATGGTACTTATTTAAGCGAATTTGATCTGCAGACTCAACAATCAAACAGTTTTTATAATATTAACAAAGAAAAGTTGGTCTCTTTCGGATTGATCGGGCAAGGATCTCACGTGTATCACAACGTTGCCAACGGTGTTTTTCATATTAATGCGGATCGGTACTCTGTATCTTACGTATGTGAAGAGCAAGAATACCCTTTAACGGGCAGGACCTTTCTATACAATGACATCATTCAATTCAAGAATGTTTCTTCAGATGTGAATATGAGTGGGCACTCAGGCCCTGGGAGTTCGGGGGCTTTCAATAATACGATTGAATGTTTTAACTTCGGATACAAAAAAACAATGAATTTGAATGATGTGCAGATTAACTTTCAATGTATTTGTTCCCTGCCTTTGAAAGAAACGGCCTTTCTCCAAATTAAAATTACCTCCAATCAGGACCTGCCTGGGCAATTGGTTATTCGTAAAAATGGATTTGTCATAGATCAAATCGTAGCTCCTCTGAAGGCAAATCATGCAGGGATCATAAACTGGGATATTCGTTGAGTTGGATTTTGACATGAGATAGGTGGTGATATTATGGCAATTCAAGAAATTGCACTAGAGATAGATCTATCGGTTGGTGTATTTCAAGATACCATATATGAGGATCAAAAGTTGAAACTAAGAGAGTTGAGCCAAGATGCGGACGGGAATTCAATCTATCCAGCTAATGGATCTTGGGAATCCACTCCCATTCGGATTCAGGATAAGATCGCTTCGTTTAAAGGTGTAGCTGCAAGTGTAGACGTAATGGGTGGAGCATCATACAAAATCTACTGGAGCACATCTGAGGATGGTTTTGAGTGGGGGGCGTATGAGGAGATCGTAACAGATGTAATTGCTCCTAAATCTCCAGCAAAGTATGCGAAGTTGAAAATTGAGATTGCAGCTGAGAGAGAATATTCGAATTTCTACATAGACGATTTCAAGGAGAAGGGAAAATACAGTAATCCTTTTATTGAAAGTGACACGGGTTCCCTAGGCTTAAAGAAGACATATCAATTGAACATGGAACGAGCCTCGGATACTCCAACAGGGACAGTATTACGTCAGAAGGTTGAAAATACGAAATTTAAAAAAGTGGATAGAATCAGACTAAGATAAGGGGGGATTTTATGTCAGTTCCAACGACGACGGGTTATTCAGAAATTCCACTAACAGGAAATCCATTAGCCAGTATGCTTTTGAAATATTTCTGCATGCCGTCAAAGTGGATAAAGGATTACTAATAGCAGAATAGAGTTACAAATAACGCATAACATGGGATTGGTTAAATTCAAATATATTCGTTGAAGGTTCGCCACGCATTATTAGTGGAACATCAGGTGTTATTCGTTGCCCAAGTGGTGGTGTTGCATATGCCAATGCAAGTGAAAATAAAGTTTTAACTTCAACTAATACAGGGTATGGGGCGTGGCCTAGTGGGCTTTCGTCCAGTATTTGAAAATTAGGAGGTGTAGTATATGGCAACTGTAGGAGATCAGCTAAAAGAACCGGAGGTAGGATGGAGGCGCTATGATGATACACATTCAGGTCTAACATACACAGGGAACTGGTACACTGCAACCAGCACAAATTATTATAAAGGTAGTGTAAGGGTGACAACCAAAGCCACCGATAGTAACTATGTTTCATTTAGGTTTTATGGGACAAAACTTAGGCTTATTGCAGACAGCAATTCAGATAGGCACTCTGACAATACTATCACTATAGATGGCATCACCGAATCTTTTTCTGAATATGGCGCTAGTGGCAACGTTCAACAGGCTATAGTTTATGAGAAAATTGGCCTACCTCCAGCATTTCACACAGTTACGATTACAGTAGGCCGTAATCGGATCAACTTTATCGTGGACGCTGTAGATATTGATGAGACAGGATATCTGAACGGATATGTTCTATTTGCACCAGAAGCAGGGTGGAAGAGGTATGATGATAATATATCCTCATTTAAATATGTTGGAAGTTTCACTAACGGTGTTGGTGCTGGTGCATACAATGGGTACTCTAATTACACTTCAACGATAGGTGACAAAATTGTTTTTGATTTTGAAGGAACCAAATTAAGATTAATTGGAGCGCGATATACCAATCGAAGTGACTTAATCGAAATTTACGTTGATGGAAAATTACTTGGAACTCATTCTCAACTAGGATCAGAACTTGCACAAGCACTTCAGGTTGAAATTGTGGGACTACCGAAAGCAAGGCATCGAGTAGAAGTGGTGAATAAATCCAGTGGACCAACGACCACTTTTATGGCTCTTGATGCAGTAGACATTGACTCCACCGGTCGTTTGCTTCATCCAGATGAAGTGACAGAAATAAAATTTTTAAAATTGGGAACAAGAATTAGAGCGAATTATATAACTGATTCCTCTGGCACTGTAGGAAGAATAAATAATTTAGGCAAAGAGACTAATGATTTCATTCCTGTAAATGGTAGTTCTTCTCCATATGGTGATTTTTACTTCATAATGGTTAATTTTGTTAATGGGAAAATTATACTAATAGCTGACCGTAATATTCAACATAGTTTGTCATGGAATACTTTGAATACATTTGGGTTTTCTAGCGTAGAGGGGATTACCCCTCCAAGTGGATTAGTAAGCTTTGTTCCTAAAATGAACTCAAACAACGCGCCTTATGGAGTGGCATCAGCAAGTTCTGTATATGAGGATACTGACTCATACAGAGCGTGGAGAGCTTTTGACAAAACAAGCACTGGATGGCTACATACTCGTAGTAGTGTGGTGGGTGCGTGGATTAGATATGGAATGGATATACCTAAAGTTTTAAAGGGATATTCTATACAAGTTGGAATAACTGCCTCTACGGACTCACCAACTGGATGGAGGGTTGAAGGTTCAAATAACAATGGGGCAACATGGGAGATTATCGACACTAAAACAGGGCAATCATGGTCGTCTAACCAAAAGAGAATTTATACAGTTCCGAATAATAATAAGGAGTTTAAAGACCATCGTGTTATTGTTACAACTAATGGCGGAGGTGCATACGCAAGAATTTCCGAAGTGGATTTCTTTGAAGATGGCGATCCTATATTAAACGCTAAGTTGCGCTTAATGTCAGGAGGAGAGAGTTCTACTGATGAAGATAATGAGTGGGATCGATATATAGTAAATTTTCAAATAGAAGGAAACATAATTGAAGGAAGTAATGATATATGGAATTGGAATAACATATCTTCTATAACTTCATCTGCCTACTCTGTTAATCCAGCAAATAGAGTTATTCGTGGGGGTTCCCATGTTGAGGATTTTGGAGATATAGCTGCGACTAATGTCACGGCTTTATCAACAGGATTTCGTCCCATATTAGAAATTGAAATAGAAGCGACAAATAAACATCTCATTAAACATAAAGGATCGTATAAGAAGTATCAAACTGAAAGTTCAGAATGGAATACAATTTCAGCTACTTTACCATCAGAAGATACTTTTATTAATGATGGGATGGACGATTTATCAGTTCTAGATAGGAAAAAAGAAGATTTCATTCAAAATATGACTGCCAATGGATCAATAGGATCAGGAAAGCTATTCAAAGGAAGTATCGATCTGAAAAAATATTTCGAAATAACAAATATAAATGTGAAGTAGAGTAAAATGCTCTATATCTTTTTGTTTATAGAATAATGATTTAATTAGAAAGGAGAGTTTAAAGATATGCATATATCGTGGAGAGCGTTTGACAATGTTTCTTTGAGTAACAATAATTTAACTGCCACATTACCTACGCATTTACAATCTACGATAGCAACAGGTAATGGAGTGTCTTCGGGGAAATGGTATTGGGAGGTGTTGGTTCAAAGTACAGGTGCAATTGTTGGAATAACTAGTACTACAGCAAGTGGACAGATATGGAATACTGTGAATCATAGAGGTTATTTTAGCGGAGCGGCAAAGTGGGGAGGAACTTCCGGTAGTTCTTATGGAACCACTTTTAGTATAGGAGATGTCATAAGTATACTATTAGATATGGATGCTGGAATAATAGAATTTTGGAAGAATGGTGTAACACAAGGTGTAGCTTTCACTAACGTTAAATCTCTTGGAACTGTGTATCCCTTTTACGGAAACCCAACAGGAACTGGTATACCGTCAACTGCAACTGCTAGATTTGAAAGAAAAGCATTCTCTTATCAAGTTCCAGATGGATATTTACACTATGATATTAAAGATAAAATCTTTCTTTCATCTGGTTATAAAAACTATTGCCTTGAATATGTAGTTAGCAGAGAAAATGCTGTGCCAGTTATGACATCGGCTTCAAATATTAATGCAAAAGTAACTGCAAGTGCTTACAACGCTTCTGACTATCCTTGGTATGCGTTTGATGGAATTGTAAACGCCACAGCTAGACCGTTTTGGTATACAAATTCAACCTCACCAGAAGGAGGACATTGGTTACAAGTTGAATTTGAAAACCCAAAGGTAGTTTCAGGAATATCTTTAGTATCACTACTTATAACTGGGAGTTCATACTCTATCAAAGAGTTTGAATTGTATGGATCTAATGATGGTGCTGTATATGAGAAGCTATATATGAACACACAACCTAATGGAGGAACGAAGATATATTACGATTTTGAGAATACTAAAGCATATTCATCTTATCGACTAAACATTTTGAGTTCTTATCATTTAGTCACTACAGTTGGGGTAAGTGAAATGGAAATATTTCAGAAGAATAATGAGATTATGTACGTATTGGATACAAGTGATGAAATTAGCTTTAACAAGTATGGCATGAAAAGTAATAAATCATTTAATGGTGCGGTTGATAAGATCAAAGATGTGATTAAAACGAATTTTTCCTTAGATTCAGGTAAAACCTTTGAACACATAATTGATATGTTAAAACGCCGAGTAGATAAAATCACCCTCGGTTAATCTAGAACACCTCTATACGATGTGTTTTATTTATTTTTGGGAAGGAGATGCTCCATTTATGGAAATAATCCCAGTTACATTAAACCCAAACGATATGGGTTCAGGGTTCACTCTATCTAATGGTAACCTTACCATAGTCACCTCAACTGATTATCGTGCTATTCGTGCTACACACGGTAAGTCAAATGGTAAATGGTATTGGGAGGTTAAAAATGATGCTGGAGTAAAAAACGTCCATATTGGGGTTTCCAACAAATCATTCTCTTTAACAGGGAATATTGTTGCAGATAGCTCAATGTGGAGAACTTATTATGGTAACAGCGGGAACAAGTATCCAGAAAATACAGTATACAGTACAGTATGGGATGTTGGGACAGTTGTAGGTGTCGCACTTGATCTTGACAATGGAACATTAGAGTTTTTTAAGAATGGTGTTAGTATGGGCATTAGTCACACTAATGTAAAGGAATTAGGAGAAGTTTATCCTACTCTAGGCTCATTTAGTTCAAACAGTAAAACAGTGACAATTAATTTTGGTGTAAGACCCTTTGTACATAATGTTCCTTCTGGATATAAAGCGTACAACGTAGTTTACTCTAATAAATTTTTAATTTCATCAGAGGGCAAGCACTATAGCATTACAAATAAATACAAAGATAATGCTATACCTGCAATGACATCTAACACTACTCCATCAGGTGTTGTTGATGCAAGTTCGACTTACACAACATTTTATCCATGGAAAGCATTTGATAGAATTGTTGATCCAAATGGATGGGTTGCCGCTAGTGGAACTTTGGTGGGATGGTTAAGCTATGAGTTTCCTCAGGCCAAAGTGATATCTGCATATTCTATTAAAGCTGGAACAACTCCAGTCAACAGACCTCCAAAAACGTGGACATTTGAGGGATGGAATGGTACGAAATGGGTTATCCTTGACACCCGAATAAATGAGCCTAACTTTACTGTAGAAGAGTTCCGTCTTTACGGGTTTAAAAATAAAGTTGGGTTCAAGAAATATAGAATTAATGTTACTGCCAACCAAGGGGCTGGAGACTTCTTGGCGATTGGTGATTTGGGTATGTATGAAGCTGAAAGGTACATATCTTTCGTGGGAAATTCGGAAGGAAGTATTCTTGAACATGGGATGAGTAAAGGAATGATTATTGAGTTGGAGGATGAATTCAACGAAAGAAGATCATTGGTTAAAGATAGTGAAAAAATCGGTTCAGGTAAAGTTTTTATACAAAAAATCGACACTAGCAAAATGCCATTGAAGAAAGTATCGATCACTTAAGTAAGTAAAATGAAATTGTTTTATTTATATTTAGAAAGGAGATGGTATTATGGCAAAGCTTGTGAATATCGTACCTCCTATGACATCTTACACTTCACCTTCAGGAGTAGTAAGCTACAATGGTCAAAATGGTGCATACTACGCTTATAAAGCATTTGATAGAAGTCAAGGTACGTTCTACGGAACCTATCGTGTCACTAATACATGGATTTCTTACAGGTTTCCAACCTCTGTAAAATTGGCAGGGTACTCCATGTATTGCTTGGAAAATAACTCACCACCCCGATCTTGGGTTCTAGAAGCAAGTAATGATGCAGTTACATGGGACCTAATTGACACAAGAAATGATTATGTAGTCGCATCATGGGCAAGCAGTAGAAAAGTCACTTTTAATATCGCTCCCGCTAAAGCCTATCTCAACTATAGAGTTCGGGTAACAAGAAATAACACTTCTGAGGTAATCAATATTCATGAGATTGAATTCATGGATTTGGTCTATGACCGTAAGTATTTAGTTCAAGACAGCTCAACCTACAAGTATTACGCAAGCGGACAATGGCAAGTAACTTCAGGATTACCCACCGAGCAGGATTATTTAAACTTTGGAATGGACGACATCTCCATCATACCTGAATCAGCATGGGCGCAACTTCAAGGCGAAGTGGAACTATGCTACTACACCGACGACCCAACCAAAACAGAAGTATCCTTCAACATCGAAACGGAACCCTTCACCCTAGCCGAAGAATGGGAAGACAAAGAGATCAAAATCATCGAATACACCGATGACCCGAATCAAACCGAATCAACGATTACAATTGAAACTGAACCTTTTACCATCTATGACGAATTGGGTGATAGTGTGGATGTTCTATACTACACAGACGATCCCTCTAAAACGTCAGCTGAACTAAATATCACGGCTAACTACTCCCCATTGGATGAACTTGAGGGAGATTTTGACGTGGTTACGTGGACGAATGATGAAGAGGTTATTGCCGGTAATCGGGACATGATGCTAACGTATGACGCGCTACCGTTTGAGCAATTAATTGTGCAACCAGCAGACATAGCGTTATATGGAGACGTGAAAAAGGTTGTAGCTATGAAAGTAACGGAGAACATTCCGGAAGGTATATTAAGAATGGCTGCTTCGTTCGATTCGGGGCTTACATGGAAGACATACCGTTTTAACAAATGGTTCGATATGGATATCAAGGATACAACCTTATTCAAAAGAAAAGGAATGAATCTGGACACACTCAACGCGATTCCTGAAAAGGATCTAATCGGTTTAACAAGAATCGCCTATTACTTCGATAGCAGCAAGCATTATGAAAACAGCTATTTGCTTGATGAAGTGAAGATGGTCGTTGATGCACCGCGACATGCAGTGGAGTTTAGAGATATGTCACTGCAACTGTTAAACACCACAGCCACAATTGACCTGACCTTCTCTGGTAACAAACTTACAGGTGTGCTGGATGATGCAGATCAAGGCAAGGTTAAGTACCGCGTGTTGTTGAACGGTAAAACGTATTATCCGGCGGATGGCAATTTTACACGACTAGCAGCTTCTCCATTCAATATCGAACTCAATATCGACGAGAGAAATGTACATTTTGGCGTAGAGAATACGCTGAAGGTTGAATTTCAGGATTATTGGGGTGCCGTAGACTCCTGGGAAACCAAGTTTATCGGATCGTATTCAGGATTAATGTTTATGGATGAGTCTGGAGACTTTCTGTCAGATACCTTTGGCGGAATTTTGAAACAACTCGATTATGGGGTGATTATTGCCGGACAGACGACGTTAACGAAGAAAGTCAGAATCAAAAACTTGCTTGGATACGCTGTGGATCATGTATACCTGGAGATGGATAAAAAATTCGAAACGGATGGGGTTGATGTCCAATTATCCAGACAGGCCGATCCGTTTCTTCCGATCGATTATCTGACCTATGGCCTGATCCAACCGGAGGATAGCATCGATTTTTATATTCGCATCGCAACGGATATTCATGCCAAGCCGAACCCGAATGGTAATTTTGAAATGAAGGTCACAGCAGACCGTGTATAGCTCTCAATACAATGAGACAGGAAGTGAGTGGAATTAATAACGAGGAGACTCTATTAGATAGTGTTATACATATTAAAAGTCCGGAAAATCGTTTTGCAGCAAAGTATATCCTATACAATCAAGTCGATGAAGAACTGTCTTCGACCCTAATAGCTGCTACAAGAAAAGTAAGCGAGGTTGTCTCTACTGTATCCGTACGTGTCAGACGTTCACAGGAATTAACCAATTCACTATATGTGATGTACAAGTCGCAAGGAGATCTGAACGCAACCATTCAAGCGGCATCCAAAGTTGATCTTGAAGGCATGCTATACGTTCGGCCACATAACCGTGCGCACGGCAAATACGAATTATTGGAAGCACCTCGTGTGACTGTTGACCTAAAGCCTGTTGCTGATGCAACCACACGAAGTCAAACTCACCTGCAGACAATCAACTTTGGTGATACACAGCGCATGATGATCGGCAGCGACGAGATGGAACAATTCGAATCATTCATACATTTCGGTGATTTGGATACCAGAATACCTGATCTGTTATATTTGGAAAAAGCTAAATTGAGGTTGTATTATACAGGAACCCTGGCACCTGGAGCACATATTGAGCTGCATCAGCCGGATACATTGTGGCGGGAGTACGGAATTACGTATGCAAACAGACCTCATTCCATTCAGCTCTTATCGTCCAGTTATGTTATTAATACGACTGAACGTTATGTTGAGTTTGATATGATGGCTTTACTTCAGATGTGGAGAGAAGGCATGCTTTCGAATGTTGGAATGATTATTCAGTCTAGAGGTAACACGCCGATATATTTCAACACTCGCGAGTCTTCCAAACCACCTGTTTTGCAAATTAAATATATCACTTCTCAGATCTATTCCATCGGTCGAACCGAAATCAGAAGTGAAATTTTTATTTATGGTGCAGGTCGCAAAGATATAGCTTCATCGTTAGTTGTACACAGTGATATTGGGCTGGATTGGCTCAAATCTCAGTTGTACATCCACCGCTATGAGGATCACATGCATCATGATATACCTCAAGTCATCGCGGTCAGCCGTCCGGAACTGGATGCAGACCTGACTATAGCTAAACGTATAGATGCAGAACTGGATTCGAACATTTCTATTGTTGAAAGTAGAACAGAAGAGAAGGAAACATGGATTGCTGTTTCTAAACCCGAGCTTCATTCGCAGTTCATTACTGCTATACGAACAACTAAGGATACAGACGGTAATCTTGCGGTTAGAACAGGTCTGGACGACGCAAAAATTGTAGAAATCGCAGTTTCTCATCCTGACTTACCTTCAGTTATTACAGTAGATAGACAAATGTCTCTGGTCAGCACGTTAACGATATCACAGTTGTTCGATGATGGACGGGATACGAGTTTAATTGTATCCATACCTGATCTACATGCTTCATTGGATGTCTCCAATTATACAAAAGCAACTTCAACGTTGGGGGCTTTGCTAACGGTCATGTACGACGGTGATTCGACTGTCATTTCGGAGATTAAGGTTAATAAACCTGATCTGAATAGTGTTCTTCAAGTCAGAGCATTAGATCATGATGAGAGGACAGCGAGTCTTGAGATTCCTTATTTGGAAGAACAGCCTGGGCAATTATATATCTCCAGACCTGATGTACTATCGAGCATTGAGGTCAAGTATATGGATGTAATGGATGGCCACATTAGTATCAAAGAAAGAGAATACTTGGATGGTTATCTTCAGGTGCGAGAGTGGAAGGATATGCAGTCTACGGTAGATGTGAGACAGATTGTGGATGTGGCTACTGAAATGACAATTTCCAAGCCTGATCTGGCCGCTTATGTCCTACCTAGAGTTATTGCGAATGAGGAGTTAGGTTCGATCACAAGTATCCGTAAACGGGATGCCAGTGATTTAGTGACCACAGTGATTGTGAAGAGTCCAGGGAATCAAGCGTATTTTTACATTTTATAAATGAGTTAACTATCAAAGAGGGCATTGGCCCTCTTTTTTTTTGCGTTTAGGATCATGTCCAACTCTAAGCATCTGTACTTTATTATGTAACAGTCCTCTTCTCGTTATGATACAATGTGTTTATCACATATTAAGGAATGAAGACCATGCGTCAAGAGGACAGTGTATTTGAACAAATTATGAAGCAGAAGAGATTGAGGACGATCAAGTCTGGAACTGATAATCTTCAAGTAGAGCCAATACATAAAAAGAAACTAGCTCAGGAGCAATTAAGTGCATTGGATATTAAGTTCAAAAATTCGGTAGCTGAATCAGTAGACCGCAGTGTACTTCATAGACGTGTACTGGGAATTAGAAGAGAGTTAACGGAGATAAGGAAATTAAAGAATGATGAGCATACGTTTTAAGGTAGGTCCACTTTGACCAGTTAAATTAACTCGTCTTCTTAACTCGAGAAGCTGATTAGATGTTATCAAACACTCCGAGATAAACTTTTAGACACTTAAAAATGATTATTATGAGAGCTGCCTTCCGAGGTGGCTTTTTTTATATTTTAAAGAAAACATACTTTTACATCTAAGTCTGCGAGAAGAATTACCAACAAAATATTCGAAAGATAAGTACCTACATTTTCTCAAACACGGCAGGTGTCCACACGACAATCCCGAATGAGGCATACAATTATCGTGACCTGTGGAAGAGGAGGTGGATCGGGAAATTATGGTGACGATGGAGCCCATTGTAGTTGGAGAGCATGTATTGGTTGGGGTAGAAGTCAAGCTGCCCAAAACAACGTTGTTGACCATTAATACATCCAAAGGATATATCATGTGTGGAGCACTCGATGTGGGATTACTTAATGAGAAGCTCGGGGATCGCAAAATTATTGCGGCTCGGGCGGTTGGTGTGCGTACACTGGAGCAGTTATTGCATGCACCTATGGAGTCGGTGACCACAGAAGCCGAGGCCATGGGCATTACGGTTGGCATGACGGGTGTAGAGGCTTTGTTGAAAATGATTTAATCACTAACAAAAGGGCTCCCCATAAGGGAAGCCCTTCTTTAGCATCGTAATATTGGCCTGGCACATCGTAGGCACCAACGCTATACACGACACTCTCTTCTTGAATACTCTTATTAAGTTAAGCTTCTTCCTTTGCGAACAAAGCAGCCAAATTTTCCTTGAAAGGTGCGCGAACCACGCCTTTTTCCGTGATAATAGCTGTTACATATTCGTTAGGCGTTACGTCGAACGCCGGATTAAATACTTTAACACCTTGCGGTGCGGTACGTTTGCCAAACCCTTCGGTGACTTCCTCGGCTGCTCGTTCCTCAATCGGAATAAGATCTCCGGATGGAGTAGACAAGTCGATCGTCGACAATGGGCTAGCTACATAGAACGGAATGTTGTGAGCCTTGGCAAGAACGGCCACACTGTAGGTTCCGATTTTGTTAGCTACGTCACCGTTCGCTGCAACCCGGTCTGTTCCGACGATAACGGCTTGAATCCAGCCTTTGGACATCACCATGCCTGCCATATTATCACAGAGCAACGTAACGTCAATGCCGGCTTGCTGAAGCTCAAATGCAGTCAGTCGTGCACCCTGAAGTACAGGACGAGTCTCGTCTGCAAATACTTTCAAATGGATACCGCGTTCCTGTGCGAGATACATTGGAGCGGTTGCCGTACCGTATTTCGCTGTAGCCAGTCCGCCTGCATTACAGTGAGTGAGCACACCCATACCATCCTCGAACAAAGGTAGTGCATTCTCGCCGATCATGCGGCATACTTCTTCATCTTCCTTCTGGATCAACAGAGCTTCAACTTCAAGGGCATCATTGCCCTCCTCCAGGCTCAAGCCGGATTCAACAACCACATTTGCTCTTTGCATCATGCGATCCAGCGCCCAGAACAGGTTCACTGCTGTTGGACGGGAAGTCGCCAGATGAGCACAGATGGATTTTACATGATCCAGCCAGCCTTGAATGGTTGTTCCATCGTATGATTTGGCACCTAATACAACACCAAATGCAGCAGCAATACCTATCGCTGGAGCACCGCGTACTTTCATGGAGTGGATCGATTCCCATACTTCCTCGGGTGTATAGAGTTTCAGCATAAGAATGGTTTCGGGCAATAGACGCTGGTCAAGCATTTCAAGTTTGTCCTTTTTCCAGATCAGAGAGGACAGAGGCTGATATTCAGGGGTTGTCATGGGTGGTTCCTCCGTTCCTTGTGTTAAGCCTTAGTCGTAGTAACCGCTGTAGATACAATATCCAGTACTTCACCGATGGTATTCAAACGGCGATTGTTTTTGATTAACGCTTTACCAATGGTCAATGATTTACGCTGAGCACGTTCACGTTCAGTTGCATTCGGAATGGTATCTATATCCGCCACGTGAGCGAGTCCCACGATACGACGAACCATTTTGGCACCTGCGAAGCCGATCGACTCTCTGAACAATTGCTGCACATACAGCTCCTGATACCCAGGCGTTTTTGCCATCGGATCCACCAGGTCGTTAGCCCAGAGGGCACGGAAACGGGATTCGAATTCAGTCCATACATCACGAACCATATTCAGCAAAAGCGTTTCACGCTCACGTAAAGCAGTCTCATCCTGAATCCATCCTGGCAGGGATGCGTAATTTAAGAGCAGGTTTGCAAGGACTGCACCGACATCGAATCCCATGGGGCCGTAAAATGCAAATTCGGGATCGATGACTTTGGTCGATTCAGGTGTAACAAAAATACTGCCTGTATGCAGATCTCCATGAAGCAATGCCTGTCCATGTGTCAGGAATTTTTCCCGCAGCAGGGCCACTTCAAGGTGGAGCTCCCCATCCGTGCGAAGGGCGTCAGCTTCATCTTCAATGGAAGCATCATAATTATTTTTTTCAGCGATCCGGTAGGGTTCATCAAAGATCAGATCTTCCGTTATTTTGCATTGGTCCGGGTTAATGAATCTGCCCTGTTGTTCCTTCTTCAATTGCTGATCCATACCCAAGTCGGATGTGAAGAACAGCGTTCTCGCCATGAATTCCCCAATATGCTGTGCAAAAAGAGGATAGGAAACACCTTCAATCAGACCCTTGCGCATGATCACATGATCACTCAGATCTTCCATAACGGTTAATGCGAGGTCATCATCGTAATGATACACTTTCGGTACCATCCCTGGACACAGACGGTACTCTTCTTGAAGAATCTCACGTTCAATTCGGGCACGTACAAGAGAGAGTGGCCATGATTCTCCAACCACTTTCGCATAAGGAAGCGCCTGTTTGATAATGATACTTTTATCGGAGTTCTGATCCGTGATGTGGAATACCAAATTCAGATTGCCGTCGCCGATCTCGTGACAATCCAGATTTGCATCTGCCGCAAATGGACCCGGTAATGTTTTGGCCAGTTCAATTGCATCCTGGGGGGTTAAAGGGCGATATTGGGACAAAGGTGCCACCTCCATATATATGAAGAAACAGGAAAACCCACTTCTTTGCTTGGTATATGTCAGTATATCGGAAATAGCGCGGTTTTTGAACTTTTTTTTGAGACAACCCAAGTTGATCCTGATTCGAACTTCCTGTTCAAGGGTAAAAACAAATAGGCCGGACAGTTGAGAAAAACGCTGATCATGAGCCTCTCCGCTACCAAGCGGTGACACATTATTAACTCTCTGTTATGCATTGCGGGACAACCTGCTTATCACGGCATGACAGGCTAATTTTAAATAAAAGGATGGGATTAATATGGCTACAAAAAACAAAACAGATCAAGCGAAATCGGTTGAACAAGTACTTAATCGTCAGGTAGCCAACCTGAACGTATTGTATGTCAAAATTCATAACTATCACTGGTACGTTAAAGGACCTAACTTCTTCACATTGCATGTGAAATTCGAAGAGTTCTACAACGAAGTTACCGTGCAAATGGATGAAATTGCAGAGCGTATTCTTACGCTCAAAGGTAGCCCGGCGGCTACAATGAAAGAGTATCTGGAGCTTTCCTCTATCCAGGAGGCAGCTGGTGGCGAAGATGCGAATACAATGGTGCAAAACCTGATTGAGGACTTTGCTACACTTTCGAACGAATATCAGGAAGGTATTGAAGTTGCAGAAGCAGCTGAAGATCAACCGACATCCGATATGCTGACAGGCTTCAAGGCTGACCTTGAGAAACACATGTGGATGCTTCGCTCTTTCCTGGGTTAATACAAGCAAGATTTAATCTAATACAAGTATGATTCTTTCGTAAGCTTTCTGATCCCCGATCATGTTGTCAGAAACGCCCTGAGCGTCTATACTGCTGACAAGAACGATGGGGGAGGAACAGCTTATGTTAGAACCAACGATACCGGCTTTAAAAGAATGGGCCTCAGCAATCAAAGCACTGGAAACGGGTCGCCAAATTATGGTGATGCGCAAAGGTGGGATTGTAGAGGAAACCCGACATTTTGAGCTAAAAAGTCCGGCGTTTTACCTGTATCCGACTTATGAACATCAGCGTAAAGAACTGATTAAGTCCTCGGATCAATCCTTTGTTGAAGAATCATTGGCCGAATGGGTGCCCGAAGCTTCGACAATCCGCATTACTGCTTATGCCGAAGTAACGCAGGATCTGGAGATACGAGATCAGGAGATGCTGGATCGACTTCTTGACTTTCATATGTGGACAGCGGATTTTGCCGAAGACCGTTTGAAATGGAAACGGAAAGATCCGCTCCATGTATTGATTTTACGTGTGTACCTTTTGAAAGAACCGATGGAAATCCCCGTATTGCCTGAATATAATGGCTGTCGCTCATGGATTTCTATTCCGAATGGTCCGGTGCCGCGCGAAATGACGCCAGTGGTGGACGTTGCGGATTTTGACGAACAGGTACAGAAGATTAACGAGATGCTCAAATTGTAATATTATTAATGAAGGGGCTTGTCCATAATATGGATAAGTCCTTTTTTGGATTAGTGTGCAGCAGATATGATAAAAGCTTGATTTTCTGTGATTTTTCTCACTGTCCATCTCGGCAGAAGATGTTTTCTCATTTGATTCAATCTGGTATTTATTATAGAATCAGAAAGAATAATGTTTCCTTCAAGGAATATACACTCTTAGGAAATAGCTTGATTATCATTGAGAATCAGTTTAGAATTATTCTAAAGTGTTCTTGCTTTGAAGATTCGAGTACAAGAGAAATTCAGGGGAAGCCCTGTTCAGATATAATAGGCGCTTTTTCGTTTTCGACAGCAAACATCAATTTAATCAATGGAGGGAAACAATACACATGGCTACGAATTTCGTCATTGAAGGTCTGAAAGCGACGATCGAAGGTAAGGAAATCCTGAAAGGCATCAACCTGGAAATGAAAGGTGGAGAAATCCACGCAATCATGGGTCCGAACGGAACAGGTAAATCAACTTTGGCTTCTGCATTGATGGGCCATCCGAAATATGAAGTAACTGACGGTACAATTACACTTGATGGTGAAGATGTATTGGATATGGCAGTAGATGAGCGTGCACGTGCAGGTCTCTTCCTGGCTATGCAATATCCAAGTGAGATTGCTGGTGTTACTAACTCCGACTTCTTGCGTAGTGCAATTAACGCACGTCGTGGCGAAGGTAACGAGATCTCCCTGATCAAGTTCATTCGTCAAATGGAAGGTAAAATGAAAGAACTCGACATGAACCCTGAGTTCGCTCACCGTTACCTGAATGAAGGTTTCTCCGGTGGTGAGAAAAAACGTAACGAGATTCTGCAGATGATGCTGCTTGATCCGAAAATCGTAGTACTTGATGAAATTGACTCCGGTCTGGACATCGATGCTCTGAAAATCGTGGCAAACGGCGTAAATGCAATGAAGAGCGAAGATCGTGGTTTCTTGATCATCACGCACTATCAACGCCTGCTTAACTACATTACTCCTGACTATGTACACGTTATGATGCAAGGTCGTATCGTGAAATCCGGCGGACCTGAACTGGCACACCGTCTGGAAGCTGAAGGATATGACTGGGTTAAGGAAGAGCTGGGAATTACAGACGAAACTGTAGGTCAAGAAGCGTAAAGACAAAACGGAGGAGGATTAATTAATGACTACACAAACAATTCTTCCGGTTGAATCTGAAGCGCTTCGCGCCTTGTCGGAAAGCAACAATGAACCCGGCTGGTTGACCGAACAGCGACTCGAAGCTTTGAAGCTTGCGAGTGGGCTTGCGCTTCCTAAACTGGAAAAACAAAAAATCGAACGCTGGAATGTCAGCGAGTACGGAACATATAAAGCAAGTGAAGCTATTTCTTCTTTGACAGAAGTACCTGCTTCTATCAAAGATCTGGTTCAGGATCAAGCTGAAGGCAGTCTGGTTATCCAGCGCAATTCCGGTGCGGTATATTCTAAAGTGTCTGCTGAACTGGCGGCAAAAGGAGTTATCTTCACGGATCTGGCTACTGCGGTTCGCGAACACAGTGATTTGGTAAAACCATATCTGAACACAGCAGTGAAAGCAGATGAGCATTCCCTTGCTGCACTTCATGCGGCACTTTGGAACGGCGGGGTGTTCCTGTATGTTCCGAAGAATGTTGAAATTGAAGTACCACTGCAAGCAGTGCTGCTTACGGATGATGCATCTGCAACGTTTGCACCTCACGTACTCGTGGTTGCAGAAGCAAACAGCTCAGTAACTTATGTGGATAACTATGTATCCGGCGAACTGTCCGCACCTGTATTCCATAATGGTGTTGTGGAAGTATTCGCAAAATCTGGTGCTAAAGTACGCTATGCATCGGTTCATCAACTGAATGTGAATGTAACTGATGTTTCATTCCGTCGTGCAGTCTTGGAGAATGATGCTTCGATCGAGTGGATCGTTGGTGAAATGAACAATGGCGATACAGCAAGTAACACGATGACTGTGCTTAAAGGCAATGGATCAAGTTCCGACTCCAAAGTTATCGCTGTAGGTTCCGGTTCCCAGAAAATTAACTACACCACAGAAGCTCGTCACTTCGGCAAGAATACGCCAAGTCAGATGATTACACGTGCGGTTATGCGTGAAGAAGCTTCTGCAATCATCAACGGCATCACGAAGATTGAGAAAGGCGCTACCAAAGCTGATGGACAGCAGACAGAGAAAGTGTTGATGCTGAGCCCTAAAGCACGTGGAGACGCTAACCCAATCCTTCTGATTGATGAGGATGATGTAACAGCAGGTCACGCGGCTTCTGTTGGTCAAGTCAATGCCGAGCAGATTCATTACTTGATGTCGCGCGGAATTAACCGTACGGATGCCGAACGCCTGATCATCTATGGCTTCCTGGCTCCGGTGGTGGCGGATATTCCTCTGGAAGCACTGCGTACCCAATTGCAGTCCCTGATTGAGAAGAAGCTGGGACAATGAACCCGTCCATTCGCGAGCAGTTCCCGATCCTCCACCAGGAAATCAACGGACACCCGCTCGTATATTTAGATAGTGCTGCAACTTCACAAAAGCCTCGTGCTGTGATTGAAGCGGTCAAACATTATTATGAGTATGAGAACTCCAACGTGCATCGTGGTGTTCATACCCTTGGAAGCCGTGCAACGGACGCTTACGAAGGCGCACGTGAGAAGGTAGCCAAGTTTATCAATGCACGTAGTACGCAGGAGATTATCTTTACCCGCGGGACAACGACAGCCCTGAATCTGGTGGCTTCATCATACGCCCGCGCCAATTGCAAAGAAGGCGATGAAATTGTTATCACGCAAATGGAGCACCATAGTAATCTGATTCCTTGGCAGCAAGTTGCCAAGGAGACAGGTGCAACATTGAAATACATCCCGCTTCAGCCTGACGGTCATATTGAACTGGCTGATGTCGAGAAGACGATTACGAACAATACTAAAATTGTAGCAATCGCTTATGTATCCAATGTTATGGGTCTGATTCATCCTGTGAAACAAATTGCTGAAATTGCACACCGCAATGGTGCTGTCATCGTTGTTGATGGCGCACAAAGCACACCTCATATGAAGGTGGACGTGCAGGATCTGGACTGTGATTTCTATGCATTATCCGGTCATAAAATGTGCGGACCAACCGGAATCGGTGCACTCTACGGCAAAAAGGCGCTGCTGGAGTCCATGGAGCCTATTGAGTTCGGCGGTGAAATGATCGATGATGTGGGTCTATACGAATCCAACTGGAAAGAGCTTCCCTGGAAGTTCGAAGGTGGAACCCCGATTATCGCAGGTGCGGTAGGATTGGGAGCTGCCATTGATTTCCTGGAACAGATTGGTATGGATGAGATTGCACATCATGAGAGTGTGCTGGCAGCTTATGCAACAGAACGTCTGGCCGAGATCGATGGGTTAACCATCTATGGCCCAGCGAAGCGGCATGTGGGTGTTGTTACCTTTAATCTGGGGGATGTTCATCCGCATGATGTGGCAACCGTACTGGATGCGAGTGGCGTAGCCATTCGTGCCGGACACCATTGCTGTCAACCGCTAATGCGCTGGCTTGAAGTTAGCTCAACAGCTCGTGCCAGCTTCTATCTATACAATAACGAACAAGATGTAGATCGGCTTGTCAGCGCCTTAATCCAGACAAAGGAGTACTTTGGCGATGCAACTTGATGATCTGTACAGACGTGTTATAATGGACCACTACAAAAACCCGCGTAACCGCGGAACATTTGATAATGACGCTGTCACGGTGAATTTGAACAATCCAACGTGCGGCGACCGGATTTCACTGCAAATTTTGCTGAAAGACGGAATCGTTCAGGAAGCCAAATATACGGGTGAAGGCTGCTCCATCAGCATGTCCTCTGCATCAATGATGACGGAGGCCGTCAAAGGCAAAACGATGGAACAGGCACTCGATATCGCTAACCGTTTTTCCTCACTGATGAAAGGTGAAGAAGTCGATTTCGACGATTATGAAGATCTCGAAGCCCTATCCGGTGTGAACAAGTTCCCTGCACGCATCAAATGTGCCACTCTGGCCTGGAATGCATTACGCAAAGGGATTGACGAAGAGAACAAAGTACAATAACGATAGGGAGGTAGAGCAAGATGGCTAAAAAAGCACCAGAAATGGAAGAGTATAAATATGGTTTCCGCGACGAGCACAAATCCATCTTTCAAACCGGTAAAGGTCTGACTGCAGAAGTAGTTACCGAGATTTCCCGGATTAAGAACGAACCGGAATGGATGTTGGAATTCCGTCTGAAATCCTTGAAGCAATTCGAAAAGATGCCGATGCCGAAATGGGGCGGAGATCTCGACGGATTGGATTTCAACGATATTCAGTACTACGTTCGTGCTTCTGAAAAACAAGGTAAAACATGGGAAGAGGTCCCTTCTGAAATCAAGGAAACCTTTGATAAATTGGGTATCCCTGAAGCAGAGCAAAAATTCCTTGCAGGGGTATCGGCTCAGTATGAATCTGAGGTTGTATATCACAACATGCAAAAGGAATTGGAAGATCAAGGGGTAATCTTCATGGATACGGATACGGCTCTCAGAGAGCATCCGGAAATCCTGCGTGAATATTTTGCAACAGTTATTCCGCCAGCAGATAACAAATTTGCTGCATTGAACAGTGCGGTATGGTCTGGAGGAAGCTTCATCTACGTGCCTAAAGGCGTTAAATGTGAAGTGCCTCTGCAAGCCTACTTCCGGATTAACTCCGAAAATATGGGACAATTCGAGCGTACACTTATCATTGCGGACGAAGACAGCTTTGTTCACTATGTAGAGGGCTGTACAGCTCCGATCTACAGCACAAACTCACTGCACAGTGCGGTCGTTGAGATCATCTGTAAGAAAAATGCTCGTGTTCGTTACACAACAATTCAAAACTGGGCACCAAACATCTACAACCTCGTTACGAAACGTGCGGTTGCAGAAGAAAATGCAACGATGGAATGGGTCGATGGTAACATCGGTTCCAAACTGACGATGAAATATCCTGCGGTTGTACTGAAAGGTCGTGGAGCTAAAGGTTCCGTACTCTCTATCGCTGTAGCTGGTAAAAACCAGCATCAGGATGCAGGTGCGAAAATGATCCACTTGGCTCCGGATACAACATCTACGATCGTATCCAAATCCATCAGTAAACATGGTGGTAAAGTAACGTACCGTGGTTTGGCTTCCTTTGGACGTCAAGCTGAGGGCGCGAAATCCAACATCAAGTGTGATACACTTATTCTCGATAATGAGTCCACATCAGATACAATTCCTTACAATGAAATCATGAATGATAACATCATGCTGGAGCATGAAGCTACGGTATCCAAAGTGTCCGAGGATCAGCTCTTCTACCTGATGAGCCGCGGTCTGACGGATGCAGAAGCTACACAAATGATCATCATGGGCTTCATTGAGCCATTCACGAAGGAATTGCCAATGGAATACGCCGTTGAGATGAATAGATTGATCAAATTCGAAATGGAAGGCTCTATTGGTTGATCCCATTCAAAAAGGATTATTCAGCAGATCGGGACGTTCGCGTCCTGAAACCGACCTAACTTAAATCATGTAATACTAAAAAAGATCGAGGTGAATTCCTCGGTCTTTTTTTTATACTGTTCTGTTCATTTATTGTACATATTAATGATCAGATTCTAGGGCGTGTCTTCAAACTCAAGCAAGCCACACCATAATGGATGCCAAGGCCAAAAAAGACTTAAATGTACACGCTAATTTATCATAACGAGTCGCTAAACGACGATAATTCTTTACTTTATTAAAGAAGCATTCCACCAAATGGCGCTCTTTGTAGACATCCCGATCATATTTTAGGGTCATTCGGCGATTTTTCTTTCCGGGAATCACCGGTATGGCCTGTTGTTTCTTTAAAAAGGCCCGAATGGCATTTGTATCATACGCTCGGTCGGCCAGGACTTGCTTCCGGGTCAGTTTCATGCTTTTAAGGATTTCGAAACCTTGGACGGAGTCATGCGCTTCGCCTCCGGTCAAGTCGAAGCGAAGTGGATTTCCTAACGCGTCAACTACCGCATGAATTTTCGTACTTAATCCACCTCGGGAACGTCCGATCGCTTGCTTGCTTTGCCCCCTTTTGCGCCTGATCCATGCTGGTGAACTCGCACAATCGTGGCGTCAATCATCACACTTTCCTCATCAGAATCTAGGGATACATGCTTTAATACTTCATCCCAAATGCCCGCTTTCTGCCAGCGTCGAAAGCGGGTGTAAACGGATTTCCAATTGGGAAAGTGGTCCGGTAAATCACGCCAAGGGGCACCTGAACGAGCTACCCATAGCATCGCATTTAACATAATTCGATTGTCCACTGCGGGACGTCCTCCTTGTGGTTTTCGTTCAGGTGGAAACAAATCTTGAATTAGCCGCCATTGTCTCTCGCGAATTTCGTATCGTGTAATCATTTAATATAATTAACCCATCTATTACCATTTAATCGGTTTGAAGACACGCCCTAGTATAGAACGAAATATAAGGGAAAAGAATTTGACTAAAAAAGCATACTGCTATGCTTAACCCTAGTCTGAGCAGTGCTTTTTTGTAATAAAATAAGATCAATAGCACAAGCCATTTCATAGATTTAAGCATTAAATGATAGAAAAGGATGTGAGTGTATGAGCGTTAACCCTTTCGAGGGATATCGGATTACAAGTTCATTCGGCTATCGCATTCATCCCATTCATGGTGGACAAACATTTCACCGCGGAATTGATCTCGTAACAGAGCCGTGGAATGGCCCTGTCTATGCCTTTATGGAAGGCAGGGTACGTTTTGCTTCCGAAGGAGTTACAGGCTCCGGATTCGGCGGTTATGGGCTTACAGTTGCCCTTCAAGATCATCGAGGCTACTTGCATTGTTATGGTCACCTTTCTCGCATTGCCGTAACAGTTGGACAGTTGGTGAAACGAGGCCAGCTGATCGGTAATCAGGGAAGCACGGGTCAGAGTACTGGTCCGCATGTACATTATGAGATTCGTAAAACAAGTGCACCTTCTTACGGGTATACAGCCAGTGAAGATGGTGTGACGGAACCCGCTGCATATCTGGCGGCCGAATACGGAACTGCGACTCAGGAACAGGAGGCTCCGCCGATGACCGCTGAGCAGAAGAGAATATTTGAAGACATGCAGAAGACGCTGGAGATTCAAGGGGAATGGATTCAGCAACAAAAGCAACTTTCCAATATGGATTGTCCCACATGGGCGCAACAAGCTTATGATTATTATCGTCCGTTTATTATGAACGACAAAGGCAGTTATGAATTTTGGAGATTACTTGTTATCATGCACCGTAAGGAAAAAGGCGTCCAGGTTCATTCGGATTAGAATATATAGATCATTCGGAACGACAGGATTTATTTTTATGAATAGTTCGAATCCTCGGGGCAGAACCAGGCAGACAACCAATTGTGGAATGTTGCCACTTCGCCCGGTTCATTAGGTCGATAAACGTCATATGTTAGGGTATACCTGATGAAGAGGAGGCAATCACATGAGCGAAGTAGGATATGGCTGTGGAGGCAACGTAGGCGGAGTAGGTGGCGTTGGTGGATACAATATGTTCACTAACACGGGTGCAATCCTGGTACTGTTCATTCTGTTGGTTATCATCACAAAAGCATTCTGCGTGTAATCCAATATGATCGAATAGAAATACACAAAGGGAAGCCGATTAAGGCTTCCCTTTGGTCATAATCAACTTATTAAGTTTGCTATGCCTATCTAAGCTACTTTTTGGTTCTTCGTATGCATGTTTGTACAATGAACAGTTACTGTACATAGATCTCAACGATAGCAATATCTCTTTCTTTCGCTAAATCAATAAAGGCAGTAGAGGTCTGAACGAGTGGGCGGAAGTAATCTGCAGGATTATTCATCACAATTAGTCCCGTCTGACCCGTGGAGAGCAGAACCCGTTTACCGATAAAATTAGGCAACATGTGCTTGATCAGTTCCTGCGTGGCTTCACCATTTAACTGACCGAAACTGAGACTGTACAGTTCACACAGAACAGAGATTAGTTCCTGTTTGGTTTGATACACCCGATTGGTCGTCATGGCGCTGTAAACGTCCGCTACAGCCGTTATACGGGAATATGGGTGGATCTCGTCCCCTCGCAGTCCATGGGGATAACCACTTCCATCCTCGCGCTCATGATGCTGAAGAGCAACCGTTGCCAGAATTTCATCCTGCGTGGATTCTTTAATGATATCGTACCCATAGAATGTGTGTTTCTTCATTTCGTCAAATTCTTCCGTGGTCAATTTACCAGGTTTATGTAACATTTCAGAAGGAATCTTGGACTTGCCAATATCATGAAGATATCCTGCTTTGGCTACCGTTAGACATTCCTCGGGGTTATAACCCATCCAGCCGGCGATATAAAAAGCGAGCATTCCGACTTGCAATGAATGGTTATACGTATAATCGCTATCCCCGTCCAGCATAAGCAACAAGGAGACAACATCTTTCTGTTTTTCCAACTGTCCCGTTAGGGTAATCAAAATCTCATCGACTTGTGTCTCATCAATAAAACCCTTCTCCATCGCTTGTTGAAATAGAGACTCAGTACCTTTGATCGTATCGTTAAACAGATTAGTTAACAGACGGGTTTGATCGGAAGGTAAGGTTTGTGCATCAGAGTGTAGGTCGGATGTGGTATGTTCTACATCTGCGTAATCGATTCCATGTTGCAGCAGCTTGGACAGGTCATCTTCACTGAGGGTGGAACCTTTCATCAGGATGTGGAGACCCGAACTGTTGTATACATCATTTTTTAACAGGTCGCCAGGTTTGAGATCAGTAACATGCACTCTCACGTATAAACCACCTTTTCCTCGACTAATATCGACATATATCATTATAATAACAAGAAAAAAATGGGTTGACAACGACTTATTTACTATTAACCCACTCTGTCTAAAAAGGTGTAAAGGCTCATTGTTTAGTTCTCCATGGGGTTCCATGGTCCTAATTGATGACCCTTCCATTCCGATCCATCTTCCCAGATTTCCTTTTTCCAGATCGGAACGGTCTGTTTGAGTCTCTCTATGGCGTAGCGGCTTGCATCATAGCAATCGTTGCGATGAGGTGAGGATACGGCAATGACTACACTAATCTCTGCCACATCCACTTTGCCAATGCGGTGACTGATTGCACACAACACACCAGGCCATCGATCGGAGATTTCCACACCAATAGCCGCCATCTGAGAAAGGGCCATTGGCACATAGGCCTCATACTCCAGATGGACGGTGCGCTGTTCACCAGTCATTTCACGAGTCGTACCTACAAAAGTAAGAGCTGCCCCGTGATTCGGGGTAATCACTAGCGCCGTTGTTGCTTCTACAGACAAGGTGGACTCTGTAATCAGGAATAAGCCATCTTCCGTCCGATGCTCAGGAAAAGTAGATTGATGCTCATTGGATATATCCGTACCATCGCCTCCCGAGACTGGAGGTATTAAGGCAAGTTCGTCTTCTGATCTAATTATAGTATCGGCAGGAGCGTACTGTTGGTTAACGGCCAAAAAGGATGACCTTATCTGAGAAGCTGCCTCAGGGTAAGCCAGACTCAGTTTTTCTTTTATCTCGGCAGCGGTTGGAATGCCTTCAATATATTCAAACTCCAGAAGGGATGTATTTAAGCGTTCAGCAATGCCTGCAAATAGTTGAATTGTCAATTTCATGGATATGGTCCACCTCTTTTTGGTCTTTAAACCCTTTAAATATATCATAACGACGTGGAAAATGTTATGCTTATCCATTAGAAGAATGAACGTTTATTCAAGAGCAGGGGAGGCGGTGTGATGAGCACCAGGGAGAAGCAAACGTTAACGATTCTACACACCAATGACATTCATAGCCACTTTGGCTCCATGAGCACCATCGCCGCTATGATCAATGAGGAACGGGACCAAGGTGGCAACCTTCTTGTATTGGATATCGGTGATCATATGGACCGGATGGCCGTTGAAACAGAGGGAACACTGGGTACGGCTAATGTTGATGTTATTAACCTGACGGGCTACGATGCCATTACAATCGGTAACAACGAAGGACTCACGTTTACGCCAGATCAGCTCGCGCAGTCCTACGCTGGCCTTCTGTGTCCTGTGGTATGCGGTAATGTTGTGGAGCAAGACACTGGCCTTCCGCCAGTCTGGATGAAGCCTTCTCTGATTGTGGAGAAAGGTCCATTTCGCATTGGTCTGCTGGGGGCAACTGCGCCTTTCACCACGTTTTACGAACTTCTTGGGTGGGATGTTCTGGACCCTCTGGAGTCACTAAGTGCTCAAGTAGAATCGTTACGTGATGAAGTGGATGTGGTGGTTATTCTTTCACATCTGGGACTTTCCACAGATCGGAGACTGGCGGAGCAGATCACTGGAATTGATGTTATTCTCGGTGGACATACCCATCATGTTCTAGAAGAACCATTAGTCATAGGCCAGACCGTGCTGGGCGCAGCTGGGAAATTTGGACAATGGCTTGGGAAAGTGGTTCTGGAACGAACAAGCGGGGGAGAACCTCTTCAACTGGTAAGTAGCGGTTGTATGGCTGCCAAGAGTATATTACTGGATGATCAGGTCGCGCTGGCAATCGCTACGGATCGTGCGGAAGCCGAAAGGGCACTTAATCAGACGGCAGTGATAACAGACCGGGTACTGCCCATCGCGTATGACCGGGAATCGCCGCTAGCAACATTGCTTGCACAAGCTGTTCGTCATTTCACGGGGGCACAGCTATCGTTGGTGAATGCAGGTCAGCTTCTCGGAGATCTTCCACAAGGTAATATTACAAAAGGAATGTTGCATTCCCTATGTCCATCTCCTATAAATGCTTGTACAATATGCTTGAGTGGAAGTCATATTCGTGAAGCACTTGAACAGTCCTTGCTGGACGAATTTTCAGGTAAGCCTATTGTCGGCTTTGGTTTTCGTGGTCAAATTCTAGGTACGTTATGTATGGATGGAATGGAAGTTCAATACAATCCGCATGCGCCTGCCTATGAGAAGATCCAGACCATATCCATTAATGGGGAGCCTATGGACGAACAGTGTGAGTATATCGTTGGAACACTGGACATGTTTACGTTCAATGTCGGGTATCCTCCTCTGGCTCATGGAACCCGTACGCTCTATCATCTTCCCGAATTCATACGCGATCTGCTGGAAACGGAAATTAAACGACCAGGGGCTCTGGACGACAGCCTGCGAGCCCGTTGGCATCAAAGCTAAATTAAAGGACTTGCCTTCTGCTGAAGCGGCGGCTAGTGGTAATTACATCTACGGAGCGGGAGAGGATAGGCTGTGCGTTTAGTACATATAAACCTATTGCAGCCTGGCATGAAGCTGGGGAAACGAATTTATAGTGAAGAAGGCCTGGTATTACTTAGTGAGGATGTAGAGCTAACCAGTCGATTGATTGGGCGGCTCAAAGATCTCGGGGTTGGTTATGTGTATATCAAAGATGCTGCGACTGAGGATATCATCGTTCCTGATATGTTGCAGGAAGAGACCAAGAGGAAGGCATTGGTAGAGATCAAGCAGCAATTTCAGAGTATGTCAGGACTAAAAACCAAAAATCAGATTCCTCATTTCGGTAAAGCGCTTAGTGGTGTGATGAATGCCATTCTGGAAGACATCGGCAGTCAGAAGGAAGCCATGATTATGCTGATGGACATGAATTCCAGTGATTTTGACCTGTATAACCATTCTCTGAATGTATGTGTGTACACGTTGGTTCTTGGTGTCGCTTCGGGTTACACACGCCAGCAATTAATGGAGATTGGTCTGGGCGCCTTGTTGCATGATATCGGCAAGACACAGATTGCACCTGAGATCCTGCACAAACCCTCCAGATTGAGTGACGAGGAATTTAAAATCATTCAGCAGCACACTACATATGGACACCGTATTCTCAAAGATGAACCAGGCATACCGCTTCTATCTGCGCATTGTGCATTGCAGCACCATGAACGAATTGATGGTAGCGGATATCCATTTGGGTTGAAAGACAAAGAAATTCACGAATATGCCAAGTGGATTGCGCTTGCTGATTCCTATGATGCCATGACGACGAATCGGGTGTACAAGCAAGCCTTATTGCCGCATCAGGCTGTCGAGGTTTTGTACACTGGTTCAGGGACCCTGTACGAACAACGGATGCTGGAGAAGTTCAGGGATTGTGTAGCCATATACCCAGTAGGTCTTTCAGTTAAGCTCAGTACGGGAGAGGTTGGGGTAGTTGCATCCATTCATTCACGTGTTCCCCAACGTCCGCTGATCCGTGTTCTAAAAGATGCGGACGGCCAGACTTTATCTTCGCCTTACGAAATTAACCTGCTGACAGCTCTGTCTGTGATGATCACAGGTGTAGAGGGTGTGGAGGATATACCATCTGCGGCCCAAAGTGAACAGGTGCAAAGCTGAACAACTAGAAAGATGATTAGCGCTCATGTCGTAATATCGGGGCCGTTTCGTGATTCGGTCCAGAGTTGCCTGAGCGTTTTTTGTCATGTAATGGACAGGGTCTACGTATGCCGGAGCATTCAAAATTGTGCTATGATAAAAGATAACTCCAAAAAGAGAAACACAAGGTATGATGTAAATAAAACTTTTTAGGTTAATAAAAGGAATAAGGTGAAGAACAATGACCATGCTAAACTCAGGATCGGTACAACCGATGCCTTTATCGCCGACCAATGATCCGTGGGATCCGATCGGCTCTCTGCGTACATATGGACGCCATGTGCTGACCAGTGTAGAAATGACTGTGACACATTTGTGTAATATGAGGTGTGAGCATTGTGCTGTGGGAGATATGCTTACGATGCGCGAAGCACCGGCTCTACCGCTTCCTCTGATGCTGAAACGATTGGATGAAGTGGAGCATCTGCAGACGATTAGTCTGACGGGTGGCGAGCCAAGCTTTAGCCAGAAAACAGTGGATGAAATGATCATCCCACTGCTCAAATATGCCAAGGAACGTGGAATTCGTTCCCAGATTAATTCGAATTTGACATTGGATATCAGTCGGTATGAGCAGCTTTTACCGTATCTGGACGTTATGCATATCTCATTCAACTATCTGAATGCTGACGATTTCCATCAAGTCGGATTTGCAAATAGTGGCAGACCTGTAAAACGTGAAGTAGCGGTGAAGATGTATGAGAAAATGATTGAGAATTCCCGCAAACTGAGTGAAGCAGGCATGTTTATCTCTGCGGAGTCAATGATCAACTTCCGTACGCATGACAAGCTGGATGGTATTCATCAATTGATTCGTGAGATGGGCTGTGTTCGCCATGAAGTGCATCCGATGTATAACTCGAACTTTGCTTCGTCGCTGCCCGTGTTATCACTGGATCATATGAGAGCGGCGATTCATCGTTTGCTTGATGTGCGTGACAAGGATATGTGGATGCTCTTCGGGACATTGCCATTCTTCGCATGCAGTGCAGCTGAGCAGGATCGGGAATTGATTAACCGACTGTACAGCGAGCCAAATGTGACGGTACGTAACGATCCGGACGGACGCAACCGTGTGAACGTCAACATGTTTACAGGCAATGTGTATGTGACGGATTTTGCGGATATCCCGGCGTTTGGCAACATTCGTGATCGTAAGCTGGATGAGGTGTTCCATGAGTGGTCAGCGGAACATCCGCTCAATCAGACGGTTAACTGCCATTGTGATATCGCATCCTGTTGCGGGCCAAACCTGCTCGTAGCGGATATGTATTACAAAGGTGTGGATTTCAAATCCAGAAAGGCCATCACACGTTGATATTCCAGGTGTATTCCTGAAATAGATAGAAAAGGGGAGTTTCAACTTGGATATTCATACCGAGTTTCATCTTGGGCAGCTAGTATTTAATCTGGTCTGTGTCTTTTTGCTCGTATTTTTGAATGGCGTATTTGTTGCAGCAGAATTTTCGCTTGTGAAAGTAAGGCAGACACGCTTAACTCAATTACAGAGTGAAGGAAACCGTATGGCTGGTTACGCATTGAAGGTGAATAGTAAACTGGATTCCTATCTATCGGCGACTCAGTTCGGGATTACGCTGACATCGCTCGGACTTGGGTGGCTGGGAGAACCGGCCATTTCGGAATTGCTCGTTGAGCCACTCATGTTTAAACTTGGTGTAGGAGATGCAGGACTTATTTCGACCGTGTCGGTCATTATTGGTTTTTGTATCATTACATTTCTGCATATTGTTCTGGGTGAGCTCGCCCCTAAATCACTTGCGATTCAAAAAACAGACGGTGTGGCATTGTTCTTATCTGCACCTTTGCTGTTGTTCTACAAAATTTTCTTTCCGTTCATCTGGGTACTGAATGTATCGGCCAATGCATTGCTGCGTCTGGCAGGTATCGAACCTGCCAGTGAAGGAGAAGCTCACTCAGAAGATGAGCTTCGTATACTGATGAAGCAGAGTGCCAAAAGTGGGGTCATTGATAAGGATGAGATCAAACTGATGGATAACATCTTTGACTTCTCCGATATGCTGGCACGTGAAGTCATGCTGCCTCGTACGGATATGGATTGTTTGTATACCCACATGTCTTTGGAGGAAAATCTGGAGATTATTAATGCAACCAAACATTCCCGGTATCCTGTGGCAGTAGAAGACAAGGATGAGATTATAGGGTTTATCCATATCACAGACCTGCTGCTGGCTGACCCGGAGCAGCAACGTGATCTGGCTTCGCTTGTCCGTCCCATCTTGAACGTTCCCGAATCCATGGAGATTAGCCAGGTATTGCGGATGATGCAGAAGAAACATTCTCAGATGACCCTGGTCGTGGATGAGTATGGGGGCACAGCTGGATTGCTGACTGCGGAAGAGATTCTGGAAGAGATCGTTGGAGACTTGTATGACGAGTTTGAGGATGAGCGTCCGCATATGGAACGCACCGGCGATTCATTTTCCATTGATGGTCGATCGCTTATTGAAGAAGTTCATAAGTGGACTGGGGCCATCATTGAGGATGAGGAAGTAGATACGATTGGTGGATGGCTGTTTAAAGAGCTTGGAGGCAGTCCGGCCAAGGGGAAAATGCAGGAGCTTAATGGGTACGTTTTTGAAGTGGAAGAAGCCACTCGCTTACGAATCACCCGGGTTCGAGTGTATAAGCAATCTGTCCCACAAGACATGAATACGGAAGAAGATCAGTCAACACACTAAATTGACCTCTGAAGGAACGCCTTATGGTGGACTTTCAGAGGTTTTTTTGATGTGTCAGTTAAAAGGGGATTAACTTGCAGACCTGAAACATATGGATATAGAGACGGAAGCAATTGTTTTAAAGGTACGTTGAGTGCATATAAACATGCAGAAAGGAGAGTTATTCTGTGAAAGATCCACAGCTTCGAGCCTATGTCCCATTTGTGGGACCGTTTGATCCTTGTCCACCCGTAAAGATTCGAACGTATCTGGTTCCTCCGCAATTATTCATTCCATTTCAACCTATGGGCTGGCCTCAGTACAGCCCGGCAGAAGCCTTAAGAATCGGAACGTTGTGGCCTGCATTATACAGCCCTTATACACCAGCGAGATCGAAAGGGAGGAAGGTGGAGTCGGATGGAGCCTGAAGTACCCAAAGCCTGTGATGCAAGGTACTACGAGCTGTTAGAGGAGCTCCAGGCACTGGACTTTGTATTAGTTGAGCTGAATCTGTATCTGGACATCCATCCGGGTGATTTTCAGAGTATTGAACAGTACAACAAATTCAGTCAGGAGCGCATGAGAGTTGCACATGAATTTCAACAATTGTATGGACCGCTGATGAACTTTGGTCATGCATTCTCCAAATATCCTTGGGAGTGGTCTCAGACACCGTGGCCATGGCAGGTGTGAAATAATCCCCTCGGGTTTCCGTGCAAATTTGTAAAGCCGGGGACTCGGGGAACATGCCAGCAATTTCGATTTTATTCAAAAAGGAGGGCTCTGCATGTGGGTGTATGAGAAAAAATTGCAGTATCCTGTTCGGGTTAGTAAATGTGATCCTCATATGGCAAAATTGCTGGCTGAACAATATGGAGGAGCGGACGGTGAGCTGGCAGCAGCTCTGCGGTACTTGAACCAGCGGTATACCATTCCGGACAAAATAATCGGGCTGCTGAACGACATAGGCACAGAGGAATTTGCTCACCTTGAGATGATTGCCACCATGATTTACAAGTTAACAAAGGACGCGTCAGTGGAGCAACTGGAAGAAGCGGGACTTGCACCTAATTATGCTCAGCGTGATTCTGCTTTATTTTACACGAATTCCTCAGGTGTACCTTTTACTGCAGCATACATTGCTTCGAAGGGAGATCCGATCGCGGATTTGTATGAGGATATTGCAGCAGAAGAGAAAGCCCGGGCTACATATCAATGGTTAATCGATCTGACCGATGACGTGGATCTGCAGGATAGTCTGAAGTTTCTTCGGGAACGGGAAATCGTGCATTCGTTAAGGTTCCGGGAAGCCGTGGAGATTTTGAAAGACGATCGGGACACAAAGAAAATTTTCTGAATATTTAATATCGAGGCAGAAGTCTGGCAGTCCAGTAGGGCTGCTTTTTTGTATGAAAAGATAATAAAATTAAATAAATCATTTTTAAAATTAAATTACATATAATTATATAATTTACAAATATTGTTGTAAAATACACTCGCATATTATACAATGAAATTGAAGTTGAAAATTCTATTAAGGAGATGATCATTTTGAGACTTAGTAAAGTTCTTATGTTGACTGCATGTTCCTTTATTTTGACCACTTCCATTTCAAGTGGAGGCGTGTCTGCGGCAAATGTTCAACCGATTACCAGTACAAGTGTATCAGACGTAGTATCTCCTATGCTTGAAAGTAAAACTTTTTCTGTAGTGCATTATTATCCTGTAGGTTTTGGAGTACCAAAATATCTTACGGACTATAAAACGCCAGACGGTTATGTAGGCACCTTGGTGTTGGTTAGTTATCATACGGTGGATGGAATTGTTGCTGCAAGATTCGAAGGGACCGTTTACAGATAATCAGAAATGGTAGATTAAACTTCGTTTTAAGATTCCTATAACAACGCTTTTGTAAAAATTTCAAAAGTAGCAGTTCTCAAGATTGAATAATCTTGGAACTGCTACTTTCATTTAGAGCATCTTTTTCAGTTTAATAGATACTACAGTTGTATGCTGACGGTTTCTTCACCAGGGCTTACATAATTGACACTTACTTTATCGGATGGCACAGAGTGATATCCTCCGGTTTGTCCACTGCCCCAACTGCTATATATCAGATTGCTACCAGAATAGTAGCCTACAGTGATATCATGCCAGCGCACATTTTTAATCGATGAACCTGTGTTCATGTTCTCGGGTTTTTGACCGATAGTGGTCATTCGTTTTACTCTCATCCCTATACCGCTTTTATCCCAGCCACTTACCCCGCTTCTTACAATCGTTGTTGTCAATTGTTCGCCAGTCGTTGTGATTCCTGATACTGCCAACGTACATTCATTGGGATTGGTCACATAAAATTTCATATAAATGTCCTGATTTGAACGATAGCGAGTAGTACTGGGAACCATCGCTCCATTTGCTAGCGTCGTGGGGGACCAATTATCAAAGGCTGTGCTGTATTGTAAACCGGCATCGATCCCATTTCCGTTAGATCCCCAACCTCCCAGATATACATAAGGAACATCCGTTGAAACATTTCCTTTTACGTATGGGGCACCTGGGATGGTAACATAAGTACTTAACCAGTTGTATCCATTATTTGAGAAAACTCTTCGATAAGGACCGGAACCTCCGCTTGAATTAGGTACTTCGGCAGCGGGCGAAATTTGGGTATCATCTTTAATAGCAGATGCTGAAAAATCCGTGGATACTCCGGGACCAACAAGTTCTTTTCCGGATGCACTTTGATAGACATTGTTCTCAACCAGATCATATACTTCTGTCGTTTCTTTGAGTTCCATCTTGTTAGAGTAAATAGCACCATCTTCTGCGACATAGATGACATTTTCTCGATCTTCTTCGTCGAGCCGGGCCATCACGTCAGCAATCACTTCTCGCTCATTTCCTGTGATTGATGAATCGATGTTGACTTCGATCCTTTTTATAAGCTCGTTGTTCATGGTGATCGTGTCCATATTACCATCTGCGAATACAAGATTGAATGGAGTTAATAACAAAGCTAAGGATAATAATGAAGTTAGCGATTTTCTTATCTTCAAACTCAAAACTCCCTCTCTCAAATGGAATGTGTGTAGAATAATTACCAATGAATTTTGACTACGTTTAATGCAGCAACTCAGGATAATGGTAGATATAGATCGTGCTTGAACATAAACATCTCCTTTTATGGATTTTAATTACTTCTATATGATAGTTTTTATGTAATAATATGTAAGTGACTATTTTCACAGTAAAAGGTAATAAATCTCAAATGAACGTTATAGGTAAGAAAATGGAGAAACAAAAAAACCATCTCTAGTAGTGGTACCAGAGATGGTTTTATTAAATTTTGAAGTGTATACCTAGTATTCAACCACCATGGCAACATTTTGCCACCCGGCTCCAACGGTCCAGAACAACACTTTGTCACCACGCTGAATCTGCCCGGTTGTAACCGCTCGATGCAATGCAATGAACGGACTGCTGGTTGATGTATATCCGAACTCATCTCCGATATAGACAGCAATATCATCACCGATGCCAACGTTCTCGGATACTGCCCGAATGTTGCTAATGGATAGCTGGGAGAAGCAGGCGGCTCTGATCTCGTCTGGTCCAATCTCGTTGCGTGCCAGCAAGGTACGAATGGACTCTGAAGCGGCATCCACACAGATGGAATCATCAAAAGGGATAAATTTCACATGAAAGGCACCCGCATCTACACCTGTTTTGCCCAGCTTCGCCAAGCCCTCTGCAGGAAAAAGAGAATTGCCATACACACAGGTATCCGTCTGATAGATGGAATCAATGAAACCGACAGCATGTTCATCCCGCTCTATAATTACCGCCGCTGCTGCATCACCGAAATTGGCAAAGTACACGGGATCATCGGGACTGGCGTGAGGAGCTACGTAATCCGAGCCAATGATTAAAGCCCGGCGAATCCGAGGATTGCCCAGCATCTGCCGGCTAACCTGTTCGAAAGCAGCAGTCATGCCTGCACAGTTCGCGTTACTGTCGATACAGATCGTGTGAGAAGCTCCGTTAATCAGGCGATGAATCATCAGGGAATTCGTAGGAAAGATGTATTCTGGCGTTTGGCTTGCATAAGCAATCAGATCAATATCTGCACCGGTGAGTCCGGTTTTTTCCAGTAGATTACTGGCTGCCTCGAAGGCCATGCTTAGCGAATTTTCGTCATCGTTGTCAATTTTATAACGTGTATCACGACCAAGTGCCTTTAACAATCCACGAATATCTACACCTCTTGCATCAAAATGTTCAATATAAAAATCATTGTGCACCTTGGTTGTTGGGTGATAGATATCGATATCTACAATACGAATTCCGGCCATCTTCATTCTCCTCTTGAGCGGAAGGGTGAACTCACAGCTTGTCCGCCTGGTTTATTAAGTGGTAACGGTAGATATGATTTCGAGATTGTCCAGGCCAACAGACCGACCAAGTCGGGACAATTGCATTTTTAGAATCGCGTTGTTCTCGAGGGTCAACACGACTTTTTTATATCCATCTTTTTTGAACATTTGAAGGCAGCCTTCCAAAAGAGGAACAATCTCCGGAGCAGTAACATTCAACTTTTTGCAATCGATGTTCAGGTCGAACTCCTTGGTGTTAATAGGAGCGATCGTATCCTGATAGGCCGAGATGGAACGCAAACCGTCTTCTTGAGAGAAAGAACCCTCCAGTTCAATGTTTAACACCTTGTTCGGAACGTCAGTCTTAAGAATGAAATTTCCCATGCTTGATCTCTCTCCTTTAAATGAGTTAAGGCTATCCTGCTAATGGATATACAGCTCCAATTGGACCCTGCTGAAAGCTTCTAAGATGAGAGCTGATTTGAAGGATAATTTAACCATATTATAAAGGTAGGAATGTAAAAAGATCAATAAAAAAGTCGAATCATGTATAAAAATGTAGAAAAGTGAATTACTGTATTTCGTCCAAGGTAGCAAGCAAAATATTAAATGCGCTAATAATGCGCGGGGCCCCCACACATGGTGCCAGATGTAGCAATATTCCCTTGATCTGATCCACCGTCACTCCCACACTAAGAGCCATTGTGTAGTGTACTCCCAATTGTTCATACTGCCCTTGGGTAATCAATGAAGAGATAATAGCAACTTCCTTCCATTGATCCGTAATCGTGGTGCGCTGAAAAATATCTCCGTATGCCGTCCCCATAATAAATTCAGATAACTCGGGAAAATGTTCTTTGATAGGGGCAAGGGCTTTTGCACCGTACTCCCCAGAAAGTTTAGCAAAACGGTCGAGTCCCTGAGCTACATGTTCACTCATGATATGCTCCTCCTAATTCAAAGTTACGGTGCGGTGAGCCGTGGGTGGAATTTCATCCCGATCGGTCAAAAGTTCTATAACAGATACCCGATTCAACGTCTGGGCTGTGTTTAATGCAGATGAGAACTCAGCAAGGGTCTCTGCTCGAAACGCAACCGCACCTAGAGATTCGGCAAATTTGGCTGCATCCATAGGAACTTCATATACTGTGCCATCAATTCTGCCCGTTGTTTTTTCCATTCCTTTGAGTGCCATGTCCAGTTGTTTGTTATTAACAACAATGAAAATGACATTCAGATTGTTGCATACCGCGGTATTGATCTCTGTCCCCAGCATCATGAAACATCCATCTCCGGTGATACATACGATAGTCTCTTCAGGGGAGGCGGCCTTTGCGCCTATCGCCATACCAATGGCGTTACCCATGCATGCAAAGTATGCGTCAAACACAAAGCTGCCTGGTTTCTTGACTTTATATCGCTGGACCGCATGAAATCCATGGCTGCCATCATCGACAAACAGTGTATGATCGTACGGCAGCAGATCGCTCATCCCGTCCAGCACAGAAGCCAGAGACAGTTGGGGGAGATCTGGTAAAGGGATAGTGTAATCCATGGGTGGCGTAGTTCTCACAGGAGTAGGGAGGTCTTCTAGTGTACCCAGTAAATATTGCAGATTGTCCTTCAAATCACCGGTGATATGTAAGGTTTGAGCGCTCAGAATCTTGCCTACAAATGTAGGATCAGCGTCAAATTGTATGAGGTGTGCCGGGTGGTTATCAGGCTTCAGATTGCAGATGGTCATGTCACTCAGACGTGAACCAAGTACGATATAAAGGTCACTTTGGTTCAGCATGTCGTCTGCATGTGGGAAACCACCGACACCACAAGGTCCATGGTACAGGGGATGGTCCCACGCAATCGCTCCTTTTCCACCAGGAGTAGTAATAACGGGAATGTTGAACGATTCTGCCAGATGAAGCAATTCATCATGGGCTCTGGCGCGACTTACACCTTTACCAGCAATAATTAAGGGACGGTCAGATTGTTGAATGAGAGGAAGAATACGATTCAGATTAGATACACTAAGCAGAGGTTCCGGTTCGGGAATGACAATCCGGCATTGAGGTAATAGCTCGGTCTGTACGTCAAAAGGAAGGCAGAGATGAACAGGGCCTTTATTAGGGCCGAGTGCAATGGAAAGGGCATGATTCAGCAGTGTGCCGAAGTGATCACCACGCTCAACCAGTTTGCTGAAAAGTGTGGCAGGTTTGAACATCTCGGCCAGATCAGCTAAATAGGAAGAGGAGTCCTGACACTGGGGTAGCCCCAGTTCCTGAATGGATTGATGACCCGTAATAAACAGTACGGGCAAATTGTTGGCCTTTGCATGGGCTGCAGCAGTAATCAGATTGGTTCCGCCTGGACCGGATGTGGCAAAGGCAACCCCGAGTTTACCCGTCTGTAATGCATAACCGGATGCGGCAAAACCTGAGCTGGATTCATGACGGCCTGGAATGAATTCTAATCCGTAATCCACCATCTTCAGGACAGCAGGACAGATGGACTTACCAATAATACCAAAGACATGAGTAACGCCTAGATTACGCAGAGTTTCTGCCAAATAGTCCGCAACTGTTCTCACGCGGGACACCTCGCTTCATGAAATAGGTTAATAGAACCATACGCATATTCCATTTGTTGAATGCAAGTCAATGTCTAAGGTTGTAAGAGGAAATATTCATTGTTATTAGGAAGAGTATCTTTTTTTGTGGTTTTTTGTCAACTTGTTTTTATGAGTCTAAATTCCTGATTCTTAAGTTGGTAACGCTTTAAGTGTTGCTGGATAAAGTAAAATTAACTGGTTATATATCCCTGCAAGGAATTACCCAATCTATGTTTAGTTACAAATAATGTAAAAAGATGACTAACCATGATGAATTTCAGGCACAACCAGCGACTTGTAAGCTAGCGTTTTATTTCTTTTTCGTATCAACGCATCGCATTCGCAATTCTTTGCTTTCTGCTATACTGGAAAGGAATTTGGAGGGGATAAAATGGCAGTCATCAAGATGGCTCTGATTGGTCTGGGTAAAATGGGATTACATATGGTTCATCTAATCGAGAATACGAAGATGGATACCACGATTGAAATTGTTGCGGTATGTGATGCGAATGAGGAAGGTCTGGCGTCTTTTGCAGCTTCTCATCCCGAGGTTCGAACGTATACGGATTACAAGCAATTGATAAATGAACATCAGATTGACCTGTTGTATATTGCAGTTCCACCGAAATTTCATTATCCGGTTGTCATGGAAGCACTGGAGCGAAAAATTCATGTGTTCTGTGAGAAACCGCTTGCCAATAGTGTGGAAGAAGCCAAAGTGATGTTAGATGCAGCGGAGCAGGCGGGCGTTATTCATGCCATCCATTTCTCAATGCCGCATGAACCTTCCGTGCTGAAGTTGCAAGAGATGATCGAGCAGCGTACGGTAGGGGCGATTCGCAAAATAGATCTCATTCTGCAATTCCCGCAGTGGCCACGATCATGGCAACAGAATGCATGGATTACGAGCCGGGAACAGGGTGGATTTATTCTTGAAGTGGGGATTCACTGGATTCATATGATTCAAAAGGTGTTCGGAGCCATCCGGGTAGTGAGTACTCAGGTTCAATATCCTGAGAATGGAGAATGTGAACTTGAAGTGCAGGCTGCACTGGAACTGGAAGACGGGACTCGAATTCAGCTAAACGGCATGTCTCAATTTGCGGGAGAAGAACGAGTATCCATGGTGGTGTATGGTACGAAGGGCACGATTGCCTTGGAAAATTGGGAAGATTTGAAGACGGGCATGGTGGGCCAGCCACTTTCTCCAGTGGAAGTGCTGGAATCCGCGAGTGAATTGCCTGTACTTAAACATGTCATTGCCCGTATACAAGGACAACCAGCCAAGATATATGATTTTAACGATGGGTATCAGGCGCAGTTGGTACTTGAGGCGTTACGGAACACGGAAATAACGTGACAAAATTTAATATTATTTGGAATTAAGTCTAATTCAAATGTTTAATTTTTCTTCGTTTGTGGTAATCGAGATATACTACAAATGAGGTATATTATGGTAAAAGGTAAAAAACTAATAATATCTTTATGTTTATTTTTATGTGCCCCACTCAGATTTTTGCAGATCAAGACAATCGGAGTGAAAAGGAAAAACATATTGTGCAAAGTTACGGGATTTCAACTGAATTTGCTAGTGATTTAACTGACAATGATTTAGAAAAACTTCTGGCAAAGGAACCAAGAATGAAATCTAATAAAGACGAATATTTTAAACTAGTACACCTATTTAAATGAAATAGCTAAAGAAATGCAAAATAAAATTTCAATACAGAGTGTTGGGGACAGTAAAACTACAACAACATCGTGGCTAAGACTTGAAACAAATATGACTTATTACAATACTAATGGTCAGGTTTCGGTTAGATTCCAATGGCTTAAAAATGCTTATTACAATAAAGAGGATATTTTGGCCATTGGCCTTAGTAACAATGTAGCACCTCTAAATAATACAGCTAGTTTCGTTCATAAAACCGATACTTATAATCCACTGAATATGGATTGGCGTGAGTATACAGAGAATAATGCAACATTACGTTACCATCCTGGCGGCGTCACTGCTCAGTTTAATTTGTTTTCACCTGCAATGAATTACAGGGATGAAAGAGGGTATCTTAGTTTTACTGTAAAACCTAGGGAAAGTGGTAAATGGACCTTAAACTCATTTTATAATACTTTAGGATACTATAGGCACCAAGAGAAAGTTTTCTCAGTTTCGCCTAGTGTCTCTATTCCAATAGGAGGTCTTTGTCTTTAAATCAACAAGATAAGTTTTCAGAAGTGGATAGTTTCGCTCAACTACAATATAAATAATATACTTTCAAGGGAGTGAAGCAGATGGGGGCAAAAAAATGGCCTTTCTATATCATCATCCTACTCATTCTCTCAAATTTGGCTGTAACCTATATGCTCTGGAATTCGAACACTCAGTATGATCGACTTCAGGACAAAATGAATCAATCTTTCACAACGTATGCGGAGAATATTCAGGATCAATTGCGAAAAAATGCTGAACGGGGTTTGGAGGAGGAGATCTACCAGTATCAAGCGGCAGCTTCCAAATTAAATGCAGTAGCTACAGGAACAACTTATTACCATGAGCAGCCATTAATAAGTAATGTTTCTATGAATCTTGAACGATTTTTTAGAGATTACCCACGCTACCAACATAAGTTGACTGTGTCAGAGGTAGAAACTTTACAGGCGTTGTTGGCGGAGTGGATTACGAAGCCGGCAGATACAGGCACGAATAACAAGCTTAATGATTTTCTTGTTCTGCAAAATAAAAAATAACCAGTAGTCTCGTACAAATACACCCTTAGAGTTGAGTAACGTTCACTCTGAGGGTGTTTCTATGAACATCTGAGATAGAATGGAAAAGATGATTTCTGTAAATACAGAAATCATCTTTTCTTTCGACTTAACCTTACTAGAAAAGCTTACGCAAGCTTGAATCGCTTAACCAGCTGATCAAGTGCATCAGACATTTCATTCAACTGCTTGGACGTGTCAGACATCTCCTGCAGAGAAGCAAGTTGTTCCTCCGTCATTGCAGATACTTCTTCCGTGGCTGAAGCCGTGTCTTCCACAACGGCCGATACTTCATTAATGGACTTCATCACGTCCTCACTTCCGGAAGTTAACTCCTCGACAACTGCAGATACCTCCAGAACTTCACCACTGAGGTTGTGAATATGCTGAGTAATGGTTGAAAAGGCATTACCTGCATCCTCAATGGTTCGCAACCCTTCATTCACATGTAGAGTACTCTCATCAACGACCTGAGCCGTACTTTGAACACCTGCTACCACGGTTTCCAATATACTTGTAATCTCTTTCGCGGATGTTGCACTTTGATCTGCAAGATTACGGATTTCCGAGGCAACGACAGCGAAGCCACGTCCATTCTCCCCAGCACGGGCTGCTTCAATTCCGGCGTTAAGTGCAAGCAGATTCGTTTGTCTCGCAATACCCGACATGGAGTCTGCAATGTTGATCACCTGATCAGACATCATCGAAATTTCATTAATGGCTTCCTGTACAGAGAGGAAGGATTGTTCAATGGAACTCATTTTGCCTACTGCATTATCAATGCGCTGTTGCCCATCCATGGCAATGGATTCGGTACGCACAGCACGTTCTGCAACGTCACTTGCCGAGGAGGCGACACGATTAAGCCCGGTGAGGGATTGCTGCATCGCGGCTACCATGGTTTGCGTAAGAGCAACCTGTTCATCAGCCCCTTCCGCGACACGTTCCATCGCAGTGGCAACCTCTTTTCCAGCAAGATGGCTATCGGCAACCCCTTTATCCAATCGATCCGAAGCTGTACTCAGAATCATGGCATTACTCTGAACATCCAACATCATTTGCTGCAAACCAGCGAGCATTGTATTAGCTGCCTCTGCAAGTTCACGAGTTTCGTCTTTCATTGGCGTAGCGATTCTCAGTGTGAGGTCACCATTGGAAGAACCGATGTCATTCAATGCCTGCTTCACGGTACGGATGTTCTTAACAATGGCGCGTGAGAGGACCAATGCAGTGATGAACGAGATGATGGCCACAACGACAAGTGCCCCATATAGTTCCAAGTTCAGGAGTGCATTTTTTTGCTTCAGCGCTTCTGTACGGTTTTCGGTTAACGTATGTTCATTGGTTCGAAACGTATCGAGGGCAGTCCGAATCTGGTCCATGTCTCTTTTACCTGGATCATCTGCGAAGAAATCTCGAATGGCTTGCGTATTATTGGCTTGGCGAAGGGCAATCACGGGTTCTCCAGCGACTTGGACCCAGTTCTCCATATTGGTATGTATGTCTTCCAAAAGTGCAAGTTGATCCGGATTGTCCGAAATCAAAGCAGCAAGTTCGTCTCGGAGTGTAATGAGCTGCTCTTTTCCTCGGAGGTAGGGATCGAGGTAAGTGTCCTGACCGGTGATGATGTAACCACGTTGGCCTGTTTCCATATCCACCATGTTTCTTTCGAGCTCATAGGTTAGCGCGTGTACTCTCATATCGTGATCGACCAGAAAATCCAGTTCCCGTTGAAGCTGACTTGTGCTGTTCTGAATCAGCAGGATGCAACCAGCCAGTACAGCAAGCACGAGTAAATATCCTAATCCAATCTTATAAAAAATCTTGAAGGTCTTACGCTTTTTCATGTTTGTTATTCCTCTCTATGGGGTATATGTAGTTGTCGAAAAAACTGGAAATGTGATGATTATGGGTCTTTAGATTAGGTGTCTAAAGCACTATTTTTTAGTATTATACGTAAAGAAAGTTCTTTTGTATATAGTTTGTTTAACTACAATATAAGGTTTGGTTATTTGTGTATAAGGTTTGAGGGTGACGATGTTTTACAATCGTTGGTTTACACGTGCAAACGTTATGTTTATCATGGGAAGGGAACGATTCCAATTACATATACATATCCCAATCCGAAAGGAACATTGGACATGACTAAAGAGAAGGTATTGCTCAAACCGGAAGCGATGATTTTTGACATGGATGGTACGCTATTCCAGACGGAGACCCTGTTGTTGCCGGCTTACCAGCAACTATTTGATACATTGCGTGCCGAAGGGCATTTTGAAGGAGAAACTCCACCCGAGGAACGCATGCTGGGAAGCTTGGGCATGTTGCTCGAAGATATATGGAAAGTGGTTATGCCTGATGCATCGGAAGCGGCACATCGCCGTGCAGACGAACTGCTGCTCCAACTGGAAATTGAGGGGCTTGATCAAGGAAGTTCCCAATTGTATCCGGGTGTAAAAGAAACGCTGCAAGCACTGAAACAACAAGGTGTGCGTCTTTTTGTCGCAAGTAATGGGCTAGAGGACTATGTGAAGGGTGTGGCATTTGCACACGAGATTATGCCTTTTTTTGAAGGGGTATATAGTGCTGGCCAGTACAAGACTCCCTCCAAAATTAATCTGGTGCAGATCCTGCTTGAGAAACATCGTATTCAGGACGCCTGGATGGTAGGGGATCGTTCTTCTGATGTGGAGGCTGGTAAAATGAACGGTCAGGCGGTCATCGGTTGTGCCTACGCCGGTTTCGGCCGTGATGAGGAGCTTGCGGGCTCAGATGTTCTCATCTCTGATTTTACAGAATTGTTGCGCCTGTATGATGAAGCAGAATAAGCTAATCCTCAATTGAAAATGTCAGTCATCATATGAGAGCGCCCAACCCGAGCTGAATTACGGGTTGGGCGCTCTTGTATTTTTGCTACGGATCATCTCTTTTTGCGTGCTTTCTTCAATGCAGATGGTCTGTTGCTTGCAAGCCGGGTGGTTCTTATCGGTTTGGCTGGGCGACTGGGCTGATTGCGATACACCCACAAGGCGTACTCCAGCGGTTGAGTGATGGCTTTATAATAGATATCCCGCTCACCGATACGAGCGAATACTTCACGTGCCGGTTTGGGATTCACTTCAAGCAAGTAGATGCGTCCACTCCTGTCGATCGCCAAATCCAATGCCAACTCACAGAGGTCCCCATACGTATCTTCCAGAAATGAAGCAACTTCAATGCCAAACTTCTCTGCAGTTGTGTTAATCTCTGCTCGGAGGTCGTCATCATCGATCCATTGCTTCATGAGTCGGTTCATCGCGATTGCCTGACCGCCGCCATGCAGATTGGAGGTTACACTTTTTTCTGCACCCATGCGTCCGGCACATCCTGTAAGCTCCCATTGCCCTTCACCGTTCTTCTGAACGAGCATGCGGTAATCATGCACACGTCCATTCGGAAGCTGAAGCTGAATGCCTTTTTGTACAAGATACTTGTCTTTCATATTCCAGTGCTGGAGCAACGAGCCTAATCGTGATAAATGAACTTTACGTGGAGTGATGATACGACGTTTCTGATCCCGCCCCTGAACAAGCACTGTATTGGCCTCGCTACTACCGCGTTCAATGCGCAGAATACCACGTCCGCCTGTTCCATTAATAGGTTTGAGGTAGACCAGAGAAGAGACTTTGAGCATCCGATTTACATCGGACATATCCTGAAATAGAGCGGTTTCCGGCAGGTGCTCTCGAAAGTTGGACTTTTGCAACAGGGTCTGGTGGATGGTCCATTTATTGCGTAGAGGTCTGTTGAGAAAGAGCAGATGGCCATACTTTTCGCGAAAAGCAAGCAGTTGCTGAAACCTGCGGTTACGCTGTATCCGGCATCGATCGAAGATCAGGTCCGGGAATGATCGCCATTCCCTGGACCAGCCTTTTCCCTCATGATAAACCATGGCTTCAATTTGTTTGCCGCCAGGGTGCACGTCGGCTGGTGTGAACACATAGATATCGAGTCCCCGCTTGCGCCCTTCAAGAATCATTCTGCGATAGATGCTTCGTTCTTCAAGAGCGCGATGTTCATTTAAGTACAACGTCATAATGCCCAGAACAGGTGAGGACACAAGCAATCACCTTCTTTTTGCAGTATTCCTGTCGATCATCGTGTGGACTGACGGGCAAGATAAGCGCTGTAGTGAAATATACGTTCCAATGACCTCCGTCTGATCTGTGGTTCATCGAACTTCATGGGTTTGGCATTGGCTTCAAAGAACCAGAGTTCCCCCAGGTCATCAATGCCCAGATCCATGGACATTTCTCCGAGTGTGTAACCCGATCCCCGTTCTACCTGCCTTGCGATCATTAATGAAGTGGATTTCACACGTTTCATCAGGGTTGTTGTCAGTTCTTCCCCAAAAAGCTCGGTCAGCAGCTTCTCAGGGTCTTCTACGGTCCCGCCGCGTGGCACATGCGTTGTAATACTGCGGGAGCCAGCAAGTCTCGCACCTACACCGGTCACACTCCACTGCCCCTTGCTGTTCTTTTGTACCAGAACACGCAGATCGAAGGGGCGTTTACGAGAGGAGGCCAGTTCTATGCCTTGTTGCATGATATAAGGCGTATGTCCGGTTTCTTTGCGAATCCGTGCCCACAACTTGGCGAGTGTAGCTGCTTTATAGGTCATGCTTTTACGTGTGGTTTGTATTTTGAGTCGATAGGGAAGCCGTTCTTTTTCCTGAAATTTAAGCATCATGATCCCTTTGCCCGCTTTACCGCTCTCAGGCTTAAGGTATAGATAGGGATAGCTCCGCAGAACGGCACCCAGAGAAGAAGCACTTCGCATCCGACGGGTATAAGGGATAAGTTGCTGAGTTGATTTAGACTTCTTAAGCCATTCGAACAGATCCCATTTGTTGAAAAAGAACGGGTTATACAGTTCGATTCCTGATTGCATGCATTCGTCAATTTTGCGCTGAACGGAAGGTTTTCCTTCGTCTTCCCGGTTGGGAATACGATTGTACAGAACATGGGGAAGGGGGAAGGGTTGTGACACCCACTTTCCGCTTCCCTTGTTGTACGTATATCCTTTCACGGTGGGACCACCCACGTTCAGATCCCGCACAGTCACAATGTACACCACGTATCCCATGCTCTCGCCTGTCTGCAGGATATCCTGAAAATTTTGATGGTTCCCCCTGAACATACGCTGATTATCATGCATGGTCAAAACAGCAATGACAGGTTTGAAATCATCATGAAGGCTCATCAAATTTCTTCCTTCTTCCGGAACTTGCTCAAATACAGGCAGTGTTCCAGAATGTGCTCCACCGATGATTTTCCCTCCACTCGGAGTGAAGGGTGACGGAAAATGGAGCGCCCGGGTTTGGCGTTCGCTTCGAACATCCATACATGTTCCTCCTGATCAATGCCCAGATCAAAGCCAATCTCACCAATCAGATGCTGGTGCTGGGTTTCAATCGCCTGGGCCAGTGTAATAGCGACGGATTTGGCATGCTGAAGAACTTCTCCCGCACGATCGCCGAAGTTGCGACTGAGCGCCTGCTCAGGAGTCATTAGGGAGCCGCCATTCTTGATGTGTGTTGTAACACTGCCACGTCCTGCCTTTTTGGCTCCAATCCCGACAACGACCCATTGATTGTTACCGTTTTTGTGCATGTGAAAACGGAAATCAATTGGACATTCATCAATCTCAATTAGACGTATTCCCTGCTGAACAACATATCCGCGAAGCTGTTTACCATGTCTTCCCTGAAGCATGCGCATCAGGCTGTTGAAGGACCCAAACCGAAGGAGTGCATTACCGCCTTTTTTGCGATAACGAGCGAAGTAACCACGTTTGGGCGAATAAGTCAGGCGATAGATCCCGTTCCCCAGACTTCCCGCGGTGGGCTTATAATAGACGAACTGATGGCGTTCCAACATTTCCTTCATCTGTTCAACGGACGGATTCGTAATGGATTCGGGAATATAACGACCTGCCACCGGTTCATTCTCGAGCAATGTATAGATATCCGACTTGTTGAAAAAGCTCCAGTTGAAGAACGGGATTTTCCGACGAACAAATCGTTCCCGCAGTTGGTTAATGGCAGGTGAAAAATCGGAACGACGGCTTGGTAACCGATTGTAGACAACATCGGGCAGAGGTACCGTTTTACGGGTAAAGCTTCCGTTTTCATTCAGAAAAAAACCGGATACCGTCTCATTCTGCCAATTGATATCCCGGGGAGTAAAGGCATAAATATAGGATTTTCGGCTGCCTTCACGGAGTAATTGTTTGATGAAACCCGTACGGGAACCGAATGGATTAGTGCTCGTCGCAGGCCCATCAGAGAGTACGCCGATCAGCGGACCTAACTGAACCTCATCATTTTGCAAATTCCGGAGATAAATACTGCCCCGTTTGGGAACGTTCATCATATTACGGATACCTGAAGCGAGATACAGATGTTTACCTGCTTTTTTGATTGGTTTAATCGTTGCAGGTACCCGGTCACGCCCGAAGCGAAGGTTCACCGTTTTTTTGCCGGACAGATTGAGGCTCTTCATTAAAGCGTTGGATACATAAACCACTTTATCCGGTTGCTTGGTGAAATGCAGATTGCAAAAGGTCAAACTCATGATTTATCCTCCTATCCTGAAAAGATCCTTGGGCTCCATGGCAAGCAGGCACTGCGGGCCTCAGCCGCCGTGAATCGGGATGGGTTTCAGGCCAGCTTTGCTGGATGTATTCGACAATTTCATTGGACGAATGACGTCCGTGAGAACATGTTGTTGCAACAGATAACGGGCATAGGCAAGCGGCCGGGTATAAGTCAGGATATGCATGCGTCGGTCGCCCGCGTCTGCGAATGAGGTGCGGCCTGGTTTGGAGTTGACTTCAATTAGCCAGAGTTGGCCCTCTGCATCTGCTCCGAAATCAAGCCCCAATTCGGCTAACCTGCCGAAACGGCTCTCCAGCAGGGTGGGGATTAGCGTAGCAGTCTGCCGGATGTTCTTTAGCAGAGTTTCTGTACGGGTCGTTCCATATCGCTGGAGCAGATATGCATGGGCCGGATAGGCTCTGCCCCCACCGTGAAGATTGGATGTGAGTGAACCTTCGGGTCCTTCTCGTACCATACATCCGGTAAGCGTCCAGCGACCGTGCCCATTCTTTTGCATTAGTGCCCGTATGTCGAATGCTCTTCCTTGATGGCTAAGCTCCAGATAGGGCTGCACGATCATCTTGCGCTCAGCCTGTTGTAATGCCAGCCAGGAAGATACAGCCTGAGTATGGTTGAATGTAAGGAAAAAGGGTTCATTGTGTTCGTTACGCCCCTCCGCGATCCATGTGGATGGAGTTAATCCCCGAGACAGGCGAAAGGTATTTTTGCCATGAGTCCCGGATATCGGTTTGAAGAATAATCCTTTGGGCCAACGGTCCAGCCACGATTCCCAAGGAATATGCGATCCGATCCGGGTGGTGGGGGCAAGTTGTGACCGCAACTCAGAATTTCGGGACAACAGACGATGTACCTCCCATTTTCCTGGAAGAGAAGCCGACCAATAACGATGTTGACCTGAGTCCTTCGTTCGTATCTGTTCCTTAAGCTTCTGTCTGACGTTCCTTGGGAGAGGGCGAAGGCAACGATCCATAATAAGATCAACCGCAGGGACAGGTACCGAATTCCACTTCCCTTGATGATAGACATATCCCCATTGAAGAGGGAGATGGGCTGCATCAACCGATATTGGAATCACAATAATCTGAAGGGCGTATCGCACACTCCCCAAGCTGAGACGACGGCAGAAAAATTCATCCGTGAAGGGAGGTGAGCCTTCAGTTGCACGCACCAGAATGGCCATTGTTTTGATCTCAGATGATGGAAACATTTCGCTGCACCTCTCCTTTGTAGAATGACTTTTCAAAAACCCGCCAGATACGTGGAATATTCGAGCATGGCTTTGACGGATGGGCGGATCTTGCTCTCACTCAGTGGTGTATTATCATTCTTGGATGGTTTGGAGTTGACTTCGAGCAGCCATACGCGTCCAGTGGTATCAAGGGCCAGATCAATACCGAGTTCACCAAAATGAGCAGGGATGGCACTCTCAATCCCTTTGGCGATATCCAGTGCTGCGGTGTGCAATCCTGCATATGCGGAAGCTTTGGCCGATCCGGACAACTGCGTTTTGGCAACCGCCTCTTTGACGGTGCTGAGGCTTCCACCTCTTGCCAGATTGGATACATAGTGACTCCCGCCCGCAATTCGTGCAACGATGGAGGTTACACTCCATTTACCTGTACGGTTCTTTTGCACGAGCGCGCGGAAATCCACGGGCCTGCCACTGTTATCAATGAGAGTCAGCCCTTGTTGGATCTGATAACGCGTTGTTTTCATTTTCCCAGCCATACTGGCATACAGTTTATCCAGAGAAGCATACGTTTGTTTCCGGGTACCCCCAACGCCAGTCGCCAGAGTCAGGAAACTTCCGTCCGTCTGACGTGAGACCCGAATGATGCCTTTGCCCAAAGAACCGCGTACGGGCTTCAGAAATACAACCGGATGCCGGTTGCACATCGTCTTGAGCATGGTGGATGTTTTGAGCAAATGGGACTCGGGAAGAACTCGTTTAAGCGTTGAAATGGACTTGAGTGCGTCAAATACTTCATTTTTGTCCAGAAACTTTTCATTGAAGGTTTGCGTTCCGTAGAGCGATTTTACTTCTTTCATAAAATGCTGTACGCTAGGTTTGTTCTCAAGCTTGCGGGACGTTAGCCGGTTATTGACGACGTCTGCTACAGGCAGAACAGTCTTTTTCCAGCCGTCATCATACACCCAGCCTTTCATATAACCCGTTACCGCTCCAATATCCTCCGGTGTGAAAAAGGATACATAGGCGCCTTGCTTACGGCAGGCGTTCACCAGTTCTTGACAGAACATCGTGATGGAGCCAAAGGGCCGATCGGGCTGATCGGGATAATCCTGGCTAACCAGTACACTGATGTAGGGCCCAAGGCGAAGGGTACGGCTGGCTGAACGATAGGATACCCTCAGGACCGAACGTGGAACGAGACCGGTCTTGCTGGCAACTGTCTGATTGATGCGCAGTCCATCATACCTTGGAACCGGAATGACAGTGACTTCGCGACGGAAAGAGCCAAATTGCAGCTGAAGCGGCCTTCCTGAAGGGATTTTAAGCGCCTTGAGCACCCCTTCGCCCAGCATGATGACGTCGTCCTGCAGGATGCCCGAGCCGGTAACCTGAATCGTTACTTTTTTAGTGGACATCACGGATCTCCTTCCGGGCGGCAACTTGATGTCTGATCTCGAAGTTGAACGGCATCTGAACATGGCATGTGCTTCATCATATGAGGACATATAACCCTTGGTGATTGACCCATATGGATTAAATGCATTTGATTTCGAGGCAGGATATCGACGGCCTGTTTCAGACCGCCTTTGTTTGACCGCGGAGAAAAGCGTGTATTAACACGGAAGAACAAACCAATCTGAGGAGGAATAATAGTGAACATTTATGACAAAGCCAATGATTTGGCCAAAGCACTGAGAGAAAGCAGCGAGGTGGAAGAGATTACTTCCGCGATGAAGCTGATTGAAGCTGATCCGGATGCAAAAGCAATGCTGGATAATTTTCGTGATCAACAAATGGAATTGCAACAACGTATGATGAGCGGGGATATGCCAGCTCCGGATGAGATGGAGAAAATGGAGAAACTGTTTGAAGTACTGAGTCTGAATCTGAACATCCGTCGTTTGTTTGATGCGGAGCGTCGTCTCAGTGTCATTATTGAAGACGTGAACAAAATTATTGCAGACAGCCTGGGTCATCTGTACGGTGGCGCTGAAGCGTAAAAAGGTAGTTCAAAAAGTCCACTTTTGATTACGAAGGATGAACACGTACCTAAAGGTTGTCTTGTTTTTTTACCTGAACCTTTCATATTAGCCCCTTACCGTTCATAGACTAGAATATAGAGTCGATCACGAACGAAGGAGCTGTGAATGGTGAAGAGGTTGAAAAAAGCAAAACATGTAATCTATCTGCTTATCGCGTTGTCGATGCTGGTCATTGCACTGCCGCGGATTTCCTTTGCTGGAGGAATGGACTGGGTTAATATTTTTGGCATCGTATGGGTGCTATTCTCCTTATTAATCGTTGGTGCACACCTACATTTTATTCTCGGTGTAGATGAAGAGAAGAAACGTGCACTGGAAGCCGTTCGCCGGGCGAAGCTGCGGCAGTGGGAGATGAAACTGCTGGACAAGCAGGAGCGGAGCGAGTCTGTATAAGGTACAGTAGTAGATACAACATGAGAGACCGGAATCCCTTGACTCAAGGGGTCCGGTCTTTTTTGCTACATACAGGATTAGAGGATAATTAAGCGATTAAACTCAGAGGGGGAACCTTGCCTATGAGAATGAGATGGGAGTGGGGTTATTTTCCTGAAGGCGTGTTATAATAGGTACAGAATAGTACAGATGCATCTTCGGGGGTGGTACAGTTGGACGGACAGGAAGAGAACGTCACGAAGCATGAACAGTTACTTCAACATATTGAACAACTGAAGGTTGGCAGCAAAATATCAGTGCGTGGACTTGCACGGGAACTCGGTGTAAGTGAAGGGACAGCCTACCGTGCCGTAAAAGAGGCAGAGAACTTCGGACTGGTCGTGACCAAGGAACGAATTGGAACCGTTCGGATTGAGAAGAGACCTCGGGGCATGTCGGAACAGTTGACCTTTGCTGATGTTGTGACCATTGTAGAGGGCCATGTGCTGGGTGGTAACGAAGGTCTAGCCAAACCGCTGCACAAGTATGTGATAGGTGCGATGAAAGAACAGGCGATGGCGCGTTATATTGATGCTGGGAGTCTGTTAATTGTGGGTAACCGTGAGGATGCTCACTCGCTTGCCCTTGAACAGGGAGCAGGCGTGTTGATTACGGGTGGGTTTGGAACCAGCCGTGAAGTAAGAATTATGGCTGACGAGCTTGGGCTACCGATTATTTCATCCCGACATGATACATTCACGGTGGCTTCCATGATTAACCGTGCGATCTTTGACCGGCTGATTAAGAAAAAAATCATGCTTGTTGAGGATATCATTGGTCAGAAACCTCGCTTGCAGGTATTGAAAGTCACGAGCTCAGCCGCAGATTTTCATATGCTGGTCTCGGAGACGGGTGAACATCGTTTTCCAGTCGTGGATGAATGGAACCGGGTCATTGGCATTGTCAGTCTTAAGGATGTCAGTGAGCTGACCGCGGATCAAAGTATTGAGAAATGTGTCGTTCGCCGCCCGATTACGGCGTCGCTGCAAACCTCTCTTGCTTCCGCTGCGCAAATTATGACCTGGGAGGGCATCGATTTTCTGCCAATCGTGGATCGCAACCGCAAACTGATTGCATCCGTCACACGCAAGGAAGTGCTTCAGGCCATGCGGGATGCACAGAAGCAGCCACAACTGGGAGAGACGTTTGATCATCTGATCTGGAACGGGTTTGCCGAGGAACGCGGTGATCAGAATGAACTGTTATTTCACGGATTCATCATTCCTCAGATGGCAACCGATCTGGGTACGATCTCCGAAGGCGTTCTGTTGAATGTGATGACACAGGCTGGCCGGCGGGCAGCGTGGGATGTTACAGGGAACGACCATGTGGTGGATAATGTCACGACTTATTTTGTTCGACCGGTACAGATTGAGGATCAGATTCTGGTTCGACCTGTAATTCTGGAAACCAGTCGTCGAACGTGCAAAATGGACATTGTGGTTACACGTGAAGGCAGTGTGGTATGCAAAGCTGTAATGACATTGCAGTCCATTGACCACGCCTAGCACGTTGTATTGCCTCAGGTATAGACAAAGAGAGTACTCCCTCATGGAGAAGCTTTGCCGGGTTGCGTTGTAGCGCATTCTGGCTTCGCTTAATGAAGGGAAGTACTCTCTTTTTTGCAGACACAATCATAGCACTTCAACAAATCATGCAGATTGTCCGGAAGTTGTACCTGATCCGTTACTGGACCGTTGTTGAATCCGCGCATAATAACTGCGGTTACGTATTCCGGCAAATACATTATACGCACCCATAATTAGAAATAGCGCTTCCACAACCACAGATAAGGTGGAACCCGTGAAGACAAACATCAGGATCAGCGCAAGAACAACAAGCATACCACCCATCCAGATATTCATCCACGAACGGTACAGACCAGCGCTGGTAGCATACGAGCTTCTGTGTGAACGAATGCTGTTCAACGCTGCCAAAACCATGGCAACAGTAAAGATAGCGATTAGTACATATTTGAGTACATCAATGAACACAAAGACGCAGCTCCTTTTCTGGAAAGCATTTACTGCCCTTATTGTACCATGGAGAGATGCAGACAAGGGCAGTTTTTTGCTGTTACGCAGGAACATGCATGCGAATCTGTACCCAAACTTGCAGTACGCCTTCCATAACCAGCATCGTTTTGACCTGAACGGTGTATTCCTTTTCCCTGACGGAGTACACTTTCTGATTCAGCATGATTCGCGTCATTTTGCTATACTCGTCGATGTTGAATACATCTCTTCCGCGGAGCACCTCAAGTTCGTCTCCGAGCTTCTGTAACATCACTTTCAGAGAAGCCTCGTCTGGCCCCTTATCGGACTCTTCTGCACGGACCTTGATTTCCTTGATCACGGTTTGGCGTTTACTGTATTTTTTCAGCGTTTTGATATCCTCCTCATTCTGATGCAGCTGAAGCTGCAGCTCCTGATTGTTCAGCCACAACGCATTGTAACTCAGGTGAAATACCCCATTGTAGACGACGCATCCAGCGATCATTCCCAGAACAAATACAGCAGTCATTCGCATCAGCGGGCGGTAACGGGAGAATGGCGGAACTCTCATGAACGCTGTTCCTGTCTCATATTAGCTCCGGCCTCCGCCGCACACCCACTTTACCAGTTCTGTTCCCATATGTGCGCCCATAAAAGCAGAGATCAGATACAGAATTTGTTTGACCGCTGGAGACAGGTTACCATCCAGGAAATTGCTCTCGATGACACGCATGGGATCAATGGTGCCACCCACAGCAGCTGCGAGTGCCCATATCTTTATTTTCCCGGAAATATCGAGCATCGTCTGTGTTGGAGGCTGGAGAGAAATCACCGCTCCAATACCTCCGATCATCGCGCCACCCAGCACGATTCCAAACGCAATAAAGAAATCAAGAATGGCTTTGGACAAAAATGTGCTCACTGGCAACACCCCTTTCAGACCTAGCAGCACACCTCCTGTCTTCGGTCTGTCACAGGGGGAGCGGCTTGTACTTCTATTGTATGGGCGTGCCCCCGAACGTTATGATAAAATAGAATAATAAAGTCTCCTTTTAAGAGGTAGTCACGATTTTTTAAGGTGATTCCATTTTTTTATTTATTTAATTCATATATAAGAGAAAGATAGAGCGGCAAACGGATCAGAAGATCCGATGCTGTGACTATCTGCGGCGAAAGGAAGAAAAAAACATGAGTTCTTTTGTGCATTTGCACGTTCACAGCGAATACAGTTTGCTGGACGGCGCTGCGCGTATTCCGGATCTCGTGAATAAGGCTGCAGATCTCGGAATGACAACACTGGCGCTAACCGACCATGGCGTAATGTATGGTGCAATTCCTTTTTATAAAGCATGTATTGAACGGGGGATCAAGCCGATTATCGGTTGCGAGGCATACATGACAGCTGGGTCCCGCAAAGAGCGGGGAAGCCGTAAGGATCAGCCGATTCATCATTTGATTTTGCTGGTCAAAAACATGACGGGATACCGTAATCTCATGAAATTGTGCTCGATTGGACATCTCGAAGGTTTTCATTACAAACCACGTATCGATATGGAAAGTCTGGCTGCCCATCATGAGGGAATTATCTGTCTTAGCGCGTGTCTGGGGGGCGAGGTTCCTCAGCACTTATTGCATGGACGAGAGGAAGAAGCGCGGCGTGCGGCGTTGCGTTATAAAAATATTTTTGGTGAAGACTTCTATCTGGAGCTTCAGGATCATGGGCTTTCCGAGCAAAAAAGGGTGAATCCCCAGTTGATCAAACTGGCGGCTGAACTTGAGATTCCGCTTGTAGCGACGAATGATGCCCACTATCTTTCGGAAGAAGATGCGGAGCTTCAGGATGTACTGATCTGTATCGGAACGGGCAAGACCGTGGATGATGAGAATCGGCTCCGCATTGGAACGAATCAGCTCTATCTGAAAAGTGAAGAAGAGATGGCTCGTTTGTTTCCTCATGTACCGGAAGCTCTGGCGAATACCGTCCGCATTGCGGAATCCTGTGAGTTGAAGTTGGAGTTCGGAAAATCGATTTTGCCTGAATACAGACCACTTCCCGATGGACTCAGTCCTTCGGCATATCTGCGTCAATTGTGCGAAGAAGGCATGGAGGAGCGTTACGCGCAGTCCACACGCTGGACAGACGAGGAGCTTCGATCCGAACTTGAACAACGGCTGGCCTATGAACTTGGTGTGATCGACAGTATGGGGTTCTCGGATTATTTTTTGATTGTCTGGGACTTTATCGCCTATGCGCATAAACAAGGCATTGTTACTGGCCCAGGCCGGGGCTCCTCGGCAGGAAGTCTGGTAGCCTACACGTTGCACATCACGGATGTTGATCCGATGAAATACAACCTGCTCTTCGAACGTTTTTTGAATCCCGAGCGGATCTCCATGCCGGATATTGATATTGACTTCAGCGATGAACGGCGGGATGAGGTTATTGATTATGTCGCGCATAAATATGGCAAAGCCCATGTCGCCCAGATTATTACCTTTGGAACGATGGCTGCCCGTGCTGCTGTACGTGATGTGGGACGAGCACTGAATGTGCCTTATGGCGAAGTAGACAAGGCTGCGAAGTTGATTCCGGCGCAACTCGGCATTAACATCGAGCGGGCCATGGAAGCGACACCTGAGCTGAAGGCGCTGTATGAAACCAAGCCGAAAACCCGTGAACTGCTGGATATGGCGATGAAGGTCGAAGGTATGCCACGTCATGCTTCCACGCATGCAGCGGGGGTGGTCATCTCCCGTGATCCGCTGACCGATGCGGTGCCGCTTCAGGAGGGCAGTGAAGGGACCGCGTTGACCCAGTATTCCATGGAAAACCTGGAGTCAATTGGGTTGCTTAAGATGGACTTTCTCGGTCTGCGTACCCTCTCAATCATTGAGCGGTGTGTACGCTGGATTGGGGAACATGGAGAAATTCCGGACTTCCGTCTTATTCCCGATGATGATGCTTTGACCTACGAGATGCTCGGCCGTGGTGACACGATGGGCATATTCCAACTGGAATCTGCCGGTGTACGCCGTGTGCTGAAAGATTTGAAGCCAAGTAGTTTTGAAGATGTGATCTCGGTACTTGCCTTGTATCGTCCGGGTCCGATGGAGTTCATATCCAAATACATTCAGGGTAAGCATGGACAGATCGAAGTGGATTACCCGCACGTGGATCTGGAGCCTATTCTGAAAGATACGTACGGCATCATCGTGTATCAGGAGCAGATCATGCAGATTGCCTCCCGGATGGCGGGTTTCTCGCTGGGTGAAGCAGATTTGCTTCGCAGAGCGGTCTCCAAGAAGAAACGGGAAGTGCTGGATCTGGAGCGTGGTCACTTTGTACAAGGCAGTCTGAAGCAAGGGTATAGCGAAGAAGAAGCTGACCTTGTTTATGACATGATCGTTAAGTTTGCCAACTATGGCTTCCCGCGTGCTCACGCCGCAGCTTATGGTGTGCTTGCATTCCAGACGGCTTATCTAAAGGCGCATTATCCTGTGCATTTTATGGCATCCATGCTGACAGCCGTGATGGGCAGTCATCGGAAAGTGGCAGAGTACGTGGTGGAATGTCGGCGTATGGATATGGAGGTGCTTCCGCCGGATGTGAATGAGAGCGGTATTTTGTTTACGCCTGTATTTATACCATCCGGTAGCGCAGGCACCGGGGATCAGAGCATTGTATCGCAGCAGACTGCGGGAGCCGATGCAGAGAGTGACACCGGAAGCGTGGCCGAAGAACATACCACGAACGGTAACGGAAGTTCCTTCAGAGAAGAACATGTTCGTGAGCATGAGGAGCATTCGGGACAAGCTGAATATGGTGAAGCACCTTTGCCGGATGATCCGGGTCCTGGCTCCGAAGAGGACAGTGGTGGATATGAGTGGCAGGCATCGACAGCCATGCCTGAAGCAACCGACAACCAGAAGGAACCGGAATTGGTGAAGGCTACCTCAAAGGGTGCAATTCGCTTCGGTCTGGCTGCTGTGAAAAATGTCGGTACCCAAGCCATGGAAAGCATTATGATCGTAAGGCAGGAGAGACCGTTCGACAGTCTGCTCGATTTTTGTCGTCGTGTGGATCTGCGTGTATGTAACAAACGTGTGATTGAATCGCTGATCCAGGCCGGAGCTTTTGACACATTACCCGGACACCGGGCCCAATTGCTGGCGATGCTGGATGAGACCGTTGAAGCCGCGTTGAAATGGCGCAAAGAACGTGAGGATCTGCAGATTCAATTGTTCGACTTTGTGGAGACGCCAAACTGGGAGATTGAATACCCGGAAATTCCTCCTTATTCCTCTGGGCAGCAACTGGAGCTAGAGCGTGAGTTGTTAGGCTTGTATCTCTCCGGGCATCCGCTGGATGACTATGAAGATGTGCTTGAATCGAGTGGGGCTGACCGGATCATGGAGCTGACCGAGGCGGCAGACGACACAATGGCCGTCGCCGCGGGTATGGTTGTGTCTGTGAAGTCAATTACGACGAAACAGGGCAAGGCCATGGCGTTCATGGAGCTGGAAGACCAGATCGAACGCTGCGAAGTGGTTCTCTTTCCCGAGGTATGGCGGCGTAGCCAGCAGCATGTCGGGAAAGGTGAACTGCTCGTCGTGCGTGCCAAAGTGCAGCAGCAGGACGAAGGGTTCAAGCTGCTGGCTGAGGAAGTGGTGCCGTTGTCACAGGCGGCACTGGAGCAGCAGCTGCGTAGCCGTGACCGGCGCGGCAAGCCCGGCAGCGGCAGCTCTTCGCGCTCGGCGCCGTCGGCTTCGCCGCGGCGGCCAGCGGGCGCAGGAGCCGAAGCGCAGCGCAGCAGCGCAGGCGGGGATGCTTCCGCTGCTCGTAGCAGCGGGAGCCAAGGCTCGGCAGCGACGCGCAGCGATGCGGCGGGTATGGGCGCAGCCACGGCTGCGGCTTCCCGGCCTGGCGGTGCCGCTGAAGCGTCCGGCAGCCAGGCGCAGAGCCGCGAACCGCGGGCGGTGGAGCAGCGGGTGTTCGTGAAGATTGGCCCGCATGCGGAGAAGCCTGATCTTCTGGCACGTCTGAAGCAGCTGCTTCAGGAGCACCCTGGACCTGTTGCGACGGTGCTCTTCTATGAGCAGCAACAGAAGCTGCTTGCACTGAGTAATGCCTACCGAATTAAACCATCACCAGCCCTGTTCTCCGACATGGAGAAGATGCTGGGTGAAGGGACGGTCAAAATTAAATAAGCGGTTATCTCGTTAGTGATCGTTTTTATTCCAACAATATGAAACCTGTTTAGCTAAATGCTGAACAGGTTTTTTTGTGATCGTTGTATCGCGGTCCTGATTTCACCATCCGCACATTTTATGAACATTTTAACAGGTTACTGCATACACTTGAGAACACCGAAGGACCGAGTGGTCCTCGGGGTATTGATGCGGGAGGTCGAGATATGTCATATGAAATCGTAGAAGCCATGCTGGCCCGGCGCGGGGTACAGATTGATGCAATCGCCGCAATTGTATACCGTCTGCAAAAAGGGTACCACCCCGAACTGACCTTGGACGACTGTGTTACCAGCGTGAAATCCGTTCTGCAGAAACGAGAGGTGCAATATACACTTTATACAGGTATTGCTCTCGACGAACTTGCGGAGAAGCGACTCTTGCCCCAACCGTTACAAGCTATTATGGAAGCGGATGAATCCCTGTATGGAGTGGACGAGACTCTGGCCCTCGGCATTACTCATGTGTATGGTATGATTGGTTTAACCAGCTTTGGTTATCTGGATAAAGAAAAAATAGGTGTCATTCATGATTTGAATGAACATGCAACAGCCATTCATGTCTTTTTGGATGACCTGGTTGCAGGGGTGGCCGCTGCAGCTTCTGCCCGGATTGCACACAAAAATATTAAAGCCAAAAAATACCCCTCAGACCTTTAACCCCCTGTATTTCCATGCCTGCATGCCGTGATCAATCTTATGACTCATATGAAGGTCTCCAAGGGCGGCTGACGCTGCCCTGATACGTTTAGGGCTGCTTATGGAAGAAGTATCAATAAGAAGATTTCGTCAACCATATGAGTTATTTGTGGGGGACTAATGTCCCTCATGATCCCAAATTCTCCCCCAAGGTCCCGAACCCTTTCTTGCAGAAAAAAAGTGAGGTATGTTATCATTAGTCCAATATACGGGCTCTGAACATTAGCTTAGGGGGCGGACAAGGCATGTGGACGGTGATTTACATTGCGCCGACAGCAAAGGTTGCGGACAAGATTAAGACCAGGCTTTCGGAAGAAGGTTTTCTGGTACAGACCCGTCCCATCAGTTTATCCAAGCAGCAATTTGAGATTCGCGTCCCTTCTGGGGAATTGGAAGAGGTCCAGGAAGTGTTGAATTCCATTCTGCATTCCTGATTCGTTCGACATCGACGTGCCTTGGCAGAGGAAGAAGTACCATCGGTACATAAGGGACTAACCGCGTAAGCGGAGAGAGGAATCGACTTGCATGTATTGTATGCTGCTGTCCTTCCTTCTTTTTTTGTTAGGACTAGGACCGACCTGGTTGCTCCCGGAGACCCTACCTAGATAGATTCAAAACATCGGCGCAACAATCTTTCGGTTATTGCAGGTAATATCAATCGTGCTGACAGAAGCCGCTGATCCTTGCCCTGTACCGGCGGATTTTTTTGTTGTGAATGCTGGACAAGGCCCATGGCAGCGTGTGGGTCGTAAGCGGTTTACCGTAGCACGCGGATGAAGCTGTCACAAGCAGCGCACTGCAGGTTGCGGCCATCAAATCAACGGCTGGAGAGGTGTAGTTGTGTTCAAAGATATATTCCAGAAGAAACGGAAGTACGCTACCATACCTTCCGAGCGTGCACTTCCCGGCGAAGGCCAGGAAGTCCTAGAACGCCCAAAACGTGAAATACCTGAAGGGCTTATGAACAAGTGCAGCAAATGCGGCACCATTCAATATAGCAAGGAATTGGAGAAAAATCTGAAAGTATGTCCTGCCTGTGGTTACCATATGCGTCTTAACGCTATGGAGCGCATTGCTATGGTACTTGATGATCAAGGGTTTGTTGAGTTTGACGCTGATATGATATCAGTTGATCCGCTTGGCTTTCCTGGATATAGCAACAAATTGGAACAACAACGTCTGAAATCGGGCCTAAAGGAAGCGGTAATTACAGGGGAAGGTACCATTGAGGGCCTGCCTGTAGTTGTGGCTGTCATGAGCTTTGATTTCTTCACAGGCAGCATGGGTTCGGTTGTAGGGGAGAAAATTACCCGTGCCATTGAGCATGCAACAGAAAAGCGCTTGCCAATGATCATTTTCTCCACATCAGGTGGTGCCCGGATGCAGGAGAGTATTCTCAGCCTCATGCAAATGGCCAAAACAAGCGCAGCTTTATCCCGTTTGGATGAACAGGGTGGGCTGTACATTTCGGTCATCACGGACCCGACGACAGGTGGAGTCTCGGCAAGTTTTGCGAGTCTGGGCGATATTAATATTGCCGAACCTGGCGCTGTGTTTGGTTTTGCCGGCAGAATCGTTATTGAACAGACCATCCGTCAGAAGTTACCTGATGATTTCCAGACGGCTGAATTTAATATGCAGCACGGTCAGCTGGACATGGTTGTGCACCGGAAAGAACTTCGGGCCACTCTTGGCAAGCTTCTGGATATGCATAGTGAAAAAGGAGGGGTCTAAATGGCGGGTGAGTTGCCATATGAAGCGCCTCTGGTTGAGATGCGCAAAAAGATTGATGAACTCGTACAGTTTGGACAGGAAAAAGGGATCGACTTCACGGACGAGATTGCCCGCCTGGAAGAACGTTACCATAGACTTGAAGAAGAGATTTACACTGGCATAACGGCAGCACAGAAAATGCATCTGGCCCGGCACCAGCAACGCCCAACGGCGCTAGATCTGATTCAATTGATATTTACGGACTTCATTGAGCTGCACGGTGATCGCATGTTCGGAGACGATCTTGCGGTTGTTGGCGGGCTTGCCAAGTTGAATGGAAAGACAGTAACGGTAATCGGACAACAGCGGGGGAAAGATACGAAGGATAACATCGCCCGCTTTTTCGGCAGCGCTCATCCGGAAGGTTTCCGAAAAGGACTTCGTCTGATGAAACAAGCGAACAAATTTGGCCGTCCTATTATTACGTTTATTGATACTAAAGGGGCGTATCCGGGTAATACTGCAGAAGAGAGAGGTCAATCGGAAGCTATTGCTCGCAACCTGATGGAAATGGCGAAGCTTTCGGTTCCTGTTATAGTTGTGGTCATCGGCGAAGGTGGAAGCGGCGGTGCTCTCGCCATGGCTGTGGGTAATCGTGTGTTGATGCTGGAACATGCAATCTATTCTGCGATCTCTCCGAACGGGGCTGCTTCGATTCTCTGGAAGGATGCATCCAAGGCAGATCAAGCGGCTGAAGCGATGAAAATAACAGCCAAGGACCTTCTGGAGATGGAAGTTATTGAAGAGATCGTGCCTGAGCCACGCGGCGGTGCTCATCGGGATTATGAAGCGTCTGCTGCTTTCATCAGTGAAGCTTTGATCCGTCATCTCGACGAGATGAAGGGTTGGAGCGGGGATCAGCTGAAACAGGATCGGTATGAGAAATTCCGTAAAATTGGATCGGTCACGTTTGAACCTCAAGCATCCATTGAAGCTCCTCAAGAGCTTGTAGAAGTAGATGCTGCGAGTAATTTGTCGGGAAATGTTGAATAGTGTGACGAATTTCCTATACAAATGAGCAAAAGTATAGTAAATTTAATAGTTGGAAAAAGAAAAATAGATAAAGAGTAATACCTTTAAAATCGGAGGAAACCCAAAATGCGTAAAACGAAAATTGTATGTACCATTGGTCCATCCAGTGAATCTCTGGAGAACACCAAAAAATTGATTATGGCCGGTATGAATGTGGCCCGTCTGAACTTCTCCCACGGTGATTTCGATGAGCACGGCGGACGGATCATTGCGATTCGCCAAGCATGCGAAGAGTTGAACAAAACAGTAGCGATCCTGCTGGACACCAAAGGACCGGAAATTCGGACAGGTAAACTCGAAGTAGAACCGATCGAATTGGTTCAAGACGAGTACATCACTTTGACAACAGAAGAAATTCTTGGAACCAAAGAACGTCTTTCCATTACGTATACAGATCTTCCGAATGATGTTGAACCGGGATCTACAATTCTGATCGACGACGGTCTGATCGGACTGACTGTGGTGGAAGTGCAAGGCACCGAGATCAAATGCCGTATCGTTAACGGCGGATCGATCAAAAGCAAAAAAGGTGTTAACGTTCCGGGCGTTGCCATTTCTCTGCCGGGTATCACCGAAAAAGACGCTAACGATATCGTATTTGGTATTGAGCAAGGTGTTGATTTTATCGCGGCTTCTTTTGTACGTAAAGCGAGTGACGTACTTGAGATTCGTGAATTGCTTGAAAAACACAATGCTGGACATATCCAAATCATCTCCAAAATTGAAAACCAACAAGGTGTCGATAACCTCGATGAGATCCTTGAAGTATCTGACGGCCTGATGGTTGCTCGTGGAGACCTGGGTGTTGAGATTCCTGCGGAAGAAGTACCATTGGTACAAAAACGCATGATCGAAAAATGTAATGTTGCAGGTAAACCGGTAATCACAGCTACACAAATGTTGGATTCCATGCAGCGTAACCCACGTCCAACACGTGCTGAAGCGAGTGACGTGGCGAATGCGATCTTCGATGGCACGGACGCAATCATGTTGTCCGGTGAGACAGCTGCGGGTAAATACCCGGTTGAATCCGTTCTGACCATGTCCCGTATTGCTGAAAAAGCAGAATCTGCTCTGCCTTACCAAGAGCTGTATCTGAAGCAACGTGTTGCTCAACAAACAACTGTTACGGAAGCAATCAGCCAATCAGTTGCCCTTTCAGCTCAAGATTTGAACGCAAAAGCGATCATCACTTCAACTGAATCAGGACACACTGCACGCATGATTTCCAAGTATCGTCCAGAATCTCCAATCATCGCTGTAACTACGGAAGACAGAACTTCCCGTCGTTTGGCTCTGGCTTGGGGTGTAACTCCTGTCAAAGGAAGACTGGTTGATTCCACGGATGCTTTGTTCGAAAACGCAATTGAAGGCGGCGTAAAATCCGGACTGGTTAAAGAAGGAGACCTGGTTGTGATTACAGCAGGTGTACCTTTGGGTCGTTCCGGTTCTACCAACCTGATTAAAGTAAGCCAAATTCCAAACAACGCTTAATAGCGTATTGGATGGAGAAGCAACAGGAAAGAAGCAATGGGGCGTTATTGTCCCGTTGCTTTTTTTCCATCTTATTGACACTTTGCAGTGAGGTAACACGTATGAATGTTAGAACGAAGGAGGCCGATCACATGCGAGAACAGATCAATGGTAGCTGGTATGCGGCACGTCTTCGTGTACGCTATCAAGAAAGTGACCAGATGGGCGTGGTCTACCACGCGAACTATTTAAATTGGTTTGAAATCGGTCGAACTGAGATGATTCGCCAAATGGGGTATACATATCGTAAAATGGAGGAACAGGGGTTACTGCTTCCCGTAACCGGACTGGATGTGAAGTATCACAAGCCTGCCCGATATGATGATGAGATTATCATTTTCACCCGTATTGCTGCATTTAGTGGTCTGCGACTGAACTATGAGTACGACATAAGACGCATGTCTGAAGAACCTGATGAGCATATGGCGATTGGAGAACGGGTATGGTCAGCTGATGAATCACTCCCCGGAGAACGGCTGGTTACAGGTTCTACCCAGCATGTGTGGGTAAATGGAGACTGGAAGCCAGTTCGGCTGGATAAGGCAGCCTCTGAGCTATACAGCGCGCTTGAAAAGGTGTGGCTTTCGGGAAAGGGGTAATACGTCAATGCGAAAATGGATGTGGGCTTTACTCTTAATCATTCCGGTGATTGAATTATTTGGTTTTATTCTGATGAGTGACTGGATCGGAGCCGGAAAGACATTGCTTCTCATGATTCTCACGTCCTTGATTGGTATAGCAATGTTGCAGTTTGAAGGGCGAAAAGTACTTGTAGACGCCAAATCCGAGATGGAGCGTGGCAAGGTACCTGGAAGAAAAATGGTCGATGGACTTTTTATTTTTGTCGGTGGTTTCTTGCTCTTGATTCCAGGTTTTGTAACGGATCTGATCGGGTTTACACTGATATTTCCATTAACACGTCCGGTTTATCGTCTGTTCTTCCTGGGATGGCTGGAGAAAAAAATGAAAAGTGGCAAAATTACGTTTTATCGTCGTCCGAAATGAAACACCAGTTGTTTTGCATAATGGAAAAGGCTCCGCTCAGCAGATGATTTCTGTTGAACGAAGCCTTTTTCTATTTTCCCTGCGTGCTTATAAGATGATGTCTCATCGGACACGTCCGTTGATGATATACGTTCGGAGGTCACGCAATACGTTAGCCCGATTAAACGCATCGAGGATGACCAAGCTGACCGGACCGATAATCAAGCCAAGTACACCGAACAGTTTCAAACCCACGAACATGCCAACCAGCGTGGCGAGTGGGTCGAGCCCTACACTACTTGCAAGTACCTTCGGTTCAATAATCTGACGGGCGATTAGTAAGATCAGATAGATAACACTAATACCTATGCCCAGATACAGATCCCCGTTCATAAACAGGTATGCTGCCCAAGGTACCATGACCAGACCCACACCCAAGTAAGGTAGCAGATCCACCAGACCAATAAAGAGAGCGATAGTGAAGGCTGACTTTACTTGCAATATAAGCAGTCCAATCATGACGAATAGTGCTGTAATCGAGATCATGATCAATTGTGCTCTCACGTACCCAAACAAGGCCTTTTTCAGGTCAGTCCATATATCTGATATTGGCTTGCGAATGGAGGAGGGTACCCAGCCCGATACGGTGATGCTATGCCGAGTCCAACTTTTGCTGATGAAGAATGTAGACAGCAGAACAACAATTAATACCGCCCCCATATTAGGTAGGGAAGTCAGGAGGCTCAGAACCATATTGAAAAATCCGGTGACCAGATCGGTCACGGCTGTACCTACCGTTTCGGTCGTTTTGCTGATATTGCTGTTGATGGTTTCCTGGTAGTTGGGATTCTCCTTGTAAAATTCATTGATCTGCCCAATCAAACTCTGAATGGTGTCATTCTGGGTCCAGCGCACAAATGTGTCCTTGATTTCATCCACATGAAGATCAAAGCTTGTCGTAAGTGAAATGACTTCTTTTACCATGCGGGTAATCGCCGCTGATAGCACCACCGCAATGGCACCAAAATAAACGATCAATGAAAGAGTCACAGCCAGCCAGCGGGGGAACCGTGCTCGATGCTGAAGCAGTTTCACTAATGGATTCATGGCATAGGCGATGATCCAGGCAATCGCAAAAGGATACAGAAGCGGGAACAGCAAGTATATGGCAACAGCGATCAGAATGGTCGCAATGATAACCCATAAGCCGCGGAGCAGACGTTTCAGTATAATTTTATCCAAGCATCAACTCTCCTTATTTCAATTAAGCCGACCTATGTATGATCTATAAAACAGTATTAAGAATAGATGGCTATTTTAATTAATATAGAGCATTTACCACGTTTTGAAACGCCGGAAGGTTACCAGAGCTTGTTCAAGAGCTAACATTTTGAGCAAGCTCCACTGGGATTCTTTCTTTTGCCTAGAGTATGCCTTAGTATTACAGAATATAGCAATATAAAGTTCTTCATACGACAGAATTGTTTAAAAAACATTAAATGTCAACCTTGTTTTTGTAAAGGCTTTCAAAAATGCTTTATCAGTCCGATAAAGAAGTTTGATGTGCGAATGAACTCTCATCATGTTCACATAAACGACAAAATCCAGTATGATGTTATAAGTAAATACCGATTGACAGATAGGAAAACCGCATTTTGAAATATTTGTTAATTTTAAAATGAAAATGTTTACAAAAAGAGGATAGGTGCACTTTGGCACTTATATGCACTCTGGAATGGTTCCTGATTTCGCTTATTAAAGGAGAGATGTAATATGACAGCTACCAAAGGTCTGGAAGGCATCGTTGCAACAACCTCTTCGATCAGTTCTATTGTAGACGGTGTGCTCACATACCGTGGTTACGATATCGACGATTTGGCTGAACATGCCAGCTTTGAAGAAGTTGCCTATTTGTTGTGGTTTGGTAAATTGCCAACAACGGATGAACTGAAATCCCTTCGTAAAAGCCTGAGCGATTACGCGCCGATTCCGAGCGAGTTGATTGCACAAATCCAATTGTATCCGAAAAACGTCAGTACCATGGCAGCACTTCGTTCCGCTGTCTCTGCACTTGCACTGTACGACGAGCAAGCTGATGAGATGACAACAGAAGCGAATGAGAACAAAGCGGTTAAGTTGCAAGCACAGTTGCCAACGATTGTGGCAGCCATCGCCCGTATCCGTCAGGGCAAAGAACCTGTGGCTCCAAAAGAAGGCGCTTCCATCGCAGAGAACTTTTTATATATGATGACTGGTGAAGAACCATCCGAGACCGCAGTGAAAGCATTGGACCAAGCCCTTGTCCTGCATGCGGATCACGAGTTGAATGCTTCGACATTTGCAGCTCGTGTAACGGTTGCTACGCTGTCGGATATCTATTCCGGTGTAACTTCCGCCATTGGCGCACTGAAGGGACCACTGCATGGTGGTGCTAACGAAGCCGTTATGAAAATGTTGAATGAGATCGGTACGCCTGATCGTCTTGAAGCGGCAATTCAGGAAAAATTGAATAATCGTGAAAAGATCATGGGCTTTGGACATCGGGTGTACAAAAACGGTGATCCACGTGCCAAGCATCTACAGAAGATGTCCAGAGAACTTGGCGAGATGAACAATGATACGCGCCTTTATGATATGTCAGTGAAGATCGAGGAACTGGTTACAGGACAAAAAGGACTGAAGCCTAACGTAGACTTCTATTCTGCTTCTGTATATACCCAACTGGAGATCGAACAGGAATTGTTCACTCCGATCTTTGCCATCAGCCGGGTGTCTGGATGGACTGCGCATATTTTGGAACAGCTTGCGGACAATCGCATCATTCGTCCACGTGCGGAGTACACTGGCCCTACAGAACAGAAATACGTTTCTATTGAACTTCGCTAATAGCCACAAAAACAGTATAATAATATGGACGAGGTGAAGGGTTGGAAAGTAGAGGCGTTACTAGCTTAAGCTCTCAGGACCCTTCTCTCCACAAGACTAGTGGTATGATGAATACTGCATATATGAAACCTAGGAGGAATTTTAACTATGAAATTAGAAAAATTTGCTCACCCAACTGAAGGCGAAAAAATTCAAATTGATAACGGTACACTTCAAGTACCTAGCAACCCAATCATTCCATTTATCGAAGGTGACGGTACAGGCCGTGATATCTGGAAAGCTTCCAAACGTGTATTGGATGCAGCTGTTGAAAAAGCCTATGATGGCAACAAAAAAATCGCATGGTATGAAGTGTTTGCTGGACAAAAAGCATTCGATACATACGGTGAGTGGTTGCCGAATGATACATTGGAAGCCATTCGTGAGTATATCGTAGCGATCAAAGGACCATTGACTACACCAATCGGTGGCGGTATCCGTTCCCTGAACGTAGCCCTGCGTCAAGAGCTTGACCTCTACACTTGCTTGCGTCCTGTTCGTTATTTCGACGGTGTACCTTCTCCGGTTAAACGTCCTGAGCTGGTAGACATGGTTATTTTCCGTGAGAATACGGAAGATATCTATGCAGGAATCGAGTATGCTGAAGGTTCTGAAGAAGTGAAAAAAGTGATCCAGTTCCTGCAACAGGAGATGGGTGCTAACAAAATTCGTTTCCCTGAAACTTCCGGTATTGGTATCAAGCCAGTTTCTTCCGAAGGTTCAAAACGTTTGGTGCGTGCAGCAATTCAATACGCAATTGATCATAACCGTAAGAGTGTTACCTTGGTACACAAAGGTAATATCATGAAATTTACCGAAGGTGCCTTCAAAAACTGGGGATACGAAGTGGCTGAAGAAGAGTTCGCTGACAAAGTATTCACTTGGGCACAATATGACATCATCAAAGATAACGAAGGTACAGATGCAGCGAATGCAGCACAAAAAGCCGCTGAAGATGCTGGTAAAATCATCGTAAAAGATGCGATTGCCGATATCGCTCTGCAACAAGTACTGACTCGTCCAGGCGAATTCGATGTGATCGCAACCTTGAACCTGAACGGTGACTATCTGTCCGATGCACTTGCAGCGCAAGTTGGCGGAATTGGTATCGCTCCTGGAGCGAACATCAACTACGTGACAGGACATGCTATCTTCGAAGCAACTCACGGTACTGCACCTAAATACGCGGACAAAGATGTCGTGAACCCTGGTTCCGTTATTCTGTCCGGAGTAATGTTGCTTGAGCACTTGGGATGGCAAGAAGCAGCTAACCTGATCTACAAAGGTATGGAAACATCCATTAACAATAAAACAGTAACGTATGACTTTGCACGTCTGATGGATGGCGCTACTGAAGTGAAATGTTCTGAATTCGCGGATCAAATCATTAAAAACCTGTAAGGGGAGATGTGAATCTTGACTATTCAGCGCAAAAAAATCACAGTAGTCGGCGCCGGTTTTACCGGTGCCACGACCGCATTAATGCTTGCCCAAAAAGAACTCGGGGATGTTGTGCTGGTTGATATTCCTCAGCTGGAGAACCCGACGAAGGGGAAAGCACTCGATATGATGGAGGCAAGTCCTGTTCAAGGATTTGACAGTCATATCGTCGGTACTTCCAACTACGAAGATACTGCAGGTTCTGAGATTGTAATCATCACCGCTGGTATCGCCCGTAAACCGGGTATGAGCCGTGACGATCTGGTCAATACGAATGCGGGTATTGTGAAGTCCGTTTGTGAAAATGTGAAAAAATATTGCCCTGATTCCATCGTCATTATTCTAAGTAACCCGGTAGATGCGATGACTTATGCAGCTTATCAGACCCTTGGTTTTCCTAAAAACCGTGTTATTGGTCAGTCAGGTGTTCTGGATACAGCACGTTATTGTACCTTCATTGCGCAAGAGCTGAACGTATCTGTTGAAGATGTTCGTGGATTCGTTCTTGGTGGTCACGGAGACGATATGGTGCCTCTCGTTCGTTATTCGAGCGTGGGAGGCATTCCAATCGATACCCTGATTCCGGCTGACCGGATCGAATCCATCGTGCAGCGCACCCGTGTTGGCGGTGGTGAGATTGTGAATCTGCTTGGTAACGGCAGTGCGTATTACGCACCGGCGGCTTCACTTGTTCAGATGACCGAAGCGATTTTGAAGGACAAGAAACGTATCATTCCAGTCATCGCTTATCTTGAAGGTGAATATGGCTATCATGATCTGTTCCTCGGTGTACCAACCATTCTGGGTGGTAACGGCATTGAGAAAATATTCGAGCTTGACCTGACAACGGAAGAAAAAGCAGGCTTGGATAAATCTGCTGATTCGGTTCGTAACGTCATTTCAGTAGTAAACCTGTAAGTTTGAGAACTTTTTGAACAGAAGCTAAAAGAAAACCTCCGGTAACCCGGAGGTTTTCTTTTCTTTGGATAAGATCCCCAGTATAATGGGATGTGATGTATAGCACACCGAAAATGTTGAGGAGGATGAAAATTTTGACAATGATTATGTATCTGCTCCATATTATTGGAGCACTGGCGATGGGATTTTATTTGATTCTGCCATTTGTGGTCGGTAAAATCCGTACTTTGAATGCTGCAGCACAAGAGGGAGCATTTGCATCGCTACGTTCTTTGAACAAAGTCGCGCAGTATGGACTTGTAATCCAACTTCTAACAGGCGGTTACCTGATGACAAAAGGTGAGTATTCTCATGTCTGGATGGCTGTTGTTGTTGTCCTTCTCTTGGCCATTGCCGCTATTGGAGGAATTATGGGCAAACCGCTACGACTCGCTGCAGAAGGTGTGAAAAACAAGCGTGATGTAGGTCCTGAGCAAAGCAAGATCCGTATGTTCAGTACACTTCTGGCTGTATTCTTGCTTATCATGGTGTATCTGATGGTGAATAATCAGGTCATCTAAGTGCGTAGCGGACGGTTAATCCATCCTACAACGATGTATTAGTCTCCATTGCTTAAGCGTTTGCAAACGTAATTAGGACAAGCTGAATGGGATGTAAGATAGCGTTACGGGAAACAAATGAAAAATAGACAGCCACATCGGCTGTCTATTTTTCATTTGTTATTACCAAGTTGAATCAGCATTCCTTGTTTTATTTGAGTTGGTACTACAGCAGTCTTTACCATACATATCATCGTCCATGCTCCATCAGGTAAGGTCTACATGGGTTAGGTTGCACTCATAGCATATGCACACACAGCATTTCGACCATTCCGCTTGGACTCATACAGCGCAGTATCAGCATCACGTAACAAGGATTCCAGCGAATCAATGCCTCCATTGTATTGGGAGATACCAAAGCTTGAGGTCAGCGTAATAGGATTTCCCTTAACATCTAGGGGGGAATTCAACAAGGCAACTCTCAGTTGCTCTGCAAGTTCTTTGGCTTCTTGAAGAGAGGTATCCGGAAGGGAGATAACGAATTCTTCTCCTCCATAACGGGCGAACAACATCTCAGGGCTCAAATATCGATTACATACAGAGACTACATGGATAATGGCCTGATCACCTACATCATGTCCATAGGTATCATTGATGCGTTTAAAATAATCGATATCAAATAATATAAATGAAACAGGCTGCTGATTAAGACGAGCCTCGCTTAACATCTCCCGTCCTTTATGCAAAAAATGAGTGCGATTATAGATTTTGGTCAGACCATCGAAATAAGCCAGTTGTTTTAGCTGTTCTTGCAAGAAACGTTGTTCTGTTATATCAATGAGCATAATGAGGCTACCCACGATCTGTGCATCCTTGTTATACACATAAGATGTTCTGACTTGATAACAGACGGTTTCACCTGCTAACTGCCAGTACAGATCCGTTTGCAATCCTTCCTTCTCGTATTGAACGGGAAAAGTCTCACCGGCAAGAGTAAGCCATATCTCATCCAAGGGTTGTCCAATCATGGTGAGGTTAAGCTCTGGCAACATGTCACGAAGTGATCGATTATAATCTACCAGACGATTGGAACTATCCAGTACAATAACTCCTTCGCGCATGCTCTCGAAAATACTGTCTTTAGCAATCGGCACGATGGTCAGGAGACGAGAGGATAGAATGGCCCAGATATACATCGCAGATGTAATACACATGAGAACCGGCACGGGGTCCATCCCACCAGGTGTCAAGCCAAGCAAATACAGAAAAGCTGCGACCATAGGAATAATCTGTGAAGTAATCAGTGTAAGTAATTGTCGACGGTACATCTTCTTGGTGTGTTTCCATTGACCGATCAGAATGAGGCAGGCACACAACAGACATGAGAACGTGAATGCGCCGTGTACAACATACCATTGACCTACTGCGATATCCATCAGAGGTACGGGACTATCTTCTCTCAGCCATACTTTCTTATAAAAAAGATGATGAAAATCATTGGTTGCTACCATACATAGTGTAATGGAAGGGATTACAAACAATGCGGCAGTGGCCTTTTTGGATAACGTTTTTCCTGTATATTTTATCATCAACATGAGGCCAAGAGATGCGGAGAAGGGCATGCCTATATACTCCACGGTGGTCCAAAACTTCATCTGCTCGAGCGTGTTGCTGGCCAGCTCAATTGCATATCCAAACGTGTATATGGAGAGTGCTGCTGTGTAGAGGATGAATATTTTGGAGCTGGGGATCTCGGATCTTCTGAAATAGGTATATAAACACAAAAAGACATTCAGCACGGCTGAAGTGGCTACGAGTGTTATATATGAATTAATATGCGATTCCATTGTCAGGTCTCCATGTTAGATTAGGATGATTAAACCAGTAAAAATGATAGCTAAAGCATATCTGTATACTGTACATTGTACCTCAGCCCAAGCAGCATAGGAATACACTTTGTATCATGAAACAGTCTAATTTCGAATAAATTTCGAATTCTGGCAATACAGGTTTTGAAGCAAATCGATTGTTTGATATCCAAAGAGCGTGGTAAATAACGAATAGAAGGTAGGATGCTGATAGAGACAGCACGCCGAGCCTTGAGTGCTTTTCATCACAGAAGAATAATCTGGACTGTTCATGCCATCCTACAGAATGAGACTTTTTCAGAGAACGAAAGACAAGGAAGGTTACAGCTAAAGTCCGTGTCTTCTGTAATCCAAACATGTTCACATTTTGAGAGGAGAATGTTAGATGTCAACCACACCACAAAACGAAAAAACAATGCCAGCACAGCATCAGGATCAACGACCTGGAATCGAGTCGGAGATGCATCCTAGACCCGAATTTGAAAAGCCTGAATACAAGGCAGCAGGTAAACTGACGGGAAAGGTAGCGCTCATTACAGGGGGTGACAGTGGGATCGGACGGGCTGTAGCTGTTACATACGCCAAGGAAGGCGCAGATGTCGCCATTGTATATCTGAGCGAGCACGAAGATGCCAAGGAAACGAAGCGCCAAGTGGAACAAGAAGGACGCAAGTGTATCTTGATAGCTGGAGATATTGGTGATGATGCCTTTGCGAAGAAGTCGGTTCAGCAGACGGTGGATGAATTGGGTAAACTGGACATTGTCGTGAATAACGCTGCGGAACAGCACCCACAGCAGAATCTGGAGGATATTACACCAGAGCAACTGGAGCGAACATTCCGTACCAATATCTTCGGCATGTTCTATGTGACGCAGGCAGCTCTGCCACATCTGAAGAAAGGCAGTACGATTATTAACACCACATCCATCACAGCTTATCGCGGTAGCCCGACCTTGCTTGATTATTCATCTACCAAAGGAGCAATCACTTCGTTCACTCGTTCTCTGTCGATGAATGTGATTGAGAAGGGAATTCGTGTTAATGCCGTTGCACCAGGGCCGATCTGGACACCGCTCATTCCATCCACCTTTGACGAGAAAAAAGTAAGTGAGTTTGGCGCAACCCAGCCGATGAAACGTCCAGGGCAACCGGATGAACTGGCTCCCGCATATGTGTATCTGGCTTCGGATGATTCATCGTATGTGAGTGGACAGGTAATGCATGTAAATGGCGGTGAAGTGGTAAACGGGTAATGCTTTAAGTTGATTCGGAATCCGTATAGGATTGATTATATAGAGAGACGTAGCGCATTCGGCATAGCTGAGCGGTGCGTCTTTTTGATATCAGGGAATTGTGCAAGTCTAAGATGCGGTTTAGCAGCTGTTTACAAAAGTCTGCATCTGCGTTGATACATATATGATATGGTACGAATAGCTTGGCTGACTGGAAGTTCCCTAATCTGTGATATGATAGATCGAGCAAATTATACTTGGAGGGACAAGTCATATGAAAATGAGCAAACAGAATGCAGCGCATTATATATGGGGTGCACAGTGCGATGGCTGGCACCTTGTTCAAAACGATAAATTGAGCATCATTCATGAGCGAATGCCTGCAGGAACGACTGAAACACGACATGTTCATTCGGTAAGCCGTCAGTTTTTTTTCATCCTTAGTGGTGAAGCATATATGGAACTAAACGGAGAAATGTTCGTGCTAGAAACCCATGAAGGAATAGAGATTGCACCCGGAATGCCGCATCAGATGATGAATCGCAGCAACGAAGAAGTGGAGTTTCTCGTTATTTCCAATCCCGGCACCCGTGGTGACCGAATTGAACTGGATTCAATATAGAGCCAATTATTAGATGTTAATCTGATCATAAAGGAAGAGATAGATGAGACCGTTCCGAATTCGCCTTGCCATCATTATGATGGTGCTGATCGGTGTATCCGTCATTGTAGCTGGATATACAATGGGCAGAGTGTTTAAAACTACGCACATAACCGCATTGGAGCAAACCATGGTGCGGGAGATTAATTTGCTCAAAGCCACGTTTCCCTTCCATGATGCAAGTGATCCAACCTCGGAAGCCACACGAAAGTACTATTCAGATCGGGCGCTGGAACTGGATCGCCTCACGGATTCCCGGGTGACCTTCATCAATAAAGACGGCACCGTCATTGGAGATTCCGAGAGTAATCCGGCAGCGATGGATAATCACTTGAACCGGGAAGAAATTCTGGGTGCGGTTGGGGATGGATACGGGCAGTCCATACGGTACAGTGAAACACTGGGACAGGACATGCTGTATGTAGCACTACCTGTCAATTCGGATCAAAGTGACATGATTGAAATGCCCAGCGGCAAATTTGATGGCTACATCCGTCTTTCAATGAGTCTGCATGCGGTTGATCAGGGTCTTCAGCGTGGTTGGATGATTATGTTTGCTGCACTAGGACTGCTGTTCTTAATTGTCGCATTTGTCAGTTATAGGGTTGCACGCGGACTAACCTCCCCGATTGAGCATATTACAAAAGTGGCTCATCGAATCACCAAGCTGGAATACGATGCGAGAGTTGATGTAACGCGTAGAGATGAGATCGGACAGTTGGGGCTTGCGATCAACGGAATGGCAGACAGCTTGCAGTCCCAGCTGAAGACGATTCGTGACAATGAAGCCTTGCTACAGAGCGTCCTCGCGAACATGACCGGAGGCATTGTCATGATCGATGCAGGGCAATCCATTGCATTGGTTAATCGGGAAGCAGAGCGTATGCTCGGTATTCAGGCAGGAAAAGTTACGGGTAAGCCTTATACTGAATTGAAAAGACACTACGAATTAACACGTACCATTGAAGAGAGTGTTGCACTGAAAGATCGGATGCATGAAGAAGTGAGTGTGTTCAACCCGGAGGAAAAACTGATCCGGATTGATGGCGTACCGATGTCGGAAGATGATGGTAGTTATCGAGGCATGTTGTTCCTGTTGCAGGACGTGACGGCGATTCGCCGATTGGAGTCGATGCGCAGTGAGTTTGTTGCGAATGTCTCACATGAGCTTAAGACACCTGTTGCTGCGGTCAAGGGCTTTGCCGAAACGTTGCTCAGTGGCGGGGTACAGGATAAGGAGACGGAGCGTTCATTCCTGAAAATCATCTATGATGAAGGAGATCGACTTAACCGATTGATTGGGGATATTCTGGAATTATCCAAAATCGAATCCAAACGCGCGCCTTTGCAATGTTCACCTGTTCATGTACACTCTTTCTTCGAAATGGTGCTGGGCACCCTGTCCAAGGTGGCGGAGAAAAAGCAGATTCGTCTGGAAATGCATGTTCCGGAGGAACTGTACATTGAAGCGGATGAGGACAAGATGAAGCAGATCTTCATCAATCTGTTATCCAACGGAATCAACTATACCCCGGATGGCGGACGAGTGAAGTTACAGGTGACAATGGATAACGACGATGAAGTGGTCTTTGCGGTGTCGGATACTGGCATTGGCATACCGAAAAAAGATCTGCCGCGGATCTTCGAACGATTCTATCGCGTTGATAAAGGCAGATCCCGTAATTCAGGGGGCACGGGCCTTGGACTTTCCATCGTGAAACATCTGGTGGAATTGCATCATGGCAAATTGTCTGTTGAGAGTGAGCTGGGCATGGGGACAACGTTCCGTGTGATCCTTCCATTCATTCAGGATGAAGAGATCTAGACATGAAGTAGGAAAATGTAAAAAGGTTGTTTTGTTTTACACCGCGTTAACAATTTAGTGCTATGATAGAAAAAGTGTTGTGGCAACAGACAACCTATGAAGAGAGAAGGGGTATCATGGCACAGCGTTTGCTAGTTATTGAGGATGAACCTACATTATCGAGATTACTCACGTATAACCTGACACAGGAAGGTTATGACGTTACGGCAGAGGATCACGGATCTGCAGGATATGATCGGGCCTTGTCTCAGGAATTTGATCTCATTTTACTTGATCTGATGCTTCCGGGCATGAATGGTCTGGACATTCTGAATAAGTTAAGAATACAGGGTGTCAGTACACCTGTTATCATTCTGACCGCCAAGAACGGTGAAGCCGAGGTAGTACAGGGACTGAAATCGGGTGCCGATGATTATATTACCAAACCATTTGGTGTATCTGAGTTATTAGCCCGAGTGGATGCCGTATTAAGACGTTATTCCAATGGTGAAGACTTACCACAGCCTGATGACAAGGATGGTTCACGAATTATTCTGGGAGAGCTTGAGATTTATCCTCTGAAATATGAAGTGACACTGGGTGGACAATCCATCAGTCTGCGTCCGAAAGAATTCGAAGTTCTCTTATATTTGGCCAAAAAGCCGGGTGTGGTACTGACAAGGGATGATCTGATGAACGCGGTGTGGGGCTTCGATTATATCGGAGGTCAACGAACAGTGGACGTACACGTCAGCTCATTACGCAAAAAGCTGGAGCTGGACCCAGAATCGGTTCACATTGATTCCATTCGTGGTGTAGGTTATAAATTGGTTGTGAAAAGAAAAACTCCCCATCATTCAAGTTAGCAATGATCGGGGAGTTTTATTTTACATTCGTTTAACATAAAGGAGGATGTTCCTTTACGTAGAGGGAGTAGCATGGACTTATCTGGGTGATACTTTATACCTACATAATCTATCTCAAGACGGAGCTAATACGTAAAGGAGATTGCGCATTTATGCCCATGTTGCTCGAAGTGAAACCTGACCAGCCTCATGTTGTTTTACATAACGAAGAATTAACGACGCCTGAACAACAGTATCATGAAGTAACGGTGGTTGCTGAAGAACCTGTAATCCATCTGCAAGACTATTACCGCCAGGTTCCTGTCGCCGGAGTCCACACGACCTGTGGAGAAGCAGCGACGATGATGAATCAGGGTCAGGAGCACCCTTGCATTGTATTATGTGATGAGCAGATGAAACCTACTGGATTGTTAATGAGAGAGACGTTATATCGGATGTTAAACGGCCGTTTTGCCGCAGATCTATTCTACCGTAAGCCGGTCATACAAGTCGTGAACACATCACCGGTTATTGCAGATATTCATATGGAAGCGACCACAATTATCGATATCGCACTTGGACGGAATGAACAACATTTCTACGATTGTCTACTCGTTACGGATCAGGATCGACTGCTCGGTGTGCTGACGATGCGTGATGTGATGTCGCTCTCCCGCAGATTGCAACAAGCGTCTTCCGAAGAACGTGTTCGTACGGTATCGGAGAGCAGGCAGGAGATAACGAGAATTAATGAAGCAGTTACCAAGCTGGTGCATGCAGCGAATCAGACCGTTCATGAGGCCCGGGAGATCATGGCATTGTCCAAGCGGGGCGAAGAGAGTTTGAAGCATGTCGATGCTTCCTATAACCAGGTACATCAGCACATGGAGAGTCAAGGACAACATGCGGATCACATGCTGAATTCGATCAAAACAGGCTCAGGCATGGCACATTCCATTCGATCCCTGGCGGATCAGAGTGGGCTCCTTGCCCTGAATGCTTCCATCGAAGCAGCACATGCCGGTGAATATGGACGAGGTTTTCAGATTGTTGCAGGCGAGATTCGAACGTTGGCGAAACAGACCCGTGAAGTTGCAGGCAACATGTCTTCATTGCTGGAGAATATTGGTGGACTGACCCTTCAGACCGTAGAACTGGTTAAGGCAAGCGGAGCGGAGATTGATGACAGTTCGGTACATGTCACTGCAGGGGGAGCCACGTTCCGGCAACTGAACAGTGCGGTGAAAGATCTGTCCCGTATAGCAGAGGAAATTGCCGTGGAAGGCGGAAAAGCTGGAGAAGTCGCAGAGCATATTCGTACAAAGCTGGATGAGATGGTTTTGAATAATGAGTAAAATATAAGGCAATCCATAAGGCTAAGGCAGACATCAGGAATCAGATTGATCCATTACGCAGATCATGAAGGTTAAGGATGTCTTTTTACATTCCGTTAACATGAAAGTGATACGGTTTTTACAATGAGAGGGTAGGATATTAAAGATGGCCGAGCAGCGATGAACGATTACCAGCATCGGTCTCAACGTAAAGGGAGTTTTCGTGTCCCTGCAGCGAAGGAGAAGTGAACATCCATGAAGGACCTCATTCACATTGATAAACTTAATTTATACTATGATACGCATCACGCGCTTAAAAATATATCGATGGATCTGCCGGAAAAAACGGTTACTGCGTTCATCGGGCCGTCAGGTTGTGGTAAATCGACATTGCTTCGCACATTGAACCGGATGAATGACATGATTCCGGGTGTTCGTGTGGAAGGACAGGTTATGTTGAATGGCTCCGATATCTACAGTAATGAGATTGAAGTGGAGACACTGCGCAAACGGGTCGGCATGGTGTTTCAACAACCGAATCCGTTCCCCAAATCCATCTATGATAACGTCGCTTATGGACCACGCTTGCATGGGGTAACCCAGAAGGCTGAACTGGATCAGTTGGTGGAACAGAGTCTTGTCCATGCGGCACTGTGGGATGAAGTGAAGGATGTATTGAAAAAGTCGGCACTGAGTCTGTCTGGCGGACAACAGCAGCGTCTCTGTATTGCACGGGCGCTGGCTGTACAGCCTGACGTTCTGCTGATGGATGAAGCAACGTCGGCACTCGACCCGATCTCCACGTTGAAAATTGAGGAGCTGGTGAAGGAATTGCATCACAAGTACACCATCGTTATGGTTACCCACAATATGCACCAGGCGGCACGGGTATCTGGACGCACGGTATTTTTCCTGAATGGTGAAGTGGTGGAGGCAGCTGATACGGAGACGTTATTCTCCACACCGCAAGATTCCCGAACCGAGGATTATATCTCTGGAAGGTTCGGTTAAGCGAGCTGAGTTGGAATGATCCCGGCATAACCGGAGACGATGGATAAGGAGGACATGAAATCTATGATTCGCAGAAAAGAATTTGATCAGGAGCTTGAAGAGCTGCGTACCTTGCTCAAGCAAATGGGTGAACATGTAGGAGCAGCACTGGATGGGGCTATTGAGAGTTTACAAACGATGAACGCGGAGAAAGCTCAGGTCATCATCAAGAATGATGCGAATCTGAATGCCCTTGAAGACAAAATTATGGAGCTTGGCTCCAAACTGATCATTACACAACAGCCGGTGGCGAAGGATCTCAGACGTATTATCGTGGCTTTCAAAATCTCCAGTGATCTGGAGCGTATGGGAGATCTTGCTCTCGACGTGGCGAAGGTGACACTCCGGATGGATGGACAGAAGCTGATTAAACCTCTGGTGGATATCCCGCAAATGGCAGAAATCGTGAAATCCATGATTGATGAATCGATCGAATCTTTCCTGAAAGAAAACACAGATCTGGCCTACAAAATGGCTCAGACGGACGATCAGGTCGATCAACTGTACAGCCACATGATCAGTGATCTCTACACGTTAATGACAGAGCATCCGAATCAGGCTTCTCAGGCTATGCTGCTGATGATGGTCGGACGTTACATTGAACGTATTGGAGATCATGCGACCAACATTGGTGAGAGCACGGTATACCTGGTGACAGGTAAACGCCCGGATCTGAATCAATAGAAGAGTATTGCTTTGGAATTGGGGAATCAGTGCTGATTAAGTAATGCAATCATATGAATGGAAAAGGACTTTCTCTCAGGTAGGCTGTGTACAGCTGCCTGTGGAGAAGGTTCTTTTTTGCGATTAAATGAAGTGAAAAGAGGCTATTCTTTTTGATGTGACAGGTGGGTATGGTATCATGAGAATAGATGTAATTTGAAGAGGTTGACCATATAATACGCGAGGTGCTGGAATGGACAAGTTTATTCTCATAGATGGAAATAGCATTATTTACAGGGCGTTTTTTGCAATGCCGCCTCTGACCAACTCGAAAGGTCTGCATACCAATGCCGTATATGGCTTCACCACGATGCTGCTGAGACTGCTTGAAGAGCATAAACCTACACATGTGATGGTCGCATTTGATGCAGGCAAAGTTACGTTCCGACACGAAGGGTATCAGGAATACAAGGGTGGTCGGGAGAAAACACCACCAGAGTTGTCAGAGCAATTCCCATTGCTCAAAGAACTGCTGAAAGGACTTGGCATCGCTCAGTTTGAGCTGGCTGGATTTGAAGCGGATGACATCATCGGGACGTTAACCAAACGCGCAGATGAAGCGGGCAGACAGGTGCTTGTTGTATCGGGTGACAAAGATATGCTGCAGCTTGCCTCTGAACATGTACATATCGGACTGACACGTAAAGGGGTAACCGATATCGAACTGTATGACCCTGCTCAGATTAAGGAGCGTTATGGTCTGACGCCGCTGCAAATCATTGATCTCAAAGGTCTGATGGGCGATGCGTCCGATAATATTCCGGGTATTCCCGGGGTGGGAGAGAAGACAGCGTTGAAGCTGCTGCACCAGTTCGGATCGGTGGAGGATGTGCTGAATGGTACAAGTGAACTGAAAGGCAAGATGAAGGAAAAGATCGAGGCCCATGCCGAAGATGCCCGGATGAGCAAGCAACTCGCGACAATTCACCGGGAAGTTCCGCTTGAGCAGACGTGGGAGGATATGCAATTCGGCGGTTTAAAAGAAGAACAGGCTGGCCCTGCACTGGCAAAGCTGGAATTCAAATCCTTGCTCGAACGCCTGTCATTCAGTGGCAGCATCGGTTCTGAACAGGAAGCGGTCCCTGCTGCCGAGGTAGAGTCCTCCATTGCAACAGAGGACAACATAGGCGAGCTGTTCAGTTCCCTGGGTTCCATTGATGTCCTCCACGTGGAGACACATGGGGATAACCCGCACCAAGCAAAATTGATTGGACTTGCTGTAGGTTCCGCTGGAACCTATACGTTCATATCTCCCGAATTGCTTCATTCCGATGCTGCTGCTTCAGTGCGGGAATGGCTTGGTAATTCAGAACAACCAAAGCGCGGGTATGATCTTCATCGTGTAGACCTGGCTCTACATGCACATGGAATTGAATTCGCTGGCGCATCATTCGATGTACAGCTGGCTGCTTATTTGCTTGATCCAACGGAATCCAACCAGACAATTAGTGGACTCACAACCAAGTATGGTCTGCCATCACTCGTGGAGGATGACACGGTTATGGGCAAAGGGGCCAAGTATAAGGTGCCGGAAGCAGAGATCCTGGGCGATTTCCTTTGCCGGAAAGCTGCTGCTGTGGCAGCGATTATTCCTCTCCAGGAACAGGCGCTGGAGGGCGATGAGATGAACTCACTTTTCCATGAGCTGGAGATGCCGTTGTCGCGTATTCTGGCAGATATGGAGAAGCAGGGTATTAAGGCTAATACAGCCGATTTGCAGGCGCTGGGAAGCGAGTTCGAAGAGCATATCAGCAGACTTATGGCTGAGATTTACAAGTTGTCAGGGACAGAATTCAATCTGAATTCGCCGAAGCAACTGGGGGAGATTTTGTTCGACAGACTGGGCTTGCCGGTCGTGAAGAAAACAAAAACAGGCTACTCCACAGATGCTGAAGTATTGGAGAAATTAGCGCCTTATAATGATGTGGTTAAGCATATCCTGCAATATCGTCAGCTTGCCAAGCTGCAATCTACTTATGTGGAAGGACTGCTCAAAGAGATCTCCGATCGAGATGGCAAGGTGCATACGTATTATCGTCAGACCATTGCTGCAACGGGACGACTTAGCAGTCAATTCCCGAACTTGCAGAACATTCCGATTCGGATGGAAGAAGGTCGCAAAATCCGGAAGGTATTTGTTCCTTCCGAACCCGGTTGGTCCATTTTGGCAGCAGACTATTCCCAGATTGAACTGCGTGTTCTGGCACATATTTCGGACGATGAGCGCTTGAAGGAAGCATTTGTCAATGATATGGATATTCATACGAAGACTGCTTCGGATGTATTTGGCGTGAAGCCTGAGGATGTGGATGGGGATATGCGTCGTTCCGCCAAGGCAGTTAACTTTGGTATCGTATATGGAATAAGTGATTATGGCTTATCACAGAATCTGCACATTACTCGTAAAGAGGCAGCGCAGTTTATTGATCAGTATTTTGAAGTATTCCAGGGTGTGCGCCGATATATGGATGACATTGTGAAAGAAGCTCGCCAGGATGGTTACGTTAAAACGCTGCTTGAGCGACGTCGTTACCTGCCAGAGATTAATGCCAGCAACTTCAATCTGCGCTCCTTCGCAGAGCGTACGGCGATGAACACACCTATTCAGGGAACTGCGGCAGATATCATCAAGCTGGCCATGGTACAGATGGATGAAGCGCTGCGGGAACGCAAGTTGAAGAGCCGTATGTTGCTTCAGGTGCACGATGAACTTGTGTTCGAAGTGCCTGCTGATGAATTGGAGCTGATGAAAGAACTCGTGCCTTCGGTCATGGAAAAAGCATTGGAACTTTCAGTTCCGCTGAAAGCTGAAGTCAGCTTTGGGGATAACTGGTACGAAGCGAAATAATCAAGCAGCGCGCGGTTTTTCCGGTATTTTACAATCGGGCCTTCCATGTTAGAGATATAAGAAAAGGGTCCCGCTGAGCGCCATCTTCCGTTATAATATAGGGGAGGTGAGAACATCATGCCGGAATTACCGGAAGTCGAAACAGTCAGAAGAACATTGAATCAACTTATTGTGGGCAAAACGATTGATCATGTGACCGTTAGCTTGCCGCGGATTATTCAGCGGCCGGACGACATAGATGCATTTGCAATGGAACTCGCGGGACATACCGTAATTGGCGTGGAGAGACGCGGCAAGTTTTTGCGTATTTTGCTGGACGGGCTGGTGCTCGTCTCCCATCTGCGGATGGAAGGAAGGTACGGCGTGTACGAGCAGCATGAAGATGTGGAGAAGCATACACATGTAATCTTCCATTTTAATGATGGTACGGAATTGCGTTATAAGGATGTACGCCAGTTCGGTACGATGCATCTGTTTAATGCAGGTGAGGAACTGATATCGAAACCTTTGCTGAAGCTGGGATTGGAGCCGCTTGATCCGGCCTTTACGGTAACCGCATTCCGTGAGGCGGTGGGCAAGCGAACAACCAAAATTAAAGCTGTGTTGTTAAATCAGGCATATGTGGTGGGTATCGGGAATATTTATGTGGACGAGGCTCTATTTCGCGCCGGCATCCATCCTGAGACCATCGCCAAAACTCTGACCGAGGCGCAGTTAACGGTGCTTCATGAAGCGATTGTGGCTACGTTGCAAGATGCAGTGAATGCAGGGGGTTCATCCATCAAATCCTATGTGAACGGACAGGGTGAGATGGGCATGTTCCAGCATCAACTGAAAATCTATGGACGCAAATCGGAGCCTTGTGCAACATGTGGTACGTTAATTGAAAAAACGGTGGTTGGTGGCCGTGGTACGCATTTTTGTCCGAGCTGTCAGCCACTGAACTTGAACTGAATGAACGAAATGATGAAATCATAGCACCCTTGGATTCCTCCCTCCATATACTGATATGGCAGAAATAAGCGGGCGTATACCCATACTGGCATCTTCAGTTGGCACGAGTACCGCACAGAGGAGGAGTCCGGGGTGCTGCATCATTTTATTTCATTGCTGGCGCTTGCTTTGGCGCTTAGTTTAGATGGTTTTGGAGTCGGGATTACATATGGGTTACGGAGGACGAAGATTCCCCTGTTATCTATCGCTGTTATTTCGATCTGTTCGGGATTGGTTATTGCCTTGTCGATGCAAGTTGGTGTGCTGTTGTCCCATGTCGTGTCACCGGATATCGCTTCCATTGTGGGCGCCGTTATATTGATAGGTATTGGTGCATGGTCACTGTTGCAACTTATTCGAAAGCAAGGAAAAGAACAGCTGGAAACAGGCAACGGAACGGATGAGGGAACAGAAGAAACAAACGTTAATGCGATGGGAAACGTACAAGTGACGCTGCCGGATTCCAAAGGCAGGAATCAGGTGCTTGCACTGGATCTGGAGCAATCGGCTTCGGGTGGTTCTCTCGAACGAATGGTATTTACACTGGAGCTCCGTAAGCTGGGGGTCGTCATTCAGATCCTTCGCAGCCCTTCCAAGGCGGATATGGATAACTCGGGAAGTATATCTGCTCAGGAAGCGATGTGGCTGGGGATTGCCCTGTCTCTGGATGCGTTTGGAGCAGGCCTGGGAGCGGCTCTTTTGGGATTCCCCACGCTCTGGACGGCACTCATTATTGCCCTGTTTAGTGGGGCGTTTCTGTCACTCGGCATGAAGGTTGGACTACGATTCTCAGCCCTGCGCTGGATGCGAAGACTCTCTGTATTGCCGGCACTATTGTTAATGATTATGGGAATAATGAAGCTGTTATGAGGTGAAACGATGAATATAGGCTTAACCGGCGGGATCGCGACAGGCAAAAGCAGTGTTTCCGCCTATCTCGCCAGTAAGGGAGCGTTGCTCATCGATGCAGACGTTATTGCCCGGGAAGTTATGATGCCCGGGCATCCCGTGTTGGCCACCGCTGTTAAGCGGTTTGGACAAGCCATACTGAACGAAGATGGAACACTGGATCGGAAAAAGCTTGGAAGTATTGTTTTCCAACAACCAGAGGAACGAAAGGCATTGGAGGCTATCACACATCCGGCGATCCGTAAAGAGATGCGTGAACGGGCTGCTGCATATGCGTTGCAACATCCGGATAAACTTGTGGTATCTGATATTCCATTGCTCTACGAATCGGGTCTGGAAGACGGTTTTGAGGAAGTCATGGTTGTCTATGTACCGAGAGCGGTTCAACGAGATCGCTTGATGAGTCGGGATGGAATGACTGCAGCGCAGGCTGAGGCACGGATGGATGTACAGATGGATATTGAGCGCAAAAAGCAGTTGGCTGACACTGTCATCGATAACAGCGGTTTATGGACTGAGACGGAGCAGCAAATTGACTCATATCTACAGCGTAAGGGTTTGTTATGAGAATATTGCGCAAGAAACGAGTACTGCTGTTGATGTTTGTGTCCTTTGTATTGGTGCTATTTCTGAATACAAACTGGATGGCATGGTTCTATCCGATTCATTATAAGGAAGAGATTCGTGCCCAATCTCAGAGCTATGAGGTTGATCCGTTTCTGATTGCTTCCATTATCAAAGTGGAGACCAATTTCAAGACAAGCAAGGAATCCAAACGAGGTGCCATTGGACTCATGCAGCTGATGCCGGACACGGCCAACTGGATATTGGAACAAGCCAAAATTCCCGACACTTCACTGGAGGAATTGAAGCACGAGCCTGAACGAAATATTCAGTTAGGCACATGGTATCTGCGCAATCTGTCCGATCAATTTGGTGGCAATGAAGCGGTTATGATCGCTGCTTATAATGCGGGTCCAGGCAAAGTGAATAGTTGGCTCAGAGATGGTGTATGGGATGGTTCATTCGATACGGTAAAGGATATTCCATTTGGTGAGACGCGTCACTATGTACAAAGGGTCATTTATTATTATAATCAGTATGTAAAGATCTATAATACGTTCTAAGTATATAAGTAGAAGCACAGAGCAGGCCGGTTGTTCACCGGCCGCTCCATGCTCCTCTGTGTAGCGTATTACGATGCAGATATTATTGGTATTGACCTGCCAATTGCTGTTCTGCAATTGTTACCAGACGCTTCGTGATGTATCCACCGATCGAACCGTTCTCGTAAGAAGTCATGTTACCTTGGTATCCGTCTTGTGGGATGCTGATTCCGAGTTCTTGAGCAACTTCATATTTCATTTGCTCGAGTGCTGCGGAAGCTTTAGTTACCACCAGGTTGTTGGAGTTACCGTTGCTTTGTGCCATTGCTGTTCACCTCCTCGTGAGTTGGTAAAAGTATTATGTCTCGGCAATGCATTTTTCATTACAAAATCAAGACAGGGAATATGTGGTAAAAAGTAAAACGTGGGAAGTGATCTGATTTGAAGTGTCCTTATTGCGGTTATATGGGTACCAAAGTGCTTGATTCGCGTCCGGCCAACGAAGCGAAATCCATTCGCCGTCGCCGGGAGTGTGAGCAGTGTGCCCGAAGATTCACAACGTTTGAGATGATTGAAGAAACTCCATTGATTGTTATCAAGAAAGATGGCAGCCGGGAAGAGTTTAGCCGGGACAAGATTCTTCGCGGGCTTATTCGTGCCTGTGAGAAACGTCCAGTCTCCGTTGAGACGTTGGAGATGATGGTATCTGAAGTCGAGAAATCCCTGCGTAATACAGCTGATGCTGAAGTGGAGAGTCGTCAGATTGGTGAGCTATTGATGGAACAGTTGTTTCCAGTCGATGAAGTGGCGTATGTCCGTTTCGCGTCGGTATATCGTCAGTTCAAAGATATCAATATGTTCATGAAAGAACTGAAATCCCTGTTGTCCAAAGACGATCTGGAGGATTAGTGAAGTGGGAAAGGGAGAAGAGCAGTCTGGAGTTCCAGTCCATGTGTACCAGTGAAATCGGTTGTTCTTCTCCAATCACTTTGGATCTTGAAAAATTGATTGACAGCGAAAGCTGGATTTTATATGATATAGGAGTCGCCTGTGGAACGTTAGCAGTGTTGGACAAGTTATCTATTTCATATCCTGGGGCCTTAGCTCAGCTGGGAGAGCGCATCGCTGGCAGCGATGAGGTCAGGGGTTCGATCCCCCTAGGCTCCATAACGAAGAACGCCATCACATTAGTGTGATGGCGTTTTTTATGTGGTGAAATAAATCAGAACATGATTAATGAAGTAGAAGGACTTGGGGACGTATATTCTAGATACCAAAAATCGAGGGTTTAAAGTCCTGACCGGGGAGTTGTCAAAAAAATGCAGTTTGAAAACAAGAGACCCCTCCGGCTGGATATTGTCCAACCGGGAGGGGTCTCCTTAATCCTGTATACGCTTTCACTTAGCCGGATATTCGACGAACCTTACAAAGATCGTGGCTACTTCGGCGCGGGAGGCGGTGGCTTTGGGAGCAAAAAAGTTGCCCGGTTTGCCTAATACAATGCCGTTGCCTTGTAGCGCTTGAACGGCCTCCAACGCCCAGGAGCTGATCTCACTCTGATCCGTGAAGGGTTTAGAGTAGCTTTCAGGTATCTCATAGCCCTTGTAGTTCATGTAGTTGTAAAGTATCACTAGCAGCTGCTCGCGCGTTAACGGCGAATTGGGGTCAAACAGGTCTGCGTTTGTACCGTTGACTATGCCTTTTTCGGCCGCCCACTCGGCTGCCGCGGTGTACCATTGTCCGTCCGTCACGTCATTAAAGCGGGAACTCGTGTAGCTGGAGAGGTTTACGTTCTCAAGATTGGCGAGTACCTGCACGAACATTGCACGCGTCATTGCGCTGCCCGGTGAGAACATTGTGGACGTCGTGCCGTTGAAAAGATCGTATGTGTAGGCGAAATTTATATCGTTGTAGAACCAGTCTCCCATGTTGGCATCCCTGAAAGGGTTGCCCGATATCACGAGGAAGCCCAGTGGGGTGGCATCATCGAACACCAGCTCCGTACCCTCACGGATGTTCAGCGACATGCCGTTGTTTAAACCGACTCTTGCTCCGTCCGGTCCTACCACAACCGCTCCGCTGCTCCGTATCTTCGATCCACCGTGGAGATGCACCTGGTTGCCGTTTGACAGGTTCACATGCGCGTCTTTACCGCCTACTATGACTGTACCGTCGCTCGCGATCGTTGAGCCACCCGAAATGATCACTGTGCTGATGCCTCCAGGTAGTGTCACTTCGGCGCTTTTGTCTTTCGGAATGGTTACCTCACCGTTTGCGTCTATCGATGTGCCTTCGGGTACCTTAATCTTCGTCCCGCCTTTGGTCGTTATCTCGCCGCCGCCTGGCAGGGTGGTGTTGCCGTTTTTGTCTGTGATTGCGGGCTTATCCTTCGGTGTATTCACTGTGTAGGTCGACTTCGAGGTTCCGGTTCCAGGGTCTGTCCCGATGCCTGTATTGTCGGTGTTGCTTGAATTATCAACGTTGCTTGTATTACCGGTGTTGCCCGTATTGCCGCCAGAATCAGGTACAGTGGGAGTCGTCGTCTTCATCGGTGTCGCCGTAGCACTGATCTCCGCGCCGTCTCCCTTCGCGTTCATCGCGATGATGGTGAAGTTGTAGCCTTGGCCGTTTGTCAGATTGTTGAAGGTATATTTGGTCTCCGCCGCTTCCAATGCAACCGGTGTTACATTTCCATACCATACCTTGTAGCCCAATATCGCGCTGCCACCATCGTCAGCAGGAGCATTCCAGCTCAATGTGACCTGTCCGTCACCCGCTGTCGCTTTGAAGCCACTCGGTGCATCAGGCACGGACGGTTTTCTCTGTGCGAACATCCAATCAAAGACATCTGTGTAATCGTTGTTCCAAGCCGGCAAGTTAGAGGACTGCGCCGTAGGTGCTATACTCCAAGTTCCCATAGTGATCTGGTTATAAAGCACCGCCGCTTCAACTTCATGCGCTATATAATCAGCCAGAACAGGTGTGTTGGCCGGATTCGGCCTCAGATTCGGCTGATCAAATTGATTGTAGGGCCACGTGAGAGCCTCATTACTCTCAAAGCGCGAAGCCCTCGCGTTGACCATTTTTGGCATATTGTTATTGATGAAGTTATTGAGGTTCGTCTGGTAACCACCAACATTATGAGCATTTAAAAACATCCAATAGGCCAGGTTGTTGTGAGCGTCATTGTCCTTAGCGTTCGGTGAACCGCTTACCGGGGCCATAGGTGCGGCGGCAGCGAAGAAGCCAGGGTAGCTGTTAACTAAGTTGTTCGTATACTGGCCGCCCCATGAGAAGCCTGCTGCGTAAATACGGTTAGGATCTACTTCACCGCTGGCAATCAGGGCGTCTATGACCTTCTTAACATTTTCTGTTGAGGGAACAGATACGCCATTATAGGAAAGATTCAGTACATGGCTGGCGTACTTATCGGGATTTTGCTCCATCTTTTTCATTAAAGCGACGGAGCCGTTGGCGGATTTCATGGCTGCTTTTTGGTCTGTCGCAGCGTTTGTGCCGCCGCGTGACATGCCGTGGGTATATACATAGAGCGGCAATCCTTTCATCACGTTACCTCCGTCATCCTTGTGAAGGTAGAGCGAACGATTGACCGAATTGTCCGTGAATGTTGTAAATTTATCAAGGATTGGATTCACCACTTTTTCCTGTTCAAAAACCACATTGTGAAGCGAATTCCCTTCTGTCAGTACGATTTCGCCCTTTTGAACAAGGGTGTAGACCTGCCTAGTCGAGTTGCTGCTACCATCCAGCGTTGTACTCCCGCCGCTCTCTGAATAAAACTCAGACTCAACAACGATGTAACGACCGCTCGCCAGTCCGTCCTGATAATCTGGTGAATGGCTAATCGGCCCGACATAGCCGCGTACTTTTGGCTCGTCATTAGCGTATACCCTTGTGATTTTGCGTGGTCCTTCAAAGGTCACTGCTTCGCCGTTCAGGGTCGTGTTCCTAGCCGATAAGGCAAACAAGTCTGGATTAAGCGCGGAGCCTAATGCCGACTTCCCCTCGCCTAAATCAATGATAACAGCCGTTGTGTACTCGCCACTGGCGAAGTTGTCATTCCATACGATAAAAGGAAGTATCCCCGCGTCCGGATCGTTTCTGAAGGTCACATGAATGGCATGATCAGCCTCAATATTTGTAAAGGTATAAGTACTAGCAGGTAGAGTCACAGTCTCGCCATCTACCGTTACGGTATCCACAATTTTGCCGTAATCGGGGGTAAACGTAATTTCTTTGTTAGAGCCCCGATCTACTCTCAGGACATCGCCGGGTGGGTTCGATGTGATTGAGCCGCCTGGTCCCGCAGTGGCGGTAATTGATAATCTGGTGTCTATTTCATTGGCTGGGATGAGCTGCAGGCTGCCTGTAAATGAATCAGAGCTGGTGTAAGCTGCGTCTGGAACTCCAAAAGAGGAAACGACTTCATAGCGGTCACCGCCGTTTTCTGTCGAGTTATTAATATAGACCTCAAAGGTAAGCTGTCCCTCCTCAAAGGTCAAATTTCTTTTGGGTATTCTCATTTCCACGATGTATCCGGTTTCCGTGATCTGGGTCCATGCAGCTCTGCCTGGAGCGGCCTGCCCTGAAAACACACCCGTCGAGCTGACCCGCCATTGATTTGAGCCGCCGCTTCCGGTACCCACATAAAACTCCAGGCTGTCATACCGGTGATCTGCGCCAGCTCCCTGATATAGATTACTGTCATTCACATCGATGCGGGCATACAGGTAGTCATGATCCCAAAGGATTCTGGCTGTACCCATGGCATGGGGTCTGGGATCGGTGGGTACCGTGCTTTTGTTGATGTGATGCTCCATGGTTTGGCCCCAAAGTGGGTCGTTTGCCCCGAGTTCGGGAGTTCCAAAAATGGCGGTGGGTGTTTCATTCGCTTCTGCGTTCTCGATGTTGTCAGTGGCGGCAGCATAGCTGGTAGGCATTAGCGACGCTACCATGACCAAGCAACAGAGGAATGCGAGCATTCTGCTAAATCGTTTTGGCATAAATGAAAATCCTCCTTATTTTTTTGATCCGGTTCGCCCACGGCTTACCGACATCTTATTCGGACACGTTGTCAATATGACAAGCGTCCAACTATATATATTAAGTCTATCAGGAGTTAAATCCTTTAATTTACAGATAAACCATACGTATACATCCAGAACGGCAGAGATGCCGTTTTATTGCTTTGATAATCTTGTACGCATCTGTACATGTAGATTGCTTCATATGAAAGGTGTCGCAGTTTGCATTCATTTCAAATTGCAATAAAAAAATCCACCTTATGAACAAGAAACTACATTGAATTGGAAGGGTGGAAGACGTAATATGAGGAGAAATGTAAGCGCATTCATATCAGGGTGTTTTTTTAACTCCTTGAGCGAGGTGGTCTTCTTTTAAAGGTGAAATAAGGATTGTGTGCTTTTAAATATTAAACGAGGGGAAGAATGCTATGCGAAAGCGGATTTCAATCATAACGTTAGTTTTACTTTTGACCTTCAATAACTGTTTGAGTTTTGTTCTGCCATTTAACAATCAAGCTTCAGCGGACCCCGTAACACCATCGATGTTGGCACATTATCCACTGCTTGAGGATGTACAGGATACATCCGGTAATGGCAAACATGGAACGGCTGTTGGCAACATTACGTATGTCGATGGTCTTACTTTACCTGGAGGAACAGATAGTACTACGAACTACGTGCAGCTTCCTACTGGATTGTTTGATCATCAAGAAAATACAACGATTTCTGTATGGATCAAAAATAACACGGGGAGCGGGAACTACTCCGCATTATTCTACGGTACGCCAGCAGCTGAAAATAAATTACCAACGAACTATTGGCTGTTTAATCCATCGAACCCAAGTGGTGATTTCAAGTCCGTATTTACGGATCGCAATAATGTGGACCAGCCTTGGACAACTGAGATTGGAGTATCAGGCGCTTCTACCTCACAATATCAAGGTCAATGGGTTCACTATACGACGGTCATCACAGAACGCTCTATTACAGGTTACATTAACGGTGTAAGTATAGGCACGGCCGCCAAAGAGAAAACAACAGCCAGCTTTGGTACGGATTTGCAAGCATACATCGGTCGCTCCAATTATTCAGGGGATGCTACTTTTGCGGGCAGCTTTCAAGATTTGAGAATTTACGGAGAGGCACTAAATAATGAAGATATCGCGGCAGTATATGAACAATCATTTAATGAAAAGCAAGTACAACAAGGAAAAATAGAGCTAACGTTAGGTGATATATCTGCCGTGACAGAATCTCTTGAACTTCCTTCTACCAATGAGTATGGCGCATGGATATCGTGGACTTCCAGTGATGAGAGTGCGGTTAGTACAACTGGGGAAGTGACCTTACGAGAAATGGAGCAACAAGTGACGTTAACTGCAACCATTTCTTTAGGTGGAAGCCAGGCAACGAAGGAGTTCGTGGTTACCTTACTACCTAAAGGTGCTACTGTGGAGCAGATTGCCGTTAAGGAGGTTTCGCTTAATGAAGCTGCACTTCGTTTATCCATAGGGGACAGCGAGACATTAGTGGCTACAATCTCACCTTCAAATGCAACCAATAAAAGAGTCGTCTGGACATCTAGTGACTCCAGTGTAGCGCTTGTCAATTCAACGGGTAATGTTACAGCGGTTAGTGAGGGTAATGCCACAATTACGGTACAGACTGAAGATGGAGAGTTTACAGCTACATCAGCCGTTACCGTTAAGGGAAAATCACTCAAAGATGATCTTATTCTTCATTACAACATGAAAATGACCGAAGAAGTAGACGGTCAACTTGTATTAAAGGATGTTGCCAACAAGGCAGTTACATTTGATGGAATATTTAAAAATCCAAACAATGGACAGTTCATTTCAAATAGTGAAGTTGGCTTTATTTCTTTCAATGGTGGAAGCTCTACATCGAACAGTGGATATGTTGAGATTCCCAAGGGCTCCAATCGACAGGATCTATTACAAGGTCTGAATGAGATTACCGTATCTTCCATCGTAAACTGGACGAATGACGGTACGAATCGCTGGATTTTCGGTTTGGGTACAGTGTTAACGCCAGAAACGAACAAATATTTTTTCGTAACCCCGCGTCACGGTAGTGGATCAGGCAATATGATTGCTACAGGTATCTCCAAAAATGGCTGGCCGAACGAAGCCTTAGTTACAGGTGGCGCAAACTCGAACCTGATCGGTGGACAGTGGAAGCATGTAACGGTGTCCTTCTCTGAAGCTAGCAACAAGATCACATTATTCGTTGATGGAGTTAAGGTTGCTTCAGGTAATACGAAGGGACTAAAGTTGTCAGACATTATTAATCCGGATGCTACGTTTTCTGGCTTTATCGGTAAGTCCATCTTCGCGAACGATCCATACCTTCAAGGTAGCGTGGCTGATTTCCAAGTATATGATCGTGCGTTGACAGAGCAGGAAATGGGCGAGTTATATCAACAAGAAGCAGCAACTCACATCTCCAAAATACGTCAGCTTACTGTTGATGATGCAGCGAATCAACTTGACATCGGTCATTACTTAGACGGGGCAGATCAGAGTGCTGAGCAGATAACGAAAGACCTTACCTTACCGACGAGTGGTAAAAACGGCGTAAACATCACGTGGAGTTCCAGTCATCCTACGGTCATTTCTAACAGTGGTACTGTACAACGTCCTGCTGTTGAAGCAGGTAATGTTCAAGCAGAGCTTACCGCTACTTTAACGTATCAAGGCGTATCTAGAGCGGCTGTATTCCCGGTTACGATCTTGAAGCAATTCGATGATCAGCAGAAGGTTGATCTGGACGCTGAACAATTAGAGATCTACAACGCGGACAATGTTAAAGGGAACTTACGTCTTGTCACTACAGGTGAACAAGGCTCCACCATTACATGGACATCCAGCAGGCCGGCGGTCGTTAAAGGAACGGCTGAAGCGGCTGGTAACGCTACACAATTAGGCTGGGTGAGCCGTCAAACTACGGATATACCCGTTACGCTAATCGCTACGATTACGAATGGTACAGCTTCGAAAGAGCTAACGTTTAACGTTACGATTAGAAAAGCAGCTGCACCAGTACAGCCTGATGCGTACTTCTTTGCATACTTTACAGGTGAATATGAGGGCGGTGAAGAGATCTCCTTCGCTACAGCGGAAGATCCATTGTTCTGGAAAGCACTGAATAATGGAAAGTCGATCCTGCAATCGAATATGGGGGAAAAGGGACTTCGTGATCCATTCGTTATTCGGTCAGCAGAAGGCGATAAGTTCTATATGCTGGCAACCGATTTGAAAATGGGTGAAAGTACAAATTTTGATCAAGCTCAAATGACAGGCAGTCATTACATGATGGTTTGGGAGTCAGAGGATCTCGTGAACTGGAGTGAGCAGCGAATGATCAAGGTGGCGCCTAAGACAGGAGGAAATACGTGGGCGCCAGAAGCGATCTATGATCCGGTAACTGGAGATTATATTGTATTCTGGGCATCATCGATGAAAAACACAGAGACATATGGTGATTATAACGGAAGACCTGAAGGTCAGTACAATGTGATGTACTACGCGACAACACGAGATTTCTACACCTTTTCTGAGCCCAAGGTCATGATTGATGAGTCACTTCCGACCATTGATACGACGTTTATTGAGCAGAATAATATGTTGTACCGATTCACCAAATCAGAAGTAAATACGAAAGTGTATGTGGAGAAGGCCCCAACGTTCTATTATGACAAAGACGGTATTGCAGCAAATGGCCTTCAATACGACGCAGTTCCGGGTACACGTGATAACAAACTTGGCTTGATCGGAAAAAATGGCAATAACGAAGGACAAACGATTTTTAAAGATATTCATAAAGACAAATGGTATCTGTTCCTTGATTCATGGCCATATCATGTACGATATACAACAGACTTGGACAGTAGCACGCAATATATAAACAATGTGTTAAGTAGTGATCAATATGCACTTCCGCCAGGACCACGACACGGGACGGTAATTCCAATCTCACGTGCAGAGTATAATGCTTTGCAAGAGAAGTATGCATGGAAAGGTCCAGCGCCATCAACAGATCCGGTTGTACATTACTCATTCGATGCAGATACAGTGAATGGTACAACGTTGAATGACATTTCTGGTAATGGCTATCACGCAACACTCGTAGGTGGAGCAACGATTAATGAAGAGGATCGGATCGGTAAAAGTGGTGGTGCACTAGAGCTTAATGGATCAACAGGATATGTGAAGCTGCTAGATCACTTGATTCAATCCTTGAATCTGGAGAAGGCTACGTTCTCTACATGGGTTCAAATGGATAAAAATCAAGCCAATCAAAGAATATTTGATTTTGCTTCCGAAACAGGCAGACAGGTTAACCGCAACACCATGTACTTGAGTACACAAGGGGATACAGGTAGTCTGGAGTTCGCTGTCGTAACCCCTTTTACAGAGAAATTTAGCAATGACAGCACGAAACTAGGATCAGATTATAAATATGCAGTGAGAAATGCTGGACTTTTACCAACGAAGACTTGGCAGCATGTTGCCATTACAATGGATGAATTTGATGCCGTATTGTACGTGAATGGTCAAGAGGTTAAACGCAGCTCGACATTTAACGTGGAGCCGAGAATGTTACTGGAAACAACGATGAATTATATTGGTAAATCGAGAAACAGCTCTCATAGTCTATTTGATGGTAAATTGGATGATTTCCGTATCTATAATCGTGCATTATCCGTTGAAGAGATTGCAACTTTGGCTAATGAAGACGTTACTCCTCCAGTAGAGCAGCCATCTGGGGCAGAACTCATTCTCCACTACGATATGAATGATATCGATGGTGCGACAGTTGTTGACCAAACAGGAAACTTTAACGGAAAATGGATGAATCCGTCTAAAGCAGAATGGATTAGTACACAAGATGCGGGTGTACTAAGCTTTACTGGTGGCACAACTAACTCCTATGTAGAGCTGCCACAAGGAGTTCTCGATGGATTAACGGATATCACCGTTTCGTCCATTGTGAACTGGAGCGGTAAAAATGCTGCGGAGTGGTTATATGCATTAGGAAGACCAAACAGTAATACGCACTATACGTATTTCACACCACGTTATAACGCTAACGGTCTGGCTCGCTTAGGTATCGCGACAAATGCCTGGAATAATGAGTCTTCAACTTCGACCACGGGCTTAAAGAATAATGAATGGAAAGTCGTTACAACTGTTGTTTCAGGTACAGATGGTACACTAACGCTTTATATTGATGGTGTTGCTGTTGCATCAGGATCAACGAATGGTATGACGTTAGAACAAATAAAAAATATCTCAGGCAGTAGTGGAACCATTGGGAAGTCATTTTATCCGGCTGATCCATACTTCGGCGGGTTGATTGCAGACTTCCAAATCTATGATGGTGCGATGACAGCAGCAGATATTGCATCACTGAAGGCTCGTGCAGATCAGAAGATTGCTTCGATGAAGGGCATGTTTGTATCGGCTGCGAAAGAGAAATTAACCATTCATGATCTTCTTGCCTCGAATACATCCAAAGATGCGATTATAAGCAATGTAACTTTGCCAACATCAGGTGCTTATGGCACAACAATAAGCTGGACTTCGGATAAGGGGAATGTCATCTCAACTACAGGTGCCGTAACCAGACCAGCTAACGCAACGGGTGATCAAGTTATAACGTTAACAGCAGTATTTTCAGATGGTACAGAGACAGCTCTCAAAACCTTTACGTTGATGGTTAAGGCATTGCCAAGCGATGCCGCTTCTGTAGATGAAGCAAAAGCAGCGCTAGTCGTTCATAACATTGGTGATGTTAGAGGTCATCTCTCATTACCGAAATCTGGACTATATGGAACAACCATTACTTGGGCTTCTGTTCAGCCCAATGTCATTTCAGTGACGGGTGAAGTACAACGTCCGGCGTACGGTAGTGGAGATATAGACGTGAAGCTTACAGCTACGATTACATTAAATGCAGCATCCGCTACAAAGGAATTTATGGCGAAGGTGAAGGAACGGCCTGCTGATGAAAAATATGCGGGATACTTCTTCGCATATTTCACTGGAGAAGGTAGCTCAACAGGCGAGCAAGTTCACTTTGCACTAAGTAACGGTAATGATCCATTGAACTGGCGAGAATTGAATAATGGTAAACCTGTATTGACCTCTAGCTTAGGGGAGAAGGGAGTACGAGATCCATTCATTATTCGTTCACCTGAAGGTGACAAGTTCTATATGATCGCTACCGATCTGAAAATTAACGGCAATGGTGACTGGGGCAAAGCACAGACATGGGGCAGTCGTTCGATTATGGTGTGGGAATCGAATGATCTGGTCAACTGGACAGATCAACGCATGGTAGAGGTTGCACCGGAAGAAGCAGGTAATACCTGGGCACCAGAAATCATGTACGACAAGACTACAGGTGAATACATCGTATTCTGGGCTTCAAGAATGTTTGTCGATGCATCCCATACAGGCAGTGCATATCAAAAAATGATGTATAGCAAGACAAGAGATTTCTATACGTTTACTGAACCGCAAGTATATTTGGATTATGGATATTCCATCATTGACACAACGATGATTGAGCATGATGGAAAAGTGTATCGCTTTACAAAGGATGAGCAGGACAACGGAGCTGCTGCTCCATTTGGCAAGATGGTCTTCCAAGAGGTTGGTAACTCGATCTTAGATCCAGCCTTCAAGATGATTAATCAAGGTGTGGGTAACATGAAATGGGTTGAGGGTCCAACGATCTTCAAATCAAATACAGAAGAAAAATGGTATTTATTCGTAGATGAGTTTGGTGGAAGAGGTTATATTCCATTCGAGACAACCAATCTTGCATCAGGTGTCTGGACATTATCTTCTAACTACAATTTACCCGCGAGTCCGCGTCACGGAACGGTAATTCCCATTACACAACGTGAGTATGATGCACTTAGTGGGAAGAACGTACCCGTTAGTGGAATTAGCCTGGACCAAACGACGTTGTCCATCGTAGAAGGTAAATCAGGGCAATTGACAGCTACCGTATTACCAGCTAATGCAACGAAAAAAGCAGTAACATGGCGCTCCAGTAATCCAGCTGTAGCCACTGTAAGTGCGACGGGGCGAGTAACAGCGGTGGCAGCAGGAACAGCAAACATTACAGTAACTACAGAAGATGGTGGGTTTTCATCCAGCGCTACAGTAACAGTAACACCATTGGTTGATGGGACTCCAGAAGCACCAAGCAGTGGGGATGGAAATGGTGGCGGTAATATCCCTGCACCTACAGCACCACCAGCTACAGGTGGAAATGAGCCAGTGGTAATGGACAACGGCCAAATAAACATTAAGCCAGTCGCAAGTGAGAACGGTGCTTTTAACGTGAAGTTAAGTGCGGATACAGTGAAGCGTGCGCTTGATCAAACGACAAGCGGTGAGCTACAGATACGAGTTGAAGGTGATCAAAGCTGGAACGGGCTAACGATTGAGTTAGCAGTAGATGCGCGCTTAACAAGTGGATCTTCTACGGTAGATCGCATCGAGATCAATACAGGCTCTGCAGTCGTAAGCGTGGCAACCGAACTGCTCGGAACAGGAACAAGTGCGGGGAAAACGTTAGGATTGTCGATTAAGAAAATAACAGCTAATCAATTGTCAGCTAGTGCACAAGCGGGGCTAACTGGTGAGGTCGTATATGATATCGAGTTAACGATTGATGGTAAGAAGCTTACAGCGTTTGATGGCAGAGATGATCTCGTGATTGCATTGCCATACACCCTAAAAGCTGCCGAAAATCCAAACAATGTCATCGTATACGATGTGAAGGACAACGGTGAGCTAAGAGTGGTGACGAATGGTAAATACAATGCAGCGACAGGAAAAGTAGAGTTCAAGCCAACGTATCTAAGCAAGTATACGGTAGCGTATGTTGCAACGAGCTTTAAGGATGTGACCCAAGACTGGGCGAAGGATGCCATCTCAGCATTGGGAGCAAGAGGCATTGTGAAGGGTGTAGGCGACGGCGAGTTTAATCCGAAGGGTCAAGTGACAAGAGCAGAATTCATCACCATGCTGATGAATATGTTGGAGTTATCGGATGAGAGCGCAACGACAAGTTTTAGTGATGTGAAGTCAGGAGAATGGTACCATGGAAACATCGCAACTGCGCAGAAGCTGGGGATTGTGAACGGAAAACCAAATGGAAGATTTGGAGTTCATGAGAACATTACGCGAGAAGATATGGTGGTTATGGTATACAAGGCGATCCAAATGAAGCAACTAGCGTTAGCAAGTGGTGAAGCTACTGCTTTCAAGGATGAAGCAAACATCGCAAACTACGCGAAGCAAGCGGTAGAGGCAATACAGGGAGCAGGCATAATCAACGGTGTAGGTAACGATGAGTTTGCACCGAAGAAGAACGCCAGCCGCGCAGAAGCAGCAGTGATGATTTATAATGTGTTGGGTTTGATGTAGGCACGTGCTCCGTGCATTAAGGAATAACAAAGCTAAAAACGTTACCACTTCTTGTGGTAGCGTTTTTGGCGTACCATTTCGATTCCCTCATGTTCAATACCTAAAACTTGGCTACTAACACAAGGACTCTTGAGTGTAAGTGGTTTTTTTATGATTCATAGCAGTGATACTTATCCTTTTTGAAAGCGCTTTTAAATTAATGTAGACAAGAGAACATACCAGATGATATATTGTTTCTGTAAGAAACAATATTATTTTTGTTGAGAACTATATTATACGTGTCCTTGTTAAGGGCGGAAGAAATGATCTCTCGGAGCTTAAGCTTGGACACTACAAAAAGGACGGGGATATGATGACTAAAATCGAGACAACAGTTCAATCCTTTGACGGTACACAGCTTTATTTCAGCAAGGATACAGTGGAAAATGCCAAAGCCGCTGTCGTTATTGTGCACGGATTAGCGGAACATACCGGTCGCTATGATTATGTGACAGAGAAGCTGAGTCAGCGCGGGTTTAACGTATATCGATTCGATCATCGCGGTCATGCCAGATCCGAAGGACCACGTACGTTCTACAGTGATTTCCACCAGATCATAGAGGATGTCAACGTTGTGGTGGAGACTGCTTTGCAAGAAAGCGGAAATCTTCCGCTGTTTGTTATCGGACATAGTATGGGCGGCTTCGCAACATCGTCTTTTGGAACGAAATATCCAAGCAAGGTTAAAGGTATCGTGTTATCCGGAGCGCTCACTCGTTACAATACAAAAGTTGCCGGAGAACTGCCGATGGATCTGCCTACAGGCACGTATTTCCCGAATGAGCTGGGCAGCGGCGTATGTAGTGATCCCGCAGTTGTATCCGCTTACGCGAATGATCCACTAGTTGAAAAGCAAATCTCTGTAGATTTGTTTAACAGTCTGGGAAATGGCATAACATGGCTGAAGGAGAACGCTGAGCAGTTTATAGATCCCGTACTTGTTCTGCATGGGGCGAATGACGGGCTGGTCAGCGAAAAGGATTCTCGTGATTTTTACGGAGATATCGCTTCAACCGATAAAACACTCAAAATTTATGCTCATCTGATGCATGAGATATTTAATGAACCAACCCGTGATGACGTTATTGAAGAAGCAATCACATGGATTGAAAAACGGATCTGATTTCAGTAGAGTAAGAGAGAGAATCTGAATGATGAAAGGGATTATCCATGAAATTAGATTGGATGGGCGACCATCGGGAACTGATTGAAAAAATTATCAAGTACGGCAATGCGTACTCGAACACCTATAAGTTGCAGCGAAGTTATGGTACGGATATGATGTTCTCGGCTTCACAGATTCAGACGCTGGAATACATTCTGGAAGCCGAGGATAAGGAAGAGAAGATGACGGAAATGGCTGCGCGCCTGGGCGTAAGCCGCAGTACATTTTCCAAGAATGTGAAGAATCTGACCGAAAAAGGACTGCTCGAGAAATTCCATCTAAGCGGTAACCGCAAAGATATTTACGTCAAACCTTCGGCAAAAGGGCGCGAGGTATACGGCAAGTATACCGAATTTGTGCGAGAGCTTTGCTTTGATGAGATTTTCAAGTATGCCGATCAGATTTCAGATGCCGACAAACAAAACTTTATTCGCATTATGGATATGTTCGCCGATGTACTCGTCTGGTATGGTGAAAAGGAACAGGAAGCGCGTAAATTAATCAGAATTGATTCCGATTCGGGCAGCGACTAGTTTCGAGATAAAAGGGATTTTCCTCAAGGCTGTTTTGTGGCCGGAAAGGAAAATTCCTTTTTGCTTGCTCTGAAACACGAATCTTGAAATTAAGGCACTAGCCCATTCCCTCCGCGAATGTCCGTCATACAGTATAAGGTGCTCTCGTGAACTGCTGTATGACAAATGTTGAATAGGGAGATGGATAGATTGAAATCAAAAACGAAACTGACCGGACGAGTGATCTTCAGAGGTGATCCAGGATATGAGGCCGCGCGAAAAAACTGGGACCCGCATACGGACAGATTTCCTAAAGTATTTGTTTTTGCTCAGAAAACAAAAGATGTCTCCAATGCCATCCGATGGGCTCGTGAGAATGATGTGCCGATCCGGCCGCGAAGTGGCAGACACGCGCTTGAAGTGAACCTTTCACAGGTGAATGGCGGTATCGTGATTGACGTGAGTGATCTGAATTCGATCAAGCTTGATAAAAAAAATGGAACCGTCGTTGTAGGAACAGGCAACCGGGTAGGAAGAATTGCGAATACCCTCGCCAAGCAAGGATTCATCGCTCCGTTTGGTGACAGCCCTACCGTTGGAATCGGTGGGATTACGTTAGGCGGGGGAATTGGGCCTCTCCAACGTACCATAGGTCTCATCAGTGATAACCTGCTTGAAGTGGAGATGGTGGATGCCAACGGAAAAGTCATTCGGGCGAATAAAAAGCTTAATGCAGATCTCTTTTGGGCCTCACGTGGTGGGGGTGGTGGTAACTTCGGAGTGTACACCCGCTACAAGTTCAAAGTGCGCCGGGCTCCAGCGAAAGCGACAGTATTTAAAATCACCTGGCCATGGGCTCAATTCGAAAAGGTGCTCAAAGTATGGCAGCGGTGGGCTCCCTCTGTTGATACGAGATTGGGCAGCGAGTTGTCCATCGGACCGAAAAAAGGTGGTAACGTTATGATGGAGGGACTGTTCTTAGGCTCTAAAACAGAGGCCCTCCGATTATTGCAGCCAATGACTAGTGTCGGCACACCGACGAGCTCCACGGTTCGTTTGTTGCCTTACCCGGAAGTTGTGAAGTTCTTATTGCAGCCTGACCCGATTCAAACGCAAAGGTTCAGTAACCAGTTCTCCTCCGGTTTCGGAAGAAAACCATTTCCTGATAAGGCCATCAAAACGATGCGGGCATTTTTGGAGAATATAGAAGAGGGGCCAGGCGGGTTCTATTTCCTGAACTGGGGTGGAGCGGTAAGTCGCAAATCACCTCGATCAACCGCATTTTTCTGGCGGAAAGAGAAGTTCTATGTGGAATGGACCAGTACGTGGATCAAACCTTCCCATGCCGCTAAAAATATTGCACTCGCTCGTAATACTCGCAAGAAATTGCAACCATACATTGTCGGTTCCTATATCAACGTTCCAGACCAAGGAATCAAAAATTCCGGTCCAGTGTACTATGGAGCCAACTATGCCCGACTGCGGAGAGTCAAAGCCAAGTATGATCCGAAAAATGTGTTTAACAATCCGCAAAGCATCACGCCTGCTCGGAGAGTGTAATCCATATTCACTTGTTCACTGTCTAATTAATGAGTGAAGAAACACGCCTTATTGGGCGTGTTTTTGGTATGTAAAATATAAATGCCAGAACAAGGAATGAAATTAACCTGTGAACAAGCATGAACAAGCGTGAACGACAGTGGAAAGATATACGACGCACACTCAGGATATCACGACCGTGAATACTTTTTTCACCGAACAACGAAAAAACCGCCCTCGGTCATATGACCAAGAGCAGTTTCTTCACATGCCAACTAGGCATGTCAGTTGTTGGAGCAATTAAACGTTAACTTTTTCTCCAGCAAATACTTCCACGTTCATTGGTGCGGCCATAAAAGCTGCTGCTTGTTGAACAAAAGCCTGGAAATGTGAGCTTGTGTTGTGGGAAGCTGTAGCAGCTTCATCTTTCCACAGTTCAATCATCGTGTATTGTTGTTCGTGTTCTGTGCTTTTTGTCAGATCGTAGCTGATGTTACCTTCTTCTTGACGTGTAGCCGTGATCAGTTCTTTAGCTGCAGCCAGAAATGCTTGTTCTTGAGCCGCTTGAATTTGCAGATGTGCGTGAATGATAATCATAATAGTTAACCCTCCAGAGTGTGTTTGAGATTTGTTAGTGATATAAACCTATTAAAAGCAAATAATCATGACTTACAGGGAAACAGCCCCTGATATTATGCCCAAGTTGTGATGGTTTCTACTGGCAGACGATAGGAAGGATGACCTTCTTTCGCTGATTTACCAATAGAGATCAACATAACGGGTTGATAACGCTCTTTGTCCATACCGAATACTTCTGCAATTTGATCTTTCTCATAACCACCAATTGGGTTGGTGTCATAACCATGAGCACGTGCTGCAAGCATCAATTGCATGGAAGCAAGGCCAGCATCGATTAGGTTAACGTCACGAAGATCGGAAGCAGCCATCTTTTCGTAATAAGGCATTACAGTTTTGAGCTGCATATCCTTAATGTCTTGTGGCATGTAACCAAGTTCTACAGCTTTACCAAAAATCTCATCCATATATTCAACGTTGTTCATGTCAATGAATACGCCAATAACAGCGGCAGAAGTCAAAACCTGATTTTGATTGAATCTTGCAAGAGGAGCAAGCTTTTCTTTGCCTTCAGCTGTATCTACAACCAGAAAACGCCAAGGTTGCAAATTGATCGAAGATGGTGCACGGGAAGCTTCTGACAGAATTTCTGTCATTTCTTCACGGCTGATTTTCACTTCAGGATCATACAGTTTAACAGAACGACGACCGTAGGTAATCTCGTTAAAATCATTTGTTTTTTGGAATTTGCTTTGAATCGTACTCATGAATGGATCTCTCCTCTATATATGGGTTAAAAATTGTTCTGCATACGTTCGAGGAAATCAGCGAGCGCTTGAACCTCGTCTTCACTGAAATCCTGCAAAATCTGATTGATGAAATTCGTCTTCTCGGCTTTATAACCTTCAATCTGCTTTCGACCGTGGTCCGTGAGACGAACAAAAGTTACCCGATTATCTTCAGGGTTTTTACGTCTTGTGACCATCAGGTCTGCCTCAAGCTGCTTCAAGTGGCGTGTAATCGCAGCACTATCAATGTTAATGATTTTCTGCAGCATGGACTGGTTGATCTCATCGACCTGATCCAGTTCATGGAGAATCTCAAAGCGTGAGGAACTGATACCTGTGCAACGTTCGAACTTGGGACTGATTTTGTTGCCCAACACGTTCAGCAGGTTGATGATCTGTTCTTCTTTGGAAACAATACGTGTCATGACTAGACCTCCCGGGTGAATCTGAATCATGAACAACGGCGTATGTTAACCAATAAATGATGTTACAGTATACAATGCCATTGCCTAATGATTATTTGTATGCTCTCGATCATTGATGTATCAATAGTTGATGCCTCAATCATTGATGGCTCAATTAATATATCATGCCTTTTATGATTTTGCAACAGGTTATGAAGAAAAGATGATTATACCTGGATTATCCCGGTCCAGAAGCATGTCTTCTGTATAGGATGTCCATCTGCATGAGTTTATATCTATGGGCCATGTTATTGAGAATTATTATCAATTGATCTATAATAAGAAGACATGGCATATCGAGCGAACGCAACAGGCAGCAGTTCATACAACAGCTGAGCAGGCATGAAGGTGGATATGGATCGGAGGGTAAGTACAGAAGATATGAATTTGAATGATCACATCAAGCTGTGGAATCGCTGGATACGATCACAAACATATTACGGAAAGCAAAATAATAGAGCTTAGTCAGGCGAGTATAGGCTTCGATCCGACAAGGGAAGGGACGTCAGCATGAACGAAAATGATTGGATCAAACAAATGGAGCAACTACATTTCTCTGCTGTCCACGTCTGCCAGTACTCTAGCAATCCGGGGACTCTCAGCCGCAGGGTCTGGAAGAGGTACGCCATTTGCAGGATTATTGCTGGCAAGGGATCTTTGACTATGAATAACGTTATACATACGGTGTCCCAAGACGATTGGTTTTTGTTGAAGCCAGGAATGCATGTGGAATTTCAGACAGATATGGAAGCCCTGGTCCGATATCAGATCATTTTATTTTCCTGTGTGACACTTACCCGGAGTCGAAATGCTTGGCATAGCGATACAGTTGATTTTCCTGTTACAGGCAAGCTTAACATTTCTTCCAACGCGTCTGATATTCGGGAGAGCATGGATACCCTGGTACATGGAAAAGACTCTTTCACGAGTCTGGAAAAGACGCGCAGGAAACATCTTTTGCATCAGTTATTGATTCAGCTAATGATACACGTGAATGAAGCAGCTCCCCCTTTAGCGGGGATGGATCGGGCACTTGAATACATGACGCATCAGTATATGAAGGACATTCGAGTCGATCAGATGGCCGGCATGGCAGGGCTTAGTGTGAATCATTTTATAAGAACGTTCAAACGGCAATTAAATATGACTCCGATCGAATACATCCTGAAACAACGTATGGCGAAAGCCAAGCAGCTATTGTTTTCTTCAGATAAAATCAAGGAAATTGCGGAGCAGGTAGGCTATAGGGATGAGCACTATTTCAGCAGAGTCTTCAAGAAAAACGAAGGTGTCGCCCCGACATTGTATATGAAAAATAAAGTGAGTCGCATTGCCACATTGTATTACGGGTTGGATGACTACGTAATAACGCTTGGTATGACGCCAGTGTCCGCACTATCTTATGGTCAGAGAGTGGCTCGCCATGTTGCTGTTCCTGAGCTTCAAGTACACAGTCATCAGGGACTTATCCTGGACAGCTTCAATCAGAACTATGACGGGTTGAGGCGAGTCCAACCGGATCTGATCATTACAAGTAATCGTTTAGAGCCGAATGCATCCCTGCATCATATCGCCCCCACCACTATGCTGGAACATACCAACCATTGTGGTGAAAGACTACTGTATATAGCGGACATTATGGGACGTACCGAACAGGCTGTGCAGTGGATTGAACAACATGCGAACCTGAGTCAGGTGCTTCGAAGACGAATTCAATCGAGATGGGGGAAACAGAGTGCCATGTTCATCCGGGTGACTTCTCATTTCTACCGAATGTATGGATTAAATAACCAGACAGGAGCCCTATTGTATGATGATTTAAGATTCCATTTGCCTAGCCATTTCCCGGAAAATCAGTGGGCTGTGGAGACGCAAGTTAGCGATTTGCAGTTATATGACGCGGATCATGTGTTTGTAATGGTCGATCCCACGGAAGAGGCGCACGCTCAACTACGGCAATTGCAGCAATCTAGTGAATGGTTGGCATTAAAGGCTGTTCAAGAAGGCCATGTCTATAATGCAGGAGATATTTTCTTCAAGACGCTGGGGCCAACCGGACGGACGTGGGCTATGCGATATGTAGCAGAGCAGCTTGGTATTACTGTACGGTGATATTGTGCAAGTGAAGAGCGTGGAATAATCCATGGCAAGCTTGTTTGCTTTTCCCTACTATAATGATAATGATTATTATTATTAAATAGTAGAGGAGATTCACTACAAATGGTAAGACAGAGAGTAGCAACGATGGTACTATTGGCCTTGCTTATATTCGTACTGGCCGCATGTGGCAAGACATCGGAAGTAAATGAAGCAATGCCTGAGCAACAGGATACACCTTTGGAAGAGAGTGGTACACAAACGATCGAGCATCTTAAAGGAACAGCGGTTGTACCGCAAAAAATAGAGCGTATGGTTGTGTTGTCTGCCGCTTACATCGATCACATGTTAACGATTGGTGAGAAACCAGCAGGCGTTAATGTAGAAGTTCGTTATGGCGGAGATTATCTGCCTTATCTTGCAGATCAGCTTGCTGATGTGCCAACAGTAGGGTCGGCAGATAGTCCTAATCTGGAGGCTATTCTTCAGATCAATCCGGATGTCATCGTTGTTGAGAGTCGAACTGCTGAGAGTACATATGAGCAGTTGGAGAAAATTGCTCCGACGATTGTACTGGGTAACGAATGGCTGGATTATGAAGATGACACAACGTATTGGACACAGGATCTGTTGTCCATAGCCGGGTTGTTCAACAAGGTCGATCTGGCCAAGGAGAAAATCGCAGAGGTGGAGCAACAGGCGGAACAACTAAAAGCTAAGATCGAACAATTGGATCAGAAAAAGCTGGCTTACTTGCGTGTCAGAGAGAAGACTTTGCAAATTTATGCGGAAAAAGGGCATCCAACCAACACACTGTTGTATCATGATCTTGGATTTGTGCCCACTGCTGTGACGCCTGGCGAACAGCGTGAGGACCTTTCCATAGAGAAAATTGCGGATATCGATGCCAATTTCGTCGTTCTTGAGGTTGATCCGAATGCCGAGGACTATCTAAACAACATCCATGCAAGCTCACTCTGGAAGAAAGTTCCGGCTGTTGGTGAAGATCAGGTCTTTACGACAGACTCGTTCTGGTTATTTAAGGGCTGGGGAGCAATCGGTCGCAGCGAGATTATTAACGAAGTTGAAGATATGATTCAATAGATGGGACGTTATCCAGGACATAACCATTCAGAGATGTCGGAAGTATTACAGCAATTTTTTGTGACGACGATCCGAGCAGACTGCAATGATTCCAAGTATCCTTTCCGAGTGAAGGATTTGCTGGATGAAGAGAAACGAGACTTAATATTGCGTGAGCAGGCTATGCAACAAGGGCTTCAATTGGATGGAAAAGGGAGTGTAGCTGTCGGTACACTTTTTGCCAAGCGTTATTCGGTGTTGGTAATGGCCGTAATCTCTGCATTCAGTCTATACGACACTACACTTAGTATGGCCGATGATGATATACGGTTCGCATTGAATGGATCAGGCGGCATGCGATATGAGACTCTGCTAGAGAAAACCTTTCTGGCAGGTCCCGATCCTGTCCAGCGCAGGTCAGAGAGTACCTTGCTCAAGAAGAGAATGCTGTTACATATGATACCTGTTCTGCGAGCGGTAGCCATTAGTACAGGGGCAAGTGATAAGGTCATGTGGTCTCTGGTTGCGCATAATGTGCAACAATTATATGAACGCATGATTAATGATCAAAGAATATGGAAGACGGATCAACGGCTTGCACAGATCAAGGAAGATCAGAGCATATGGCTTGACGAACAAAATGAAAATGCATTTACATTTGCCATGGAGCTGAATCACTTTGATCACCCAGAGTGGCAAGGAGCGCCGTTCTTGATACGTCGATATTGTTGTTTGGCTTATCAAGTTGGAGACGGCAGTCATACACATGGTTATTGCAACAGTTGTCCGAAGCTGGATTCGGAATCCCGATTGCATAATCTTCTACAGGAGTGAACTGACATTTTCGTACCGCATCGTCGTATCTGCTTCGACGATCCTGGTTCTCTTCGAAACTGACGCCAGAGGCTTGGGCGAGACCATGTCCCCAAATCCTCTTTATAAAGAATCGGTCTGGACATCGACATGTTCCATAACCTGCAGCCGCTTAAGCCAGCGTCTGCGGGTTTGTTGGTTTTGGACGAGAAAGTTCAGGCAAACGTAGGGATAAAATCCGAGTAAGCTCAAAAATGAATGATTTTTCACGTTTTTGGATTTTGCGTTGATTACCTGGATCGGATATACTTCAAGTTATTGATCAATTCATAACTGTGCGTTGGAAGGGGAAAAATGATGGCTAAAGATACAGCAGCATCGGTTAATCGGCGAAATGATATTATCTCTGCAGCGATTGACGTCTTCGCGGAAATTGGTTATTACCGTGCGACTACAGCTCAAGTGGCTGAACGGGCAGAGATTTCACAGCCGTATATCTTTCGTTTTTTTAAAACAAAAGAAGCTTTATTATTAACTGCAATTGAAGTCTCATGGACACGAGTGATTGAAGCGTTCCGAATCGTTGTGGAGACGGCGACGCCAGATCAGTTGGAAAATGACTTAATTCAAGCCTACGATAAGATTCTGGAATCTCACAAGAGCGAGATCTTGCTTCAAATGCAGGCGCAAACCATCCGGGAAGAAGTCATTCGTCAGGCCATGCAAAAAGGCATTGGTGATGTACGAAGCATGGTACTGGAAGCTTTCACAGTTGCAGGAATTGCGGAACCACTCAAAAGAACCATGATTTTCCTGGCGATTGGGATGTTGTGTAATGTATCTACAGCATTGGATATGCCGGAGCTGAAGGATCGATAGAGAGGGAGTAAAGTCCCTTTTTTAAATTTAGTTATTGATCAATCACTAAATATAGTTTATATTGTTCTCATGAAGTAATTGATCAATCACTAAATTAATGAAAGAGGTCGGTATATGATGAAAAAAGCTATTGTTATTGGAGCTACTGGTGGAACAGGTGCAGCGATTACGGAGGAATTGATTAGACGGGGAATTTCTACGATTGCATTTGGGCGCTCTCGTCAAAAACTGGAGCAACTTGCGGTAAAGCTGGGATCTCCGAGTCACCTACAAATCGCAGTGGGAGATGCATTTCAGTCGGATGATATTATTGCTGCTTCCCAGGAAATTGATATCATGTTCCATTGTGCGAACGTTCCGTATAACGAAATGGAGAGCAGACTGATTCCGCTGGGTGAATCCGTTATGACGGCGGCAGATCACTTGGGGCTGAACGTGGTTGTAATAGACGGAATCTACCCTTATGGCAAAAGACAAATGAAAGAGGTAACGGAAGAACATCCGAAGCAGCCACATACCCGCAAAGGCAAGACACGACTTGCCTATGAACAAATGTTATTCAGCAGAAGATGGAGCAGAGCTCAGGTGATGATTGTTCGCTTGCCAGACTATTATGGCCCAACGGCCAATCAGGCTTCCTATCTGGGTTCCACGCTTGAAGCGATAGCGAAAGGCAAGATGGCTTTTTTTATCGGGAATATGAAGGTAGCCAGAGAGTATATCTATTTGCCGGATGCTGCGGTCATGGTGGTGGAATTGGCAAGCAGGGAGACGACATATGGGCAGAACTGGAACATTCCTGGATCGGGGATCATCTCGGGTCATGAGATTGTGCATATGGCACAGAAGGCTGCGGGGAGAAGAAAACCTGTGATCGCGTTAGGAAAAGTGGGACTGTCATTGATTGGACTGGGTGTACCCGTTATGAAAGAAATTGTAGAGATGTTATATCTGACGGTGGACCCGTTGATCTTGAGTAGACAAAAGTATGAGGAACGGATTGGCCCGGTTGTGGCAACATCTTTTGAAGAAGGAATTGCGTTAACGATTAAGGAGTTGCAGGGGGAGTAGAAGGGAATATATCTTTCGGGACAAGTAATTGATTGATCACTAACTATGGGAGTTTCAGAGGTATCCTGAATGGGGGCGCACAAAGCTAGTCCTGGGCATAGAGTGTACTATTGTAAAAAGCGGAGATTTGACGTGGGTGTACAAGGAGGGGGGGATTTTCTAGTGAGCGTTATGTCCAAAAAGAAACGCAAGATTTCCTCAATTAGTAAAGTTAAACGGAAAGTAAAAAAACAAAAAAAGCACGCTAGCCTTAGGAAGAGCAAGTCTTGTAAAAAAGGCAGACGTAAATGCAAAAAAAAGAAAAGCCACAGAAGCCCTTTCCTTCGAGGCCCACGGGGTTATCGGGGGATGAGAGGATACACTGGAGCAACTGGAGTTACAGGGTTAATCGGAGACCCTGGATCTCCTGGCAAAAGGGGAGCAATCGGTCTAACAGGACGAACTGGAGTAACTGGAATTACGGGAAGTACCGGAGTAACTGGAGCCACAGGAGCTACTGGACTAATGGGGACCACAGGTGTGACTGGAGCTACAGGATTTAAAGGTACGACCGGACCAACGGGTGAGGCGGGAGCAACTGGCATCGGATCGACTGGAGTCTCAGGAACAACCGGCGCAACTGGAATAACCGGATTTGGTAATACAGGCGTGACTGGTGCTACAGGAAATACTGGTATAACTGGCTTTACGGGCAGCACCGGATTTACAGGAGCAACTGGTCCAACTGGAATTGGTGTGATGGGACTAACTGGTTTTACGGGCTCAACCGGTGAAACAGGAGTCACGGGTCCGACTGGTGCAACTGGAATTACTGGCGTTACCGGAGAAACGGGTCTAACTGGGATAACAGGAGTCACGGGTAACACAGGAGTAACTGGCGCAGCCGGAACGACAGGTAGCGTAGGTGTGACCGGAGCTACTGGAGAGACGGGGGTGACCGGGGTTGCAGGTACGGATGGTGCCACGGGACCCACGGGGGCTACTGGGATAACCGGAATGACTGGATTTATGGGGACAACTGGAGTAACCGGTGAAACAGGGACAACAGGAACAACAGGTGTTACTGGAGAAACGGGGTTAACTGGGGCCACCGGAACGACTGGTGTGACGGGACTCATAGGAGTTACTGGGATTACTGGTCCTACCGGCTCAACAGGAGATACAGGAACGACGGGTCCAACAGGAGTAATAGGAGTTACTGGCGTAACAGGGACGACTGGAGCGACAGGTCTAACCGGTCTCACGGGTGTGACCGGAGCCATTGGAGCGACTGGGGAAACGGGACCTGCTGGGATAAATGGAATGACAGGTTCAACCGGCACGACAGGTATTACTGGAATTACTGGTGCCACTGGAGAAACGGGCATAACAGGGGACATAGGTTCAACTGGTGTCACGGGTCCCACTGGTGCTACTGGAGTAACTGGATCTACGGGAGATACAGGAACCATAGGAATGACAGGTGCAACTGGACTTACTGGTATCACGGGGATTACCGGAGTTACGGGCATAACAGGTATGACCGGTCTAACGGGAGTCACCGGTGCGACTGGCTTAACTGGCGTTACGGGTATAACTGGTGTGACCGGTGCAACCGGATTAACTGGAGAAACAGGAACCACGGGCATCACAGGGGAGACGGGTGTAACAGGTGTTACAGGTCCGACTGGGGTAACCGGATTAACTGGAAGTACTGGCATAACTGGTACGACAGGATTCACCGGGACTACGGGTATAACCGGCGAAACAGGCACGACGGGTGTGACAGGGCCAACAGGGGCAACTGGCGAAACAGGAATTTCGGGATTAACAGGTGTCACAGGAATCACAGGAGCAACGGGTAGCATGGGAGTTACTGGCGAGACAGGAACTACAGGCATAACTGGCGTTACGGGAACTACAGGTGCGACAGGAACCACTGGAGAAACTGGAATTACTGGAGAAACAGGTAGCACTGGCATCACGGGTGCGATAGGTGTTACAGGTGCAACAGGTGCAACGGGTATTACAGGACAGATAGGGATAACCGGTGTCACAGGTACCACCGGTGTGACGGGGCCAATAGGTGCAACTGGCGCAACGGGAATCACAGGAGCTACGGGTGTAACAGGGAATACAGGTATCACAGGTGCAACTGGAGGAACTGGTATTACAGGAGAGACAGGGCTTACGGGAGTCACAGGTTCAACTGGTGTTACCGGACCCACTGGAGAAACGGGATTTACTGGGGCTACCGGATCTACCGGATCTACCGGCACGACCGGCATAACGGGAGTAACAGGGGTAACTGGAAATACTGGATTTACAGGTGCAACAGGTGTCACGGGTATTTCAGGTGAGACAGGGATAACTGGAGTCACAGGTACGACGGGTGTGACGGGGCCAACAGGTGCAACTGGGGAAACAGGAATTACTGGAGCAACAGGTAGCACCGGCATCACGGGTACGACGGGTGGGATTGGGTCAACCGGTGCAACAGGCGCCACGGGTATCACAGGTTCGACTGGGGTAACTGGTACCACTGGAGAGACGGGATTTACGGGAGTCACAGGGGTAACTGGTGTGACCGGACCCAATGGATCTACTGGAGAAACGGGATCTACCGGCACGACTGGTATCACGGGAGCAACAGGTGCCACTGGCACGACTGGCGAACAGGGCACGACCGGCATAACCGGTGCAGCGGGTATTACAGGAGAGACAGGGATAACCGGAGTCACAGGTCCAACTGGTGTGACCGGACCCACTGGATCTACTGGAGAAACGGGATCTACCGGCACGACTGGTATCACGGGAGCAACAGGTGCCACTGGCACGACTGGCGAACAGGGCACGACCGGCATAACCGGTGCCACGGGTATTACAGGAGAGACAGGGATAATCGGGGTCACAGGTACAACGGGTGTGACGGGGCCAACAGGTGCAACTGGCGAAACAGGAATTACTGGATTTACGGGTGTCACAGGCTTAACGGGAATCACAGGAGCAACGGGAGCAACAGGTGGCACGGGAGTTACTGGCGAGACAGGAACTACTGGAGAAACTGGATTTACGGGAGCAACAGGTAGCACGGGCGTCACCGGCATCACGGGTGCGACGGGTGTGACTGGGGTAACTGGTATCACTGGAGAGACGGGATTTACGGGAGCAACAGGTGCCACTGGCACGACAGGCGAACAGGGCACGACAGGCATAACTGGTGCCACGGGTATTACAGGAGAGACAGGGATAACCGGTGTCACAGGTACGACGGGTGTGACGGGGCCGACAGGTGCGACCGGCGAAACAGGAATTACTGGATTTACGGGTGTCACTGGCGTAACAGGAATCACAGGAGTTACCGGATCTACCGGCATCACGGGTGCGACAGGTGTGACCGGGTCAACTGGTGCCACAGGTATTACAGGAGAGACAGGGATAACCGGTGTCACAGGCACGACGGGTGTGACGGGGCCAACAGGTGCGACCGGCGAAACAGGAATTACTGGATTTACGGGTGTCACTGGCGTAACTGGAATCACAGGAGTTACCGGATCTACCGGCATCACGGGTGCGACAGGTGTGACCGGGTCAACTGGTGCCACAGGTATTACAGGAGAGACAGGGATAACTGGGGTCACAGGCACGACGGGTGTGACGGGGCCAACAGGTGCAACTGGCGAAACAGGATTTACAGGTGTCACAGGTATCACAGGTACCACGGGAGTTACCGGCGAAACAGGAACTACAGGCATAACTGGGGTCACAGGTCCAATTGGTGTTACAGGACCCACTGGATCTACTGGAGAAACGGGATCGACTGGGTCAACCGGATCTACCGGCATCACGGGTGCGACGGGATTGACTGGAGCAACAGGTGCCACTGGCACAACAGGCATAACTGGTGCCATGGGTATCACAGGTGAGACTGGGGTAACTGGTATTACTGGAGAGACGGGGGTTACGGGAGTTACAGGTACCACAGGATCTACCGGACCCACCGGATCTACTGGAGCAACTGGCATAACCGGCACGACTGGATTAACTGGTGTTACGGGTGCAACAGGTGCGACCGGAGCTACGGGAATAACTGGCACTACAGGAGCAACAGGAACAACAGGCACCACGGGAACAGCAGGAATTACAGGTCCAACCGGCCCGACAGGACCAACTGGGGCTAACGGAATTACGGGGGCAACTGGCGTGACGAGTGCAACAGGTGCGACCGGAGCTACGGGAATAACTGGCACTACAGGAGCAACAGGAATCACAGGGGCTACAGGAGCCACTGGGCCAACCGGGCCTAACTTTGCTACAGAAGGGTTTTCAGCCTTCTTGGCTACACTTTCTACAGCAACGAGCACACAATTAACCAACTGGACGACAACAAGTCCTTATTATGGTAACGCCAACTTCAACGCAACGACAGGAAATTATACGGTACCAGTGACAGGCAGATATTCCATTGTGGCCACGATCAATTATGCAACGACCGCAGCGATCGCCTTATCACTGGGCGCTGGGGTTAACCCAGCCTTTCTTGTCCAGAGAACATCACCTACGGTAACTACGCTTGTTAGTGGTTTGTTGCCCATCTTAAACGTAGCCGTTACATTGCTTACTCTACGGGCAGTCTTGGGGAGCAGTTCTGTTACTTTGGCGGTAGAAGTGGCATTGAATGCTGGAGATGTAATTGGATTGTTCTATGCCGCTAACGGGCTAACGATTACGTTGAACCTGGGTAGCGGCGCAACAAATGGTATTTTTTGGTCTGTACATGAGATCACCTAATAACTTTCCAACGGATTGTGCCTATGGACAAATTCGTAAACTTGTAATAAGTTAGTTTGAAGATATTCGAAATATCTTTTGGAAAGTGGACTAAGAAGTGAGGTGGATTTCATGATTCCTATTCTGGGACGAATTAACGAATTAAGTCGAAAACAACGTAGCGTTGGTTTGACCAAAGAAGAACAAAGCGAGCAGCACGAGCTTAGAAAACAATATTTGCAGGCTATTCGAGGTCAGGTACTGACAACCATGCTGGCAGTATCCGTTGTGGACCCACTGGGTCATGATGTGACCCCTGAGAAATTAACCAATGAAAAATTGCAGCGCCGTGAACAGGCCGGCCAATAGCATTCCTTTAATAAGACAGACCAAGGTACATCTTGGTCTGTCTTTTTTTGTTTTTTGCGAACCTTGAGTCTAAAGGAAGCACACCAAAGAGGAAGGTACCGTCCTGTTAGGTAATTCGTGCGGATTTACAAGCATGTTAGTTATTTTTAGTTTTGATGACAATAAAGCTTCCGTCAACTTCAATTCATCTTCGATAACCCCTATAATAACGCTAATATATTTCAAGAATACAAGGGAAAAGAATCATTTTTCGTGTATTAACTAACAACAAACTGACATCAAAATGATTGAAAAAGACTATTTCATATATGTATCTCGAAAGGGTTGATGAATCATGAGCCTGAAAGCTTTGAATGAGCGTGTGAAAAATGATCTGGATTATTTGTCATTTGGCGGTACGAATTGGGTGCGTCCAAGAGAACATGCAGAGGGTCATGTCTATGATGTTGTCATTGTAGGCGGGGGTCAGAGTGGATTAGGGGCGGCATTTGGACTTCTTCGAGAACGGATCTCCAATATTGTCATCATTGATGAGAATCCATCAGGGCTTGAAGGACCTTGGGAGACTTATGCGCGTATGGTAACTTTGCGTACTCCCAAGCATCTGACTTCCATCGATCTGGGTATCCCCTCGTTAACCTTTCGTTCATGGTGGGAAGCACAGGTTGGACGCGAAGGTTGGGAAGAGGTAGACAAGATCCCGCGTGGAGAATGGATGAATTATTTGCGCTGGTATCGGGAAGTGCTGAATCTGCCTGTGCTTAATGAGGTGAAATTGACACTTGTTGAGCCGATAGAGAACGGAATACATCGACTTCATGTGAATAAAGCAGGAACTCAGATGGATGTCATACTTGCTCGTAAAGTCGTGTTTGCTACGGGGATACAAGGTGGCGGAGAGTGGCATGTGCCATCCATGATTGCGGATAGATTACCTCGGGAGCTGTATGCCCATACGTCTGAAGCGATTAATTTTGATCGGTTAAAAGGTAAAAGGGTTGCTGTGCTTGGTGGCGGCGCTTCTGCTTTTGATAATGCGAGCTATGCTCTTGCCACGGGTGTGGCGGAAGCTCATGTATTTGTAAGGCGGGAACAGCTGCCTAGTGTTAATCCCATTCGTCAGATGGAGCAATCCGGGATGATCGAGCGTTACCACGCTCTTCCGGTTGCCGATAAATATGAAGTGATCTCTCATTTCTTCAAATTCAATCAACCACCTACCAACGATACGTTTAATCGCGCGGCAGCCTGGCCTGGATTCGAACTGCATTTGAACTCGCCTTGGCTGAATGTCGAAGCGACGGAGCAGGGGGCGGTTGTGCATACGGCACAAGGAGCATATACGTTTGATTTTCTAATTATTAGCACAGGTCTGCTAAGTGATCCGGCGCTTCGTCCTGAACTGAGGCTCGTAGAGCCATACATTGCGCGCTGGAAAGACCGTTATGAGGCTCCGTCAGAGCATCGCAATGAATTACTGGATGCACATCCTTACTTGAGTTCGGGGTTTGCGATGACTAGCAGGAGTGAACAAGGTGAGAAGCAGTTACATGGACTGTTTATATTCAATTACTCTGCACTTGCCAGCTGTGGTTTGTCGGCATCGGCCATATCGGGGACCAAGAGTGCCGTGCCAAAACTGGTCTCTGCCATAGCGGATCAATTGTTCCTCGATGATCGGGAGGTTATTTTGCAACAATTCTATGCTTATGAAGAACAGGAATTTACGGCTACATGGGTGAAAACGGGTGCACTCGCTGAGTAAACGCACCTCCATAAAATAGCGAACGTGTGGCATCTGATGCTGCACGTTTTTTGGTTTTTCACATGATGAAGGTTACACTTGCCTTTAAATTGTTGTAAAATGTCGGTTGGAACATGTTAAAGGCAGGGATAATAGATGAATGAAATAAAAATGAACTATGAACAGTTTAGAGCCCATTTGAAAAAAGCGTCGCGCAAACGGAATGTACCTTTGATTAAAATAGTTGCATTTCAAGAGAAATACATGAAGATTGAAGAAGTGCAATTTTACGATGTGGAACAAAATCATATGAGTGTTCAGGCCTGCAATACGTTGTGGTTGCATCTGGAGAATAAATCTTTCCGTAATATGGTGTCCCAACATTTGCAGTTCTATAGAGATATGAAGAACTTGGGTCGGCATTCCTTTGAGAATCTGATCAAAGAACTATATGATACGTCTGTTCCTGTGCTGCTCGATTACAATCCTGCTGATTATTACACCTCGGGACAGCTCGCTGAGATTCTGGTCATGGACGAGGAGAAGCTGATTGAACAATTAGAGATGGGACGCTTCAAGGGGGCGTTTATTAATGAGGATGGCAAATGGCTTAAACCCAAACCGGATGCCATGCTTGTAGAGTCTTGAACGTCATGAGATTCCCATGCACAGCAAAATCCTGCAAACGCCGCGCATAAAGCGCTGGAGGCTGCAGGATTTTTGATGGAGATACGAAAAAACATCGTTCGATCATTAGAATTAGATACTCAAGTGTCGCGACGTACCGTGAATCTGTCTTTGCAACGATTAGGATTGCCAGGGATGGAGACCATCCTCCGCCCTTGAATCATAATTCCCTTTTGACAGGTACGAAAAGCAGGAGACTTTCCGTTCAGGCGACATTTGTTGAAGGTTACAGGGGTAAGCCGCGCCATGGAGGCGATAGAGCTTCCAACAGTGGGAGCTTCAACAATCCATTCCGCAGAGGATTGCGGACCTGAATAACACTGAATTGTGCGGAAGGTCCAGCCTAACGTTAGATTAGAGAGCGTAATGCACCAGGTTTTTGGCGTTAATTTGGCGATGACTGCTCGAATGTGATGACCAGGAGAAACGGGATGTGGAATAATGGTTTCTGCGTTAGGCAGGATCTCCCACCAGGCATAATAGCTAGCCTTGCCTTGAACCCAGTCATGACCTGTTCCGGTCTGAATCAGACTGCTGTTTTTGAAGCCATCAATCCCAATCCATGCGGATGAATACGAGTTACCTTTGCTAGGTAGAACACAGGGAACTGTCCATTCTGCTGAGATGCGGCGGTATTGGTGTGGTGTTCCTGTACAAGCATAACCGCTCCAGTTGGATGAGACCCATCCAAAACGCGAAGAGGAATCTTTCTTTTTCTGATGCAGGGAACAGGGTTTTCGCCGTTTGTGTGGACGATCTGTCATCAGGTCACCACCTTCTATAAAATCGGGACTAGATTATCAGATGCGTGTTTGAGGATTGGGGAAATGGACAACTGGACAAGAAAATGAGTCGAACGATGCAACTTTTTGAAGGTTGTTAAATTATTTTGAATGAAAATGGTTGTTTTTTGAGGAGATTATGATACTATAGAAGCAGTTGGAGGAATGAAGATGCTGACTGAAGAACGATATGCTGCAATTATAGAGCGCTTACATGCACAGGGGATTGTGAAATTGCAGGAGCTTGTTGATGTGTTAGGTGCTTCTGAATCAACGATTAGGCGTGACTTGATTGATCTGGAGAGTCGTCAGATGCTCAAACGCATCCATGGCGGTGCCGCACTGGTGAACGAAAAAACGCTTGAACCGGGCATGGAAGAAAAAACGTTCAAAAACATTCAACAAAAAACAACGATTGCTCGCTTGGCTGCAATGGAGATCGCAAATGGCGAATGCATATATCTGGATGCAGGAACAACAACATTAGCCATGATTCCCTTCATTGAAGCGAAGGACGTAACGGTGGTTACCAACGGACTTTCACATGTTGAAGCTTTGGTAAGCAAGCGTATTCGCAGTTACTTGCTTGGAGGTATGATGAAGATTCATACGAAAGCGGTCATTGGCAGTATCGCATTACAGAACATGGATAACTTCCGTTTTGATAAATGTTTTCTTGGAAGCAACGGCGTTGACCCTGAAATGGGGTATACAACACCCGATCCGGAGGAAGCCTTGATTAAAAGGCGTGCACATCAATTGTCGGGAAAATCTTATGTGCTGGCTGATTCCAGCAAAATAGGGGAAATTACTTTTGCCAAATTGTTTGATTTGGAGGAGGCTGATTTGATTACCGAGCAGATGCCAGAACACTGGCGGCCTGGAATCGCCCAGAAAACTAAAATAATTGAGGGATAACGATGATATATACAATAACACTTAACCCGTCCATTGATTACATCGTGGAAGTTGATGAGCTGAAGCTTGGTGGATTGAATCGAATGAATCGCGATTTGAAGCTGCCTGGAGGCAAAGGCATTAATGTCTCTCGCATACTGAATCAACTTGGCGCAGATAACACGGCCATTGGTTTCCTTGGTGGATTCACAGGGCGTTTCATTAATGACAAGTTGCAAGAAGATCACATCCGGACAGACTTTGTCACAATTGCAGACGATACGCGTATTAACATCAAGTTGAAGCACGGAGAAGAGACAGAGATTAATGGTCTTGGACCTGCAATAAGCGGAGAAGAAGCAGAGCAGCTGCTTCAAAAATTGTCTTCCTTGGAAAAAGGAGATATTGTCATTCTCTCCGGAAGCGTACCACCTGCTCTTGGAACGGATTTTTATGATCGTCTCATTAAAGTCTGCAAGCAAACGGGTGCGGAATTCGTGATTGATACAACTGGCCCTGCGTTAATGGAAGCTCTTGAACATGCACCATTGCTGGTGAAGCCGAATCATCATGAACTAGCCGAACTGTTCGGTGTAACCATTGAGACTCGCGAGGAACTGATTTTATACGGGCGTAAGTTGCTTGAAGCCGGAGCCAAACATGTATTGATCTCCATGGCAGGCGAGGGTGCACTATTCATTACCAAAGCAGAAGTCCATCATGCGAGTGTGCCAAAAGGTACTGTGAAAAACTCGGTGGGTGCTGGTGACTCCATGATTGGTGGATTTGTAGGTACCTATGTACAGAGCGGCGATCTGCTGGAAGCTTTCCGCACAGGGGTTGCATCTGGAAGCGCGACTGCTTTCTCGGATGATCTAGCAACACGTGAATTGATTGATGAATTACGCGATCAAGTAACTATTACGACGATCTAGTCTAACGGAAATATAAAAGTTTCTTATTTGTAATTGTAATGTATTGAGGCCTGCCCATCGCAGGCCGATAGAACCTAAGGGAGTGTACCAAGATGAGAATAACAGACTTGATGATCCAGGAAACGATGATCATGGACCTGCAAGCCACAACGAAAGATGAGGCTATTGATGAACTGATTGCAAGCCTGAACCGAAGCGGACGTATTAATGATCCGGTCCTGTTCAAGGAAATGATCTATAAAAGAGAAGCTGAATCCAGCACGGGGATCGGTGGCGGAATTGCGATGCCACACGCCAAAACAACAGCAGTGAATGAACCAACGGTTGTATTTGCCAAGAGTAGACAAGGCCTTGATTTTGAAGCGTTGGATGATCAGCCAGCTCATGTGTTCTTCATGATTGCCGCTCCAGAAGGCGCAGGGAATACCCATCTGCGTACGCTTGCAGCTCTTTCCAGGTTGTTGATTGATAGCGATTTCATCTCACAGTTGATGAGTACAGATACACCTGCCGAAGTCAGTGCATTGTTTGATGCCAAACAGGCGGAAGCAGCAGAAAAAGAAGCGGCCAAAGAGAAAGCAAAAGCTGAAAAAGCAGCAAATGCCGCATCCGGCACTACTAGTGGTCAGCCACAGAATACCTCTGGTGTGATCGTGGGTAACGCAAACTCGGAAGATTTTGTTGTTGCGGTTACAGCCTGTCCGACAGGTATAGCGCATACGTTCATGGCTGAAGATGCACTTAAAAAGAAAGCTCAGGAAATGGGTATCAACATTCGCGTAGAAACAAACGGCTCCGAAGGAGCACAGAATGTGCTGACGGCTGATGAGATTGCCCGTGCCAAAGGGGTTATCGTTGCCGCAGACAAAAATGTAGAGATGGCACGTTTCGATGGTAAACCGGTATTACAAAGACCGGTGAGCGATGGAATTCGCAAATCCGAAGAGTTGATCCGCAAAGCTGTTAACGGTGATGCACCGATCTATCACAGTCAAGGCGGAGGTACCAAGGAAGAGGGAGGAAGCACTGGCAAGATCAGCGTAGGTAGCAAAATCTATAAAGATCTGATGAATGGTATCTCTCATATGCTGCCGTTTGTTGTAGGTGGCGGTATCCTTCTCGCAATCTCCTTCTTGTTCGAGCAGATTGCTAGTCCTGATAATCCAATTGTGCAACTGCTTCAAACGATCGGTGGCGGAACAGGTGCATTCCACTTCCTAATTCCGGTCCTTGCCGGATTTATCGCGATGAGTATTGGTGATCGTCCAGCCCTGATGCCTGGTATGGTCGGTGGATTGATGGCGGTTAACTCGAACGCAGGTTTCCTTGGTGGTCTGGCTGCCGGTTTCCTGGCGGGTTATGTAGTCATTGGTCTTCGTAAGGCATTGAAAGGTTTGCCAAAAGCAATTGATGGTTTGAAACCAATCTTGCTGTACCCGGTATTCGGTTTGCTGATCGTAGGTGCAATCAGCTTCTACGTCTTCGATCCAATCTTTGGTTCCCTGAACACATGGCTTGTAGATGCACTTGGTAATCTGGGAACAGGAAATAAAGTATTGCTTGGGCTGTTGCTTGGTGGCATGATGGCGATCGATATGGGCGGACCATTCAACAAAGCGGCATATACGTTCGCGATTGGGGTATTCACATCCAGTGGTAACACAGACGGTGCATGGATGGCAGCGGTTATGGCAGGTGGTATGGCGCCTCCTCTGGCAATTGCCCTGGCAACGACGTTCTTCAAATCCAAATTTACGGAGCAAGAACGCAAATCGGGCTTGACCAACTATGTTCTTGGATTGTCTTTCATTACGGAAGGTGCAATTCCATTTGCAGCAGCTGATCCACTTCGTGTATTGACATCATGCATCATTGGTTCTGCTGTTGCGGGCGGACTGACACAATTGTGGAGTATTAATGTACCCGCTCCGCACGGCGGCATCTTTGTTGCTGCACTGGCGAACCACGCAATATTGTTCCTGCTTGCCGTTGCCATTGGTGCAGTGATCTCCGGTCTGATTCTGGGCTTGTGGAAGAAATCACCAACGCTTGTGAAGTAAGGAATATTAGAAACATCTCCTGGGTGGATTTCACCTGGGGGATGTTTTTTTTGTTTCAACTTTTTCATCAGACAACGCATTCATATGAATATATGGTAAAATAAAAATATATAATGAAACAGTGTTTCAACTAATGAAACTTATGCAGGAGGAATTTGAATGTCTGATGTAATCAAGAGTCAGGTGCAGAAGCAGTTTGCGAAAAATGCAGGAAAATACGTGACGAGTGCGGGACATGCCAAAGGTGAAGATCTCGAGTTGCTCGTGTCTTCATCTCAAGCTACTCCAGATATGAACGTGTTGGATATCGCCACTGGAGGAGGACATGTCGCCAATGCTTTGGCTCCTCTTGTTCAGCGGGTGACTGCCCTGGATTTAACGAAGGAGATGCTGCAGGCAGCTGAACAGTTTATCCTGGGGAATGGACACGATAATGTAGATTTTGTAGCCGGGGATGCGGAGAAGCTACCATTCGATGATGATGTCTTTGACCTTGTGACCTGCCGAATCGCGGCTCACCATTTCCCGGACGTTTCTTCGTTTGTTCACGAGGCGTTGCGAGTCATGAAGCCTGGTGGAAGGTTGTTATTGATTGACAACGTGGCACCTGAACGTGATGAGAATGACCAGTTTTACAATGAAGTAGAGAAGTGCCGAGATGCAAGCCATGTTCGAGCATGGCGCAAGACGGAATGGATTCATATGCTGGAGTATGCGGGCTTCCGAATGGAAGCGATGGTTTCTTTCCAGAAGCGCTTTAAGTTTGAAGAGTGGTGTGATCGTGCAGCACTGCCGGAACAGGAGAGGGGTGTACTTGAAGCAAGCATGTTAAGCGCACCGTCCATCATCAGGAAATTTTTTGATTTTGAAGTGACAACGAACGGGAAGCTCGACAGCTTCCAAGGAGAAAGTGTATATATTCAAGCGACTAAGCCGACTCATATCTGATTCGATAGAGCAGACCATTAAGTTAGCAGGTTATGAACGACTAAAAGGGCGGATATTAATCAACAAAAACAAGCAGAGTACCTTGAGGAGGTAGATCTGCTTGTTTTTGTTGGCATATTTATAATCATCAAAGCGACGGTTCAGGGTTTTAGTATAACCTTGGTACATTCGTCTTCATGATCGTTGAAAATACGATACGCATCGCTTGCATTCTCCAGTGGAATTCGATGGGAGATGATCTCGGTTGGATCAAATTCACCAGCTGTGATTTTACGGAATAACTCAGGCATGTAATGTATAACAGGGGCTTGTCCCATTTTGAGATTGATATTACGTTCAAACAGATTGCCTAATGGAAACATGTTGTAGGAAGAACCATATACACCTGTAAGTTGAAGTGTACCGAATTTGCGAATGGCCTTCATGCCAATCTCGATGGCACTCAGGGAACCGCCATGCAATTTCAGCTTCTGTCCAATTTCCTCCAGCGTGCTTTTTTTGCCATCCATACCTACACAGTCGATGACAACGTCGGTTCCACCTTGTGTAATCTCGCGAATGTGTTCACCCATATCATCGTAATCTTCAAAATTAAAAATCTCTGCATCGTTCAAACGTTTGGCTTTCTCCAGTCGATAGGGCAGGCGATCTACAGCAATAACGCGTTTGGCACCTTTCATCCAGGCGAACTTTTGCGTCATCAGTCCAATGGGGCCACTACCGAGTACGGTAACTGTATCTCCCGGTTTAACTCCCGCATTCTCGACACTCCAGTAAGCGGTTGGAAGAACATCGGACAGGAACAATAAGGCCTCATCTTCCAATTCACAGGATTCCGGGATCACAAACGGTGTGAAGTTCCCATAGGGAACACGCAATAACTCTGCCTGACCTCCAGGGTGGTTGCCGTAGCGCTCAGTAAATCCAAAATAACCGCCTGTATGAATATCCGGATTGCCATTGGAATTATCGCACTGACTCTCCATGTCATGATTGCAATAGAAACATTCGCCACAAGCGATATTAAAAGGCAGGACCACACGGTCCCCCTTCTTCACACGTGTTACTTCCGGACCGACTTCTTCTACAATGCCCATCGGTTCATGACCGATAACATAATCTTTGGCAGCGGGCAGGGCTCCCTGATAAATGTGCAGATCGGATCCACATATGGCTGTGGAAGTAATACGAACGATAATGTCATCCTTCTGTTGCAGTGTGGGATCTTCAACCTCTTTGACTTGAATGTCCTTCATTCCCTGAAACGTAACGGCTCTCATCTTCATATTCCTCCTTGTATAGTGGGATTCTCTGACAATTACCCCTTTTCAGCTCAAATGATAGAGAAGATACTAAATTAAACTACAGGCCATTTTATTTTTCGCAGCGCATCGAGCAACTCAGGGGGCGCATTCAGATTGTCGCGGACCAGATCCCGCGGGGTTAACGCCATCCATTGATTCAGGGACACATCCTCAAATCGATCACTTCGGAATATTTCCAAAAACCATAAAGTGTCTGTACCGGTATTCTGTATATAGTGTCCCATTGCGACAGGAACATATCCGACATCTCCAGCCCGATAATCAAATGTTCGAGCAATGCCATTGCCTCCAAAGACGGTCATTCTTCCTTGTCCTGTCAGATAATATTGCCATTCATCTGCATTAGGATGCCAGTGCAGTTCACGCATGGCGCCAGGCCGGATCTCAACAAGTGCAGCTGCAACAGTAGTAGAGATGGGGAAGTTGGTGGAGTCTACAATACGGACGCTTCCGCCAGGTGTAATGAGTGGTTCCTGCGCCAGCAATCGATGTTTGAAAGTGAGTGGAACGGTACCGTATGGCGACTGAACTTCCTGGCTCTCGATGGAGCCCGGGACAGTATCTTGGAAAATGTACACCTGTTCCTTCGGCATCGACTGAAAAGCAGATTCGGGCACGCCGAAATTGACAGACAATACTTCCGGTGGTGTATGGGCAAACCAGTCGGATATGGATAACGTATTCAGATCGGAGAAGGACCCGTCATCAAACACGAGTAGAAATTCACAACCTTCCTCCAGTCCTTGTATGGAATGGGGGAGACCCTTTGGGAAAAACCAGAGATCGCCCGGCCCAACATCTGCAATAAAATTACGTCCGTTCTGATCCACCGAGGTGATTCTCGCTGTTCCCCAGATCATATAGGCCCATTCGGATTGCTGGTGCCAATGGAGTTCTCGTACACCGCCGGGTGTCAGGCTCATGTTCACACCAGCCAGTGTCGTGGCAACAGGAAGATCCCGTACGGTAATTTCACGTGACCAACCCCCATGGTTCAATTGCATATGGGTATCGGAAAAAGACATTCTCAGATTGGGCAATAACCCGTTATCGGTAGCTGGAGGTACCAGCATATCGGGGTTTTGTATATCTCTCATGACATCTCTGGGTCCCAGATCAGGTCCTCCAGCGCCATCACTGCGAATGGGTTGCGGGATGATAAGAGGTTTATCATTTGGTTGCTGTCCTTTGGTCATTGAGTGATCCCTCCAGATTCAGTGGCATGTCACACGCGACATGGTATCGTTATGTCTACACCTATGAATCAGGGCCTGGATAATATGAGGGACAAACGACAAAAAAGACGTGACCGCATGCGGTCACGTCTTCTGATTATCGAATCAGATGAAGGCAGAATTCCAGATCGGATTGAAGATGCCCGTTCATTAGGCGCTCAGCGTGTTTTTGTTATATTTCGTCCTCCTGGTACATCACGATTAGGATGGGGTGGAGGCAGGTTTTTCACGCTGCGTTGTACGAAAACGCTGCTCGTAGATTTCGTGTACACGATGGAGAACGGCAGGACCTTGCTCGGTAAAACGAAGCGCTGTCGCTTTATTTTTCACCAAGAAAGTACCGGATTCATGTCTGGTGGGTGATAAAGCCGCACTGTAGAGCAATGAAGCGCCATGACTTGGATGGGGAAAGAACCATTTCATAATGGGTTTGATATAGAAGGGCAGACCGGATGTTTTGTTGCCCCGTAGCGTATTATTTCCACCGGGATCTACGCTTAGCAATTGTATGCCATCCGCCTTAGCAGATTTGGCAACCTCGCGTGTCCAGAGAGATAAGCCGAGCTTAGAAATGGCATAAGGACCAAACAGCTTTTTGAATTCAGCTGGACGTTCCAGGATGTTTAGATCAAATTGTTTGACCATTTTGAACGCGGTGGTGGAAGTATTAATGACTGTCTTCATCTGTCCTTTGAGCAATAGCTCAGCCAATTCCATGTAAATGATATAAGGGATTACCGTCTGAAGTTCGAAGTGTAGTTCATGCCCCTGATCAGAGAAGCGAAGCTCGGAGGCGCTCCCCCCGGCATTGTTAAACAAGACATCAATCGAATCGGTATCAGATTTGATCTGATCCAGTGCAGTTCTCAGGCTATCGTAGTTGGTCAGATTGGCCTGAACCCAACGAAGCTTGCCTGAACGTAAGGCGTTCTGAATATCGGTATCCTCGGCTGGGAAAGCCGACCGGTTGAGACCGATCACCTGCCATCCTTCATCCAGTAACTTGCGTGTCAGTTCAAGACCAATTCCTGACGTTGAGCCTGTGATGAGAGCGGTGTGAAGCTGATTTTGGTTATTCATATATACCTCCAGAAGAATGGGATTACAGAGCGAATCTGTATGCTGCGCTCATTCTATAACTTGGAGTCGACTCCAAGTCAAGAGGGGGTTCGAATGGATCACGCTTGACTTGGAGTCAACTCCAAGTTGTAATATGGAGAGATATGAATACGGAGGAGGGCTATAGGATGAGCCAAAATGAAGTGTTCTCCATTAAAGAAACGTCAGAACAGGCGGGATTATCGGAAGATACGATTCGTTATTATGAGAAGATTGGACTGCTTCCCCGAGCTGAACGCAGAGCCAATCGCCATCGGGTATACCGTCCGGAGGATATTCATACGATGAAGTTGATCACATGCCTCAAAAAAACGGGAATGTCTCTGGAAGAAATGAAGCCGTACTTGCACATGTCCCTGGATTCGGATCTCGCAGATTTTCCGGAGGAGCGGGAGATGCTGGTTAATTATCGAAAGAAAGTTGAAGCACAGGTCGTTTCGTTGCAGCAGGTGATAGATTTCATCGACGAGAAGTTGCATAAACGAAGTATGTTTCCTGATGAGTGCCCTATTACCGGGGAAAACCAGATGTCTGTTTTTGAGAAAAAGAACATATTCGTTTGACGGACAATTGATATTGAAAAGAGGAAATCTGCCTTGACTCTACAACAATTAAAATATGTAATTGAAGTGGCCACACGCGGCTCGATGAATGAAGCAGCCAAACGCCTGTTTATCTCGCAACCCAGCCTGTCGAATGCCATTCGGGATCTGGAGCAGGAGTTACGAATCACCATTTTTGAACGTACCAATAAGGGGATATCTCTGTCCAAAGAGGGCGTTGAATTTCTAAGTTACGCACGTCAGGTGGTAGAACAGGCTGAACTGTTGGAGAATCGGTATCTGAACGCCAAGCCATCTCCGCAGCATTTCTCCGTATCGACACAACATTATGCTTTTGCGGTGAATGCCTTTGTTCGTCTGGTACAGCAATATGGTCAGGATGAATATGAGTTGGCGCTTCGGGAGACAAAGACCTACGAGATTATTCAGGATGTGAAAAGCCTGCGTAGTGAGATTGGCATCCTGTATTTGAATGAATTCAATGCCAAAGTGATTAACAAATTGTTAAAAGATGCAGGTCTGGTCTTCACAAGCTTGTTCACAGCTAAGCCCCATATCTTTATCAGTGTGAAGAACCCGCTTGCGAAGCAGGATTCGGTTGCGATTGAGCAGCTGCAAGATTATCCGTATCTGTCATTTGACCAGGGAGAGTACAATTCCTTTCATTTTTCCGAAGAGATCCTGAGTACGTTATCTCACCCCAAGAGCATACAGGTCAACGACCGCGCAACATTATTTAACCTGTTGATTGGTTTGAATGGTTATACAATCTCTACGGGTGTGCTTAGCGCTGATCTGAACGGAAACGAGATTATTCCTGTACCGCTGGAATGTGAGGAAACCATTAATGTGGGCTGGATAAGTCATAAGAGTACTTCTCTCTCTAATCTGGGCGTGGAATATGTCCGGGCTTTGCATGAGGCTATAGGGTCTTAATGATGTTGGGAGGTTCGTCAAAAATCCGTTTCCGTACAATCGGGAGCGGTTTTTTTTGTTCTGCTGCAATCACTCAAGTAGAGGGTGGTATGTTGTCATCCCGTGTAATAGAATGAAGGTATATGTCGAATAGGTGTGAGAGCACGAAGGGAGAACGGTTAGTGAGAGTTCTGTATCGAAATAAAAGTGAACAGCATGAGCTGACGGTATATGATACCAAAAAGCTATATGGAGAGAAGGGGCGATTTCGTGTATTGGAGTTCTCCAATGCAGCTGTGCAGGGCGCAATGGATCTGGATGAGCCTGCCCGGATGGTCTTGGAGTATCCAAGAGCGATGGTACATCTAATGGAACTGAATCATCCTGATTTTGAAAGGGTATTTGTGGTCGGACATGGTATTGGCACATTGCCAACCTACTTGTCTGATTGTCAGGTAAAGGTGGCTGAGCTGGACGCAGAGGTCGCTGAGCTGAGCCGAACTTTTTTTGGATTTGAAGGAAGTCCTGTACTCATTGGGGATGGTCGTGAATTATTAGGGCAGGAGCCTTCAGGGATATATGATTATATTATTGTTGATGCGTTTACGGCAACGGGTACACCCGAGCATTTGATATCCAGTGATTTTTTTGCCTTGGTCAAGGACAAGCTGGACAAGAAAGGTGCTGTGCTCCTTAATGTGTTCGGTCATGTTGGCAATGACCGGCTTGTGAGTGCGATCTATACGACACTTCAGGCACACTTTGCTTATACACATGCATTTGCATTGCCCACAGAAACAGCGGATGAAGTTCAAAATCGTATTTTAATGGGCAGTCATCATGCGATCGAATTTCAGATTCCCCACATGGCGGGGTTTGTTGAGCAGGAGCCGGAAGAAGGATATATCATCGTTGATCCAGACTGAACCTGAACAGTGATTCTTCCAGGGAAAGTAAATGTCATTAAATCGTCAATCTTACGATGTAATTGTTAAGATTTCTCAAACTCTTTATTTGATCTTAACAACTTTCGTATAAGATAGAGGGAATATGCTTTTTCATGAAAATCCGGGGGAAGTAAATAATGATTGCACAGATCAAAAGATCCAAATTACGAAGAAAAATAAAAAACATCAAGAAAATCAGCCTTACAGCTTTACTCGGTGGGCTGGTCACCATATCCGTCTTAATGACATTGACCCTCATGGTCATCTCATCTTATACATCTCAGAAACAGTCACTCATTGATAACACCCTAACGCTAAACTATGCAAGCGCTGTGCAAATGAGCCAAACCCTGGATTCGCTTTTTAATTCCATGCAGGAGAGCTTGAAATTTGCAGCCCAATATTTCCCTGATATGGATCAAACCAATGCTAAAGAATTGAATTCCACATTGGATTTGGTTCGCAATAGCAGTAATTTTTTTAATTCCGTTGCTTTGGTAGATAAAGCAGGAGTAGTCAGGTCTACCTCACCTTACTCGCAGGCTAGCGTAGGTAACCATGTTAGTTCAGATGCAGCAAAAGAAGCGATTAAATCGAGAGCTTCCTATATCTCCGAAGCGTACCAGACACCCCGAACCAAACGCAGAATTGTATTTGTCAGTGAACCGATCTTTGATTCGGCAGGTGCGTACCAAGGAACGATTGGTGGAAATATCTTTTTGCAGGAAGATAATATTTTGAGTCTGTCTTTTGGCAGTCAGCTCAAGACAAGCAATGGTTCCTACTTTTTTATTGTGGATAAGAAGGGCACGTTATTATTTCACCCAAACACCAACCGCATTGGGGAAAATGTCAGTAAAAATGAAGTGGTACAGAAGCTGCTCATAAATGAGAACGGTAAAGAACAATACAAGAACCTTGCAGGTGTGGATTCACTTGCCGGTTATTACAAAGTTCCGTCAACAGACTGGGGCGTCGTCATCGTGTCTCCAACCCAAACGGTGTACGATCAATTGAATCATCATATCCGTATGTTGTTACTGTATACTTCTGTGCCTTTCCTGATTCTGACTCTAATTGTACTTCGGGTGGCACGTAAGCTGGCAAGTCCGTTTGTGTTGCTCGCTGATTTGGTGAATCAGGTCGATAAGGGACAAGTGGATCTGCCGGTGATGAAGCCTCATTGGAACAGGGAGGCGGACCTTCTTACACGTACCGTTGTTGGCGCGTTGGCGAACTTTAGGAAGCAGAAGAACCAGCTTGTCTATGATGCCAGAACAGATGTTTTAACAGGTATGAACAATCGCAGAACCTTCGAAGAAGTCATTCAGGAATGGATTCAGGATGAAGCGCCATTCTCCATAATTGTTCTGGATATTGACCGCTTCAAGTCCATTAATGATACATTCGGGCATCATGCTGGGGATGAGGTGCTGAAACACATTGCCAATATCATTCAATTGTCTGTTCGCACGGAAGATGTCTGTGCTCGTTTTGGTGGAGAGGAATTTGTAGTCTTGTTAAGGAATTCCGAGTCTAACGTGGCTTTTGAGATTGCTGAACGTATCCGAATAACGGTCGAAGAAAGCATATTGCCTATTGATCGTTCCGTAACCATCTCAGCTGGTATTGCTGAATATCCGAAGCACTCCACAACATCCACAGAACTGTTTCACTTGGCCGATAATGCATTGTATCAAGCGAAGGAAGAGGGGCGTAATCGTACGGTTACGATCCAGACGGTTATCAAATAAATAAAGAAGCTGTTCCCTAAGAACAAGGGACAGCTTCTTTTGTTTTCTATACCTCTTGTGAGGATCTGGCCAGCACCTCATTGGTATACGTTTCTCCCCAATCTCGCATGCTGAAGATAATTGGTCGTAGCGTTTCACCAAATGCTGTGAGCGAGTACTCCACTTTTGGAGGGATTTGGGGGTAGATTTCACGATGAACAATTCCGCTGCTTTCCAACTCTCGAAGTTGTAGGGTGAGCATACGCTGGGTGATGTCAGGAAACAATTTGCGAAGCTCATTGAATCTCAGAGGACCAGAGAATAAGTGATACAAAATGGCACCTTTCCATTTGCCTCCAATCACACTAAGAGTAACTTCCACGGAACAGCCGTATGGCGTTGGACATGGCTTGGTTGCATCTTTTTTCATTATTAGTGCACCTCCACTTTACGGTGATAATCTATGGTATCCATTTGGGTGATTACATTACATATCGTACGTATAGTTCATGAAAGAGCATATCACTTATTATGCAGATTATAAACCCTAATCCTAGGCGCAGGCAGATGTGATGATGTCTGTAAGAAAAAAAGAGCCCCCGTTTCGTCTTGCGAAACATGGAGGCTCAATAAATGGGATGAATTTTGTACACTATATCAGGGCATCGAGGGAATATGCACCAGCTCCAGCGAGAGCAACACCAAGTAATGATCCAATCATCACAAGGTTATATTCGAATCCTCCGTTCAGATTCCATAGACCTTTATCTGCGTGAACCTTGGCTATGGCTACAACCATCGGAAGCATGAGCAGAATGGCTCCAACGATAATCCATAGACCGACTCCAAACAGGAATCCACCAATTAATTCAGCAAGTCCTGCGTACACGGCCAACGCTCTAGCGGGTTTCAGGCCAATCGCTCCGAAAAATTCAGCCGTCCCTGATACACCCTCACCCTCAAACCAGCCAAACAGTTTCTTGCAGGCATGTCCGATCATAATAAAACCGATAACGAGACGAATGATGAGTAGACCCGTGTCCAACATGAGATGATTTCCTCTTCTCTGAATGTGTTAAAGTATGATAATGAGTGTGTATATGCTACTTCAGTGATGATAGAATGGAGTCACATAGAGCCATCGTTGCAATATTATCCTTGGCGCTGGAATGTGGGACTGTCTGGTTCTGGCAGCACGTGATGAAGTGCGCCATCTCACCAACGAAACCGCGTAGATAAAGGTCGCGATAAGCTCCTGACATGGGAGATCCGGAAGGGGTATATACGGTATCTTGCTCCTCGAGAGATTTCCAGGGAAGGCTTGTCGAGCTTCGGGATTGATGAACAGTAAGAGTGTTGATCTCTTCAGCTAACGCAAATCCGTGATCAAAGGTGACGAGTACACTTTCACTCTCCCGTGACCAGGCACTCATGCCGGTAAAATAAGCACTGCCTACCACGTTATTTTCGAATACAAGGGAAATGCTTTGATTAATGTGCTCCCCATCCTTCACGGTTGTGCCTGTAACACGTATAGCTTCTCCGAATAAGTAGCGCATCAGATCGATCATATGAATGGCAGCGAGTTTGATGAACTGCTCCTCATCCTTGCAAAACGGGGTGCTGTCTACAGCGAATTTCATCTGAAACGAACGCACTTTACCTAGCGATCCACCATTAATGAGTTCTTTTAACTTCAAGTAGACCGGAGCATAACGCTTCATAAAACCAACCATGACAACGACGCCAGCCTGCTCGGCAGCTTCGGCTACAGTGGAGGCTTCCGCAGCGTTCCATCCAAGCGGCTTGTCCACGTATACATTTTTGCCAGCCTGAATGCATTCAAGGACAAGAGCAGTCTGATCCATAGGCTGGGCGACCACAACGACTCCATGACAAGTTTCCTGCTGTAACATAAGCTGAGCGTTATCATACGCTTTGCCATTGCTGCCAAATCTCAGCAGAGCTGCTTCAGATCGTTCCATACTGCGAGTGGCAATGGCCTGGATCTGCGCTCCGCTTTCAACGACAGAAGGATATATATTCGTGGATGCATGAAACCCGGCACCGATAAAGCACAGATGGGTTGTTTTCAAAATGAGATCTCTCCTTCAATGTATCATTCGTATTGGTGGTTTGTTTGCTTGATAATACGATAGGGTGTTTGACGTTGATAAAAAAGGACATATGTCCTTTTTCTGAATGGATAAAAAGAAGTTGCATTATTATTTTGGAGCATGTATACTCTGAATTACGGTAAAACAAGGAATTGCTTCACCGGAACGCTTTTCATCCATGGATGAGGAGATACATAATATGCGGTCGTGGCGGAATTGGCAGACGCGCACGGTTCAGGTCCGTGTGGGCTAACCCCCCGTGGAGGTTCGAGTCCTCTCGACCGCATCAAACCAAAGAAAGGTTCGCGAGTTGCTTTAGAGCAATTCACGAACCTTTCTTTTATTTTTACAATAACATTGTGAATTCGGTATTTCGCTGTTGGCACTCTAATGCTGACGTTGCCGCAGAATGACTGCCATAATGAGTCCGGTGATAGCTCCAGCTATTCCAAACAGTGTAACACTGGCAATAACCTCAACGGACTGGAGACGAAACAAAAAAGCGATACCGCTGCCAAAGGTGGTTCCAGCGAGAAATCCGAGCGAAATTCCTAATTCGTTGGTTAATTTCATAATTCACCTACTTGGACATGTGAGATATGGATTTGCAAATATGGGGAACAGGAAGTAAAGTGTGATCAGGAAAATCATCACATTTTATTTCCTTTTTTATCTTGCGGTTTTAACCCGTTAATTATGCATGATATCTCATATGGGAGGGTAAGAGCGAATGAATATGAACGAACGAATTGCAGCGTGGAATGAAGAAGCACAGCAGTGCGCTTGTGGTCATCAACACCGAGTGGTAGATATGCTCATTCATCTGGAAGCCGGGGCCATTCAGAGGTTACCTCGTTATTTGTCTGAACAAGGGTACCGCCATGTGACGGTTGTTTATGATCGACATACGTTTCGTGCTGCCGGATCTGATGTGCTGAACAGTGTTCGGGAAGCGGGAATGCATGTGGATGAGATCGCTCTGCAGGAGAATCGTACGGGTGATGTTATTGCGGATGAAGTAGCTATTGTGCAGGTCATGTTGGGTGTGAAATTGGAAAGCCAGGCTGTCATTGCGGTGGGCTCAGGTACCATTCATGATCTGGTGCGATTTGTATGTTCCAAAATGAACAAGCCCTTTCTGTCGATACCGACAGCGGCTTCAGTGGATGGGTTTACCTCTGCAGGTGCGCCCTTAATTGTAAGCGGCATCAAACAGACATTTCAGGCTGTTCCGCCCGAGGCCATCTTTGCGGATATGAATATTTTGGAGCAAGCTCCCCAAGAGATGACGGCTGCTGGATTCGGAGATATGCTGGGCAAATATACTTCCCTTGCAGACTGGATTGTTTCTCGAGATCTGGGAGGAGAACCGTTCTGCCCGGTCGCTTATCGGATGACAGAAGAAGCGCTGAATTCCTGCATTAATCAGGTACAAGCTATTGCGGAGGGGCGAGCAGAGGGAGTAGCTGCATTAATGGACGCATTAATTATTTCTGGCATCTCCATGCTGATCATTGACCATTCCCGCCCGGCATCCGGGGGTGAGCATCACCTGTCTCACATCTTGGAGATGGAACTGATGCAGGCTGGAGAAAGACCGGTTCTGCATGGTGCCAAAGTTGGGGTGGCCTGTGCATTGCTTACGGTGAGATATAAAGAACTTGCACAAACTTCGGGTGAACCAGTATTTGCGATATATAACCAATTACCGGAGGCTGCTCAGCTCATCGCATGGTTGGAGCAAGTAGGTGGACCTGTGACTACTGAACAACTTGGTGTAACCCCGGAGATGGTGGAACATGCGTTTACCACAGCGCATACGCTTCGTCCTCGATATACCGGATTGAAATATATCAATGAAGTGTTAAAAACGAGGTAAGGGTTATTTCTAAGGAAGTATGGTCTCCGAGATTGCATAGCATTGGCTTCTAGTGCGCTGAAATGGCCTTGGTTTGGATTAGAAAGCCGTGAAGGGGATCACCTGACGGTGTTGGCGTAAGTGCCAGCAAGGCTGCTTCAAGGTCGGGAGAGAAGAGGGGGATGTTTCATTTAAAAAGGCTCTGGCCTCCTGGGAGGAGATCAGAGCCTTTTGGTTGTTCGCTTATTTAGTTGTTGCGACGATCTTTCAAGATGACATCTGCGAACAAAATAGTTTTCGGGATGCGGAAAAATTGCTCCGCTTGTTCCTGAAACGCAGCGGAAGGCAGTGTTCCCTGATGCAGCCATTTGCGGAAAGTGCCGGGATGAACCCCGATCCAGTGGCTGACATCTGTCACCGACAAATCATGGACCATACACAAGCCTGTCAAGATACGGTTACTAACCGGAGAACGGGTCACTGTACGCTTCATGAAGCGAGATGACTCGGGTTGACATATGACAGGGCTATTACGCACAACTTCCTCATTAAAAAGAATGTGGCGGGGATAGCCGAGCAATTGGCAGGTCTTGTCCAAATTGGTACTGCCGGGTATCCGTCCTTCATATACCCACGCACTGACACTGCGTGAAGAGATGGAAAGGTCTTCTGCGAGCTGGGACAATTTGATATCATTGGCCATCAGTACGGCAAGAAGAACACGATTACGGATTTGACAGCGTGTCGGTTTTCGGAATCGTTTAACACGGACGCCTTTTCCCAAGTATTTACGGTTGATCAGAGACCACGCCTGGATGGAATGTTGTTCTGGTTGATTAGGCATATTTCCTCCGATTTTTTTTAACCAAATACTACAATAAACAACGGGGTACTTTCAAGTGCCGGGTTTACCTGTTTCAAATGCGTCAATGCGTCAATTCCTGATAAAGAGGGAACTACGAACTAGACCATACGCAATTCACATCCTAGTATATTCCTAGATTACAATGTTTCACTAAAAATGAAGGGACAAAATGAGCAGGATTAAAGATAATATAGTTCTAATTACTTATTATTAGGTCTGAAGAACTTTTATCTATTTTTTGTTGATATGATGCGGTTTATTTCCCTGAATTCCCCAAAAATTATTGGATGTGCTTCAACGCATCCGGTAGAAGGTGTGCACAAATCTGAAAGATAAATCCGCAAGTTCAGCATGACATGTGACCTGTCAAATCTCTTACTTTTACATATATTGTAGGGTACTCAAGTAAAGGGAGAGGTGAGGAACGTGAATCTGTCTGTGAATACCTTTGCTGCCATCTCGGGAGCGATAGTTACGTTTGCTTTTGGTGGATGGGATCAATTGCTGAGCCTGCTCGCGGTCGCGATGGCTGTGGATTATGTCACAGGTTTGGCAGCTGCGGTGAGAAGTGGTACGGGGTTGAATAGCAACATTGGCTTCTGGGGGCTTGCTCGCAAAGGGCTCATGCTGACCGTTGTCTTGCTTGCTCACCGAATTGACCTGATCATGGGAACCGATATTATCAAGGGAGGAGCTATTTATTTCTACCTCGTCAATGAACTGATCTCGATAACTGAAAACTATGCGAGAATCGGCCTTCCATTGCCCGGAAAGCTCAGACAGGCTATAGCAGTGTTGAAGAAACAGGAAGATCAGGAGTATTTGCCGGATCGGGAATGGTCAATTCCACAAAGCGAGGATAGTCTCCAACAGCAGGCTGAAACAGGACAAACTTCGCAGGATGAATCCGCGAAACAGGTGGAAGATGGTTCCCGAGAAGAATCCGAACCGAAAAGAGATGGTTCGGGTTAGTTTTTCTTTTCAAGAGAACGTTTCCAAGTATCCTTTCGTAATAGAGAACGTTATGATATATTTTGGATACATGAAAATTCATTCATTTCTACTATTATTATATTAAACGAGGTGCTTGCTCAGATGATTAAACATATTGTCCTGTTCAAAATGAAAGATCGCTCAACAGAAAGTATTGAAGCTGCTGCCCAGGTACTCCGTAATCTGGAGGGTAAGATTGATGTTCTGGTTTCACTTGAAATCGGGATTGATGTGCTTCGCTCGGAGAGATCGTTCGACATTTCACTCACGGCGGAGTTTGCGTCACTGGAGGATCTTCAGGCGTATCAGGTACATCCGCTTCATCAGGAAGTTATCAAGTACATGAATGAAGTCAGAGAACAGTCGATTGCAGTGGACTACGAGATCTGATCTGGTATTCAAACTACGTTGAGATAAAGGGGACTCTGCATGAGCGATTTAAGAGACGTTATGGAATTTCTATATATTTTTGTTGTGTTTCTAATCGCTTGTCCTGTGATGATATTCTGGCTTAAGCGAAGAGGGAAACGGAACCGATAACTCACTGAACGGGAAGTGAACGAATGTATTATGTGAACAGAGAACAGATTGCCCGCCGGCTTGCTGCTGTACCGGAAGTAGCTGAAGGGCTTCGCCGCGCAGCGCAGGCTTGGGATGGCAGTCTCATGCTGGGGATGGTTCAGGAGCGGTGTCTTCATCTGGCGATTGAGATTGTTACCGATGTGGGAAGTTATCTGATTGATGGCTTCATCATGAGAGATGCGAGCAGCTATGATGATATTATTCAGATTAATTATGAAGAAAAGGTTTTTGACAATTCGACCTATGAGATCTTGCGTCAGCTTGTGACGTTACGTAAACCACTGGTGCAGGATTATTACAGTTGGGAGCGATCTGAGCTCCATCCGCTTAGCATAGAGTTGCCGAACATACTTGAACATTTTACTACACAGGTTAGCGCATACGTGGAAACAGAACTTGGTCCTTTCAATGCGGCACAAGCCGAGGGACAGCGCAAGGAATGAGGGAAATCGCATGACAAATGAATCAAAAGAATTCAATGAAGTAAATACTGAAAGTAAAGAACCGAATGAAACGCCTTCCGGATTCCATCCGGTGTATATGGTTGAACTCCTGTTCCGGGAACGTCCGGAGGTAGACCGCCTGCGTTTGCAGGAAGCGATGATTCGTCATACAGGACAAGTTCGACTGGATGTTAAACAAGGAACTGGAGAGCAAGAGCATGAGATGTTAGTCTTCTACCATCTGGACCATAAGGTATCTTTTCAGGAAGGGGCTATCCCTGCTCAGACCTGCATGCTTCCAGTGAATGAAATCGCAGATCGTGCACGTTTTGGCGGAGCTGTGCAACAAGCATGGCATTGGCCGGAAGTGGGACAAGTTGTCAAAGCTTCGCGTTATTCCATCCGGATACATGATATGTTCACGGCTGCCATGCCTCGTAAACAGCGTTTGGAGCTGTTCCAGAAAACTGTACTGGCAATTATGGAGAGTTTGACCTGTGATGCGCTGTATTGGTATGGCAGTGATAAGCTGGTTGAACCGGAAGCTTATACGCAAGCTCAGGAACGTGAGGAACATCTGTATGCAGCTATGAACGTTCGGATGTATCAGGCTGGAGGTACGGAGGAACAGCGCGGGTTGGTCATGGATACCGTAGGATTGTCTGCGCTGGGTGTACCTGATGTACAGTGTCACTTCGTTGGTCTTGATCCAGATACGGTGGCACAGACCTTACTGGGTGCAGCGTATTACATATTTGATCAGGGAGATGTCCTGCAAGATGGACAGACGCTGGGTTCTTCAGGTGGACGTCGCTGGCGTTGTGAACATCAGGCGGCATTAATTGCACCAGGACGATATGTCATTGATTTGGACCCGGGTGATGAGCATGCGGCGGCTGATCTCGAGCCGGCTCGTCAGAGTTGAGTTTAAATCCAAGACATTCTGCAGCCATTCAAAAAGGGCGTTCAGATTATTTTTAACATCTGGAGTGTCAAGTCAAGCCTGTGCTGCTTATAATGCATCAACAGAGTAGGCATTCGCCCGGATGGCTGAGCGACAGATCGTTGCTTCTGATCCGGTACTTAAACCATAGTAAAGGGAGAGATGTGACGTGAAGGATTCTAACAAAAGTTTGTTGTGGGGAGCTCTTATTGGCTCCGTGGTAGGTTCTGTAACAGCGTTATTGCTGGCGCCGAAATCGGGTCGTGAACTTCGTCAGGATATTACAGAAGGTGCTCGTCAGGTATCGGAGAAAGGTCAGGAACTGGCTGGAATCGTGGGGGAACAAAGCTCACAGATCGTATCCAAGGTTAAAGAGACCGCAGATGTCGTGATTCAGGATATTCAATCCTGGCGCAATTGCGGCGAAGGAAAAGAAATTCGTATATCGGCAGCCATTGTAGATACCGCCGATATCGATAAAACAGTTGATGAATCCGGCAATGACATCGTAGCGAAGCTTCCTGCGGATGAGTCCAAGGACGACAACTAAGCAAGCTTGAGATAAGCAGGCTTTCCTCTATTTAGAGGAGAGCCTGCTTTGTTGCGTGTCCACACATAGAAGACGTGGCGCGGATTTAATTTGAACGCCGCGATGAAATCGGGTAAGATGTAGGTACCTTTTTGCCGGAATGTTCATACGGTAGGAAGAAAGCTCTGGAAAACAAATGTAATGAGAACCAATTCAATGAAGAAGGAAGCGGTGTGTTCGTGCAGCAAGCAATCGCTATATTAGACTCCGGTGTGGGGGGATTGACCGTCGCCAAGGAAGTGATGCGTCAGCTCCCGCGGGAAAAGATCATTTATTTTGGGGATACTGCCCGGACACCGTACGGACCCCGTTCGTCCGAACAAGTAAAACAATTTACGGAACAAATCGTTGATTTCTTGATCCAGTTCGATCCGAAGGTTATCGTTATCGCCTGTAACACAGCAACAGCGGCCGCGTTGGAGTATATCCGTTCCAAGGTGAATATGCCCGTCATTGGTGTTATACATCCGGGTGCGCGGGCAGCAATCACAGCGACACGTACAGGACGTATTGGTGTGATTGGTACCACGGGTACCATAGGTAGTGGGGCTTATACATCGGCACTTAAACAGTTGTCCCCCTATATTGATGTGGTCAGTCAGGCTTGTCCGGCGCTGGTGCCGTTGGTGGAACAAGGTGAATTTCGTTCCGAGCACACGACACATACGGTGGAGCAATCATTAGGCGAGATCAAACAGCAGCCAATAGATTGTCTTATTCTGGGTTGTACGCATTATCCCTTTCTCATGGACACCATTCAGGAAGTTATGGGACAGGAAGTGAAGTTAATCAGTTCGGCAGATGAAACGGCACGTGAAATCAGTACGATTTTATATGATAAACGAAAGCTGGCCAGTGGGGATGAGACTCCGGTGCATCAGTTTTTCTGCACTGGCGACCCTCGCATGTTCCAGAATATCACCCGTCGCTGGTTGGGAGAGCAGATCTCCAAGACTCCTGTTGTCTGGCAGGTTACGCAATTATCCTAGTTATACTCAAAATATGCATGAATCAGACTTTAAATTAATGTATTTAATAATGAATGATCCCGGAACTGTGAAGTTTCGGGATTTTTTGTCATGATTATGCATCAACAGGTGATGAACATGATTCATGTCACATGACGGACAACCCGACCTGCATACATATGTTACATAGACGAAGTTGGTGAGAACCGGACAGGAGACCTGTCTTTTCCTGTGGAAAGGAGAGCAACATGGAACTGCAATGGATTATCGTTCAGCGGGGAGATACACTGTCGCGAATTGCGTCAGCACACCATATGACCAGGGAGTTACTTGCCGCACTGAACCCGGAAGCAGCCGCCCAGCCTTACTTGCTGGCAGGTCAGATGCTGCGTATTGTGCCCGGGACAGGTCGCAGATATGCTGTACCGCCTGGAGAACGTGTAGGGGAGATTGCAGGGAGATTTGGTCTGGAGGAAGAAGCGTTGCGACAGGCCAATCCCGAAATCACCAATATTACCGACTGGGTTGGTCGCTGTATTCATATTCCGGTTTCGAATGGAAAAACTATTGTAAAGATTCAGGGAGAGTATGGTTATAGAGAATTAATCAAGGATATAAACAAGCTGGAGCATCAATACCCGTTTATCGAAACGGGGTCCATTGGAACAAGTGTTATGGGGAAGTCGCTGCCTTATTTACGTATCGGGCATGGGTCGAGACATATCCATGTTAACGCTTCTGTTCATGCCAATGAGTGGCTGACATCAGCAGTTCTGATGAAGTTTATCGAAGAGTATGCCGAAGCGTATAGTACACATGGGACATGGCATCAATACCAGACAGAACGCTGGATGCAAGAGACGTCACTCTGGGCAGTGCCGATGGTTAATCCGGACGGTGTCGAACTGGTTCAGGAAGGTGTGGTCAATCAGCACCCACATGCACAGCAGTTGTTAGGCTGGAATGCGGGCAGAGCAAATTTCACCCATTGGAAGGCGAACATCAGAGGAGTTGATCTGAATGATCAATTTCCCGCCCATTGGGATGAAGAGGCAGCGAGAAGAGGTGTGACCTCACCTGGGCCTAGAGATTATGCAGGAACGGCTCCATTGACAGAACCGGAGGCACAGGCGCTTGCGCGGTGGACGCAGCAACACACATTCGATGCGGTTGTGTCCCTGCATAGTCAGGGACAGGAAATCTATTGGAACTACCGTGATCTGGAACCCAGAGAGAGTGCTCCGCTGTCGCGTAGACTCGCCAAAGCTTCGGGTTACAAAGCGGTGAAGCTCGGTGGCAGTGATGCCGGATACAAAGACTGGTTTATCCAAGCTTTTGGTAAGCCGGGCTTCACGGTGGAAGTTGGGTTGGGTGTTAATCCGCTTCCCGTTGAACAGTTTGATGATATCTGTATCGAAGTGGGAATGTTGCTGGCTGAACTGTTATCTAATGGACAGTGAGGCAAGACCCTGAATGATGATGGTGTGAAACTTAACGGTAGATCATTCGTATAACAGGAACGGACGCTATGAGCGACGTTCCGTTTTTATTATTTTTTTATTGTGGCTTATTATGACATACGTTCTGGATGGTTTTCGAACGGGTAATGATGGATGTGCCGTTTGGCGATATATATTATTATACGGAGGGATTCGCATGAAGTGGAGAAGACTGCTGTCATTCAAACGATGGACACAAGTTTTCAAAAGGCTCCCCCGGCTGCTCCGGGCTCCGCAGATTCCTTTGGGAGAAAAGCTGTTATTTATTATTCCGGCCCTGTTGTACTGGGTGCTTCCTGACGTGATGCCGTTTATGCCCATCGATGATATCGGGGTTACTTTGATTCTGATGAATTGGTTTGTAAGCCGGGCAGAACGTAAATATCCTGTGCTTCAGGAGGGTGCACCTTCTTAATATGCAGCTCATGAATCATTTTAACATTGAATTCGCATCAATGTTATTGCGAAGAGCGGTAACTTTCTTTACAATAGATGCTGTAGTTTAAGAATGCTGAAATTGTTGAAACCTGCAATTACAATATAGGAGATGAAGAGAATGAACTGCAAAATTACGCGTAATGCTGCTAAAGTATTGAAGCTTGAATTGGACAAGCCGGAGAACGAAGGAAAAAAACTACGCGTTGTCATCACACATGCACATGGTGACCATGCTCACTACGGGCTTGATCTCGACACACCAAAAGAAAATGATACAGTTGTATCTACCGATAAAGAGATTGATGTTATTCTTGCGAATGACCAGCCTCTGTTGAACGGTGTTAAAATCGACTATCTCTACTTCCCTGAAGAGGGATTCGTTATTACGAATCCGTCCCAAGGCAATCACGGCGACCACTAAGGGCGCGAAGAAGGGGAACTCATGGCTAACGATATCCGCGTATGCGAAAAGTGTAATCATGTTCGATTGAAATCGATTGTGCCCAAGCTGCAAAAAATGGCTCCAGACACGGAGATCAAGATTGGGTGCAAATCCTATTGCGGTCCTTGCGCGAAACGTGCATTTGTTTTTATCAACGGTCGGTATATCAGTGCGCCGACTGAAGAAGAAGTGCTCGTCAAAGTTGCAAAGTTCGTCAAGTAATAGGATGAGATATAACAAGGTGATTGAATGAAAAGTTCACACATCAGAAAGGAGGGGCTACGAGCCTCTCCTTTTTTTTGCGTTTGGGTAGTAGTGAAAGGATAAGTTACTCTATAGCGCCCTTGATCGTTTCAGTGATTTCGAAGGAATCTTCTCTAATTTCAATGGCGATGACGGTATCATCTTTTTTCAAAAAATGTACATGCCCCAGTCGTTCTTCCTCTAATTCCACCCAGCCTGTATCTGCTAACTTCTGAAAATAATCCATTGGCGGGTATAGTCCTTGCTCACCCCCAATATGCTTTAGTTCATATTTAACACCCTCTTTAAGGGTGGGATGATCGGAATAAGCTTTGCCTTCAATAAGCTTCGCATTGCTTGGAACCGGGATATCGGGGTTAATGGATGATTCTGTATATCCTTCTATCTCGTATGTTGCTGGAGCACAGCCTTGTACCCAGATGAGCAGGGGCAACATACAGAGTGTCAGTACTATTTTCTTCAAATGAATTCCTCCCGACTCAGCATGTTTACCTAATAAACGTAGTGAAAGCAATTAAAGTTACGATAAAATCATAAAAGAAGAATAAGGAAGGCTTGTGCTATCCATCCTAAAGGGGTAACAGGAACATGATAATCCCAAGGAGGAATACTCATGCCGAAGCGTTATGATTCCAGTTTGCAAGCCGATACCACCGTATCTCAGGCGCAAAATGCGGTGAACAAGCTTCATTATGCTGTATCTCAGGCCCTGTCACACCCGACAGCACAAACCATAGTACAGGCGGAACGTCGTCTGGCACATACGGAGCAGGCAATGCGTCAAGCAGAGCTTTCGCTCGGAGGACAAGGCGTTGAGTTAGCAGAAGAGATGTTCATCGAGGAGAAGAGAAGATTGAATTCAATCCAGAGTCAGCACGGTCAAGGGAATTTATAACGTTCCTGTCACATCAGAACCCGCAGGGCAGCAATGCTTTGCGGGTTTTTTATATCTTTTGCAACGACTCTCGATTCATGAGTTTACTCCGACAGTATGTCGAATGGTCGCTTAAAATTCTGTGAGAAGGTTAATAGAACGAGAGCAGGCAAAATTCCATACGGGAGGTACAGAATGACAAAACATATTACAGATTGTACGATTCTGAACAACGGAGTAACGATGCCATGGCTAGGATTTGGAACATATAAAGCAAAAGGTAAGGAAGTACAACAGGCGGTTGAGACCGCTTTGGAGGTTGGATATCGGAGCATTGATACCGCGTCCATCTATGGTAATGAAGAAGAAGTGGGACAAGCTATTGCAAGCAGTGGTGTTGCCCGTAACGAACTGTTTGTGACAACCAAGCTCTGGAACGAGGATCAGGGATTTGATTCGACGTTGAGGGCATTTGAAGCCAGTCAGAAGGCACTTGGACTGAATGTGATTGATCTTTACTTAATTCACTGGCCTGGCAGAGACCAGTATAAGGAGACGTGGAGAGCATTCGAACGTCTATATAGCGAAGGAAGCATTCGTGCGATTGGTGTGAGTAATTTCCAAGTACATCATTTGCAAGATATCATAGATGAAGGCGGCACGGTGCCAGCAGTGAATCAGGTGGAGTTGCATCCGGGTCTGATTCAACAGGAATTGCAGGATTTCTGCGGGGCGCAGGGGATTCAACTGGAGGCATGGAGCCCGATCATGAAAGGCAAGCTGAATCAAGAGTCCACCCTCAAAGCACTGGCCCAGAAATATGGGAAAACGCCAGCACAGATCATTCTGCGCTGGGACATTCAGAATCAGATTGTAACGATTCCGAAGTCGGTTACCCCGGATCGTATTCGTGAGAATGCGGACATCTTTGACTTTGAATTGACGCCCGATGAGTTGAAACAGATTGATGCGCTGGACTCGGATAAGCGGACGGGTCCACATCCGGATCAACTGTTTTGGGATTGAGTGGGTAGTCGCTAACTGAATATACATGTTTGATGATCTGTTAGTGGAGGTTCCGGTTACGGATCGTTCTTCGTGAGTTTAAGATGTAAGCATAATCGGTCACGCTAAGACACTACGTGTGCAGAACAATCTTTCGATCGCCGTTATCCCCGGATTTTTTTGAAAGTCCCTTTATCATGGGAGAAATCCGGTGATAAATGCGAGCGCTCCGCTTCTCCAGCTTTGTTCTGCCCACTTCGTTATCGTGAAAATTATAAATCCATCTTTAGTGGATAGGTATATAGTAAGAAATATACAAAAGCAGCAGGATCGGGGAGTGTTCCTTGATCCTGCTGCTTTTTTCGTGTGAATTGGTTTAATTTTTTTTCGGCACTGCGCAGCCGTCATCTGTGCAGACACCACTGCCGTCGGCTTCGGTTGTGTTGGACTCAACCATGGTGAACGGGGAACGTTCGTCCCATGCTTTCTGAATGGCGTCCAGGAACACCTCATCCGGCTGAGCGCCTGACACGGCGAACTTGCGGTCAAATACGAAGAACGGTACGCCGCGGATGCCTAGTTGCTCGCCTTCCGCTTGGTCAGCGCGGACATTGTCGGTGAATTGATCACCGGATAGCACTGCCGTAGCTGTATCTCGATCCAAGCCAACTTCCTCTGCCAACTGAGCCAACACTTCAGGGTCGCCAGAGTGTTTACCTTCAATAAACACAGCTTGGAATATGCGCTCACTCAGTTCAAGCGCTTTGCCTTGTGTATCCGCCCAGTGTGTCAATCGGTGTGCGGAGAAGGAGTTCGTAGGGATCATGGCATCAATATTGTATTCCAGTCCTGCTGTGCGAGCATTGGCATTCATTTGAGCATTCATGCCTTTGGCCTGTTCCACGCTCATATTATATTTGGAAGCAAGATATTCCGTATTGGTTTTGCCGGGGTTCAATTCAGCATTTGGATCAAGCTCGAAGCTTTTGAATTGCAGCTTCACTTCATCACGATGTGGAAACTGTTGCAATACATTCTCCAGGCGGCGTTTGCCGATATAACAGAATGGGCACAGAAAATCTGACCATATCTCAATATTCATGATGTTAAAACCTCCATTATCCTTTTAGTTGAAACTAATATAGTTACAATTATAAAGCCACTTTCTATAATTCGCAAGAAGATTACGATTTATCCCGAAATGCCTTGGTCCAATGATAAGGCTGGATCTCATCCAGTCTTTTGAAGATCAGTTGACCTTCAGGGTCGTATACAGCAGCTTTAACTTCTTCACCCCAATAAAACAATCGTTCCTGACAGACGCCGCAAGGTGTGAGGACCTTGAATTCTGAATGCTCGTCATTACGAGCGATACAGAGGGAGTGGGTGACGCGTTCGTTCAATTTGTGGGCCTCCAGATAAGCTCCTGTTTCCATACACAGATGCGTGGCATCGTTGATGACCTCTGGAGCTACACTAATTAGCAGGGAACCTGCTTCGGTATAGACAGCGCCCGCACCACCCCATCCCTGAGGATAACGTTGCTTCACAAAGTTGGCGGCTGCATCGAATAATTGCTGTTCAATATGGAGTGGTTCAGTATGTGATGTCATGTAATTAGAATTCCCCTTTTTGCAATCCAATTCACTTCATTTTGTGTATTTGTTTAGCTTAACTTGTCATTACGATAAGGCTTATTGCGATGTTACTGCTGAACTGTCTTCCTCTCGAAAGCGCTGAATCAGATCATAGGTAATTACGGTATCAGAGACATGCAATCGCTTGACTGCTTCATCATGAGCGGGACGGCAAGCGTTGATATCTGTTTTGTCACGTGTGGACAGGTCATAACAAGCGCCGTTCTCGTAGATATAATCATCCGATGGAATATAGAATACAGAACCATCCGAGACTGCGCCATTACGCAGCACAACCGTACGTGCAGACCCGTCATATACGTCGTTACCCATATGATAATAGGACTGGTCAGGCACGCCGAGCAGATGCAGCACGGATGGCGTGATGTCCAGTTGTCCCGAAGGTTCGTCGATGGTTCCAACGGCTGCCCCATCCGGTAAATGCACCAGCAGGGGAACCTCGTTCATGATCTGTGCCATATCCAGGTCGTTCAACGAGCGTCCGAGAAACTGCTCGTATTGCGATTGTTCTTTGATTGAGTTGTCATGGTCCCCGTAAAACATAAAAATGGTATTTTCCCATAGTCCTCGACTTTTCAGATCCTCCACCATCTTGCCCAGTGCCGAATCCACGTAATGTACGGATTGCAGATAATCACCAAACATGGTTCCCTGAAACTCGCCTACATCCAGTTGTTGTTTCTCTTTCGGCAATGCATACGGATGGTGACTGCTGAGTGTAATGAGGAACGAATAGAACGGTTCGGTAACCTCACTGCTCATTTTCTCAACGGATTGACGGAAAAAGGATTCATCAGACAGGGACCAGCCAAGCGGGTCATCCTGTGCAAAATCATTTTTACTATAAAACTTGTCATACTTCATGTTCTGATACATCGTATACCGATTCCAGAAGCCGCTCTCATAAGCGTGAAATACGTTGGTACTATACCCGTTATCCTTCAGAATAGAAGGGAGGGAATCATACGTATGGTCTGCATATCGTACAAAGGCTGAACCGACCGGAAGTGGATGTAGGGAAATATTTGCCCCAAAATCGGCATCTGATGTTCTGCCCTGACCGGTCTGGTGGTAAAAGTGACTATAATACTGACTTTCTTTCATCAGTTCATTAAAATGGGGCGTGATCTCCTGTCCGCCAATGCTTTGGCCAATCATGAAGTTCATAAAAGCCTCACCCTGTACAATGATGACGTTGCTGTCTTTATATTTGCCGAACAAAGCATCATTTTGCGGAGCGTTTTGCTGCATTTCAGCGAAGAACGCCTTTGCCTGTTCAACATCAGCGGGTTCAGCCTCTGGCCCGGAACCGATGTGGTCTTTGGCATAGTTGTACAGATCATAACCGTGAAAAGCGAGAAGACCGGTCACATTGTACATGGATACATTCCACCAGTTGTTATCGAACAGGCCCTTGGCCCATGTTTTGCTGTAAAAATAAATCGGGCCAACGGCGAGTCCCAGTCCTAGCACAAGGGCAATGCTGCCAGCAGTGAGTCGGCGGCGCATCTGCCCTTTGCGATCGTTGAACGAATAACTTCCATAACCTTGAACCGATGCACTGGAGTGCTTTGAACGGTAATGTCTGCTGAACAGAACAATCGCTGCGAAAGGTATGACGACAAGCCAATCGGCAAAAAACCAGAAATCACTTGGGAAGATCAATGTAGCGATGCTGTCCCCCAATGCGTCAACCTGTCTGGCTTGCAACAATACCGGGATGGTCAAGAAATCCTGGAAATAGCGATAATACACCATATCGGCGTAGATTAGTGCGGTAAGCAGCAGGTTAAGCACGACCAGAGATACGATCATGCCTCTGCGAGGCAGCCACCAGGTCCAGAAGGACAGGAGGAGCAATGATCCAATGGCAATAACTTTATCCAGAAGTCCCATCGTAATGTTATAGGCGTGCAGATTGTGATGAAGCCACATGAGTTTGAGCAGCATAAACACAAGAAAAATAAGATATAACGTTAGTGGATGATTCAGAAGCCCGCGTGGCATGGAGCTGCGCGTAGGCCGAGTGACAACCATAATCTATGTCCCCTTTGTTTTTGTTGTTTTGTAATCGGAATGTAAAATAGGGCTCCATTCATTATAGCGTGACCTCATGGGTTTTCAACTACGCCTCTGGTAGAATCCATTCGTGGTCGATTAAAGGTGGATGAAGGAGAATTCATATGACTAGAAAAGCGCACAAAAAAGCGCCCCGGCCATGAGTGGCTAGAGCACTTTATAGTTGGAACAATTATGAAGATTGTGGTGTTTTATTTCTTGGAGGTAGTGGGCCCAAATACTGATAGTACTGGGTTTCAATGCGTCCGTTGAACAATTTGCGACGCTTGTCTGCCTTATGGCCGAAATATTCTTCAAAGGCTTTAGTTGACGTAATTGCAAAGAAGGACCATGTTGGCATGTCGAGATAACTGCGCCCTAAAGAGCGGAGTAACTTCTGAACTTCTTTTTCTTCACTTAAACGTTCACCATAAGGAGGGTTGGTGATGATAACACCATATTCGCCTTGTGGTCTTGCGCGATGAGCGGGCAGAACACTGACTTCAATGTCTTTGGCGAAACCTGCGCTTTTGATAGCAGCCTGAGCTACTTCAATCGCTTCCGGATCGATGTCACTACCTGAAATCTGTAACGGGACATCGTCTCGCACAGCATCGAATGCTTCTTCGCGCGCCTGTTCCCACAATTCTTCAGGAATGACAGCCCAGTCCTCAGAGTTGAAGGTCCGACGGAGTCCTGGTGCAATGTTCCAGCCAATCATGGCGGCTTCGATCAGCATTGTGCCTGATCCGCAGCATGGATCATAGAAGGGACGGGATACATTCCAGCGACTGAGCTGAATCAGAGCTGCTGCAAGTGTTTCTTTGAGTGGCGCTTCGGTGACGAGTTTACGATAACCCCGTTTGTGCAAGCCTGGTCCGGTCGTATCCAATGTAAGCAAGGCGCGATCGTTCAGCAAAATAACTTCAATCACATAGCGAGACCCATCTTCGGGGAACCACTCTGTATCATAGGTTAACTTCAGTTTCTCTACGATTGCTTTCTTCACGATCCCTTGTGATGCAGGCACACTGCTTAACTGGGATTTTTGAGAGCGACCTTCTACAGGGAATTCGCCGTCGGCTGGAATCCACTCTTCCCAAGGAAGTGCTTTGGTGCCTTCAAACAATTCGTCAAATGTCGTGGCAGGGAATTCACCCATTTTCACCAATACGCGGTCCGAACTTCTCAGCCACAGATTACAACGGCAAATATCAATATAATCTCCTGTGAAGAAAACCCGGCCGTTGTCGATCGTAACATCTTCATACCCCAGTTGCTTCAGTTCCCGGGCGACAACGGCCTCGAGTCCCATCGCCGAGGTTGCAATCAATTGCAATTGAGCCATGTGATTCATTTCAACTCCATTTCAAGCTGGAGAAGGATATCCTTCTCTCTGCTGTATAGTGACGGTGCGGCCTTGCCGCTTTCCGTGAAAAAACTTACAATGAGAAATGCGGTGAACGTATGCATTCCTCTTTCGAAGTGATGCACCAGTCAACCGCCTGTGTTGATAACAAACATTTATTATAGAACATTGGCATCCATATGGAAAGCAGTCCAAGTGTCCAAGGAGGATTTTAGTGGTGAATCTGACCCCTGATGAATATGTAAATCAATTATTTCAAGAGGATGACCTTTTGCTAAAAGTGAAAGAAGCTATCCGTTCGAACGGTATGCCCGAAGTTTCGGTGGCTGCTGCATATGGACGATTGCTCACGTTTCTAGCCAAGACATCCAAAGCAGAAGCTGCGCTCGAAATCGGTGTGCTGGGCGGTTACAGTGGGATCTGTATTGCACGCGGTTTGCGTGAGAATGGAACCCTGACTTCGCTGGAACTGAAAGAGGAATATGCGGCAATGGCGCGTGGACATCTGGAAGAAGGCGGCTTTGGCGAAAAGGTGGAGTACCGCATTGGACCGGCGGCAGGCAGCCTGGAGCAATTGGAACAGGAGGGTCGCACATTCGATTTCTTCTTTATTGACGCAGATAAGGAGAATTATCCGGTATATCTTGATTATGCCATTAAGCTGGCCCGGCCAGGTGCTGTTATTGTAGGCGATAATTGTTTCCTGCGTGGTCGTACGCTGAATCCGGACAAGCAGGGTCCAGCAGTGCTTGCTGTTCGTCGCTTCAATGAACAGATGGCAAGTGATCCGCGCCTGGTGACGACGATGTTACCGGATTACGATGGGCTGGTACTTGCCTGGGTGAAGTAAAAGTGGATATTTCCTAAAGATAAAACTCCGATGGAACACGATCTCGCGCTTTTATGTTGTGAGGGGGATCGTGATCGGAGTTTTTTAGCCGTTTTTAATATTGGCCGTGTATATTCTGCTCATTGCAATCCTGGTTTTCTTGATTTTTTTGAGCATACACAAAGAAGAGACGACACACCTTGAATCACAGGGAGTATCGTCTCTTTCTTTGCATTTACAGATATTGTTGTAGTAATTCTTTCTTATACTTCAGGTGTTCCGTACGTTTCGAACCATTTTTTGATGGTGTCAAAATCATCACTGAAGGACAAGCCCAGCATCAATAATACACGAGCTTGTTGTGGACTCAGGTTGTCGCCTGCAATAATGCCTTTGCCGCCGCCGTATACACTTCCCGAACCCGTCCGAGTGGTGGTCACGAAAATGACACCTTCTTCGATGGCTTTGGTACGCGCTTGTCCCATCGCTCTGGAGATGCCGCCAGCTCCGGTACCGGAAGTCACGATTCCTTTGGCGCCGCTATTCACGAAACCTTCGATCGCCCCGCCTCCAGCTTCTTGATACGAGATCGCAATTTCAACTTTGGCCAGATCTGCCTTTGTGATTTTACTTAGATCAAATACGGGCTTCGCTGTGCCTTCAGGTTTCAAGGCACGTGCAGGAGCGCGGTAGATTCGAATGTTTTCTTCATCAATATATCCTACAGCGCCGAGCATTGGGGTTTCAAACGTATCTGTCCGATAATCATTGGTCTTGGTTACACCACGAGCAAGCTGGATCGTGTCATTCAACATGAGTACAGTGCCGAATGAAGTGGTACGACCACTGCCTGCAAGCTTGATTGCGTTGTACAGATTGGCTTGAGCGTCAGAACCGATGACAGTCCATGGACGCATGGAGCCTGTGATCACGACCGGTTTGTCACTCTGAACCGTCATATCAAGGAAATAGGCGATTTCCTCCATGGTGTCTGTACCTGTAGTAACGACAACACTGTCATACATTGCAAGAGCTTTATCTACCGTCTGCGACAAGTCATAGAGGTCGGCCATACTATAGGAACCCGAACCTGAGTTTCCAAATTGGAGTGTGCTAACATCAGCAATCTTCTGTTTATCCGGTAAGGCGTCTACCATCTCTCCAATGGGAAGTGTACCTGCCTTATAATTCTGGAAGCTGGTGGCATCTTCGGATTGTCCGGCAATCGTTCCGCCCGTTCCGATTACCAGTACATTCGGAAGTGCAGATTGTTTGGAAGAGTCCGGTATTGCAGGGATGGATGTATTGCGAGCCGGCGTAGTGGTTGCTGTTTGAACAGCGCCTGTTGTGCCTTTCACCTCTACCGTAGCTGCGTGTGCAGCGTAGGTACCAATGGGTGACAACGAGATGGTTAGTGCTGTTAAAGCTGCGGTACTCCATACGGCCCAGGGACGAAGATTGGATGTTTTACTCATGAATAGCACTCTCCTTCAAGTTAGTGTGATGTTAAGTTTGTTAAGAAGAATATGTATACCATTTCAAATCGATTGTATTCCATGTTAAGTAATATGACAAACATAGATATAGGCAGAGTAATCGGTTACATTCATAGATAATGAGAGTAAAGTGATTGTTTATAAGCAATTATGAAATATTATTCATTTTGGTTGAGAGAGAAAATAGCCGATTTTGGTAGTTTTGAAGAAGTTAAACCCCTTTTTATGTTAATTAACATTACATAATGAGTCTTTTGTCCTGATAAAACTGAATATTGTGATAAAAGAATGTCGAATCGGGACGCATATCAGTAGTGGGTAACAGAAGGAGAGGGTGATAGCAGCACATATTAGGTAATGGGGCTCAATTACGGTCTAAAGATTGGTTTCGTTATAGAGTTATGTTTATAATAGGGATGATTAACATATGTAAATAAATATATAATATTGATTGGAGGAGAAACGATGAAACAGGCACCGAGAAAGTATGCGAATTACATTCCGATTCGGGAACTGGAGACTTTGGAAGAGAGGTTATCTCCCTTCAAGGTGTATGCAGAACTTCGTGATAACACTCCAGTCCGATATGATGAGCATCGAGAATGTTGGGATGTTTTCGGTTATGAAGATGTGAAGTACGTATTGAAAAACCCGAAACTGTTCTCTTCTGCTCGTGATCGTGCCAATACGAGCATGTTGACGACAGACCCTCCCAAACACAAACAGCTGCGTGATCTGGTGAACCAGGCGTTTACACCCAAGGCGATTGAAGCGTTGGCTCCGCGTATTCAGGAAATCACGAATGAGTTACTTGCTCCGCACCTGTCAGAAGGATACATGGAACTTATTGATGACCTTGCAACGCCATTACCCGTCATTGTGATTGCAGAATTAATCGGAGTCCCTGCGGCGGATCGTCAAAAGTTCAAAGATTGGTCTGATGTATTGGTGAAAGGTGCACGTGATGATAGTGAACAGGCCTTTCAGGAGTTACTGGAGGAGAAGAAAAGAAATATGCAGGAGCTGCATATCTATTTTACTGGCATTATGGAAGAGCGTCGGTTGCAGCCAGAGGATGATCTGATCTCGTTATTGCTTGCTGCGGAGATTGAGGGTCAGAAGTTGACTGCAGATGAGGTGGTGGGCTTCTGCATTCTCTTGCTTGCGGCCGGTAATGAAACAACCACCAACCTGATTACCAATGCGGTTCGTATATTGTCTGAACAACCCGAGCTACAACAGGAGTTGCGCGAACATCCTGAACGGATTATTTCTGCAATTGAAGAGACACTGCGATATTATCCGCCAATTGTTGCTATTGGGCGGGTCGCGAAGGAAACTGTAGAGTTGAATGGTCAGACGATTCAAGCTGGAGAGCAGGTGATTTCCTGGGTAGGAGCAGCCAATCGGGATGGTGCCCAATTCGAACAACCGGAAGATTTCATCTCTGATCGCAAGCCGAACAGACATATGGGATTTGGATTTGGCATTCATTTTTGTCTGGGTGCACCACTCGCTCGTTTGGAGGCAAGGGTCGTTCTTCATACATTGCTTCATCACATGGAGCACATCCAGCTTGTGCCAGGGACAGCTCTGCAACCGATACAAAGTGCTTTTGTGTTTGGGGTGAAGCATTATCCGATACAATTCAATCTAATAAATAAGAAAATAATGAAAAACACATGAATGAAAAAAAGCCGCTTTCAGGCCAACTAGGCGCTGGAAGCGGCTTTTTTTAGATGGAACGGTGATATGGACTCGTTAAGAGATGGATAGGGAATCAGGATTCCCGAACTGAAGCAGGTTTGTTGTACAATTTGAATCTTACCCAGACCATATTAAGTAGGAGCAGTCCGCCAGAGACGATAAACAGACCTTCGATCCCGATGAATCCTGCCATAAAACCTCCAATGATTGCTCCAAGCATGTTGCCTAACGCAAGGGTGCTCGTATTAAAACTGAATGCACGGCTAATCATGCTATCTGCTGTATAGGAACGGATCAAGGCATTGACGCTCGGAAGCAGGCCACCCATGAACACACCCATCATGAATCGGACAAGAATGAGCTGCCACACGGTCTGAACAAATGCCTGCGGAATAAGCATGAGTCCTGTTCCGATGAGGGAGAACGTCAGCACCTTGTGAGGACCTATCCGGTCACTCAGCTTCCCGAGAACAGGAGACATGGCCATATTGGATAGTCCCGTAACTGCACCGACAAGTCCCGCCCAGAAGGCCACATTTACATCCGAAGCATGCAATTTTTGCACATACAGCGGCAAGAGTGACATGGGGCTAATCATCGCAAACTGCAGCAGGAACGTCACAGCAAACAGTGCCGGAAGTTGAGGTGACTTGTTTAATTCCTTCAGACCGGACAATACGGATTGTGCCGGCAGTTTGGCTGCTTCTTGACGGTCGAATTTCTCTCTCACCAGGAACATGGCGAGCATGGAAGCAACAAAGATTAGTCCACCTGTAATGTAGAAAATAGGCCGGAAGCCTACTGCATCAGCCAGCAAGCCGCCAATGAGTGGACCCAGGATTGTACCGGCAACTTGCCCGGACTGACTGATTCCCATGGCGAAACCCATGCGGTCTTTCGGAGTGGTACCCGATATCAGCGCAACAGCTGCTGGGTTAAAACCGGAGATTGTACCGTTAAGCAAACGCAATAAGAGAAGCTGCCAGGGGTTCTGTGCCAGACCCATAAGGGCAATTACGATGGCCATCCCGAATCCCGAACGAAGCAGCATAACTTTACGACCATACTTGTCCGACAACTTGCCCCACAGCGGTTGAAACAAAAATGAGGTGAGGAAATTGGCTGCAAAAATAAATCCCGCCCAAATGCCAATTTCATGTTCGCCAACAACGCCAAGATCTCTCGCGAGATACAGGGACAAAAATGGGGTAATCATGGTCATGCCCGAATTGACCAAAAATTGTCCGAACCAAAGCACAATGAGGTTTACTTTCCATGTTTTCAAAGTGCTTTCACTTCCTTTCAAAGATATTTCTGTAATTCTCTAAAAAAATCGATTCTTTCATTATAACACAATTGGCATATGGGGGATGAGTGTAAGGAATGTCATAGTATTGTCACGTAGAACGCATCCGCATGTGGTTGTTACAGCTGTTTAAAAAGGGCATAATGGTAATTATGAGTCCAAAAACTATTGGAGGCTTCTTACATGAGCTATAATGATCGACTGATTCGGGCAAGTTTCAAACAACAGGTAGACCGCGTCCCGGTATGGTACATGCGTCAAGCCGGACGTTACGATCCTGAATATCGCAAAATTAAAGAAAAGTACTCCTTGTTAGAAATCTGCAAACAACCCGAGCTGGCGGCTGAAGTTACACTCATGCCGGTACGCAAACTGGGTGTAGATGCGGCTATTTTGTATTCCGATATTATGAATCCGGTTGCCTCATTGGGTATTGATTTTGACATTGTTAAAAATATTGGACCGGTAATCGATAATCCTATTCGTTCAGCTGCAGATGTGGATCGACTACGTCCCATCGACGTAGAAGGAGATCTCTCACATATTCTGGAGACCATTCGAATTCTGGATAAGGAGCTTGACGTGCCTCTTATTACGTTTGCGGGTGCACCTTTCACGATTGCGAGTTATCTGATCGAAGGCCGACCTTCGAAAGGTTATATCCGTACCAAAACGATGATGTACAGCGAGCCTGAGGTGTGGCACAAACTGATGCAGAAGCTTGGTGATATGGTTATTACATATGTCCGTGCGCATATTGCGAATGGCGGCAAGGCTTTCCAGTTGTTTGACAGTTGGGTTGGAGCACTTTCTCCCAAAGACTTCAGAACATATGTGTTGCCTACGATTACCCGTATCTTTACCGAATTATCGGATTTGAATGTACCGAAGATTTATTTCCCTGGTGTCGCCTCGGGCGAATTGTTGCCAGCGCTGCATGATCTGCAAGCCAATGTGATTGGATTGGACTGGAGAGTATCGATTTCGGAAGGGCGTAAACGACTTGGCGGCAAATTTGCCGTACAAGGCAATCTGGACCCTTATTTGCTGACTGCACCGATGGAATTGATTAAGGAACAAGCCAAATTGATTATCGACGAAGGGATCAAGGAGCCGGGGTATATTTTCAATCTGGGGCACGGACTATTTCCTGAAGCCTCCCTTGATAAGCTCAGAGAATTAACGGCTTATATTCATGAGTATTCTGCCGAAGCATTAAAGACAGGGGTGACGATTGCTAATGACTAATACTGTAGGTGTACTGGTGATGTCGTATGGCACACCAGAAAATATGGAAAGTGTTGAAGCGTATTACACACATATCCGCAGAGGACGTCCGCCTGAACCGGAGCAACTGAAGGAACTGACGGATCGATATGAAGCCATTGTTGGCGGTGTATTCCCGCTTCGGGAGAACACGGACAATCAGGTCAAGGCTCTTCAGGAGACTTTAAACCGCGATGAGCGTGGCGCTGATGTGGAATTCCGTTGTTATCAAGGACTGAAGCATGCCTATCCGTTTATTGAGGACGGCGTGGAACAGATGGCGAAGGATGGAATTCAGACTGCAATTGGTATTGTACTGGCTCCTCATTTCTCCACAATGAGTGTGGGCAGTTATATCAAACGTGCGCGTGAAAAGGCAGAAGAACTGGGCATCCATATGTCCTTTATTGAGAGTTATCATCTGCATCCGAAATTAATTCAGGCGCTGTCCACGCGTGTCAGTGCCAAGTTGGATGCGTTTGAGGAAGCTGGAGCAAAACGTGGGGACGTGAAGGTTTTGTTCAGTGCTCACAGCCTGCCGGCACGTATTGTGGAGATGGGTGATCCGTACCCGCAACAACTGCTGGAGACTTCGGAAGTGATTGCCTCACGTGTAGGAATAACCAATTGGCAATTTACGTGGCAAAGTGCCGGACGAACAGCTGAGCCTTGGCTCGGACCGGACATTCTGGATACGTTACAGGAACTTTCGCGTGAACAGGTAGAGGATGTACTTGTGGCACCAATCGGGTTTGTCTCGGATCATCTCGAAGTACTCTATGATCTCGATATTGAGGCCAAATCGATTGCCAAAGAGATCGATATGCGCCTGATGCGTATTGATTCTCTTAATAGCGATCCTCTATACATGGAGACGTTAAGCGACGTTATTATAAGCCAATGGCAGCAAGGGTCGGATGAGTAATGGGTGATAAGAAACGCCGTGTTGTTGTCGTCGGCGGTGGCCTCACCGGCCTCAGCGCGGCATTTTATATCCGCAAGCATTACCGGGAAGCGGGCGTTGAACCTGTGATTACTCTGGTCGAGAAAAGCTCGTCCATGGGGGGCATGATTGAGACACTGCACCGGGATGGATTTGTGATTGAAAAAGGGCCGGATTCCTTCCTCGCTCGCAAAACAGCAATGATTGATTTGGCTAAAGAATTGGAGATTGATCATGAGCTGGTCAGTCAGAATCCGGAGTCGAAGAAAACGTATATCATGCAGCGTGGCAAGCTTCATCCTATGCCAGCAGGACTCGTTCTCGGTATTCCTACAGAATTAAGACCGTTCCTGAGAAGCGGGCTTGTCTCTCCGGCAGGCAAACTGCGGGCGTTGATGGATTTTGTCATCCCGCCTCGTCGTACAACAGAGGATGAATCGCTCGGTTATATGATTGAACGCCGTCTTGGAGCTGAAGTGCTGGAGAACTTGACCGAACCACTGCTCGCGGGAATCTATGCAGGTGATATGCGGAGATTAAGCCTTCAGGCTACATTCCCGCAGTTCGGCGAAGTAGAGCGGGATTACGGCAGCTTGATCCGGGGCATGATGACAGGTCGCAAACCGGCTGAGACGCATACCGGAACCAAAAGGAGCGCTTTTCTGAACTTTCGTCAGGGACTGCAGAGCCTTGTTCATGCACTTGTCCATGAGTTGCAGGATGTGGATCAACGTCTGAACACCGCGGTGAAGTCATTGCAACGTCTTGATGGAACGCAGACCAGATACCATGTTGAGCTGGAAAATGGTGAAATGCTTGAAGCTGATGATGTAGTGGTTACTGTGCCGACATATGTCGCGTCAGATCTGTTGAAGCCTCACGTGGACACAGCGGCACTGGATGCGATTAATTATGTATCTGTGGCCAATGTAGTGCTCGCTTTTGAGAAAAAAGAGGTGGAGCATGTATTCGACGGATCGGGTTTCCTTGTTCCGCGGAAAGAGGGTCGCAATATTACGGCTTGCACGTGGACATCGACGAAATGGCTGCATACCAGCCCGGACGATAAAGTACTGCTCCGCTGTTATGTCGGTCGCTCGGGTGACGAACAGAACGTAGAGCTTCCAGACGAAGCGTTGACGGATCTGGTTCTCAAAGATTTGAGAGAGACGATGGGTATCGAAGCGGTGCCGATCTTCTCCGAAATTACAAGGCTTCGAAAATCCATGCCTCAGTATCCGGTGGGACACCTCCAACATATTGCCTCCCTGCGTGAGGAACTTGGTAGCAAGTTACCGGGTGTGTACATTGCAGGTGCAGGTTATGAGGGCGTAGGCTTGCCGGATTGCATCAAACAAGCGAAGGAAATGTCTATTTTGGCAACACAGGCGCTTGTAGCAGATTAAGTACAGCAAGAGAGCTGTCTCACCGTAGGATTATCTACTGGAGAGATGGCTTTTTTCATATGAAGATCTGGAAGCTAAGCGAGTTTATCCCCTTTCAATCGATGCAGTTCCAAGGAAAGATGGAAATCCAGAATATGCCTGATATAATGGTATGTATGGCTGTGAAGAAGAGGAGTTGCTTATGTATCCCCCAAGATCAGATCGAAGTGTAGAGAGAAAAAAAAGAAAGCGCACCCGTGATAGAATCATCTGGACAATTAATCTTTTATTGATCATGACAATTGGTCTGGTGGGCATTTTTTATGTGATTAACACACGTCAGCAACAGGCAGACCAGCCGGTGAAGCAGCAAATTGTTGATCAGGATCAGCCTTCCATTGGAGACGATGCCAAAGGTGGGGATCAAGTAAGTTCTCCAGACTCGGAGGAGACTGATGAGGCTCCGGAAGAAGACGCCGAAGCAACGAATGAAGAAACAACAGCAGATGCAGGTGATTCATCCGGCGTAGCGAAACCTGATACTTCAGGCAATACCAATAATGGGAAAGCCGAATCCGGAACGAAAAAACCTGCTACAGATTCGACGCCGTCCGGCACCAAGGGAAATGCAGGTGCGGATACCGAGTCAGGGACATCGCAACCTTCCAATTCAGCGAAGGATGTCACCATTAATTTTGTCGGGGATATTCAATTTTCGGGCAAAGTTGCTGAACTGCTGGATAAGAACGGTTATGATTATCCCTTTGCTAAACTCGGCAGATTATTCAAGGATGATGATCTTACCATCGGCAACTTGGAGACACCGATAACCCTGGGAGGTACGGGGGCAGCAGACAAAACATATGTATACAAATCTTCGCCCAAAGCATTGGCGGCAATGGCCTCTGCGGGTTTTGATGCTGTCAATTTGGCTAACAATCATATTCTGGATCAGGGTGTTGAGGGTTTGGTAGATACGTTAACCTATCTCAAGGAATATGGTATTGCTCACACCGGGGCTGGCATGAACAGGGATGAAGCGTATGCACCAGCGTATCTGGAACGCAAAGGTATGAAGATTGCATTGCTTGGGTTCTCCCGTGTTGTACCGGAAACGAGTTGGAAGGCTGAGGGCAATCGGGCTGGCGTGGCTGAAGCCTATGATTCCACAGGAGCGGTCAAAGCGATCCAGGAGGCCCGTAAGAAGGCTGATCTGGTAATCGTGGTTGCGCACTGGGGCGAGGAACGTGTAAGTACTCCGAACAGTGACCAGACCCGATTGGCTCATGAGTTTGTGGATGCTGGCGCAGATCTGGTCATAGGTGGTCATCCTCATGTGTTGCAAGGGTTGGAGTATTATAAGGGGAAATGGATTGCATACAGTACCGGAAATTTTATTTTCTCCAGATCAACCACCGAAGAGACATGGAAAACAGCGGTATTTCAGGCACGTTGTACTCCTGATGCAGCTTGCAGCATGAAAGTCATCCCTTATGAAGCGGCGCTTGGTCAGGCCATTCCAATGATTGATGAGGCAAACAAACTGCTGCTGCAACAGATGGCAAAGCTCTCGCCAGGCATTCGATATGATGGCAATGGAGTCGCTTCGCCTAATTAATAACCTTTTTGAGGAGGGAATCGAATGAACAACCTTTGTGTAGCGCACCGTGGATTTTCTTCTATTGCACCAGAGAATACAATGGCTGCGTTTCTAATGGCCATGGAACGGCCTGAAGTTCAGTGGATGGAGCTGGATGTGCAGTTGTCGCGTGATGGTGTGCCAGTGATCATTCATGATTTTACAGTGGATCGTACGACGAATGGCAAGGGTCTGGTTCGGGAAACCGATTGGGCTGATCTGCAACGTTTGGATGCTGGAGCATGGAAAAACAAGTCTTACAAGGGCGAACGGATTCCGGCGCTAAGTGAATTGTTAGATCGCTCGTGCGGCAGAGTACGTCTTAACATTGAACTGAAAACGCAGGGAGACATGTACCCGGGTCTGCCTGCGGCTGTTATACATGAAGTGAGAAAAAGACATATGCAAAATGATGTGGTGATCACCTCATTTGAACCAGCCGCTCTGATCGAAGTGAAGAAACTTGCACCGGAGATCCAGACGGGGCTGATTATCGATGCACGACCAGGTGATCTGTTAACTGCCCTGCAGCAGATGAATTGTACATTTCTCTCCATTGGATACACCAATGTAGACAAATCCTTAATGAACGAGATGCGGAGTGCAGGTATTCGGGTGATGGCCTGGACAGTAGATGACAAGACCATTATGAAGAAACTGGCCGCAGTTGATCCAGAGCTCATGTTATGTACGAACCGTCCTGACGTATGGGAGCTGGCATTTCAGGAGACGAGCAGCCGATTCTTCAGACCGTAATTACTCTAAATGCACTATTGAATCCAATAAAGGTGGTAATATACCCATGTTGACTAATATTCGCAATGTATACTGTGTAGGACGCAATTATAAACTTCACGCGGAAGAATTGGGTAACGCGGTTCCGGATGAACCAATGATCTTTATGAAACCTTCTCATGCAGTCGTGCCCCTGAGTGGTGAAACGCTTGAATTGCCTGCTACCAAGGGTGAAGTTCACTATGAAGCTGAGCTGGTCGTGCAGATCGGCCGGGCTTATGAGCTAGGTATGACGGTAGATGAGCTGGTGGATGCGTATGCGTTTGGTATTGATTTTACGTTACGTGACGTACAGTCCGTGATTAAGAAAAAGGGCCACCCGTGGACAGCGGCCAAAGGATTCAAAAATTCGGCTCCGGTTTCTGCATTTCAGGCGTTCCCGGGGGCGGCAGCACTGCTGGAGAAAGACTTTACGTTGACTAAAAACGGTGAGGAAGTTCAGCGTGGTAACATTCGTAACATGATCTTCAGTTTACAGGATATTGTGGATTATGTAGGTCACCATTACGGCCTGGGGCAGGGAGATGTCATTTTTACAGGAACACCGGAAGGTGTTGGACCAACACAAGCAGGAGATGTGCTCGAACTGGCATGGGACGGCGAATCCTTGGGTGCATGCACGATTGGGGCAGCGCAATAAGGATTACACAGTACAGATCATACCTGCTTGAGAAGTAGAGATGTTATAGGGTACAAGAAAGGGGCGTGCATACGCTCCTTTTTGTTATGTTATTCATGGCATTTTCACATTTTCATCGTACAGGTAGGTTTTTAATTACGTCAGATTATAAGCTGTATTTGCGCTCTGCGTGACCAATGCCTCCAGTTCGGCTTGTTGTGCAGCGTGTTGCTTCGAGCTGATACTTCCACTTGCGAGTCGCTCATCCAACTGCTCTCTGAGCTGTCTTACTTGTATAGCAATCACCTCATCCCAATTCCCCCTGTTTTCTTCCGTAATCGTTCTCAGCGACTTACCGTTGTAGAGCTTCTGATACAGATCCTCTTCTGAAGACTGATTAAGAGCGCTGAGCAGTTCGTCACTGCTTCCCTCACCAGGATCCAGATCAACGATGGACCATTTGGCAGTAGGTATGGGGGAGATGGCAGATTGGCCCCATGCTGTTCCGGCGAAGGACATGGTGACAAACATGGTGCCTATAATAATGACTCGTTTCATGTTCATATGCATATTCCTCATTTCTGTAGTAGAGTACGAACGAACTGATTCGTAGCTTGTCATAGATGTATTGGTTGATACATCGATCTGTGAATAGTGTAAACGGGAAACCTGAAGTGAAACTTAAAACGGAATAAGTAATTTAACCCGCAGAGAATGACCTTAAAAGAAGCTCACTCACATAATTCACACTTGACAGGTTGGGTTAGTTGGTTATATGATGATCTCAATTATTTTAATACTCATTAAATGAACAGTGAAATAATTTGAACTGAAAATAAATCGAGCTGATTGGACCACCAAAGGCTCCCGGGACTACTCCACTATGGAATGTCCACGGGGGCCTTTTTTCGTGTGCTATTGAGGTTTCAGATGATCAAGGAGGTTACGCATTGAGTGATAGAGACTGGGAAGCGTTGGAGCGGACGGATTGGTTATTTCGCAAAATGGTCAGACGATTCGTCAAGGAGCGGGATCGTATCTCTGTAGAGGGCATCAGCCTGCCGGGCATGCTTATCCTGCACAAGATCATTCGTGAGGGAGAACAGCGTCTTGGAGATCTGGCAGAACAGTTGGACTTCACATCGGGTGCCATTACAGCTCTGACCGATAAGTTGGAGAAAAAGGGACTCACCATCCGCAGACGAAAGGAAGACGATCGCCGGACGGTTTTACTGGACATCACATCCAGCGGGCGGGAGATGTATGCGAGAAACAGCAACATCGGTGCCCGATGTATCACGCTTCTGTTTGAGGGTTTTACGGCGGAGGAACTGGAGCAGCAAAGTCAATTCTACGAGCGGGTAGTAGCGAATCTGGAAGGGTTCTCGGACACAGTGCTGGAATTGGCGGAGAGCAACGGGATACATGAACATGATAGCTCCTCCACAAGTAACTTTGAGCAGAAGCAGCGGAACAATACCGGGAAGAGTAACTATCTCAGTTATTGAGGTTGGATCACAGTAATGACATTTGATATACCACAAACATTCTAGGGGAGAGATGATCAATGGGACACTCAACAATATATCCAACTGGAGCGACGTTATACAAACCGGACAAGGCTTGGGGCGGTTATACCGTCTATCAGGCAGGTGAAGAAGGCGTAGTATTGATTGATATGAATGGCAAGGAGGTTCATCTGTGGAAAGGGTTGTTAGGATTCCCGGCCAAAATATTGCCTGGAGGTTACGTGCTGGGCAGCACAGGTCGTAGAGATCCGAAGTTCGGCATTCAGGATAATGTTGATCTGGTTCAGGTAGATTGGGACGGTAACATTGTATGGAAATACAATAGCTACGAACATATTGAAGATCCGGGGTATGAGCCACTATGGTATGCCCGCCAGCATCATGATTATCAGCGTGAGGGTAATCCGGTAGGGTACTATGCACCTGGGCTTGCACCGAAGACGAAGAGTGGCAACACACTTATCCTGGCTCACAAAAATGTGAGTAACCCGCAAATTTCAGATAAGCCATTGCTTGATGACGCCATTATTGAAGTGGATTGGGAGGGGAAGGTACTTTGGGAATGGCTGCCTAACGAGCACTTTGAAGAATTAGGTTTTGATGAAGCTGCTCGAAATGTTCTGTTCCGTGATCCGAATACACGTTCTTTTGGTCATTTGGGTGGTGGTGTGGGTGATTGGTTACATATTAATTCTGCTTCTTATGTTGGACCCAACCGCTTCTATGAAGACGGAGACGAACGGTTCCACCCTGACAATATTATCTGGGATGCCAGAGAGGCCAATATAATCGCAATTACAGACAGGCAGAGCGGAAAAATCGTATGGAGACTGGGCCCCGACTATACTTCAACTGAAGCGAAGCACATTGGCACAATTATCGGGCAGCATCATGCACATATCATTCCTCAGGGCCTTCCTGGAGAAGGGAACTTGCTTGTATTCGACAATGGCGGCTGGGCAGGTTACGGCCTTCCGAATCCGGCTTCCCCATTTGGATTAAAACATGCGATTCGGGATCACTCGCGTGTGTTGGAGATTAACCCGGTCACCCTGGAGATTGTCTGGCAGTATACATCGGCAGAAGCTGGATTTTCCGTCCCAACGGATTCCTATAAATTTTATAGTCCATACATCAGTTCCGCTCAGCGTTTGCCTAACGGTAACACCCTGATAACCGAAGGTTCCAATGGCAGGTTGTTCGAAGTGACAGCCGAGCATGAGCTGGTCTGGGAATATGTCTCCCCTTACACGGATCGGCGAAATACCAATATGGTCTATCGCTCGTATCGAGTTCCTTATCAGTGGGTTCCACAGTTGGAGAAGCCGCAGGAAGTTCCCATTGAAACCATTGATGTCTCCACCTATAGGGTGCCGGGAGCAGCACCCAAAGGTTCTGCATCCATCGTGAGTGTAGAGACAACTCTTCCGTTTGTGGAGGGAGCAGCCTGTGTGGCAACGTCGGATGAAGGCAAGACGGGCGATTAGGCGTCAAGATCATGACTAGATTGAATGGGGTGTATATTGTGAGAAAACCATGCATAATTACCGGCGTGTTAATAGCATTCCTGGCTACGGCACTCCTATTATCCGGATGCAGTTCAAGCGCAGCAGGGTCCGGAACCAAAGACGCTTCGGGTAAACATGCCGAGAATGTAAAAATTCGAATCGCAGATACCAGTACCAACCCAACGTTCAGGGTAGCCATTGCCAAAGGTTTCTTTGAAAAAAGGGGCATTGACGCAGAGAGTATTACGTTTGGCTCACCGGCTGAAGGTGTAAATGCACTATTTATCAAACAGGTGGATATTGCGTATGGGGCAGATTTTCCCGTATTGAATGCATTGGCTAAAGGAGAATATTCAGTCATCGCTTCGGCTGGTCAGGCTACGGATGAAGCGGCAGCCGCCTGGAAGCTGTATGCAAGGAAGGATATTCAGAGCGGAGCGGATTTGAAAGGCAAGAAAGTAAGTTTCATTCGAGGCACATTTATTCCGTATCTATGGGATGAATATCTGAAAGATCAGGGATTAGCGCTGGGTGATGTGACGCAAATTGGTCAGGGGGCTTTTGATGAGTCCTACATCGCACTGAAACAGGGAGACCTTGATGCCGCCTGGGTGATAGGCTCTGCGTTAACTGATAAATTCGATGCACTCGAAGGGGTCCATCAACTGACGGATATGTCCCAGACCTCTATACGCCTTGGTATGGGGCTGGTATCCAGTAATGAATTCATCCAGGCAAACCCCGAAAAGATAAGTGACTTTCTCGCGGCACTTGATGAGGCATCCGCGTATGCCCAAGCGCATCCTGAAGAAGTTGCGGATCTGATGTATCAAGAGACCAAACAGCCTAAAGATGCCACGTTGAAAGACCTTCCGATCAATCCATGGGAAGTTGGATTTACGCAGGCCGCTTATGACAGTTTGGCAGGTCAGAAGCAATATATGGTGGATACCGGAATCATTGAACAAGATTTTGATCTCGACACCAAACTTAATCTGACCTCTCTCCAGCAGGCTCTGCCGAAAAAAGTGACATATAGCAAATAATTCATTCAAATGGGAGGTGTTCGTGATGTCCTTACCTGCAACTCAGCATACCATTCATATCGAACAGCTTCGGAAAACGTATCATGCCCCGACTAATGGAGATGTGCATTATATCATCAAGGATGTCGATCTGGTTATCAAGGGAGGAGAGTTTTTCGTCCTGCTTGGTCCCAGTGGGTGTGGGAAGTCAACGTTGCTGAACATGATCGCGGGTTTTATCTCCAAGTCGGGTGGCCAGCTCAAAGTGGACAACAAGGAGATTGACAGACCGGGCAGGGATCGGGCGATGGTATTCCAGCAGGCGGATTCCTCTCTTTTTCCATGGCTAACCGTGAGAGAGAATGTGGAATTTGGGCTCCGAATGTCCAAGGTACCTAAGGCACAACGACGTGAGATCTCTGATCGATACATTCAGCTTGTTGGACTAAGTGCTCATGAGGGGAAATTTCCAAAAGAACTCTCGGGGGGCATGAAGCAGCGGGTTCAATTGGCCCGTGTACTTGCGAATGACTCGGCGATCTTGCTGATGGATGAGCCATTCGGTGCGCTGGACGCGATGACGCGGCGTACGATGCAGAAGGAACTGGTGAATATCTGGAAAGAAACTCATAAGACCGTTATCTTTGTCACCCACGATATTCAGGAGGCGTTATTGCTTGGTGAGCGCATAGGTATTATGTCTGTAGGTCCGTCTTCGAATATTACGGATATTTACCACAACACATTACCTTACCCGAGGAACATCGCCTCATCTGAGTTCAACACCCTGTATGACCAAATTCAAGGCCACTTTGAAGAATAACTGAGGTGATATGTGAGATGAAATGGTTGGAAAAAAAATCGGTGTCTATCCCGCTCCTGTGGGCAACAGTCATCCTGATCTGGCAGTTTGGTGCCCTCATCTATGGGCCTGACGTAATCCCTGGCCCTTGGGATACGATTCTGGGAGCGCGTGAACTGATTGCTGATGGTACGCTGATGCAGTATATCGGAATCAGCTTCACGCGTGTACTTGCAGGCTGGGTACTCGGAAGCATCATTGCTATTCCGGTAGGGCTGATTATTGGCAAAGTTCATCTCATCCGGCTGTTCGCGGAACCCTTCCTTAACTTTATACGCTTTATCCCGCCGATCGCCTTTATTACCTTATTCTTGGTGTGGTTCGGTATTGGTGAGCAATCCAAGATTGCACTCATCATGTACGCAACCTTCTTCATTGTTGTGCTAAACACCTTAACGGGTGTGCTCTCCGTTGAAGAAGACAAAATCCGGTCGGCACGCAGTATGGGAGCCAATGAACGGCAGATTCTGCTGCATGTGATTGTTCCGGCGACAACCCCGTATATTTTCACAGGTGTGCGCCTGGCAATGGGAACTTCCTATATGGCTATCATTGGTGCGGAGATGATTGCTGCAAATGAGGGAGTGGGTTACCTGATCTGGAATTCCAGACTCTTTTTCCGTACGGATTGGATCTTTGTCGGACTGATTTCCCTGGGTTTTATGGGATTCCTGACGGATCGATTGTTCAACTGGTTTGGTCGCAGGGTCCTCTACCGATATGGGGTCATTGGCGGAGCAAAACGAGTCTGAATGAGAACATAAGAATACGCAATTCCAGACGTTACTTGAGAAGGGGATTCATCTTGTTGTAACGTTTGGTCAATAACCTGTTTTGGCACTTCTACACGAGGCCGAAACAGGTTTTTTGTGTGCTGGCCTTAGGAGTTTCGGCATTGGCATCAAACCGTGGTATAATTGAATTTCAAAAATACAATTAACGTCATGTGGGCTGTACATATGCTGCATGCAGGAGACATTATGGATTGGATTATTGGCGCCGTATGCGCTTCTATGGTGGCAGGTGCGGCCTATGCGAAAAAGTCGCTAACTCTGTCTGGCTGCTTGGCAGCAATCATGATGGGAACGATATATTACGGAGCGGGTAACCTGTTCTGGTTTGGCACGTTATTGTTATTTTTTATTACTTCAACGTTGCTCTCCAGGTTTCGTAAAGATCGGAAGCAGGAGCTGGAGAAATCCTATGCCAAGTCAGGAAATCGGGACGCTGGGCAAGTAATGGCTAATGGTGGAATGGGCATGTTCCTATGTCTGGGATACTGGATATTTCCACATCCGGCATGGATATATGCGTTCATTGGTGTAATGGCTACCGTGACATCGGACACATGGGCAACTGAACTCGGGAGTCTCAGTCGCAAGCCGCCGCGCTCTGTTCTCACATGGAAGGTACTTACACCAGGTGCTTCAGGAGGTGTCTCATTTCTCGGCACCGCGGCTGCAGCCGCAGGCGGGGCTCTGATTGGTGCGGGAGCCTTCATGTTTTCGTGGATCGCCGGGATCGAAGGCCTTGGTCTGTTTAGTTGGACTTTTGTCGGTCTTGTAGGCGGGTTGGCAGGTGCTTTTGCCGATTCCTATCTGGGCGCAACGGTGCAGAAGATGTATCGTTGCACTGTGTGTGGCCGTGAAGTTGAGGTGCATGAACATTGTGGGCATCCAACGGTTCGGGCTCGTGGCTGGGCATGGATGAGCAACGACCTGGTGAACGTGCTTAGTTCGGTTATCGGAGGATGCGTGGCGATAGGTTTAGGTAACATTTTGGCGTTGTAAGGGGGAGTACATTTGAGTACGGTACAGGGAGACAAATCGGAGGCTATTTTGGATGCGGCCTATGGTATTTTTGGCTCGAAAGGTTTTTATGAGACCAAAATGTCTGATATAGCAGACGAAGCCGGCATTGCAAAAGGCACCATTTATTTATATTTCAAAAGCAAGGAACAACTATTCATCGCAGTATCCAAGCGGGACTGTAACAGTTTTATCAGTCGTCTTGAATATGCTTTGAACTCGCATGACAACACAGGTGATAAACTTGGAGCAATAGCCAAGACCCACCTTACGTATTATTATGAGCGCCGCAATCATACCAAACTCTTTTTTATGGCACCCAATAATGATCCGGATCTAATGAAATTCATGAAGGCATTCATGAACCAATACATGAGCATGGTGCGTAAAGTACTGGAGAGTGCAAGTGTACCTGAGCCTGTATTGCTTGCTGAAGCTTATATTGGAATTCTGGACCGGCTGAAGATGGATATCATGTTGAATCCGGAGTTCAATGAGGAACATCTGAACAAACGAATTGCCTTTGCAGCAGCATTGTTTCTGGACGGATGCCGTTCTTTTTTACAAGTTTAAAGTGAGTGCGTGGATGTGCGTAATATGAATTTTATTTTACAGAGAAGTGGGTACGAGCAATGAACATAATGACGGTAGAGCAGATTGCAAAAAGTTATGGTGAAAAAATATTGTTCAAGGATGCTTCATTTGGCATGGCTGATCAGGATAAGATTGGTGTCGTTGGGGTAAATGGTACCGGGAAATCCACATTTTTGCGTGTGATATCCGGTATGGAACCGGCAGACGCGGGACAGATCTCCATCGGTAATGACGTACGTATTCAATTCCTTGCACAAAATCCGGACTTCAATCCAGACAATACGGTACTGCAACAAGTATTCGAAGGTGACAGCATGGAAATGAAAACCGTGCGTGAATATACGGAAACGATGGAATTATTGGAGCTGAATTCCTCCGATCCAGCGTTGCAAGAGCGATTATTACGTTTGAATCAGCAAATGGAGCAGCTTCAGCTCTGGCAGATGGAGAGTGAAGCGAAGAGTATCTTGTCCAAACTGGGTATTCGTCAATTCGATGCACTGATGGGCACGTTGTCTGGTGGACAACGCAAAAGGGTAGCACTCGCTGCTGCTCTGATTCACCCGTGCGAACTGCTCATTCTGGATGAGCCGACGAACCATATTGATAATGATTCGGTCGTATGGCTCGAGCAGTATTTGCAGAAGCGTCGCGGCGCACTGCTTATGATTACGCATGATCGGTATTTCCTGGATCGTGTGGCCAATGTCATGCTGGAATTGGATCATGGCCGTTTGTTCCGGTATGAAGCCAACTATACACGCTTTCTGGAACTGAAGGCAGAGCGTGAAGAGCGGGAAGCTTCTTCCGAACAGAAGCGTAAAAACTTGCTTCGGACGGAGCTCGCATGGATTCGTCGTGGTGCCAAGGCACGGACGACGAAACAAAAAGCGAGAATTGATCGTTTCGAACAACTCAAAGACCAACAAGGAGTCCAGCGCTCCGGTTCATTGGAAGTGTCGGTTGGCTCCACTCGTCTAGGTAAAAAGATTCTGGAGATCGAGCATCTTTCCAAATCCGTCGGTGGCCGCACACTGATTGAAGATCTGAGTTATATTGCCGTACCTGGAGATCGGGTAGGGATTGTCGGACCGAATGGTAGTGGTAAGTCTACGCTGTTACAGATGATATCTGGCAAATTGGAACCCGATGCAGGCGTGGTTGACGTCGGTCCTACGGTCAATCTGGGCTATTTCACCCAGGAGCATCAGGAGATGGATGAATCTCTTCGTGTCATTGAGTACATCAAGGAAGTGGCCGAGAATGTGAAAACAGCCGATGGCTCTCTGATCACAGCATCCCAGATGCTGGAGCGGTTCCTGTTTACCCCGGCATCCCAGTGGACACCAATCTCCCGCCTCTCTGGTGGAGAGAAACGTCGTCTGTATCTGCTGCGTGTTCTGATGGCTGCGCCGAATGTCTTGCTGCTGGATGAGCCGACGAATGACCTGGACATCCAGACACTCGCTGTACTGGAAGACTATCTGGACGATTTTCCAGGTGTTGTCTTTGTGGTATCCCATGATCGCTATTTCCTTGATCGTACGGTGGATAAAGTGCTGTCTTTTGAGGGCAACGGTGCTGTACGTGTACATGTCGGCGACTACAGTGAGTATGCGGAATGGATGCTGAAAAATGCACCTGGAGCTACGCAAGAGAGTGACCCAGGATCAACGAAGGTGAAGCAGACATCGGAGAAAACAACTCCCGCTGTGTCAGCAGCTAAACCCAAGTTGAAATTCAGCTTCAAGGAGCAACGTGAATACGATCAGATTGATGAAAATATTGAGAAGGCTGAAGCCAATCTTGTCCGGATTAATAAAGAGATGGAAGAGTCATTTAGTGATTCTGCCCTTCTGCAGGAGTTGATGGCGGAGCAGGTTGAGGCTGAACGTCATCTGGACGAATTGATGGAACGCTGGACCATTCTGAATGAACTTGCAGAGCAGATTGAACAGAGCAAGTCTTAATTTATAGTTAAACATCGCCCTTTCTTCTAGAGTGACTTGATGTCGCTTTGGAGGAGAGGGCTATTTTTTGTTTGTGAATTTCGCATGAAAGTGAAACGTTCAGTATATTCATTACGTTGTATAAGTAAAGAATTCCATAGAAGGGAGAGAACACCATACTTATGTATAAAGAAATCAATGAACAGTTGGCGGTACTCAAGGAAAAGGGGAGAATTTACGAGAAATGGACCAAGCGTTTGGAGAAGCTTCAAACGGAAGAAACCGAATGGGAAGCAAAGGTAAAACGTCGTCAGGAGCACCTCCAGAAGGAGCAGAAAGATGTTGATCGACTGAACAGTATGACATTGGCAGCATTTTTCTATCAGCTGATTGGCAAGAAAACGGAGCGGCTGGAGAAGGAAGAACTCGAACTGATGGAAAGCAAGGCTGCATACGATACCGCTTGTCGCATGTTACAAGACGTACAGGAGCAACGAATTCATGTGGAGCAGGAGTTGGAGGGCGGGCGGCAGTATCAATACTGGCAAAGCGATTACAACGCTCTGTGGGGAAAGAAGGAAGGTCGTCTGCTGGACCAGGATGCTGAATTGCAACACATGGCTGAAAATCGGGAACATCTGGCGAGTGAACTTCAGGAACTGGAAGAAGCTTTCCGGGAAGGGGAATACCTGGTCTATGCCCTTGAACGTGCCGAGAAGGCTTTGGCTTCGGCAGGTAATTGGGGCATATATGACATGATGGGTGGTGGGGTAATCTCCACACATATCAAGCGGGGACGTATGGATGACGCTCAGGTCGCCATTATGGATGCAGGAAAGCGTCTACGACGTTTTCAAAAGGAATTGGAGGATGTAGAGATGGCAGTACATGCGGATCTGCATCTGGGAGGTCTGCTTTCTTTCGCAGACTATTTCTTTGATAACCTCTTTGTGGACTGGATGGTTCAGGACAAAATTCGTAAAGCCGAACGTCAGGTGAAAGATGGACTGAGTGCGGTTCGTCAGACCATGCATGTGTTAAGCAATGAAATGCGTGACCACAGGGCAGAGTTAGAGCGTTTGGAGCATAAATATCATGCCTATGTGGAACAGGCAGATTAAGAGATAGGACAGCAAAGGACACTTCTCATCGCACCGAATGGCTGTGCTTGGAAGTGTCCTTTTGCTTAGACGTACATATGGATGTTATTCACGATTTTTAGTAAATGGAAGATTCTGTTTTACTTCGTTGTAATGTAGGCAGCTAGCAAGCGTGCAGTATTCAAGACAGCATCCTTATGTGTGCGCTCCATAGAATGAGATGCGTGAACGCCCGGTCCGATCAGTGCTGCTCGGATATTGTTTCCTCCGCGTAGTGCTGCACTTCCATCTGAGCCATAGTGGGGGTAGATGTCCACAACGTAATCCAACCCATCTTGTTTGGCCAGTTCAATGAGACGACTGGTCATATCGTAGTCATACGGTCCAGAAGAATCTTTGGCACATATGGATACATCGGTTTCTTTACAACTCAGATCATCGCCCATGGCTCCCATGTCTACAGCGATCATTTCACTGATTTCTGCAGGGATATACGAGGCACCATGTCCGACTTCTTCGTAGTTAGAGATGAGCAGAGAAACATTATGTATTGGTTTCCAGCTTTCGCGATGGGCAGACTCAAGGATGCCGAACAATGCAGCTACACTGGCTTTGTCGTCCAGATGACGTGATTTGATATAACCGCTTGGGGTAATAACTGCACGAGCATCAAAGGAGATAAAGTCACCAACAGCGATCCCGAGTTTTAACACATCATCCTTGGAGGAGACAACTTCATCAATTCGCACTTCCATATGGCTCTCGGTCCGTTCAAAGGTACGTGCATCTGGATATACATGTACAGACGGGTGAAGGGAGAGAATGGTGCCTGTGTATGTCTTTCCGTCCCGAGTATGTATGCTGCAATATTCGTTTTCGATACTTTGCATGGAAAATCCACCGACAGAAGTTAATTTCAAGGTGCCGTAGGATGTAATGGAGCGTACCATGGCCCCTAGCGTGTCCACATGGGCACTCAGAGCAATCGTCTTGGATGAATCCTGCCCTGGCAAAGTAAGCACGGCACCACCCTTATTATTGAGCTCACAAGTGATGCCCAGTGATTGAGCTTCTTGGCTAATCATCTCGATAATATGATGGGTGTAGCCGCTTGGACTTGGTGTATCCAGCAATTTTTTCAGAAAAGACAGAACGTAAGATTCATCAATGGTATAACTCATTGTGTAATTTCCTCCTTGAAACGTGGGTATGGTTTTGAAACAAATACAGCCTGTCTGGGGGAGCGAATGTGATACTACCATTCCTGACTCGCCAGCAGGCTGATTCTGTTGGTCACAATGTCCCGGTAGGATTTCCTTTGCGCTGACTCTGGATCGAATCATTCTCCAATAGGCTGTCCGGTTCAGTTGAGTCAAGCGAATCCATCGATTTGAATGAATCGAACGAAGAGTTGCTTGTAGCCGAACTTTCCAATTCAGATACACGCAATTTCAATTGCTTGTTCTCGCGTTGCAGTCGGTATTGGCGATAGATGCCATATGAACCTACAATAATCCCACCGATCAGGGTGCAGCCGAGGATCAGCAAAATCAGCGGGATTTGAACCGTGCTAAATAACAGGTTAACCTGAACAGAATCAACGTTAATAACCGCAAAGATTCCTGTGAGCAGTGCAAAAACAAGACCTGCTATGAGTGCCCATTGCATTTTCATGGTGTTGCCTCCTTGTTGAACAATTGAGAACTAGTATGCATTACCCATATTCGAGTATGTTGCATCTTTCAATGATTGTAAAATCCCTTGCCCAACGGGCAAGGGATGCAGGTCACATGGAACGTTAACCTTACTTGGTTAGTTCCTCCATCTGTTCAATCAATTCCTTGAACACACTCATGGCTTCACGAATTGGCTGTGGTGTAGACATATCCACGCCTGCTTTTTTCAGAATGTTAATGGAGTAGTCACTGCCCCCGCTCTTCAGGAAACCGAGATACCGGTCAACAGCCGGCTGGCCCTCTTCCAGGATTTGCTTGGAGAAGCTGGTCGCTGCGGAGAAGCCAGTAGCATATTTATATACGTAAAAGCTGTTATAGAAGTGGGGAATACGAGCCCATTCCATCTCAATATCTTTGTCAACAACCATGTCCTTACCATGATATTTAACATTCAGATCATAATAGATCTCGGATAACAATTGTGGTGTTAATGCTTCACCTTGTTCCGCGCGTTCGTGAATGATTTTCTCAAATTCAGCAAACATGGTCTGACGGAATACCGTTGTACGGAATTGGTCTGCGTAATAAGTTAACAGATACAATTTTTCCTTTGGATCTGTTGATTTGTTAAGCAGATAATCCATCAATAACGCTTCGTTGGTTGTGGATGCAACCTCAGCTAGGAAGATGGTGTACTGGGCATCACGATACGGAAGTGCTGTATCCGAGTAATGTGAATGCAGAGCGTGACCCATTTCATGAGCAAGGGTGAACATGCTGTTCAGGTTATCTTTGTGATTCAACAAGACATACGGGTGAGTGCCGTACGCGCCCCAGGCATATGCGCCTGAGCGTTTATTTTCATTCTCGTATATATCGATCCAGCGGTTATCATATCCAGTCTGCAATGCATCTGCATAGTCCTTGCCGAGTGGTTTCAGTCCGTCTTTGACGGTTTGTTTCGCTTCGTCATAGGTGATATCCATTTTGTATTCGTCTACGAGTGGAGCGAACAGGTCATACATGTGCAATTGATCCACGCCCAGCAACTTTTTGCGCAGGTTCATATAACGATGCAATAACGGAAGGCTTTCGTGAATCGTGTCTACCAGATTCGTATACACATCCGTTGGGATGTTATCTCCATATAAGGACATTTCCATTACGGAAGGGTACTTCCGAACATTAGCATAGAACATATTTTTGGTTACATTTGCATTCAAGGCAGCCGCAATCGTGTTCTTCTGTTTGGCATAGGTTTCATATACCGCCTTGAAGGCACGTTCACGAACTTCACGATTAGGATTCTCAAGGAACTGAATGTAGCTGCCGTGTGTCAGCTCAACTTCTTTACCATGTTCATCCTTGATTCTTGGAAACTTGAGATCGGCGTTATTCAGCATACTGAAGATGGTCTGTGGTGCTTGCGAAAGGTTGCCTACCTGTGCAAGCAAAGCCTCTTCCGCTTGGCTAAGAACATGCGCTTTTTCCCGTTTCATCTCTTCAAGAGTAAACGTATAAGCAGAGAGTTTTTCGTTGGCGATAAACGCGTCCAACTGATCATCCGGAAGGGAGAGAATCTCTGGAGTGACAAAAGAGAGTGCTTCACCAACCCGTACACCTAATTTCTGGGCTTTTTGGGACAGGTTTTGATATGTAGGATTAGCTGTGTCTTCATCTTGATGCATACGTGCGTATACAAAAAGGCGTTCTATTTTGAGGCTGATCTCATCTTCGAACTCGAAGCAAGATTTGAGTACATCAGGTTGACCCAGTTTACCTTGAAATTCGGAGGCCTTCTTGGTCAAAGACGATACTTCTTCATATTCCTGATCCCAGGCTTTCTGATCGGCAAATAAATCTTCCAGTTTCCAGCTATGCTCAGCCGGCACCTCGGAACGTTTCAATAATTGACTCATGGAAATCCTCCTTTGATAATCTGATGAATGGTTGGACGAAGCTGCCTTCGTCTCGCTTGCCTGTGCGGAGAGAGACGAAGGAATCAGACTAAGTACCAGTATAACAGATAGCGATTTCTGGTATTTCAACGGCCTTCCTCCTTACAATACGAATAATCTCGTATAGTATGACCTTAGGCACGCTGAAATATTTGAGTATCACGGTTCTTTGTGATTAGGTTCCCATGTTATACAGAAAATAAACGATCAGGAAAAAGGCGAAACAAATGAGCAGGGTAGCAATAAGCGCCATTCCACGTCTCAGTCGATCCGGGATAGAATTGCGTCCCAGAATAAGCACAATACCAAGGGAGAAGGCAAGGATAATAAAAATGACGACATTGCTTGAGTCAAGCTGCATGGGTTAGACCCCTTTGAAGGCAGCCATCAATTGACGCCATTCATCCTCACGGTTCTCAAAATCTGCTTTTGGAAAACGGCGTTCAGCCCAGTGCATTAAGGCAGGACGACTAAGGAAAGTATGGCATTCTTCGCCCCACTCTTCCGAAATTTCTCGCAGTACGAGATATTTGCCTTGAACTTCAACGGTCATCATATTCCACTTGTCTGTTTTGTATATTTCATGTTTTTTTATCATAGGTAGTCTCCAAACTAACGGTTTTGGTAAAATGATACCGTACCCTACGATTCAAAGCAAATTTTTTCGACATTTATGGAAAGATAAATTGCAAAATGGAAGCCCATACAGTATAATGAGGGTATTCGCCATAGATGGCGATATTTTTAGGAGGTTTTTCATTTGAAAGGTACAGTTAAATGGTTTAACGCAGAAAAAGGCTATGGCTTTATTTCAGTTGAAGGCGGCGAGGACGTATTCGTACATTTCTCCGCAATCCAAGGAGACGGCTTCAAAACATTGGAAGAAGGTCAAGCGGTAGAATTCGAAATCACTGATGGAAACCGTGGTCCTCAAGCAGCTAACGTAAACAAACTGTAAGAATTTATCCGGTCAACGGACTTCTTATACATGATAAATTTGTAGCTGAATATTAAGAACCCAAGCACAGTCCCCCAAGGGAGGCTGTGCTTTTTTTGATTCTCAATTTACGATGTAAATCACGGTTGAAGATGGTGCAGGTGTGTTCAAGACACACGATTGGTCATGCTGGACCATAACTTTAATCCGAAACCGATCAGTGCAGCCAGAGAGAACGCCATAGCGGTGAGATAGAAGGTTTGTCTGCCCGCGTGTTCCAGCAACAGTCCACCCAACGTTCCGCTAAGCAGTCCCGAAGCACTGGACCAGACAATAGTGAACAAAGCCATACCCGTAGCCCTGTACCCGTCCGGAACCAGACGAATGATATAACGGACTGCCGTAACGTAGAAAATACCGAAGGTCACACTGTGCATCGTCTGAATGGCAACGACAGCTGCCGGTGTATCGGATATGGACATCAGAAGCAAACGAACCGTGTACATCAGCGCAGCAAAAGCAATGAGCGGCAGTTCCTTATAACGGTTTCCATACTTGCTGAGCAGCAGAAATATGGGAATCTCACTTACAGAAGAGATCAGCAAAGACCAACCGATCAGCCCTTCACTGGCACCCAGCTCTTTCAGCGTGATGGTAAGAAAAGCTTCGTTCATCCGATGTCCCATGGCGAGCAGGAATACACAGCCAAAAAAGGTGAGTACCTCTCTGCGTTTCAAAATAGCCCATAGCCCCGATAGATCCATTTTGCTACTACTTCCCGAAGGTTGATCCTTCAATTGAAAACTGATTAACAGTGTAGTGGCCGCAAGACCAACGCAAACCCAGATCGTCCAGGCTGGACCAAAAGATCCAAGGAAATACCCGATACTTAATGCAAAGAAGGCATATCCGATCGATCCGAAGACTCGAATGGAAGTGAAATTTCGACCGTACTTGCTGGCCGTTGTAATCGCCATCGTATCCGAGAGTGGATAGACCGGATAATAGAAAAAGTAAAACAGGGTGACAAGTACAAATACCTGACCGAAGGTTGTTGCATTGGCGAGCATGACTCCTGTAATCAATTGACCACCAAGCAGAATGATCATCACTTTGCGTACTGTTTGGTAACGGTCGCTGGCCATGCTCCAGAACATATTGGAGAACACGGAGATGAGAGGACCAATGCCGTAGAGATAACCAATCTCTGCCCGACTGAAGCCAAGATGACTGAAGTAAAGCTGGAAGTAGGAAACCACTAGAACGGTGGAACCGAAAATGGTGAACATGAGAGCCCGCAGCCAGTTCTGATCCGGGCGGGCGTTGTGACCTAATTTCATGATGAGGGACTCCAATCCTGATAACAGTTCAATGATTTTATTACCCTTTCAGGGTTGTTGATTTACCAGTAGGTGGCACGGACATCGTAGGTTCTTTCTGGGTGCGCCGGATGACAAGCCAGACAATGATAAGTTCGGCGAGCAGGCCAAGGGATTGCGCTACAGCGCCAATCATGCCGTTCCATGCAGGGAAAATACTAACAAGTATAAGCAGCACGATTACCGTGCAGATTGCATTCGCTGTTTGCGAACGAAACATCGTTTTTGTCTGACCGCGAAGCAGAATGATGCCGTTACTGAAATCCAGAAAAGGGAAGATCAGCGGAAATAACACGAACGCACGTAGTGTCCACAGACTTTGTTTTAACAGCTCACCCTGAACGCTCATGACATTTTCAAGTACCCAGGGCCCCAAGGGGGTATAGGCAATCGACACCATTATCGCAAACGGAATAAATCCGGTGACAAGTGCAAATTTTCGTACCAGTTTGGCGTCCACAAGGTAGAAATTGAGCACGATCTGATGAATGTATGTAAAGAAGCTTAGCATCAACTGCATCAGACTGCTTGCAATGGCAAACGATGAAATGGCCAGTGCAATCCCGGTCGTTTTGCCAAGTACGATGTTAATGACGGGGCCTATAAACAGGGCTACAAAGCTGGATAGCAGCAGCGGTTTATAAAAGCGAAATACGTCTCCCCTGCTCTCGACGGGATGATCCTCAAGCTTGGCTGGCATCTTGCGCTTAATGCTGTTTCCCTCCAAAAAGCTGACCAGCGCTTCAATCATCATGCCCGCAGCAAAAATGATAGCGCCTACACGTCCACTGTCAATGCTGTCTGTGTAGATGAAATACAGGGATAGGCCGTACATGCCGGCTAAACGGAATATCATGCCGATGGTTAACCACTTGGTTCGGTTATTCGTAATGATGATCCCCTGATAGATGTTGCGGATCACTGAGAAGATACTCACATACATGAGAATTTCATATACGTCGATGACTTTGTTCAGCAGATCAGGACTTACACCAAACAGATATTTGAACACCCCGGTACCCACGGGAGAATATACGATCAGAAAACCAATAAGAAGTACACAGGCAAGAAATATTTTGGTCACAAACGTGAGGGCCTGAAAGGATAGGCGATCGCGAACCAGTGCGGAACAGGTTTGCCGCAGCAGGGTGGAGGGGCGTTCCGTGAGGGTTAACAAGCTACCGGCGATGGCATAGCTGGCAATCACCGTCTCGGGATGAGCGGAACGTGCTAATGTACTGTTTATAATGACGTGAGAAATGGTGACGAGAGAGGCGGAAATGCCAAGTGGCACAAAAAAAGAAAATAACCGTCTCCACGAAAGTGATTCACTTGACGACATGTCAACGACTCCTTTGATGGATGAAATATGCCTAGTATATCACAAAGCTTTGAGCGCGGATGCGATTTTTTGCGCGGAATATGCGGCAGATCATTTGTACAATTAAGGGGATCATATTATAATAGGAATGGTTAAAAATCGCTCTAATACGTATTCAACCAAGTGGAGGCACATTTATTTTGAGCCAATCAAATCGAAAACGTCATCAATATCCGCGTGGACCGCTGGCATTGATGAGAGGGGTGTACAAATACACCATTCCGGAAACACGGAAGGCTTTGAATGGATGGCGTGCTCAGGCTGAGGCAATTCCGAATGAGGAATTGCGTACGCAGGCACTTGCCAGTCTAAAGGATAAACAGTTTCACTGTGAAGGCGGAACCGTCTACGCGTTAGCTGATTTGCCCAACAGACACATTCTGATTCCGCTGATCGTTTCATATCAGACTATTAGTGATTATTTGGACAATCTGTGCGACCGCAGCACATCGATGGACCCGGATGACTTTCGTCTTCTCCATCAATCTATGCTTGATGCGGTAGATCCCGAAGCAATTCCCGTCAATTATTATGCCCTCCGTGAGGAGCAGGATGACGGTGGATATCTGCGGAATCTGGTGACCACATGTCAGGAACTGACCCGTCAGTTACCAGGCTATGCGTCCGCCAAGCCCCAAATTCAGGATCTGGCAGGCCTATACACGGACCTGCAGGTATATAAGCATATCAAGCCGGAACTGAGAGAAACGGCACTGCTCGAATGGTGGTCGAAGCATCGTCATCGTACACCTCAGTTTCGTTGGAACGAATTTGCTGCTGCGACTGGCTCTACACTGGGCGTTTTCATGCTGTTTCTGGCTGCGAGTGACGATCAGTTGACTGAAGAGCAAGCGGCCTCGATCCACACGGCCTATTTCCCACATGTATGCGCATTGCACATTATGCTCGATTATTTAATTGATCAGGATGAGGACCGCATCGGGGGAGATCTCAACTTCTGCAACTATTATGAGAATGTAGAGACCATGCTGGACAGAATTGCTTTTATTGTGGAGATGGCACGCAGCGATGTGCAGAAGATCCCGGGAAGCTCCTTTCACCGGATGATCATCGAAGGACTGATTGCCATTTACCTGTCTGATCCCAAAGTCAGCGAACAGCAGGAAGTTCGCGTCGTATCCAAACGTCTGATGAAGAATAGTCCAATGACGAGAATATTTTTCTTCATTTTCAGTCGCTGGATACGGAAAAATATGTAAGTCAGGTGTAATTGCGGAGCCTGAAGTGAAACTAGAGGAGGAAGAAACATCATGACAGCAGTAAAGAAAATCGCAGTGTTAACGAGCGGTGGTGATTCACAGGGGATGAACGCGGCCGTTCGTGCGGTTGTTCGCAGCGGACTGTTTCACGGTCTCGAAGTATATGGAGTTCAACGTGGATACCAAGGTCTCTTGAATAATGACATTTTCCCAATGGATTTGCGGAGTGTAGGGGATATCATCCAACGTGGGGGAACGGTCCTTCAATCGGCACGTTGCAAGGAGTTCTACACAGCTGAAGGCCAGCAAAAAGGTGCGGACATTCTGCGTGCACGTGGCATTGACGGTCTGGTTGTTATCGGTGGAGACGGTTCCTACAACGGAGCAAACAAACTGAGCAAACTGGGCATTAACACAATGGGTCTGCCAGGAACAATTGATAATGATATTTCATTCACCGACTATACGATCGGATTTGATACAGCTGTAAGCATAGTAGTTGACGCAGTAAACAAATTGCGTGATACGATGTCTTCACACGAACGTTCTTCCATCGTTGAGGTTATGGGTCGTCACTGTGGGGATATTGCTCTGCATGCCGGACTTGCTTCGGGTGCTGAGACCATTCTTGTGCCGGAAGTTCCGTTTGACATGGACGAAGTGGCAGATCGGATGAAAGCTAACTTTGCACATGGTAAACGTCACAGTATTATCATCGTTGCAGAAGGCGTGGGCAAGGGTGAGGATGTGGCGAAAGAACTGATGGAACGTTGCCCGACATATGAGCCGCGTGTAACCGTTCTGGGTCATATTCAGCGTGGGGGTACGCCAACACCTTTCGACCGTAACCTGGCGAGCCGTCTGGGCGACTTCGCTGTCCGTAGTCTGATCGCAGGCGAGACAGACAAAGGTTGTGGCATTATCAAGGGTGAACTTACCTTGACGGATATTGATAAAGTCGTTAACACGAAAAAAGATTTTGATATGGAGACTTACGAGCTTGCGCAACGTTTGTCCCAATAATTCGATTCATAAGCAAAGAGCACAATCCCGCATGAACGAGGATTGTGCTTTTTTTGTTGTTTTACGTTTTTACGGAAGTGAATATAAATCTTACGCCTTGCGCAGTGCGGCATGTTTTTGTATCCGAAAGAGTCTCCAGAGAAGCGCTGTTGCTCCTACAGCAAGGCCGGCAATGAGTCCGATCCAGTATCCAAAGGCACCGAGAGAAGTATATGTAGCCGTTAGATAACCAACAGGCAAGCCAATAATCCAATAAGCTATGAACGTAATGATTAGTGCCGGATTCACATCTTTGTAGCCACGCAATGCTCCCTGGGTCGGTGTAGCAATGGCATCCGAGATCTGAAAGAAAATGGCGTAAATGAGGAAATGCTGCGTAAGTGCAATGACCTCTCGATCGTTTGAGTACACACCTGCAATCTGTTCACCGAACACAATCAACACGATGGCTGTCAGCAGGGAGAGTCCGATGGCTCCACCAATGCCGAGCAGACTGTACTGTTTGGCATCTTTCAGACGCCCTGCACCTGCCTCAAAACCTACAAGGATCGTAAGAGCCATACATATGCTCACAGGCAGCATGTAGAGCGTAGAAGCGAAGTTCAGAGCCGCCTGATGGGCAGCGATCGTTGTGGTATCAAATCGGCTCATCATTAAAGTCACCGCAGCGAAGATGGACGTTTCGAAAAAAGTCGCGAATCCAATCGGAACCCCGATCTTGAGTAACTCTTTCCATTTGGCCAGGGATACGCGGGTCCACTGACGGAAAATACCGTATTGAGCGAAAGGCTCCATCCGATGGACAAAAAAGAGACTAATGAGAAAGATGAGCCAGTACGTACAAGCTGTAGCGACTCCAGCACCAACGCCGCCCAGTTGGGGAAAGCCCCAGCGGCCGAATATCAGCAGGTAATTCAGCAAGATATTAACGGGCAGCGAGACCAGTGTAATGAACATTGTCGTTCGCGTCTGGCCAAGTGCATCCATGAAGCTGCGCAGCACGGTATAACCGAAGAGTGGGATAATGCCAAAAGCGAGTGCACACAGAAAATAAAAGGCCACTTGGGCAACGTGAGGTTCCAAAGGCATTCCGTTTAGTATAGGGCCAAGTAACAAGGCCCCGGCTCCGATAACGACTAGACTGACAGCAATGCCAAGATACAACGCCTGTATGACGTTATATCCGATCTGATCATTACGTTTGGAACCTAACAGATGAGAGACAACGGGGGTTATGCCAATTAGAATGCCGCTTAGTCCAGTTTGAACTGGCATCCACAGACTTGTGCCAATCGCGACTCCTGCAAGGTCAGCCGGGGAGAACTTGCCTGACATATTCGTGTCAAAGAACGACATGGCAGAGAGGGCGATTTGAGTGGTGAAGATGGGCAAAAATATAATCAGGAATTGCTTCACTTTTTGTGAAAAACTTGTTGTGTTCATGTTCACTGGCAGTGCCTCGCTATTCTAAAGTGATGTCATCCAAGTGTCATATCTGGACAGCTATTCATTGTAGTGGATTTTGTCCGATTTGAATAGGGACAGAAGCAGAAGAGAGGCACAATCGAGAAAGGCAAGCAAAAAAACCTCGTTCCGCCTAAAGCGGAGCGAGGTTGGATGAATACAAAGATATGCAAAAGTGCGGATTACTCATATTGTACACCGGATGTATAACGATTGGACGCATTCCAGAGCAGATATTCATGCACATCCATGTCTTTCATCGCTCTAATCTGGTCTTCCACTTGTTTCTTGCCATACTTGATATAATGCCCACTTCCAAGCCAACTTGCCGTGAAGTCCTGAATCCACGGACGAATGACGGGTTTGAGCTCTTTGGTAGGGTCCAGTTTCTTGTGTGTGTCTTCCATGGAGCCCTTAATGGTGGTGTAAGGATCTTTGTCAGGGTCCTTCACTCCATACCATCCCGTTGAATAGTGACTAGGGTATACCATCGGAGAGATGACGTCCACATTTTCGGATATTTTCACAAAATCTTGTCCAATGCCTTCAGCTGCAGGTACAGAAGCGGCATAACCGAAAATATCCACTGAGACACGAACACCTAACGGCGCGAGCTCCTTGCGTGCATATTGCACGAATTCAGCCACAACATCGACCCGTGACTTGTCGGACTTGGTATATTTCAGTACATCGGCCCGAGTTTCGAAACCTTCCGGGAAACGAACGTAATCGAATTGAATTTCTTTGAATCCAAGTTTGGCCGCTTCCTTTGCAATCTCGATATTATAGTCCCACACTTCCTTGCTGTACGGATTCACGAAGCTGTCGCCTTTGCCATTGGCCCATACAGATCCATCCTTATTTCGGAAGGAAAGCTCTGGATTCTTCTTGGCAAGAATCGTATCTTTGAATACAACGACACGTGCGATCGGGTAGACATCGTGTTTTTGCAGCCGTTTCATCAAGGCATCGATATCCCGAATAAAGGGTTGGGATTTGCCCATTTTCTGTAGCGCTTTGTTTTCTGTGGGATAAGTTATGTATCCGAGATCGTCTTTGATATCAATGACCATGGCATTCAGTTCGGTACTGTCTGTCAGTTCCAGCAATTCTTTCATACGTGCCCCGCCAGCGCTGTAGGCTGTGACGTAAATACCTTTGACCACAGGTGCGTCAGGTTGAGGATCCATTTTGGCAGGTGGGTTATCAGCATCAATAACGACCTGATCTTTTTGAGATTGGATGATTGCGGTGTTAAAACTGTTGGTTAACGATTGGAACTGGGGGTTTCCCTGATCCGCTGCTGCGGGGGTACCACCAAAGCTTCCAAAGGCCATAGCCAATAAAGCCAAAAACATGTTCATTCATTTCCACTCCCTTATGTGCATTCCATATATGAATTATACATTAAAGCCTCCGGGCTTTTAACCATATTAAGCAAGTAATGAAACACATGGAAAAAATGAAAACCGCTTCCTGCAGAGGAAATCCCCTGCAAAAAGCGGCGTGATCAATCTGAAAAAAATTATTGAATGTAAATCTCATTTTGATGCTCACAAATACTGTACTGAATGATTTCCATTGCGTCTCCCTGTTCCAGGATGCCCAGCCCATCCCGGAGGACAATCAGTGAGTCGAGTTCATTCGGTTTCAAGAAAGGGAGCATTTCCGGGCACCATCTGTTGACAATTTCAAACAGTTTTACCGTTTCCATATCCACATTAATCACCCTTTCCTACTCGAATTCCAAAATGGTAAGTCATTCGGTGCATTCGGGAAAGCATATGGCCTGTGAAATTGAAGGGTTGAACCTGCTATACAACATATTTAGGAGCCGTACACCGTTATTATACCACAATGTTGTGAATTGTTAACCGTACAGGTGTCTTAACTTCTGCGAAATGAGCCCATAACACCAACCGTTTCCACTATGTTAACAAAAGCATTTGGATCGGTATCCTTGATAATTCGTTTAATTTCAACCAGCTCGTAGCGGGTGGTAACGGTCATGAGCATGTCCTTTTCAATATCCGTGTATGCTCCCTGAGTCTTAATTTTGGTAACTCCACGAGGCCGAACAAGTAATTTTTTTAACATGGCTTCGGTTTCGTTTGTGATAATATACAGGGTTACCTTGACGTGACTGATATGGATCAGATCAAGCACCTTGCCCGTGATGTAAATGGATACCATGGAGGCCAACGCTGTATTCCAATTGTCACTCAGGTATCCTGCAAGCATAATAATCGAACCGTTCATGCCGGCCATCACTGTACCAATCGGAAAGTCTCGTTTACGTGTGAAAATGGACCCAACAATGTCGAGTCCTCCTGTGGAGCCGCCGACGCGGAAGGAAACGCCAGTGCCCATTCCAATGAGTACACCGCCAAATACAGAACTAAGCAAAGGGTCTGTAGCCACAGCAAAAACAGGCAGAAGCGCAATGAACCAAGAAGTGGCTGCTACCGAGAGAATACTTAATGTAATGAAACGACGTCCAAGAATAAACCAACCTGCAATGAGCAGGGGAATGTTAAGAACAAAATACATTATACTAAGATTCAACGTTGTAAAATAACCCAGAAGCATTGAAATACCGGATACCCCGCCGCTTAAAAGCTGATGGGGGACCAAGAACCAGTTAAAGCCGCAAGCAATAGCTGCGGCACCCAAAATGATCACTAAAGAGTGCCAAATTATTTTGGGCAATTTAATCACCTCATTTATATTTAAAACCAGATTGCTGGTAATCTTGAATTGTTTTGTGATATAATGATTTGTGGATATTCTTGAGTAGGAAACTTTTCCCAAATGGAACGATAAAATTTGAAATGTTTCAAACACATGTATGTAGTTTTAGTCTTATGTTGGGGACCCATTCATGGAATTATAATCGTTCGTGAAAATAATTTGCCCAGTTGGGAACCCTATAAATATTAACGCTACTTAAGAATACAGACAACAAAGTGGATTGTCCACCATGTCCACCATATAAAAGGAGTATGAATAATTTTGACAAATTTAAATTTCACAGATTTCAATCTTGAACCGCTGGTGCTGCAAGCCATCACTGAGCTCGGGTTTGAAGAAGCAACACCAATCCAATCCAAATCAATTCCTTTGGCGCTTGAAGGAAGAGACTTGATTGGTCAAGCACAAACGGGTACTGGTAAAACAGCTGCATTCGGTATTCCATTGATCAGCAAAATCACTAAAAGTGACGAAAAAATCCGCGCCCTCATTATGGCACCTACACGTGAACTTGCAATCCAAGTTGCTGAAGAGATCGAAAAACTCACTCGCTTCAAAGGTCTGCGCTCCCTGCCAATCTATGGCGGACAAGATATCGTTCGTCAGATTCGCGCACTGAAAAGAAAACCACAAATTATCATTGGTACACCTGGACGTCTCCTTGACCACATCAACCGCAAAACAATCAAACTTGATGATGTACAAACTGTTGTATTGGATGAAGCAGATGAAATGCTCGATATGGGTTTCATGGAGGATATTCAGTCTATCCTGAAACAAGTACCAGACGAGCGTCAAACGATGCTGTTCTCAGCAACAATGCCTCCTAACATTCAAAAATTGGCTCAACAATTCTTGAACAACCCTGAACACGTATCTGTAATTCCTAAACAAGTAAGTGCACCATTGATCGACCAAGCTTACATTGAAGTTCCTGAGCGTCAAAAATTCGAAGCACTTAGCCGTTTGCTAGATATGGAATCTCCTGAACTGGCGATCGTATTCGGACGTACCAAACGTCGTGTTGATGAATTGGCTGAAGCTCTGCAAAAACGTGGATATTCTGCTGATGGTCTCCATGGTGACCTTTCCCAGAATCAACGTGATACAGTAATGCGTAAGTTCCGTGACGGCAGCATTGATGTACTCGTTGCAACAGACGTAGCTGCACGTGGTCTCGATGTATCCGGCGTAACTCACGTTGTGAACTTTGACCTTCCGCAAGATCCGGAGAGCTATGTTCACCGTATCGGTCGTACAGGTCGTGCGGGTAAAGAGGGTGCTGCTTGGTCCTTCGTTACACCGCGTGAGATTGATCACTTGCACTTCATTGAGCGTGTAACACGTCACCGTATTCCACGTAAACCACTGCCAACAATGGCAGAAGCTGTTGAAGGAAAACAACGTTTGACAGCAGAACGCTTGCTGGAAATCGTACAATCGGGCGAATTGAACGAATACAAAGGTATCGCGATTCAAATGCTTGAGCAATATGATTCTGTTCAACTGTTGTCGGCTGCTCTGAAGCTCCTGACAGGTGACAAAAAAGATGCTCAAGTTGACCTGACTCCTGAAGATCCAATCCGTGCGAAGCGTCGCAAACCGGATGTTCGCTCTGGCGGACGTAAACCATCTGGCTATAGCGGTAACCGCAGCAGCGGCAGTGGTGGTGGCTACAACCGTGATCGCAACAGCGGTGGCGGCGGACGTGGTGGCTACAACCGTGATCGTAACAGCGGCAGCAGCACTGGTGGCGGAAGCAGAGAAGGTGGTTACAACCGTGACCGCAAACCTCGTCCAAGCTCCAACGAAGGACGTCGTCCAGCAAAAGATTCCTCTTTCGAGTAATATAAATGTGTGAACTTGAAATGGAGCAGGCAACTGCTCCATTTTTTTATTTTTAGATGGCTATTTTCTTTTTTGCTGATTATGCAAAGCGCTGGTCAAAGGCGGAGCTGATCTCTTTTCGGGAAGTACTGGCTTTTCCTATCTATAATAAGGTATATTAATATTAGACTTCAGGTAATACGCAAGGCTGCGGAGGAGGAGAAATGTTTGGAATTTAAAGGAGCTATGGGTGGGATCTACCGGCTTACAGAGTGGATTACGAGACTTGCCGCAACCAATCTGTTGTGGGCTATTTGTTCGTCTCCGTTCTTGTTTTTCTTGATTATGAAACTGCTCGTTATGCAGCAGAACCTCGCCAACGAATCATTGCAAATGAACTGGGCTATAGCCATTGTGGCACCGCTTACACTATTCCCGGCGACGTCGGCGCTGTTTACGGTTGTTCGTAAATGGAATATGGGAGATACGGATGTGCCAATCTTCCGTACGTTCTTTGTAGGTTACAAAGAAAACTACAAGCAAAGTTTAATCGGGGGCATTTTTTACACATTGTTGTTCGCGATCATGTATCTGGATTATACGGTGTACATGACCCAGTTCCGCAACATGCAGCTCGTGGGAATCATCATGCTTGTGCTGCTTCTCTTGTTATTTGTATCACTCTTTAACTTTTTCTCAATGGTTGTACATTATCACATGTCCATTGGACTCATTATCAAAAATGCAGTACTGTTAACGCTGATCAGACCATTCCGTGTATTTTCCACATTGCTGGGAAGCGGACTACTGTTCTACATTGGTTTCCGTTATCCGGTATTGTTCGTCTTCTTCATTATCAGCATCATTGCCTGGTTCGCGTTCTTTAACTTCTACGCAACCTTCAACAAAATGCAGGAGCAGATGGAGAAGATGCAGTTGAAGAAGGAAGAAGAGGAAGCTGCTGCGCTGGCTGAACAATCAGCAGAGAATGGTGAAACATCTGAGCCATCAGACGACAAAAACATTACATTGCAAAAATAAAACATGATGAATCGCCATTTACTTTTTACACAGTTAGGGATATAATAATTGTACATCCTGCGATGTACGTTTCGGTTATTCGTTGTTTTGAACCAATGATGATGTCTTCGGGAGATCAACACAGAATGTTGCTGAAAAGCCCTGTCTATACGACATGGGGACTTCAAAAAGCATTTTTGCGGTCACCCACCTGCCAAGCAGGTTCATAAGACAATGTAGCCGGACGGCATAGGCGGGTTCCTAAATTTTCATGTACAGCACCCTGACTTTCCCTCTTCTGAAGGAATCTCAGGGTGTTTTTAAGTTGTGATGATTGTTTTTGATTGGTTTTGTGATAAATATGATGCTTACCCTTTTGTTACTACTTGAACAATGTTACACTTAGATACATAAATGGAACGGTTACAATCAAAGGAGGAAGGGTCTTGACCTTAAAGAGAACGCTCGTCGGTATCATCCGCAGCATGGAGGGGACCAGCGATCGAGCCAAGGATCCCAAATTAAAAACACGGTATTATAACTTATCTAAAGACAGAGCTTGGGAAGAGGTTTCTTCAACACTCAAAAAAATTCCGGGTTATAAAGTGCTGCACGAAGTGCCTTCTGTTGGAGAAGTTATACTGGAGAAGCGGACTACCTTTGGACGGACGATGGATATTACAGTTTCCATTATCTCGGTAAGTCCTGTTCGTAGTGCGGTGGATATGTATTCAGCTTCACGTGGTTCGCTTGGAGATTTGGGTTCGAATTATCGCACGATTATGAACTTATTCTCCGTACTGGACAAGAAGCTAAGCAAGTATAAAGCGAATGATTGAAATAGATGATAAATAACAAAAAGCGAGTGAAGGTTAACCTTCCTCGCTTTTGTTCTGAACGTGTGGTAACTTCTACAGCAAAGCTTTTACAGCAGCAATGGCTTGTTCGAAGTTAGGGGAGTCTGTCATTTCAGGCAAATACTCCACATATGTAATCCGGTCTTCGGCATCCAAAACAAAAATGGAGCGCATGTCGAGTTGGAATTCTTTGATCAGAACGCCGTAGTCTTCACCGAAAGAACGTGTTTTGTAGTCTGACAATGTAACTACGCGGTCGACACCAGCTGCCCCGCACCAACGGGCTTGAGCGAACGGAAGGTCAACGCTTACTGTCAAGACAACAACATTGTCTCCCAGTTCTCCAGCTTCAACGTTGAAACGACGAGTTTGCGCATCGCATACGCCAGTATCCAGGGAAGGAACAACGCTGATTAATTTGATTTTGCCTGCGTAGTCTTTCAGGGAAGCATCTTCAACCAGGTTTTTGCTCAGTGTAAAATCAGGTGCTTGATCGCCCACTTTCAGTTCGGGTCCGATCAATGTAATAGGGTTGCCTTTGAATGTGGCTGCGCCTGTACGTTCTTGTGTCATAATAATGTTCCTCCTTATAAATTGGTGATCCGTGCCAAAATCCATTATAATCTTTTATGAAAGGCATTGTCCAATTCGGACATGTACCATTACGATGGATCAGAGATTAAGTCCGATCTGAACAGGGTGGAGTGAAAGAAGAAATTTATGATATTTATTCGCTATGAGAACTGGAAAGGTTATCTGAAGTATTTCCCTTTGACGTCGATTTTTTTAATTGCCAATGTTGTGATGTTTATTGTGTTAACGGTGAACGGTGGCTCAACGAACAATATGGTGCTGCTGAAATTCGGGGCACTTACGAATCATGAACTGTTCGCACAGGAGTGGTGGCGTTACATTACATCGATCTTCCTGCATGCGGGCTTCAGTCATTTATTGTTTAACAGCTTTGCGTTAATTGTATTTGCACCACCAATGGAACGTTTGCTCGGGTCGGTAAGGTATGGTGTATTGTATCTGGGTGGTGGTGTATTGGGTAATATCCTTGCTGTTGCATGGTACAACTCGATTGGAAGTATCACCATCTCCGTAGGTGCTTCTGGAGCGATCTATGCCGTCTATGGTGCATTCCTGTATGTAGCGCTGTTCCAGCGAACGATGATGGACGAGGCTTCGCGCAAAACGATGTACACGCTGCTTTTGTTCGGGATCATATTCTCTTTCGCGATGTCGGGCATCAATTGGATGGCGCACCTCGGAGGATTGTTGGGTGGATTCTTTATTTACGGACTGTTGATCAGGTTGTGGAAACCTCGCAGCTTAAAGCGGTAGTCAGAACGTTCTCAAGATGGAATGCAGTCAAGGATAAGTAGGGTATAACAGATTGGAGCGATCAGGACGAGTGGAATTAAGACAGTTGCATTACTTTTTGAAAGTGGCACAGAAGGAACATGTAACACAGGCTGCTGAAGAGCTGCATGTGGCACAGTCGGCGGTGAGTCGTCAGATTCATCAGCTAGAAGAAGAACTGGGCGTGGACCTTTTTATGCAAAAGGGGCGAAACCTGCAGTTGACTGCAGTAGGACAGCTTTTTTGCAAACGAATTGAAGGTATATTAAAAGATTTGGACAAAGCAGTCGGGGAAGTTCATGAGTTTCTTGACCCGGAGCATGGGGAGATCCGCATTGGATTCCCGCATAGCCTGGGGATTCATCTCATTCCTTCCGTTGTAGCTGCTTTTCGTCAGCGCTACCCTAACGTGAAATTCAGATTCAAGCAGGGGATGTTCCCTACATTGATTCGTGACGTGTTATCGGGAGAGGTAGACTTGGCATTCATTTCTCCTTTTCCAGAGAAGCATGATCAAGTGGCTGGTGATATTGTACTCACGGAAGAATTACATGCCATCCTTCCTCCGAATCACCCGTTAGCTGGTGAAGAGACCATTGCGCTTGAACAACTCAAGGATGATAAATTTGTATTGTTTAGCAAAGGTTATTCTCTTCGTCCTATTGTGTGGCATGCCTGTCTGGAAGCTGGTTTTACACCCAAAATTGCTTTTGAAGGGGAAGAGACCGACACGATCCGCGGATTGGTCGCTGCGGGCATGGGGGTCAGCCTCCTGCCTGAGATGGCGCTATTCCAGACAAACCCGTTGCAACCGGCACATGTCGCCATCTCCCATCCAAAAGTAACACGGACCATTGGGTTAATTCACCGTGCAGATGACAAGTTGCCGCTGGTTGCCCAGTCCTTTCGTTCATTTTTGCTTCATTATTTTGGTTTACAACAGAACAATACCCCATCCGATTAACGGTGGGGTATTGTTTTTGTTGTATGAGCTATGCAATTAATCGCGGCTATTGAAGATTCCGATGTAACGAATCAACTCAAGCAGTGAGATCAACGCTGCAGCGACGTAAGTCAAGGCTGCGGCGTTTAGGACTTTTGCAACACCTTTTTCTTCTTCATTACGGATGTACCCTTCAGATACCATAATTTCTCTAGCGCGGTTACTCGCATTGAACTCAACCGGTAACGTGATGAGTTGGAATGCTACAGTTACAGAGAAGAAGATGATACCGATCCCTACAAGGTTCATGGCATTGAAGAGGAATCCTGCAATCAGCAGGAATGGAGCTAATCCGGATGCGAAATTCACAATGGGGAAGATCCGGTGACGCAGTGCCAGCATTGGATAACTTTCTTTATGCTGAATGGCATGACCAACTTCATGGCAGGCTACCGAAACAGCTGAGATTGAGTTTTCATAATATACTGGTTCTGATAACCGTACAACCCGATTGATCGGATCGTAGTGATCTGAGAGCGTGCCGCGTACAGGTTCAATTGGAACATCATGCAGGCCGTTAGCATCCAGCATCTGGCGAGCAGCATCGTAACCCGTCATTCCGTTTTGGTTCGGGACCTCCGACCAACGTCTAAATGTACCTTTAACGCGAAATTGCGCCCATAAAGAGAGCAAAAAGGCGATAATGATCAATACGAACATACCGTTATTAAAACTCATATTCATTCCTCCGCTTTCTGAAATAAGCTACATCATGGTGTTCTCAAGCAAGATTTTAAGTGCCTCCATTGTACCGGCGCTTTTGGTGAGAAGTCCTGCCATCATTTTGCGTGCTTGTACAGGTTTCATCTCTCCAAGGAGCGGTTTGAGTTCATTAACCTCTCGCTCAAGTTGTTGTACGTGAAGTTCCAATGTTGTCAATTTGCTGGCAACTTGTTCTTCTGTACTAACCAGACGCCACTTCTCAAGAGATTGCTTAATCTCGTCGAGACTATACTTCTCTTGTTTCATCTGTACAATACGTTCAAGCCTCGTTAAAGTTTCATTACTATAGAGACGATAATTTTTTTGTGTACGTTCTTCGGGAGCGATCAACCCAAGCTTTGTGTAATAATCAATCGTCCGTTCACTCACACCAGCGGTCTTGGCGAGTTCGCCAATCCGAAAAAGTTTCATATCCCCAATGATATTCACCTCGCTTGCAAGTTCAAATGTAGGGAATTGTAGTTTCCAGTTGCGAATTTCTATACTACGCCCAATTTTTCTTACTAATAAGTATGATACATGATCTTTAACCGTACAGTCAAACGTTATGCTTTGGCGATCAGGATACCGCATTTCTATATCTATGTACTCATAGAATGTGATTATGTACTTAAGTGCAAGAAAAAGACGTATGACTTTATTCCCAGAAATAATTTTCAATTTTGATGAAAATACTCTTGTCAACTTTCCTCTCTTCTGCTTATAATGACATTAAGAGTTTCACGTTATGTGAAGAAACTTAACATAAGAGGGAGTGGGGTATATGAGAAAGAAATGGTTGGTTTCCATGTTAGTAATGCTTACTTTGTTAGCTTTTCCGGTCAGCGCATTTGCGGCTGCGGAGGGTCCGACTAACATTGAACTTCAAAGTGGTTTGAACTCAGCCTTTACGTTTCTGGCTGTGGTACTCGTATTCTTGATGCAAGGGGGATTTGCTTTACTCGAAGCGGGTTCAACACGGATGAAGAATGCAGGACACATTGCAGGTAAGACCATCCTGACATTGGGAATTTCCGTTATTGCCTTCTGGGGGCTGGGTTTTGGTCTAGGCTTCGGTAATGGTAATGGATTTTTTGGAACTACCGGATTCTTCCTAAGTGGAGACAGTATGGCTGCTTCCTTCGAATCACTGGCTTTCTCCGATGTTCCACTGACTATCAAATTTGTATTCCACCTCGCCTTTGCGGCGGTATCTCTGGCCATTGCCTGCGGTGGTATGGCTGAACGTGCAAAGATGAGCGTATATATCGTGTTTGGTACATTGTATACCATTATTATGTATCCGGTTGTTGCTCACTGGGTATGGGGCGGCGGCTGGTTGGCTGAGCTGGGTATGCAAGACTTTGCAGGATCGACGGTAGTTCACTTGACTGGTGCGACTGCAGCATTGGTAGCTACCATCTTGTTGAAACCACGTATCGGTAAATATAACAAAGACGGCAAACCTAACATCATTCCAGGTCACAACCAAGTGTATTCCGTACTCGGGGTTATTATCCTCTGGATCGGTTGGTTTGGATTCAACCCAGGTAGTACGTTATCTGCCATGGGGGATGGATTCTTCGGTTATGTTGCATTGACTACTAACGTAGCTGCAGCAGCAGGTGGTGTTGCTGCGCTGTTAATCTCGTGGGCAGTACTTGGTAAGTCAGATATTCCTAGCATGTTAAACGGTGTGCTTGCGGCACTCGTTGCGATTACAGGGGCATGTGCATTCGTTGAGCCTTGGGCAGCGCTGGTTATCGGTGCTTTGGCGGGTATCATCACATTCTTCACAGCACAGTACTTCGATCGTAAAGGAATTGACGATCCAATCTACGCTTTCTCCGTACATGGTATTGCGGGTATGTGGGGTGCGATTTCCACAGGTTTGTTCGCTACTCCTGAACTTGCCGAGAATGCTGGTGTAGGTCAAGCGGGTCTGTTCTATGGCGGTGGCTTCCACCAATTGGGCGTACAACTTCTAGGTCTGGCGGGTGCTTTTGCCTTCGTACTGGTGATGTCCTTCATTATTCTGGGCGGAATGAAAGCGATCATGGGCATCCGTGTTACTGAAGAAGAAGAAACAATGGGTCTGGATATCAGTGAGCACGGTACTTACGGATACCCTGAACAAATGAAAAGCGTAGATTCAAAATCCAATGGTGGTACGTTCAGCTCCTGAGTTGGATAATGCTGAAACATGCATCAAGGAGGCTGGACATGATGGAACCCATCTCGTTTACAAACTACTCCTGGTCTTATCAGGGAATCGATGGTGCGGTGTCTGTTCCAGAACTGCGCCAGGCACGTGTGATATTACAGAATGAGCTCCAGGATTTGTTGTCCGCTTCCTTGTCGCCAATCGAGTGGTACCAAACGGTAAATGAACTGCATGACCGGATTGCACGGAAAGCAGTAGAGTTATGCATTCAGGGGATGGTTGAGGAAGGCTTAGGCCAACCTCCCGTCCCCTATGCCTTTATCGTATTTGGCAGTTCTGGCAGGGAAGAAGCAACGTTATGGAGTGATCAGGACAATGGCATGATTATTAGCGATATCCCATATGAGGGTAAAGGGGCATACTTTGCCGAGCTTGGACAGCGAATCACGGATATGTTAGAAGGGCTTGGTTACGCCAAGTGCGAAGGCAAAGTTATGTGCTCAGAGTCACTGTGGAGAAAAACGCTGGCATCATGGAAGCAACAATTGGCAGAGTGGAGTTCAGATCTGAATTGGGAGCCTGTTCGTAATCTGATCATCGCTTCAGACATGCGTTTTGTTGCGGGGCAGCAAAGTCTGGCAGAGGAGTGGATCACAAGTTTTTATGAACAATTCAGACTTGTTCCTGAACTTTCGGATGCCGTTCTTCGCAATACGGTTAAACATAAAGCTACATTAAATGTACTTGGACGTGTGGTCACAGAACGATTTGGTGAACATGCAGGTGGATTTGATGTCAAGTATGGTTTGTACATCCCACTTGTGAACAGTGCCCGTTATTTGGCTTTGCAGCATGGGATCAAGGAGTCATCTACGTTAAAAAGAATGGAGAGACTGACTTCACTTGAAGCTGTTCCGTTTACACTACTGGACGCATGTCAGCGGGCCTTCATAGCCGCTTTGAAGTTTCGTCGAAGTACGCCGGTTATCATCCAAGGGGATTTGCAACATAGCAGCGGGTTCCTTGATGAGAAACAGATGAAACAAAAACAGATTCATTATGAGCTCAGGGATACGCTCGGGTTGGTACGACGAGTGCATCGTGCTTTGCAAAGACAGTTGCGTTTTGCAGAAAGGAGACGTCCATGAGAGAGCCGGCAAGGGGCAATACAGGATTCTGGAATTCGCTGCGTCAGGGAGGGGTTCCTTCCGCCATCGCTTCCATTATGGGAGCCCCTACGGCGCAACACATGGCGTTTATCCGCTCGATGATGAGAGAACAGCGCAGACCTGAGGTTCTGCATACGCCTCTAAACGAGTTGGACGCAGTTGTATTTGATCTGGAAACGACGGGTTTTTCGCCCCAGCATGGGGATGAGATTATCTCATTTGGTGCGGTCCGTATACATGGTGGTGTGGTGCTGGAAGGAGAACAGTTCTATACAGTGGTGCAGTCCAAAACTGCGGTCCCGGAACATATTACTGAACTTACAGGTATTACACAGGAGATGACACTGAACGCGCCAACTTTGTTGGAGGGATTACATGATTTCATGTCTTTTGTAGGCGGAAATGTTCTGATCGCACACGCAAGTGCGCATGATCGCGCCTTTCTCAATGCTGCGCTGTGGCGGACTTCAAAAGTAAGACTGACGCATCGTTTAATTGATACGATGATGTTGGCTCGCTGGCTTGAACCAAGCAGGCCGGGGTATGGTCTGGATGAATTACTGGAATCCAGAGGCATTCCGATCTATGGTCGTCACCATGCACTGGAAGATTCGAAAATGACTGCACAGTTATGGTCCTGTTATCTGGAGGACATGATGCGTAAAAATGTGGAGACCCTGGGTGATTTGTATACCCAGCTAAGTCACGCATAACGGAACGGGAAGCAGATGGTAAGAAGGCGCAACGTGGTGTGCTTGATCCGGCAATTCCTTCGAAGATTCAATCTGATATCCGTTCAGATGCATACGCGATCGCAACCCGCTTGTTAGGTCAGGTGAGCCGATGAGGTACATCTGAAGCAAACCGGCGAAGGCGGGAAGAGCTTGCATGTCCTCTAGGGAAGGTACAGGACTAGTCTGCGGATGAGAATGGAAGATGCCGATGAGTTTGGGTTCGGAGAAAACGCACCGAATCCATTCGGCATCGTCCAGAGCAAAATGGTGCAGCGGGTCAGGTGCTACGTTACGAATGGGCTGAAACCGACTGATTCGTATACCGCCCGCTGCGGTTTCACCCAGCATAACCCCGCAGGCTTCTTGCGGCAGCGAAAGGAACATGTGCTTACACATCTCTTGTTCTACGGAAGAAGGGATGTAGAAGGTGTTCTGCTGTCCGTGAAGTGCTGCCATTTGTATTCACCCCTCTCTCTTTGGCTCCTGCTTAGGCAGGAGTCCTTTTTCATTTTATTTTCTGTGATGTGGATTGTAAAATTTTAAAGGAAAAGGGTACAATATTAAAGAGGACATTGGTGAATCATGTTCTGGTGATCTGTAATAGATTGTCGTAAACATCTAACATGCGCGAAATAAGGTTTCAGTTTCAATAGGTTAATTATATAAAAGGGTGGCGGGTTATGAAACGAAACATATACATACTCCTCGGTGTTGTCTTGCTAGTTGGTATTACACTGGCCCAGAATGCGGGTGATGGTATTGCCGCCGTATTTAAGCAGGAGGAACCCATGCCTACTGAGACGGGTCCGCGTGCGGGTCTTCTGGCACCTCCTTTTTCTCTGACAGCAATGGATGGGAAAACGTACAGTGTGGGCGGCGCCAAAGACAAGGCGACTTTCGTCAGTTTCTGGGCATCGTGGTGTGATCCGTGTAAACAGGAAGCTCCCGAGCTGAACAAAATGGCTGAGAAATATAAGGATAAGCTTGATCTCTATGGCGTTAATGTAACATCCTACGATAAACTGAAAGATGCCAAAGCTTTTGTGGATGAATACCAACTGAAGTTCCCCATTCCCTTGGACGAGAAGGGAACCGTGTATGCTCAATACAATGGGGTCGCCTTTCCAACGAATGTTCTGATCGACTCCAGAGGCGTTATACAGGAGATTATTCTGGGCATATTGCCCGAAAAAGAGTTGGAACGTAAGATTAAAGAATTAATTGCAAATTAATTACTGCAAAGAAAGAAGCCTTTGCATCCATGAATCATGGGTACAGAGGCTTCTTTTTATTTTCCGGGAAATACACTTTAATGATTACTCAGCCCGTGAGCAGGAATAGGGAGTGTGCCCGGCTCATCCTGCAATTTTTCTTGAAGCAGCGCATAGCGGAAACTATGCACGAGAGCTTCCCAACTGGCTTCAATTACGTTCTCGGATACACCAACCGTGTTCCACGTGTTTTCCGTATTTTTGGATTCGATCAAAACACGAACTTTGGCAGCAGTGGCATCCTTCTCATCCAGTACACGTACTTTGTAGTCCGAGAGATGCATGTTGGCAAGTGAAGGGAAGTATTGCACCAGTGCTTTCCGAAGCGCATTATCGAGTGCGTTAACCGGACCATTACCTTCAGCAGCGGTATAGACACTTGTTCCAGCTACATTAAGTTTGACAAAAGCTTCAGAGACTACGGATTTGCCCGCCGTTTTCTCCACAAGCATTTTGAATGATTCGAAAGTGAACAATTCTTTCATGTCACCGTTCGCTTCACGAATTAACAATTCGAGCGAGGCGTCAGCGCCTTCGAACTGATAACCCTGATGCTCCAGGTCTTTGATTTTCTCAATAATCTGACGCGAATTGGCACTGCTTGGATCGAATTCAAGCCCCAGTTCCTGCGCTTTGGATACAATATTACTCTGTCCGGCAAGTTCCGATACCAACACACGTTGCTTGTTACCGACAAGTTCAGGCACGATGTGTTCATACGTACGCGAATCCCGCAGGATGGCAGAGACGTGGATCCCACCTTTGTGAGCAAAAGCAGCATTGCCGACATAAGGCTGATTAATCGGCATGTTTACATTGGCAATCTCGCTAACATAACGAGCCACGTTGGTAAGCTGTCTCATGGACTCCTCAGTAACACATTCATAGCCAAGCTTCAGTTGCAGGTTCGGGATAATGGATGCGAGATTGGCGTTACCGCAACGCTCTCCATAACCGTTCATTGTTCCTTGAACCTGACGGGCTCCGGCTTGTACAGCGCTTAGTGTGTTGGCCACAGCCAGTTCACAGTCATTATGTGTATGGATGCCGAGATGTGCATGAGGCAGGCTTCTATGCAGTGTGGATACGATCTCGTACACCTCGTTTGGCATGGTCCCGCCGTTGGTATCACACATGACGAGCCAGTCCGCTCCAGCCTCGTGAGCCTTGGTCAAGACAGCTTGAGCATACTCCGGGTTATGTTTGAATCCGTCAAAGAAGTGTTCTGCATCAAAGATGACTTCCATACCGTTCTGTTTCAGATAGGCGATGGAATCATAGATCATGGACAAGTTCTCTTCCAGGGTGGTTTGCAAAGCAGTATGCACGTGGAAGTCCCATGATTTACCGACTAAGGTTGCAGCTTGGGCACCGGATTCGATCATGCGCTTCAGGTTAGCGTCTTCACTAGCAACGCTGCCTTTACGGCGTGTACTGCCAAAAGCAACGACCTTGGCGTTCAGGTTCAATTCCTTGACTCTTTTGAAAAACTCAATGTCCTTGGTATTGCTGCCTGGAATTCCGCCTTCAATATAATGGACACCCAGGTCATCAAGCTTCTTGGCAATTTTGAGTTTGTCGTCTGCCGATAAGCTGACACCCTCCCCTTGTGTGCCGTCACGTAAAGTCGTATCGAAGATGGAAATGGCCTTTGACATGAAGATCCTCCTTTGAGATAAAGCGCTCTTTAAAAGTTTGGATTGTAAGTTGGGAAAAGCAGTTAAGTACGGTAATGGACAAATCCTTCAATTCGGCAACGCTACACTGTGTTAAACTGGATGCGTTGATTTGTCCTAAAGTCGTCAATTTGTATAATTAATTATTATAGCACCATTATAGCCAAATGCTACATCGAAATCACAGTTTCATGTAATAATTAATGGATTTTAGAGCTAAAAGAAGGATGTTAATCATAATTCGTATGTATGTTATAATTTATTATTGAGTTTTAATAGAAATATGTGGAAAAAAAGGAGGGTTGATTTTGACTTTTGTATGGGAAAATACGATTATTGCCCTGATCACGTTGATTCTTTTTGTGAGTGTAGGTTGGTTAATCATCCGGTCTCTGATCAGATCTCGGAGAAAATAAATGCTCGTGACTGAATTAACATAACATGTTTGATATACTATAGAAGAAAGAAATTCGTTTAATTAGTGTGCATGAAAGGGCGGGGGTCATGATGTCTTCAGACGGCAATCCTCCAGCGAATGTGGATCAATATTACCCTACAGCCGGACGGGTGATACTGCATGTGGATATGAATGCTTTCTACTGCTCTGTACATGAAGCGGAAGAACCGGATCTATATAGAGGAAAAGCAACGGCCGTTGCGGGAAGTAGTGAACTGCGCAAGGGTGTAATTGTAACCTGCTCATATACCGCTCGTAACCGAGGGATCTCAACAGGTATGGTTGTACACCAAGCCATGAAAAAGTGCCCTGACCTCATTGTGATTCGTCCCGATTTTCATCTATACCGTCAATATTCAAGAGCGTTCATGCAGATTGCATATAGTTATACGCCTCAACTTGAGGCAACATCCATTGATGAGTGTTATCTTGATATTACAGGCTCAAGACAATTCGGGAATCCAATGGAGATTGCGGAGAGCATTCAGCGTAGAATCAAGGATGAATTGGGACTGCCTTGTTCCATTGGTATTGCACCCAACAAATTATTGGCGAAAATGGCTTCGGATCTGAAAAAACCGAACGGTATCTCCATTTTGCGCATGAGGGACGTACCCCGGATTCTTTGGCACAGGCCATGTAACGAAATGTTTGGCATTGGCAAAAAAACGGCTGAAAAGTTGAAAAAAATAGGCATTGAAACCATTGGTCAATTGGCCAAGTCGGATGAGAACATGTTGACCGAACTATTTGGAGTCAATGGAGCCTGGCTCAAAAACTCTGCAAATGGCATTAACCATTCCGCGGTTCACGCAGAACGGGAAGCCAATAAGTCCATTGGGCATACGACAACTCTGCCGGCGGATGTATCGGATATGAATGAGATTCATCGGGTATTCCTCAATATAAGTGACCAGGTCGCCAGAAGATTGCGTAAGCACGAAATGTTCAGCCAGGGTATTCAGATTACGATCCGGACACCCGATATGAAGACGATCACCCGATCACGTCTAATGGAAGTTCCTACGGAGGATGCAGCGGTCATTTACCGTGAGGCATGTCAATTATTTGAGAAGCATTGGGGAAGTGGCAAGCCTGTACGTATGCTGGGTGTGACACTTCAAAACCTGATTCCAAGAGAGGAATCCGCTGTGCAGATGGACTTGTTCGAATATGAGCAGAAGCCCAAAAAGGACAATCTGATTCGCATTATGGATCAGTTACGTGATAAATTTGGTGAGAATGCTGTTGTGACTGCAGGCATGCTTGGGGATGATCCTTCCGTACTGCTTCGTAATCATAAAGTGCGGGGGACTTCCCTGCAAAAAGATAACTTGCAAAGTCTTGATTAAATAGGGGATAATAGAGACTTGTGGTTGCAAAATGATTTGTAATTATTCTTACTTTGGTTTAATATGTTTCTAGATAAAAACACTGTACGTTTCGAATTTTAGGAGGAGAGAATGTAAATGAGTAAATATACTTGGGTTGAAAAAGACACTTGCATCGCATGTGGCGCTTGTGGAGCAACGGCTCCAGACATCTACGATTACGATGATGAAGGTTTGGCAGAAGTTATCTTTGACGGCGACGCTAACAAAGGGATCAAAGCTATTCCAGACGACTTGTTTGACGATATGCAGGATGCATGCGACGGCTGCCCTACAGATTCAATCAAAGTAGCGGACGAGCCTTTCAATAAAGAGGGCTAAGGTTTTCTCACATGAACACAGAGCACTTTCTATTGTCTTTACGACAAGGAAAAGTGCTTTTTTTTGTTTTCATTTAACTGGGATTATCTGATCTGTAGATCAAGGAAGAGAATTGTCGAAATGCCTTTTGCCCACCGGGTACTCAAGTCCTATGGATTCAACGACAGTTTATGCCGATATATAAGGATATACGGAAAAAGGCGAAATAGTGGAGGATCGGATGCAAAATACTCATCTAAGAACATATGTCAAGAAACATCCAGACAATAAAATGGCATGGTATTTGCTTGGAAAGGAGTACTTGGGCGAAGGACAGGAGGCCAAAGCCAACTATTGCTTTCAGCAAGCGGGCGAGGTCTACGAGGCATTTGAGCGCAGTAAAGCTCCTGCCGACATCTGGGTAGACTATCAGGAGAAACTGGTGGAGATGTCCGAGCAAAAGGAGAAAAAACAACGTAGACGCAAAATGTGGCTTACGTTATTCATGTTGCTTGTACTGGCAGGTCTGCCACCTGCGGATGCTCCAGGTTTCAGTCGTGAAGCGGCAGACGCGCTATCGGCGGCACTGGAATCCACAGATGACATCGCAGAGCCTGTAGAGGCGGATAAACAGGCTGTAAGTACAGCCACGCCACCAAGTAATGTGTTCACCGCTGCGGGGTTTGGCGGGGGCAATCATGGTGAGGCTGCGCTCGCAGCTGCATGGTCCGGATCTGGACCAAAAGTAGAGACTTCGGCTGTATTGGGAATGCAAACCTCGGAGGATTGGTCTTTGTGGAAGCGAAATATGCCTGTGAAATACATTGTGCAGACGAATACAAGCGGGAAACTAACTGCACAGAGCTATGATGCCAAGCAGTGTAACTGTGAACCTCCAGAAGTCACGCCGAAGATCAAAAAGATGGCTATGGCGTGGACCGCGAAGCAGGAAGCCGCTGCATCATTATCAAGTGCAATTGTTGCTTATCGCAAAAAAAATGACGCTTGGCCCAAGAGTGTAACGCAAATGGCTCAGCCATTTCCCAATAATATTCTCGGAGAGACGGCGCCAGGCATGACCGAGATGTTTCCGAAGCTGCTAGCCTTGCATCAAGGAAAGGCACAGCAAGGAAAGAGTGAAGCCAGTGGAGCAGATAACAGTTCGACGACTTCGAATTCGTCTCAAGGCCAGAATGCCGCTTTTGCGGATACGCTGGGAGGAAAACCTTTTTTGCAGGAACCGCTTGAGATTGTCATTGATAAGGATATACATAAACTTGCATTAATCAGTGGGGATACGATTGTTCGGATGTATGATGTGGGACTTGGCGGTGATCGAACACCAGAAGGTTCATATGTCATTACGGATAAAGTGGTGAATCCGAATGGACGTTCGAATGGTGAGTTTGGTAGCAGGGGGATGCAGCTCTCCAACACGAATTATGCTATCCATGGGACCAACGAGCCAGACAGTATCGGACTGGATGAGTCCCTTGGATGTGTGAGAATGCGTACAGGAGATGTAGAAGAGTTGTTTGCTCTTGCTCCGCAAGGTACTCCGGTACGCATTGGAGAAGATCTACTGCCAGATCTGACACTTGTTCCAGAAGCAAAGCAGCGCTATCAGCATACGCTTGTTCCAAAGCAGGATAACCCGAACAAAACGTATCACTGGCTGAATTGATCTGTTGGATATGTAGAATCAGACGGGTTTAGCCTGAATCATCTACATATTGGCAATAATGATAAGAGCACCAATAATGATGATCAAGCCGCCTACACATGCTGCAGTCCATGCAATGGCTTTGCGATTCACTTCTTCTTTCTTTTGCTGTAATGCAGGTGGTTTACGTTTGGGAGCCATGAGTTATTCCTCCTTATTGGAATAGAACTGGTATAGAGTAACCATGCTCTCATTGTAAAGAATTCAACTCGTCATTACCAGTGGACGGGTGGATTTCTTGTGAGCATTTTGCATGATTCGATTTGTGGTGTCTATGCGTAAACTACTTTCCTTTTTAATAAGAAACAGATAGACTTGTGTGTAGAGTGTTTTTTTACATATGAAAAGGCGGAAAACGGCTTATTGGCGTACCGGACCAGAACGGAGTGAGTGATTTGTTATACAGAAGTCTTGCTAAACCTTTGTTGTTCAAAATGGACCCTGAACAGGCCCATCATCTGATTATTGGCGGCCTTAGTGGCGTGGGTAGCATCCGTCCGGTTCCTTCCGGACTGCGAGTGATGTACGGCGTTCGTGAAACGTCTGATCTGGCTGTTGACATGTTTGGGTGTCATTTCCCTACACCTGTTGGTCTGGCGGCGGGTCTGGACAAAAACGGACAGGCCGTAACGGGCTTTTCTTCCATCGGATTTGGATTCATGGAAGTGGGAACCGTGACACCACTTGCACAACCAGGTAACGACCAACCACGGCTGTTCCGTTTGCCGCCAGATGAGGCTTTGGTGAACCGAATGGGCTTCAACAATCTTGGTGCGGAAGCCATGGCAGGTGAGTTGGCACGTCTACAGGATCGGCGTATTCCAGTGGCTGTTAACATCGGCAAAAATAAGGCAACGTCTAATGAGGAAGCTCACCTGGACTATTCCAAGTGCATACAGGCACTATACGATTATGCTGATCTGTTCGTGGTGAATATCAGTTCACCAAATACACCGGATTTGCGTAATCTGCAACATGGGAATGAATTGAAGGAACTGCTCGCTGCGGTTATGAACGAGATGAATGCGCAGCATGCGCGAGCAGGCGGAGCGACCAAATCCGTTCTGGTGAAGATCGCACCGGATGTGAATGATCAGGAACTTGAATACATGGTTCGCACGATTGCAGACAGTGGTGTTGCTGGCATTATTGCAACGAACACAACCATCAGTCGTACAGGACTTTCTCACCAACATGCGAAGGAAACGGGTGGTCTGAGCGGTAAACCTCTGCGTGAACGTTCAACGGAGATTATTCGCCAGATCTATCGTCAGACCGAAGGCAAACTTCCTATCATCGGTTCAGGTGGCATTTTCACAAGTGAGGATGCATACGAGAAGATTAAAGCCGGAGCAAGCCTGGTCGAAATATATACCGCATTGATCTATGAAGGACCTGAGGTGAATCGGCGCATTCATGCCGGACTGCGTGAGTTACTGCGTAAGGATGGTTATCGTCATATCTCTGAAGCGGTTGGTGCAGAGCATCGTTAAGAAGGATTGTGATTCCCCGGTATGAAAATATAGAAGCATGGAAGAGCGTAATATGGTTCGGGACTCTTCCCCCCACCAAACATCATGTATAATGGAATAGAACAGGGGACGCTATAGAGACAGGAGGCATAAGCATGGACGGTAGAGACTGGGGTACATTTTTACTTCCTTATGAACAAGCGGTAGAGGAATTAAAAGTCAAGTTTAAGACAATGCGGGCGGAGCTGAAAAAACGGGAAGAGTATGCCCCGATTGAATTCGTTACCGGTCGTGTCAAAAAAATATCCAGTATTCTGGAGAAATCCAGACGACTGAATGTGTCGCTTGATGACGTGGAGACAGGCATTGAGGATATTGCAGGTATCCGTATCATGTGCCAATTCGTAGATGATATCCGTCGGGTTGCCGAATACATTCGAGGCCGCAAGGACCTCACGGTGCTCATTGAGAAAGATTATATTACGAATTTCAAAGAGAGTGGCTATCGCAGCTTCCATATGATTATTGAGTATCCCGTTCAGACGGCTCTGGGACAAAAGATCGTATTGGCCGAGATTCAGATCCGTACACTTGCCATGAATTTCTGGGCTACCATTGAACATTCTCTGAGTTACAAATTTCGGGAGAGTTTACCGGATGATATGCGAGCCAGGTTGAAAAAAACAGCGGAGGCCGCTTTTGTACTGGATAATGAGATGTCTGCCATTCGTCTACAGATTTTGGAGGCACAGAAGGCATTTGAGGATGATTCCAATATTGTGTCAAGAACATTGAATATCATTCATCAATTATACTTCTACCACCTTGTCAGTGAAGCGATTGAAGCACAGAAGCGTTTTAACGATTACTGGGAACGACATGATATGGAAGGGCTCAAAGACTTGCTGGATGACGTGAAAACACTTCTGAACAACGCCAGAAAGGGCGAAAACCCGGATGAGCATCTATGAGCCACTGTACATTGATTACTTAATCTACTTCAATCGGGATCAGGATTATTTCGAGTGCCATGAAGTGCTGGAAGAATTGTGGCTTGAACGGAACCGGGATTCTCTCTATAAAGGATTGTTGCAGATTGCGGTTGGTTTATACCACTTCAGGAATGGCAATCTCCGCGGAGGAACGATGATGTTACAGAGTTCACTTGACCTTCTGGAACCTTATCCTGATACGATTCTGGGCATTGACCTTGGGGCTTTGGTACGGGATGTACAGGAAATCGTGAAGGAACTGTCCCAATCAGATGATCAGTCTGTGTCTTACAGGGATTTGTCCATACGAATTGTTGATGAGGTCTTGGAACAGGAGATTTCTAGAAGATCACTTGAGCTAAAACCTAATATTCCGCAACGCCGGAGTCCTACCAGAGGGCGTATATACGAAGAGAAGATGAAGGCGATGAAGCAGGGTGAAAGTTGAGTTGTAATCAGCGTTAGCATTCATACGAGCATCTCATGGATTTGAAATTCCATGGTTATGAAACACCCCGATTATTCCTGTGAAGGGAACAATCGGGGTGTTTTTGAATGTTGCATCATATTCAGATAATTGCAGGTGGCACAGCCTGTCCTTTAACAGATCAGTGTCTGGTGTGTTAGGACCTTAATTGTGCTTAATTATGAAGTTGATCTATCCGTTAGCTTGCCGAAGGAGTGGCATTGCCTTTATATTTTTCGAAAAATTGTTTGTAATCGTCTAACGTGTAGCCTTGATCACTGCCATTCTCTTGCAGTCCGCCAACCATACGGTCTTTCTCGACACCAGCTTCATAATAGACGAGTGTAGGCGTGAACTCGATGTTGTAATCGGTCCATCCTGCTTCGAATTCGCGCAGATTGAACTGCGGAAGCTCAATACCTTCACTGTCAACCAGTGGCATCAACTGAGGTGTTGTGGCACGGCAGTGCGAGCAGTCGGAAGCGAAGAAATAAACAAAGAAGCTGTCTTTGTTATCAATCTTGGCTTTGAGATCCGCGGGAAGAATGATTTGTTGGTAATTGGGATCGCTAAGTAGCTCCCGTGTCGCTGGATTAAGCTTGGAAGCAGCGATGCCATAAGCATTTTCTACTGAATCCATCTGTTTCTTGGATTGTTGGTCTACAACAACCAATGCAGCAATCATAACGACTAAAATACCCAGGAAAATAAGGATCGCAGCACTTTTCTTTTTCTTCTTGGATTTCATCGGACATCCCCCATCGATCATATCGAAATATAGTTTGGGCAAAAATATAGGTTGGGATAATATGCATAAACACCCGGATTTTTGCTCAGGAATCAATCTACTTGCCATTATACTACATTACACGCTGTAGTGGAATAGATACGATATGATAGGAAAGCAAAGCTTGGATATGATAAAATAAAACGATATTGCAATCTTACCAAGACAGGATGAGTGGGAATATGGGTGTAAAGTTACCTTTGATATTTGCTGAGCGAATGAAAAGTTTGCTGGGTGATGAGTATGAACAATTTATGAAATCTTATGAACAGTCTCCTCATGCGGGACTGAGAGTTAATACGCTGAAAATATCGATGGAACAGTTCGATGAGATTGCTCCGTTTGATCTAAGACCTATTCCTTGGTGTGAGACAGGATTCTATGTACCTCATGGTGTTAAACCGGGGCTGCACCCTTATTATCATGCTGGTCTGTATTATATACAGGAACCAAGTGCAATGGCTCCAGTTGAATTATTGCAGGTGAAGCCTGGTGATCGTGTGCTTGATCTCTGTGCTGCCCCAGGAGGGAAAACAACACAGATTGCTGCGAAGCTGCAAGGCAAGGGTGTGCTTGTCACGAACGATATCCATGCTGAACGCACCAAAGCGCTGGCCAAGAACGTGGAATTGTACGGGGTGCGGAACGCCGTTGTTTTGAATGAGTCGCCCGAGCGGATCGCGAATGCATTTCCTCATTATTTTGACAAAGTATTAATTGATGCGCCTTGTTCAGGTGAAGGTATGTTCCGCAAGGATGAAGACATGGTGAAATCGTGGGAACATCATTCGGTGGATAAATGTGTACTCATGCAGCGGGATATTTTGGAGACTGCCGCACGATTGCTGGCTCCAGGAGGTACAATTGTATATTCGACATGTACCTTTGCGCCGGAGGAAAATGAAGCAATGATTGCGGAGTTTCTGAATGTGAACCGTGATTTCGTTGTAAAGGACATTCCTGAAGAGACAGGATTCGCTCCAGGGCGTCCGGAATGGGTGCGTCAGATGATGCCTGAGAAGGCTGATGATACAAAAGAAGTGCTGGATCAAACGCGTGGTACCGCAAGATTGTGGCCTCACCTTTTGGAAGGGGAAGGACATTATGTCGCTGTATTACAGCATCGTGCAGAGCAAGGACTCGAAACAGATCAACCAGGAGTAGTTCAAGAAGGAGCAATGGAGTATGGACAGGTCGAGGATGTGTCCAGGATTGAAGTAGAGGGGAACCAGGATCACTCTATTGCTGCTTCTTCAATTGCTATGACCAAGGCTGATCGTAAAAAGGAACGTTTGCTGCGAATCGAATCCAGAGAGTCCCATGACAGACAAGCTGGTGGAGGCAAGAATACGAGTAGATCGAGCAAAAAAGGTAAAGATTACAGTGGACGTAAATCGGAACGGGGTCAGGGACGCGGAGCTGATCCGGCAAGTATGGACCCGATTGCGATCTATACTTCGTTTATGAAAGAACAATTGGAGATGGATCTAACTGGAGAAACGGTATGTTACGGAGATCGTGTGTATCAATCATCGGTAGGTGCAGCAAGGTTGGAGGGACTGAAAGTCATTCGCCCAGGCTGGTTTATGGGCACAATCAAGAATGGCCGATTTGTTCCTTCCCACCCGCTTGCGTGTGCTCTGAATGCATCTGAGGCACGGCGAAGCGTGAATCTGTCATCGGCTAATGGCGAAGCCGTGAGGTACCTCAAGGGTGAAACGTTGAATATCGAAGAAGAACGAGTGGTGCTCAAGGCGGATACAGTCGCCAAAGGGTATGTTCTTGTGTGTGTAGATGGTTATGCCGCTGGCTGGGGAAAATGGCTGGATGGTGTATTGAAGAATGAATATCCGGCAGGCTGGAGGTGGACATCGGTATGAGTGGAAAAGGCAAACAAACGCTGCGTCTGGACAAAATATTGAGTCATATGGGTGTGGGAACACGAAGTGAACTCAAAAAGATGGTGAAGCAAGGCAGAATCCATGTGGACGGCAAGGCGGTGAAAGATAGTGGTGTACAGGTAAATCCCGAGGTCAACGTCATTGAAGCTGACGGAGAGCGGATTGTGTACCGGGAGATGATCTATCTGATGCTGCATAAACCTCCGGGTGTTGTGTCTGCTACGGAAGACAACAGAGATAAGACGGTGCTGGATCTGCTGCGCAAAGAGGATCGGGTGTTCAATCCTTTTCCTGTGGGACGATTGGATAAGGATACGGAGGGACTGCTCATTCTCACGAATGATGGTCCACTTGCCCATGATCTGTTATCTCCACGCAAGCATGTGCCCAAAACCTATGAAGCCCGTGTATTGGGAAATGTGGATGATGCGGATGTGCAACGTTTCAAAGCGGGCATTCAATTGGATGACGGATACGAGACATTGCCTGCTGAGTTGACTTTACTTGGCCGGGAAGAGACCGAAGAAGGCACGATCTCGTCGATCTCGCTTATTATTCACGAGGGGAAATTTCATCAGGTGAAACGTATGTTTCAGGCGGTGGGCAAGCGAGTGATCTATCTGAAACGCGTAGCGATGGGTGAGCTTGAATTAGCTTCCGATCTAGCCATCGGAAGCTATCGTGAACTAACCGCAGACGAGTTAAACCTTCTGCGGAAGTAAAGCTCCCGTCCTGCGCGAAGCGGAGCAGGGAGTTGTGGAGGGAAGCGAAGCCCCGATACGACCGCCGAAGGCGAGAAAGCTCCCGTCCTGCGCGAAGCGGAGCAGGGAGCTGTGGAGGGGGCGAAGCCCCGATACGACCGCCGAAGGCGAGAAAGCTCCCGTCCTGCGCGAAGCGGAGCAGGGAGTTGTGGAGGGAGGCGAAGCCCCGATACGACCGCCGAAGGCGGGAAAGCTCCCGCTCTTCACGAAGTGAAGCAGGGAGTTGTGGAAGGAGGCGAAGCCCTGATACGAACGCCGAAGGCGGGAAAGCTCCCGCTCTTCACGAAGTGAAGCAGGGAGTTGTGGAAGGAAGCGAAGCCCTGATACGAACGCCGAAGGCGGGAAAGCTCCCGTTCTTCACGAAGTGAAGCAGGGAGTTGTGGAAGGAAGCGAAGCCCCGATACGACCGCCGAAGGCGAGAAAGCTCCCGTTCTTCACGAAGTGAAGCAGGGAGTTGTGGAGGGAAGCGAAGCCCTGCCCGAAATGGTCCCGGTTAAGCTTGGGTGGGATCGCCGCTGATAAGCGGTGTTCCCGGCAACAAGCGTTCCTACGCCAACCGTTACATAGCAAGACCCGACCTACCACCGATGAGCAAGACGGGAGTCCAGAGGGCAGAGCTCTCTGGGGCCCTCCCTCGGAAGGGAGGGTTTGGGTGGGTGCGACTACTTAATAGATGAGGAATGAAGCCAGAATGACGTATAAACTAATTGCACTAGATGTAGATGGAACACTGCTGAATGACCATCATGAACTAACCGAATGGACTCAGGAGACCTTGATCCAAGCTTCCCGTCAGGGAGCAGAGATCGTTCTATGTTCAGGTAGAGGTCCTGCCAATACGATTCCTTTCATGGAGCAGATGGGACTGGATGGATATGTGATTACACATAATGGCGCTGTAACGGCGCAAGTGGATACTCGTGAGGTGGTTCATCATTTTGCATTGGATGGACAAGGACTGGAGCCGATCATATCCTACTGTCGAACCAATGGAGTACATTTTGACATCAATACGGCATTTGGTCTGTATGTGGATCAACCAGAAGGTCTGGGATTGCAGGTGCGTGAGATGTATTACAACTTTATGGCAGAGCCACTGAAGTTACCCAAGTGGGTTGACATGACAGAACCGCTGGCCAAGTTCACTGCATTTGGACCGATTGAACAGATGGATGCCGTACTTCAGGAGTGGTCTACCTGGAATCTGCCTTATTATATGACACGGAGTGGTGATTTTTTTATTGACCTGATGCATCCCGAAGCGTCCAAAGGTGCTGCGCTTAAAAGGCTTGCCGAATCCAAAGGAATCATGCCTTCGGAGATCATGGCGATTGGCAACTACTTCAACGATATTACGATGCTGACTTTTGCGGGCAAAGGCATTGCCATGGATAACTCACCTGACGAGGTGAAAGCTGCCGCGGACGAGGTGACCCTCTCTAATAACGAGCAGGGAGTAGCACACGCAATCCAAAAATATGTCTTATCGGTTTAATCCTGCATCTTATACGTAAAATGCACGCTTTCCTCATAATCTACCGTCCTCAGGGGCATCCTAAGAGAATAACGTTAGGAATTGAGGAGGACACGTGATGAAATATGATGTGGAATTGGTTGCAGACCTGCGGACATCAGGTGGAGAAGTGCAGGACGTGATGATCAATGGTCAATATGCAGGCTCACTTTTTCTCGTGTACAGAGAAGGAGACCGTTTATCAGGCAGTCTTCAGATCGAGCAGGAGTCTCTGCCAGATGACACAGAGCAACTTATTGTGGATAAAGTGCATACCTATGTCCGATCTCTTGCAGATGCGTTGGAAGCTGCATATTATGAAGTGCTGGTTAGTTGCGGCTCATTGCACTCAGTTCTGCATAAGCCTGAGTCAGATACGATGTGGCCGTCTGAGGATATGAATCATCACGATGGCAGCTATGACGATATAGACAGCAGTGAAAGTAAGGTAATTCCTGTTTCACAAGCCGAATCGTTTACATATGAAGATCGGGATCAGGTTCTGGAGATGGAAATGGTAAGCGCAGGACGCAGCATATCCACCTATATATTCAATGATGTCGAAGGACAGGAGCTTGCAGAAGCTTCTCTAAAACAATATGGCGCTGATGTGCAAGGTGAAATACACTGGTATGACGAGCCGGAAGAGAACCAATTGGAAGCCGCAGCAGAGTTGCTGGTCAGAGAGCTGGATGAGGACATCATCGATACGATTACGATCCGCATGTGGCATCAGGGGAATGAACTCGAGACGTTAGAGTGGATACATCGCGATTTCTCCGAGGAATTTGAGGATCTGGATGAATCCGATCAGGATGAGCTGGAAGCTGCTGAAGAAGCATGTTATGTCATGCTGAAACGTAAGGACCGGGAGTTCCGGGTGTATGAGCTATTTCTTCAGGAACGAGGTGGGTTGCCTGTCGGAACAGCAACAATAGACACCTCTCAATCCGATCTGACGGGATACATTGATTACGAGGTTCCTGGAACCAGTGTGCAGCGAAAGAGCCTTGTCGAAGTGTTGATGCAGGAGTTGGACAAGGAGATGGAGTTTGATACCCTTCATCTTACGATGTTGTATCGAAATCAGATTATTGATGAAGCCAGAATAGATGGGTAAAAGGCAACTGCCTTTTACCTTTTTTTGTTCTCATTTTGACGAAAAATTCATTTCCCGGTATAGTACCATTAGTTTAATAGAGCTCAGGAAGCGGAGGAGAACAATATGCACTCATTCAGGATCAGTAGCGAATATATTAACGATGGTTTTCAAGCGGTTCAGGCGAAGCCCGAAGATACGGAGGATGTGATGTCGCTGTTGGTGGAGACAGCCGAATGGTTACAGGGCCAAGGTTCTACCCAATGGAACGCTTTGCTTCAAGGTGAAGATTCACATGATACGGCAGGGGCAATTCGGCGCGGGGATGTGTTTGTATTTAAAAAAGGAGCTGACGTAGCGGGAATGGTCATCCTTATGGTTCAGCCAAGCCCGTGGGATATTCACCTCTGGGGTTCAAAAGCTTACGCCGAGGATGGCGCAATCTATCTGCATCGGCTGGCGATCCGAAGAAAATATGCCCAGAGCGGTCTGGGACGAGCAATATTGGAATGGTCCAGCAGCGGTATACACTTTGAAGGCAAACATACGGTTCGTTTGGACTGCGGAGCCGACAACGCAACGTTAAACGCCTTTTACGCGCGGAACGGGTATACTTTTTTGGGAGAGACTGATGGTTACAGTACATATGAGAAGCCGGTGGAGCTCCTGAGCTGAGCATGATGACTGTACTCTGATTTTAATTATAATTATTATCAAATATATATTGATGACAACAGCAAGTGGTTGATTGCTGGTTTGGTTTAAAGCTTTTGCTTCTGAGCGTCATGTTTCATGAATATGTTGTATATACGAGTGATAACAAAAGCTTATCAGTTCTGTTTAATTCGAGTGGTTTGAATAGCAAGATTTTTGCTGTGTCTATCGTAATATAGATGTTCCGGCTGTCCTATGTCATAATGGATAACAGAGCCGTATCAGAGAAAACAAATGAATGAATATGCATGCAATATAGGATGGGCAATTGAGAGAGATTCTCATTTTGTATCTTTACTGAACATATGTTCTGGTATATCATGAATGAAGATGTATGGAAAGAACGTATGTAGAAAGGGGGAAACTAACAGTGAGATTGCTGCAGGCGCTTTTCTTTCCTCCGGAGCAGCCCGGAGGTGTATCCTCTATGATTCCGTATATGCAAGAGAGATTTACAACCCCAAGGTGGGAAATGGATCTGTTCTCGTTGCCGAAGCGGATTCGCAACAAGGGCAGGGAGGAAGTTCATTTCGAAACGTTTGACTGGACTGAATATCAGGATAGTCCTGTTGTCCAAAAATATATTCAAACCTATCGTGATTATCTATGGTGGACCAAGTTGCGTATTCAGAAGCCCTATGATCTGATTCATGCTCACCACCCCATTGCCGGACTTGCGATGAAAACGGTCTTCCCGGATACACCTCTCATTCAGACGATTCACTCCAGTTATGAACGAGAATTAATCCTTAATGGACGCATTGAAACGGACGGACCGGAGCATCGCTTCCTGCTTGCGATATATGGTGAGCTGGAACATCAGGCAGAGCGTCTCTTGACGGTGTCAGACTCGTTCCGTCGTTATCTGGCTCCCTACGTGAAGGAACCTGATGTCATCGGTGTGATTCCCAATGGATTTGATGAGAAGCGCTTTAAGCCGATTCCTCATGATAATGCGATACCACAGCTAGTGACGGTATGTCGGCTTGTTCCGGCGAAAGGATTGGATATTCTTTTCAAAGCCTGTGCGGAACTCAAGGGCCGAGGTCATGATTATGTGTTACATATTATTGGAGATGGACCGATTCGTCCTGATCTGGAAGAATTGGCGCAGCGATTAGGGATCTATAATGAGACCATTTTCTATGGTTACACACTGCACCCTGAGGAATTCATGCCATTCTTTGATATTTTTGTACTTCCTTCACGAGCAGAGGCATTTGGTTCCGTTTTCGCTGAAGCGGCGCTGAGTTGTCTTGCCCTTGTGGGTACGGATGTAGGTGGAATACCCGAACAGATCGAGAATGGTAGCAATGGGTTGCTTGTACCGGCCGAAGATCCTTCTGCACTGGCTGAAGCGCTTGAAAAGGTGATGCTTGATCCGGCATATCGTTATGAACTTGCCCGTTCAGCATGTGAAAAAGCCAAAACACATTACTCGCTCGGCAGATCAGTCAATGAGCTGAAGAAGATGTATCTACAGTTTCCCAGCAAGACCTAAAAGAGAGAACAAAAAGTGCGAGCCGCTGTGCTAAACAGCGGCTTTTTTTTCATGCAAAAGGTGTGCGCATGAGTGATGAATTGTGGTAAGCAAACGTATGCACATATTCATGAAGTACATAAGCATGTTTATATATTTTTGCGTCCACGAAATGTACCCCAGCGGTTTAATACCAATTTGGCTGCCCAGAACAGTGCCATACTTCCGAAGATAGGGTAAAGGATAGATAGCAGAGAACTGAATCCAAACTGACTGAGTGAGTAACAGAGCAGCATAATGGTTAATGTAATGAAACGGGGATGAACGCGTATATGTTGTCTGAGTTGCAAGGTCATGCCATAGATATCGGCAACAAACGTACTGAATATTTCCATAAAAATAAGGGATACATATACAGATTGTACTGCCCATCCAAGTTGAAAGGCGATGCTGCCCATCGGAATTTCGAATTGGATGATGCCGGGCATCTGTGCCGACATGGCAAAATGGGCTGCCATTAGCATGAAACCTACACCAATTCCACCCAATACTCCGCCCCACTTCAGCACATTCCGACTACGAATCTGGTTCCCTACAGGCACCAGAACAGCTTGAGCTAACGCCAGATTAAATGAAGTGTACAACAGTGGAGACAGCCATACTTGAATAGGATTTGAGTCTGTCGTCAGTGTGATGAATCGGGAAGCTCCCGGATGATGGATGGTACTTGTGATCATGAGCAGAGATAACAGGAGCATCATAGGCACGACAATGCTATTCATTTGAAGGATAGCTTGGATGCCCCGACCGAGAAGCAGATATGTCCCTACAAGTGTGACGATTAGACCGGTCTGATAATGCAAACCGAGATGTTCGACAAAAACGGAACCTGCTCCGGCAAGCATGACACTGTTCACGCCAATGAGAATGAGAAGGGTCACCCAAGTGATCCATTTGCCCGCCTTGTGGCCGAATAAGTGTTTGTTCAGATCCTCATAAGAGCGGGATCCGGTATCGTGGGCGATCAGCATCATTTTGGTACCTAACCAGACAAAGAGCATGGTGGATAAGCCTATGGTGACGGTGGCCCATTTGCCATACTGGGTAAAAAACTGCAAAATTTCCTGCCCTGTAGCGAAGCCGGCTCCGACAACCGTTCCGATGTATGTAAATGCGATCTGCAGCACCCGAAATGCCTGTTTCATGTGTTTCCCCTCTCAGGACCCTGTATAGTTTGGACATGCGGGTACCATGGTACAAGGTATGCTTGACCCACGAAAGTCATGACAATCGATCATGAGCTTTGGCTTGAATCGCGTCTGAAGGACAGCGTCCAGGCAATTTCGCTTGAACTTATAGATAGATATATGATACTTTTACCTCATAGGATAGGCTTGGGAGGTCAAATCATGGAATTATTGAAACAACGAATTTTACAAGAGGGTGTTGTCATCTCGGATCAAGTATTGAAGCTGGATGGTCTGTTGAACCACCAGATTGATCCTGCATTAACGATGGAGATGGGGCGTGAGTTCGCTGCCCGTTTTCGTGAAAGTGGAGTGACCCGTGTAATCACGGTAGAATCCTCAGGGATTCCGGTTGCGTTTGCCGCGGCCTATGAACTTGGGGTGCCACTTGTATTCGCCCGTCGCAAAAAAACACTTCTAGCTGATCCTGATGCTTACTGTGAACGCGTACCGTCCTTTACCAAAGGAATTGTAACTGACATTATGGTATCTCGCGAGTTCATTCATGAGAATGACCGTATTTTGTTCATTGATGATATTATTGCCAATGGAGATGCCGCTCGTGGCGTCATCAAAATCATTGAGCGTTCCGGTGCGGAACTCGTCGGATTCGGTGTTGTGGTAGAGAAATGTTTCCAGGCAGGGGCACGAACGATTCGTGAACAGGGGATTCCGGTGGAAGCCTTGGTACGCATTCGTTCCCTGAACGATGGGACGGTACAATTTGACGATAACGAAATGTGACATTTTAAAGGAATAGGGCCTATTTTTTGAACTATGCCTTTGCATGGCCGCTAATTTCATTTATAATGGGGTTATGTTAGGGAGAGGAGGCAACACCATGGGGAACCAACCGGCAACAGAACAATTCTTTAATGATAAGCTGGCGGAATCGAAAGTTCATTTTGAACGTGCCCTGGATTGTAAACATACGGAATTCGATGACCTTTATCCCTATATGATTGAACATCCTCAATTTTTCTGGTACAAACGCTATGTTGCCTGGTCAGAATTACTGACGATTGTAGGCTTATGCGAAGAGTTGTCCTTCTCTTGGAAAGAACAATTTACACCGCATCAAGTGGAGTACCTTGAAGAACGTGTGATGTCCGCCAAAGTGCTTGATTTTTGGTTCGAGAAGAACGACAGCAAAGAGCACGCGCAGCGGTAACTTTCAGTCGGGACATAATTTCGAATGACATGACAGTCCAATACAGTCACGTGAGACCTAAATGACTTATCATTTAGGTCTCTTTTTGTAAATAAATTTGGAATATAGGAGCCATGAACATGATTAGTGATACAGAATTGGACGCCCTGCGTCTGTCAGGTGAGAAAGTCAGAGTAGTACGGGACGAGCTGGAATCGAACGATGTAACCGGGATTGTCGTTGCCTGGGATGGCGAGCAGGTACTTATCCGTCGTCAGAATCGACGTGTCGTCAAGTTGGATCGTGGTTACCACTATCAGTTGTTCAGCGAACCCCGGCAAAGTCCACTTGGTGAGTAACAGCGATCATTATGTCAGAAGTATGAGCGTACAAATGTTTGGAATTACCATGATTTCTTAGCATAATTGACTCACTCGGGAGAGAAGATAGGTACAGTGAAGAAATTCTGTAACTATAGCCGAGAGGGTGTGCTGCAAGACATGACATTGATGAATGATAAAGTTCATGCCTACAAGGATCAGATTGGAGCATTAAGTGATGTGCTGCCAGGTGTGGTGAAGTCGTATCATGAGTTTACCGGAGAATGCTTCCAACCTGGGGCGATTGATGCGAAGACCAAACAGCTCATCGCGCTTGGTATTGGCTTGTTCGCCAACAATGAGGTATGTACCTTCTATCATGTAGAAGAAGCACGTGCCAAGGGCGCTACAGATCAGGAGATTATGGAGACCGTTGCTGTGGCCGGAGCTGTAGGAGGCGGACATGCCCTGTCCCAGGGCGCGATGCGAGTGCAGAAGGCGCTGCATTAAGTGTAGATGGAGGTAGTCCAAGGACTGTCCTCCTAAAGAGGAAATCAAACAAAAGAGGAGGTTCCGGTTGATCCGGAGCCTCCTCTTTGATATTATACCTACATTTTCCCTAACATTTTATCGTACATAAACTGTCCAGTTACCCGACGTGCTGTTACGTAACGATCATTGAAATAAGGATTGCTCATTTTGGTGATGCTTACCCCTTTGCTGCTGGATGCATGTGCAAATTGTCCGCCGCCGATATAAACACCTGTATGTGAAATGCCTTTGCCTGTTGTGTTAAAGAACACCAGATCACCTGTCCGAACATTGCTCTTGGCTACTGGAGTACCTGCTTTGGCTTGCTGTTGCGAAGTACGTGGCAATTCAATGCTGTATTTATTGAAAATATATCTCATAAACCCGGAACAGTCGAACCCGGCCAGAGTCGTGCCACCCCACTTGTAAGGAATACCTGTCATGTTGTTCACTACGGAGTTAATACTGCTTGCCTCTGTGCTTGTTGCCCCGGATGTAAATAGTACAGCCGCTCCAAAAATGGAGATAATCAGTTTTTTCAAAATCAATGTTCTCCCTTCGATGCCTACGGAGTTAGCTAAGGGTTCGGTAGAAGGTTCCCTATATTTCCTATGTATAAGAATAATTCACCCAAAATGGTTCCCCCGTTTTCAAACCTGAAACTCGGCAATGAATAATTAAGTTTTTGTAACTATTTGAAACTATATTGCATAAATGCGTAATTGTCAAACCCTTTTAAACCCCTTCGTAATACCTCAATGTTAGCGGAATTAACGATTTTATATGAAAGAAGGCGTCAAGTTTGGGTATCATTGATGACAAAAACGTCATTATTGATTCGTTTGAGACGAAATTGGATAAATAAATAAGTTTGTCATGAGTTAAAAGAACTATCCGTTATGTAGAATTTAAGAGATTATATTCATTAAGTTGCATATATTGACAAAAATTGATTTTTTGCATATCATCTGATTATCCAATCCACATATTGGATAAAAATAGATTTTATTATGTTATATATTTAAATTAAGGAGGTTTAAGGACGGGCGTTATAGGTAAGGTAGAATTGTGGATGTTATTACAATGAACATGGGAGAGTGTTACATTTGAAAGCAAAGAAAATAGTTACTTTTGTCCTGGCATGCGCCATGGTGTTCTCATCAGTTGGAATTGCAGTTCTCCCTGTAGGGACGGTATCTGCTGCTGATGCATCGGGTACTACAGCGAGTATTTCAGATATTTTGAAGAACCAACTGCCGGATGGAGGTTGGAGAAAAGATTATAAACAAACAAGTGGAGAGTGGGCGAAGTCCACGATTGACAACAAGGCTACATATTCAGAAATTAGAAGATTGGCGAAGGAATTTAAAAAGACGAATGATCCACGCTACTCCACAGCTGCAATCAAAGGAATCAACTTTTTGATCAATATGCAGTATTCAAACGGCGGATGGCCACAAGTCTACCAAAGCTCTGGATATCACAAGCATATTACCTACAATGATGATGCAATGATTAATGTAATGATCATGCTCGATGAAGTAGCAACACGCAAAGGTGATTTCTCATTTATCGACAGTACACTTGCTAATCGCAGTAAAAATTCAGTTGCCAAAGGTGTGGAGGCGATTCTGAATACTCAGGTCGTCTCAGGCGGGAAGCTTACAGCATGGGGACAACAACATGATTCCAGTTCCCTTAAACCAGCGAGCGCAAGAATCTACGAAGTACCATCGCTGACAGCTGGAGAGAGTGTAACGATTGTTAAATTTCTGAAAACAAGGCCTGCTACCGCTAAAATTACCGCATCCATTAAAGGAGCAGAGGACTGGTTTAACAAGGTGAAAATTACGGGTTACAAGTATGAAAGGGCAAATGGTGATAGCAAGATTATCGCTGATTCCAAAGCAGCACCGATCTGGGCACGCTTCTATGAAATAGGAACGGATAGACCCATTTTCATTGGACGAGACGGGGTAGTTAAATACAAATTGAGTGACATTGATAAAGAAAGAAGAGGCGGTTATGCCTGGTATGGCAATTGGCCTTCCAAGCTGTAGTATGACTCCTTTTTGATGAACCAAATGATTAGTTGAAGGTAAAGCCCGAAATGGACAAGCATGTCTGGTTCGGGCTTTCATGTTATTATTTTCAGTGTTGACATGATAGATTGGGCATGATATATTATTTCTTGTCGCCGAGATTAATCACGGAGATATAATATGCGGTCGTGGCGGAATTGGCAGACGCGCACGGTTCAGGTCCGTGTGGGCTAACCCCCCGTGGAGGTTCGAGTCCTCTCGACCGCATCGAATAAAAAGACTCCTCAAGCTAACGCATGAGGAGTCTTTTTTTGTTTGCATTTTTTGATATTATCCTAACATCAACCATACGGAATGTTTTATTGTGCTGCGGTAACATTAATGCTGTCAATATTCGGTCCTTCCGTTCCCGTTGTAACCACTTTCAAGGTATTGGTCCCGGTGTTCATGGGAACTTGTATTGTTTTTTCAACCCAAGTGGACCAACTTCCCGTTGCTGGAAAGGGCTCATTGCTGATAACTTTGGTTCCGTTAACAAAAATGTCGAGGTTACGTGTTCCGCTTTCCAGCGCATAACGAAACTTTACATTTTTGGTGCCTGTAATCGTGTTGTTAATAGCGTTCCATTGAATGGCTGAACCAGTCATTGCATTGAAGTTGACATACCCGGAGCCTGTGTAACCGGGGTAGATCGTTTCAATGGCAGCTTCCGTAAGTGTTGTTCCGGTCTCTGCTTCATAAGTAGTGCCGCTGCCTGTATTTCCGCCGTTATTCCCACCAGTAATGTTGGCAACAAATGTTGTTACGCTCTGAGCGGGGAGTTGTGCCGTGAAGGCTCCATTGGATACGGTAAGCGAGGCTCCGCTTGCCAGGTTGCGACTGCTGTCCGTAACCCATGAGGACACCGTGGAGGCATTACCATTCTGCAGAACGAATTTTTGGCTTGTGGCCGAAGTTCCACGGTTAATTGCCACGACGACTACTTTGTTATCCCCTTTATAGGCTGAGACAAATGTGTTCGTATCCGGATTTTTCGTTGCATCGACTCGCAGGTAGCCTGGACGCACGAATTTAGAGAAATGAGCCATATTATAACCGCGTTTGCTTATGGTACCGTCCTCTTTCATCGGACCATACTGTCTGCGGATGTACCACCACACATAGGCCTGGAAATCACCCTCCACCATGGCATTGTGCATGTGATAGGAAACCTCCAGTGCTTCAGGCCAGCGGTCTGCTGAGTTGTTGTCACTGTTCGGAACATATACCTCAGTCATCCACAGTTCTTTACCGGCTCCTTTTTGCTTAAAGAGAGGATAGGCAAAGTTCGAAATCTGGGTTCCATACGTATGTGCTCCCAGAATGTCCATGTTGGCAAGTGCCTGCGGATCATTCAGGATTGGATCGGATATGTTCTTCAAGTACTGGAAGGATTCAGGTGCCATGACTTTGGTACCTTGAATGGACCCGGCATTTTCTTTCATGAAACGAAGAATTTCTTGTGGAGTCCACCAGGTCCAGTCATGCGCGTAATCCGGTTCATTTTGCACAGAAATGGCATACAGATCTACGCCGTTATTTTTCATATAGGTTACAAAGTCATTCAGATGTTGCGCATATGCGGCATATTTGTCGTATTTCAAACGTTTGGCATTGGTATCTCCATTACGGTTGAACGTTTCCACCATGCTGCTCGGAGGATTCCATGGGGAGGCGAATACGATAGCTCCCTTCTCAATAGCCCGTTTCGCTGTGGCAACTTCACGATACCAGTTATTGGAATCTGGATCGACGTAGATCCTCAGAATTGAAAAGCCTAACTGATTCTGGTCATTACCAAAAGCAGTCTCACGTTGAGCGGGAGTCAGATCACCAATCCAGGCGGGAAGGTTAATACCCCCAAAGCCCTTGATCAGTTGTTTTTCCGAGGATAAATTAATGTTGGCATCACTTGCCGCCGAAACTTGTGTCGGGGTTAACATCAGGGGTAGTGCTGTTAAACAGGCCAATAAAACATTGATCGTTTTTTTGAATTTGAATTTCACTACTTTCATCCTCCTCGATAATGGTAAATGGTTACATAGAGAAACCGTGACCAGGGAAATAAAAAGAGCTGATAGTCTGGCATTTATTTTATGTAAACCCTTTCAAAACCCCCTTCCAAAAAGTATAGGAAAGAAATGAAACACATTAACTTCTTTCATTTGTTGATTCTACTAAATAATTGCCAAACTGAAAACCTTACAAATTACAGTATTTTTTCTAATTAATCTCTTTTTCTAGCAGTTCAATGACATTTCTTGTCTGATTGTAAAGGTGAAAACGGGGAGATGGCGTGGTTCTCTGAAGATACAGGTCTCCAGTGGTGGGGATATTGTGATTAAGGAAGGCATTGGCTTACATATTCCCCCCTTCATTATCAAACAATGAAATCACAGAAACTTACGGGGAGGGAGTCATGATGATGGAAAATAGAAAGCATTTTCGATTCATTGCAGGTTGCATGGTATTGTTGATTGTAATTTGCGCAGGGATATCGGCAGGAGGGCCAACAGCGGCAGCTTCAGAGTCCACATCGAATCATAAACGATTAGCGATTATCATCGATGATGTTGGTAACGACATGAAAGGTACCGCAGAGATCTTGGCAATGCCAATTAAACTTACGGTAGCAGTCATGCCTTTTTTGCCAACAACGAAGAAAGATGCGATAGCTGCACATGAAAAGGGGATGGATGTGATTGTGCACATGCCCATGGAACCCAAGAAAGGAAGACCTGAATGGCTGGGCCCGGGTGCAATCACATCCAATCTGACAGATGCGGAAGTCCGCTCACGCGTGGAAAAAGCGATTGATGATGTGCCCTACGCAATTGGCATGAACAATCATATGGGTTCCAAAATTACTTCGGACAAACGCATCATGTCCATTGTGCTCGATGTATGCAAGGAGCGGGGCCTATTCTTTGTAGACAGCCGTACGAACTTTCGCTCCGTGGTGGGGGAACTGGCCATATCCAAAAACATGCCACCTGTAGGTAATGACATTTTCCTGGATGATCAGAACTCCAAACAACACATTCGCAAGCAAATGGATCTGGCAGCTCGTCGTGCAATCGACAAGGAGACCTGTGTTGTTATTGGTCATGTCGGACATAGCGGGATGAACACATCAGCTGTAGTTCGTGAATCCGTTTCCCGTCTGCAGGGTCAGGTTGAGTTTGTAGGTATTGGCGATCTTGTGCGCGAAGTGTGGAACTGGCACGCTACCCCTACACTACCGACAGATAATAAATAATGCCGCTCGCAATAGACTCTGCGATTCGTTTTTGCTCTGCGGGGTCACTCATTCTGGCCCGGTCTTCGGCATTGCTCAAAAATCCGGTTTCGACGATGACGGCTGGCTGCTTCACGTAATTCAATAAATAAAAGGGCTTGCCCCACACGACTCCGTGCTCCGTTTTGAACATTTGGTTCATGGCGTCCTGGATGGATTGGGCTAACAGATAGCTTCTGCCTTCCTTCTGGTGCAATACCACGGGGCCGTGTGCAGACGATCGGGGACTCCAGTTCGCATGGATGCTGACCACGATATCCGTACTTACTTCTTCGCTAAGGCTCTTACGTTGGGCAAGATCTCTGGTATGACGCGAGCGGCTGTTCAGCCAGCGGTTGTCGTCACTAAGGGCGTAATCACCAAGTCGATTGATGATAACGGCATAACCTTTGCTGCGAAGCAGGAGATAGACTTTTTGGCTAATGGCGAGGTTGATATCTTTTTCCAGCACACCCTGGGCTGACGTACCGCCGTCAATACCGCCATGGCCTACATCGAGCAGGATAACTGGTGCTGCAAAGGCATGATGACTTGAGCGATAAGCATCTCCATCGGTCACAGGCAGCATGGATGGACTGTTCTGGGACGGGGCTGCTTTTCCATCTGCGACATGGGGCAGCATGGTAAGGCAATAGAAGCTGATTAACAAGGCTACCGAAGCGGTCAGCAGCTTATACATGGGATACACACTCCTTCATGAAATAGGTATCGGATGCAGATTCATGGCTGTCTGGATACCTTTGGCATTAGACTGTGCATTCTGAGGTTTTTCATACCCTTTTCAACAAAAAAAATGTTTAACCAGTACACATCTTGCACACAATAGAACTATCGTAAGCTCCGCGAATGTGCAGGAGCGAAGGAGGCAGATGTTATGGCCAAAAGTGATGAATTGGTAAAATACATTACGCAGCGGGTTGTTCATTATATCGATACGCCGAAGGATGAGCGGAAAGACCGTGCCAAAAGGAAAGAGCCGTGGGCGATGAAATGGTTTGGTATGATTCCCTTCGCTGTATCTCTGTGGGTGGGGAGAAAGGAAAAGGAACTGGATACACCGTCTCATAAACGAAGTTCTTCAGGAAAAGGATAACTGTAGCACACCTATTTCACTCAGTGAGCTTAAAGACACGCCTTGCTGAGTAACCAAAAGACGCAATCCCTTTATTACATGGGAAGGCGTCTTATTTGTTGTAGATATTTAATTGTTCTAACGTTATTTGAATGCTCTGTAGAGTTAGCTGACAGTTAAGGCTTCAAGATGTAAAACTGACCGTCTTGTTGTAATGTGCTCAAAGGCACAAAGCGTTGAATGGATGTTTTTCCACCAAGCGCTACATATAGAATGGACTCTGCTTCATGATCTGCATGCCACAGCTGATAACCGCTGACGGGTAGAGGACCACCGTATACGACGTTGCGATCATCTGCTGAGAAAACAATTTCTTGATCCTCCCCGTGTTGTATCACCTCTCGTGCCCGATTGGCAGCAATAGGCTTGGATGTCATCCACAACAGATTGTCAGCCGGATTGAAGACGGGACGCAAATGAATTGGATCGACTGTGCCCGATGGAGCTATGGATAACTTAGTTATGATCGCAGAAACCTGTTTGGAATAATCCTCCAACAGCTTCAGTAACTCGGAGGGTAATACATCACCATTCGTAGCATCAATATAAAGTGCAGGATGGTTGGGTTGTTCCACTTTCCAATAAGCCAGCAGGGGAAGAGCATAACCACGATGAAGCTCTCCTCCGCCAGCAAGTAACGCCTCAAGATTCACATGTTGTCGATCCAAGGCTTGTCCGAGAAGTTCATTGTTATATGGTGACTGCTCTCCTTGACCATATTCACTAAGCATCAGATGTCCCTGTTCTGTGGCGGTAATAATCATATATCCCATTGGTTTCCCATCCAATGCAGCTTGCACCAGCCAGCTATGTGTACCAGGGCCCAGAGGATAGAAGTCCAGGTCGGCGTTCTTCCAATCAGCTTCCGCGTTAGCCGTACCAAGTGCAGCAGCTTGTTGCTCTGCAAATCGTTGCACAGCAGCGGGAGCTAGTTTGTCATTCTGGGAAGCATGATGTTCGGGACCATATGCTGTAGATGAAGCGAGATATGGTGAAGACGTTTTTTGTTCTTCAGCATTGGCTATCGACCAAAAGGAGAATAGGGCAAGACAACTGAGCAAGCCCAAGGAGATGAAGACTGTTTTCCGAGCGTTGTTCCAACACATATGGAAGAATTGTTTCAAATTCACACCTACTTTTCATTTATCCGTTACCTGAGCCGGTCCTAATTTCATTCTAGGGGACGGGCTATGCAAAGGTTGCCGCAACCTGTCGGGCAGCTGATCATGAATAAACACTACTTTTGCCAGCATTTGCAGGAAAAGTAGTGTCTTCGTCTATCTTAAGTGAAACATGCCGCTGCTAATCGCAGTCACTTTCACTTTGGGTTCGTATTGCCAGATCATCTCGGTCCGGCGTGTCTCGTATTGCAGTTTCATGGCTTCGCGATCGATAACCGCCTGTTTGGCTTTCTCTTCTTCAGCGTCTGTCTCGGTTTCGATCGGCACAACGGCCTCTGCGGCCAGTTCCATATCTGTTCCAATGGGTTTAGCGTTAGTTATATCCAGAACTTTTTTCAGAGATACAGGTGACGTGCGGTTAGAATGGACACTCTCCACGCCTGAGGCTATGTTACCCGGGGGTTCTACTTCAGGTGTATCTTCCCGGAGTACTGCTTCGTAATAGGTATCCAACACGTCCAGCTCCAGATCAAGTCGCTCTTGGGCTTTCTCAGCCCAGCTATAATCGAGTTCCAGCAAGCGGTTCGTCAAATGAGATTCGAGAGCAGCTCCGGCATCGGATAACGATACTTTGGCTGTCTGTACATGCATGTTCTCCGCGAGCCTTGGACTGAGATCACGTCGATTCAGCTTGGTTCCGAACTTCTCTATAATTTCACCTGAGCGAAGGGAGATGCCGAGAAAATGCAATTCTTCCCGTTTCAAATCACAGGCGAACTCTACCTTGAAACAGACACCGAGCCAAGGTTCATATACGGCTGGCGCTGTAGCGCGCAATTGCCGTTTGGCAGCTTGTTCGAACAGATTCACGAAGGCACCCCCTTCACGGGCTGCGCCAAAAATCTGTTGGAGCCTGCGACTGCCGTACACCACTTCTTCACGCAATATCCTTCCTGGTCCCAGTAGTGGCATGGATGGAGTAATGCCGAAATAACGGCCCAGAATGGTTTCTTTCGGTGGCTCGCCTTGAGGACTGCCGTTGGTTGCGCCATTCGTTTGAGCAGTGTCAGGTGATGCTTGCGCTGTTTTGGCTTCTGCTGCTTCAATGGCCTGCTGATAACTGTCAGGATCGAATATAAATGTAAAGGACATTGTCTCAGCGGGTGCTCCGGTTCGCTCCACGAACCCCCAATAATAGGGGCGATTGGTCAACGCTTTGTCTGCCTCAGGCGAAAGTTTAACAGTAACATGGGCAGGCGAACGCTCCATAATCTGACAATCGAGTGCTTCCAGATAGGTGAGAACATATGCCTGCACTTCATGGGGAGTCATGGTCATGGGTCAGCTACCTCCTTTGCGAAGATCTAACAGCCCGGAGACGGCAGGGCCTTCATCGGCAACCTCGCGTTGAATGGAGTTCAGTGATTGCCCAAGTGAATCCATTTTACGGCGAATATCTTCATCATTTTGTGATTCCAACATGATTTTGTACAGGCTTTTCTCAATGGACTCCTTCTTCTCCAGCCGTTCCAGAATGACATCCAGCCCGCCAATCACCATCTCAAACATATTGATCTTCTCATGCAGCAGGTTCAGGATATGTTCCTCAATGGTTCCGGACGTGGATAAGTTGAAAATGTTCACATCATTTTGCTGTCCCAGCCGGTGTACCCGACCGATCCGCTGCTCTACCCGCATAGGGTTCCAAGGCAGATCAAAGTTGATCATATGGTGGCAAAATTGCAGATTAATGCCCTCGCCACCCGCTTCGGTTGCAATCATGGCCTGCACACGCCCGCGGAAGAGATCCATCATCCAGTCTTTTTTGCCTCGATTCATACCACCCCGATAGGGTACAGCTGTAAGCCCATTGTTACGGAAATAGTTTAGCAGATACTCCTGCGTGGCCCGGTATTCGGTGAAGATAATTACTTTTTCATTCATGTTCCGAATTAGCTCCATCGTTTTCTCGGCTTTGGTATTTTCCTTGATCGCTTTAATATGAGCAACGAGTTCCCAAATCTTGTCCCGAAGGGGAGAGTCCAGCGGAAGTTTCTTCGACAGATTAACCAGTGTCACGAATACCGCATCTCGACTACTGCACACTTCACGCTGCAATGTAACAAGGGAAAGCATGCTGCTCAGGTTGCCGCCAGCTTCCTGGTATTGATCCTTAACAAAGGACGTCACCCCATCATAAAGCGCTTGTTCTTCGGGCGATAGTTGCAGATTCACGTTGGAGACGTTCCGTTTGGTAAATTGAACGGGGCCTTCGCCGCGGCGGTTACGAATCATCACTTTGGATAACTCGTTCTTAAGTTGTTCCTGATTTTTCGGAACCCGTTTGTCTACGACAAAGTTGGCCGCAAAGTCACCCTGACGCCCCAACTGACCGGGCTTCAGCAGGTTAATCAGATTAAACAGCTCACTCATATCGTTCTGCACAGGTGTAGCTGTGAGTAGCAAACAGTACTTTTTGCGCAATTTCAGCATGAATTGATAGTTGGTTGTTTTCTTGTTTTTGAGCTTATGTGCTTCATCAATAATGATCATGTCGTAATCAGTGTTCAGCAGCATATCTTTATGGGGGTCACGTTTGGCTGTATCCATGGAAGCAACGACTACTTCATTCTGCCAGGAATAGGCCTTTTTCTGGGCAATGGCAGGAATACCGAATTTCGAATTCAACTCCCGTACCCATTGCAACACAAGAGAAGCCGGTACGAGAATGAGTACCTTGGATACGAGACCCCGAACCATATATTCTTTCAGAATGAGACCGGCTTCAATGGTTTTGCCAAGCCCCACCTCATCGGCGAGAATGGCCCGGCCTGACATTTCAAATAATACTCTGCGTGCAGTGTCCATCTGGTGAGGAAGTGGAGTAAGGCCTTGTAAATGCTTCAAACACTGAATTTCGTCAAAATTGGGAATCAGATTGGTCTCTTCGGCTTGAATGCCCAGTTGAAAGAGTCGGTAATCTCCCCAAGGGCCCCCTTTATCCAGTCGTGATTCCAACTGATTGATCCAGCTTCGATCGAATTCCAGTGGAACGGGCAGCTCGGCTACAGGTTGATTCGTGTGGTGCGGGTTTTTCCGGTTCATGATGCTTCCTCCCCTGCCATACGTGATGACGTTTTATTCGTAGGTAATAGTATGGACGAATGAGAGTGAGTTCATAACTATACAAGTTGAACTACATTTTATTTGCACGAACACTACGATGACAGAACAACCTTCCAATCGCTGTTGTCCCCAGATTTCTTTGATTCCCTTTTCTGAAGGGGAAATCCGGGGATAGCGTATGCTTTCGATGCAGCTTTCTTTCAGAAAGCTATTAGGCGAACGCTTCGCTTTTTCAGGTTTTTTCTGTCCCAAAAAATTCACAGGTTTTGTATGCGTGAGTCTGAGGGTGTGTGAAGAAGCTTGTCCGAGCAGGAGAGTCCAAAAAATAAGGTCTGTGATAAAAGTCATATAGAAAATCAATATATGGTGTAATATACTGGTTTTATATCACTATATGTGGTGTTTCATCATAATTTACTTTTATAGTGAAAATGGAGCGTTAATCGGGGAGGTTGAACGTAGCGATGAAATCAAACCAACGATCGTACCAATTAGAAGGACTTAGCGAAAAAATATTTCTGGACCGATACGCCTGGAAGGATGCTGACTCGAATCATGCCAAGGTCGGAGATGTGGTACTGGTATTAACAAAGGATGATCCCAAGTTCCCAACCAAGGAAGTGGGCGAAATTATAGAACGCCAGGGTCAGCTCGTACAAGTAAGGACTCGAAGCGGAGAGATCATCGAGACCAGCGTGGAGAAACTGACACTCAACATCGAAAAAACACCGGAAGAGCTGTGGAGCCGGCTTGCCAAAGCCATGGCCTATGTTGAATCTACAGCAGATCAGCGGGCAACGTGGGAGTCCAAGTTCCGCTCCGTGTTGGAGGATTGGAAGTTAGTACCCGGAGGGCGTATTGCTGCAGGAGCGGGGGCAAGCGATGAGCTCACACTCTTTAATTGTTATGTTATTCCGTCTCCGCAGGACAGTCGGGGTGGCATCATGAAGACCTTGACCGAGATGACGGAGATTATGGCACGTGGGGGAGGTGTAGGCATTAATTTGTCTTCTTTGCGTCCTCGCCGAGCGGTGGTGAAAGGTGTCAATGGATCATCCAGCGGTTCCGTATCGTGGGGCGGATTGTTCAGTTATACGACAGGACTGATTGAACAGGGCGGAAGCCGACGGGGTGCGCTCATGCTGATGATGAATGACTGGCATCCAGATGTGCTTGATTTTATTACCGTGAAACAAACGATGGGGCAGGTGACCAATGCTAATCTGTCTGTATGTGTGAGCAACGCCTTTATGGAGGCTGTCAAGCAGGACGGAGATTGGGATTTGGTTTTCCCCGATACGAACGATCCAGACTACGACACCAATTGGAACGGGGATATGCAGCAGTGGAAAGCCGCAGGTCATTCGGTGGTACACTATCGTACGCTGAAGGCGCGCGAAATCTGGCATACCATTATTGAATCAGCCTGGAAATCGGCAGAGCCTGGTGTGGTATTCATGGAGTACTATAACCAGATGTCCAACAGCTGGTACTTTAATCCGATCATCTGTACTAATCCATGCGGGGAACAAGGCCTGCCTGGCTGGGGTGTATGTAATCTGTCAGCGATCAATCTGTCCAAATTCTATGATGAAACGAATCATGATGTGGCATGGGATGAACTGGCGGAAACCACTCGCATCTCGGCTCGATTTTTGGACAATGTCATTGATGCAACACCATATCATTTTGAGGAAAACAGACTGAATCAGCAGCGTGAACGCCGGGTGGGGCTTGGCACGATGGGACTGGCAGAGCTGATGATTAAGCTGCGTATAAGGTACGGCAGTCCTGAATCCCTTGAATTTCTGGATAAACTGTATGGATTCATGGCGAAGGAGGCCTATCTGGCATCGGCAGAGATTGCAGCAGAGAAGGGAGCTTTCCCGGCTTTCGAAGCTGAACCGTATTTACAGAGTGGATTCATGAAAAATATGGTTGCGAGGTACCCTGAAGTGGGAGAGGCTATTCGCAAACAGGGCATTCGAAATGTCACGCTGATCACCCAGGCGCCAACGGGAAGTACCGGTACGATGGTAGGCACATCAACAGGGATTGAGCCGTATTTCGCCTTCAAGTATTTCCGTCAAAGCCGTCTGGGTTATGATGAACAGTTCGTACCGATTGCGCAAGAGTGGCTGGATGAACATCCGGGTGAAGCTTTACCAGACTATTATGTGACGGCGATGGATCTGTCGGCTGAGAATCACATCCGGGTGCAGGCTGCGATTCAGCAATGGGTGGATAGTTCCATCTCGAAGACGGCCAACTGTCCGGCTGATTTTACGGTGGAGGATACGGCTGAACTGTATGAACTGGCCTTCGACCTTGGCTGTAAGGGAGTAACGATATATCGAGACGGCAGTAGGGATGTGCAGGTGTTGTCCACTTCGAAGAAGGAAGAGACCCAGGAGACCGAAGATCAGAACACGGCGGAAGCAAAAGAGAAGACGGACGTATCTACAATAGATAACCCGAATAATGTAGGAGGGCAGGCAGGTGTTGAGCCGGTCAGTAGTAAGGTTGATGATGAAATCCATTCTTCCGATCAAACCTCTTCCTCTGCCACAGTGCTGGATAAACAATATAGAAGCCGCCCTCAGGTACTTCGCGGTGCAACATACAAAATTAATACGCCATTCGGAATGGCTTACATTACAATTAATGATCTGGAGGGAACGCCGGGTGAAATCTTCCTGAACGTGGGCAAAGCGGGATCGGATGTGTTCGCCATGGCTGAGGCCCTCGGTCGGGTATGCTCACTGTTTCTTCGATACGGAGATCACGGGCACAAGGTGGAACTGTTGATCAAACATCTCAAGGGAATTGGTGGTTCGGGTGCGATTGGCTTTGGAGCCAACCGGGTGGAATCGATTGCAGATGCCGTCGCCAAAGCATTGGAAAGTCATGTACAGAGCAATGTGCAGGCGAATGAAACGGGAGCTTCACAAGAACAGAACCAAGTGAAGAGCGCATATCCACAAGTGGAGAATCAAAAAAACTTTATCGAATCAAGAGATTTATGCCCTTCTTGTGGTTCTGCATCCCTGATGAATGTGGAAGGATGCAAAACATGCAGTCAATGTGGGTATAGCAAGTGCAATTAAATAGCATTTGAAAAAAAAGAGAAAAAGAAAAGGCGTTCCATGACTCCACCAAGAGTCAGGAATGCCTTTTCTTCATTTAGCTAACTAACACCATTTATGACTACGATCTGCCAATGACTGCAATTCGTTGAATAGAACCCCAGCGTGATAGCCGTCGCACACGGCATGGTGTAACTGAATAGATAAGGGAAGATAAACTTTATCGTTGGTTTGAACATATTTTCCCATCGTGAAGATAGGCAACAAGAAGGTTCCCTCATTGTAAATATTCAGATTAAATCCCGTAAAGTTCACCCAGGGAATACTGGAAACGGGAAATGTATTTGGTGGTTCATTGGGTTTGGCAACCAATTGTTTATGATCTTTGTAATTCTTCATATCGTCCAGATAACGATTGTGGAACGTCTCAAAATCTTCATGGAATGTCGTCCAGATCGTCGAGAAACGTTTGTCGTCCTCATGAAAAATCGTATAGCTCGGAGACATCTCGTCCCAGTAGCCTAATCTCCCCTCGGCGTCGAAACTAGTTCGAAATTCTTGATGTGTATTGACGACCGTAGAGATCATATGAATAAGAGCTGGGTAGAACTTCATGCCTTTAAGTTTTATTTGAGCAATCAATAGCGTGATATCCAGATTAGCAGTCATGCTGTAGGTACATCTGACCTGATTCAAGTAGTGGTCAAAGTAAGGCTTTCGATCCCACTGATCTAACACGATTGGATTAAACATAAGTTATAACCTCCTAAATTTGAATAATGCCTTCATTTAGGAGGTATATTTGACTGATTTGACCATATCCTATCACATTCCCGGTATCCTATTTTTAGACATTGATCCCTCTCAGTATAACATAATAATGAATGTGTGCTTATAGCGTAATACTCCGCAAAGCGCTTTTTCAACCTGCTGCATTACTTTATAATGAAAGTGTATTTATAACGAAGAAGAGAGGGGATTAGATGCGTCAGCCGATAGAAGAACCCAAATTTTATTCTTATCCTGGAATGGTAGCGGTGGTGACTTCACGTCATGAGGGAGTCCAGAATGTGATGGCGTCCGGATGGCATACATACATCGGATCATATCCAGGCGTATATGGCATCTCCCTTCGTAAGGAAACATACTCCTATGAACTCATTGAGAAGAGTGGTGTATTCGGAGTTCATTTCCTACCAGGTCATCGATCAGAGTGGATTCAAGCTGCAGGAACGTTCAGTGGAAGAGATACAGATAAATTTACAAGATTCGGCATTCCATATGAGGAAGGAATGAAGGTAAGTGTACCTATTTTGACGGACGCTTATTTTGCTTATGAATGCAAAGTTATGGATATTACAACATATGGTGACCATGAATGGATTGCAGGCGAGGTGTTGCAGCGATATCAGGATCCGAAGTACTTTCTGGAGAATGGAATGGTTGATCTGGAGAAGTTGCAAATCCCAATGTACACAGGGCGCTCAACATACCGAATCCTGGATGCAAGGACAGAAGAAAAGAATCACCCGTTCTACCTCTAGGGTCCTAGGCAAGAAGAAGCAATTATGAGCAAAACTTTCAATCCGGTCTGACATAGGTTTATAATGGATAGTGGCTGCTGAGCAAGTCGGCAGCCTTTTGTTATGAATTTAATTGTTTCAATGAACGGTTGCGTGGGTATGCTGGTTTGCGCAAGCGGACAGGTAATTTTAGCCACTCGATGAAAAGTACTATATTTAACGACAAAATTAGAGTATGATTTTACAGCTATATGAGCTGGCAGGAAAGGTTACATCGGTTTAAACGTTTGTAAATATTCTTGTAAAGTATGAGGCTTATTTCGGGCGTATAATGCTAAACGTGAACTTACGAATCCATATAAAGAATATTGTAATGATTAAAACTTAATGGACCGGCAACACGTCTACCTTAAGACTGTAGAATTCACCAAGAATGTAGCATCATCGGAACGTGCTTCAAACAGAGGCTTTTCTTATGTTGTAAATGGAAGATGGAAGGTGCAATACGTATGTTAATGACAACCAGAACGATCAGGAGTTCCTTTATGCCCCCAACACCGATGTTGTTGACTCACAGTAACAAGGAGGGGCATGCATGTCACAATCGCCTAACAACAAGCGACATATGAACGGACTGGATGGCTTGCGAGCCATCGCTGTACTTGCGGTAATCGCGTATCATCTCAATTTGGATTTTATTCCGGGTGGATTGCTCGGTGTAGGTATATTCTTTGTTCTCTCTGGATATTTAATTACAGATATCCTCGTGTCACAGTGGCAGGAACATGGACGCATTTCACTCGGTGATTTTTGGGTAAGACGGGTAAGGCGCTTGCTTCCAGGCATGCTGACCATGACAGCTGTGGTAATGATCTGGTTGGCCTGTACAGACCCATCCCGGCTCGCTGCGCTTCGTGGTGATATCGTTTCGGGTGTATTATACATAAGCAATTGGTGGTATATCTTTCACAACGTTTCCTATTTCGAAAGTTTTGGCCCTCCATCACCGTTTGGACATTTCTGGTCACTGGCTGTGGAAGAGCAATTTTATCTCATATGGCCTCTTCTGCTGATCGCAGCAATCGTCGTGTTCAAAAGAAAGGGATGGCTGGTCGTCTTCATTGTCGTCGCAGCTGAGTTGTCTGCTGGCGCAATGGCCATCATGTATAATCCGGATCTGGACCCAAGCCGTGTATATTATGGAACAGACACGCGGGCATTCGCACTGCTTGCTGGTGCTGCTCTTGCCGTGGTGTGGCCTAGTCGCAAGCTCTCGAACTCTCTGCCTGGCATGAATCGGCTTGTACTCGATATATCGGGACTAGCTGCACTCGCTTTATTAATCTACATGATGTTGAACAGCAGTGAATATGATCCGTTTCTGTATCAAGGAGGAATGGTGCTTCAGGCTGTGGCAACAACGTTGCTGGTAGCGGTATTGGCTCACCCATCGTCATTCCTGGCACGGTTCATTGGAGCAAAGCCATTACGCTGGATTGGAGAGCGATCCTACGGATTATATCTATGGCATTATCCAGTTATTATTTTAACCAATCCCGCGGTGGATACGGGAGGAGCGCATCCTGTACGAATCATTTTACAAGTTGCTGTAACGGTTGTACTGGCTTCATTATCTCTTAAGTATATTGAAAATCCGATTCGCTACAACGGATTCCGTGATTCCTGGTCCCGATTATGGGGAAGAGGGCGGTCATCGATCGGTATACGTAATGTGTGGTGGAAGCGGACAGGTCTGTTGATGACGATTCTGCTGTTGTCCTATACGGTATCCCAGATGATGGTCTCACATGCAGCGAATTCTGAGTCCCATTCCGTATCGATGTCGACCACATTGAATGGAGAGAATTCTGTAGCTGAGGAACAGGGACAGGATGTTTTGCCAGCGAATACAGCGACATCGGGCTCAGGTCAAAAGAACGATGCGCATAGCCATAAACCGGAAGCAGGAACGAAAGATAATCCGGAGAACAATGAAAAACCGACAGGAGAGACGGCGCCAGACTCGAAACCTGGGGACCAGGACAATTCAACGAGTGGTGGCAAAGACGGTCAGTCTGAAGATAAGCCGGCTGATGAATCCGTGGCTAACGAGAATGATGCTCCGGACGGAGCTGAAGCGAACCCATCCGATGGAACGGATGATGTACCTGATTCATCTGAGGAACATGAAGAAACGGCTCCTCCTGCCCAGGATGGCAAGATTCATTATACCGTCATTGGAGATTCCGTGATTTTGGATGCAAAACCATATCTGGAGCAAAGTATAGCGGGAGTGTACGTGGATGGACATGTTGGCCGTCAAATGTGGCAGGCAGGCGATGTATTGGAAGGGCTGAAGCGAAACAACCAAATGGGCGGCAAGGTGGTGCTGGAGCTCGGGACGAATGGTTCCTTTAACTCCAAAAACCTGAATGCGGTGCTTGATTATCTGAAGGATGAGGATCAGGTGTATCTGGTTACTGTGCGTGTACCTCGTCCGTGGGAACGAACGGTAAACAGGGCGTTGAATGAAGCAGCATCCAACTACAGTAATGTCTTACTGATTGACTGGAACAGTGCAAGTGAAGGACACGACGAATATTTTGAAAAAGACGGTGTACATCTCACTACGCAAGGGTCAGAAGCTTTTGCAGAACTGGTGAAGAACAGTATTCAATAATACGCAATCCATATTCAATACGATTTAGCACTTATTCATTATTATAACCTAGGTTTAAGCTGCCGATGGCTGCAATAAGAAAGAGCTCTCATTGTGAGGGCTCTTTCTTGTTGCTATGAGCAATAAGTCAGCAATGTAAGTTCCAAACAGGGGAACCGATATTTTTCACCCCTGCATCCGTGGATCGTCACCTTACGGTATGATAACGTTACCATTTACAATAAGTGTAATCAAATCGCCGAGGGGGAATATAGAGATGTTGAAAAAGTGGCTTTCGGGTGTTCTGGCAATAACGTTGTTCTCCATTATTCTAGCTGGCTGTGCTGGCGGAGATACTTCAGAAGGAGGCAGCGGTAATGACAAAGTAACCGTCACACTCTGGCATAACTGGACCGGACAGGATGCAAAGGCGGTGGCAATGCGTCAGATTATTGAAGATTTTCGCACGGCACATCCAGATATTGAAGTCGTGGATGAAGGACTGCCTACAGATGGTCTCAAAACCCGGCTTCGCACGGTGGCAGCTGCCAACGAGATGCCAGACCTGTTCGTAATGTGGCCAGATGCCATGACTAAGGAATTTGTAAAAGGGGATCTGTTACAACCCATTAATACCGAGCTGGACGCGAAGCCGGAGTGGAAAGATAATTTTATCCCGAACGCATTGGACGGATACACCGTGGACGGGAATATCTATTCCGTGCCCATGAATCTGGCGCCGAGTTCCTTCATCTATTACAATGAAGCTCTTTTCAAACAGTACAACGTGAAAGTGCCTGAGACTTGGGCGGAACTGGAACAAGCGATTGCTACGTTTAATCAAAATAAAGTCATTCCCATGGCGCTTGGCAACAAGGCGAACTGGGTAGCACAATCGACCATATTCAGTACCCTGGCTGACCGGATCACCGGCACAGACTGGTTCCTGAAAGCGACAGCACAAGATGGTGCAAGCTTTACCGATCCACCATTTATTGAAGCCCTGAACAAAATGCAGGAGCTCGGCAACAGCAAGGCGTTCCAGGATGGATTCAACAGTATCGATGAGACACAGATGATGCAGCTTTATTTCCAAGGTAAGGCAGCGATGGTCATGAACGGCGGATGGGCCTTGGCCAATCTGGTGAACAATGCACCTGAAGAGGTATTAAACAACACGCATATTACGATTCTCCCTCCAGTGGACGGAGGTAAGGGTGAACCAAGAACCACATCCGGTGTTGTAGGAACCGGGTTGGGTGTAAGCAAAAAGCTGAGCGGTGCACAAAAAGAGGCGGCGATGGAGCTGTTCTACGCACTGGCAGGACCAGATGGTCAGAAGGCTACATTGGATAGCAGCACATTGGTGAGTTACAAGATTGATCTGGACAAAACCAAGGCGCATCCTTTGTTCGTTGAATTATATGATCTGATGCAGGAAGTAAAGATTACGCCTGTATACGATTCCAAGTTGGGATCGGCAACGGTTGAAGTTATTAACAATGCTTTGCAAGAGTTGCTCATGGGAGGTAAAGCCGAAGATATTGCGGCTAAAATCCAGGCGGCTCAAGCCAATGCAGTTAGTCAGTAATTATGGGTCAAACTAGATAGCGATTACGATGGTACAGCCAGACGATAAAGATTCAATGAACTCATCACATCGCGTATTAGCTGGTTATTCGACAAAACCCCTTCCCGGCAGGGGAGGGGTCTTTAAGTATGGAAGGGAAGTGAACAGATGAACGCACTGCGCAGTCGGCGTTTTATTATGCTGGGGCTGGCCCCGGCAGTCATCATTTATGCATTGTTTGTATTTGTACCGGTCGTATGGTCGGCGTACTACGGTTTCTTCAACTGGTCCGGCATCGGCGCATCCAAATATATTGGTATGGATAATTACGTAGAGATCTGGCATGATCCTGTATTTTGGCGGGCACTGAAAAATAACGTTATTTTTGTGTTGGCATCCGTATTTGGACAAATTCCGTTAGCACTGATGCTCGCGGTCATATTACACAAAAGCAATCCGTCACAGCGGTTCCTGCGCTCAGCCGTATTTCTGCCGATGGTACTATCGACTGTAGTGATCGGTATGATCTGGCAGTATATCTACCATCCGCAGATCGGGATATTGAACTTTCTGCTGGACGCACTGGGTCTGGAGAGTTGGAAGCTGCAATGGCTTTCCGATGACAAGATTGCGATCTTTTCCTTAGTGCCGCCGCTGCTCTGGAGCTTTGTGGGGTTGTATCTGATTATCTTCATCTCCGCATTGCAGAATATTCCAGGCGAGATTCATGATGCTGCCAAAATAGACGGTGCTTCAGGCATCCGTAAGCTGGTATCCGTCTCTTTGCCTATGATCTGGGGGACAGTTCAGGTTGCAATCATTTTATGTATCTCGGGGAGTCTGAAATCCTTCGATCTGGTCTACATCATGACCAAGGGTGGTCCGGCACATGCAACAGAACTGCTTGCAACGTATATGTACAATTCAACTTTTACAACATACCGTTATGGTTTTGGTAGTGCGATCTCAACAACCATCGTACTGATCTCCCTGCTGTTGATCGGAACAAGCCAGTGGGTGACCAGTCGCAAACGAAAAGAGAATCAATAGAGAGGAGGGCTATCATGCGTGCGACACCTGTATCCATGCCATCACCACGAAGCGGCTCGGGCCATCCGATTCGCCGCCTCCGCAGCGGAATTGTTTGGACGCTGCTAACGGTCTATGGTATTTTAACATTGTATCCGTTCTACTGGCTCGTGATTAGTGCGTTCAAAACGAATGAAGATTTCTATAGCAGGCCCTTTGGTCTGCCGGAAAACTGGAATGTTGCCAATTTCAGCAATGCATGGGAAAGCTCCAGGTTGGGAACTGCTTTTGGCAATTCACTCATTGTATCCGTCGGATCACTTATTCTAACGCTGTTTATTGCAGCGCTATCTTCATTCATTCTGGCCCGTTTCCAGTTTCGCTGGAAAGGGTTAATCATGACCTTCTTTGTTGTAGGTATGCTCATACCGATCCATAGTACACTTGTCCCTTTATTTATTTTAATGAAACAGATGTCCTTGCTAAATACGTACTGGGCATTAATATTACCTTATACGGCTTTTGCATTACCTACAGCTATTTTCGTGCTTACTGCTTATCTGACAAGTGTTCCACGTGATATTGAAGAGGCAGCTTTTATTGATGGAACAGGGCTTTGGGGGCTATTTACCCGAATCATGCTACCCATGTCGGTACCTGCATTGTCTACCGTTACAATCCTGAGTTTCCTGCATGCGTGGAATGACTTTTCATTTGCGCTTGTATTCATCAACAAAACCGGATTGAAAACGTTACCGCTCGCAATTGCGAACTTTGCGGATGGGTATCAGACGGATTACGGTTTAACCCTTGCTGCCATGACACTGTCAGTTATTCCAACGATTATCTTGTATCTCGTATTCCAGGAACAGGTTATGAAAGGCATGACAGCCGGAGCTGTGAAAGGATAAGCGAAAGCGCATCCAGAGGAGGAGAAACGTTTGGCACGCTGGCTCACATCTTCGTTACAAAGGAAGCTATCCGTCGTTGTGACGGTTTCAATGATTGTGCCACTGCTGGCTTTGGGTCTGTTCGCCTTTCTGATCTCTTCCCGCATCACGGAGCAAAAAACAAAACTGTCCGGCATGGATACGCTGAAGCAGGTGGAAGCCAATCTTCGTTATATGCTGCAGGATGCCGAGAACCTGTCCATTTTCCTGATTGGAGAACGGGATATTCAGAACTACCTTAGCCAAAATGAGGATCACGAGATGGACAGAGTGGATATCCTGGGCAGGATGACCAATCTGGCTGCTTCCAAAAAATATATCGCCAACATCGCCATATACCCTGGACGTTTTGATGCCACATTGTCGACCGCTACCTGGTATGAATCCAGTGAATCCAACCTGACGTATCCCTCTGTTCCAAGTGGTGAAGCAGTCAAACAATGGACGGGGGTATACCCGGTGCAGAATTACGCGGGTATACAAAATGTGATCACATTGGTTCGGCCGATTCGCAGTATCCATGATTATCGACCCATCGGCTGGTTAGCCATTAGTCTGGATGAGAAGGCCATATCCAAGGGATGGGCCGCTCTGGGATTAGGCCGAGGAGAAGGCAGACTGGAGCTCATCGGCAGTTCTGGAGAGATTCTGTCTTCGATGGACAAATCCCGGCTTGGACTTAAGCTGGAGGGTGTCGAACCAGGGGTCACAACGTTAATTCAGGATGGTGTTAGCGGAACCACCACATATGGTAGTGGTGAGGATAAAAGGACCTTGCTCTATTATCCGGAAGAATTGACGGGTTGGACATTGGTTGGAACCGTACCATATGACCAGTACAAGTCCGAGAATCGGTATATCCTTATTTTGACCGGGTGTGCCGTTGCCATGTCTGCTGCGATCAGTGCAGGTTTGGTCTGGTTTACGGTGCGGCGTGTGACGCGGCCGCTTCGTGTGCTTACCAGACATCTGTCCAGAATTGATCCGGAACGTCCTCTTCCACTGTTTCGGTCTGAAAGTGATGACGAGATCGGCAGGCTTGGGGAGAGTTACAATCTGCTCGGTTCACACATTCAGTTATTGAAGGAAGAGGTTATTCGCGGTGAAGCTCGCAAAAAGGAAGCGGATCTTCGGGTGCTCCAGGCGCAGATTAATCCGCACTTCCTATATAACACGCTCTCTTCAATTCACTGGATTGCCTTGATGTCCGAAGAGAAGCGGATCGCGGACATGGTTGAGGGCTTGAGTGATTTTCTGCGCATCAGTTTAAACAATGGTCAGGATTATTATCCTGTGGAACAAGAGATTGCTCATATCCGACATTATGTGCGGGTGCAGTCCATTCGTTTCCCTGATCAATTCGTATTGCATTACATCGTTGATCCAGCGCTTGAGAAGCGAATGATGCTGAAACTGTTGCTGCAACCGCTCGTTGAGAATGCCATGATTCATGGCATTCAGCCCAAAGCAGGCGTGGGTACCATCACTATAATGATTCGCAAGGACCCGGATAATGAACATATGAATGTACTGGTACTGGATGATGGTGTCGGCATGGAGCCGAACAGGCTGGAGCAATTAAGGATAAGTATTAGGGAATGGAAGGGAAAACAGCCGGAAAAACAGCTAAATCAAGGCGGTTATGGACTCTGCAATGTGAATGAGAGACTGCTTCTCCATTATGGAGCGGATGCACAGCTAGAAGTCGACAGCAGGGTTGGGGGAGGTACCCGGATTTCGTTTTCCATTCCAATCTTGGAGGGTTCACCATGAGACTATTAATTGTGGATGATGAAGTAATTATCCGTACAGGGCTTGCCAGCGTTATCGCTTGGCATGAACTCGGAATTGAACTTCTTCAACCGGCTGCCTCGGCAGAGGAGGCGTTAGCACGCATGGCTGAGGAACGTCCGCATATCCTGATGACGGATATTCGGATGACGGGCAGATCAGGGCTGGAACTGGCAGAAGAGGGACTGCGATTGTTACCTGAACTGGAGGTCATTATTTTGTCCGGATACGATGACTTTTCTTATGCGCAGCAGGCGATACGCCAAGGGGTTACAGATTATCTGCTCAAAACAAGCAAGCCGGAAGAGATCATCAAGACCGTATTACAGGCCAAACAACGGATCACGGAACGTTGGGCAGAGAAGTCCAGAGAGGGACAGCTTATGCGGGAGAATCGGGAGCGTTTATTCGCTGGTTGGATCATTGACGGTGACACCACTTCGGGCCAATTTCCTTCGTTTTTGCGTTCTGATGCTGGAATAGAGGCAGCGAATGATGGTCTTGATGATGAACAGATTCGCAGACAAGTCATTGTACTTCGAGCAGAGGGTTGGGATCGATCCTCGGATGCACTATTACGATTCGCGGTGCAGAATACCCTGGAGGATATGCTACCGGGTGCCATTGCGCATATAGAGAAACAGCAAATTATATGTGTAGTTTCATGGCCGCCTGTGGAACAGGAATATCCGTTCAAGCTGGAGAGTGCATTACGTCGGGTGGAGCAATTACTGAAGTGTACTCTGCGTGCAGCAGTAGGTCTGCCTGTGCGTGGATATGCAGATCTGCACGAAAGCTACCGAACGGCTTCAACTGCTTTCCGATATCGAGGTTTGATGGATGATAAAGTATGGCTTTATGAGCACGTTCAGGAGCGCCAAGGTGGTAAAACTGTACTTACGCATGAAGAAGAGACCACACTTGGTTCAATATTGTTAGATAATGATTCAGTGAGGTTAACGACATGGACGCGTGAACTGGTGGCTAATCTGACTACGGAACCGGAGGTCACGCCAGAATCGTTCAGTGCTTGTCTGCACTCTGCGGTCATTGCAGGTCATCGCTGGCTTACCCGTACAATGCGAGCGACAGGGCGTGAAGAAACTGCAAGGCTTGAACCCTGGTTGCCGGAACCGGATGCCGAAGCTGTAGATCTTGGGGATATGTTGTTCCACCATCTGTATGGTCTGATGCATGTCTATCACAGCCGAATGGGTCAGGGACAGGCTGCCCATGTGCAAAAGGCTATTGGTTATATTGAATCATCACTGGCACAGGACATTAATCTGCAGCAGGTAGCTGGACATGTTCATTTGCATCCGGGTCACCTGAGTGAACTTTTTAAAAAAGAAATGGGTGTGACCTTTGGAGATTTTGTCACCGATATGCGTATCCGAAGAGCGATGGATATGCTCGCCGTGTCTCCAGCGAAGGTCAGTGAAGTCGCTGCTATCAGCGGCTACGAAGACGTGAAATATTTTAGCAGGCTGTTCAAAAAACATACCGGCAAGACCCCGAGTGAATATCGCGAAGAGGCGTTATCGTTCAAACCTTCGGGAAGTTAGAAATGAGCAGACCAGGCAGCATGTCTTGCATTTCTGCAAACGTTCTCGATAGAGTATTACTCAGGGTTATTGGAGAGTGAGGGTGTATTAATGAAGATCCATAGTTCAAGTCAGGATTTATCGGGACAATGGAAAATACAGCATTTTGAAGTTGGAGAGAAACGGGCAATGGATGTGGCAGCTGCTGCGCTGGATGACCGTTTCTGGATCGGGGCAGAAGTGCCTGGGGATGTACATGCTGCACTGATTGAGCGCAGTATCATTGATCCGCCCTATTACGGTCATAATGATGCCAAAAGTCGCTGGATTGAGCAAAAGGAATGGTGGTACCGTACAACCTTCAATCTGGTGAGAGATGCGGAGACGGAAGAGCACTTTGAATTGGTGTTTGAAGGATTGGATACGTTTGCAACGGTATATGTGAATGGCCATGAAGTTGGAAAAACGGCGAATATGCTGATGTCACATACGTTTAACGTAACATCTCTGGTACGCAGCGGCTGGAATGCGATTGCTGTTAAGTTTGATCCGCTTCACCTGCATCACCGGGACAAAGAAACCTTCGACTGGTCCTCGTATACGAAGGAACGGCCATGGTTGCGCAAAGCAGCGATGAACTTTGGCTGGGACTGGGGACCACGCATGGTGACGGTGGGAATCTGGGGTGCCGTACGGCTGGAAAAACGAACAATAGCCAAGCTGGAAAGTGTGTATGCTCGAACGGAATCAGTCAGTACAGAGCATGCTGTGTTACACGTCACGGCAGATGTGAAGTCCGTCTTGTCTTTCCGCAGCAGACAGAAACGTGAGCAGGCTGTGGTTACGTCCTGTAATGTTCGTCTGCTGGATCGCAACGGACACGAGGTGGCAGGAGCCACTGAACTGCCTGTAGAAGGTGGTAAGGCAGATACCACGTTGAACGTCACGTCACCTCAGTTATGGTGGACTCATGATCTGGGTGAGCCGTATCTGTATACGCTGGAGGTTACATTATGTGCTGACGGCATCGAGGTGGATCGTTACAGCGAACCTTATGGGTTACGAACGATTGAGCTGGCTCTTCACAATGAACAGGGTGAAGATGCATTTACGTTTATTCTGAACGGAGTCAAAGTATATGCCAAGGGTGCCAACTGGATTCCGGCGGATCATCTGATTGGTGCCATCCCGAGCTCCCGGTATCGTGAGCTTGTCGAGCTGTCGGTAGAAGGACATATGAACATGCTGCGCGTCTGGGCCGGTGGTATCTATGAGAAGGATGTCTTCTACGATGAGTGTGATCGGCAAGGGGTGTTGGTGTGGCAGGATTTTGCATTTGCGAATGCGTTGTTCCCGGATTTCAATCGTGATTTCATGGATAATGTCCGGCAAGAGGTAGAAAACAATGTCATCCGTCTGCGTAACCGTGCCTCGCTTGCCATCTGGTGTGGCAATAACGAGATTGACTGGCTTTATGACATGAAGTCTGCAAGTGGGGATATTACCAGTCCGTTCTACGGCGAACTTATCTATCATGAACTGATCCCTGAAGTGCTGGATCGCTTGGATCTGTCCCGTCCGTACTGGCCTTCTTCGCCGTTTGGGGATAGCAATGGTCAGGATGCGAATGATCCCGATGTCGGGGATCGTCACAACTGGCAGGTATGGCATGGCTCGGTCTATCCAAGGAAGCATGGAGAGCCGCCCCTGCTGGACTATAGTATTGAAGGTGTGACGTTCAAAAATTATAAAAAGGATCATGCGCTTTTCAGCAGTGAATTTGGTATGCATGCCTCGGCCAATCGTTACACGCTGGAGAAAAATATGCCCGCAGGGCAGTTTTATTGGGGCAGTCCGGAGATGGCCTACCGTAACAAGGATACCAACCATCAAAAAGGCATTCTGCTGATGGAAGGTTACACAGGCATTCCGCAAAATATAGAAGAATACATGAACTATTCCATGCTGACTCAAGCAGAAGGATTGCGCTACGGAATTGAACATTTCCGACGGATTAATCACCGTAACAGCGGTGCACTCGTGTGGCAATTAAATGATAGTTGGCCAGGTACAAGCTGGTCCATGATTGATTATGAACTGCTGCCGAAGGCATCCTTTTATTACGGAAAAATATTCTTTCATCCTGTCTTGTTGTCACTGGAGCATGAGCCGGGGGAGCCGCTTGCGTTGTGGGTCGTGAACGATACACGGGACGTGCTGAAAGGCGAGCTTCGGTTCAATGTCTATGAATTGCAAGGAGAGAAGATCTATTCCAGCACACATGCTGTTGCAGTAACATCTCAATCCGCATTGTGTATTGCCGAATTAACTGAAGTAGAGGTGTTACAGGGCAGACGTGCGGAGGAAGTCATGGTTGAGTTGGTATCCGAAGGATTTACGGCGCCGATTAATCGGTACTTCTTGCGTGATCCTAAGGATGTGTCATTGCCGGAATCTCAATTGAGTGTACATGTGAATGAAGAGGAACAGTCTGTAACGGTTACGGCGAGTGGAGCAATTGCACGATTGGTGAAGTTGGAGCTCCCACTTGGGCGTGTGCGATTCAGTGATAATTATTTTGATCTGCTCCCGGGCGAGAGCCGGACGGTAAGACTTCTTCATCCAGAGCGATCGTCTTTGCCACTGGCGGAACTTCGAGTCAGTGCCATGAACGGCAGAGAAGGATAAAATAATAATAATAGACTTCGACTTCGATTCTAGTTCGAGGTTCGAGGTTTTAAGGTGGTAATCCTGATCAGGGATGCCACCTTTTTTGCTTTTGCAGCAAGTGAATTCATGTATTCGTGTCAGGTGATCTTATCGGGTTTTAAAGAAAAGATTCATAGCGCTGCTGAAAAGAAGACTCCATCTCCACTTGTCGTGCAAGTTGCTGCTGAACCTTCGCTCCGCGAATCGTCTGAAGTTCCTGAAGTTGTGCAGTGGAACTGAATTGGTCTGTGGCCATCTGAACAAGTAATTCGGAGAGCACATCCGCATCTTCGAGCGCAGCATTAAGTCCGAACGCACCGGTTGGGGTCATGGTATGAGCGGCATCACCGATGAGTACAACATTGTCTTGTGCCCACGACTGGCAATAGCTGCTTTCGACAGATAACAGAACAAAATCACTCCAGCTCTGAATGTTGGCAGCTACAGAATCAGACAGGCAAGGAAATGCGGAGACAAGTTTGTCTACAAAAGGAGCAATCGGCTGCTCTCGCAGCTTGGAGTATGCTCCTTCGGGGATGTTCCAGCCAATCTGAACATAACCGCCAAACTGTGAGAACAGTGCGAGCTGTTGACCATCCATGCTGGCCATCCGAACAGCCGGTTCCCAACCTATCGGTGCCGGAATACGCGCCCACAGTAGATCATACCCATGCTTGCGAATTTCGGGGGTCAAACCGGAATGTTTACGTACAGCAGAGTATCTGCCATCAGCACCGACAATAACAGATGCTTCGATGGAGGCGGGCACGCCGTTCTGTCGAATGTTAATACCAACGATATGGCCGTTTTTGTCTCGTAGCATACCCGTCATTATCGTATTGAATCGTACTGGTTCGTTTGAACTGTGCTGCTGAGCGTGCGACGTGATGGCTTCCAGGAGATGATCTTGCGGAACATGAATACCCACATGCGATTCTCCGTTACCCGGGGATATTGTATGAACAATCTGTCCATTTTCCCAATATTGAATCTGCTCCAAGAGCAGTGCTCCACGTTCCTTGACGAGGGAATAGAGGCCGTGTTTATTTAAAATTGTTTCGCCGTCCACATTGAGCAACTCTCCGCGGAATGATTTGTGCAGGTGGGGTTGCCGCTCTATGAGCATCGTGGATATTCCTTTTTGATTCAGTAAATATGAAAGTAAGGCACCACCTGGCCCAGCGCCGACGATGCAAACATCCGTTTTTAATGGTGATTGTAAGTTCTGATTCATGTGCATAAGTCCCTTGCAGTATAATGGTGACTCTTGTTTACTTTATAACAACAAATTTATTAAAATCATTAAGTAACTAAAAGTAACTTTGAAGATATAGGTTATTATAAACAAACCCGTTGCCATAATGCAATAGGTACAACCCAAAATAGAACACAAGTCTTTCGGTAGAGTATAAGGTGTCCAATACAAGCGTATTTTTCACAAACATCATAGTGTAAATATGTTACAATATAAGGTAGGTTATGATGAAAGGCAGGAGGAACGTTTATGAGCCCGGATACGGAGCGAAACTCTCAATTGGCAAATGTAGATCAATTGTTGGAGGCCTTCTTCAGATATAAAAATAAAGTATTGGATCAGCAGCAGAAGACCGAAACCAACTGTAAACTGAATCCGACAAAAAGTCATATATTGGGCATGATTTTACGTGAACAACGCTGTATGGCGGTTGATGTGGCGAGACAACTCAGCTTGTCCTCCGGTGCAACCACGATTGTACTGAATCAACTGGAAACGGAAGGCTTGATCCAGAGGGTGCGCAGTGAAGAAGATCGTAGAATTGTTTGGCTGTCCTTAACGGATGAAGGGGCGCAGCTTGCGAAGACACTTAATGCGAATCGTGGCCGAATGACGTGGGAATTGTTGCAAGCACTTTCCGAAGAGGAGCAGCAGCAGATGTTCGGCATGTTGAAGAAAATTGAACTGAAACTGCTGGAGAACATGAAGTCGTTTGAGCAGATCCATCGATAATGCATATATGACTTGTTCTTTTGAAGACGTCAGTCCTCATGAGTTCGTCCCTTTTTGCGGGGGGATGAGCCTTGAAGACTGGCGTTTTTGAGTTTGTTCACAAATGAAAGCGAACCACATGATCCGTCAATCCTTCCTGAATCAACACTTCTTTTTGTTTCCTGCCCATCAGGTCAAAGTGGGGAAATGGCTGCCGCTGATGAATATATCGCGGGTCCAACCCGTGATCGTTACACCAACACTCGAGACGTTCCAGATCTGAACAGCCAACTTTGGTGACACTGGTGATGCCGGGGAATCGGTTGTCAATCCAGAAATGAGTGAGGTACGCAATCTCACCACGAGCAACTTGTTCCTTCCACGCAGCCAACTCTTGTCGTTTAATTCCAAATGCCATAGATACAAGTTCCTTTCCAAACGGGTATTGTCCTGAGCATATTGTAACATCTTATATACAGAATCCATCAGAATTCTTCAAAATAGACTAGTCTGAGACCAGTTGGTTGGGTATATGAATATGACAACATTTTTATAACAAAGTCTGGATTATGTTAAAATAAACCTATACAACAAAGGTTTCACACTTCTATAGCGGAAAGGGATTGTCATCATGGAAATATTTATAGCCGTACTTGTTTTACTGGTACTGATCGGTTTATCGAACATCCTCAACCGGTTTGTACCTTTTATTCCCGTTCCGCTCATTCAAATCGTGCTCGGTGTAGCCATAGCTCTGCTTCCTGCCGGGGTACACTTGCAGTTGAATCCGGAATTGTTCTTTGTACTTTTTATCGCACCTTTGTTATACAACGATGGGAAGCGAACACCAAGGAATGAATTATGGAATCTGCGTGCACCTATCCTTCTGCTTGCGCTGGGACTTGTGTTCGTGACGGTGGTTGTGGCGGGATATGCCATTCATTGGCTGATTCCTACGATTCCGTTACCCGCGGCTTTTGCTCTTGCAGCCATATTGTCCCCGACAGATGCAGTGGCCGTTGGTGCTATGGCAGGACGAGTACATTTGCCTAAAAGCATACATAGGCTTCTTGAAGGTGAAGCATTAATGAATGATGCATCCGGCTTGGTCGCCTTCAAATTCGCCATTGCAGCCACGGTCACAGGTGTGTTTTCCCTGGCACAGGCAACCTTCAGTTTTATTCTGATTGCCATTGGCGGACTTCTCGTCGGTGCATTGTTATCTTTTCTGTTAATCCGGCTCGGGATGTGGATTCGCAGACTGGGCATGGAAGATGTAACAATTCACATGCTGTTGCAAATACTCACGCCATTTATCATCTATCTGGTAAGTGAAGAAATTGGGGTATCAGGTATTCTTGCGGTAGTGGCAGGCGGTATTATCCACGCCATTGAGCGTGACCGCGCTGAATCGGTTCAGCTGAAAATGCAGGTGGTATCTGCCAGCACATGGTCAGTCATTTTATTTATACTAAATGGTCTGGTGTTTGTAATTCTGGGTGTACAGGTCCCGGATGTTCTAAGTACCATTTTCGAAAATGTATCGTTTAATAATCTGCAAGTGCTGGGCTATGTGGGCTTGATCTCGGTGCTACTGCTGGTTCTGCGCTTTCTCTGGATCTATCTGTTCTGGCAAGGGAATGAATGGCTGCGTACCAAATCCTCTATAGGCAGGCCCAAATTCAAGGATATCACGATTATTTCCCTATCTGGGGTACGTGGGGCTGTCACATTGGCGGGTGCCTTCTCCATTCCTTATGTGCTTCAGGATGGTTCACCTTTCCCTGAACGGGATCTCATTATTTTCCTGGCGGCAGGGGTTATCCTTTTCTCCCTGATTGCGGCGAGTGTGTTTCTTCCGGTTTTGGCTAAGAACGCTGGGGGATCCAGCGAAGAAACACCACAGAAGTCCGAGCGAAAAGCACATGACATTATGCTGAATGCCGCAATACGGGCTGTCAAATCCGAAATGAATGATGAAAACAAAGCTGCAGCACTAGCGGTCGTCTCCGATCTGTCCAAATATATCAGGCAGGCCGCAGGTCAGCTTACCGCGGATAAACGCAAATATATCCAGAAACAGGAAACAGCTATTAACCTGATTGCCACCCGAGCGGAGCGAAAAGAAATCGAAGCGATGCTGGATGAAAATGCAATTGCTTCCGATGCTGCTTTCAAATGTGACAGTTGGCTGGATCGTAAGGAAATGATGTTGGCCAATCGCGCAAACACTCAGATGATGACCTCAATCAATGGGATCGGGCGTATGCTGGGTCATCTATTCACCAATCGATCCCAAAAGCCGAGTCAACCCTTCATGCTAGAAAATGCAGAACTTTTCCGTCAGGTGAAGTTACGCACCTCTGAAGCGGCAATTAAGGCCATTCGTGCCCATATGAACGATGGGAATCGAATCGTAGCTTTGTCAGTCATCGCCAAATATGAACGTGTCATTGCCAAACTGCGAACCTGGAACCAAGGGAAAATGGAAGATCCGTTTAATCAGGAGAAGCTTGAGTTGCAGATGGTGGCGATTCAGGAACAGCGCAATACAGTGCAACAATTGTATGAGAACGGTGAGATTAATCGTGATGTGGCTGCCAAGCTGCGCCGGTTTATTAATGATGTGGAAGCAACTGCGTTGAAAAATACCTAATCCGATAAATCCGATATTTTAAATAAGTTAAACGGTCTGATATACTATGGAACAAGAAAATGAATCACTATCCATTATATATCGATCAGTAAGGGAGAGATGACACATGGCAAAACAACAAATACGGTTGGGCAAGACCGATCTGGTCGTAAATCCCATTGGACTGGGTGCAAATGCTGTAGGAGGGCATAATATCTATCCGGATATGCTGAATGATGAGACGGGTAAGGAAGTAGTTCGTACAGCTTTGAAACAAGGGATTAACTTTCTGGATACGGCATATATTTACGGACCTGAGCATTCAGAGCGATTGATCGGCGAAGTATTGAAGGAAACCGGTCAGCGTCAGAATACCATCATTGCGACCAAGGCAGCTCATAAGTTGGTGGATGGCAAGATTGTCATGGATAACTCACCTGCTTTTCTGAAGACATCCGTGGATGAGGCGTTGAAACGTCTGCAAACGGATTACATTGATCTGTTCTACATTCACTTTCCGGATGAACATACGCCTAAGGATGAAGCGGTAGATGCGTTAAAACAATTTAAAGACGCTGGTAAAATTCGTGCGATTGGCGTATCTAATTTCTCCATTGATCAGTTACGTGAAGCCAACAAAGACGGGCATGTAGACGTATTACAGTCAGAATATAATCTGTTCAAAAGAGAAGCGGAGAAAGAGCTGTTGCCGTATACGGCTGAGCATAATATTTCTTTTGTGCCTTACTTCCCACTGGCAGCTGGACTGCTCGGTGGTAAATATAATCGTAATACAACCTTTCAGGATGGACGGGCGAAGAATCCGCTGTTCACGGGTGAAGCCTTCATCGAAAATTTGGATAAAGTTGAGCAACTGCGCAGCATAGCACAATCCAAGGATGTTGAGGTTGCTCATCTGGTTCTGGCCTGGTACCTGACGCAGCCTTCGATTGATGCACTGATTCCAGGTGCGAAGAGACCAGAGCAGGTCATTAACAATCTGCAAACATTAAATGTGGAATTAACTGCTGAAGAAATTGCCGTCGTGGATCAGATCTTTCGTTCATGAGTTCGGGTGAATCGGGAAATGCTAACAGGGAGTTTACGTTTGAAGACAAAGTGAGGACACAACATGAACCTGAAGGCAGCCCGAGTCATCGGATTGTTCACGCTAATTATTTTGCTGGGTAGCAGTTCTGCTTATGCGAAGCCTGTACAGAAGAACCGTCAGTATTATGAGGAACGAGGAGAGATCGTGTGGGAAGTTCCCACACAGGATAAACTCATCGCTCTGACCTTTGATGATGGACCAGATCCGGTTCAGACTCCGCAGATTCTGGCATTGCTTCAGCAATATCAAGCCAAAGGAACCTTTTTTGTACTAGGCAAATGGGCAGAGAAATTTCCTGAACTGATTAAGCAGGAACAGCTCGAAGGGCATGAAATCGCCAATCATACGTATGCGCACACGTATGCAGTCCGATCAACACGTGCGGACAAGTACATGAAGGATATGAACGCAGCGGAAAGTTCCATCATTGAAGCGGGTGCGGAGCGGCCCTTGTTGTTCAGACCGCCTGGCGGTTATTACAATGATATGGTCATTCAGGCTGCCAAACAAAAAGGGTATACCATCGTACTCTGGTCCTGGCATCAGGATACACGAGACTGGGCTTCCCCAGGTGTGTCGGCTATCGTTAAAAAAGTACTGAATAACGCCCGTAATGGGGATATTGTACTCTTCCATGATAAGGTGGAAGGCAAATCCCATACGGTAGCTGCACTCAAAACGATTTTGCCAAAGTTACAGCAGCAGGGATATCGATTCGTGACGGTGTCTGAGCTGCTTGCTGTGAAGGCACGTGAAGCTGCGAAGGATGGGGCTGCACCTTCTTCTTCGTTGAAGCATGTGAAGCCCTAGATATTGCAATTCAATTAGAAACCGCAGGCCTTGGGATATAGAGACCTGCGGTTTCTTTATATTTGATCTCCATATGAAACATGAATCCAGGAGTGGGAAGTGTTGTCTGTCTCCCTTTTGTTTTGAAACCAAAACGTCTACAATAGATGGAGCTTTGTATGAAGAGCTACTTGAACCATGATATGAATGATGACATAGAGGAGAGTGAACATGATGAATGGACAACAACGAATAAATATTAAACCGGGTCTTGAAGTCGACATTGTATTGAAGCAGGACCAAGCTACAGGTAAGCTGACACGTGGCATTGTAAAGGATCTGTTAACCAAGTCCCCTACCCATCCACACGGAATCAAAGTACGACTGACGAGTGGCCAAGTTGGACGTGTGAAACAGGTCATTACAGGATCGAACTAACTGTGGCTCAAGGCGTTGAAATGAGCACGACCGCAGAAGTAATGGCACATCTGGCTTCGGGTAATGCACGTCAGCAGGACGCATATCGCGTAATACAGAGCAGTGGTTTGCTCGAACTATTAGCTGCCTACCACCCCTATCCGGCGGGCACAGTACCGATTGATGTTGATGTTCCGGGCAGTGATCTGGATCTGCTGTGTTATGCGGAGGATCTGGATGCCTTTGAAGCTGAGATGTATGAACAGATCGGAGCGATTGGTGAGTTTCAATGTGTTCGTGGTGGGGATCTTCCAGACCAACGTCCTTATGTGACTTGTCATTTGCAAGTGGGACATTGGCCTGTGGAGATTTTTGCCCAATCCGTGCCAGTTAACAGGCAGAATGCATACCTACATATGATTGTGGAGTGGAGATTGTTACAACTGTGGGGAGACGCAGGACATCGTGAGATCCGCAGACTAAAACAAGCAGGATGGAAGACGGAGCCTGCATTTGCTTCTGTACTTGGATTACAGGGAGATCCATATGTGGAGATGCTGCATCTGGCCGAGATGAAGCGTGAAGAGCTCTGGAGATGGGCGCGTTCACGCACGTTTTTTTAAAATGTCTATTTGAGATGAACTAATCATTTACACGATAACGGAGAGGACAGAAAAAACCTGAAAAAGCGAAGCTACAAGCTTTCTACAAGAAAGCTACTTCTAAAGCATACACTTCGCCTAAAAGCTTTCTGAAAGAAAGCTACATCGGAAGCATATGCTTATTACCGGATTTTCCCTTTATCAAGGGAATCAAAAAATCTGGGAATAACAGCGATTGGAAAGTGCTTCTGTCATCGAAGTGTCAGTGTAAATAACCTTTGCTCAGATCAGAAAGATGGCTACAATCGTCGTTACCGTAAGTCCCAGCAATACAGGCTTCAGGTTGCGTCTTGCAAGTTCAAAAGGACTGACTCCGCAGATTGCAGCAGCAGGAATTAACGCCCATGGAATCAAGGTTCCGCCACCTACCCATATGGCTGCAACCTGACCCAGCGCGGTCAGCACAGGTGCAGAACCTGCCGAACCTGCGAACATGGACGCAATCGAGCCAACCAGGGAAATACCCGAGAACCCCGAACCATCCATTCCGGTCACTGCTCCGGTCACCGTCATTGTAATTGCGCCCACGGTTCCATTCAGTGGTACCAGTCCAGCAAGTGCGACCCCGAGATCATTCACGATCCCGTGAGAACCTTCAGGAAGAGGGTTGCTGAACAACTCCGTAATTGCAGCATCTCCCAGATAAAAAAACGCAGCTATGGGAATAACCGGTCCAAATACCTTGAAACCAAACTGAAATCCTTCTATTAAATAATGGGTCGTTTCCTCAGGTCCAGCATGACGATGTGCGGCAAGGGTGACAGCGATCAGTATGACCACAGCGGTTCCACCAATCAGAGCGGTTGCATCGCCGCCTTGCAACTTCAATACAAACATCAGAATCACATCAACTGCGAATAACAGAGGGATAAGCAGTGCAAAAGCTTTTTGCAGACGGGGTGACATCACTTGACCTTGAACAGGCTGATTAGCAGGTAGGGTGGTGGGCACAGTCTCTGATGAGGAAGAGGGTTCCGTGCTCACGGTACCTGATATGGCATCTGGGGAATGAACAGGTGAGCCTGATCTCATCTCTTTGCGCAGCATCCAGAAGGCTGTAAGGGTAGATACGGTTCCCATGACAATAACCAAAGGGATGCTGGCCGTCATGACGGAAGTAACGGGTAGACCGGCTGCATCAGCTGTGAGTTTGGGAGCCCCCTGAATAATGTAATCTCCTGACAGTGCAATCCCGTGTCCAAACAGGTTCATGGCAATGGCAGCTCCAATGGGAGGAAGACCTACACGCACCGCTACAGGAAGAAGAACTGCACCGACGAGTGCTACGGCCGGCGATGGCCAGAAAAATAGCGATACGACCATCATAATCAATCCGATACCCCAATATGCGACCTGAGGAGAACGGATAAACCGGGTGACGGGTGTCACCATGACCTCATTAATACCGGTTCTGATCAGAACACGGCTCATCGCTACAATAATCGAGATGATAAAGATCGTACTTATCAATTCTTTTGTTGCATAGATAAAACTGCTGAAGATCCCGGCAACTGAGCCGCTTAAGGTTTCGGTTGCCAGAAGTCCAATGGTCATAATACCCGCGACACAGATGATCGTGGTGTCCCTGCGCCGGATCATTACGGCGATGATCAAGACGATAAATGCCAGATAGACATAATGTAATGCAGTGAGTTGAATATTCATTGAACAGGCCTCCCTACATCCTGGTGAATAACCCAAGGAGTGATATATCGTATGCATGTCAAGACCGGGCGTTCGTGGAGTCCGGGGCTTGCTACATCATTTATTTTTAGGGAGAAGCTTCAGAGTAATAATGAAGGATTTTTTTTACAACTGGAGAATTTATTACAACATGAAGCTTGTTACTATCGAAATGGGAGCGGATGAAAGTCACCAGAATTGACATATGAAGGTCACGGGAACCCATAGACAATGGCAAGCAAGGGTGATTACAATAAACATGCCATCATAAGGAAGAAAATAGAAAAATGATGTTGAATCAAAAAAAGTGTGTGTTCAAAAGCAGACTTCTTGAACTACCTCCAAAAGGGCGGGAATCCATGAACTTGATCCGTTCACTTCGTTTTAAATTTATCGTGGGTCTTACATTGATCATGCTGCCACTATTCATGCTGCTTTATTACAACAACGTCTACGCCATGAAAGTCGTCCGTGACAAAGTATCCCTCACCAATATGAGTCATCTCGCCAAGAGTGTGGAGCAGAATGAACGTGTATTACAGGAGACGAATCGGTATTTATATAGTCTGGGCGAGAGGGACCCGGATATTATCTCTCTGTTTTTTCTGAAATATGGCAGCGGCGATTATATTATTGCCAAGCAACGAATTATGAACAAATTCATGACAGATATCGGTTTTTATAATCTAATCGATTCTTTTTTTCTATATGATGCCGTGAATGATGATCTGCTGCTCGCCACTTCAGGCAATTATGATGTCAAAAAGTCGGTTGTGCAGGAGAGTATGCCTGTCCAGATGCAGCAATTGGAAGGGGATATCCAGAAGCCGGAATGGAGCATCGTGCGTGGCGGGACGTGGAATGCACTGGTCAAAACGGTGCGAATCAACCAGCAGTTCTATGCAGGTGCACTTGTCGATATGAATGCATTGAATCACACACAACCATTCACTGAATCCGGGGATCGGAGTGGCGCAGTTATTGTTGGAACAGACGGTGGCGCATTATCTGATTCCACTTTGACTACTGCACAGATTCAGCTTGCTGCAGCGCATCTTCCTGGCCTGAAAGATCCGTATCAGGTGATCTCCGAAGTTGTGAACAAGGGAGAAGCACGTCAATATCTGATGTTGGGTATTGCCTCGGCGATGTCCCAGATGAATTATATCGTGCTGCTGCCTGAGGAAGACATGATGCGTAACCTCCCGTTTTTCCAGCAGATCATTCGTCTGCTCCCCATCGGTGCGGCAGTAATTCTGGTTACTGCACTGATCTTTTTGCGGCATCTGTTATTCCGCCCAATGAATGCGTTGATTCGAGGTATGAGAAGGGTGAGCCGTGGAGATCTCGATGTGAAGCTGGACCCGCCATCTTCTTCGGAACTTGAATTTATGACACGAAGTTTCAATCAGATGACCAGTGAGATCAGGCATCTGAAGATTGATGTGTATGAGGAACAACTGCGAACGCGGGAGGCAGAGTTCAAACAATTACAGATGCAAATTAATCCTCACTTTTACCTGAATTCACTTAATATTATTCATAGTCTGGCTTCCTTGCAAAAGCATGAGTTGGTGCAGCAGATGGCGGGTCATCTTGCCGATTATTTTCGATTCAGTCTGCGCGCAGGCAAACGTGTCATTCGTCTGGATGAAGAGCTGGAGCACATTCGTCATTACTTGGAAATTCAAAAGCTGAGGTTTCCAAGCAGATTCGATTTTGAACTGGATGTCGAACCGAATCTGGAGCATTATGTGATTCCTCCTTTAACCATTCAGCCCTTTGTGGAGAATGCCATTATTCATGGATTTCAGCGCCGGACGCAAGCCTTCGTCATTCGGATCGTGGCACGTTTCGGTACGAACTCATCCGGTCAGGTCGATGGCACGGTGCTTCAATTGATGATTGCAGATAATGGTGTCGGATTTGATAAGGAGTTATTGGAGCGTCTGCAACATGGAAAGTACACTGAAGACCCGAGTGGACAGCATATCGGTATATGGAACGTGGCTCATCGGCTTTTAGTGAAGTATGGTGATCAAGCCAGTTTGCAGTTTGGAAATGGGGCGGATCATGGCGCCAAAGTCATCATTGATTTGCCCGCACAGACCGAAGAGGAGGAAGGGGGAGCCCATGCGGAACCTGTTGATCGTGGATGATGAAGTGTATGCATTACAAGCGATGGTGGAAGGCGTTAACTGGCAAGCAGCAGGCGTCGAGCAGGTATTCAGTGCTTGTGATGCCGAAGAGGCAAGAGAAATCTTAAGAGCAAATGCTATTGATATTATGATCTGTGATATCGAGATGCCTGGTGAAACAGGACTTGACCTGCAAAGCTGGGTGTTAAAACATGATCCAGGCATACTGACCATTTTCCTGACAGGGCATGCTTTATTCGATTATGCTCAGACAGCCATCAAGCTAAATAGCTTTGATTATGTGTTGAAGCCGGCTCCAGCGGATCAATTGATTAAGGTAGTAACCCAGGCGGTGGAGAAGATCAAGGATGGAGAGCAGCGTACCCGTACCAACGAAGTTTATGAGACCGTATACAAGCGCTGGAAGACCCATAAACCGCTACTAACAGAACGCTTCTGGAAAGATGCCATCTCTCAGCGCATCACGTTAACCAAACAACGGTTGCAAGAGCTCGCAGAATTGTATGGTGCCGAGATTGATCCGCAGGCTCGTGTGTTACCCATTGTGATCTCTGTAGAGGAGTGGCTGCGTGAGTTTGACCTGCGCGACGAGGAGGTGCTGGAATATGCGCTCCGTAATGCAGCCAGGGAGATCCTGCTTGGCAACAAGCCGGGTGAGGTGTTTCAGGATCAAAGTGGATTGAATATTGTACTCGCTTACGAGCAAGACGGCATCATCCCGAGTGCGAGCGAAGTGGCACAACGTTGTCAGGGGTATATCCAGGATTGTGGTACGTATTTTTACTGCCGCTTGTCCTGTTATGTTGGTGTCCCGGTTGCTGTAACTGAACTGCAAGGCATGTTAAATGAACTGATGGATATGGAACGCCGCAATATTAAGGAGCTTGAAGAAGTTTTTGTCTATGATGAGCGGGGAAGAGATCAGGAAGATCGCTTTTTGCCTATTCCATGGTTTTCGGAATTATCCATTCTTTTTGAGACGGGGAAAGTAGGGGATTTGCGAGAACGTGTGGATGAAATTTTTGAATTGCTTGCTGCCCAGGAGGGATTGTCTCCTGAAATGCTGCATCTCTACTACCATGCCATGCTGCATGTGGTCTATCCACTGCTTCATCAGAAGAACGTGTCAATACGCAGTCTGTATCCGGGTGAACGGGAGCCGGAAGAGAGTATGGTGACAAGGTCGCTGCCGCAGTTGAAGCAGTGGACGTCGGATCTGATTGATCGTGTTATCCCGGTGTTGTACCCGGACGATCATAGTCCTATGACCATTGTGGATCAGTTGTGCGTTTATATTGAAACCCATATTGGTGAAGAACTTATGCGAGAGGAACTTGCAGCTTTTGCCGGATTCAATCCCGCTTATCTATCCCGTCTGTTTCGGAAAGAGAAGGGCATGTCCCTATCTGAGTTTATCCTGCAGGGCAGAGTAGCTAAAGCGAAAACGTTGTTGTCCCAGTCCACCGTCAAGGTAACGGACATCGCTGGCAAGGTGGGGTATTATAATTACTCGCATTTCACCAAAATGTTCAAAAAGTGCACGGGGATCACACCACAGGAGTTTCGTAAACAGTCACGTACCGTATAGTCCAGGGCGCAGCATGCTGCGTCTTTTGTTTTTTTTGGTACTAAAGTCATAATTTGATAAGTCAACAGGTCACCACAGCAGATAGAGGTCTTACTTTCCCCGCCGTATACTTGAACCACAGGAGCCGCAACGGAGCTTCATCCTGAGGAAGAATTCAAGAGGAGTGAGGGAGAACAAGTTATGAAGACACAACCCCAGGCGGGTAAGGGAGTACGGATATCGGAAATACCGGGAGAAACAGTCCGAAAGCGCAAGTCTGTGTGGCACAATCTTGGCAAATTCAAGGTGCTGTATCTCATGTTCTTGCCAGGTGTCCTGTTTCTGCTGGTGAACAACTATATGCCGATGTTCGGCGTTCTGATCGCATTCAAAAATGTAAACTATGCTGATGGTATTTGGGGAAGCCCGTGGAGTGGATGGGACAATTTCAAATATTTGTTCTCAACCAGTGATGCATGGGAAATTACCCGAAATACACTCGCGTATAACACCGTGTTTATTGCACTGAATCTCTTTGTAGGTGTCGGGCTTGCTATTCTGCTCAATGAAGTGAAAAACAAGGCAATGTCCAAGTTATATCAATCACTTATGTTATTGCCGTATTTCCTGTCCATGATTGTGGTCAGTTATCTGGTACTGGCTTTCCTGGGCAAGGATTCAGGGTTCATGAACTCCACAATTCTGCAGATGTTCGGCGGTCAGCCGATCGACTGGTATTCCGAGCCGAAGTATTGGCCGTATATTTTGCCACTGGTGAATACTTGGAAGAACATTGGATATTATGCCGTCATCTATCTGGCAGCTGTCGTGGGTATCGATGAAGAATACTATGAAGCAGCTGTGCTCGATGGAGCAACCAAATGGCATCAGATCCGCTTCATCACCATTCCGTTCCTCATACCATTAATCGTCATTATGACGTTATTGCAGATTGGCCGTATATTCTATGCGGACTTCAGCCTGTTCTACCAGGTTCCATTGGAGTCAGGAGCACTGTTCCCTGTAACAAATGTACTGGATACTTATGTATATCGTACGTTCCTTATCGGTGGAGATATCGGAATGTCATCAGCAGCAGGTCTATATCAAGCCATCGTCGGATTTGTGCTGGTTCTTGTATCCAATACCATTGTAAGACGAATAGATAAAGATAATGCATTATTTTGAGAGGAGGCAAGTCAGCTGTGAAATCACATGATCCACTAGCCGTATCGAAGCGTTCCGCATCCGTTATTCATGCGATGTTTCTATTCTATGCCGTTGCCTGTATTGTGCCGATCCTGCTTGTCTTCGCCATCTCATTTTCGGACGAGACAACCGTAATTGCCAATGGATATAAGCTTATTCCAGAGAAGTTCAGCCTGACGGCTTATGAGTTTCTGTTCAGAGATATGGATCAGATCCTTCACTCGTATGGTATATCCTTTATTGTTACCGTTGTAGGTACCATAACAAGTGTTGCGCTGACCGCATTGTATGCGTATCCGCTCTCGCGAAGAGATCTGCCTTACCGGGGCTGGTTCGCCTTTTTCATCTTTTTCACAATGTTGTTCAATGGAGGTCTGGTACCTTGGTATCTGGTCTATGTCAATGTATTGGATCTGAAAAACTCCATATTGGCACTCATACTGCCGCTACTGCTATCCCCATTCTTTGTACTGGTTATGCGTACATTCTTCGCGAACTCCATTCCGGTGTCCATTCTGGAATCCGCTCGGATTGATGGTGCAGGAGAATTGAGAACGTTTGCACGTATCGTACTACCGCTCTCTCTTCCCGTTATGGCAACCGTCGCGTTGTTCAGTACACTGAATTACTGGAATGACTGGTACCTTAGCATGATTTTTATATCAGATAACCGGACGATCAGCCTTCAGTACCTTATGTATCGAACGCTGCTCGATATTCAATATTTAACAACCAACTCCAACGTCTCTTCACAGATTTCGTCGCAGGGTGGCTTGCTGAATCTGCCTAACAAAACGCTGCAAATGGCGATGGCTGTGGTCGGTATTGGTCCCATTGTACTGGCATATCCGTTCTTCCAGCGTTATTTCATCAAAGGTCTTACGGTTGGCGCTGTGAAGGGATAACTCTGAACCGGTTAGCGGAGAGGGCAAGGTAAATGAAGATGGACTGAAAGGGCATATACAGAAGTAGTTACAGGTTTATTTGTGAATTGGGGAAATCGGTTGTATGGTTCAACACATGACAGGAGGGGTTCAATTGGTTAGATCATTAAAGGTATGGTCACGCATGATGGCAACAGTTATGGCGCTGAGCCTGGTGCTGGCAGCTTGCTCAACAGACAAGGGTGGAACAACAACACCTGGCGCAGAAGGCGGAGGAGCAAGTGAAGGTGGGGGCAAACCCTACGAAGTGACACTGTTTTATCCAGGGACACCACAGAAGGATGTCGCTCTGGTGGAAGCCGAGATTAACAAAAAGATGGAGCCGAAGATTGGAGCCACGCTTAAGATCAATGCGATTGACTGGGGGCAATGGGATAACAAGCTGAATCTCATGATCTCCTCGGGTGAAAAATCAGACATTATCTTCACTGCAGCTTGGCAGAACTACACGGTGAATGTAGCGAAAGGTGCATTCTTGCCATTGAATGATCTGCTGGATACCTATGGTCAGGATATCAAGAAAAACCTGGACCCTGCCTTTCTGGAAGGTTCCCAGGTGGACGGCGTGAATTACGGGGTTCCTACGAATAAGGAACTCGCTGCCACACGGGGTGTGTTGGTACGTAAAGATCTGGCTGACAAGTATAAGCTGGACCTGACGGCTGTAAAGACTTGGGCTGATCTGGAGCCACTGCTCAAAACAATCAAGGAAAACGAGCCAGGCATTACACCATTCTATATGTCCAACACCAATGGTAACGGGCTGTTAGAGAATCTGGATTGGGATTATCTCGGTGATGCTTCCGTACCTGGAGTGATCTCCAAAACTGCAGGCGGAACAACGGTTCTGAATGAAGTGGAGACGCCTGAATTCAAAGAAGCGGCTGAACTCGCCCGCAAGTGGTATCAAGCAGGATATATCAATAGTGATGCTGCTACGTCCAATGTATTTCCGAAAGACCAAGCGAAGGCTGGAAAAGCGTTTCTCTGGACAGATGGCATGAAGCCAGGCAAGGATAAAGAAGAAGAAGGGTATGTGGGTTTCCCACTGACTCAGATTGAGATGACACAGCCGACAATCACGACAGGTGATGCATCTGGAGCAATGCTTGCAATCTCCCGTTCTTCCGAGCAACCGGAGAAAGCGATGCAGGTCATTAACCTGCTGCATTCCGACAAGGAAATTAACAACTTGCTGAACTTCGGAATTGAAGGCACCCACTATGTGAAAAAAGACGGACAGGATAATATCATTACTCTCCCTGAAGGCGTAGATGCCAACAGTCGTACCTACAATCCAGGTGCCCAGTGGCAGCTTGGTAACCAGTTCCTGAACTTCCTCTGGGATAATGAAGACCCGCAAAAGTGGGAAAAGTTCAAAGAATTTAACGCCAAAGGTGTGAAGTCCCCAGCACTGGGCTTTACATTCAACAGTCAATCGGTCAAAAATGAAATTGCTGCAGTCAACAACGTGAACAAACAGTTCAAGCCGGGCATGACATCGGGCGCCGTTGATCCAAATGAAATGATTCCGAAATATCTGGAAAAATTGAAAGCAGCGGGAATTGATAAAATTATTGCAGCCAAACAGGAACAACTCGATGCATTCCTTGCCAAAAGTAAATAAAATGATCATCAGTTATGCTAAGAGACTTGTATTCTACAAGCTCTTGTCGGTGACAAATCAAAAGGACGTTTTCGGTGAACAACCGAAGACGTTCTTTTATTGTTATTTTTTTGATTTGGATTGTTAATCATAATTAGGAAAAATATGATATAATCAGGTGGTTGATTAGGGGGTGTTTGTGTGTCGAGGACCAGACTTGTGTTCTCTGGGGCTTTATTGCTATTTGCGATCATCTTTACATTTAACCATCATCTTGGTTTTTCTGTTGGAGATACAATACTGTCAGCAATAGGTATATCACCGTATACTACATCTTATTTAAGTGGTGTACATATCACACTTTTCCTCGGATTGGGGATCTTCGCCTGTGGTTTTTATCTTACTCGCAAAGAGATTGGTCGGTCGTTTCCGGGACTTGCGAAAGGGTTGTGGATAGTTGTTCTCGCTCTTGTTCTCAGTTACTCGTATATGACGGATAAATTCATGTATATAGCCAAGTGGGAGGCTAAAGGCATAGATTCGGTATCCTATCTACAGAATGCAAGCTCATGTACCTTTAACGTACTGAAAACGGGTGAGACCCGAGCAACCTGTGACCTGACACTCAAAAATTACGGTAGAGATCCCGTATCCGCTGTGTTATTGCCTGATCTCGCACGCAGTTATAAGTTTAAGGATGATCCACTATTGGAAGCCTTGCGTTCTGTCCAATTAAGGCCAGTACATATTGAGATTGAACCCCATGGAACGTTTACAGGGGAATTGGAGTTTTATGGGAAAGCGGAATCCCCACTGTACGTCAGCGGGAAACTCATGGATATTGTGCTCGATGTAGGCGTGGATGGAGCGAATACGGTGTTTGATTACGATATGCCATAGTTGATATTTTTATAGAAAATAAGAATAATTACATAAACAGATGTGGAATAAGATCAATCTAGATAGAACGTTCGAAGAGATATACTAAAATCAGATTAAGAGCTGGCTCATGGCTGGCTCTTTTTGTGCGTGGAAGTTGCAATTAGTGCTGAAATATTGGTTTTATCTCCTTCCCCCTTCAATTGGTAACGCTTACGCTAGATAATGAATTGGTTTGTCTCAAAAAAATAGTTTGTCTTTACCGCTTACATCATTACAATTAATGTCACGACAAATTAAGACAAGGTGAGATGAAAAGATGTCATATCGGACAAACCTGTTTTCCAAAATGGTCATTCTTATTCTGATTATGCTGATTCCTGTAGTGCTTCTGTACTGGTACTCCAATCACAAAACCACAGCTGTTCTCAGAGATGAGCTGAATCGATCGAATAGTAACCAGCTTGAATTTTTCCAAAATCAAGTGAACACGCACATCGAGCTGTTATCCTCCTGGCCGAATCTGCTCATACATGATCCTGACATTGCCAGCTTCCGGCGAATCTACGCGGATAGTAACTACTTTGACCTAGATGCGATCAATCTGGTCAAACGTATTCAGAATAAGCTAAGTATTCAGGAAAGCTCATCCAATTGGGCGACAAAGTTATATCTGTACTCTCCTTCGCTGGGCAGGGTGGTTTCGGAAAGGGATGCACGTTCTTACGATAAACAAGCGCTGAGGGAGAATATTAGTTCCGGTTGGGATGTACGCAAAATTCAGGATGGGGAAGACGATCGGTTTATGTTTAGCTGGATTACCGTATCTCCATACGGCATTAAAGACCCGGCTAATAATGCGGAAACGATTATTAAACTGGAGTTTGATAGTGACAACATTCGGGATATGCTCGATAAATTCAAGGACGATGGCAGGCATGACCCCTTCTATTTCCGTGAAGAATCGGGAGTTATCTATAATCGGACTTCGGATCGTTCGTTAACGAACCAATTGATGAAAGAACTGTCCATCCATGAACTTCAGGATGTGGATAATCGGACTGTGGTGATAGATGGCGAGCCCTACATGGTTAACACCGTGAAATCAAGCACGACAGGCTGGTATCTGGTGGACTATATGCCTTTATCCGATATTCTGAAGCCGATTCATCAATCGAATATGCTCTTCTATTCTTCGATGATTTGTTTGTTGTTGATGAGTTTTGGCGTGGCCTACTTGTTATATGTCCAGGTGCAGGTACCAGTGAAACAACTTATTCGCGGTTTCCAGCGGTTGAAGCAGGAAGATTATTCGGTGAGGATTAAGCCGAAGGGTCGCAATGAATTCAGTTTTCTGTCTGAACGGTTCAACTTGATGGTGGAGCAGATCCAGCAGTTATTTGAACACGTTTACCTGGAACAGATTCATGTGCGTGAAGCCCGCTTGAAGCAGCTGCAATCGCAGATTAACCCGCACTTCTTCTATAATTGTTTCTCCTTCATTACGAGTATGGCGAAGCTGAAGCGTATGGATGCGGTTGTCGCGATGTCGCATAACCTCTCCCGATATTATCGTTATACGACAAGGCAGGAGCGGGATGTAGTGCCGTTGACAGAGGAAATTGAATTTGTCAGCTGTTATCTGGAGATCCAACGAATGCGTATGGACCGAATTCATTACAAGCTTGATCTGTCTGATGAGATGTTAAGAGAGGAAGTACCGCCCCTGATTGTACAACCACTGGTGGAGAATGCGGTAATCCACGGTATCGAAGCGGATGCGGAAGCCGGAGAAATAAGGGTTTCTGGGGAAAAACAGGGCGGTGTCATGGTTCTTGTCGTAGAAGATGACGGGCAAGGCATGACTCAGGAGGCACGTGAGGCGCTTCTGAATAAGCTCAGGGGAACGATGGATCAGGAGATGGGCTGTGGCCTGTGGAATGTGAATCAGAGACTCCAGCTTCGATATGGGGAGCAGGCAGGGCTTGATATAACGGAATCGGAACTTGGTGGATTACGGGTTACACTATCGTGGCCTGCCGAGAGGGAGCTTCTCCCAGATAGCCAAGATAGTATCGAGAACATGTGAGAGCCTGGTTAGAAATTGAACTTAGTGCATAACGAACGAGATAGGGAGTGACTTGCTTGATAGATATACTGCTAGTAGATGACGAAACGTATGTAACAGAAAGTCTGGAACTTACAATCCCCTGGGGAGAGCTTGGAGTAACGACTGTGTTTCGTGCCGCTTCCGGTAAAGAAGCACTGGAGATTATGGAGGAAAATGCAGTAGATATTGTGGTAACCGATATTCGCATGCCGGGCATGTCCGGACTGGATCTAATTGCAGAGGTAAGCAAGCGTTGGTCCCATATTCGCTGTATCTTGCTGACTGGTCACAGTGATTTTACTTATGCGAAGAAAGCGATTCAATTGCAGGCAGCGGATTATATTTTGAAACCTGTGAACGATGATGAATTTATGAGTTCCGTGTCGGCAGCCATCACATCTCTTCGTGATGAGTGGGATGAATTCGACAAATATCACCGGCTTTTATACAGTCGGAAGTCTGACTATAAAATTTTACGGGAAAATCTGATGCATGATCTGCTGCTGGGACGTGAGATCACGGGGCGGGCACTTCGGGAACAACTGCAACAATATGAGATTCATATTGACCCGGAACAATCGGCTGTGATGATGCTGATTCGTCTCACAGGACGCTTCTCATCAATGGATCAGCAATCTCTGGATCTGATGGATTTTGCGGTAGGGAATATTGCAGAGGAAGTGCTCGGAGAGCAATTCAACGTGTGGTTTGGTCGCGGACCTCATGAGTGTCTGGTTATGTTTTTGCAGAATCAGGGACAGATCGAAGCTCCGCAGATGGACTTGGAGACGTTGAGAACCTCAGCTGAAACTTTCCGTGAGCATGTCATTCGATATCTACAGGGGGATCTGTCCATGGTCGTTACACCATCATTTCCTTTTAATGAATTGACAGCAGCTTATCGAAAAAGCCTGGGTTCCCTTGTCCTTTCAGGACCGGAAGAACACAAGATTATATATATGGACATGGATCAGGCACTCGGCAAAAGATCGGAGAATGATGCGACCCAGGCGCTCGAAGAGTTGTACAAACCGCCTGTACTTCCGCAATTGCTTGAGACCAAGCAATGGGAAGCGGCAGCGCGTAAGCTGAACACGGTCTTTGACGCGGCAGAACAGGTACGATTGTCCCGAGAACATGTGTATGAGATGTATCTGTCTGTAACCAATGCATTCATGTATATTGCCCATAAACAGGGGCATCTGGTACATGAAATTGATCATGCGGGATTCGATCTGCTCCTTGCTCATCAGTTGATCCAATCCCCCGAGAAGCTGCGGCGCTGGGCAACCGAGATGCTGGCGAAGCTTCAGGAAGAGTTGTCCGATCAGGAAGGTGTGCAGAGCCGCAGACATGTGATCAAGCAGGTTCAGGAGCTGGTGACAAGTGATACGGGACAGGATCTGTCGGTGAAGATGATTGCGGACAAGGTATATTTGCACCCCGTATACCTATCAAAAATCTACAAGGCAGAGACTGGGGAAGGTCTCGGGGATTACATGATTCGGATGCGCATGGAACGCGCGCTATATCTGCTTAAAAATAGCAACAAAAAAATATACGAGATTACGAGTGAACTTGGCTATCAGAATCCGCAATATTTCAGCAAAATGTTCAAAAAGCATTATGGGATGACACCCAATGAATTTCGGGATCAGGCATAATTACAACAACATTCCAGAATATAGGTTGGCAAAGGTGCAGAAATCTTGATTTCGTATCATAGGATCAAAGTCCTGGTCAGCCTATAATGAAAGGGTAACCAAAACGATTTAAGGGGGAACAACATGAGAGCGCAATCAACGAAAAAGAGATTCTTGACGCTTCTCGCTACAACGCTGAGTCTAACTGTCGTTCTTGCAGGATGTTCAGGAGGCAGTGGGGGCGGAGATAGTGCAACACCAAGTACGTCTGGAACCCAAAACGAATACAAAGAAAAGTATGATCCGGAAGTAACCATTACAACAGCATGGGGAATCGATCCTGAGCTGAAGTTTAAAAATGGCGAATCCATGGAAAATAACGTGGCAACCAAGTGGGCCAAGGAAAAATTCGGGATTAATGTCAGCGCGCTCTGGTCAGTAACAGACACAAACAGTGCGTTTGCAACTAAACTTCGTCTGGCTATGTCCTCTGGACAGGAAATGCCAGATATCGTGACGATTGGTAGTGCGGACAATCTCGTTGCTCAAGACTTGATCGACTCTGGCATGTACGAAGAGGTCGGTCCACTGTTCGACAAATATGCTTCTGACACATGGAAAAAAGCGATGGAGCAAGATCCTAACGTCTGGAACCAATATAGTCGTGATGGCAAAAGAATGGGTATCCCTGTTCTGGACTATGCCTACAACAATGATTATTTGTTGTGGATTCGTCAGGATTGGCTGGACAAGTTGAATCTGAAAGCACCAAAAACAATCGATGAGCTGGAAACCGTTATGGAAGCATTCAAAAACAATAACCCGGACGGCTTGGCTCCGGATAAAGTCACTCCGCTCAGCGTTGGTTTCAAAACATCCATGAACACTTGGATGGGAGATGTATCTTGGATATTTGGTGCATATGGCACCTTACCTCAACAATGGAATCTTGCTGCGGATGGCAAGTTGGAGTATGGCTCCATCAATCCGGGTATGAAACAAGGTCTGACCAAATTGAGCGAATGGCTCAAAAAAGGATATATCCCGCAGGAAGCAGCGCTATGGGATGAGAACAAAACAGCAGAGCCAGCCGTTGCAGGAACTGCCGGCATTATTCCAGGACCTTACTGGATGAGTGGGTGGCCACTTCTCGATACAGTGAAAAATGTACCGAGTGCGGTATGGAAACCGATTGAAATTCCTACCGGTCCTGAAGGAAAAGCGATGCGTCACGGAACACAGTTCGTGAATGGTGTTACGTTGATCAAAAAGGATATGGCACATCCAGAAGCATTCTTTACGTATCAGAATTACCTCTTCGACAATTATGCAGACCCAGCACCGGGCAGCCCTTATGATAATGGTCTGTTTGCAGGTTATGACTATCAATTGGATGCAAACGGGAAACAATTGCCGATTGACCAGATCGAAGGCGGATACGTGAACGTTGTACGTTATTTGCTTGTTCGTGATGGTGCACGTATTCCAGATGCACAGATGAAAGCTCTGATGAATCTGGCTAATGGCAAAGAGCCTGAAACGAAGCTTGAGAAAGACGTTGCTGTCAATTACGGTAAAGAAACTCCTGCCGCAGCAAAAGTGTTATTGAGCCAGGAAGAAATTTCCTTCAAAAACATGTTCACAGGTCCAACAACACAGACGATGAAATCCAAGCTGGACTATCTGAACAAAATCGAGAACCAGGCATTTAACGAAATTATCTATGGCAAAAATCCGGCTGATGCGTTTGATACCTTTGTACAAACGTGGAAATCGGGTGGCGGTGACCAAATCACGCAAGAGGTTAACGAATGGTATGACAGTGTGAAAAAATAGTTTTAAGCAGCGCCCAGACGATAACGTCTGGGCGCTTTTTTTGGTTTATTCAAGCTGCGGCAAAGTGGTTGAATTTGTGCCATTTATATTGCTTTTATGTGCTGTTTGGACCCCGTAAAAGGTTGATATAATCGCAATATAAGCCACTCAGGGAGTACTTGAGTAGGAAGAAATACAGGGGGAGCAATCATGAGAACTTTGAAACGCACTTGGCCATTCCACGTTATGCTGTTGCCAGCCATTATCTTTCTGATTATCTTCAGTTATGTGCCTATGGGCGGGATTATTATGGCATTCCAGAACTACAAGCCATGGCTTGGAATTAGTGGTTCTGAATGGGTCGGGCTGGACAACTTTAGATATTTGTTTGAACGTGAAGACAGCTTACAGGTCATCTGGAACACATTGATTATTGCTGTACTTAAACTGATTTTCAATTTATTTGTTCCATTTGTTTTTGCCATTCTTTTGAATGAGGTTCGTAAGATGGCTATACAGCGTACGATTCAAACGCTTGTCTATTTACCTCACTTCTTGTCCTGGGTCATCCTGGGCGGGATTTTGATAGATCTGTTGTCAACAGGCGGCTTGGTTAACCGGGTTCTGGGAACCTTCGGACTCGGGCCATATTTCTTCCTGGGAGACAACAGCTGGTTCCGATCTACGGTCATTCTGACAGATGTGTGGAAAGAATTTGGCTATAACATGATTGTTTTTCTGGCTGCCCTTGCCGGAATTAATCCAGCATTGTACGAAGCAGCAGAAATTGACGGAGCGGGACGCTGGAAACAGACACTGCACATTACAATTCCTTCACTTGTGCCGATGCTGATGGTTGTGGGAACACTGGCACTTGGTAACGTACTGAATGCCGGGTTTGACCAGATTTTCAACTTGTATAACCCGCTCGTATATCAAACGGGTGACATCATTGATACATTCGTATATCGTTCCGCAATGCAAAATGGTGAGATGGGCTTTGCAACGGCGATCGGATTATTCAAATCGGTTATTAGCATGATCTTGATTCTTGTATCGTACAGCTTAGCCAAAAAATACGCCGGATACCGCATATTCTAAACGAATGAACAGAGAAAGAAGGGACCACGATGTATCATAAATCATTGCCTTATCGCGTGTTTAATATAGTCAATACCTGCTTTCTGATTTTGGTCGCCATCATGTGTATTGTACCGATGATTCATGTACTGGCAGTATCCTTTAGTACAAAGGCTGCTGCTGATGCAAATCTGGTCAATCTCTGGCCTGTAGGCTTCTCACTTGAGGCATACAAAAAAACGATGAACAATCCAATTTTCTTGAACTCGCTCTGGATCTCGCTCCTGCGTACAGTGATCGGTACAGCCATTACGTTGCTGATTACGTTCCTGGCGGCGTATCCATTGTCCAAAGAAAATAGTGAGTTCAAAGGCAGAACGATCTACTCCTGGATATTTGTATTCAGCATGATTTTCAACGGGGGACTCGTGCCATTCTATATGGTTATTCAGAAGATTGGGTTGATGGATTCCTTCTGGGTACTGGTGCTCCCGGGGGCAGTTAACACATTCCTGGTCATTCTGATGCTGAACTTCTTCCGCGGTATTCCAAAAGAGCTGGAGGAAGCAGCACTGATGGATGGAGCTAACCATTTCAGAACATTGTTCAGTATCTTTCTTCCCATTTCGATGCCGTCCATTGCAACCATTGCATTGTTCAGTATGGTGTTCCACTGGAATTCCTGGTTTGATGGATTGCTCTATATGAATAACGCCAAGGATTACCCACTTGCTACATTTATGCAAACGGTCATTATTGGACGTGATATGAGTAGCATGAGCATGAATCCAAAAGAAATGGAAGCTCTCTCTCAAACTACGGTAAGGGCAGCTCAGATCTTCATCGGAAGTGCACCGATCTTGATTGTGTATCCTTTCCTGCAACGTTTCTTTGTTAAAGGTATGACGTTGGGCTCAGTTAAAGGCTGAGCCTGTACCCCAAATTAATGGAGGTTGATACAGTGAGCAACTTGACGGAAAAGACATTCGTTCTGGGAATGGATGTGTCTTTTATGGATGAAATCGAACAGCATGGCGGGAGCTACAGTGATGTGGATGGCAAGGAACAAGACTTGCTGTCCATCCTGAAGTTCAATGACACGAACGCGATTCGACTTCGAATCTGGAATGATCCTGTTGGTGGATTCTGCAATCTGGAACGCACGGTGGAGATAGCTAAACGGATCAAGAAACAAGGATTGAAATTTTTGCTTGATTTCCATTACTCTGATCGCTGGGCTGATCCAGCCAATCAATGGAAGCCGAAAGCTTGGGAGAATCTGTCCTATGAAGAGCTTCAACGTGCAGTATGCATGTATACGGCTGATGTTCTGAGAACGTTAAAGGAAAACGATGCGCTTCCAGACATGGTGCAGGTCGGCAACGAGATTACGCCGGGCATGTTATGGAATGAGGGACGTGTCGGTGGAGAAGAGCATGATACGGATGAACAGTGGGAGCGTTTTGCAGGCCTTGTGAAGTACGGAATTGCTGCGGTCAAATCCGTTGACCCGGATATCCAGATTATGATACATATTGATCGTGGTGGAGATAACGCCGAGAGCCGCAAGTTTTACGATCGCTTTGAAGCACTCGGTGTGGAGTTCGATATCATTGGTCTATCGTATTATCCTTGGTGGCACGGCACACTTGATGCGTTACGCGACAATCTTCATGATCTGGCTGAGCGTTATGGCAAACCTGTCAATGTGGTTGAAACGGCTTATCCATGGACACTGGAGCAGCCAGAAGGCATCGAATGGATTTTGAATCAGGAAGAATTGTTGTTGCCAGGATACCCTGCAAGTGTAGAGGGGCAGACCCGATATCTGAAGGATCTGTTGCAGATTATTCGCGAAGTTCCTGGTGGTTTGGGGCACGGATTCTATTATTGGGAACCTGCATGGATACCAAGTAAAGAAGAATGGTCCGTTGGACATCCGAATAACTGGGGCAACCTCACCATGTTTGATTTTAAAGGTCGGAAGTTGGAATCGTTTACAGCACTAGCTACTACGGAAGAATCTGATGTTGTGACATACGTGTAATATCATACAGGTTCACAAGTGGTATCTGATGAAAAGATGAAGCCATGCCAGAAGATAAGCTTGGTAATTTGAGTCGTGAATATCGTTGTATTCAATAAAAATTGTAATTCAAAAGCAAGGGAGTTGTCCTTATGACATACAAATATGCACCTGTAAGTTCCAAAGCCCCGCACATGTTGCATGGCGCAGACTATAACCCGGAGCAATGGCTCCGCTACCCTGAAGTTCTGGAAGAAGATATTCGCTTGATGAAGCTTGCCAAGTGTAACGTGATGTCCATTGGTATCTTCTCATGGGTATCCCTTGAGCCGGAAGAGGGTGTATACACGTTTGAATGGCTGGATCAGGTGTTGGATCGTTTTGCAGCAAACGGCATCTATGCATTACTAGCTACACCAAGTGGTGCCAGACCTGCCTGGATGTCCGCCAAGTACCCGGAAGTGCTCCGCGTATCCGAGAATCGTGTCCGCAATCTGCATGGTTTCCGTCACAACCATTGTTATACTTCCCCGGTATACCGTGAGAAGGTTACTGCAATCAATACAAGACTGGCAGAACGTTATTCAGATCATCCGGCTGTCATCGGCTGGCACATCTCGAATGAGTTTGGCGGAGACTGTCATTGTGATTATTGTCAGGAAGCATTCCGTGGTTGGGTTCAGAAGAAGTATCAAACACTTGATGAACTGAACCATTCGTGGTGGACCACATTCTGGAGCCATACGGTTACAGAATGGAGTCAGGTGGAATCTCCGGCTCCACACGGTGAGACACAGGTCCATGCAATGAATCTGGATTGGCGCCGTTTCGTTACGGATCAGACAGCTGATTTCATCATGCATGAAACGAAACCATTGAAAGCTCAGAATCCCGATCTGCCAGTCACAACCAACCTGATGGAATTCTATGGCGGCCTGAACTATTGGAAGTTCGCTGATATTCTGGACTTCCTCTCTTGGGACAGTTATCCCACTTGGCATGATGCAGATGACGATGCGAAACAGGCGTCCCGGATCGCAATGATGCATGACATCGTTCGTTCAATCAAAGGCGGTCAGCCGTTCTTGCTGATGGAGAGTACGCCAAGTTCGACGAATTGGCAAGATGTCAGCAAGCTGAAAAAACCGGGCATGCATCTGCTCTCTTCTCTCCAGGCTGTAGCACACGGTTCCGATAGTGTTCAGTATTTCCAGTGGAGAAAGAGCCGGGGTTCCAGCGAAAAACTTCATGGTGCGGTGGTAGACCACGTAGGAACGGAACATACACGTGTGTTCCAAGATGTCACCGACGTAGGAACGGCGCTTGAAGGCATGGAAGCCATTGTAGGAACAGCGGTTCCAGCAGAAGTTGCAATCATATTCGATTGGGAAAACCGCTGGGCTGTTAATGATTCACAGGGTCCGCGCAATATCGGTGTGAAGTATGAGCAGACCGTGGAGGAGCATTACGAAGCATTTTGGAAAAAAGGAGTCGCTGTAGACGTTATTGATATGGATGCAGACCTGTCCAAGTACAAGTTGTTGATTGCTCCAATGCTCTATCTGGTGCGTGAAGGTGTTGGCGAACGCATTGAGAAGTTTGTAGAACAAGGCGGTACGTTTGTAGCCACTTACTGGTCTGGTATTGTAAACGAAAACGATCTGTGTTTCCTGGGTGGATTCCCAGGGCCACTGCGTAAGACACTTGGCATCTGGTCCGAGGAAATTGACGGATTGCATGATCGTGATCTGAACGGAATTATCCCCGAGCAGGGTAACGAGCTTCAGCTCAATACAGCGTACGATGCGATTGAACTGTGTGATCTGATCCATCTGGAAGGCGCGAAGTCTCTGGCTACGTACCGTTCTGACTTCTATGCCGGACGCCCGGCATTGACAGTTAACCAATTGGGCTCAGGGAAAGCGTATTATGTAGCGACACGTCTGAAAGCACCATTCTATGATGATCTCTACGCAAAACTAATCGCTGACCTGAACATTGAGCGTGGACTTCAAACAGAACTGCCTGCCGGAACAACGGCACATACGCGTACAGATGGTACAGCAGATTATGTATTTGTACAGAACTATACACCAGATGAGAAACGGATTGAATTAGATGCACAGTCCTACACGGATCTGCTCAGTGGTGATGCTGTGGAATCCAGTCTTAGCTTGAATCCATATGACATTCGTGTCCTGCGCAGACCGGCTGCTCGGAAGTAATAGGTTCATCCTTACGTTATAAACGGAGTTAAGATACTAAAAAAGTGCCCTGAACGCCTGACATTGGTGTTTAGGGCATCTTTTTATTAAGTATTTGGCTGTTGAACCACTTTTTCTGGACAAGATAAAGGATAAACGTGTCCGCGCAGCGAAGACAAACAGGTAACTTGTAACTCAAGACTTTCAGTCTGGGAGGAATGGAAATGAATCAAAGAAATCTGGATGGTAACAGCATTATTATTCGACTGGAAATGACAACAAAGGATATCAAGTTTGGCGAAGTGGCTTCGGCCATCTCGGAAGCTGGGGGAGACATCATTGCCATCGACGTGATTTCTACCAATCAGGATGTAAGCGTTCGCGACTTGACAGTCGCTGTTACAGATGCACAAGATAACAGTAAAATTATAGAAGGGGTGCGCCAGCTTAAAGGTGTGTCCATTATTAATGTATCAGATCGGACGTTCCTGCTTCATCTGGGCGGTAAGATCGAAGTAACACCAAAGACACCGATTCACAACCGGGAAGATCTGTCACGTGTGTACACTCCGGATGTGGCTCGTGTATGTTCAGCCATTTCAGAAGAGCCTGGCAAAGCCTTCTCTTTAACAATTAAACGGAATACCGTGGCCGTTATATCGGATGGCAGTGCCGTGCTTGGACTTGGTAATATTGGTCCTCGTGCAGCGATGCCTGTCATGGAAGGTAAAGCAATGTTATTCAAACAATTTGCAGGTGTGGATGCCTTCCCAATCTGCCTGGACACACAGGACACCGAGGAAATCATACGTACTGTGAAAGCGATATCACCTGGCTTTGGCGGCATTAATCTGGAGGATATCTCATCACCTCGCTGTTTCGAGATTGAACGTCGTCTGAATGAAGAATTGGATATTCCGGTATTTCATGATGACCAGCATGGCACAGCAGTTGTGTTATATGCCGGTCTGATCAATGCGCTCAAACTGGTTGGCAAGTCCATTGAAGATGTGAAAATCGTGGTCTGTGGTATTGGTGCAGCAGGTGTAGCATGCAGTAACATATTATTGTCTGCGGGAGCCAGCCGGCTTATAGGTGTCGATCGTGAGGGGGCAATTGTACGGACACAAACTTATGAGAATGAAGTCTGGAGTGATTATGCAGCTCGTACTAACCCCGAACTGGAGACTGGCTCTTTGCGTGATGTTATTCGCGGAGCCGATGTGTTCATTGGCCTGTCCCGCGGCAATCTGTTGACTCGCGAAGATGTGCAGACCATGGCAGAAGATCCAATCGTGTTTGCAATGGCAAATCCGGTACCTGAGATTATGCCTGCCTTGGTGGAAGATATTGTAGCGGTAATGGCAACGGGACGATCCGATTATCCGAATCAGATCAACAACGTGTTATGTTTCCCGGGCATCTTCAGGGCAGTTCTGGACTGCCGAGCCACCGAAATTAATGAAGAAATGAAGCTGGCAGCCGCTCAAGCGATTGCGTCGGCCATTACGGATGAAGAGCGTACACGTTATTACATTATTCCGAGTGTGTTCAATGATAAAGTGGTCAAATCGATGCGCAGTCGCGTCATTGAAGCAGCTGTTAAGACGGGTGTAGCTCGACGTATTCCACGTGAACAGTCCCGTGAAGGCGGGGAATAATAAGATGTCAGAGTTAGATGAAATAACGGCAGGAGAGGCTGTTCTGCGAGCCGCCCGATCTTTTGTTCAAGGTGATTCATCCAAGCATAGTGATGGTCATGACTGGCCGCACATTGAACGAGTGACTGCACTTGCGGTCGAACTCGCTCACCGCATGGGTGCAGATCCATTTGTCTGCGAACTGGCGGCATTATTACATGATGTACCGGATGAAAAGCTGAATGAGAGCTTGGAAGCTGGAATGGCGAAACTGAATGAATGGCTGGATACCCAGCCTCTTGACCCGGATATACGTAATAAGGTTGTGGGTATTATTAGCACCATCTCATATGCGGGAGGCCAGCGTCCTGCGGTCAATTCGCTTGAAGCACAGGTTGTGCAGGATGCGGATCGTCTGGATGCATTGGGTGCGATTGGGATCGCACGCACTTTTGCCTTTTCAGGAGCGAGAGGACGCGAGATGTATGATCCGTCCCTTCCCCCACGGGAGCAGATGACCCGTGAGGAATATCGCAACGGGCGCAGCACAACGATTAATCATTTTTACGAAAAGCTGTTCAAGCTCAAGGATCTGATGAATACCACTTATGGCAAGGAGCTGGCCAAGCAGCGTCATGATTATATGGTGCAGTTCGTGGACCAGTTCAAAAGAGAGTGGGCGGGCACAGACCGTTAGGCAGGCATCGTAAGCATGAGTATTCCTTAGAGATAATATAAACTTAGGCGAATCTTCGAAGTGGTGAAAATCCATTTTGAGGATTTGCTTCTTTTTAGGTTAATAATGTGTATTAACATACATAAATGAATCCATTTCATAGTACCTCTGACTTATGACATGGCAACGGAAGGTCTTCCATGGTACAATAAATCGTTCTCCTGAATGTATTCAGGCAAAAAAAGAAATATGGGGTAATAATGAACATGATTATCAAATGTAAAATTTCAGGTTCGGTAAAGAGGAGGGGTCACCACCATGTCATTTGGTGCTCGTGTACTTAAGACGGGAATTGCGGTCACGCTTGCCTTGTACCTTAGCAGCCTGTTTTTGAACCCGCAATCTCCCGTGCCTGCCGCAATCGCAGCTATATTCGCGATGCAGCCTTCCATCTATCGCTCCTGGAAATACTTTCTGGATCAGCTGCAAACGACCACACTTGGAGCTATTGTGGCCCTGGTTGGCGGCATGGTATTGTCCAATGAGCCAATCGCTGTTGGATTAATTATTGTACTTGTCATCATGATTTGTCTTAAATTGAATATGGGTGAGACGGTTGGATTGACACTGGTCACGGTTGTATCCATTATGGAAGCTTCGGGTGACTGGCATTTTGCACTCAATCGTTTTCTGTTGACACTGGTTGGTATTGTATCGGCGTTTCTCATCAACATTACGGTATTTCCTCCGAAACCGAAGATTCAGTTCGTGAAGCAGATCCAGAGTGTGTTCAGCGGTATGTCGTTGCTTCTGAGAACCTCAATCTCGGATGAAATCAAGGAAGTTGTATTCCGGGAGGAGAAAAGCAACCTGGGCGGTTCCATTAAGTCTTTGTCTGACAAGTATAACTTGTTCGAAGAGGAACAGAAAAAGATGAAACGTTCGAAATTCAGCGAAACCCGGCAGATGGTAGTCTACAAGCAAATGCTGCTGAGTCTGCAAAAAGGCTATGAGGTGCTGGATTCGGTTGAACGTCACTATTTCCAGGCACCACGGTCAACAGCGATGGATCAGTTTTTTGATTCTCATCTGGAACTTGTAATTAAATTCCATGAGCATGCATTGCTCAAGTTCGAGGATAAGCTGAAACCGAACGGAGAAGAGGCCGCACAGTTTGTATTGGACAATGACCGTTTCATGGAGCAGGCGATCACCCAGTTTGATATCGACAAGGAAGGCATGTTACGACTGTCGATCGTGGCTGCTGCGATTTATGATTACGGATATCAGTTGGAACGTCTGAATCGACTTGCCGAGCATGTGCATAGCTCCAGTGAAGACAAAGAATCACAGGACAAAATTTTGAATTGGCTTAAGTGGCCTTAGATGCGAATTGCGTACCTGCTTCATGATCATATACAATGGAATTACAACATTGCCCGGACAATCGTGTCCGGGTTGTTTTGTCGTACATACAGCTGAATGGCATAAATGAATTTTAACGAACTGAGGGATAGACATGATTATAGAGGAATTGGACGCTGAACTAATGGAGTGGTTGAGTGGGACAAATCTGGAGAATAAACAACACGAAGCGATGCAACTGCTGACCGTATCTGAGGATCAGTGGCCGCATCAGGCGATGATTAGTATGGGGGAAGTGATTGCGATAAGTCCCCGTCAGCTTAGACTTGCTCTGTGGCAAGGTACACAGACCAGTATGAACATGAGCAAAACAGGCAAGGCTACCTTGATTGCGGTTCAAGGACAACGATTGCTGCATATTCGTATGAAAGTAGAGTTGCTGCCTGAGATTAAGGGGGCTGTTCATCCGAGAGATCGTTTTGAAGCACAGGTGCTCCAGGTACGTATGGATCATGCGCCATATGCGGAGATCACTTCAGGAATAACTTTTCAACTAAAAGATGAACGTGGAGCAATTACACGTTGGCAAGAGACGATTGAGGAATTACAAAAGTAGGCATAAACAGTTTGATCAGTTGAGGACCCAGTGATTGGGTAATAATGAAGATGAAAACAACAAAAAACGCCTCCGCTTGCATCGGGACGTTGTCACTGGTACAATAAAAAATGGTTTTCAGAAAATTAGAACTAATTAACATATAATTAAAATGTTTACTTTCTAATAATTATACCATTGCCTTTTCGGGCTTGTCAAATGGGATTTTGAGGACACAATCCGGGGAAAGAGGGGCTATTAACATATGAGTACAGAGCAGCAATGGAGCGAAGAGCAGCGACGGGTCAACATGGTGACCGATCAGATTGAACGCAAGATCACAACGTTAGAAGATGAAGTCGGTTCCTTCCGTGATGAAGTGGTTGGCATGAGAAAAGATTTCTGGGACGAAGTGACAATGAACTTTAGCGAAGCGGACGATGTGGGGGAAACTTCAACCAGCATGCGGCAGCAGTCTCAGGTATTGTCCGATCGGGAGCGCAGTCATCTCAATACAGCGGCGGCGTTGGATAAAATGAAACGACTGCATCATTCACCGTATTTTGGCCGGATCGATTTCAAGGAAGAGGGATACCCGAATGCGGAACGCATCTATCTGGGGATTGCATCGTTATTAGACGAGAAAGAGGAATCCTTTCTAGTCTACGACTGGCGTGCACCGATCTCCAACCTCTATTATGACGGAGCACCGGGCCCGATCACATATCGTACACCAAGCGGGGAGATCAGCGGTGATATAGAAATGAAGCGGCAGTTTGTCATTCGGGACGGACGGATTCGTTTTATGTTTGATACAGGCGTAACCATTGGCGATGAATTGTTGCAGGCCGTGCTCAGTCGAACTTCGGATGCACAGATGAAGAGTATTGTTGCGACCATTCAGAAGGAGCAGAACCGGATTATCCGTAATGACCGGACACGCATGCTTATTGTGCAAGGCGCAGCCGGCAGTGGCAAAACATCCGCCGCGCTCCAGCGTGTGGCCTATCTTCTCTATAAATATCGCGAGCATCTGCAAGCGGATCAGATGGTTCTTTTCTCACCAAACCCGATGTTCAACAGTTATGTCTCCACGGTACTGCCTGAGCTTGGGGAGGAAAACATGTTGCAAACGACCTTCCAGGAGTATCTGGAGCGCCGTTTGGGTCGTGAATATCAATTGGAAGATCCGTTTATTCAGCTCGAATATGTACTTACGGGAACAGAAGATCCCGATTATGATGTTCGCATGTCCAGCATTCGGTTCAAATCCTCAGAATCTTTCCTGAAAGTCATTACGCGTTATAAGGAGAGCATGCTGTCAGGTGGCATGAAATTCAAGCCGGTTCGCTTCCAGGGCCGAGCAATTGTCACGTCAGAGGCTATGGCTGAGAAATTCTACAGTTTCGAGTCATCCGTTAAGCTGGTGAGCCGACTGGAGATGTTGCGGGACTGGATGCTGAAAGAACTGTCTGCCTTTGGTAAAGGTGAACTGGATGCGCCTTGGGTCGATCAGCAGCTTGATCTGATGGAGCCGGAGGATCTGCAACGTGCATACCAACGGTTAAAGCGTAAGCAAAAAGGAAAGACCCATACGTTTAATGACTTCGAGCAAGAAAGAGAAATTCTGGCCCGTATGGTAGTCAGTGACCGACTCAAACCGTTACGGAAATGGATCAAGTCCTTGCGGTTCGTCGATATAAGACAATTATATGCACATCTGTTCAACGATGAGGGTCAGATGGTGCGATTGCTGGGTGACGAAGCATTGCCTGCCCAATGGGATGAAATCTGTAGGATGACTTTACGCAGATTGAAGCTCCAGGAGTTGGCATATGAAGATATTACGCCATACTTGTACCTGCGTGAGCTCATGCTTGGTTTCCATATTAACTCCAATATTCGTCATGTCATTATTGATGAAGCCCAGGATTATTCTGCGTTTCAGTTGGCATTTATGAAGAGATTGTTCCCTCGGGCGAAAATAACAGCACTCGGTGACTTCAATCAGGCCATCTATGCCCACTCTTCAGTCCTTAGTGGAACAGGACCTTTGACTAACCTGTACGGTCCAGACAATACAGAGGTAATTGAGCTGACCAGGAGCTATCGTTCTACCCGGGAGATCGTGGAGTTTACCCGTGGCATGGTGCCTGGTGGGGAAGAGATCATTCCATTTAACCGTAGCGGCGAGAAGCCTAAAGTTATCGTTTCTTCTGATTCCGATCGTCATATGAATGTCATCACGACAGACCTCAAGCACTTGATTGAGGAAGGGTATGAATCAGTTGCCGTAATCTGCAAGACCGCCGAAGAGAGCAGAGAGGTACATGCTGCATTGAGCAAGATACTGCCCTCAGCACCGAAGTTAATTAAGAAAACGACGCTGGCTTTTGAACAGGGTGTTCATGTCATTCCTGCGTATCTGGCCAAAGGTGTGGAATTTGATGCTGTCCTGATCTATGACGGCTCTGCGGAGCAGTATGCCCATGAGCATGAACGCAAATTGTTCTACACGGCTTGTACGCGAGCGATGCATCTGCTGCACGTTTACTGCGTGGGCACACCGAGTCCTTTTATTACCTCGCAGTCGGAAGAATGGTATGATCTTGGCAAGGTGTCTGCTGCGCAAGTGGACTGACATATCACATTCATGTGCATGAAGAAGGCTTCCGTTCAGTGGAACGGGAGTCTTTCTGTATATGATACATATATCGGGAAGAAGCTAACTTCACGAGGGGCGTATACATGATGAGATTCCAGCCATATAGGTGATCGTATGGAATGAAAATACCTAACGTGAATTCGTAAGGATTGGGTTCTGTGGATAAATATGACTCCATAATTTGTATTGAGGCACAATGGATGTTATTTTTCTTTACACATGAGGTCTGGACTCATATAATCGTAACAATATATTTTTTTTGGATCGTTTATTAAAGGAGGCAACAATATGAACAAATCATCTTTTGAACGGCCGCTTATGGCCGATTGTGTACCGGATCTGGTCGCTACAGCCCGGGGAGATATGCCAGCGACTTTGGTCATTCGGGGAGGCACGCTCGTAAACGTGATATCAGGTGAGATTTTGCCTGAGATGTCCATAGCTGTACAAGGAGCTCGAATTGCTTATGTTGGTAAAGATGTAAGCCACACGATCGGAGAACATACCCGGATTATTGAAGCGAACGGCAAATATATCGCTCCTGGATTGCTGGATGGACACTGCCATATTGAAAGTACTCAGATGAAAGTAACCGAGTTTGCGAGAGCGGTATTGCCTTCAGGCACAACGGGAGGTTTCTTTGACCCGCATGAGATCTCCAACGTGCTTGGTCTCAAAGGTCTGAGGCTGATGCTGGATGAAGCGCGGACCACACCGATGGCTGCTTATATGCAGGTGGCTTCCTGTGTGCCTTCCACCCATCCGGGACTGGAGACAACAGGTGCTTATATCGGGCCAGAAGAGGTGGCTGAGGCTCTTTCCTGGGGGCCGGACATGATTGGTCTTGGGGAAGTGATGAACTTCCCTGGTGTCGTTTACGGGGACGAGACGATGATTGGTGAGATCCAGGCGACCCTCCGGGCTGGCAAAGTGGCAGATGGTCACTTCACTTGGGCAGCAGATGACTGGCGTTTGCCGGCATACGCAGCAAGTGGAGTTACGGGGGATCATGAATGTGTGACCAAGGAAGATGTGGTCGAACGTCTGCGACTCGGGATGTATGCGAAGATGCGTCAAGGTTCGGCATGGCATGATGTGGCGGAGACCATCAAAGCCTGTACGGAGCTTGGACTGGATACACGCCGGATGATGCTGGTAACCGATGACCGAAGCTCTGAATCCCTGCTCAAAGAAGGGCATATGGACTTTGTTGTTCGTCTCGCCATTTCCCAAGGTGTGAAGCCGGTCACGGCTTTCCAGATGGCTACCATTAACACGGCTGAGCGGTTCGGGGTTGCACGCGACATTGGTGCGGTTATTCCGGGCAATATAGCGGATATTATTCTGCTGGACGGCCGACTGGCTGATGTACGTGTGGGCATGACAATTGCTGCCGGGCAAGTCGTAGCCGAGAACGGGAAAATGACGGCGGTCTGGGACAGCTTCACATACCCGGAGGAAGCGCTGAACACGGTGAAGTTGGAAGCGAATATTCAGCCAGAAGATCTGGAACTTGCTGCACCGATTGCAGAAGGTACGATTGGTGCCAAGATCATTCATGTGACAGAGAATCATGTGGATACAAAGGAGAAACACCTGCCTGTCACGGTGCAGGATGGTAAGGTTGTGGTTTCAACTTCCGGGGAAGTATGCAAAATCGCGGTATTGGAGCGTCACAAACAAACCGGGAATCGGGCGGTTGCTCTTGTTGGAGGCATTGGCTTCACATCACCTGCAGCAATTGCGATGACGGTGGCTCATGATAGTCACAACCTGTTGATTATCGGTAATGATGATGCCCTGATGGCCGAAGCCGGTAACCGGGTCATTCGCATGCAAGGTGGGGTAGCCGTGGTAACGGCAGCAGGGGTGACCGAATTCCCGCTGCGGATTGCAGGTTTGATGTCAACCGAGTCTTTCGAAGTCGTTGCAGCCCAATCGGCAGCAATCAGTGAAGCTTTACAGTCCGCAGGATGTACGTTGAATAATGCGTTCATGACGCTTTCGTTGCTTGCGCTGGTAGTGATTCCGGAATTACGGTTGTCCGACAAGGGGCTTGTGCGGATCTCGGCAGAAGGTATTGAACTGGTCTCCCTTTTCGATGAAGTGGTTGACAGTACACCGGCAGTTCCATCGGGTAATGAATGAATAGATTTATCGATTAGAGCTCGATAAATGGATATACATGAAAAGCCGCCTTAGGGCGGTTTTTTTGTGCGTTTTGGGAGAAAACGCTTTCTAGGTCTTCTGGTTCTTGGTGTACATATGCCAATAATGACTGAAGTCCCGCTGAAATAGGAGTCAATTTAGAAAATAGTGAGTAATTGTGACTTTTGAACTATACATACAGAACTACGAATTCCCGAAATATAATTATATGATTCTTTCGTCGTAAGTCTTAAAGATGATATTGCATATAGAAGCAATCTAAATTCGTCGTAACTAATAAGGTTCCATTAAATGAATATGAAACGACACAATTTCATCCAGATTTGCACGTCAGGGCTGATAACTTCAGAGGGAGTGTACAAATATGAAAAGCAAAAAGGGGTATCGTTTTATCTTGTTACTGTGTTGTTTGATTCTGTGCGCGAGTACAGCCTGTTCTTCCAAAGCCATTGCAGATGGTTCAGTCGACAGTTATGCAACGATTCATGGGAAACTTGATACACCCGTGAGAGCGACATGGGTGTGGGATACCACCCAGATCCGAAGTAATCCTCAAGAGGTGTTAACTTACGCTACAGCCAATAAGATCAATACGATCTATCTACAGATGAACCGGGATATAAAAATTCCTGAGTATAAAAGCTTTATCCGCCAGGCGAGAGCCAAGAATATTGCGGTTGACGTGATGGATGGAAGATCGGCCTGGGGGTTGACGGAAAGTCGGGAACAGATTGCATCTTTCCTGGACTGGATTGAAGCTTATCAAGCGCAGGCATTACCCAATGAGAAATTTGCGGGTATTCATCTGGATATCGAGCCACATGTGCATCCGCAATGGAAAATCAATCAGGCCAGTGTGATTACCCAGTGGCAAGGAAATGTGGAGTACATTGTTGAGCGAGCATCACGGATGAAGATGCCCGTAGCGGCTGATCTGCCATTCTGGCTCGATAACTACAAAATTCCGGGTTCAACGATGGCGGTTAGCAGCTGGATGATTCGAAAGTTTGATTCCATTACGATTATGGCTTACCGTGATACAGCTGCTGCAATCTATAGTGTAGCGAAGGATGAACTTGCAGAAGCGGCTCTGCTTGGCAAAACGATCTCCATAGCTGTGGAAACAAAGCAAAGTAAGGAAGGCGACTTCATTACTTTTTATGAAGAGGGATCTGCTTATATGGAAGCACAATTGAAGTTGGTCGAAAAAATGGCTTCAGTACATGCGTCCTTTAACGGTTTCTCCGTACATGAATACACTTCATGGAAGACATTGAAAAAGTGAGACACCAATGAATAAAGAAGGTGCTTGCAGCCAGAGAGCTGTGAGCACCTTCTTCTATTATACCTGAACCAAGGCAGATTCCATGGCCACATTCTCATAGAACATTTTGCGATACTGTGAAGGCGTTGTGGCTTTATGCCTTTTAAATGTGGTGATAAAGTAGCTTAGATGATCAAAACCGACATCCATGGCGATATCAACAATTTTGTGATCCGTATTCTCAAGCTGGACGCAGGCTTGTTGAACGCGGTAATAGTTAATGTAATCAACCGGGGTTTTCTGCACCATCTGTTTGAAAAAACGGCAGAAGTGTCCTTCGCTCATATTGGCTTCATCGGCCAGTTCTTTCAGCTTCAATGGTTCAGGATAACGCTTGTGGATATACCCGAGCACGGATTTCAGGCGCTCTACCTTGTCATGGCTCCCTGTAGCTACGGTGCCTTTGAGCGGAACAGGTTTCATATGTTCGAACATTCGGGCAAATATGAGATACAGGTATGCTTTCGTTGACATTTCACACGTTTCTGTTCGGGCAGCATGATCGGCAAATATGCGCTTCAGGTGATCCAGAATTTCTTGTCCCCAATCCTCATCTGCTTTGATATGAAAAGGGGGAACTACGGTTTTGCGCACCAGTGGACCGATGAATTTCTCCTGTACCGTATCGAAGGTACGGCTGCCAAGCAGCTCGGGATTAAATACAATGGAAGAGAATACACAGGGAACATCACCCTTCAGATAACCTGCATGAATCTCACCTCGATTGATAAAAATGGCTTCTCCAGCTTGAACCTCAATGGTGTTCATATCAATCTGAAAGACCGCACAGCCCTGAGTAACCATGGTGAACTCCATTTCATCATGCCAGTGGCAATCCAGAATGCTATCGCCGTTCAGTTGTTGTATATCCGGGTATACACTGACTGGATACATGGCATTCCCGTGGATTCGGTCTTCCCGTAATCGTTCACGTTCCATATCAGATTCTCCTTTTTGTATCATTATTAATGTAATCGATTCCATAGATTGGTGCTGATGTTCAAGAATCGGATGGTTATTATCAAAATCGTGATATATTTGGTCAAAATAAGAGAAGAAATTCGTCATTAATATCAATATTATTATAGTATAACCAAAGGGGGAAAGAAAACATGAAATTTACTGATGGATTCTGGATGACTCGTGAAGGGTATCAGATTCAAAACCCGACTGACATTCGTGATATTGTACAAAAAGAAAATTCCTTGACCGTATATGCGGCAACTAAATATATTCGTAGCAAAGGCGACACGTTGAACGGTACATTGCTGAAAGCAACGTACAGCTCACCTATGCCTAACGTTATTCGAGTAACGTTGAATCACCATAAAGGCGGAGTGAAAAAAGGCCCTGTATTTGAGCTTAATACGCAAGATGCAAACGTTGAGATCTCCAAAAATGAACAAGGGGCTGTTCTGAAAAGCGGCAATCTGGAAGTTCAAATCGATAAAACAAACGGTTGGGACGTCAGCTTCCTGTATGGAGGAAAACGCATTACTGGTAGCGGTCAACGAGCGGCTGGTTATATTACAGGTCCGAGCAAGGAAGCGTACTTCCGCGAGCAGCTTGATCTTGGCATTGGTGAATACGTTTACGGACTCGGTGAGCGCTTCACACCGTTTGTTAAAAACGGTCAAATCGTAGATACTTGGAATGAAGATGGCGGTACAAGCAGTGAACAGTCCTATAAAAACATTCCTTTCTATCTGTCCAATAAAGGATATGGTGTATTTGTAAACCATCCGGAGCGCGTATCGTATGAGATTGCATCTGAGAACGTATCTAAAGTACAGTTCAGTGTAGAAGGGGAGACGTTGGAGTACTTCATTATCGGCGGCGACAATCCGAAGGATGTACTGGATAATTATACGAAATTGACAGGTAAACCAGCACTTCCACCCGCATGGACATTTGGTCTGTGGCTGACCACATCATTTACAACAGATTATGATGAAGCAACCGTTAACCATTTCGTAGATGGCATGGCTGAACGTGATCTTCCGCTGTCTGTATTCCACTTTGACTGCTTCTGGATGAAGGAATACCAATGGTCTGATTTTGTATGGGATGAAGCGATGTTCCCGGATCCGGAAGGCATGCTTGCACGTCTGAAAGAGAAGGGTCTCAAAATCTGTGCCTGGATCAATCCATATATTGCAGAGAAATCCTACTTGTTCGATGAAGGTATGGAGAACGGTTATCTGGTTAAAACAGCCGATGGCAGCGTATGGCAATGGGATATGTGGCAAGCAGGTATGGCTCTAGTTGATTTCACGAATCCGGATGCTGTGAATTGGTATAAGAGCAAGCTGGAAGTCCTGCTGGATCAAGGTGTAGATTCCTTTAAGACTGACTTCGGTGAAAGAATTCCGACAGATGTTGTGTACTTCGATGGTTCTGATCCGGTTAAAATGCACAACTATTACACACAGCTCTATAACAAAGCTGTATTTGAATTGCTTGAAGAGAAGATTGGCAAAAACGAAGCTGCCCTGTTTGCACGTTCTGCAACAGCAGGTGGTCAACAGTTCCCGGTTCACTGGGGCGGTGACTGCTCTTCCACGTATGAATCGATGGCTGAATCGCTTCGCGGTGGTCTCTCGCTTGGGCTTTCCGGTTTTGGATTCTGGAGTCATGATATCAGCGGCTTCGAAAGCACAGCGAGCCCTGACGTATACAAACGTTGGGTACAATTCGGACTTTTATCTTCACACAGCCGCCTGCATGGCAGCACTTCGTATCGTGTGCCTTGGTTGTTTGACGAGGAATCCGTGGACGTTGTTCGTGACTTTACCAAACTCAAAATCAGCCTGATGCCGTACCTGTACAATTCTGCGGTGGAGTCAACGGTAAAAGGTATTCCGATGATGCGTGCAATGCTGCTCGATTTCCCGGAGGACCCAACAACATATAACCTGGATACGCAATACATGTTCGGTGATTCAATTCTCGTGGCGCCAATCTTCAACAAGGAAGGCGATGTGCGTTACTACCTGCCTGAAGGAACTTGGACGAACTACCTGACAGGAGCGAAAGTACAAGGTGGACGCTGGATCAGTGAAAATCATGACTTCAAAACGCTTCCAATGATGGTTAAACCAAACAGCCTGATTGCTGTCGGTGCTGTAGATCATAAACCGGATTATGACTTTGCGAATGATGTGTCCCTGCACTTGTTCGAACTGGCTGATGGTCAAACGGCTCAAGCTGTCGTTGTGAACCAAGCTGCTGAACAGGAACTGACAGTTAACGTTACACGTAATGGATCAGTGCTGGATGTTCATGCTGAAGGTGCAGGTAAACCTTGGAACATCGTACTTCGCGGTATTGAAAGTGTATCCAGCGTTGAAGGTGGTTCCCAAGTGTCTGGTGCAACTGGTGTTGTTATTACGGCAGCAACAGGCGCAACCTCGCTTACAATTCAACTGTAAAGTGATATAGTAGATAGACGAAAGGACGGTGCCGCAAGGTGCCGTCTGTTTGTCTACAAGGATAGGAGATTGAATGAAATGAGTACGATGAATTCGGGTTTGCACTGTACGATATCGGCTGAGATGCTGCATCAATTGGTAGAGATTAATTTTGGAAGCGATACCAAAGTGAAGGGGTTTGCACTCCTGCAAGGAGGGCTTTTCAATACAACCTATCGGATTCAACTTGATCATGCAACCCATACGGATGTGATTTTACGTTTGGCTCCAGAGCGGGGAGAGATGGCAGCCGGTTCTGCGAGTGATCCCCTCTTTTCGTTCGAACGTACGATGATGGCAGCTGAACCGATTGTGTATGAATACTACCGTAAGACAGGCATTCCTGCTCCAAACATTATCGCCTGTGATGATAGCGGGTCCATCATTCCAAGAACGTACATGTTTATGACGTTTATTCCCAGTAAGCAATTAAATCACGCATCGATTTCAGGCATGGACAAAGAGCGATTGTATCATCAGCTTGGTGCGTATACCGCCATCATGCATCAGATCGAGGGTGCATCGTTTGGCTGGCCACAAGGAGATGGGACGATTAAAGGCTCGAATCAATGGTCCGAGGTGCTGCACTCTTTTGCTGAAGAAACGGCACTCAAAGCGGCACAAGTCGATTATATGCCAGGTGTGGGGGAAGAGATCGCAGCTATATTCATGAAAAATAAAGACTTATTTGATCAGGTGACCCGTCCGGTACTGGTTCATAATGACCTGTGGGAAGCGAATGTGCTTGTTCATGAGGAAAAGGGTGAGCTACACATTGCGGCCATCATTGATGGAGATCGTTCCATGTTTGCCGACAGGGAGTATGAAGCCATATTGTCGACAGAATCGGTGGCTTTTCATGAAGGATATGATCATCCACTGGACCCGTCCCCAGAAGGACAGGCACGGAGACTTGCGTACCGAATACTGTCTTCATATTTTAATGCTTACGTTCATGAACATCAGGTCAATCAACCTGAAGATGGTCAGAAGTATCGCCAGCGTACGCTGGATTTACTTGAGCAATGGAAGCAACTTGCACATCACTAATTCGCAGGGGGAATGAAGGATGAAGGAGTATCATCAATACCCGATGTGGGATGCATCACGTTCACTTGAGGAACGGTTGGATGACCTGATTGCACGATTAACAACGGAAGAGAAGATCAGACTAATACCTACTCGCGAAGCGGCTGTACCAAGACTGGGCATTCCAGCCTACAACGTTGGGGGCGAAGCTGCCCACGGGGTTGCATGGAAAGGAGAGGCAACGGTATTTCCGCAACCGCTCGGTCTATCGAGTACCTGGAATACGAGACTCATGCGAGAGATTGGTTCAGTCATTGGCGATGAGGCGAGGGCATACCATCACCGTAATCCAGAAGTTCACGGGTTAACCTTGTGGGCACCGACGGTTGACCTTGAACGTGACCCACGCTGGGGCAGAACGGAAGAGGGATATGGCGAAGATCCGGTTCTTACGGGTGAAATGTCGGCAGCTCTCGTCAAAGGTATGCAGGGAAATGATCCTTTTTATCTGAAAATGGTCGCGACATTGAAACACTTTTTTGCCAATAATAATGAGAAAGATCGGCTGAATTGTTCATCGAGCATCGATCCGCGGAATCTGCGGGAATATTATTTAAAAGCCTTTGAGACACCATTTGTGGAAGGCGGTGCCTTGTCCATGATGACAGCTTACAATTCCATCAACGGTACACCTGCCATTGAGAGTCCATATGTGAATGATGTGGTTAAGGGTGAGTGGGCGATGCCAGGTTTTATTGTATGTGATGGAGGGGATCTGTCTCAGACAGTGAACTATCATGGTTATCACACCAGTCATGCCGAATCCGCAGCAGGTGCGTTAAAGGCAGGAGTGGATTGTCTTACGGATGAGGTTGATCTAGTCGTATCTGCTCTGGAAGATGCTCTTGAGCAGAAGCTGTTGGAGATAGCTGATTTGGACCGAGCGATTCGTAACATCTTCGGTGTACGGATGCGTCTCGGACAACTGGATCAATCCGGACGCAACCCCTATGCGTCTATACCTGAGTCGGTACTATGTGCACCGGAGCACGCCAAACTCAGTTATCGTGCTGCTGCCGAATCCATTGTTTTACTGCAAAATGATGGATTACTTCCCTTGAAGCCGGAAGCATTACAGAAGATCAGTGTCATTGGACCACTTGCCGATGTGGTCTATACTGATTGGTACAGTGGCACGCTGCCTTATCGTGTATCCGTCCTCGATGGGCTGCGTAATCGATTACCCCAAACAGACGTAACGTATACAGACGGGAATGACCGTATTCAGTTGAAGACAGCAGACGGACAGGTTATTTCCTTGGGAGCGGAAGGTATTCTCGTCGCCGTACCGGAGGACAGTGCACCTGCAGCCGCCGAGTTTGTACATCAGGATTGGGGCTCGGGAAGTCATACGCTGAGAAGTGTGAACAATCATCGATACGTTAGTTTAACCGAGCAAGGCGTCTATCAGGCAAACGCACCAGAGATTGGCGGCTGGTTTGTGAAGGAAGTTGTTCGAATTGATCCCCAAACGAATGGAAGTAACATCTTGCGGACGTGGAATGGTATTCCCGTTGGAATGAGCGAACATCAGGGACATTCTGCTTTATCGCCAGTGTCACCACAGGCAGAACCAGCGGTTTTTGAGATCGACATTGTGGCACGCGGAATAGAACAAGCCGTAGAAGCAGCACGTGACAGTCAGGCTTCGGTCGTTGTTGTTGGCAACAGCCCGTACATCAATGGCAAAGAAGAAATCGACCGCCCGAGTCTGCTGCTTCCGCCGAATCAGGTCGAACTTGTCAAAGCCGTGTGTGAAGCGAATCCCAATACGGTGGTTGTCATTATGGGCAGTTATCCATTTGCCTTGCAGGAGTTGAAAGGTATTGCCCGGGCAATTGTATATATGACACATGCAGGTCAGGAATTGGGTAATGCGCTTGCGAATGTGCTGTTAGGTCATTATGCCCCGGCAGGCAGACTGAACATGACATGGTATGAAGATGAATCCCAGCTTCCTGACATCATGGATTATGACATTATTCAGAGTGGCATGACCTATATGTATCATCAAGGACCGATCCAATATGCATTTGGTCATGGCCTGACCTATTCGGAGTTTGAATACGAGGCGATTCGTGTAAGTCGTAGTGCCCCGGTGGAAGATACCAACACAGATCATTTGAAGATTGAAGTGGAGATACACAATACAGGTGAACGTGATAGTGATGAAGTCGTGCAAATCTATGGATCTTCATATACCTCGCGAGTGAAGCGTGCTCAGAAGCAACTGCTTGCTTTTCGTCGTATCCATGTGAAGGCAGGGACGCGTGTTACAATAGATTTCGAGGTTCCTGTTCAGAAGCTGGCGCTATGGGATGTTACCCGAGATCGATACTGCCTGGAGACAGCGACCTGGGCTATCCTGGCAGGGCGTTCTTCCGTTGATATTCGCCAGTCGGCAGATATTCAGATTGAAGGTGAGACGATTCCTGATCGTCCGCTGCACATGCTTACCTTTGCCGAGAATTACGATGCTTGTAGAGGTGTTCTGTTGGATGAATGTCTGGAAGGACGTTCGGCAGTTCGGGCAATCACTCGGGAAGAACCTTTGTATCGCGATGGTCAGTCATCCTGGATCGCTTTCAACCATAACGCTGTTCAGGACATACAAGGATTTGAAGCCAGAGTGGCAGCTTATGGGGAAGAGGGCAGACTGGAGATTCGTTCTGGAGGATTGGAGGGCGAACTGCTCGGTGTGTGTGTGGTTTCTGGACCCGGAGGCAGTGTGAATGGGAAAGATATCAAGTGGACAACGGTCCAGTGTTCGCTTGAGGCGTCACATCAGGTGAATGAGCTGTATATTATTTTCAAAGGTGGAGCAGCGTTACGCCACTTTAGATTGGTGTAGTTCTAGACATTATAAGCCAAATAAGCTGTCTTGCACTAATATGTGCAGGCAGCTTATTTGTGTGAACAAGCGGTAACATCCAGCATGTCCTGAATAATCAACCTCCGAAACAAGCACAATAATGCTGTTGTGTGTAGAATCTGTAAAGGTGGTTGTGGTATGAACGATAAAAAGTGGGACCTCGTCGCACTTGCTTCCATCCCTTTAATTATGACCTTGGGTAACTCCATGCTTATACCGATCCTGCCACAGATTGAACGTGAGTTGAAGGTATCTGCATTTAAGGTCAGTATGCTCATTACAGTCTACGCTGTAGTTGCCATCCTGCTTATTCCTCTTGCAGGGTATTTGTCTGATCGTTTTGGCAGAAAAGCAGTCATTATTCCGAGTCTCATCATTGCAGCCGTTGGGGGAGCTGTAGCTGGTGTGGCTGCATGGATGTTAAGCGGAAATATAGCCTACTGGACCATATTAGGTGGCAGGTTATTGCAGGGGGTCGGAGCAGCGGGGGCATTCCCGATTGTGATTCCTTTGGTTGGGGACATGTTCAATGATGAAGATCAGGTATCTAAAAGCCTGGGAATCATTGAAACTTCGAATACATTTGGTAAAGTGTTAAGTCCAATTCTGGGAGCAGCACTGGCTGTTTGGTTATGGTACCTACCTTTTATGGCTATTCCCGTACTCTGTGTTCTGTCGCTGATCCTGGTTATATTCTTGGTGAAAACACCAAAGAAAAAAGAAAAACCGCCCACCTTTACAGAATTTCTGGCTTCCATTAAGGATGTACTAAAAGAAAAAGGACGCTGGTTGTACGCCTTGTTTGCGATCGGTGGAATTTGTATGTTTATTCTTTTTGGTGTGCTTTATTATCTATCCGAGACATTGGAGAGCGAGTTCGCCATGAAGGGCATTGTTAAAGGTCTCGTACTTGCCATTCCACTAGCGGCACTGTGTCTTTTTTCCTTTTTCGCAGGGAAGTGGATTGGAAAGAGTAAACCTCGCATGAAGTGGCTTGGTTTCACAGGACTTATTCTTGTAACCGTTTCGCTGGGTGTTATTGGCGTTTTCGATAATATCTACGTAGTCGTGGGTCTATTCACATTGGGAAGTGCGGGAATAGGGGCAACCTTACCATGTCTGGATGCTCTAATTACAGAAGGTGTGGACAAGAAGCAGAGAGGTACGATTACGGCTTTGTTCAGTAGTATGCGATTCATCGGTGTATCACTCGGCCCACCTGTTGTTTCTTTGCTCATTGGCAAACAACATTTTTTGCTTTTTGGTGTGCTTGCTGCTTCTGCAGCTGTAGGAGGACTACTTACATTATTCGCAGTTAAGCCGGATAAAGGAGACCAACCTACTTCAGGAAGCGGACAGAAACAGGAACGGCACATCGATCGAATGGAGACAAGTAGTGGTTATGCCCCGATAAGGCGCAAGAAAAGTCCACTTTAAATTGAAGGTCCTGTATGCTACGTTCATTTCCGGGCTGTCTTAAGTCGATTTAATATTCAGATCTGTTCCGATAAAAAAACGCGTTTACGTCTAAGAAAGCGGGTGATTTGCTTTCTCGGTGTAAACGCGTTTTTATGTTCAGAATGATTGTAACCAATCAGTCGTGTTTGCTTTTATCTGACTGGCTAGTTTCGGTGGGGATGGCTCCAGATGAATCCTTGTTCTGATCTTGAGGTGAATCCGTTGCAGGGATATGAGTATGAGTGAGCAGAGCATGAGCTTCTATGGAGAAGCTGCCGCTTCGTTTTCCCTGAATCAGATATATAAGCAAGAACAGAATCATAAACATCACGGAATATCGGTACATATCGGTATAACTCGTTATGGCCGCAATGGCGCCAAGAAGAAGCGCACCTGTCGCAATACCCAGATCCAGCGAGTTCAAAAACATGCCATTAGCCATGCCACGTTGAGAAGGAGATACGACTTGAATCATCCAGGTCTGCAGAGACGACTGCATGGAACCATAGCCTATCCCGTATAAAAAGGCAGCAATGAACAGGACTGACATGGAGGATGCATATGAGAGTAGAATGAGTCCGGCAGCAATGAAGATTGCTCCTGGAATCAGCAGTGCTTTTGGACCCTTATTGTCATAGATTCGTCCTGCAAAGGGTCTAACCAATAACACGGCGAGTGCATTAAACAAAAAGAACAGCGCAGGATTGGCCAGATTGGCTTCCTTGCCATACAAGACGATGAATCCGACGAGCCCACCATAGGTGATGGATAACAGGCAATTCAGCACACTGGGCAGAATCAGCTTGCGGTTGAACGGTGTCTTTTGTTTTGGGTTGGATCCTGAATCACTTGTAGTAGCTTGTGGAATGATACGTTCACTGTTATTGTTTCTGGCGGCTTTTTTACGGGTCAGCGTGTAACTAAGTGGATAGATTACAGCGAGAACACCAGCAGTACATAACATCAGGGTTACAAATCCGGCACCCTGGAGCAGGGTCACCCCTATGATGGGTCCCATAGACATAGCCAGACTAGTCGATAGCCCGAAGTAACCCATGCCTTCACCCATTCGTTTGACGGGCACAATGTCCGAGGCCATCGTTGGAAAAGCGGTACTGCTCATACCGAACCCGATACCAAATAACATTCTCAGCAACAAGAGCACGGCTATGCCCGCAGCAAAATAATAGCCGAGCGTTGCCAGCAGGGCTACGGAGAGGCCGATATAGATCATGGCGTTACGAAGACCCTTCTCCAGTGCTTTCGCGGAGTAGAGACGGGCTGCAATGGCACTTAGTGCAAACAGACAGGTGAAGAGGCTGACCTCAAATGCATTAGCGTGAAATCGCTCCTGAACGTAAGACGGAAGTGGTGAGACGATCATGTGCAGTTGTAGAAATAACAAAAAGTTGCATAGCATTAGCAAAATAAAATCGGTGGTCCATAGCCTAACTTGTGTAGATTGTTCTTTCATGATGACGTATTCCCCCTGAGTTGTGATTCTTACAAGTTGCGATTAATGAGGGAAAGAGTATGTTTAAATGCTTCCATCTGGTCTTCGGATATACCTTCAGCAAGTTCTTTATTCATTTCTCTTTCGATCGGAACGAGGACATCAATTAACGCTTTGCCTTCCTTAGTGAGATATAACAGATAGGCTCTGCGATCGTGTTCACTGGTCCGGCGTTCTACCCAACCTTTTTTCTCAAGCAGATCAATGATCCGGGCTGTGGTGGGCTGGTCTTTGAAGACACGTGAAGCAAGTTCTTTCTGATTCACACCTTCCCCACGGTCAACATTAAACAGCACAGAAAATTGCTCTGTTGTAATATCATAAGGTTTGAATCGCATTGCGAGTAGGGCTACCGCTTTACGATGCGTGAAACCCAACATGAATCCGACAGACTGCTCAAGTGTGTAGTCCATATAATTAACGAGACCTCGCTTTCCATCATAAAAAGTTCTGAATCAATTAGTTGTTATAACAACTATATGTGAAACAAGTATTTTTGTCAAAATGAAATATTCCATATCAGTCAAGCCGGAACACTGTACATGGATTAAAAAATACTGTTAGAATGGTAATGAAACCGCTTCGATTCAATGCAAGATCATCGTGCTTTTGAAGAATGGAGAAACCCAATTTCCTCTAACCGCTGTTGGAGAAGACCAAGGAGAGCTGTGTGTGCTGAAAAATATCCCTGCAATAATTCCTCCAGAGTTGCTCAAAATTATGTCTGAAATGGGGCATGGGGACGAGCTGGTGCTGGCTGACGGCAATTTCCCGGCAGCGAGTCATGCCAAGCGACTGGTGCGCTGTGATGCACTGGGAGTTGTCGAACTATTGGAAGCCATCCTGCAATTATACCCACTGGATACCTATGCTGAGCGTCCCGCTGCTGTCATGCAGGTTGTAAAAGGGGATCAGGTGGTACCGATCATATGGGAAGACTATCGCCGTTTAATTGAAGAATATGAAGGCATCACGGATGCATTGGATCATGAAGAGCGATTTGATTTTTATAAACGTGCTTCGAATGCCTATGTGATTGTTGCAACGGGTGAGCGTGCACAATATGCCAATCTGATTCTGAAGAAAGGCGTCATTTTCCCTGATGCTGATCCTGGTCAGCAACAACAGAACGCTGAATCGAACTGAATATTTACGGCGACGGAGCAGCGGATGCTTTGGTCGCCTTTTTATTTTTGCCAATAACAAGGCAGTATAACAAAATGTTCAGAATTGGCATGGACGAACGAATATTCAGCTCAATGCCCAAGATACTACAAACTTTGATACAGATGATGAATGGGGAAAGAGAAGGGATTATTTTAAAATATAAAGATCACAAAGGATGAGACGTTGGTCTCCAATCAAAGGAGTTGAGTGAAGTGCAGCAACGAATCAGACAAGCGGGTCTTCCAGAATGCAATGAGGTGGGTCGATTGTTCAATGAGTACAGGATGTTCTACAACCAGAATGCTGACATTGATGCAGCACGTCAGTATATTAAAGAACGAATGGAACGCCATGACTCGGTGATTTTGGTAGCAGAAACCGATGTGGAAAGTGATCAAGGAAAAGATGATTGTAATGGTATGCCAAGTTCGCATGGCTTGAGTTGTACCGGATTCGTTCAGCTGTATCCCAGTTTCAGTTCGGTATCGATGGGGCCGATCTGGGTGCTTAATGATCTATATGTGCATCCTGATTATCGTCAGAAAGGCATTGCAAGAAAACTGTTGCAAGCAGCCAAGCAATTGGCATCTGAGCGTGGAGTTCTTCGTATATCACTTTCTACTGAGTTAACTAACACGCAAGCGCAAGCTTTATATGAATCCGAAGGATATGCACAGGATACCAAATTCATGTATTATGAACTTAATGTATAAGAGGGTGCTCAAAAAAGCGCATGCGCATGATATAAATGAATGGCAGACCCGTAATAGGGACCGAGGGAGGGGAGTCGCAACATGATGCAGTGGATTGCCATGATCACGATGTTAATTGATCATATAGGGGCTGTCTTTTTTCCACATATTATAGAGTTGAGAATTATAGGTCGTATCGCTTTTCCAATCTATGCTTTTGCAGTGTATATCGGTTATAAACATACACGAGATGTACAAAAATACATATGGCGTCTGTTCTGGATTGCGATAATATCACAGGTGCCGTTCATGGCTGCGTTTAATCATTATTCTCTGAACGTGGTATGGACATTGTGGTCTGCCCTGTTGGTTCTATTCGTTATCGATAAACTGCCTTCCCGTCTACTGGGTATTCCAATCGTCATTGGGGCAGGTTGGTTCATGGAAATTAGCCAAATGGATTACGGAATGTACGGGTTGTTATTGGTTCTGTTATTCCGTTATTTCCAAGGTCCTGTGCTTGTTATGGCACATGTTGTGTTAAATGCACTATATCTTCTGCTGCATCATAGCTCTGTGCAAATGTATAGCGTGTTGGCCACCGCTGGTATTGCTGTTGCTCAGTATTACCAAGCAGGATTCCGGATGAAGGGGCCACGATGGGTCTGGCGCTATTTCTATCCAGCTCACCTCGCCGTCATTGCAATCATTCGCTGGACATAAAATAATGCCCAGAATGCAAAGTGAAGAAGCCATCTTACCGTCAGTGAATGACGATAAGATGGCTTTTCTCTGTGTGGCTATATATATTAATCAGGTTGATGCTAGAGTGGACTTACTCCATTGCTGTTGAAGTGCCATACTGGCGCCGAATTGCGGCGGGGAAATACCCAATCTGAACAGCGTAGTCTAACATGACGGAGATGAATCGATCATCTGTTTTCGCACATGAGATTCCGGCAGGTTCCACATAAGCCGTTGTGACAGGGCAAGCATAGACATAAGCTGAATCCTTCGCTCCGTCGCCTTCAAGCTGTGCAATAGCCAACTGAAGAGCTTCCGGCTCCTTGCTGATGCTGGCATCGAACAACCAACGGGTGTACTCGGCAAAAGGAAGTGTCTCGACATTGTAACCAGCCCGATTCACAGAACGGATCAGCTCATCATAGCGGATCGGCTCCGGGTTACAGATGTGGAACACACGGCCGGCTGTATCCTGACGTAAGGCCAGATGAACGATGGCTTCACTTGCATAGTTGATCGGTGTGAAATCAACCATCCAGTCAGCCGCAGGCGCTTTGCCAAGCAATAACATGGCTTTGATCATGCGATAGAAGGCATTACTATCAATATTGGACTGGAAGCGTCCCGTTTCCGAGTGGCAAGTTAGATTACCTGCACGATAAATGCTGACAGGTACACCTTCCTCGGCCGCCATCATGAGTACTTTCTCGGCTTCAAGCTTGCTGTCCGAATACAGGTTGTCCACATGCAAGTCAGCCGGGAACCGATCATATTGCAGGGAGGATTCCCATTGTCCGCTGAGTGCGAGATCTTCCGGAATGCCCATCGTGGATACATGATGGAAGGAGGCTCCAGGTTTGCTACGAATCAGATCCAGCAAGGCGACCGTTCCTTCCACGTTTGTTTTGGCGAACTGATCGGCATCTCCAAAATGACGTACGTCTGCTGCGCAGTGGATGACACGATCAATTCGTTCATGGACATAAGCCGTTTGTTCAGCTGAAAGACCGAGATTAGGTTGTTCGAGATCCCCTTCAATAATCTCCACGCGGGAAGATAGTTGATCAGTCAGTTGTTTGCCGAAATATCCTTCCAGCACGTTAGTCAAACGTTCCATTGCAGTTATTCCATTGGATGGCCGACGGACCAGCGTGTAGATTCGTGTACTGGAATTCAGAATTAACTGTTGAAGCACATGAGAACCCAGATAACCGGTGGCTCCGGTCAGTAACACATGCTCAGGTTCACGAATGAGCGGATACCCCAACTGGGACGCAAGTTCCACAGGGTGTTCGGATAATTGTGTGATCATGTCATCCGTCACCGCCGAATGCGTTACTTCTGCTGTACTTTGTGACAGTTCTTCCACGCGACGAGCAAGAGCACGGACTGTTTTCTCGGCAAAGAAGTCGGCAATTTTCAGCTGCGGGTAATGTGGCTTCAGAATGACGAGTACATGAATGACCCGGAGTGAATCACCACCGATATTGAAGAAGCTATCTTCGACACCGAAGTCGTCGTGTTGAAGAATTTCTTTCCATGCATCCAGGATAATGGATTCCGTCTCTGTCTCCGGCAGAACCCGGTCAGGGCGGTCTTCATGTCGTTCCACATGAGGCAGGGAGACCATCGCTTTGCGATTGATTTTTCCAGTCGGTGCAATCGGCATTTCATCCAACTGACAGATCCACTTTGGTACAAAATAAGAAGGAAGTTTCGCGGTCAGTGCTGCCTTGATGTCGGAAACGGAAAGGGTACTGCCATCTTTTGATGTAAAATACCCAACCAGCATATTCTGTCCATCCGATTCTTTCTTTGGAATGACCGCAACGTTCTGAATCTGATCAAGCCGTGCAAAGTGATCTTCAATCTCGCCGATCTCAATGCGGTGTCCCCGAATTTTTAGCTGTGAGTCACTGCGACCAACATATTCCAGTAACCCGGTATCCAGCAATTTGGCAATATCGCCAGACTTGTAGATTTTTTCACCTATTGCAAAAGGGTTCTCAATGAATGCTTGCTTTGTACGTTCTGGCTGATTCAGATAACCTTTGGCCAGTGCAGGGGTAGCGATATATACTTCACCAGGTACACCAGCAGGACAGAGCTGTTGTTCTTCATTCACAATGTAGACTTTGTAGTTATGAATCGGTTTACCAATGGGGATGTTCACCACATGTTCTGGAACCTGCTCACTGATGCGGTGAGTGGCTGTGGCTACTGTACATTCGGTAGGTCCGTACACATTAACAATATCAATCTGGTTTCCAAATTTACGCTGGAAGGCACGAACCTGTTCACCATAGAGCGCTTCTCCTGCTACAGTAATGATTCTGACTTTGGCCAGCTTGTGGAAACCTTCATCGGATAAATAGGAAGCAAGCTGATTGAAGAAAATCGTAGGCAGGATCGTAATGATCGTTGTTCCTGTCCGTTCAATTGCACTTGCGAATTCTTCAACAGATACACGTTCTTCCGCAGACAACAGATATAATTCTGCTCCATAGAACAAGGCGCCAACGGTATCCCACACGGATGCATCGAAGCTGTATGTAGCAAACTGGGTTAATACATCACCTGGTTGAATGTCACAATCACGTTGAACCACACTGCCAAGGTTGGTTACACCCCGGTGGGCAATCAGTGCCCCTTTAGGCTTACCGGTCGACCCTGACGTGTAGATAATATACGCAAGATCATCTGGCTGAATATCCAGATTGGGGTTGCTTGCTGCAAATCCGGCTAGACGACCATCCACAGAGAGAATCTGACGGACGGTAGCTATACTGGAGAACAAGCTGGTAGCTTGTGCAAAAGAGGCTTCCGTTGTCAGCACGAATGAAGACGCCGTATCTTCCACAATATAACTGTTACGTTCTTTTGGATGCTCAGGGTCAATTGGAACATATGCACCCCCTGCCTTCAGAATACCCAGCAGGGAGATGATGGTCTCCAGACTTCGATCCATAAAGATACTGACGAATTCACCTTTCTGCAATCCATTGGATAACAGAACGCGTGCAACCTGATTCGCTCGTTCATTCAATTCTCTGTACGTATAACTTTGGGATGGTGATGTTATCGCGGGCGAATCCGGATATGCTGCTGCTGTTGCTTCGAACCAGCCATGGACCGTCTGATTCTCTGGTTCAAGCACGGAAGTATCATTCATCTCCCGGTATAACAATCGATCTGAGGCGGAAAGAATATCCACCGTACCGATCGCTTTCTCACCGTCACGAACGAGGGCGAGTAGAAGAGTCTGATAATATTCTGCATATCTCAGCACGGTAGACTCTTTTAACAGTGAACTATCATAGAACAGATCAAGGATGAGCATGTTCCGATCATCATCTCGAACATTCCAATTTAATATTTGTGGTGCTTGAGGCAACTGTACGCTATTCAGCATGAACAACGTTTCAGGGTATCCACCGTTTTGCAACGTGTATTCAATCTTGAGCTGCTCTGAAACCTGATGACATAGTTGGTTGAAGGTCAATTTACCCTGAATCTGTAAAGAAAGATAGGAAGCTGCCTGATCGGGGGCAAGTATACCTATGGCAAGTTCCTGTTCAGCTGACAATCGGTATAACAAGGCTGCATAAGCTGAGAGGAGTACCGGGTACACCATCTGTTCTCCAAACTTCTGTTTAAGATCACGGCTCAGAGAATCATGTAATGTGATTTGAGCAGACTGATAAGAGAATGATTGTTGACGTCGCCCAAAATCCAGTGGAATCTGCAGAACGGGCAAGCTAGATTCCATGGAATGGCTAGAAGATGGTTGGTTTTCAATCACTTCAGTTATTCCTCCTTGGTTCAAACCGAATGTTTGTGGATTTGAATTATTGTTTGCTTACATTGAAATGAGAGATTAGTTCTTGGAGTTCCTCGGACATGCTGTTAAGGCGTGTGGAGGAGTCTACCAGTGTGATCAAAGATGCTTTTTGCTCATCAACAGATGAGGAAATTTGTTCACTGCTGTTTGCAGTCTTGCTTACGCTTGAAGACAAGTCCTCTGCTGTAGCGGTCATTTCTTCAGTACCCGCAGAGATTTCTTCCGTCGCGCTTGATACTTCCTGAATCTGATTAGATACTTTTTTCGCTGCTTCTAAAATGTCTTCGAACAGTTGACCTGTTTGATCGGCTACGCTGAGCCCTGTATCTACTTCTGACGTACCTTGTTCCATAGCACGTACAGCTTGTTTGATTCCAGCTTGAATCTCCTGGATCAATACGCCAACCTGGCTGGTCGCTTGTTCAGACTGCTCGGCAAGTTTGCGTACTTCACCTGCAACAACTGCAAATCCTCTTCCTTCTTCACCAACACGTGCTGCTTCAATGGAGGCATTCAGGGCAAGCAAGTTTGTTTGGCTGGAGATTCCCGAGATAATATTGAGAATATCGCCAATTTCCTGTGAACGACTCTCCAGAACCTCAATGGCAGAAGCAGTATTCTTAACCGATTCGGTAATCAGGTTCATCTGTTCGGATACTTGACGGACAACGCTGTTACCTTGTTGTGAACGACGTTCCATTTCATAGGCTTCATCCGCTACACTAGCGGAGCTGGTGGCAATTGTCTGGATTACAGTAGCCATCTCGGACATGGCACGTGCACTATCTCGGGTTGCCTGTTCCTGTGAACGAATGTTGGAAGTGATTTGAGTTACGTTGTTATTGATAGAATCTGCATTGTCACTGTTGCGTTCGGAAACTTCATATAGCTCTTTGGCAGACTGATTAACTTCTTGTGATGTGATTTGCACTTTAACGATAGTATCGTTGATTTTGCGAACCATGGTGTTGAACTTCTCATTAACGAGTCCCAGATCGTCTTTGCCTGTCGGAATGTTGACATTCAAATTACCCCGACTGACGTCATCAATTCCTTTGATCAAATGACGGATAGGGGAAAGGGTGTTTTTAACCACAAGGTATTGGATAATCAGGAATAACAGCAAGAAAGCCACAAGGATGATAATTCCGTTTTTTAGCAAGGAGTTAAGTCCTGCGGGTACGGCTGATGCATCTGCATCAATGGCAAAATATGAGAAAATCTTACCGTTACTGTCTTTGATCGGATATGCAATGGTTGTCCAAGTTCCGAAATCATCGGAATAGAATGTGGTGAATGTAGGGCGGTCCGTATTAAGCATTTCTTTCAGTGCGTTGGCTACAACGACCGGCTGCTCATACATGTCACCTATATTTACGTTCTCACTTTGAAAAGCCTCTCTTAGGTTGGTCGGCATCGCTACAAGGGAAGTTAATCTCTTGTTATCGCCACCGAGCTCAACACCGAAGATGTAGGCTTGTGCAATGTTAGGATAATATTCTTGCATTTCATCAAAATACGCTCGTAATTTCGTTTGTGCTGCTCCATCATAGCTGCCTTCCGCAATAGCAGCTTGTACCTCGGCGGGATTGATATCTTCAGCCCATTTTTTGGTGATTTGTTCCACCTGTCCATGCAGTTGATCAACAAGAACTGTTTTTTGAAAATAGTAACTGCTTGCGATAAGTGCTACCCCGATGATAATGATATTGGTAAATGAGAGTAACAAATTTTTGGAGAAAAACGACATGCTTTTCCAACTTAATGATTTCACTAAATTCCACTCCTGATCTTCTTTAAATTAAGAAACTTTAGGTTGCTTTGGTACAGTGAACTAGATCATTCCGGGATCCCCTCCAAAGGAAATTTATGCGACCATGGTCTTGGTTTATCAGTCGCTTTCGTAGAGACTTATGTACCGTATGAACCATAGGTGTCTAATTATTAAAACACATCTATAATTAATATGTCGTATAAAATGTCGTTAAATTGAATAGTATCGTTAAATTTTTTTTAATATTTTACGTATTTATGGACATATCAGACGGTTTATAGGTATTTAGAACTGTTTATTTTAAAATTTCCCATTTTTTAGCTTCATTCTGTATTCTATAACATGGTGGGTAAAAAAACATCCTTCAACAAAACAAAAATAAGATGGCAAAGATGCAACAGAAGGCACGGATATACATCGGAAGCGGTTTTATCTATAATAACTACATATGCATTTCTCAAATTATGAGCAGCGGGGGTTTATAGATGAATCTTAAACAGATAGCAGCAGAGCGTGCGGCGGAATATGTTGAAGATGGAATGAAGGTTGGATTGGGTACAGGTTCAACAGCTTATTATGCCATCTGCCGAATCGGTGAGCGTGTACGTGATGGATTGAACATTCAAGCGGTTGCCACTTCAGAGGCTTCGGACAAGCTTGCCCGTGAATGGGGAATTCCTATCATTCCATTTGACCAGATTGGACGTCTGGATCTGACCATTGATGGCGCTGATGAAGTAGATCCCGAATTTAACCTGATCAAAGGGGGAGGAGGGGCTCTTTTGCGTGAGAAAATCGTGGCGGCCAATAGTGACAAATTGATTATTGTGGCGGATGGCAGCAAAGCCGTGCAAAAGTTGGGTAAATTCCCACTTCCGGTTGAAGTTGTTCCATTTGCTTCGGAGTGGACCTTCCAGGCCCTCGAAAAATTGGGGTGTCAACCACAGTGGCGGATGGATGGACAGCAACGTTATCTGACAGACAACGGAAACCTGATAGCGGATTGTCATATGGAAGCGATTGATCACGCCGCGAGCCTTAATGTTCAATTGAACATGTTACCAGGTGTTGTTGATAACGGACTTTTTGTGGATATGGCGAGCACAGTCATTCTTGCCCAAGCGGACGGCAGTATCGAAGAGCTCCATCGTTCTTAATATGGAAGAGGGTGCGTTACATCTCATGAAAGAACTACCCATCGTGGATGGTGAACTTGTTCTCCGGTGTGTGGAGAAAAAGGATCTGAAAGAACTCTATGAATTGATCTACTGTGATGACGCACCTGAATGGAAGCAATGGGATGCACCTTATTACCCACTTAAACACGAAAGTTATGAAAGTTTCGAACAAGGTATGCTCAAACGATTGGACGTTGATGCAAGTGATTCCAAACCGGTATCGATCCGTATCATTGAATCCGACAGACAAATTGTGGGCACGATCAGCTATTATATAGAAGATGAGTTATCCATGTGGCTGGAAATGGGGATTGTAATATACAGATCTGCCCAGTGGGGACGCGGGGTTGGTACACGTTCACTTGTCATGTGGTCAAGTCATTTGTTCGAACATCTTCCTTTGGTTCGCGTTGGACTGACTACTTGGTCTGGTAATGAACGAATGATGCGTGCGGCCGTAAAAGCCGGATTACAGGTGGAAGGGCGAATGCGGAAGTGTCGTATCGTTCGTGGGGAGTACTATGATTCAATTCGTATGGGAATGCTCCGTGAGGAGTGGGAGCAGAAGCTGGCTCCTCATACGAGCCGAAATGTAAACAACTGATGGAGGATTATTGAAATGCTGAACACGGAGGACAACCGGGAACTGTCTTTACAATTATTCGTGGTTCTTGTTCGGGCCTACAATTCTGTGACCTCACGTTCCAATCGGGACATCCAGAGTCACGGACTGAATACGACAGAATTTGGTGTGCTTGATTTGTTATATCATAAGGGACCGCAGGCATTGCAAAAGATTGGTGAAAAAGTGCTAATGTCCAGTGGTAATATTACGTATGTTGTAGATAAGTTGCAAAATAAAAATCTGCTGTTTCGTCGACCATCCAAGGAAGATCGACGTGTCATTTACGCTGAGTTAACCGATGAAGGAAGAGAATTGTTCACACAGATATTTCCTCAACACCATCAGGTCATCATCGATGCTTTGGAAGGACTTGATCCTTCCGAGAAAGTGGATGCGATTCGGATGTTGAAGAAGCTGGGACTGGCGGCAGAAGGGAAAACTGACTTGCGTTCATAACGCAGGTCAGTTTTTTTGTGGAACCAAATGTAAAGGCTTATACTGGCTGACTGGCTTGCAAGGCCCTCCATAATATAGGAAGATTGTTCTATACATGCATGGCGTTAAATACATGATCATCAAAAATTCATGTATAATGGAACAGAACTTTTTTAGAGCGGAATGGATGGATTGGTTGGATCAAATAGAAGAACCTATCCCGATTGCAAGTTAGCTAACATTGATCTCATTCTGGATAAGTCACGAATGATGATGGAGATGTGATGCGGGTAGAGGAGGGGTGCATCTATGAGTTATCAAGAAGCAGGAGAACGTTTACTCCAGGAATCGGGAAACTTAGCGGATAAAATAACGGAGAAACAGTATCTTAGACAGCCCGATTTACTTGAGCGATTTGGTGAGAACGGAAAAATGCGAACCAAACAGGATTCTCAGTATAGCTTGAACTATTTGGCAGAAAGTGCGCTCTTACAGAGTCCAGGCCTGTTTACTCATTATATTGCCTGGCTGAAAGTTCTACTTGAAGGTTACAAGGTATCACAAGAAGACCTGGCGATTAATCTCAACCTGATTAAAGAGGCATTGGAAGAAGAATTTGACCATCCGTCAAAGGCACTTCTGCTCGATTATCTGGAGATGGGAATATATAGAACGACACAAATGGAGTCACAGGCGGGTTATATTAACGAATCCATGCCATATGGAGATGCTGCGCAATCATACTTGCAGTGTTTACTTGAGAATAAACGGAAAGAAGCCTTCGAGATCATTGAAGCTCAGTTAGAAGCTGGGGTGACGATTCGTGACATTTATCGATATATTTTTCAGCCTACCCAATATGAAGTCGGACGATTGTGGCAGAATCATCAGATCAGTGTGGGGCAAGAGCACTTTTGTACGGCAGCGACCCAATCATTCATCTCACGTCTCTATTCTCGCTGGTTGACTCATGCGGGTGAGGGTAAAAGGCTGGTTGCCACCTGTGTAGGCAGTGAACAACATGAGATCGGACTGCGTATGCTCACAGATGTGTTCGAGATGGAAGGCTGGGATACGCACTATCTGGGAGCCAATGTTCCTAATGGAAGTGTAGTCGAGGCTATAGAGCGCCATCAGGGTGATGTTGTTGCGATTTCAGTTACGATGACGTATCACCTTCATCTGGCCAAAGAATTGATTCAACTGATTCGTCATCATCCGGCAACGGCACATGTGAAGATTATGGTCGGGGGATATCCTTTTAACATTGATCAGGATTTGTGGAAAACGATAGGAGCCGACGGTTATGCTCCGGGAGCCGATGAAGCAGTTGCGGTTGCAGAACAATTATTGGCTCAGCCAGCTACATGCAATCATCTGGATATGGTTAGGGATTAGGAGAGGGATGATGTGATGTCTACTGAGAACGGAGAGATACAGAGGCTGCGCAGAACGATTGAGCAGTTATCGGATCAGATGATTCGGAGCAAAGAGCAAGAGGAACGGATACTCGCGGAGTTCTCGGATATGAATAATGAACTGGTAACACTCCAGCGTCTGCTTGCGAAGAACAATAATAGTCTTGAAGCTGCACGTCAGCAAGCAGTAGATGCAGGGGAATCCAAAAACGCATTTATTGCAGGCATCAGTCATGATTTTCGCACGCCATTAAATGGCATATTGGGGATGGCTGAGATGCTTAAGCTGTCCCCCTTGTCTGAAGAACAGGAGACTTCGGTTTCCGTTATACAGGATGCTGCCAAACTGCTACTTAAGTTGATTCAGGATCTTCTGGATCTATCCAAACTTGAGGCGGGTCAGATGCGGCTTGAACGGGGAGAAGTGGATCTGCAAGAGACGATAAATTATATTGTTCGTTTGCTTGAACCCCAAGTCAGAAAGAACGGCAATCGGTTATCAGTAGACTGTGACCCCTGCATCTCCAATCTTCTTGAAGGGGATTCAACGAGGATTACGCAGATATTGATCAATCTCATTCAAAATGCGAACAAATTCACATCAGAAGGCTCTGTACAGATACGAGTCACTCTTAGTAAGGATGATGTGAACAAGCAACTCATTCGATTTGAAGTTGAAGATACAGGGATTGGTATTTCGGAAGAAGATCAGACCCAGTTATTTCAACCCTATGTGCAGACAGAACGAGGACGCTCGAGAGAGTATGAAGGGACAGGACTCGGATTATCCATTTGCAGATCACTCGTTATTCTAATGGAAGGTGAGATTGGAGTAGAGAGTCAGGAGGGTGAAGGATCAACATTCTGGTTCGAACTTGCACTTGGCAAAAAACACGTTAATCAGGCCGTGAATGAGTCTGCTACATCCACTCCAGAGTATCAGAGGGAGGCTATGCATGATGAAACTGCTTCTGTATCCGTATTACTGGCCGATGATAATGTCATCAACCGGCAGCTTGTTATGCTGCAGCTCAAAAAGCTGGGAATAACCCAAGTGGATTCTGTAGTGAATGGGGAAGAGGCCGTTGCAGCTTTTCACAGCAAAACATACAGTTTGATTCTCATGGATTATATGATGCCATTAATGGATGGTTTGGAAGCAACACGCCAAATCCGCTCCATAGAAATGGATGAAATGCGCCATCCCACACCCATCATTGCAATGACAGGTAATGTTATGCAGGGAGAGAAAGACAAGTGTATGGAAGCCGGGATGAACGACTTTATTGGCAAACCCTTCACGCTGGAAGTGCTGAGTAAGATGATCCAGAAGTGGCAGCAATCCTCCGAAGCGACAGAGGTACTGAATATGAGCATCGTGCATGAGATTGCGGAATTAAACACCGATGGCGATCGCACACTCCTTGGCATGTTGTTGGACATGTATCGTACCGAAACACCTGGCAAAATTGAGGTGCTGCGCAGAAATATTGTGTCTGGCGACCATGTTGCTGCTACTGAAGTAGCCCATGATCTGAAATCAGGGAGTCTGAGTCTGGGGATTCGTTATTTATCAACTTTGTTTGCCCAGATAGAGCAGTTCGCGAAGGAAGGTCAATCACGGAAAGCAGAACCTTTGCTGGATGCTTTGTTACCTGCCTACCAAGCCGCCTGTGCGTCACTGCAACGAGTAAGTAAAGATTGATGATATCTCAATAAGGAAAGAGGGTAGAACCCGTTCATGATATTCTACGTACTTGCAGTAATGGTACTGATCCTTCTTGCTCTTCTGTGGACAGGTGGACTTTATTTTTTCAAAACCGCCATTCGTCGTACGCCAAAAACGTTTTTGGTGGATAATCCGAATCTGATGCCTGAGCCGGACAATGAAATCATCAGCAGTGCTTCTGACCTGAAGTGGCTGGATGCTCAGCCTACAGAAGAGGTAATCCTTCAATCGTATGATGGACTACAACTGCATGGTACATGGCTTAATTCCAATAAGGGGTCAGATCAGACCGTGATTCTGGCACATGGTTATTCGGGGAAAGGCAGAGAAATGGCTGGTTTTGCCCGATTTTATGCGGAAAAGCATGGGTATAACGTGTTAATGCCGGATGATCGGGGTCATGGCCGGAGCGAAGGTGACATCATCGGTTTTGGCTGGTTAGATCGTAAGGATTATGTACAGTGGAGCAACTGGGTGCTTGAAAAAGTGGGTACAAAAGGGGAAATCATATTGCACGGCATATCCATGGGAGGAGCAACCGTACTGATGACAGGTGGTGAAACCCTGCCGGCTCAGGTTAAAGCGATTGTGTCTGATTGTGCATATACATCTGTGGAAGAAGAACTGACGTTCCAGTTAAAGCAACTATACAAGCTGCCTGCATTTCCGTTCATACCTGTCACAAGTCTGATCTCCCGGTGGAAAGCAGGGTATTCCTTCAAAGAGGCTTCTGCGCTCAAGCAACTTGCCAAAGTTAACGTTCCCGTGTTGTTCATTCATGGGGAGGCGGATACATTTGCACCAACATGTTGTCAGTGATCAGGATGTGGAATTTTAGGGAAAATTTTTAGAACAAAATCATCCGGCGATCCATGCCAACGAGTTCCTTTGTTTTTCTCATACGTGAATTTCTCTAAGACTTCTTTCAAGAGATTATTTCTCAGTTCGGGATCATCTGTAAGGTAATAGGTATCAATGACGTGTTCGAATTTAGGAATGAGTATTTCTTTCGCAACATTTCTTTCATTACTGGTAGTGATTGAGACCTTTATATCAGCTTTATTCTTTTGTGCAGCTGCCAATCTTTGGGACAATTTTTGTGATCTATCTAAAAATGTTTCCGTAGAATATATGCCTTGTTCAAGTAAATCATGCAAATTACTCAATTGCTTGGTAAGCTCAGTTATTTCCTTCTCAATAGCCTTCAAAGCTGATATTTGTAAATTTTCTAAATCTGTACTACTTTTGGTTTTTATTTCAGACTGTCTCCATTTTGTTTTGTAAGACTTTAACCATACTTCCAAGGCCTCAACAACCTTTTTCTCAACAACTGACAAAAAAGAACTAACATTTTTACATTCTGGGATTTGGCAATACAGTAGAGGCTCGTGTTTCTGACTTGGTTTGCGGATTAATTTCCTTCCGCATTTTGCGCATTCAGCCAGACCAGCCAAGGGGTTCTTAACTTTGTGACGGTCGGGTATAGGCTTTGAAGCTTTGTTAATTAAGTTCGACTTAGCTAGGTTCCATGTCTCTTCGCTAACAAGACGATCATGAAGGCCATCAACTAAAACAATATTTTGCTCAGAATTTCTCGGACGACTTTTTTTAACAACACCATTGCGTCTTTGTTTTTTTAATGCTCGAGTGCCCCACTTTATTTTACCGTTGTAAACAGGATTACGAAGGATGGAACTAACAGAGTCTCTTGTCCATAAACTTCCTTTTGCAGGTGGGACTTTTAGTGTATTAAGTTTTTTGGCGATTAGCGAGGGGCCTACTCTTTTTACTATGCCATTTTCGTCAGCTTGTCCAATTGTGTATAATTCATAAATCATTCTAACTACATTAGCTTGATCTTCTAAAGGTTTAAGGCTATAACCTTTAGATCCCTTTAATTTAATTTTTTCATATCCATATGGAGGAACACTACCAATGTATTTCCCTTCACTAACAGATGTTTTTCTCCCGTTCTGCAATCGGCGATTAATGGTTTTGAACTCGCGTCTGGACATAAACAAACCAAATTCAAAGTATTCTTCGTCAAATTCATTATTTGGGTCATAGGTTTTTGCTGGGGTAATTATCTTTGTTCCGGCGTACTTAAAAGCTTGTGCAACAACGCCTTGATCTATGGTGTCACCGCGGGCAAGACGTTCGACTTCAACAACTAGGACTCCCTTCCATTTTCCCAGCTCAACTTGGTGCAATAATTTCTGTACTTCTGGCCTATCGTCAATTGTTTCGCCGGATACAACTTCACGGAAAATATAGGTAATATTTATTTTTAATCTTTTCCCGAGATCGAGCAATTGTTTCTCATGTCTGGCTAACGTTTCGCCTTCGCCTCTCGTCTCTGCTTCGATATCCGATCTAGACTTTCTCAAATACAGACAATATTCATCCACTGATTCAGATAGAGCATTATACATTTGAACGTGCCTCCTTAGATTCAAATTTAAAATGGCCTACATACAAACCACATACAACAATTTCGTTTGGTAATACTTCTTTAATTTCATAACGAGGGTTCTCAGGTATCAGTTGTATGTACGGAGATCCTTCAGTCCATTTCATTCGTTTAAGTTGTCCATCCTCTCCGTTTATAACTACAGCAACAATTTGACCGTTATACTCTGCCCAACGCCCTTTTTTAAGATAAACTATATCGCCATCGTTAATTCCCGCTCCAATCATGGAATCCCCTTTCACTGTCAACGCAAAATCAGAATTATTCTTTTTTGAGAGTGGGTAACTTACATAATCCTCAATGTTACTTTCTGCTATCAATCCGTTACCGGCACAGATTGTTCCAACTAAAGGAGTTAGATGGTCTCTCAAGTTGTTAGAAGAATGCTCCTTTAACAAAAGATCTATTGGTAGATCAATATCAGTTCTACCAATTAAGTAATCAGTAGAAGTGCCGAGTATGTCTGCGATTTTCCCTAGTCTATCACTCGGAGGTACGCTTTTATTTCTCTCATAACTTGAAAAGTTTGCTGGATTCATATCAAAAAATTCAGCCATTTGATTTTGGGTATACCCGCGTGCAATGCGCATTTTTTTGATTCTTTCACCCATACTCAAAACAAAAACCTCCAACTCAAATTAAATTTAATAAAATAAGGGTTGCTAAAATTAAATTTGAGTTTTATAATGAGTGACAAGGAGGTGTTGACACTTGATGGAAACTGCAAACACTCAACGTTTGGTATTAAAAGATTGCCGTAAAGCAAAAGGGACTCAACGTAAAGTTGCAACTGACCTTAAAATAACCGAGGCTCATTGGCGTGAGATCGAGAACGGTAATTCCGTTCCTGGAACTCGATTACTTTTCAAAATATGCAACTATTTCGGAAAAAGCGTTTATGTCTTATTCCCCGACTTAACAGAAGCTTCTTAATGACCAAAACTCAAATTAAATTTAACTACTGATTATAATTATTGCTCACAAACAAAATTATATACAGTAACTTAAATTTACGCAACTATTATTTTAGGTTTGACCTGATTTTATTTGTTATACAATGTTTTTTTATCCACAACTCAAATTAAATTTGATAAGAGGTGAACATTGTGGGTGCGCAAGCGGCATTGTATATAGACGGGTATGGGTGCAAAGGTGGTTCTGTGGATATTCCGTGCAAACAGCAAGAAGGTAACGTAGTCAAAACCATCAACTCTGGCAACACGACAATCCATTTCTGTGATGATTTTGTAATCAGAGACGTTTCAGCAATTAATGAAATTTTAAAGAGGTATGAAAGGATCGGATGGGACATCTTTCAAAGTCAAAGGGAAGGGTGACAAAATGGAAGTAAATTGGTTCGCATGGGTCCATCTACAGAGCCTTATCACATTCCGTGATAGTGGGCAGACAATGGATGCCGGAAACGACTGGTTGGATAAAGAGATATCTGATTTAAAAACGGATCTTGGAATACAGGAGGGGCAGACACATGAATCAGCAGTTGCAGTTACGAATCAAACTCTTACAGCAAATGCAGTCTGATCATCCTGATACAGCGAGTTGGTTCGATGAATCTCTTGAGTGTCTGATCAATGAGGAATGCACTAAAGAGACTGAATAAGGGGAGATAGTAGTCGCCCTGAAGTCGTATCAAGACAGAACCCCCCGGGCTAAGTATTAAATCAGGTTCTGCCTATGAGGTAATCGCTAGAGACATCAAGTGCATTTGAGATTTTCAGCAAATTTCTTTGTCTAGGTTCGAACTTGCCATTAAGCCAACGTCTTACGGTGAGAGGTGAAACGTTGGCGAGCATAGCCAAAGCAGCATGGTCTAGGCCGCGTTCTTCCATGATGGATTGCAGCCGCTTGGAGAACTCAGAATCATAAAAAAAGAAAATGAAAAACATGCATCACACTCCATTCGCCCGGAGGGTTCTGCCTTGATACGACGACGATAGGACACTAACAGTTTAGCATATTTTAGGAGATCGATAGACAAGCAACATTGTACTGGAACATTAATGCAACGGTGTATTGGAACAGTGGAAAATAGAACAGTGATAAGGAGGTAAAGAGTTGAAGGACAAACGGCGGGATTTACGCAAACAACATAACGAAATTTGCAGAAAGATCATGGATGCAACAGATGAAAAACAGTTGCTTAAGTTGAAAGCGGATAGGAAGAAGATTGAGGATAAGATTCAACGTACCGAAGGTGGTCCGCTTGTATCAAAAAGCAAGAATAAGCCCAAAAGTCATATTGGTAATTGTCCTTTGTGCTTTCGTCGTATTGAGCGTGGAGATAGTTATGTTCAATCGGGGAAGCTGACGTTTTGTAGCGATCGTCATTATAAAGAATACGTTGCACTTCAAAATGAAAAATGACCACGCCTGGTCCGCGTAGTCATTGATTTAATACTATTCAAAAAATATTACGGCAATCATATCAAATTTCAAATAACAACACAAGGAGGTAAGCCGTGGACATAAACGATTATCTCCGTGAACTACACGCATCACGTACCAGTGCTGATCAGATGAGCGAGTACATTAAGCAGATTAAGCGACTCCGTGAGGAAGCTGATCAGTACGACGAATACTCCCCAGGCGGAATGGTAGAGAAGATTCGTCTACTTACAGATGCCCACATGATCATGGGTCGTGTCTCGGCTCAGAAGGATGGAGATTACGCCAAGATACATGTATTGCGTGACAACGTTGATGCTGAGGCAAGAGCGACGGCCAAACGCGGTGAGAAGGAAGTGGCGGCTGCTCGTGCAACTGCTGAACTGCGAATGATCGAAGCTGATGCACTGGAGCAAAAGGCTTATTGGAAGAATGAGCTTAATTCGGTGAAGGAAAAGATTTATGAGTTGCGCCTACGGGTGCGGATTGAAATGCATATAACAGGAGGCGGAGTACATGGCTGATTTCGGATATAACCCTGCGCCTAAACCAAAGTTTAAGCGCCGTAAGCTCACTCAGGGTCAGCACACGGCCATTACGGCCAAAGTAGATAAGGAAGTATACAGACGCTCAAGCGAGGCTGGATACACGAAATGTGAACGTTGTGGTTGCAGTGTACCACGTTTCCGTTTTGAACGTGCACATATGATCAATGCAAGCCAATACGGTACAGGACGTTCACCGTGGAATATTGTTGTCCTGTGTGGTCCAAAAACGGCTACGGGAACTTGTCATAACTGGGTGGATGAAACCGCCGATGGTCGGGCGTGGAAAGTGAACAAGCAGGCAGAACTTTACATTTACTACACAGTCGGATTGGGTCAAGAACATTGGAAATAGGACGCTCTTTGTCCCTTGGATGTCCCTAGGATGTCCCCGGGGACATGTAGGGGACAGAAGGGGGACATGTTGGGGATGTCTCGTGTCTGTCCTGAGTAAGTCCATTTGCAGGAGGCGGTGAACAACATAGATGTTATGGATTAAGAGTTATCAGGCGACTGATAGGGACCCCCAAACAAAGAAATTCTGTCGTTTGACAGGGCTGGACGTACCCCGTGCAGTAGGTTCATTACACATGATTTGGTGGTGGGCTATGGATTGGGCACCGGATGGAGACATAAGCAATTTCGAGCCAATTGATTTGGCCGATGCAGCACATTATGACGGTGATCCAGAAGCGTTCTTTAATGCATTAGTCGAAGCCAAATATGTGGGGAAAACCCTTGAGGGATATGAGGTTTTGAACTGGCACAATATTGGTGGACAGGTTCTTGAAAGCCGGAAAAAGGCTGCTGCGAAAAAGGCGAAACAGCGTGAAAATGCTGCGGCCAAGAAGGCAGCTGAAGCAGCGGGAAAGACTGATGTCCCCGGGGACATACCAGAGGACATCCCGGGGACAGATCAAGGACGTCCACCCCCTGTCCCGGTATATAAAGAATTAGATATAGATTTAGATAAAGAATTAATTAAAGAAAGAGAAACCTCAGAACAACAAAAAAATGAAGACCCAAACCAAAATCAAGATCAAAACCCGGAATCCAAACCGACCGCCGAAAATTCGACCGAGCCGGAAAAGCCGGGTAAAAAACCGGGAAAAAGTGGAAAAGGGAAAACCGGGAAAAGTAGTCCGCGAAAAATTCCGGAATATGCACCCGATAGCCCTTACCTAAAAATGGCAAATTACCTGAAAGAAAAAATAGACGGCTTCGCAACTGCTGAAAATGTGGCTCATTTGGTGAAACGCTCGAACATGCAGACATGGGCGAATAGTTTCCGGCTGCTGTGCGAAGAGGATGAGCAGGAGGACAAGCGTCTTATCTTTGATGTGATGAACTGGCTTCCCACTAGTACTTTCTGGCGAAAAAATGTCTTATCAGGCAGATCGTTCCGAGATCAATTTTTGAAATTGGTTTTACAGATGCGTGAGGATGTGGCGAAACGTAAAAAGGGTTCCGGCGGCGGGGGCGGCAAGTTCCATAAAGCTGAAATCCCGATTGTCTCAAATGAATCCGGAAAGGATGAAGGTCCATCCGATGCAGAGTTTGAGGAAATGATGCGTAATGCAGCAGCTATGCAGGCCGCAAAGGAGGGTGAACGCTAATGTCCAATCATCGATGGTTAAACCGACAGGAGGCACAAAATTGCGGCATTCCCGTGTTTGTTCCCCGCGAAGAGGAAATCAAAGGTGAATGGATCATGGGCGGACGCTGGAATATGCCCCGACCAATCGGTGACATTTTGCTAACGTATAGCCGTTGCGCGGCGCTGGGGACTCCTGTTCCGGATTTCGAACAGCCTGCGGGCTACTGTTACAAACGGAACGCCACGGATCAGTACCGTTATGTTCCTCTGTTCTCCAGAGCCATGGAGGAATTGGACTTGGACAAGATAACCCCCGCTGAAAAGAGATCCATAGAGGTGCGGCAGACATACGCCGGATATGGGTTGCGGCGGGTGATCAAGCCGGGGGCTGTGCTGATCTGTCTGAGCTGCGGCCAAGACATGACCAAATTTATTAATTCACATCATACGTGCCCCTATTGCGGATTAGGTGGGGAGCAGTTGACTATATCGCAAGTTATTGAAATCGAGATCCATTCGAAAGGGGATAAGAACATGGAAGCTGCTATAGCAAAGCTACAAGCTGAAATGGATGTCAAGGGAAGTAATGCCTATGTGAAAGCAGTCGGTAAATTCGTGATCAACCACATCCAAGCGAATCCGGAAGAAGCAGAAAAAGTATTGGACGCCGACAAGACAATCGCTAAAAGTCTTGAAGTGATGAAAGAACAGGCCAAAAAGAAGGCTGTCGGCGGTATGTCGATGATTTCTGACGCAGAAGGTTATGCAATAGTTTTAAAGTACTTTGGGATTAAAGGGAAAGTGTCAACGGAGCAGACGGCGGTAGAACCTGTAAGTGAAATTAAAACTAATAATTCCGGGAACCGTTTCAGTGCTTCTCTGGATGAATTTTTGTGAAGGAGTGAAAGCCCACATGGATAAAGAGCTTAGAGAAAAACACCGTCTGGAATTCCAAAAACACTTTCCTGAAACTGTTGGCCAACACATTCAAGATTACGTAACAAATGTTCTTCTGAAGCACAGTAGATTCATTTTCACTAAACGTAGTGTGTCAGGAAAGCACGGATGTTTCTGCACTCATTGTAAACATAAATACATGTCCCCGTTGTTAAAACACAACGACACAGCAACATGCCCTAACTGCGAATCGATTTGCATTGTAAAGGCTAGTGGCCGTGGTAGAAAGAAATTGAGCGATCATGCATACCTGGTTTATTACGAAAAATCAGAATGCAGCTCTCATGCCATCATAGCAAGGGGGTTCTATATCACCCGAGATTATTCAGGAGATTACTTGAAAGTAGAAACGAAGTATGACTGTCAGGCTATGTATCTTTTTGAACCGGGTCGGAGCGTGCAGTATTCGCCGCACTACTGGAATAGAGCTTTTGAAGAATTCGAAGTCCGTTCCTTGCATAGCCAATTTTCACAGTGGGCAATTATTGATTGTCCTTATGAGAGCATAGCCGAGGCTGTGAAGGACACCCCATTTCAGTTTAGTACCTGGGAGCATTACCCTGCTCGGGACATGATTCAGTTTTTCAAGCATTATTCCAAATATCCTTGTATTGAATATCTCACCAAGATGGGTATGCGATATTTTGTTGAAGCCAAATTATATGGGGGTAGGACCTACGGCGCAATTAACTGGAACGGAACCAAGATTAATGAAGTGCTGAAGCTTTCTAAGCAACAGCTAAGAGAAATTAAGGAATCAAAGATCGATCTTCACCCACTCACGTTGCGTTTACAGCAGATTGTGGGCAAGGAAAAGTCCAACATTTCACTTCCCGAGCTTCAGGAGATTGCCAAAAAGTATCAACATTGCTTCGAGTGCATCAAAAGAATTGTTAAATATACTACTTTGCGGCGCACTATTGCCTATATAGAAAAACAGGTTAGAAAATATCCAACTGAATGTAACGGACCCACGCACGCTTTTATCTCATGGAAGGACTATATATCCGATTGTAACACCCTAGAAGTGGATCTATCACAGGAATGGAATTTGTTTCCTAAAAACCTAATGGATGCTCATAGAAAAACGATGGAGTTGGTTGAACATAAATCGGATGAGATTTTGAATTCGAAGATCCAGAAGCGGGCTGCCACTTTAGAGAAATTCAACTTCTCACATGAAAACTTGTTCATTCGTCCTGTCATCTCTGCTGATGAGATTATACAGGAGGGCAAGAGCCTGATGCATTGTGTTGGGGGATATGCCAAGGATTATAGCGCTGGTAGGACCAACATATTTGTAATTCGTCAAATTAAAGCACCGGACAAGCCCTTTTACACCATGGAGGTCAAGTCTGGGCGGATCATTCAAACTCAAGGATTTAAACATCGCTCACCAGACGGGGAAGTTCAACGTTTTGTTGATATGTTCAAGTCAGAAAAGCTTGATAAGCCTGCTAAAAAGAATAAATCCAAAAATCAGGGGGTAGCAGTATGAGCCAATTAGCCATCCGCACTATCGAGACAATCGCCATTGAGATTAACAGCATTAAGGAACAGACCCGTAAGATCATGTTGTTCAACAGTATTGAGATTGGTCGGCGTCTGACTGAAGCAAAAGCAATGTTGCCTCATGGCGAGTGGGGTAATTATCTGGCCGATTCAGTTGATTACTCGCAGTCCACTGCCAATAACCTTATGAAAATCTTCTCTGAATATGGGTCAGATCAGCTTTCGCTATTCGGTGAAAATGCAGAGTCCCAAGCGCTTGGAAATTTGAGCTATACGCAGGCAGTAGCCTTACTTGGTATTCCTGCTGAGGAACGCGAGGCATTTGTTCAGGAGAACGATGTGGACAGCATGTCTACCCGTGAACTGGCTGAGGCAGTTAAGGCCCGTAAAGATGCCGAAAAAGCCCAGAAAGCTGCGGAGAAGGAAGTTGAGAAGGTTCAGAAAGCAATGGAGAAGGAACGCAAGTTACGGGAGAAGCTGGAGACACAGCAGGCGGACCATGCATTGATTGTTGAACGGCTCCAAGCCCAAGCAGAGGAAGCATCAGCGGCCGCCGCTAAGGCTGAATCTGGTGAGGATGATGGACAAGCTGCTGCGCTCCAAGAAGCTCTTGAGGAAGCACAACAGCAACATGCTGCATCATTGGCACAGATTAAGCAGCTCGAACAGGAACTGAAAGCGAAGCCTATTGATGTTCCGGCGATTGTTGAGAAGGTTCCGGCAGAGATTGAGGCTGAATTGGCTGAACTCCGGAAGAAGGTTGCCCAGGGGACGGGGGAAGAGGCTGCTATATTCAAAGCTCATTTCAAGAACTTGAGTGATGCCTTTGACAACTTGCTGAAATCCTTGGAAGTGGTGGAAAAGACAGATTCCGAATTGCACGTTAAGTATAAAGGGGCTGTAACGGGCTTGATCGGAAGGATGAATGAGCATCTAGCTTGAAAGGACCCATCCCCCGCTGAGGTAGTGAAGATAGAACGGGCATTAATCCCCCTGATCAGATCAGGATGCGAGGTAGAGCGGATCAAACTTGTTGTCTCTGTTGATACGGACATTGCACATCACAGGGAGATCCGCACAACCTGCGGGATGCTGAGGGTAGCCCCTGACGTTTTCGTACCCAAAGGGGTGTCATATCTGATAGAGGATTCATGGAGGCGTACACGGGCGTTTGCGTGGGTCTCTCGAAATACTAAACCACTGCCTACCGAACCATATAAGGGGTGATATACATGATCAAAGCAATAGCATTCAAGGCAAAGGGCAAGGCAGGACGGTACCTGTGTGACGGTATGGATTGCGGTGACTGGTCAGACGTAAATCTGGATACAGAGGTTTTGTCCGATGCCATGATGATCATCCGTCCGGATCTTGCTGAACCAGGAGAGCAAGACATTAAGAACTTCTTTATTTTCATAACTCATTTGCCACTCAATAACGATGTCCAGTCAATCAAGGATAATTACGAGCCGGTATCTGTGATACTGACACAGGCTGAGTTGAATAAAGTTCGTGCGCGGAATGAATGGTAAGGGGTTGCTGTCATGCCTACAGAGTTTGAATTGGGTGATACAGTAGAATGCCCGGTATGTTGCCAGATGTTCACCATAACCCGCATCGATGACGAAGAGCTGGATGACTCGGATTTGTATTTTGAACATGTAACAATGTGTGATGGAGGGGAACACCATGGCGAGAATCAGATATTTTAAAAGTGAGTTGGCGGGGGAATTGGTTGAGCTGTTCGAAAGCAGCCATCCAGCCCGAGCCATTGCCGATATAGCAGATAAGAAACGTGCCCAGCGAGATCTAATCATTACTCAGATCCCTGAGGCCGTGTACAAGAAGTTGCAAAAGTCTGAGGCGGTGGCAAAATGACCCAACCGACATTAGAGGCAGCACAGGCCAAAATAGACGGTCTGGCGAAGAAATACTTTGATGAATCAGACTATGAACTATTTTGTGCGGTCCTCCTGCAGCTGGAAAAGTATAAAGCTTTGGCAGATAGCAACAGAGAGGCTATGTACAGTCAAGACAAAGAGTTTATCCGACATGCGGAGATCCAGCAAGAAGAAATAGAATCGCTTCGTCGGAGTGTTGAATACTGGCAAAAGAGATGCACGTTATTGTTCGTGGAGAATGACAGGCTAGTAAATGAATCGGGGGAAGGTGCAGAGCATGGGGGCGGTGATCATCCAAATGGAGTTATTTCCAAGAGCGGATAAGACGGACTATGAAGCAGCTCTCAGCATGTTGAAACGATATGTACGTATGAGACAGACGGCCAATGCATTAGATGCCCGTTCACTACTTTCTGAAAAGGAGGAACTGGTTAAAATTGAGTATCAGCAAAAAGCAGATGCTGTGGAAATGGCTGTGAATCTCATTCAAGATGATGGTGTTAGAAAGGTGATGGAATATAGATTCCTTCGAGGGTTTCCGCGCTGGGGTACAGTTAATCGGTTTCAAAGTATAACTGACAGATCAGTTGACAGGCGAATTGTCCGAGGGATAGGATCTGTTGCTGAAACGCTTAAATTAATCGGAGCTATCTAATCAAACCAAAAAAACCAAAGGGGTGGCCTACCCCTTTGGTTTTCTCAGTTCCTATTCGCTAAGTCTACTATGTAAGTAACACAACAGAGCAAAGCTAAATGATGCCCATCCAAATCCCAGCGTTGAGAGAAAATACTCAAGCGTGAATTCTAGGTACACCACCAGGTAAAAGTAAGCAGGTTGTTGCCAGTTTCTCATTATCATCATCCTCTACATTGTTTTACAAGGGCAGATGCCCAGGTCTGGGGAGTAACTGACAGTCACTCCCCAGAAATGCAAAGGATAACGTGAGAAAAAGCATCATCCTACTATTTTTACCTAACAGAAAAGTGTGAACGAACAAATCAAGGAAATGAGAAGAGAAACTGGCGATTTACCCCTGCTTGAAGTAAATCTAATGTCCTTTAGTGATCCGATACTGTTTGACAAGCTTTCGCTTGATCAGACGACACAATATTTTCATAAACCAATTTGGATACACCTTCCTTCTTCATTTTTTAACTTAATTTGTTGTCACATCTGATAGTATAATATCTTCCAGTAATTGTTGCAAGAAACTGTTATATAAAACAAATTAAACCTTAGTTTGAATCAGTGTGGTTTTAGCGTCTGTAGTACGTCTGTAGTGAGTCGGCACAACGTCTGTGGTTCGGACTTACACTAGGCACATAGGGAAGGAAAATTCTTCCCCGGTGTGCCTGCCCGTTATCGCAGCGGACTCGGCTGCGCTGTGGGAAGGCGTTCCTTAGACGTGGATCGTCAAGGGTGCAGTGTGAGGCGGGGTTCGATGCCCCGGACCGCTTCATCCGGGCGGGATATGGAAATACGGATAAATATATAGCAGGCTCTTAACGGGCCTGCATCATGGTCTGGGTAGCAGCAGTCTGGGGGCAGGTCCCGGCAAGGCCAACTACGGTGTTTTCTCCATATCCTTTTTTTAAGTCATCCAACAGCGGGTGGCTTATTTTTTTGTGTAATCCCAAGCGCTTGTAAATATGAAGGGAGGTTTTGAGGATGTCCAAAGGTGGTGGCAGGCTCATTGATTAGAAGTCCGCGCTTTGTAGCTATTAAAGAGCCGCCTATACCATACATATCTAAGTTACAGCCTGTTAAATGTAGAGGCTGCGTTTGGGGTGAATGGGCGGGATCAGTTCAGATGTGTAAGAGGCCAAGATGTCAGAAGGAGGAACAGCAGGGCAAAGGATCGTAGATGGCTCACATGGTTAACACCACAAGGAGTAAGGTCACTGACTGCTGAGAGAGACGAGATACTAAAAGTTAAGTTGCCAGCAGCAAGGGAAGGCACAACGGTGGAGGTTGCTGGCAGAGAAAGAATGATATGGCTTATGTTGCGGCGCGTGCTTCAGTTGAATCAGATGCTTCACTACAACGGGAACCCAGCCACGAGATGCAGACTTCAATAATCATTGAGAATAGGAGGAATGAACAGTGAGCATAAGCTACAGCTACAAGTGTGATGGATGTGGTCGCAGGATCTGGGACAGGCAACAAGCAATGAGTGAAAAATGCAGAAGTTGTGGAGGCAAGTACTTCCCACTAAAGTCTAGCTGTTCCATTGCGATCCTGGCAGCAGAATTCACCTATCGAGAGATTAGGGCAGACCAAGGATTTATTCGTCAAGAAATCAGCAGTTGTAGGGTGAATGCCGAAATCGGATTCGGAACCGGGAGAATGACTTCTAAGTTTGAGTTCCAAGCAGATGAAATTATTCTCGTTGAAGGCGTGCCGGACTTAGCCGCTACTGTGCGCGACTTCATAATCGGTTTAATGAACCTGATTGGATCACGCGAAACACTTGACAATGCCGATTAAACTCAAACGACCATGCAATCATCCGGGATGTCCTGAGCTATCGGGTGAAGCTTATTGTCCAGCGCACAAGAAGCAAAGAGCAAGAGAGATAGACCAAAGGCGCGGCACATCAACACAACGTGGATATAACGGGCAGTGGCGTAAAGCAAGGGAAGGATACCTACGCAAGCATCCTATCTGTGTCGACTGCGAGTCACAAGGACAAGGAACGCCGGCTACTGTGGTCGATCACATCACACCACATAAAGGCGATGACACATTGTTCTGGGATTCAACCAACTGGCAAGCATTGTGTAAGAGGTGTCATGACATCAAGACTGTGACCAAGGATGGCGGCTTTGGCAACGATGTAAGGCCATGAATGGAGGTAGGCCAATGATCAAGCGATACTATAACGAATTGACCGAAGAGTTTGATAAGCAACAGACAAACCCGGATGCAGATAAATGGGCGATCTTCTCAGCTGCTTTAAACAGGGAATTGAGAGAATACACCAGTGACATGAATCCAAAGCATCCGCTTCATCATCCAGCGTTCCATGCCTTCAGACTATGGCAAGACTACAACGCTAAATTGAGAGGCGACAAGCTGAGCGATGAGTGGGAAATGCGAGTTGCAGAAAGCAGACTCGTTCTGAATGTGTTGAAATAATGCACACGTCACCAGACGGACAGAAAAGCCCTTCTAAGCCCTCTAATAAAATTGAAGGCGAATGACTGGACGAAACCAAAAGGGGGCAGGGGGGTGTCAGAAATTTCGCAGGGCGGGGTGGAAAACCGGCTGGGGCGTCTCGTGTAAAAAAAATTCCCTAAATGAAATTTCGGAATTAGGGTTGGCGCTGGATTTAGCTTCCAGAAAAACAGAAGGGAGGGGGTGTCATGGCGAGGCCGCGTCAACCGATTGACTTATTGCTGTACAAGGGACAGAAGAATCTGACCAAGCAAGAAATTGAGGAACGGAAGTCCGCCGAGATAAAAGCACCATCCGATAAAATACGAGCACCATCATATTTGCCAAAAGATTTGCGCCGAGATTTCAAGAAGATTTCGGATGAGTTGATTGCCATCGGAATCATGTCCAATCTGGATGTGGATGCCCTATGCCGTTATCTGATTTCTCGTAAGCTCTACCTTCAGGTTACAAACGAGCTGCTGAATCGAAGCCCGATTGTGCAGTATGAACAATCGGAAGATGACAGCGTGGACGGAGAGTTGATTCCAGGTACAAAAACGGTAGAGATATTTAGTAGTATTTACGCAGACCTTACGCTTAACCAGGACAAGTTTTTCAAACAGTGCCGTCAAGCTGCGAGTGACTTGGGTCTGACAATTTCTTCGAGGTGCAAACTGGTTGTGCCGAAGAAAGAGGAAAAGGGGCCAACGGAGTTTGATGAAAGGTTCGGGGATGTGTAGTGATCAAGCAATATTTGATCGACTATTCCCGAGATGTAATTGACGGGCATGTCGTAGCGTGTCAGAAGCACATATGGGCGTGTATGCGATTCATAAAGGACATTGGTCGGGAGAACACGCCTGATTTTCCTTACGTTTTCGATGAAGACAAGGCCATGCGATTCTTCGAATGGATGAACTTATTCCGACATACAAAAGGGCCGCTACAGGGCGAACGAATTGTACCGCATGAGATCCAGTATTTCATTTTTGGGAACATATATGGATGGGTCAATGCAGACACTGGGTATCGCCGTTTTCGTTATGCGTACTGGCAGGTGGGTCGTAAAAACGCTAAATCTCAAAGCCTAGGCGTAGTTGGATCGTATGAAGAAGCTGCCATGGGTGAAGGTATGGCGGAGGTATATTGCGCCGCAACGAAGAAAGATCAGGCCAAAATAGTATGGAATGAAACCAAAATCATGATTGAAAGGTGCCCGGAGTTACGTTCGAAGTTCAAAACAACTTATGGCGTAATCCACCACCTGAAAAGTAGTTCCATCATGAAACCGTTGAGCAAGGAAGACGGGAAAAAAGGTGACGGTCTGAATCCTCAGTGCGGCATAGTGGATGAATACCATGCCCATGAAACCACGGAAATGTATGACGTAATCGATTCGGGTATGATTTCAAGGACTCAGCCGTTGATGATGATCATTACAACAGCTGGGGAAAACCTGAATAGCCCATGTTATCGAATAGAATACGAGATGGTTTCTCGTTTGCTCGATCCGAATGACGAAGGCACTGAGAATGAATCCTATTTTGCCATGGTCAACGAGCTAGATAAGGACGAAGACGGAAATCTAATTGATGACATTACCGATGAATCAGTTTGGGAAAAGGCGAATCCTATCGCTGCATCTCACGAAGTAGGCCGGACAAGCATACGGAACCGATTGAAGAATGCGTTGAATGCACCTGAGAAGATGGACGATTTTCTGACAAAAAACATGAACGTTTGGGTCAATGGCGGCGCGAAAAAATACATGCGCATGGATGCATGGGCTGCTTGCGGGACGGAAGAAATACATGATGTTCAAGAGCTTGAAGCATATGTTGGCGTAGATATGTCCATGAAAACAGATCTTTCATCTGCTGTATTTGAATTCAAATTACCGGATGGTCGGTATCTGATTAGGCAACGTTCATTCATTCCCGAAGACACATTAGTTCGCAAGAAGAAAACGGATAAGGTTCCATATGATCTATGGATCAAAAAAGGCTGGCTTGAAGTTATACCAGGTCCTGTTGTAGATCAGACTTACATCGAAAATTGGATTGTTAAGGCTTCAGAGGAATGGGGATGTACGATCAAAGAAGTATGTTATGACCCTTACCAAGCTACGCAATTCGCCATTCAGATGTCTGAACGCGGGTACGAGATTGTAGAAATTAGACAAGGTATTCAAACGTTGTCGGAGCCAATCAAAGGTTTCAGAGAATTGGTACTGCTAAAGAAAATCGTCCATGAGAAGGACCAGTTGTTAACTTGGGCAATGAGTAATGCAGTTTTAAAGGTTGACCAAAAGGAAAACGTATTGCTGGACAAAGCGAAGTCCACCAATCGGATTGATCCGGTAGCGGCAACCATTGATGCGCACGTCCGGGCGATTTTCGCGGAACCGAAAATGGATGTTTCCGAGTTTGCGAACGAAGATATGTTGAAACAACTGTGGGGTGATGGAAATTGAATAGAATCGTAACGTTCCTGCGCGACTTTGCGGAGGATTATTTGTTGTTGCTGGGTGTATTGCTTATCAACCTAGCAACTTATCGCATCAGCGTTACGGCGGGGCTATACTGCACCGGAGCATTTTGTTTGGTTGCGGGTGTCCTTGTGGCTTTTATGGCTAGATTACCACCGCGCCGGACAGGGGGTGATTGATAAATGTTCTTCAGGAAAGTGCTCGAACAACGCAGCGTGCCGACCGAAGTTGGATTGAATGACCGAAAACTTCTGGAGATGCTTGGCATTGATTCGGCTGGGGTTAACGTGCGCGGAAAAGGCGCTATGAAGATTGAAACAGTATACACATGCATCAAAATATTATCCGAAACTGTGGCAAAACTGCCACTAAAGATATACCAATCGGATGAAAATGACATTACAAAAGGCACGAAGCATTACCTGTATCCGCTTCTTAAGCTGCAACCTAACCCGTTAATGTCTTCCATCAACTTTTTCAAGGCGCTGGAAGCTTCACGAGCATTTGGGAACGCCTATGCCAATATTGAATTCGATCAACGAACAGGCAAGGTTGTTGCCCTATGGCCCTTGGACAGGGAAAAGGTAACCGTAATTATTGATGACATTGGTTTACTGAACACACAGACCAAGTTATGGTACCAGGTTAATGCGGGTGGAGAATTGAGGAAGATCCCAGCACATGAGATGCTTCACTTCTTAGGAAACGTCACTCTGGATGGACTTGTTGGGGTGCCGACAATGGAGTACTTAAGAGGGACAGTGGAAAATGCGGCTTCAGCCGGGAAATTCATTAATAACTTCTACAAAAATGGCCTTCAGACCAAGGGTTTAATTCAATACACGGGCAGTTTAGACGAACCAGCAAAAAAAGTGTTCCGAGAACAGTTTGAATCCATGTCATCAGGTTTGAAAAACAGTCATCGGGTGTCGCTGTTGCCATTCGGGTATCAATTTACGCCGATCAGCATGAGTATGACGGATGCCCAATTTCTTGAGAATACGGAACTGACCATTCGGCAGCTGGCTGCGGCTTTTGGAATTAAGATGCATCAACTGAATGATCTGGATCGGTCCACGCACAGCAATAACGAGCAGCAACAACAGCAATTTTATACGGATACCATGTTGCCAATCTTGACCACGTATGAACAAGAGATTACACGGAAGCTATTTTTGGACCGTGAAATCGATGATGGGTATTTTGTGCGCTTCAATGTGGATGCTGTGCTGCGTGCTGATTTCAAAACGCGGATGGACGCTTTGGACAAAGCTGTAAAAGGTAGCATCATGTCTCCTGATGAGGCGAGGGCAAAAGAAAACTTACCACCGATGCCAGGAGGAAACAGATTGTACGCTAACGGCAATGTGATCCCACTCGAAAATGCAGGCATTCAGTATAAGAAAGGGGGTGAAGGAACTGGAAAAGACGATGCCAAAGCCGACAAAGGAGACAAGAGCTCTCCCGGTAGCGCTTGAAATTCGCGCTGATGAAGAAAACGGCAAACGGACCATAACCGGTTCAATCAAATACGATACTGATTCCAATGAGATGCGAGATTGGTACGGAGATACATTCGTTGAACAGATTGCGTCCGGTGCATTCACGGACAGTATCAAAAATCGTGGGGTTGTTGGCTTGTGGAGTCATGATACTTCCCAAGTGCTTGGGAATACCAAGTCAGGCACATTGCGTCTAAACGATGGTTTAACTGAACTGCGTTTTGAGTTGGATATACCGGATACAACCGTGGGGAATGACGCTTGGGCTTTGATTCAACGTGGTGACGTAGACGGGATGTCATTTGGGATGAAAGTGACGAAGGATAAATGGTCCAGTGAGAAGCGCGATGATGGAACAAAGGTCTACAAGCGCAGCATCTTAAATGCCGATTTGTTCGAAATCAGCCCTGTTGCTTTCCCGGCATATCCAAGCAATGAGGTAACAGCTCGATCCTTGGAAGACTTCAAGGCTGAAGAAGCTCGCGCAGGCTTGAATGCTGAAAAAGAAAATATCTTGATGGAACTGGACCTGATTTAAAGGCCAGTTTTTTGTTTGACCAAATAATTCATGAGGTGATTCATTTGAGAAAAGAACTTCGCGCTCTTTTAGACGCAATTGAACAAAAGAAACAAGAAATTCGTACCATGGTTTCACAAGATAAGACAGCGGAAGCGAATAACGAAATGGCAGAAGTTCGTAAAATGCAAGAGAAAGCTAATGTATTGCGGGAGTTGGAGGAAGACGAAACACGCGATTACGGTAATAACGGCGGGCAGCCTCTGGGCGAACCGAACAATCTGACCAAACGCGAAGACGCTGAGCTTGAACAAGAATATCGCAGTGTTTTCATGAAAGGTGTAAGACGCCGTGATGTCAGTTCAGAAGAACGCAGCATTATCACTGAATATGAGCGTAGAGCGGTTATGCATGAGGGCGGCGTGTCTGGTCAGACAACCGGGGATGCTTCACTGATCATTCCGCAGGACATTCAAACTCGGATCAACACGGTTTCCCGTCAGTTTATTGATTTGAGCCAATACATCACTGTTGAAGAAGTCGCTACACTTTCCGGCTCCCGTGTAATTGAAAAAGATGCCGAATATGTACCGTTCCCATTGATTGAGGAATATGGGGTAATTCCGGAATCTGACACACCTCAGTTCATTCCATTGAAATACGCGGTAACGAAACGCGGCGGCATTCTCCCTTTAACAAACGAACTGCTGGCCGATTCGGATCAAAATATTATCAGTTACATCAGTACGTGGATTGGTAAAAAGGCTGTGGCAACTCGGAACTCGCTGATTATGACAGAACTGAACAAGCTGGCTAAAAAACCACTTGCGGATTTGGATGCAGTAAAACGAGTAATAAATCTTGGTCTTGATCCGGCCATCAGCGAACGCAGCATTATTCTGACGAATCAACATGGCTTTGCTTGGTTGGACGAACAGAAGGATGCTAATGGCCGATACCTGTTGGTTGATGACATTACACAGCCAGGGAAAAAGCTGTTCAAAGGCCGTCAGGTTGTCGTAGCTTCGAACAGAATGCTTCCAGGGGATACAGCAGGGGGAACAGCTCCGTTTATTGTCGGAGACCTGAAACAGCTCCTAGTGTTGTACTCTCGCAAGTTTTATGAGCTTGCAAGCACTAAAGAGGGCGGCAGCGCCTTTACCCGTGATACAACCGACCTGAGAGCTATCATGCGCCAAGACATCAAGACTTGGGATTCGGGTGCGGCTGTATTTGGTCAACTTGACGTTTCGGCAATCGTTTAAGGCGGGATAACCGCCTTTTATTCTTTTCTGGGAGGGAAAAACAATGGCTAAAGCAACTGCAAAAATTTTGAAATATCCCGTTTTAGAGGTTTTTAGGGATAAAGAGACAAAGAAGAAATATCCGGTTGGGTCGGAGTATGAGACAGATGATCAGGATCGGGCTGAGTATCTCAAAGAATTCGGATATCTTGGCGAACCTGTTACGGATGATGATTCAGGGAAGACGTTGGATGATGAAGTGACGGTGAAACCGGATGATAAAAATCCTGATCCGGCAGAGCCTGAATCCAAAACCAATAGTAAGGCAGACAAGGAATAGTCATGCTGGCAACCGTCAGTAGATTAAAAAAGATGCTCTATATCCCTGACGCAGATAACAGCCAGGACGATGAATTAATGTTCGCTTTGCTTGCTGCGTCTGATGCCATTGAGGGCCATTGTAGACGAAAGTTCGCAAAGAGCACATACACAGAGCGCCGTAGCGGCACAGAATCCAAACATCTGTCCCTTCGGAATTTCCCGATCCATGAAATAACTGAAATAACAGGTCCACATGGGCCAGTAGTCGGGTATACAGAACTAGATGATGGAATATTGTTCAGGTCTGAGGGATGGCCTAGGGGTGAATATAAGATTTTGGCCTCCTACGTTGGCGGCTACGAGCTTCCAAGTGATAATCCAGACTCTAACCCATCCACACTACCAAACACGCTGGAAATGGCCTGTCTAATGCTTGCCAAGATGATGCACACAGGCCAGTGGGGCAAATTGTCTGAACGGATCGATGGCGAGTACACAGCAACGTTCGATAAGGCTGAGCGAGAAACCGACTTGCCTCCAGCCATTCAAGCGCTCTGTGACCGTCACGTTTGGAGGTTGGGATGATGTATAGGGATGTTGTCAAAATCAAGCGCAAGCCGGACGGCAGTGATCCGTGGGCAGGAGGATCTTCAGGAGATCAGCCGGAAGCGTTCCGGGCGAGGGTTACATTCGCAACACAGCGGGTTATAGGCGAGAATGGGCAGGAAGTAACAAGTTCTGTCCATATTCGTATGCCAGGAATAGTTTCGGTTGGATACGGTGATGAAGTCACATTCACTGAACCAGCAGGCACGGAGAAGACCAAGAAAATCATCTCCTACAAGGTGCCGCGAAACTTGGAAGGACAGTTCATGATGACGGTGGTCCATTTATGAGCATGGAAATCAACGCAAGTGCTTTTCTAAAGCAGTTGGATTTGCTGAATGACAGGGCGGTTGCAGCGGCCCAGCGCGGTGTTTTGCTAGCGGTGGATGAATTGGGTGAAGAATCCCACGGATTGGCACCAAAGGGAAAGGGAGGGGTACTGCGGCGTTCGCAACGAGTCGAAGTTGAAACGAAGTCAGGACTTCGAATCACCGCAACACTATCGTATTCAGCCACTCGGGCAATGAAATCGGGCCATCAGTTTAACTATGCTCTTTTCCTTCATGAGGTTGCCGACTTCGACCCGACAACACCAGGGACGGGCCCTAAGTTTCTGGAGCGTCCGTTAAAGGCTAGATCCAGACGGTTTTTGAAGATCATCGCGGATGAAGTGAAGAAGGAGATGCATTTGTAATGCTAAAACCCAAGCAACTAGCGGACATGCTGCAATCTGAGAAGCCTTTCAGGTATTACGCCAATGAATTTCCGACTGGGTCGCCAGATTCAGCAGCCTGGGTGCGTCTGACTGGTGGATATCCTCCGTCTGATTGGTCGCCAAGGAAACAGCCTTCCATGCAGATATTGGTGAGAGGGCCAGAAAAAGAAGCGGTACGGATTGAACAGCACGCCTATGAACTGTATGACCATTTGCATCAACGCCGGGAGTTTTATGCCGGTGGCAGCTTAATAAGAGAATGCACAGCCGATCAATCGAATCCGCTCTATGTGGGCAGGGACGAAAACGATCGGCTTTTGTATTCTCTAAACTTTACATTGGTGGTGATGGGATGAAGAAGATCAAACTGACTAAACAAAATATCCAAGTCAACATGGGCACTAAGGAAAAGCCAGATATCAAGGTTACAGGCGATACAATCGAATTGACTAATGAAGCGGCCGACAAGATGGTGTCACTGGGTTATGGCGAGGAAGTAAAGGAAACAAAATCTAACACGAAAGAAGGACAATCCTAATGACAGTTAATGCCGAGAAAATCAAACTTGGCCCGTGCAAAATCGTCTTCGGTGAAGGGGCAAACGCCATTACGTTCGAAACAACCAAAGGCGGTGTGGTGCTCACATACGAAGAAACGTCACGCGAAGTGGTAATGGACCAGACGGGTACAACTCCACTTAAAGAAATTATCACAGGAAGGGCGGCCAGTGTTGCCGTTCCGTTCGGTGAGTATGATCCTGAGAAACTTCAGGCTGTTCTTCCAGGATCAACACTGATAGTCGATCCAACCGATCCGAATAAGAAGCGAGTTTCGGTTAATGCAACGAAGGTTATCGATCTAATCAAATACGCTAAGGTATTGACGATCATTCCACTATCTGAAGATGCTACACCGGATGACTACGTTACATTGCCAAAAGCTGCGCCTCGCGCCAATTTGAACTACACCTATGACTACGATAACGAATTGATCACCAATATTACTTTCAAAGGCTTCCCGTTAGCATCAGGAGAGTTAATTAGTTTCGGTGATCCAGAGGTTGTGTAGAATAAAAAAACTGACTAGCGGGGCCAATGGCTCCGCTTTTGTCATTTAAGGAGGACCCTATGTTCAATAAATTTAAAAAAGAGAACGTTGCAGGAACGCCGGACCATGTGTTTTTTGGGGACAAGCGTGTCGAGATCCCACGCCTGAGTGTGGGCAAGTGGTTGTCTATGATGGAGCGAGTTGAGACGTTGCCTCAGCTTATCGCAAATGCCGTATCTGCACGCAATACTGAAATGTTTCTGCCTACGTTGATGGTTGGCAGCTTATTGGCGATGGAAGAAGCGATATCCTTGATTGCGGTCCTTTCAGAGGCGAGCGAGGACGAAGTGAGGGAAGCGGACCTGGTTCAATTGCATGACTTTTTAAAATACACGATTGAAAAGAACAACCTGGAGGAAGCTGCAAAAAAGTACCGCGCCGCAATCCAGTCGGTCATGCAAAAAATGCAAGGCGTAGCCAAGAAGAACTCACCTTAACAAACTGGATGTTGGAGGCATCGTTGCTGCTTGGGGTGACGCCGCAGGTACTGAGAGATCAGTACGAGATTTTAGACTTGCCTATGCTTTTATTCCGGCAGACCCAAAAGATTGCGGAGGATCGAATGGCGCAGTTGCACATTGCAATGGGTCCGAACATGACAGAAGAAAGCTTCAAAGGGCTGGTTGACATGCTGGGGTGGCCGTTGCAGGAACAACAGGAAAACAAAGATGAGTTTGACGCTCATGCGCTACGTGCCTTACGCGAACGGATCGGAGGGAGGAATCATGGCGGTTAATGAAACGGTCGGCGGTATCCAGGCTAAGCTGGAGCTAGATGCGGACGGATTTAAAAAAGGGATGAACGAAGCCAAGCAGGACATGCGCAGTATGACGGATGAGTCCAAGAAATTCAACCAAGATTTCAGATCCGTATCCAAGTCGCTACGCGATGTTGGCGTGGATTCAAAAGAGATCCGTAAAATTAAAACTGAACTCCTCGCGGCCAAACCGGAAGTGCTTGAAAAGCAGCTCAAAAACTTGGAATCACAATTGCAGGCGATGGGTGCAAGCTCGGAACAGATTGGTAGCATCTTTGAGCAAATCAAAGAGCAAGGAGAAGCTATCGAATCAACGACTGAGGCCATTGGAGGCATGGATATTCAGTTTGAGCAGGCCGGAACCTCTGCAAGTGATTTAGTCAAAGAGATCCACGGTGTGGGTGCAGCTTATGTTGCTTATGCGGCAGCGGTTGGTCTAATGATTAAAAGTTCAGTAGATATGTCCGCGCAGTTCGAGCAGGCTATGGCAAAGGTTAAGGCCATTAGCCAAGCCACGGCGAAGGAATTTGAATTATTAAGGCAACAAGCTATCGAGCTCGGAGCAACTACAGTGTTCACCTCTAGCCAAGCCGCAGAAGCACAGTCGTTCCTGGCGATGGCCGGTTTTAAAACCAAGGAGATCATGGAAGCCATGCCGGGCGTGCTGTCGCTTGCGGCGGCGGGACAAATGGAGATTGCCCGCACGGCCGACATTGCTTCCAACATCCTCACCGGATTTAGGCTATCGGCTGATCAAACATCAAGCGTAGTGGACGTTCTGGCAAAAGCCATGACCTCAAGTAATACGAATATTGAGCAATTGGGCTATGCGATGAAATACGTGGCTCCTATTGCCGCATCACTTGGTATGTCCATTGAAGAGGCTGCGGCATCGGTTGGCGAGTTGTCCAATGCGGGTATCCAAGGTGAGATGGCAGGTACGCAGCTCAGGGCGATGCTCTTGCGTCTGGCTACGCCTACCAAGGAAGCGCAATTCTATATGGATAAACTCGGCGTAACCACGAAGGATGCGGCGGGGAATATCCTTCCGTTTGCAAACATCATCGGTCAATTCGAGACATCATTTAAAAAGCTGACCCAATCCCAACAAGCTCAGGTGGCTGCGTCTATCGCGGGAACAGAAGCGGCATCCGGTTTCCTTACCCTGATCAGCACAGGGCAATCACAATTGGAGTCGTTCACTGAAGAGCTTGAAAATTCCGGCGGCGCTGCCGATCAACTTGCCAAGACACAGATGGATACCTTGAAAGGATCTATCGAGGAATTCAAATCCGCCATGGAAGCTGTAGCGATAACGATTGGTGACAAATTCGCGCCAACAGTTAGACAAGTGACGGACCTCGTTACGGGATTGATGTTATCGTTCAATAATTTGAGTCCAAGCACGCAGAATGCCATTGTAGCGTTCGTGGCTATGTCGTCCATTGTGGCAGGCGGAACGGTGGCTGTGTATGCCCTACGCACAGCGTTGATTGCTCTTCAGGTAGCATTTCCGCCATTGCTTGCTGCATCACTTGCTATTGGTGCAGTTGCGGCGGCTACAGCTTATTTCAGAGGCAAAACAGATGAGGCGGTTGTCTCAGCTCAACAATTCGCACAGGCTCAAGAAGAAGTTAACCAAGCGCTTGGGAAAAGTCCTTTGACTAGAACGGTTCAAGAGGTTCAGGATTTGCAAGACCGAACCGCAAAATTAAACGTTGTTTTGGAGGAACGCGCTGTACTCCAAGAACGATTAAATGAAATTGAGGCCTTGCAATCTGAAGGTTTGGGAACGCCGCAATTGGTAAACGAGTTGTTTGAAATAAACGATCAACTAGCGGAAATGGATCAGAAGCTACGGGATATGGGCTTTGATGGCGTGGAGCAAGCGCAGATCAAGCTGGAGCAAATGAAAGATACGATTGACGAATCAGTGCCGGCACTACTGAAAATGAAAGATGCCGAAATTACTGATTTGGCGGCCAAGTACCAAAAGGTCGAAGCGATGGAAAAGCTAACGGCCAGATACAAAGAATTAGCTTCAGCTCAGACGTTGGATGCATCCCAAAAGCAGGAATTGATCAACACCACGGAGCAACTGAAGAAGCAATATCCAGATTTGAATGCTCTGCAAGATGAATCCGGACGGATCACGATTAAAAATATCGACATCATAGAAGACCATATCAACGCAGAGCGCAGTTTCATTGATATGTCGGCCAAAGCAGCCAACGCCTACCTGACACACCTGGAAGCGATGGCAAAGGCCAACAAAGCATCAGTGGAAGCTCAGATAAAGAACTTTGAAGCGCTGGCCCGTGCAATGAGCGCCGTCAGTAAGGCCAACAACACAAATCCGATGTTCAAAAATAAGGTCACGGGTATCGGCGGGGTGAGCGCAAACCCTACGTTCGAGAACTTCGCTAACGGCGGAGTGGACGAACAACTTACAGGACTCTATGACAAACAGAATATTGCTACTCAGAATCTATTGGAGGTTCAACGAGCAAAGGATTCACTAACATCGGGCGAGGCCTTCAAACCAGTGTCTGGCGGCGGCATTGACTTGTCCAAACCTCAGAAAGAAAAGAAAGCCAAAGCGGCCAAAGCTAAGAAGGAGAAGAAAGGGAAATCCGATGCTGAACTTGCCGCAGAAGCTAGGAAGAAAGCCTTTGATGCCGAAATGGCTACGGTACGTTACCAGGCGGATATGTATGATTGGTCTGCTGAGAAACAGATTGATGCGTACAACAAGGTTGCTTCAAAGCACAAACAGCATCTGAAAGAGACGGTAGAGGATCAGCGTACCTTGAATCTACAGATCAAACGTCTGCAGGAGGATAGTGTCAAATCCCGGTATGAATTTTCTGCGGAATGGATTGATAAAGATCAGCGCCGGATGGAAGAGTCGGGAAAAACGGAAGTCCAAATGGCTTCGGCTAAGCTAAGTGCCTGGACGCGTGTCCGGGATCGGTATAAAAAAGATTCGGAGCAATACAAAAAGGCCGATGAACAGGTGTACCAATCCAAAAAGGAACTAACGCGGCAGCTTGAAGCTGAGGAACGAAAACAATACCAAGCCTCTTCCGAATGGATCATCAAAGAAGAACGCCGCATGGAGGATTCCGGGAAAACAGAGCAAGAGATTTTAAAGATGAAGCTGGAGGCATGGACGCGGGTTCGGGACCGATACAAAAAGGATTCCGAACTATACAAGCAGGCTGACGAACAGGTATATCAAACCCGTAAAGCGCTACTACAGCAAACACAAAAGGAAACTGAAACGCTGCTCAAGAAGCAGAAGACCGCTGTTAACGATGCCAAGAAGGCCGAACTAGCGGCTATTGACGCGCGCAAAAAGGCATTTGTGGATGCTCAAAATGAAAAGATCAAAGCCATTGATGATCTGGTTAAGAAGGAGCAGGAAGCGAACAGCGATGCGGATTATGAAACGGAGCTTGCGAAGAAGCGGGCGCGGGTGGATCTGCTTAGTACGGCAGTAAGTCCGGAAGGAATCAAAGAACGGAACGACCTGATAGCTGAAATTGAACGTATGCAGCTTGAGCATTCGCGCGACTTGCGGAAAAGAGATCTGGAAGATCAGAAAGACAAGCTTGAGGATGAGAAATCCGAACAAGAGAAGGCGTTTGATGACGAAAAAACAGCAACGGAAGCCCGTTATGATGCATTGTCCCAAGCTTTTGAGGAACATGGGAATGACGTCAAATTGATCGAGAGCGCTGTTCAAGATTTCCGAGTCAACGCGAGCAAAGAAGCTAATGACCAAATCCTAACCGACCTAGACACCTTTGTAAGCCAATATCAGTCTAAGATGTCCTCTGTATCCAATCTGACTGGAAACTCGCAGCAGGCGCTAGATTTGCAGGAGTACAACGCAAACAAGGATGCATATAACGCAGCCAAGGCGACAGGGAACAAAACTGAAATGGAGCGACTGGCTCAACGCAATCAGGCAATACGTGATCTATACAAAGTTGATAAGGATACGGGCAAGATGGATAGTTTCGATGTGGGCGGCGTGGTTCCGGGTGCTCCTGGACAGCCTATGCAGGCCGTTGTTCATGGTGAAGAAGCAATTTTCAATCGTCACCAGCTCAACAATCTATTCCGATTGCTGGAGGTTCCAAAACTTACACTCAAACCCGAACAGGCTCCGGTGCCTGCCGCTCAGGTAACGAACCATATTGACCTGTCCACCGATACAGTCGTGCTGGAAGACAAGGCGGATATGGATATGTACAACAATGGCAAAGAGCGGTTGGCACGGAGTCTACAGCGACTTGGAATGAAGGGGTGATGATTTGAGTTATGACATTGATGTAAAAGTGAACGGGCAATGGATATCGGAACTTGGCGCGGTATTGGTCGGGCGAACATTGCCCACCTTGCCTGAAGCTGAGGAAAACACGGTCAAGCTCGCTGGGAGAGATGGAGAACTGGATTTCGGATCAACATATGCCACCCGACCACTTGAGTTGAGTTTCTATGTCATGGGTGACCGGACCGAGTATCACGGCATTGTGAACCGGCTGGCGAACATCTTTCATGCTAAACGCGGGGATCTGGAGTTGATCTTTTCGGACATACCCAAAAAGAGATACATGGCCCAATACCGGGATTCAGTTGATTACGATCAATCTTCGGTGAATCACCAGGTGAATTTTCCACTCAAGATGTACGATCCGTTCCCGGAGTCCAGCACAGAATTTGTTTTTGAAACAACTGTTACCCAACGATCAGCGGTAGTTAATATTCCATCTTCAGGCGATATTCCCACGCCTCCAAAGATGGTCCTGACCAATGTAGGCTCTACCACGATCCGAAATTTGAGACTGACCAATGAATATTTATTAGAGGGGTGAACCGATGAACATCAGTAAATATTTAGCGACCAAACAACTGAATGTATCAGCAAGAGGGGAAAAATTCACATTCCCAGATAGGCTATATGTCGCTCTTTATAATTCCGATCCGACCTGGAATGACACGGGGCAAGAGGTGGCTGGTGGAGGTTACGGCAGGCAAGTGATAACCTTTGCCGAACCTGCTCAAATTACAGTTCAAGAGTTTAACCCGATCACGGGTGTATTGATGAATAACATACAAAAGATGGCCATCAAGTCAGCGGCAGATGTAGCTTTTGCGGTAGCGACAGCCAATTGGGGCACGGTTACACACTTTGGACTGCGGGACGCTGTTACAGGTGGAAACCTTTATTATTTTGGGACGCTCGAAACACCACGGAGCATTTTGAACAATGACATTTTTAAATTTTTAACTGGGCAAGTGGAGATCCGATTGAACTAAGGAGGTATAAACGATGATTGAAACAATGTATCCGGCAGCCGTCAACAGTAGGCAGACGGAGCTGGCGACAGACATTGACGATACTCAGACCAGTTTCACGGTGCTGGACGGTTCGGTATTACCTCCTGCGCCTAACCAACTGGTGCTTGATCCAGCTAACGAAAACGCAGAAACAATACTTTATACCGAGAAGACAGGGAATGTGCTTACAGGTGTAACCAGAGCGTTTGAAGGAGTAGCTCAGTCATGGGGGGCAGGGACAAGGGTTGCCCGATTTTTCTCGGCTTATGATCACAACACATTCAAGGCCAACATTGAGGACTTAAACGAGCGATTAGAAAACATCCCTGCACCACAGGATGCATCTTTAACAGATAAGGGTATCGTCCAACTATCTAAGTCCACAACTGGCGATAGGGATACCATAGCAGCTACGGAATCCGCTGTAGGTGCCGTACAACATCAAGTCGGTAATCTGGCTGAATTACAGACCACGGACAAGGACAACCTGGTTGATGCGCTCAACGAGGTTTTTACACATGTCGATGAGGGGAAAGAGATTGTCAAAACCGCCGTCATCGTCAAAGGGGGAACGGTAGCAGGGACTTCCCCACACTCTTTTGCAGAGCTTGCGGATGGGATCGGGACGATTGAGACTGCAACGGTAATTAACGGCCAAGTGAAAACAAAGGTTACTTATGCAGAAAGCATCAATAGTAACGATCCCATCTATGCGAATATTGCTATTGGTGACGTAGTTGATTTACCGGATAGACCGCCTGGATCTTACAGCAGAAGTGTCGCATACAGCAAAGATGGTAAATACGTGGCTTTTGCTTTAGGTGTATCGCCTTTTGTTGCCATATACAAAATAACTAATGGGGAGTATACAAGACTTCCTGATCCATCGGTACTGCCAACTGGAGATGCGTATGCAGTGGCATTCAGTCCTGAAGGGGACTTGGTTGTCGGACACTCAACAACTCCATTCATTACGATTTATAAACGCAGCGGTGATACGTTTTCTAAAATAGCTAACCCTACTGTGCTACCGTCAGGTACCTCCACATGCATTGCATTTAGCCCTGATGGGATGTACTGGGCCATAGGACATAGCGGCGGCAGTCTGCTTACAGTTTATAAACGTAACGGAGACACCTTTACCAAATTAACAGCTACAGGGCACCCGAGTACGGTTAACGGTGTTGCATTTAGTCCGGACGGTGAGTATTTGGTCTTGGCGCATGTAACAACTCCATTCATGACAATTTTCAAGCGTAGTGGTGATACTTTTACAAAAATATCGAATCCATCTGCCCTACCAACCAGTAACGGAAGAGCCGTATGTTTTACCTCCGATGGGATACTAATAGTAGCCTATGAAGGGTCACCGTTCATTAGTTTGTATTCCCGGTCAGGTGACGTATTTACCAAAATGAGTGATTTGCCTGGTGCAGTGATGACTAGACCAGACGGTGTTGCGCTGAGCCCAGAAGGAGATGTGCTTGGCATAGCACATGCGGGGTATCCTTTTTTCACTACCTATTTACGCAAAGGGGTATCTTTTACTAAAATGACAGCCCCTGCAATCTTACCCGTAGCTAATGCGTTTAGCGTTGCTTTTAGTCCAGATGGCATGCGAGTTGCACTGGCATCTAATAGTTCCAGTGGAAGCCGATTTATCACTATGTACAAAAGAACGCTACAAGCATTCAAGAGCGACAACTCACTAGCCGGTGCTGTATCCGCTAATAGTTTGGGCTATGCTTTGGAAACTGGCGTGGCTGGCGAAGAAAAAGACGCAATCATTATTTGGAGGTAGATAGCATGTTATTTTACTTACAGTTAGACGGTGACATCATTCGGGATGTTATCCAATACGAACATGAGGGTTATCAACCAGCCGAACTATCAACACCGTTACCGATTGGCATCAACGCAGGCTATTACCGTTTGCAAGATGGTGTCCCGGTGTTGGATCAAGCGCTCAAGGATGAAGCGGACAAGGCAAGCCGCCCAGCCGATTACGTTGAACTGGAACGTAGGCTTGCGGAGTCTGAATCACGTAATGAGCAGCTTGCGGCAGAAAGCAATGCGAACCAATTAGCGCTCATGGAGCTTCACATGCTGGTACTGAGTGTATTGCCTGATGAGGGTTAAGCTTGCTCAGTTGTTGATCCGTTGGGTTGTAGCACTCATGAGAGGGGGTGACACCATGTTAGCTGTATACGTAATGATGATTCATAAAGGTTTGATCAAGCTGGAGCAAGTGCCAACAGGCAGCCGGGATAAAGTGGCTGCCGTGCTGGAAGCGGCAGAGATGGACCAAAACGGGAATATCGTGTAACAGGCGTTCCGACATCGGAGCGCTATTTTTTATGGAGAGGTGAAGGCCATGTTTAACAGAGGGGCTTTTAACCGCATGGCCTTTAACCGCCAAATATCCGTATTCGTCTTTGGCCGGGCAGTTGCTGACGTATCCGGTTCAGCCGTTGCCGCAGCCACGATGGAAATGACGGGTTCGGCGGTTATGGATGTCAGTGCGGGAGCGGCAGGAGATTTTGTCCGTGAAATCTCATTTGGGGCTGTTATGGATGTAGCTGCTGGCACCAAGGCGGATTTCATTCGGGAGATTACCAAACGGGCTGTGATGGATATTGGTTTTGGGGCAGTCGCTAAAGGTAGTAGGTACCATGTGGAGTTTCTTGAATTCACTGGACCATTCCGGCCAGGTGACAAAATCGAGATCGACGCCAAGACATTCCGGATTACTCAAAATGGTATCAATGCGGCTGGCCTTATGGAAGGTGATTTTTTCAATCTCAATGTAGGCGATAACCGAATCACATATACAGATCCAGAAACAAACCGTCAGGTGTTGCTAAGAATCACACACCGGGACCGGTTCTTGTATTAGGAGGATGTCCATGAAATACCTGAAGGTACTGGACAAGGATTTAAAACCAGAGGGATTCTTAACCCATGCATATGAGGTAGAACGGCGTAGACGGCTCAATTCTGATTATGAGCTGTCTTTTTTTGTGCCTATGACTTCGGATGATTACCGAGAGAAAATCAAGATCAAGGGCCATGTGATGGACGAGAACGGCCAGTATTATGTGATCCAAACGCGGGAACGTGTTCGGGATGGCAAGAAACTTACGGCTAGGATCGTTTGTACCCATATCATGTTCAAGATGAATGAATTCAAAGTGCCTTATGACCAATATCTCGAAGAGGCATATGGGGTCCATATCAGCCAAATGATTTCCCGTCTCTCACCGATCATGAACAACAAGTACACGTTTCGGGTAGATGACGTATTTGAATTGCAGGACATCAAGGATTGGGGCCGTACAACGGCACTGGAGGCATTCAACCATATCGTCAGATCCTATGGGGCTGAGGTGTGGGCAGATAACTTCACCATTCATTTGCGTAAGCGAGTGGGCGAGGATAAAGGTAAGCAGTACCGGATAGGCAAGGATATCATTCAGGATCAGTTCAAGGATGAAGGCAGCAATCTGGTTACCCGAATGTATTCACAGATGAAAGATGGCCGGACGTTTATTGGCATGTCTACAACATATCTGACAGCGGAGGAATTAAGCCTGCTGCAAGGTGTACCAGGAGCAATCCAAAATGGTAAACTCACTGTCAACTATCTGATATCGCCTTACGCCCAGTACTGGACCAACACAACTAACGTTTTCTATGATGGCGAAATGATTGATCAGGATATCGAAGATCCTGAGAAGTTGCTAAAGGCAACCCGAGAGGAATTGCGTAAGAAAGAGATTCCGGAAATCGAGATTGCCATTAACGCTGCGGACATCCATAAGATAGACCGAATCGAGTCGCCGCCGGACATGGGTGATATCGTATACGCCTATGACCCAGAAATGGAAATGCCCAATATTGAAATGCGGGTTATGGAAATGACTGAGTATCCGTTTTCGATGGATAAGCACACACAAGTTGTTCTGGCCAACTTTAAAGTTCAGGACTATGACGACATCATTGCAGACCTGGAACGATCCAAGCGGATCATGAATGACTTGCTATCTGGCGGTAAGATTCGTACAGACGTATTTGAGACGTTCGCCAAACAGGCTGTAATTGATATCAACAATTCCAAAACAGAGATCATATACGATCAGAGAGGCATATTGCTTCAGAGCAAGGCGATATCCCGGAACCAGGTCATTCTGACGTCAGACGGTATTATGTTGTCTACAGACGGAGGGTTAACGCCAAGGGTTGCCATTACAGCTAACGGTGTGGTGGCTGAGGCTATACGGGGCGTACTGGGTGATTTTGTTTCTATGGTTATTGGTAGCGGTAACTTGGTTACTAAGATCAACACGCAGGGGATCAGCTCAGGTCATGCTAATTACAATCAAGCGCCGTTCAGGGTGGATATGCAGGGCAATGTAGTTGCACGTTCAATTAAACTCACCGGGGAAATAGAAAATTCTGAAATGTTCAGTTCTGTAATTAGAGCATCAAAGATAATCGGTAATGAGATTGAAGGCGGAACGATCACAGGGGCATTAATCCGAACAGCGGCAAATGGTCGGCGTGTTGAACTGGATGTTCAGGGTTTTCGATCTTATGACGCGAATGGCCGGACAAGGATACAGATTGCTACAACTGAAGACGCAACTGCGGCAGCCCTTATTTTTAGGGATGCGAACGGTTCTTCAGTTGGTGAAATAAACTCTTATCTCAATAGCGGAACTCTAACAATGTACGGAAATTCGATAATAATCGGATCAAACAGCACGGGTAACCCTATCAGACTCCAAGGAGCGACTACTTTTGGCGGATCAGTAACGTTCGCAAATTCTAATATACTCGGAATTAATATATCAAATATCAATGGCCTTCAATCTCAGTTGGCTAACCTTCAATCTAATATCGACAACCTGTCACGGGCATTTTACAACCATACTCATAGTGTTACAACGGCGAATCACAACCATGGCAATAACGCTAACCTACCAGGAACAGGTGGCGGAACCTTTACCACCACTACTCCGTAATGTATCATAATAGGAAAATCGAACCAAAACGGAGGAGAATATGAAGAAGGTCGCATACATCGCAGGTGGGGTACTGATAGGATTAGTTGTTTCGACAGCGGGCGGAGCGTTTGCCGATACAGTTAAAAGCTTGGTTGGGAAAAAGGTGACAGGAGAATATACAGTTACTGTTGATGGAAAAAGGCTCACGGATAAGGGAGCGGTCATAGACTCAAAAGCAAATGTGCCTGCACGGGCTTTGTCTGAAGCGTTAGGAGCTGAGGTTAAGGTGGAAGGGAAAAATATATTTATAACATCCAGTCCTGAAAACAGTAATATAACAAGTCAATCTGATGTAGTTAATTCCGATAATAAGTACATGAAAGACACCAAGAGCAGTTTGGAAGCGCTAAAAGAAAGCACCGTCAATAGAGTGTTGGAGCCACTTATGGAAAGTCGGGCGCAAGTAGCAAAATGGCTTGAAGAGTCTGAGGAACAAAACAACCAATTGGCTGTTGAGGGCTGGTCAAAGCAATTGAAAGAATATGATGCCGATATAGCAAAACACAATGCAGAATTAAAGCTTATTGAAGAGGCACTAGCTACCAAATAACAAAATACCCACACTAATGAGTCCGTTACCCACGGGCTCTTTTTTTATGCCCGAAAGGAGGCGAGACATTGAAGGCGACACATCAAGTAGTGATAACAGCTGATATTTCCCGACCAGTTGAAGAGATTTCCGAAATCATTTCATTGTTCATCGGGATGCACCCAGCAGAAAAACAACAAGAGATATTACAGGCAGTGGATCAGTTGGTAGGCGATGCTTTAGCGGGATTGGTTTCAGATACAGCTTCAGATAAATAGAGAGAGAAAGTGGGGATTGCTATGCAAGAGGGGATGTCTGGTGTCATTAAAATGGTATCCGCAGCAGCAGGGGCTGGCGCGGGGTACCTCTATGGAGGTTGGGGCATTTTGATTAATGTACTACTGATTTTTGTTGTTGTAGATTGGATAACTGGATGGGCAGCAGCCTGGATTAAACATGAGCTGCGTAGCCGTGTAGGTTTTGAAGGAATCGCACGGAAAGCAGCCATTTTTTTGGTGGTGACCATTTCGTATTTTGTGGATATTATCGTAACCGGTGGAACGGGTATCATACGAGATGCTGTTATTTTCTTCTATTTAGCAAATGAGCTTTTGTCCATCACAGAAAACTTGGGTCGCATGGGCGTCCCTATGCCAGATGTGTTGCGTAATGCAGTGAAGATTTTTGAGTCTCGAAGTGCAGTCCCGGAAAATCCGAATCTCCCAGATCCACCGCAAGAAGAAACAACTACTCAAAAACCGGCAGTTTAGAAAGGGAGAGTACTATGACGAAAAAAGTATATATTGACGCAGGACATGGTGGTAAGGACCCTGGAGCGGTAGGTAATGGGCTTCAAGAAAAGGACATTGCATTAAAGGTGTCTCTCGGTATTAAGGCACGGCTGGAGTCGGCATATGAGGACGTGCAGGTGCTTCTTTCCAGATCGACAGACGTATTCTTGGAGCTGAAGGAACGGACGGTCAAAGCAAATGCTGCTGGTACTGACATCCTTGTTTCTATTCACTGCAATGCTGGAGGGGGCAAGGGCGGGTTTGAGACGTTCAGATATACATCAGCTTCCCAGAATAGTATTAAGCTTCAGGACACATTGCACAAAGCTATTATGGCCAAACTAGGCGGAACAGATCGGGGGCAGAAAGCACAGAACCTTCACATGGTCCGCGAATCCAAAATGCCGGCAGTTTTGACCGAGAACCTGTTTATTGATGTTGCGTCCGATGCGGATCGTTTAAAGCAGGCTATTGTGATTGAAGCGATTATTGATGGTCACGTCCAAGGAATCGCGACCTATCTGGGCCTAACAGCCAAGAAATCGAGTTCAGGTAAAGCGGATAACGGCGTAACGGCCATTGTTAACGGCAAGGAAATCGAGGGGGCTGTTCTTAATGGCGGAACAGTTTTAATCCCGTTGAGAGCCACAGGCGATAACATCCCTGGAGCTAAGGTCAATTGGGATAAGGCAACCAAGACTGCAAGACTTGATACACCTCTATAATCCCAATCGCTTGGGATTTACAAAAATTGAATAATGCATTAAGATGGAATTTAATCCGAAAGTATCGGTGACAAAGGCACTTCTGGCATAAAGCTGGAGGTGCCTTTTTTTGTTATTGATAAAAGAACGTGTGTTCGCATATAATATTCACGAGGTGATATCATGCTAACGGATTATCAAAGAAAGGTTCTTCGGATCTTATACAACTATAATAGTGGGCGGCGGCGATTACCAACAGTCCATGAGCTGACGGTTAAGACTGGCAAGCATAAGCCTGATGTTATGGCGGCACTGGATACACTTATAGCAGAGAGGTATATACATTGGGATGATAAGTCGGACACGGCCAATATCGTCATTCTGGAAGGCTGGGAGCGCGAAGGGGAACGTCCTAAAGTTGAACCAACTCGTTCGCAAGGAAACACCGATTACTGGACCCAATACTAAGGAGGGGTTATCATGAGCATCAAGTTGGCGGGAAACGGATTGTTTGAGTCGTCCAGAATGATATTGCCTGAACATAAGGAGGCTTGGTTGACACACGTCAAGGAACAGAAAAGACGTGTGAAGCCAGAATTAGATGAGCAGGAAATACAGCGGATCAGTGAAATTTTGGCGGAGTCATACAGTAGTAATTGTACAGTTGACTTGGTGTTGTTCAGCCCATTCGATGATGAAACTGTATCCGGTGTGGTTGTAGGTTTAAATACCTCCCGGCGTGAAGTTAAATTGATGTTAGATGAAGAATATCGATGGATCAAGTTAATTGAAATTATATCGGCTTCTACATAGTGTATTTGTATTTAATTGGCTATGTAATTGCCACTCCATCTATTATAATTGAGTCATTATTATAGTGGAGGGTTTTAAGTGGGGGTAATTGCTTATATCTTAATCGGCGCGTTTGATGTATTTGCTGTCCTGGCTTTAATGTTAAGGCTTTATCGTTTGCCAGTAAGGGACAGACTGTTAGAAAAGATTGTCTTTGCTATTTTAGCAGCAGTAGCATCTTATTTCATAAGGATTGTAATTGGAATACCTATGATAGATACTGCGGTTTTAATGCTCCTGGTTATACTTTTTATGCGTTATGTACTGGAGATCAAGCTATTTTACGCGGCTCTCATGTCTAGCGCGGGAATGAGCGCGTATGTTGCTATTCAATTAGCGTTAGCTATGGGTTACATGGCTATCGGCGGAAACGCCCAGGCAGTCATTGTGGAAACACATGGATACAAGGTGCAGTTGCTTCAGATCACAGCGATATGCATTGCCTACATTGTAGCATCTGTGATGACGCTGTTCCGCTGGGGATTCTCATTCATACCTCTACCGCCGCACGACTTCAATATTGCAGTCAATTATGAGAAAAACAAAGGGCTTTTAATTACTACAATTGGTGTGCTAATCTTCGTTTCATTTGCCATGATGCTATTGCTTAACTACATGATCGTTTTGTTGGTTCCGGCTGCATTATTGAGTTTCGGTATTTCATATTACTTCTCAAACCGGAGGGATTTGCAAATTGATTGAAACAATCTCTCGTAAGTATGCAATGTCCATAAAGAGAGCTTATCCCCCAGCAGATGCGGAAGTTATTGCCTATGAAGTTGGCCGGAAACTAAACTTTAATGCCACTATCATATTAACTCTGATTTTATCCTGGTTCACTGGACATTTAATAGGTTCGATTATTGCTATGAGTACATTTGCATTTGCTCGGAAAATTACTGGCGGTCTGCATCTTAATTTGACAATGTGCACTATCGTATCGGTGTCTTTATTTTCCATGGCACCTGTAATTCCCATGAGTACATTTACTGTGGTAATATTAAGCATACTCTTATCCATTTTTTACATGATGATCAATGCCGATCTATCACGTTGGTCAATAGTTATTGTCTGTCTTGCAAACATAAGCATCCTATCAGTCGAGGTTGTATTTGTATTGGCCGCGCAAATATTACTGGTATGGATACATCGAATGAAAGGGGGTGAACAGCATGAATGAAAAAAAAGCCAAAATGCTTTCACTAAAAATCGAGAAGCAAGCTGCCGATAATGTAGATAGCATGAAAGTGTTCATCGGATCACAACCAATGCCGGAGGCGCTTAAAAAGTTAAAAAAGTAGTGTGAATCTATGGATGAACTAAAATACCGCATCGCTGGATCGAGAACAATGAATGACAAAGAGATAGGGGAATATGATTTCTATAGTTTGACTGATCTATGTTATATTGACATGTTCAGTCCAGTTAAAAATTATTTAGTTCCGCATTATCATACAAGCAAAATATCTTTTACAGATGCTCGCAAATATGAGGCCGCTAAACAATTATTCCCCAATCTAGTACAGTTAGACAGCGGGTTGCTTGTAAACATGGATCAAGTAGAAACAATTGAAAAGACAAGGTTTGGCCTCATGGCTCATTTCCACGGTGGTCTTCAAAGGGAAATAGCAAAAAATAAAATCCACATGGAGATTGTCCGAGATAAAATGAGATAAGCCCGATATCCAATGGATAATCGGGCTTTCTTATATCATAATGTAATTGTAAATGTCAAGAAATTTCGATCCTAGTATAGGTTTATGGCAAGAGTGTATAAAATGTGACACTCTTCGACATATTCCACAAATTTCATGTGATATGCTTTATTTGGAAGTGAAGGGGGAGCTTTGAAAGGAGCTGTTAGATGATTTTTAATTGAAAAAGTATCTACCCATCTATACTTTTTCCCGGGGGACGCCTGCTTAAGGGCGTTAGAGTTCGATATGCCAGATGTACAAATCCTCAGCGTGGCAGTTGAGGATTCTAGATATAAGAACAGCGGCTTCGTAAGGCATTGGCTCGCGATTGTTGGCCCAATTAGAGATCCGTTGGGGAGTATACCCGGTTCTCCTAGATAACTGCGCCTGTGTTGTACGAGCCTCCTTAATCCTAACTTTAAGCAGACATCGGCCCCGGGAGATTTTAGTCACTTCAAATACTCCTTAGTCGGGGAAAACAATTTAGTTTCGAGGCACATTATAACACGATGGCAAATAGAGGTAAACATCTATACTTATATCATGGGGGATAACGGATGGATAATATTGATTCAGCATACATTGAAACTCAGTCCAAAGAGTTGACGGATATACTATGTGAAGAAAGACAGGAATTTTATAGAAAGCATACGATTTTGTTTCAAAGGTTACGTTTGCGACTACCTCTAGAGGCACGTGATGAATTAAGTCAACTTGAAGAACTTTTTAACGAAGGAATTATCAATGGAGTTGAAATGTATGCGATAGGATTAAAAGAAGGGATCATGTATAAAACAAAAAGCCCGTAATAACGGGCTTTTTTTTATACTGACAACATAATGGAACAGATACGTTTGTACCAACGGAAATGGTGTACAGGTTGTACGAAGCTTGCCCAACCAAAAAGGAATTGCTGACCGTCCCCCGTGCGGGTCATGGCACAGCGTTTCAAGTTGATCGCACCGGATATGAGGCGGCACTGGAATCCTTTATGAAGAACCATCTGTCGCATCCAGCATCGGTAATCCATTGATTTCTTATATTGTATTATGGGTATTCATGGATAGGACAGATGTGGAAGGGGGCGGAAGATGGCACGCACACAAAGGAAATGTTCTTACTGCCATGAAGGAATGGCAGAAGATGAGTTTAAGTGCAAATCTTGCGGTAATCTGGTTGCCACAAAAACGGCAATGCCTGAACAACCTTATATGACTGAATATGAAGAATCGGTATTGGATCGTTATTCCATCGTTTTGCTTGTACTGATTACACTTTTTCTCGCTCCGGTGGCTATTTCCATAGGTGGAGTCATGTTGTTTAACGACAGTTCATACAAGAGAGATACGGGTAAATTACTTGTAACGGCTGGATTGGTCATCATGTTCATTTTTTCAATCCTTTTATTCGCTGGTACCGGGACATTGACGTTTAATTTCTAAACTTTGGGGGTGTCTTAATGGGAAATGAACAATTTGAGGCTGCACGAAAAGCAGAGGCAGGTTATCATTCTAACTTCTATGAGAATAATGAATTATTCGCCTCGGGTACTTGGATGTCAAGGCCAATGCCTATGGTTATGGATATGCTGGAACGTATCCTCGCTCACAAGGAGGAACTGCGTGTCCTTGATCTGGGATGCGGAGTAGGAAGGCATACGATACCCATTGCACAGCGTCTTGCACAGACGAACAGTGAAGTCATCGGTGTGGATTTGCTGGACGAGGCTATAGATGGACTTCGCAAGTATGCGAAAGAATATAAGGTGGATCATCTCGTGCAAGCTGTAAAAGCAGACGTTGAGCATTATGCCATCGAGAAGGATCATTTTGACTTTATAGCTGCTTGTTCTTGTCTGGAACATGTATCGAATAAACTAGCATTCAAAGAAGCGCTAGAGCGGTTACAAGCAGGAACTCGAACAGGTGGCATTCATTGTATTACGATGAGTACCAATGTGGAGGAGAAAGAAATGAACTCAGGCCGTGATGTCGAGCCGTTAATTGAATTGAACCTGCCCACAGCCGAGGCTATCGCTATACTTGAGGAGGCTTATAAAGGCTGGAATATTCTGCTTCAAGAACATGTCACACAGACGATTGAAGAGGATAAGTATGATGAACCGACACAATTTCGTTGTGAACTGCTACGTTTCGCTGTGCAAAAGCAATAAATTCTCTGCCGGGACCTGATTAAAGCCCCGGCACTCTTATTGTTCCGTTGGGAGGGAGAAGTTAGGGATGAATACATACGTAATTGGGATGGATGGAGGAGGGAGCCACACCCGTGTGGCTGTCGCCGATCAGAACGGAAGGTTGTTATCCTATGTGCAAAAGGGAGGTTGCAATCGTTATCACGATATCCATGCCGAGCAACATGTGTTGGAAGGTATCGCGAGTATGTGACTCCGCTGCCGATAAGGCTGTTGGGGGCGCACTGTTGGATGCATATCATTTGGCGCAGATCAACGTTTCGGATAACATCTCGACTGTGCTTCAATCGGAACTGAATCGTTATACGACTTGAACTTTGCGAGGCTAACGACTACAATACGATAACGGAAACAAGCAAGGTATAGGAGGAATAAGGGTGTTAATTAATTTGAAATCACGCATAGAAGAACCGGTAGTACAGGAGCTGTTATCTTACTCGGTCTTTCCTGATCCGGATCATCTAAAACGTGCGTTGAAACAATATGTAGAGAATGACGAACTGTATCTGGCCGGATATGAAGCAGAGGAGCAATTGATCGGTCTGATCGGTTATGAGCATACAGGCTCCAGCGAGATTACCATCCACCATATTGCCGTTCTGCCGGAGAACCGCCTCAAAAATTATGGTCGCGGCATGATTTCACAGCTGCTGGAGAAATACAATCCTGACACTTTGATTGCAGAGACGGATCTGGAGGCCCTGGAGTTTTACCGGAATACGGGATTCATCGTATATAGTCTGGGCGAGCTTTATCCAGGTGTGGAGCGGTTCCGTTGTGTACTTGAAAAAGAGGAAGATACAGACGAAGAATAACGCAGAAGTGTTCTACTACTTTATAAAATAAATAGAGCATACGCATTACAGGATGTTGGATTTGGCAATTAGCTGAGTCGGACGTCCTGTTTTTTTATTGTTCTCATCAAAAAAAGCAGGAGTAAAGTATTGCTTTTTAATATAGTTTCATTATAGAATAGTTTCACAGGAGAATAGTTCGTTAAGCGAACTATATTGCGAAAGGAGAATGATGAATGAACAGACCGGATGCTGGAAGTTTGGTTAATCGCTATTTGGATGCTTCTTTCTTGGTAACCAAACGGTTTGATACCCAGATACGTGAACGTGTAGGGCAGATTTTGACGATGGATCAGTTCTGTTCCCTTCGACTTATTAATGAGAAGCAGACTTGTACACCCTCTGATCTGGCAGAACTATTATGTATAGGCAAGAGCAGTATTACTGCTCTGGTCAACAAGCTGGTGGATCGTGATCTGGTCGATCGTGCAGGGGATGAACGTGACCGCAGGGTCGTATATTTAACTCTGACGGACAACGGGCGACAGGTGTACAGGGAGACAGAACAGGAAATACAGCAGATTCTGGAGCCGTATCTGGTTCATTTTACACCGGAAGAGGTTCGGATTTTCATTGAATCTTTTGAGAAGCTGGCAGCTTTGCTAACGCATGAAGGAGGACAGGAGAACGAATGAGAGCGATACTGAAAGCAAGATGGTGGTTAATGGGGCTATGGGTGGTTGTAGCTGCCGTATTGATGTTTACCGCCCCTAACATGAGTGAGTTAATCCGGGAGAAGGGACAGTTTTCGGTTCCTGAAGGGTATTCTTCCACCCAGGCTGCAAAGATTCTGAATGAAGCTGCGGCACAAAAAGGAGAACAGCAGGGCAGCCAAATTGCTCTTGTATTTTATAATCCCGATGGTCTGGGTACCACGGGCAAACAAGAGGCAGAGAAGGCTGTTAAACAATTGGAGGCCGACAAAGAGAAGCTGGGCATTCTGTCCATTCTGGAACCTTTCTCCCAACCTGAATTGTCCGAGAAGATGATCTCGGCTGATGGCAAAACGATATTAACGTCGCTATCTATTGATCAGGGAGATCGTACAGTCAAGGAAATGCGGGAAGACCTGAATGAAACATTGAAGACCGTCAATGTGGAGCACTACATAACCGGTAAAGGTCTGATTGACGAGGATACCATTGAAAGTTCCCAAGAGGGGCTCAAGAAGTCAGAATATATTACCGTTGTCTTTATTTTACTCATTCTGTTCCTGGTGTTCCGTTCGTTTGTAGCTCCGTTTGTACCGCTGCTGACGGTGGGGATCAGTTACATTGTATCGCAACAGATTGTTGCATTCCTCGTGGATGGAGTCGACTTCCCGATATCAACGTTTACACAGATCTTTATGGTCGCCGTTATGTTCGGGATTGGTACGGATTATTGCATCCTGTTAATCAGTCGGTTCAAGGAAGAACTGGCTCATCATGAAAATACGTGGGACGCCATCATTGCTACCTATCGTACTGCGGGTAAAACGGTACTCTTCTCAGCACTGGCCGTGCTGGTTGGATTCATTGCGATCGGCTTTGCCCAGTTTATGTTGTATCGTTCTGCAGTTGCCGTAGCTGTGGGTATTGCCGTAATGATGCTCGCCTTGGTGACGATCGTTCCCTTCTTCATGGCGGTATTAGGCAAGAAGTTATTCTGGCCGTCGAAGGGTTCGCTTGAACATGCGGAGAGCAAGATCTATGGTGTAGCTGGCCGCTTCTCACTGAAACGTCCATGGGCTGCGCTGCTCATCGTTGCGGCTGTCTGTGTGCCTTTATTGGCAACCTACGATGGCAAACTGTCGTTCAACAGTCTCGATGAGATTGGGGAGAAATATGATTCCGTAAAAGCATTCAACATTATCTCCGACAGCTTTGGTCCGGGTGAATCGCTGCCGGGTCAGATCGTCATTCAGAACGATGAAGCGATGGATAATGCGAAGTATATGGCTGTAGCCGAGAAAATTAGCCGTGAAGTAGAGAAAGTGGCCGGAGTCTCTGGTGTCCGCAGTATGACACGACCTACGGGTGATGAGATTAAAGATTTTGAAGTTACACAGCAAGTGGGAACATTATCGGATGGACTGGGAGAAGGCAAGACGGGTCTGGACAAAATCCGTGATGGTCTGAGTGAAGCCAGCAGTCAGCTAAGTAAAAATGAACCCCAATTAAAAGAAGCTGCTGATGGGGCAGGAAAACTTACCCAAGGGACCTCGCAGTTGCAATCGGGTATCACGCAACTCAGTGAGGGACTTGGGCAGATTGAAAAAGGTATTCGAGATGGTTCCGCAGGTGCCGGTGAATTAAAAGCCGGGCTTCAGCAAGCCAAAACGAGTGCAGATCAACTTGCGCAGGCGAATAATCAGTTACTTGAAGCTTATCGTCAGGCGGGAGCTGGTGTCGCTGCACTGGGGGAAGGAACTCGTGAACTGGAGCAACAACTAAGCGGGGTCTCAACAGCTTTGACCAGTCTCTCCGAATCCTTCACAGCACTTGAAGAGCGATATCCTGAATTACAGCAAGATGCTGATTACCAGCGTATCAAAGGTACGATTGGTGAAACAGGTTCTGGTACAGCGCAGCTCGCTCAAGGTTTGGGTCAGATTCAGACCAAGCTGGGAGAAGCCGCTGCTGGAATTAATCAGGCCAATGAAGGTTTTGCCTCCGCAGCAGCCGGACAGAAGGCTCTTGCTGATGGTCTGGGCCAAATTGTAACGGGAATCAATCAGTTACAATCCGGTCTTAAACAGGCTGCTGATGGTCAGGGGAAAGTCATTAGTGAGATTCCTTCCATTCAGGATGGACTTGGCCAGCTTCAGGGTGGTCAGGAGAAAATGCAGCAAGGTTTCACGGATCTGAGTGGTCAGCTGACACAACTGACAGATGGACTGAACCAAAGTGTCGATGGCATCAAACAGGTTTCAGGAGGATTGGATTCGGCACAGGATTATCTGACGCAATTGCAAAATTCACCGGATTCGGATCTGGCAGGCTGGTACGTTCCTGAAGAAGCTCTGAACAGCAAAGACTTCAAACAGGTATTTGATACGTATCTTTCCGAAGATCGAAAAACGATGACGATTGATGTTATTTTTGCAGAGAATCCATACGGCACAGAAGCTATTGACCGTGTTCCTGACATTGAAGCGGCAGTACATCGTGCGGTACAAGGCAGTACGCTTGAAAAAGCAGACATAGCTATAGGTGGCGTGACAAGTACATTTGCAGATTTGCAGGAGATCTCGAATAATGACTATACACGTACTGTCATGCTGATGCTGGCGGGTACATTTATTATTCTGGTCGTGCTGCTTCGTTCGGTCATTATGCCATTGTATCTAATCGTTTCCTTATTACTGGCTTATTTCACATCAATGGCGTTAACCGAAGTGGTCTTTGTTAATATCCTTGGATTCGCAGGCATCAGCTGGGTTACTCCGTTCTTCGGATTTGTCATGCTGATTGCACTCGGTGTGGATTATAGCATCTTCCTGATGGATCGTTTCAATGAGAACAAAGCCATGAAAGTACAGGATGCCATATTGTACGCGATGAAAAACATGGGAACCGTTATTCTATCTGCAGCGGTCATTCTGAGCGGAACTTTTGCTGCGATGTATCCATCCGGTGTTCTCTCAATGATGCAGATTGCTACAGTAGTTCTTAGCGGGCTGATCCTGTACTCTCTGCTCTTCCTGCCATTCTTCGTGCCAGTGATGGTGAAGATGTTTGGCCGGGCGAACTGGTGGCCGTTCCCTAACAAGAAACAGGCGGATTCCGTTGAGTCGGATCGGACCATAGGCATGTAATATAATGCATTGCAATGAATGGATTAGGCTCTGCCGTGTTATGCGGCAGGGCTTTTTCTTTTTTTAAATCTGTAGAAAAACCACATCTTGTGCAAAAGAAAGGTGCTTGCCTAAGGACACCATCCCGCGCCTTGTCTTGCCACTCATCATAAGATATAGAGCAGTTCATTATTGTTCAGGAATTCACAGCAGAGAGGGGCGACGGGATGGTATATCGATATGTGGCTATAGGAGATTCATTAACGGTCGGTACAGGAGCGTTGCTGGGCACCGGCTTTGTTCCTTTATATCGGCGAATGGCAGAAATGAATGTTCGTACATTTGTATCTATGGAAAATATGGGCGTAAATGGACTGACGTCTGGGGGGATGTTGCAGATGATTTCTTCGCATCCCCGCGTACGGCAATCGCTGAGTGAGGCGGATATCATTACATTATCCATTGGCGGGAATGATCTGATTCGTACCTTTAAATCAAGTGGCGGCATACCCAATGCCAGTAAAATGACACAGGTGCTTGGAGAAACCCGCAGTAATGTATCCCAGATCATGAGGCACATTCGGCAGTTAAAGGGCAATAGTGAGTATATGGTCCGATCTATCGGATTGTACAACCCGTATCCACAAGCGACGGAAGCAGCCTACTGGGTGCGCCAATATAATTCATTTTTGAATGGAGCGGGATCGGGCAACTATGCGTGTGCTCAGGTTTATGACAAGTTCGAAGGTCGTGAGCGTGAGCTGTTGTTCTGGGACAGAGTGCATCCCAATGCGAGAGGCTATCGTGTTATTGCAGAGCAGCTTAATCGAACTGGATATTATCCGTTCTCATGATCACATTGGAACAGAACTAGACCGAGCGATGGACTTCCTTTAAGATAAATAAAAGACCGTTCCATTTTGAGAGATAAAGGGGTTAATTTTTGGTGCAAAATATCGAATCCGGTTCCCTCCATCATTCAGAGCAGCAACGTATATCCGAAGTGTTGGCCTCCTATGGTTTCACATCGGACTGGATAGGTGAGCGTGGAAAAGGTGGGATGAATAATTCTACCTACATGCTCCATATAGACGGAACGAGTTACGTAATGAGACAATATGAAACACATAATGATCCGATGAAAATCACCTTTGAACACGAGGTGCTGGAAGCCCTCCAACGTTCGAACTTTAAGCTTCATACACCTTCACCTGTAAGGCGGTTATCTGGCGAGGGGGATACCTTTCTTCCTGTAAAAGATACCCTCACAGGTCATACCAAAATTGCGACGCTGTTTCATTATCGGGAAGGTGTCAATCCCATCTGGCATAAGCCAGACCAATTATTTGGACTCGGTAAAGCGGCGGGGGCCCTGTCTTCTGTTATGGCAACGCTGGATATACCACTTGAACCTGTGTATCCACCGTACTATCGAATTCAGGACGCATATCCGCTCTGTTCACCAGAACGATTATTACAACTATGCGCATCGCCGCCAGAGGCATTAATCGCATGTGCGCATGAGCTGAAGCAACTGGGAGATGCGCTGCCAGATCTGTTTGATGCCCTGCGGGGAATGGAACAGTTGCCGCATCAATTGGTCCATGGGGACGTCAATGCCTCGAATGTTTTGTCAGATCAGCAAGATGGTGAAATCTGTGCCATTTTGGATTTTGAATTTGCGACATGGGATTTGCGGGTCATGGAGTTAGCTGTTCCGATGTCTGACCTTCTTACCATGGACAAGAGTGAAGATTGGATGTGGCAGGCACAAGAGGGACTGATCAGGGGATTTCGGGAACAGGTCAGCCTTGAACCGGAAGAGTTGTTAGCCATTCCTCGATTAATTCTGCTGCGCAGTCTGGATGTGGTCATGCATTTCATCAGTCGGATGTTCGAGGGCACAGATGAGCCGGAAGTGGCTGTGGATCAGATTAAGAAGCTCAAACAGCGGATGGACTGGATGCGTTTGAATGAAGAACGCCTGCGTGAGATTTTGGTATATTAATATCATTTTTATGAAAAAAGTGCACTGTTTCTGCTCATACGAGGGCAGAGATCAGTGCACTTTTATTAGTTAGAAGAGTGATATCTGAAGATTACATCGGATAACGGATGACACTACAATCCACGTTTGCGGAACCAACTGCGGACAGCCCAGCGGCGCTCCTGACGTTTCTTGTATTTGGGCAACGAACGATATACGTTCAACGATTGCTCGTAGGCCTGCTTCGCATCTGCATTACGTCCGAGGGAGCGATGAACCGAGCCTAGCAGATAATACGCTTCACTGGAAGAGGAATGAATCTCCTGAAATTGATGCACATAATCCAGCGCTTTATCTTCATGCGTATCTTTGAAGGCACCAGCAAGGGTTAGGTACGGGCGTCCGTACTTGACTCTGGGGTTGATCTCGAGGGCTTTTAAAATATGACGTTCTCCCTGTTCGATGTTACCCAGATGAAGCTCAGTCGTCCCCAGTGCCTCCCAGTACTCAGCTGATTGTTCGTATGGGCGCTCCAGTTCAAGCAATAAGGCATGTGCCTCACTGTAACGCTTGCGTTCAATTAACAGGCGAGCCAGTTCCAGCTTGGAAGAAACTTCATTGGGATTCATGGCAAGTTGTTGTCGAAGCCGGGAGATGTTACGCATACGCTTGAGAGGTTTGGTGAAGCTTGGGAACACCCCAACGTAACGACGATCCAGGAAATACAGGATAACGAGTAAAATGAGGATGGCAATGAACGGATTACCTACAATCCGCCATAGAAGGCCAAAGATAAGAAATTTAATAAGCACAGGTTCAACTCCATTTATGATGTAATCGCATTTCGTACACTTAAAATATATTTCGATTGGTCCAACGGATTAACTCCTCTACGTTTGCGAGCAGGGTTCACATCCGCAGGACAATCCTGGTATCCGGCAAATGAAGTGGTAAGCACTCCGCGGCCGCCAGTCTCGGAACGCAGCTTCACCGGATAATCCATTGACGTTGCAAGAGGCATTACTCCTTCAATGATACAACGTCCGCTTCCGATGACGGGGGCTTCGAAGGTTGCACGCATATGTACCAGATCGCTGAGGGCCTTACCGCCATATTCCTCCGGGACCGTTAATCGGAACTGAAGAAGGGGTTCCAGCAACGTGGTACCTGTTCTCGCTAATCCATCCATGATTCCCATAGGCGTGGCTACGACAAAATCCAGCGGATGGGTATGCCAGACATGATGTTCCCCTTCCACCAGTGTGATGCGCAGATCGGTTACTTCCCAACCAAGCATACCTTGAGACAAGGCTTCCGGAATCCGCCGTTCGACTTCATTCTGATAACGTAACAGCAGATCATCGGTCCTTACGGTTGAGGCATAGATCAGACCGCTTCCGCGAGGCAAAGGTTCAATCTTGAAGCGGAGGATGGCCCAGCAAGGCTTGGGCATCGTATAAGCGATGTAACCTTCTCCAGCTGTACAAGGCGTTTCCTTATAGATAACGGATGGCGGATCAAACACAACATCCAATCCGAAACGACTCCGTAACAGGCTGGATAAAATCTCAAGCTGAATGGTTCCCATGACCTTGAGATGCAGCTCTCGTTCCTCTGGCAACCATTGCAGGTCGAGCAAGGGGTCTTCGTCGGTCAACTCCTGCAATGCTGTCACAAGATCGGGGTAACGAGCCGGGTCCTTGCCATGTACTTGTACGGTCAACAAAGGCACAGCCATCTGTGGCAGAGGAGGCACACCCTCGGGACTGCCAATAATGTCCCCCACATGGGTGTCGCTCAGTCCGTACAGAGCAGCAATCTGTCCTGCGTGAACGCTACCTGTGTCGGCCCATTTCCGTCCATCCATACGGCGAATCTGCGTCACTTTCTCTTCAAGTTCCCGCGTCGAATTATGGATGGTGTCACGGTTGTGGAGACTACCACCATACATGCGAACGTAAGCCGTGCGTCCCATGGTGCGGTCACGTTCAATCTTGAACACAACTCCCGATACGGGAGAATCCACAGGTTGTGCAGGTGGAGGCAGAAATGCAAGGACTGAATCGAGCAGTGCCGTGACGCCGATGCCTTTGCTGGAAGCACCATAACATACCGGGAACATCTCACCCTGATGTACATAGTGCAGGAACGCTTCATTTAGATCGCTTTGGGATAACAAAGTCTCTTGGATGTAGGCTTCCATGACTTCTTCGTCCAGTTCAGCAAGTAATTCGATAAGACCTGGGATGGATGGTGTGTGATCTGACAGTGCAGCTTGATCATTATTCCATAGGGATTCGATGCCATGAAAAGTATCTTCATGGAGCTGATACGTTTGGATTTCGCATGCGAAAGGGGACAGGGTGGAACGAATCTGCTCCATGACTGCCGGGGCAGATGCGCCAACCCGATCCATTTTATTAATATAGATGATGGTTGGGATGCGAAGTGAACGAAGAGCATGCCAGATGGCTTCACTCTGGGCTTGAATTCCCTCTACTGCCGACAGAATGAGAATAGCACCATCCATCACTCGAAGTGTTCGCTCTACTTCAGAGCTGAAGTCAATATGCCCAGGCGTATCAATGAGGTCGATGATGGTATTCTTCCAGATCAGAGAGGTCATGGCTGCCTGAACGGATATGCCACGTTCTTTCTCAATGTCGAGTGAGTCTGTGGCTGTTGTTCCGTCATCTACACGTCCCGGACTGCGAACGACACCACTCTCATATAACATATGCTCGGTGGTCGTTGTTTTCCCTGCATCCACATGGGCGAAGATGCCAATATTCCTGCGATTCAATTCGTTTAACATGGAATGCCAAGCTCCTCTGACAACGGAATGCAATGTTTCCGACAAGTAATAATCCAGATTATCATACCACATCTTCCATATGGAAGAATATGTGGATATATATGATTCGTGCCAGGAACCTTCGACCAGGCTGATTCAATTTTAATGTGAACTGTTCATGGTTCTGCGGTAAGCTGCGGGCGTTGTACCGGTTAATTTTTTGAATTGACGATAAAAGTGGGGCAGACTGTCGAACCCGCAAGCATCAGCAACGGCTGCCATCGTCTCATCGCCCTGCACCAGATGTTCTTTCGCCATAATAACTCTTCGGGCTAATGCGTAATCCGTTAGAGTCATGCCCGTGTATCGTTTGAAGGCACGACTGAAGTGGGCTGGTGATACCGCAGCATACTGAGCCAGTTCATTCAGGGATAGGCCATTTCGAAGGTTATCGTCAATATGAGAGATCGTAGAAGAGAGCCATGAGGGTCCCGCAGCGGATTTCCCCGGGTTCGCAGGTCCCGCAGCTTCCAGACGTTCCAGAAAAATGAGCAACAGTTGTAGCCTCAACAGGGCCGCATGTGCGCTTAGATGATGACCGAGCTGAAGTTCGGTCTGTATATCATCAATAAGGGCTGCTACCTGTGATTGCTCTTGTGTACTCAGATGTCTCTTATACACTCGTTGTCTGCGACAACGTTCAAACAGGCTTAACATAGAAGAAGCAGCGCCTCCAGCGGTCGAGGCCAGCAATCCCGGGCTGAAGAACAATGCGGAAGATGTGACAGGATTTCCAGCATCCGGCAAGGCTCGATGAACTGTGCTGCCCGGAATAATGAACAGATCTCCTTCCTGCATATTTTCAAGTCCTGTATCAATAAAGATGCTTCCCTGACCCCGATATACATAGATAATTTCATGCCAGTCATGAAGATGATCCGGCAATTCATTCTGGGGAGATTTGGTGTCGCTGTACACCAGGCGGAACGGGATACCGGATTCTGCCTGAATAGTTGTACGAACAGGTGAACGTTCCATAAAGACTCCTTTCCAGACAATCGTCTTCAACGAGATGTTATACCTGGTCATGAGAGAGTATATTTACCGCAATATAAGCAATTTAATTTCCTTTTATTGATGATACAATGAATTTAAAGCGTTTACAATAAAAGGGTGCAGAGCCTTCGAACTGCATTCCGACAGTACAAATAATCGATGAGGTGAGTGTCCATGTCGGCAAGCACGAAACGGCCAGGGTTGAAGCTGAATTTACTGGGGAGCGACGGTCAGCGCAAGTGCAAGGAGATTATGGAGCGCCCCGTGAAGGTTTTGCAGATCGGAGAAGGTAATTTCTTGCGGGGATTTGCGGACTGGATGCTTCATGAGAGTGCCAGACAAGGCAAATTCCATGGAAGTGTAGCTGTTACCCAACCACGACCGGGAGGCAAGGCCAAGCTGGAACAGATTCGCGATCAGGATGGATTATATACGATGATTACGAGAGGTCTGTCTCAAGGGAAGCCGGTTGAGCGGACAGAGTTGATCTCCATTTTTTCACAGTGTATCAATCCGTATGAGGAATGGGATGCCTTTCTGAACTTGGCAGAACTGCCTTCACTTGAGTTCGTTATTTCCAATACAACTGAATCAGGATTGAAATATTCGTATGCGGACTATATCGAGGGTGAACCGGTTCAATCCTTTCCGGGGAAATTAACGGTGTTTCTGCATCGGCGATATTTGAAATTTGATGGTGACCCATCCAGAGGTTTGATTCATCTGCCATGTGAGCTGCTTGAAGGCAATGGGAATGTGCTGCGCAGTTGTGTCCTCCAGCATAGTGAGGATTATGGGTATTCAGATGGTTTTCGTTCATGGATCGAGAATCATAATCATTTCCTGAACAATCTGGTAGATCGAATTGTGACAGGTGCGCCGACCCGGGAGGAAACTGATTCATTGACGAATCGCTGGGGGTATGAGGATCAGTTGATTAATACGGCAGAGCCATATCATTTCTGGGCTATTCAGGGCGATGAATCATTGGACAAAAAACTTCCTCTTAAGCAGGCAGGTCTCAATGTACATTGGGTGAAAGATCTGAAGCCTTTCCAGATACGCAAGGTTCGTATTTTGAATGGGGCACATACCTTAATGTCATCCCTCGGCATTCTGCAAGGCAAGCAGCATGTGAGAGAAACGATGGAAGATCCGCATTTTGGCTCATGGATCAGGGAAGCTGTGCATCAGGAGATCGTTCCTGCCCTGGATATGCCCGATCATCAGCTGGACCAGTATGCGGAAGAAGTCTTCGAACGCTTCCTTAACCCGTACATTGATCACAAATTGCAAGATATTGCATTGAATACGATCGGAAAATTCAAGGTTCGTGTGCTGCCTACACTGTTGTCTTACGCGCAAAATCAGGGAAGTTGGCCAGTACGTTTAATTGAAGGATTTGCTGGATTATTATGTCTCTATCGTCCTGTGAATACGCCAGAGGGTTACAAGGCACAACGACTGAATGGGGATGACATTCTGTTGCGGGATGACCCCGATGTGCTGGGTGCTTTGGCCGCACACTGGGACGGTTATGACACGCTCAACAGGGATCAGAAGCAACTGGATCACCGGGTAGCGGCTGTGTTGTCGGATACTCTGATCTGGGGCGAAAATCTAGATGCAAGAGAAGGGCTGCGTGCAGCACTTGTTCGTGAAATCGGTTTGTTGGAAGGTGAAGGGAAATGAACACAACAAGTACAATCAATGATTGGATTGCCATTCAACCACAGGATGACGTCATTATAGCGCTTCGGGATTATGCCAAAGGAGAACAGATTACACTGCCAGACGGAGTTTCTTTTAATTTGCTGGATGACGTGCCCAAAGGGCATAAGATTGCTGTTCATACGCTGGCACCGGGTGATGATGTGATGAAGTATGGTTTCTCCATCGGGATTGCGAAAGAGCAGATTAGGCAGGGAAGCTGGATTCATAGTCACAACCTGAAGACGGGTCTGCACGGATTACTTGAATATGAGTACCAACCGGGAGTCCAGATTCAGACGGACATGCCTCCGGAACATCTGCGCTCATTCGATGGATATTTGCGTCCCAATGGTGAAGCAGGTATCCGTAATGAAATCTGGATTGTGAACACGGTTGGATGTATCAATAAAGTGTGTGAAGCTTTGGCACGTATGGGTCAGTCCCAGTTTGGAAGCCGGGTAGATGGTGTATTTCACTTTCCACATCCATTCGGGTGCTCACAGCTTGGCGATGATCTGAAGTATACACAACAGTTGCTGGCCTCTTTGGTGGAGCATCCGAATGCTGGAGGTGTGCTGGTCATCGGGCTGGGCTGTGAGAACAATCAGGTCGATGAATTCCGTGAGTGTATCGCTCCGGAATACCGAGGCAAAGTACGGTTTCTCAAAGCGCAAGAAACGGATGACGAGCTTGAGGAAGGACTTCGACTGATGGAAGAACTTGTGGAGATCGCCGAACATGAACAACGGCAGCCGCTTCCGCTCAGTAAACTCAAGATTGGTTTGAAGTGTGGTGGTTCGGATGGTTTATCCGGCATTACAGCCAATCCGCTGGTCGGTGCGGTTGCTGATATGTTGGTTGCTGCCGGGGGGACGGCTATTCTGACGGAAGTTCCGGAGATGTTTGGTGCGGAGACGATCTTGATGAATCGTGCTGCCAATGAGCAAGTATTTCACGATCTGGTGGACCTCGTGAACGGCTTCAAGCAATATTTTGTGAACCATGGCCAGAATATCTATGAGAATCCTTCACCTGGTAATAAGGCAGGTGGCATTACCACACTCGAGGAAAAGTCACTTGGATGTACGCAAAAGGGAGGGCGTTCTTCAGTCGTTGACGTTCTGCGCTATGGCAAACGTGTAACTCAAACTGGTCTGAATATTGTAGAAGCACCGGGTAATGATCTGGTGTCTGTCACGGCACTGTCTGCGGCAGGTGCACATATCGTGCTCTTCACAACAGGACGGGGCACTCCATTCGGAGGCCCGGTACCTACCGTCAAGATTGCGACTCAATCCGATCTTGCGAATCGAAAAAAACACTGGATCGACTTCAACGCAGGCCAACTGTTGGAGGGGCAGACGATGGATGAGGTCAAAGTACAGCTGTTCAGCCAACTGATTGACATTGCTTCAGGACGGTCTCATACACTCAGTGAGCAGCATGGATTCCGAGAGATTGCCATATTCAAGGATGGCGTGATTCTCTAAATCCATGCTGGATGGAGAGGACTATCGTCTGAGATGCATTATAAGGTAAACCACACAGCCAATTCCGGTTGAAATTTGCACGACAACCGGGATTGGCTTCATTTAGATTCCACGGATGCCCATTGCTTTGGTAATGCTTGATAATGCGGCGGAAGATGCGTGTTGCTGCAGTTGTGTAACCAGCAGCTCACGTGCTTCTTCTACGCTGCCTTCAAATGGTGTAATGCCATGACGTTGCATCCAGTGATCTGCGGTCTCATATGCGGAGCTGTTCCATGCGACTTTGCCTTCAACGAGGCCCTCTTTTTCTTTAGTTCCACTGATCACAATGGCAGCACAGCTCTGAAGGTCCAGTAGCCCGCGGTCAAATGCTTTTTTATCCTCTTTTGCCCCGAAACCGGCTTGTGATCGCAAGGCACGTCCATCGATACCTTCCTGATCTGCAATTAACGCATGGAGTTTGAACGCTTCACGGGAGAGCAACCCTGCTTCATACTGCTCCTGGGCGGTTCTGGAGTCGGAAAGCAGTCGGTGGACCCAAGGGAAGTATTCACGCGATACAAGAAGCGCTTTCTTTTTGACGAATTTTCCATATGCAGCGATGCCTTCTTCAGCCAGGCGTGAACGCCATAACCAGGGATCGCGTTCATCATCCTTGTGCCAATGTTCTTTGGGAGTTAGCGACGATAGAGAAGGGTATTCGGCGAATAGTGGTGCCAAAGGCAGCATCCCTATAGACTGGATGCGTTGTACTGCTTCTTCGTATGTTATAACGGGTTCATATGTCATGATATCAGCAGGCTCCTTTGAAAAGTATGATGAAGCGATTATTGGGTTGAAGCAATATATCTTCGGCTCACTTCCTCGGCATGCTGACGAATCTCGCTCCGGAGTTTGAGGGGCTCGATCACTTCAGCCTCACGTCCCAATCGGTAAAAAAACCGTACGGCCCAGTCCCATTCTCCTGGTGGACAGAGAAATGACAATTCCCAGAGATCTGGGGCAATTTCAATCATTTTTTCACCGATATGCTCGTCCTGTTCGGCTTCAACCATACCCCGATAACTCAGTCGTACTCTAACCAGAGTTGGCGGTTGTTCGGGAGGGATCGGCTTGTTGCGCTGTTGCTCTGCCTGTTCGCTTAACGCCTGTTCTTCCTGTGGCTCGATCGCCTTGACATCCATTATTCGATCGACCCGGAACAGACGCTGTTCACCATGTTCGATGGAATATGCTTCACAATACCAGAAGCCGGAGGAAGCATATACCCGTGTGGGACAGATATGTAGCCATCGCATACGTGATACGGAGCGGTACAGCACACTTAACCATCCTTGTTCAGGTATACAGGCCAGCAATGGATCGAGGTGATGAAGGATGTAATTGCGATCTGGAATGTGATGATGCAGTTGTTTGAGCATGGGATCAATTCGGGCCATGATATCATCTGGAATAATGGCTTTAACTTTGTTCATCAGAGTCCAGCGTTTCTCATGAAAGGGCGTGTCAGCGTAGCGACTCAGACCCTCAAGAGCGAATATGAGCGTCGCTGCCTCTACCGGGTCCAGTTGTAATGGGGGCAATACATAACCTTCCATTAAACTAAAACCACCTCCCGGACCCGAAATGGCAATAATGGGCACATTCATCTCGGAGAGGGACTGAATATCCCGGAGGATTGTACGACGGGAAACTTCGAATTTCTCACCTAATGAGTGTGCCGTTTCGTGACCATGCTGTAGTGCCATTACGATGGCAGCAAGCCGATTTGTTCTGTTCATGTCAGCCACTCCGTTTCGATCTTTGCGCCGCCGGAAAGTGATGTCGTAGTTATACTTACTATTGTAACAACGATTAAGTGACATCATGAGTGTCACCAATATTTCAGCTGTTCATCATTTTATGATAGTTCAGCAACAGGGTTCACAAGCAAGTTCCGGCAGGCATTGTTAAAATGTATGTCTCGTCCAATTCGCTTTGCAATGTGATATTTCCTTCTATTAATTAAACCACAGATCATGCCAAAAACCCGTATCCAGTGTGAACGGATACGGGAAGTAGCAGCTTATAGATTGCAGAAGAGGATAAAGGTATGAAAATTATACCAATATCCTTGCTGAACACAATAACAAGCACAAAAGGAATAAATATGTGACACTTTGTATCACGGGTATTTCTGCCACATGATGTGCTTCCAATGATTCGAATGAAGCGAAATTACTTATTTCATTTCGAGCAATTGCACCCCGCGGGCCTCAATCTCAACATTTTCCGACAGTTCGCGTTGGGTGAGCAGATCATGAGCCTGGGCTGTACCGAGATCATAGGATTGCGTAGTTGCGTTATGGTTCATGACAAACAGGTAAGGTTTGCCGTCTTTGGTACGTGCGCTTACTTCAACACCTTCCGGTGTCTCAAGCAAGGACTCTACATTCTTGGCTGCTGCAAGCTGTCCCAACAAACCATCCAGGAAGCGTTCATCCGGGTCGGATGCAACGTACCAAGCTTCACCTTGGCCAAAGGTATTCCGTGTCACCACAGGCATGCCTTTATAAAAGTCGTCTCCATACTCCGCGATGACTTCGGCTCCTTCACTGTGCAGCAGGTCACACAGCATGCCGCAGCCATATTCTCCTTTGAGATCGCCGTAGGCTTCTTTGAGAACAATGCGATTCTTTTGCTCCGGCAGCAGGGCATCAATCTCCTCCACCCAGATACCGAGCAGTTTACGGAGTTCTCCCGGATATCCACCTGTGGTTACGAGATCGTTCTCATTCACAATGCCACTGAAGAAGGTCGTCAGGAACGTTCCACCTGCTTCAACATACTTCTCCAGTTTGGCGGCAAATCCTGGTTTAACCATGTAAAGGACAGGGGCAAGGACAATGTCGTATTTGCTCATATCCGTATCCACACTGATGATATCTACTTGTATGTTGCGGCGGAAGAAGGCTGCATAATATTTATGGATCTGATCCACATAGTTCAGGGCAACTGTAGGTCCGCTTGATTTTTCAATGGCCCACCAGTTATCCCAGTCGAACACAATCGCTACTTTGGATTCAACAGATGCATCCAACGTGGTGTCACCAAGGATCTGCAATTCCTTGCCGAGCTCAGCGACTTCGCGGAATACACGTGTATTCTCGTGTCCAGCATGTTCGATAACTGCACCATGATACTTCTCACAGGCACCGATGGAGCGGCGAAGCTGGAAGAACATGATGGTATCGGCCCCGTGCGCAACAGATTGATAACTCCACAGACGCATGACACCTGGACGTTTCAGCGAATTATACGGCTGCCAGTTCTGCTGACTTGGTGTTTGTTCCATAAGCATGAACGGTTGACCATCCTTCAATCCGCGCATAAGGTCATGAGCCATGGCCGTGAAGCTGACAGGTGTTGCGAGACCGGGATAGCTGTCCCACGAGACGATATCCATATGTTTTGCCCATTTGAAATAGTCCAATTGCTTGAAGAAGCCCATCAGATTGGTCGTCACAACGGAGTCCGGAATGTGTTTTTTGATCGCATCGTACTCTAACAGATAACAATCCAGCATGCTGTCGGAGTTAAAGCGAGAGTAGTCCAGCGAGATTCCCTGGAATGTTGAATTGTTGTTCCCCCAATGTTCGCTCAGGTTGCTTGGAAGTACAATCTCGTCCCAATCGTAGAAGGTATGCCCCCAGAAATTCGTGTTCCATGCTTGGTTGACCCGTTCCAGAGTCTGATAACGTTCCTTCAGATACACGCGGAATGCTTTCTCACAGTTATCACAGTAACAATCACCGCCATATTCATTGGAGATGTGCCATACGAGAACTGCGGGGTGATCCTTGTATCGTTCGGCCAGTTTATCTGCAATCTTCTCAGCGTATTTGCGATAGGTTGGGCTGTTGGGACAGGAATTATGTCGCCCGCCGAATTTGCGTTTGCGTCCGTCAGCATCTACACGAAGCACGTCTGGATATTTCTTCGCCATCCAGGCCGGATGGGCAGCCGTACTCGTTGCAAGGCATATATAGACACCATTCTCATATAGACGATTAATCAGTTGGTCGAGTTCTTCAAAACGGTAAGTAACTTCATCAGGCTGAATCAATGCCCATGAGAATACGTTGATCGTGGCAATATCAATGCCTGCCAATTGGAACATGCGCAGGTCTTCAAGGTGGGTTTCGTGATCCCACTGTTCCGGGTTATAATCGCCGCCGTAGAACATTTTGGGTAGTTTGCTGCTAATCAATGTGTTCACCTCTTGTATAAGAATAATCCTATACTATATGATACATATGACTTTTAAAATATAATAAAAGTAATGACTCATATAAGAATACGGAAGTCTAATTCAGCCTATACCTAAGGAGGCATCCCATGTTTATCTCACCCCGACATCAACGATATTTCATGACATCACGTGATCACCCGCTGCCTCTTTATATTGAGAGTCTGGGTTATAACGGCAATCAGGAGAAGGTGTCCAGACCTGCGGGGTATCCCTGTTATCACTGGCTTCAGACCGTGAAGGGAGCCGGAGAATTCAAGTTTGTTGGGTCCACGGTCATACTGGGGGAAGCATCCGGTATTTTGCTGCCTCCGAATGAACCGCATGAATATGTGCGCGCTCAGGGGGAGTGGGAGACACTATACATTACATTTGGCGGTTCGCAGTGTCCGGCAATCATGGAGTCACTTGGTCTGGGTGAAGCGGCATTCCATCAGTGGGAGAAGGGCAACCCATTTAACAATTACGGCCAGGAGGTACTGGAGTCAATCAGCAGTGATCAAGATTTGTCGGGACTCGAAGCGTCAGCGGATATATACCGATTTCTGATTATGCTCAAAAAACATGGTATGACGGGCAATCGTCATTCCATCTCACATGCCGTGGAGAGATTGGCCCCACTCATTGCATTCATGGAGCAGCATTATGGGAATCCCGAGATTGGGCTTGAACATATGGCTGCCGTTACGGGGATCTCATCCAGGCATTTGAACACCTTGTTCAAACAGTCTTTTGGCATGACAGCCTATAGTTATTTCATTCTGCTGCGTATTCGCAAAGCCAAGGAAATCATGACAGGTGATACTGCCCTGACGATTAAGGAAACTGCAATTCGGGTTGGCTTTCGGGATTCAAGCCATTTTGTTGCTACTTTTCGCAGGATTGAGGGAGTGACTCCCGAACAGTTCCGTAATTTGTACTAACTTGTACTCAAATGATTAAAAAGTGATGCCAGGAAGGTATTGATGCATGAGGGTCATTGCCGTTATGATGGTATCGATTCCTGAGATTCGAAAACGTTTAAACGGACACTTAGTATCCGTTCTACTTGGAGAGGATGATTGAAGATGACAACCACGATACCCTTATGGGATCATGCTGCACCTTATGCAGCGCAGGGTCATGAAGACGACATGCCACATTTGATTCCATTTATTCAGCCCGGTTCCGAGAGCGCTGTCATTGTATGCCCTGGTGGTGGCTATGGATTTTTGGCTGATCATGAAGGTGCTCCAATAGCCGAATTGCTGAACCGTGCAGGCATCAGTGCATTTGTCCTGAAATATCGGGTGGCACCTCACCAGCATCCAGCACCGATAACAGATGGTCAGCGTGCCATACGTTATGTTCGTGCGCATGCCGAGCAGTACGGCATCAATCCTGCCAAGATTGCAGTACTTGGTTTCTCCGCAGGAGGACATCTTGCAGCAACACTGGGAACGCTGTATGACGAGGGACAACACGATCATGAGGATCGTATTGAACGCCAGAGTTCACGCCCGGACCGGGTTATTCTCTGTTATCCGGTCATTACGATGGAGTCCTATGGACATGCCGGTTCCCGTGAAAATTTGCTTGGATCTGATGCGTCTGCCGAGCAGATTAAAGCTTTCAGCGCGGAGCAGCAGGTGAGAGCGGATGCTCCTGAAGCGTTCATCTGGCACACCAGTGATGACCAGGCAGTACCTGTAGAGAATAGCTTGCGTTATGCACTGGCATTGGGTGCGCATGGCATTCCTTATGACTTGCATGTTTTTGAAAAGGGCTCACATGGACTTGGATTGGCTGAGGACAACCCCGCCGTTCGGGTATGGTCGGATCTATGCTTGACGTGGCTTAAGAACCAAGGCTGGTAATTATATTAGCGCTTTAGAGCGAAGGAGTAAATGACAATGAAATTGCAGAAAAATGATAAGCTTCTGTTTATCGGAGATTCGATCACAGACTGTGGTCGGGAACATCCTGTAGGCGAAGGAAGTTCAGGTCTGGGCCATGGTTATGTAGCGCAAGTCTATGCCCTGTTGCGATCCATCTATCCGGAATTGATGTTGCGTGTCCAGAATGTGGGTAATAGTGGGAATACGATTCGTGATCTGAAACAGCGCTGGGATCGTGATGTGCTGGACCTTAAACCGGATTGGCTCACAATCATGATCGGTATTAACGATGTATGGCGTCAGTTTGATAACCCACTCTCAACAGACTCCCATGTGTTTCTTGAAGAATACGAATCCACATTGCGTGAACTGGTGGCTTCGGTTCGTCCCAACCTAAAAGGACTGGTATTGATGACGCCTTATTACCTTGAGGCCAATCCGGAAGATCCGATGCGGGCCACGATGGATATCTACGGAGAAGCGGTACGCAGGGTTGCCAGCGAGTATGATGCGGTGTATGTGGATACACAGGCTGCATTTGCTCCATTTTGGGATCATTTCTATACGTCTGTGCTGACTTATGACCGGGTACATCCGGATGCAACGGGCCATATGGTACTGTCCAAAGCATTTTTGGATGCCATCGGATTCGAATGGTCGGGCGGCGTCAAATCTTAAAAAGGACGTGATGGCATGAGCAATGTAACTATTGCAGTACAAACCCCCGCATTGCTAGGGGAAGGGCCGAGCTGGGATGCGGAGAACAATCGATTATTGTGGGTAGATATTGAAAGTTTCAAGGTGCATGTGTATGATCCGGCTACAGGTCAGGATCAAGCTTATGATGTGGGTGAACATGTCGGCGCGGTTGTTCCGTATCGGGGTGACGAGGTTGTGGTTGCATTACGCAGTGGGTTTCATACGTTTCACCTGATTACGGGTGAGCTGCATGCCATTGAGGACCCCGAACAAGATAAGGATACCAATCGGTTTAATGATGGCAAGTGTGATGCAAAGGGCCGTTTCTGGGCAGGCACGATGAGCATGAATAATAAAAGCAAAGCCGGATCATTGTATTGTTTGGAGGAAGGACAACCTGTTCGCACGATGGTACAAGGTGTATCTACATCCAACGGTCTGGGTTGGAGTCCGGACCGGAAGACCATGTATTATATTGATACTCCTACACGTTCGATTGACCGGTTTGATTTTGATCTGACAGCAGGTACGATACAGAATCGGACAAGTGTCATTCATATACCGGAGGAATTCGGTTTTCCGGATGGCATGACGGTTGATGGTGAGGGCATGCTGTGGGTTGCACATTGGGGCGGAGGAAGAATCACTCGCTGGAACCCGGATACATCTGAACTGTTGCAACAGATTGATATACCGGCAGATCAGGTAACCTCCTGCTGTTTTGGCGGACCCGATCTCGAAGAACTTTACATTACAACAGCACGTATAGGGATTAAGGAAGAACGTCTGAAAGCGACGCCGGATGCGGGTTCACTGTTTGTCGTCAGACCGGGAGTTAAAGGTCAGGAGACTCATGCCTATGGTAGCTCGAAATAAACAGGTGCCAATCATGTAGTGAACTTCTGTCTGGTCGGCCAGGTAAGAAATGATTCATTTTGTACTCTTATATAAAATATAACATGTCGAAAGGTGCTGTTCTAACAGCATCTTTTTTTATTGTACAGACAAGTTTAAACACTAAAAATATTTTACAAAAAACGATTTCGACAGAGGGGTTTAGGGATTTCCATCGAATGTTATTTATTGAAAGTATTATCCATATAACCGTGAATTAAGAATGATTATGTAAGCGCTTAACAATAAGGCTGGAGGGAGGTGAGGCTTCTTGTATCAAGGGATGCATTGATTCGTCTGGCACGCCATCATCAGCACGATGAGACAGCGGGGATAGACCAAAATGCAGTAACAAAGTTAAAGAGGAGGATAAGTTGATATGAGAACGTTTATGGGGAAATTACGAATCATGAGCCTGACAGTTGCTGTAGTAACTGCTTCGCTGGGAGGACTTGCTGGAACTACATCGGCGGCGCCGAGTGAAGCCTATGAGTGGAAAAATGTGGTGACAGGTGCAGGAGGCGGGTTTGTACCGGGTATTATTTTCAACGAATCTGAAAAGGATCTGATCTATGCCCGTACGGATATCGGGGGAGCCTATCGCTGGAATGCGGATGACGAGAGCTGGATACCCTTAACGGATTTTGTTGGCTGGGATGACTGGAACAAGAATGGTGTGGACGCACTGGCTACGGACCCGGTTGATCCTGATCGCGTGTATATGGCAGTTGGGACGTATACGAACTCGTGGGACCAAAATAATGGTTCCATCTTGCGTTCTACGGATCGGGGAGGTACATGGCAGACTACAACACTTCCGTTCAAAGTGGGCGGTAACATGCCAGGACGTTCGATGGGCGAACGCTTGAGCGTGGATCCGAATGATAACCGTATCCTGTATTTCGGTGCACGAAGTGGTCATGGATTATGGAAAAGTACTGATTACGGTGTGACCTGGAACGAAGTCACAAGCTTCCCGAATCCGGGGAATTATGTGCAAGACCCTTCGAATGAGTATACCAGTGACATCGTAGGCCTGGCATGGATTACGTTTGACAAAACAACAGGTTCGGCAGGGCAGGCAACCCAGACTATCTATGTGGGTGTTGCGGATAAAGCTCAGAGTGTATATAGAAGTACGAATGGCGGCCTGACCTGGTCAGCTGTTGCGGGTCAACCAACAGGTTATATCCCGCATCATGGTGTGTTTGATTCAGATGGAAGCCTCTATATTACGTACAGCGATGGTGTTGGACCCTATGATGGGACAAAAGGTGACGTTTGGAAACTGAACACGTCAACAGGTGTCTGGACCAACATCAGCCCTGTTCCAAGCAGCAGCACGGATAATTATTTTGGATATGGCGGATTGGCTGTCGATGCCCAGAATCCCGGTACATTGATGGTTGCGACATTGAATTCCTGGTGGCCTGATGCCACGTTGTTCCGCAGTACAGATGGGGGAGCGACATGGACACGCATATGGGAATTTGATGGATATCCGAACCGGAAGTTACGGTATACACAGGATATTTCGGCAGCGCCATGGCTCACATTTGGCACGAATCCTGCCCCACCCGAAACTACTCCAAAACTGGGCTGGATGATCGGTGATCTGGAGATTGATCCGTTTGATTCGGATCGCATGATGTATGGAACAGGTGCTACGATCTATGGAACAAAGAACCTGACAGACTGGGATGATGACGAAAAAATCAATATTTCAGTGATGGCTAAAGGTGTTGAAGAGATTGCAGTACTGGATCTGATCAGCCCGCCAAGTGGTGCACATTTGGTAAGCGGATTGGGGGATGTCTCCGGATTCCGTCATAACAATCTGGACCAGGCGCCAGCGACCATATTTACGAGTCCGAACTATCCTTCCACAGAAAGTCTGGATTTTGCAGAGTTAAGTCCGAATACGATGGTTCGCGTAGGGAAAGCAGATTATGCTGCCGATCCAAATGCAAGATCCATTGGTTTGTCCAGTGATGGAGGCACGACATGGTATAAAGCAAGTGCAGAACCTGCCGGCACAACCGGAGGGGGGACTGTAGCCATCTCTGCAGATGGTAACCGACTGGTATGGAGCACGTCAGACAAAGGTGTACATTACTCGACTGGTGGCAATTCCTGGACGGCAAGTACGGGGATACCTGCACAGGCGAAAGTGGTTTCAGATCGTGTCAACCCTAACAAATTCTATGGATTCGCAGCGGGCAAAATCTATGTGAGTGTGAATGGTGGCGCTACCTTCACGGCATCATCTGCGACCGGACTTCCAGTGGAAGGAAATGCCGATCTGGATGCCGTTCCAGGTGTTGAAGGTGAACTATGGTTTGCAGGTGGTAGTGAGGAAGCAGGTCCTTACGGATTGTGGCATTCCACGGATTCAGGAGCGACATTCACGAAGCTTGCCAATGTAGAGGAAGCAGACAGTATCGGATTTGGTAAAGCGGCCCCTGGGCAGAACGTTGTTGCGTTATATACGGTTGCACAGATCGATGGAACACGTGGATTCTTCCGCTCCGATGACGGTGGGGCCAATTGGGTTCGTATCAACGATGATCAGCATCAGTATGCTCGTGTAACCACAATTACAGGTGATCCACGTTTGTATGGCAGAGTATATCTCGGAACGAATGGCCGTGGAATTTTGTATGCTGACCGTGTTGGAGGTAACAATGGCGGAGGAGACGGCGGGGGTACAACACCAGTAACCAACTCTGCGATTACACCAGTTACAGCCGAATTTGATCGCAAAGCCGATAATCAGGTTAATATTCCAGTCACGTTAACGCTGAACGGCAATACACTTGTATCCATTCGTAATGGGAATGCAACGCTGGTTTCGGGTACAGATTACACGTTAACAGGCAATGAGGTCGTATTGAGTAAAAATTATCTGGCTTCCCTGCCAAATGGCGCAGCGGCACTAACCTTTCAATTCAGCGCAGGCGCTCATGCTACCTTGAATCTGCTCATCAAAGACACGACAGCTGCACCAGCTGGAACCATCCGCATTGAAATGTTTAATAGCAACACATCGGCAACGGGCAACTCCATCAGCCCCAAATTCAAACTGACGAATACGGGCACTACAGCATTGGATCTGTCTGATGTGAAAATCAGATACTATTACACGATAAACGGTGAACAGCCTCAGAACTTCTTCGCTGACTGGGCGACAGCCGGCAGTTCGAATGTAACAGGTACATTCAGTGCACTCAATCCAGTACGGACGGGTGCTGATCACGTGCTTGAGATCGGCTTCACAGCCTCGGCTGGAATATTAAATGCAGGACAAAGCACGGAAATCCATACTCGCATCTCCAAGAGCAATTGGACCAACTATACGCAAACGGATGATTATTCTTTTGCAGGCAGTCAGACCGCCTATACGGAGTGGTCCAAAGTCACGGGTTATATCGCGGGAAGTCTCCAGTGGGGAATTGAACCATAAGGGATAGATTTAACATAATAAAAGATTGAAAATAGGGGTCCTGATTCGCCAAATGATCGAAAGGCGATTCAGGACTTCTTATTTTGTCGAAATATAGTGTAAACTATAGATAGTTACCATTGAATATACGATCGTTTTAGGATATAAAAAGATGTACAATCAATTTAATTTTAATGTAACCGCTAACACTGGAAAGTGTTTATAACCGATATATAATAAGTTGGTATAGCCTGTACAGATATAGAGGAAAGATTAGACAAGGGGGTCGCGATCATGAACCGGTTGTGCAAGGTGCTGATTGTTGACGATGAGTTTCTGGTAAGGCAGGGCATAAAGCATCATATGAACTGGGAAGCAGAAGGATTTATCATTGTGGGTGAAGCTTCCAACGGTGAAGAAGGATTACAGCAGGTGAGCCTGTTAAAACCGGATATTGTGATTACTGACATTGTCATGCCTGTCATGGATGGTGAAACGTTTGTCCGTACACTAAAAGCCAATAATCCGCAGATTGAAGTTATTGTACTTAGCAGTTTCAGTGAGTTCGAATATGTACGATCTACGCTTCAGCACGGAGCAGCAGATTATATACTGAAACCGAAGCTGGACACGAATGAATTATTGCAGGTCCTTCAACGCACAGCGGGTAAAATTCCGGAGCTGCAGTTTGAGCCGTCGCACGATGGCTGGAGACTTGGACAGCTGATGGAGAAGATGTTATCCGGATTTACATTGGATGAAGATAGTGAAATGGCGATGATACGAGATACCTTTCCCCACAAATCCTTCCGTTTACTTGTGTATGAACCGATGGATGCTGGGAATCGACTGAAGCTGGATCAGGAACAGATGGAATCCAGGCTCCGCAGTGATCTGCCTGAAGTGGAATGTGCTATGGTTCCGGCAGAGGGTACATTACCTGTGATGCTTCTTAATGTCGATCCCGCGAGAGATGGCTGGTTGGTTGAACGGATTAGACAGTTGGCGAGTGAAAAAGCTACAGGAGAAGGCGGTCCTGGTTGGGTACTTAGTGAAAGCTTTACTTCATTTGAACAGATGGGTGTTGTCTATCGCGAACGCCTGATTAAACTGATGGAATATCGCTTCTATTATAAGGATCGACCCATTCTGGTGTATGGTGAACTGCCTCCACTGCATCCCGCTGGTTATCAGTTTAATGTGAATATGTTCTTACAGCATGTGAAGCGTAACCGGGTCGAAACGGCAAGAGAGTATCTACAGGAACATGCGACAACCCTTGGACGGGATTATATTGCCGATGTGTTTGAGATCAAATCATTTCTCGGTAACTTGATCTTCAATGTGACCATTACCCTCGCGGATATGGATGTTCAGTCTTCCGGGTTGGAAGAGAGCAAATATACGTATTTCAAAAATGTGGACGGGGCTTTGAGTCTGGACGAAGTCATGACTGTACTTGATCAGTTTATGACGGAAGTTCAGGAGTGCACCGCTGGTGCAGGTGGAAAACGAAGTGACCCGAATATGAAGATGCTGCTGGACTATATGCATGAGCATTTTGACCAGCCACTCGGACTTGCTGAAGTAGCCAAGCACTTTCATTTCAATCCATCGTATTTATCCAGTTATTTTTCATCTCACAAAAAAGAAGGATTTAATGAATATCTGAATAAAATTCGGATTGAAAAAGCCGAGGAACTGCTGCGATCCGATGATGTAACGATCTCTGAAATTAGCAGTATGGTAGGCTATTCCGATCATAGTTATTTTTGCAAAGTGTTCAAAAAATTCACCGGACTATCACCAAGCCGATACCGGCGCAAATTCTGGGCATAAAGTCAGAAGGATAAGATCATGAAGAAATGGATGAACAGATTATCTCGTCTCGGTTTATTTCCCAAGTTGTTTCTGGTTATGGTCATCAGTATTGTTCTCGTCTCTGTACTCATCTTATGGACGACCATTCATATGTCTACCAATCTGTTTACCGAGACGTTCAGTATCACAAACTCCAAAGTGCTTAATCAGATCAAGACCAATTTTGAGTCTTTTAATGAATCGATTGCTGCGGTTACCAATAATGTAACTCAAAGTGGTGCCATTCGGGGATTTCTGTCTGAGGGGGATGCAGACTCAGTCTCAACGGCCAAATCTTTCTATAATATGCGTGAAACCATGAACCGGGTTCAAACCATTATCGAGTCATATGAAGTGGGGATTACCATTGTGGGTGTGAACGGACGAAGTTTCTCCACCAATCCGGCTTACATTAAGAAGACAGGAGATGAATTGAAGCAGGAGCCTATTACTAAAGAAGCGCTCGAGTCGCCGAGTCGGCTAATCTTTGACTATTACCGTGGTGATACCAGTGAAGGCGAACTGCAGATGATTTCTGCAACAAAGGCATTGACGGATCGAACAAGAAGTCATATATACGGGACACTTTATGTCACGATGAGAGAAGTGGAGTTCCAACAGTTCTATTCCAGTTTCACGAGTCGGGGTAATGATGTGGTCATTATGAACGAAAAGGGCGAAATCATATCTTCAAACCGTATGGACTGGATCGGAACAATTCAGCCGGAGCTACTCACATATGCTAAGGATTTGAGTGGGGACGCTTCGAAAAGTATTAATGCTCGTGTCATGGGGCAGGAGAGCATTGTTCTATCCGAGTATTTACCCTTTTATCGGTTTTACCTGATTAATGTGGTGGATAAAGATATGGCGATGGGGCAGCTCATTGACATGAAGACGGTTGCGTTGATCTGTACAGCGATCGTTATCGGTGCGCTTGTTCTGGTGTTTCTGATTACCAGCCAAATCACCAAATCACTGCGCAGACTGGTGAAGCAGATGTCTAATATCACGAAAAGTGATCTGGATAACTACATACCGGTTAGTGGCAGTTACGAGAGTCGGCAACTGGGCCATGCGTACAACTACATGCTTGATGAATTGCATGATTATGTGGATCAATTAGTACAGACACAGCATGAACAACGAAACGCAGAGCTTGCGGCATTACAGAGTCAGATTAATCCTCATTTCTTGTACAATACACTTGCATCTGTCAAAGTGCTGGTGCAACAAGGCAACAAGGACAGGGCTGCGGATACCATTAATGCCTTGATTGGATTGCTGCAAAATACGATCAGTGATGTGAGTCAAACGGTTACAGTGGAGCAAGAAGTCGAGAATCTGAAAAATTATGTCTTCATTAATCACGTCAGATACGGTGGCCGGATTAAAGCAGCTTTTTACGTTGCTCCGGATTGTACACACTATCATGTACCCAAACTGATGATCCAGCCGTTTATCGAGAACGCATTTTTCCATGGATTTATCAAGAAAGACACGGGTACGATTCATGTCATGGTGTCCAGAGCAGGAGAATCACTTATCTGTGAAATTATGGATAATGGCGATGGTATTGAAGGATTTGTCATGGGAGAAACGTTGCCCAATCCGAAAAATAATCGTCAACTTTTCAGCGGAATCGGTATTCGCAATGTACATGACCGTATTGAGTTATTATATGGTTCGCCTTATGGTGTTACCATTATGAGTAAAGTCGGGGAAGGGACGAGAGTCACCGTTACACTGCCTTTAATCACGGGTTGAATTCTAGCCTGTTTCAATTGAATACGATTAAAATCATGATCCCTCGTGGCTGTATTTTTGCAGAAACGGGGGATTTTGGTGTGTCAGAGTTGCAATGAAAACACATATTTGTACGATTTCAAGATCAAGATAATACAAAATCAAAAGAAATTACAAAAAACCAAATTTAATGCAAACGGTTTCTGTAAAGGTTTTCATTGTGGCAATAAGATGACAAATCCGCACAAAATTATTACTAACGAATGGAGATATGGGAATGATAAGATGAATACATCGAAAGCAACCGCTTTCAGAAAACGCAAACAAATTACACACAAAGAGGTCGAAGGGGAGTTGAACGTTTTGAAAAAAATGTGGGTATTGATGCTCGTTACAGTACTGCTGTTGTCCGCATGTTCATCCGGTGGTGGAGGTAATTCTGCCAGTGGTGGAGATGAAAAAACAAACGAAATTACGATCTGGGCTTGGGACAAAGCATTTAATGTCGCTGCTCTTGAACAAGCAAAAGAAATTTATCAAAAAGAAAATCCTGATTTGAAGATCAACATCATTGAGAATGCTCAAGATGCGATTATCCAGAAGCTGAACACAGGATTGAACTCTGGAACAAGCAGCGGTCTTCCAAACATTGTATTGATTGAAGACTATCGTGCACAAAGCTTCCTGAGTGCGTATCCGGATGCGTTTAAAGATTTGTCTTCTACAATTAAAGCTTCCGATTTTGCAGATTACAAAATTGGACCAACTTCTTATGAGGGCAAACAATATGGAGTTCCATTTGACTCCGGCGTAGCAGGTTTGTACTACAGAACGGATTTGTTGGAACAAGCGGGCTACAAGTCTGCTGACCTGCAAGACATCACTTGGGATGATTACATCCAAATCGGTAAAGATGTAAAAGCAAAAACAGGTAAAGAGCTGCTGTCTCTTGACCCGAATGATCTTGGAATCATTCGCATGATGATCCAAACAGCAGGCAAATGGTACACTGCAGAAGATGGCAAGACACCTGACATCAGCAGTAACCCTGCATTGAAAGAAGCTTTCGAAACGTACAAAAAAATGATGGATGCCAACATTGTTAAATTGCACTCTGACTGGAGTCAATTCGTTGCCAACGCCAATAACGGTAGCGTAGCAACAATTCCTACAGGTAACTGGTTCTCACCATCTGTACGTCAAGAAGCATCCCAATCCGGTAAATGGGCTGTAGCTCCAATGCCGAAAATGGCTGGTCAATCTAACTCTGTACATGCATCCAACTTGGGCGGTAGCTCATGGTATGTTATGAACAATGTACCTGGTGCAGATCAAGCAGCTGACTTCATGGCTAAAACATTTGGTTCTGACAAACAATTGTACCAAGACTTGTTGACAAACATTGGTGCGATCGGTACCTACAAACCAGCTACTGATGGTGATGCGTACAACAAGCCAGATGAGTTCTTCAGCGGTCAAAAAATCTTCAGTGATTTCGCAAATTGGACCAAAGAAATTCCAAATGTAAACTATGGTAGCAACACATATGCAATTGAAGACATTCTGGTTGTTGAAATGCAAGCGTACCTGAATGGTAAATCAATTGATGAAGTTTTGGCTGAAGCACAAAAACAAGCTGAAGCACAATTAAACTAGGATACCCAAGGTAACTTATAGAACCCAAGGTAACTCGGAGCCGTCTCCCTTGTCTGGCGCAAGTCGAACCGGATAAGGCGAGAGGCTCTGTGGGTTCTATCCATGTTCCGTGGAGAGAGAGAGGAGCCATACTGTGAAAGCCATAAATACAGGAGACAGTCTCCAAAAGAAAAGTAATTTGACTGGATGGGCTTTTGTTTTGCTGGCTGTTATCGGAATTGTAGCATTTTACTTCTATCCGATGATTCAAGCGCTGCTCTTATCATTCAAGTCTGGCAAAGGGGCCAATCTTGAATTTTCGGGCCTTGCGAACTACAAAAGATTGTTAGTTGATACCACGTTCCGCACAGCATTATCGAACACATTCATCTACTTGATCATTCAAGTGCCAGTAATGATTATTCTCGGTTTGTTTATTTCCGTATTGCTGAATGACAGCACACTGCGCTTCCGGAGTTTCTTCCGCACAGCCATTTTCTTGCCTTGTGTAACTTCATTGGTAGCCTATTCTGTTGTATTCAAATATTTGTTTGCACCGGATGGAATGGTCAATCAATTCTTGATGGGCTTGCACATAATTGGTGATCCAATTCAATGGATCACAGACCCGTTCTGGGCTAAAATTACGATCATAATCGCCGTTACTTGGCGTTGGACCGGATATAACATGATTTTCTATCTGTCATCTCTGCAGAATATCGATCAATCGATCTATGAAGCAGCCAAAATAGACGGAGCCAATGCATTCACCCAATTTTTCAAAATTACAGTTCCTTTGCTCAAACCCATTATCCTCTTCACGTCGATCACATCAACGATTGGTACTTTGCAAATCTTCGATGAGATTATGAATATTACGAAGGGTGGTCCAGGTAATGCGACCATGTCGATCTCACAGTATATCTACAACCTTTCGTTCAAATATTCACCGGACTTTGGATATGCAGCAACGGTTTCATATTCCATCGTAATTTTGATCATTGTATTGTCCATTATCCAGTTTAAAGTGGCAGGTGATAATAAAAATGGCTAAATTTAAAGCAAAACGAATTTTCACTTATGTGTTCCTGTCCATCGTCGCTTTTGTATCCATTTTTCCATTCTTCTGGATGTTGGTCAGTTCAACGAATGCGTCTGTTGATGTAACCAAAGGAAGATTGTTACCGGGTTCGGCTTTCATTGATAACTTCAACAAACTGCTTGATTCGACAAATCTCGTGCAGGCTCTAGGGAACTCGGCTATTATCTCGATCGTCTCGACTGCTCTGGCGCTATTGATTGGTTCCATGGCAGGTTATGGATTCGAGGTATTCCGTACGAAGTCCCGTGATATCGTGTTTAATATCCTGTTGTTATCCATGATGATCCCGTTTGCAGCAATCATGGTACCCCTGTACCGCATGTTCGCAACAATCTCCGGTGTTGCACCAGTGATCGGTATTAATACAATGGCAGCAGTTATCCTGCCAACCATTGCAACAGCGTTCCTGATCTTCTTCTTCCGTCAGAACACCAAAATGTTCCCGAAAGATTTGCTGGAAGCTGGACGTATTGATGGTTTGAGTGAACTCGGGATCTTCCTGAAGATCTATATGCCAACAATGAAAACAACTTATGCAGCGGCAGCAATTATTACATTCATGAGTAGCTGGAACAACTATCTGTGGCCACTCATTGTATTGCAAACGCCTGACCAACAAACGATTCCGCTATTGATCTCAAATCTTGGTGCTGGTTATGCTCCGGATTACGGAGTAATCATGACAGCGATCGTTATTGCAACACTACCTACAGCAATCGTATTCTTCATCATGCAGAAACATTTTGTTGCAGGTATGGTAGGTTCCGTGAAATAAGCATAACCGCATAATGCGTCCGTATCGGACGAGTGCAGGAAAGAGAAGAGGACGCCTGTCAGGCGTGCCTCTGTCTTTTTTGTATTTTGTATGAATGCAAATGGAAATCCACATGAACCTATAAGCCAAACTATACCGTTTTAAAGGGAGAGAGAGCCGATGAAAGCAACAAAGGCAGATATCAACTGGTTGGGAGACGTAAGTGTATTTGAGGTGAACCGTCTTCATGCCTATTCCGATCACCGTTATTACCAAACAATGGACGAGGCAGTGGGTTCAGGCGCCATGTCCATGCGTTATGATCTGAATGGAACGTGGAAATTCAACTATGCGATTCGTCCAGACAGCCGTCCTGAGTTTTTCTATACATCCGATTTTCCTAGTGAGGGCTGGGATGACATTGAAGTTCCGGGACATATCCAGTTACAGGGATACGGACAGATTCAATACGTAAACACACAATACCCTTGGGATGGCCTGAATGAAATTCGTCCACCGGCATTGCCACAGGATAAAAACCCTGTTGGAAGTTATATTCGCACGTTCCACCTGCCGACAGGTTGGGAGTCAAATCCGGTTTATATTTCTTTCCAAGGTGTAGAGTCTGCATTCTATGTATGGCTTAACGGACAATTCGTAGGATACGGGGAGGACAGCTTTACGCCGTCTGACTTTGACCTGACGCCATTCCTTCAGGATGGTGAGAACAAACTGGCAGTCGAAGTGTATCAACGCAGCACAGGCAGCTGGCTGGAAGATCAGGATTTCTGGCGTTTCTCCGGTATTTTCAGAGATGTGTATCTGTATACGGTCCCTGCTGCACACGTACGTGATGTTCATGTTCGCACAGATCTGGACAAGTCCTATACGAACGGTACCTTACAACTCGATTTGAAACTGGAAGGAAAAGCGGGTGCTGGAGCACGTGTAGAGGCTGAACTTCGTGATCGTGAAGGCAATACCGTAAAAACGTTTGAATCCAAGGTTAACGATGGTCAAGTAAGTCTTCGTGAAGACATTGGTACAGTGAACCTGTGGAGCGCAGAGATTCCATACTTGTATCGCCTCTATATTCGTGTATATGATGCTGCGGGTACACTGGTTGAGGTTGTTCCTCAAGCCGTTGGTTTCCGTACATTTGAAATGATTGACAAAGTCATGCACATTAATGGTAAACGTATTGTATTCAAAGGTGTGAATCGTCATGAGTTCAACCCGCGTCGTGGACGTGCGGTTACGAAGGAAGACATGCTGTGGGATGTTCGTACCATCAAGCAAAACAATATGAATGCCGTACGTACGTCACACTATCCTAACCAAAGTCTGTGGTATGAGCTATGTGATGAATATGGACTCTATGTTATTGACGAGATGAATCTGGAGACACACGGATCTTGGCAGAAGCTTGGCGCCGTTGAGCCTTCTTGGGTTATTCCAGGTGACAAACCGGAATGGCATGATATCGTTATGGATCGCGCTGTATCCATGGTGGAGCGTGACAAAAACCATCCGTCCATTCTGATCTGGTCTTGTGGTAATGAATCCCATGGCGGTGAAGTCATCTATAAAGTATCCCAGTACTTCAAATCGGCTGATCCAACCCGTCTGGTACATTACGAAGGTGTATTCCATGATCGCCGTTTCGATGAGACAAGTGATATGGAGAGCCGCATGTATGCCAAACCGGCGGACATTGAAGAATTCCTGAATGCCAACCCGATCAAACCTTATATCAGCTGTGAGTACATGCACGCCATGGGTAACTCTATTGGTGGCATGCACAAATATACGGAATTGGAAGACAAATACCCGATGTATCAAGGTGGATTCATCTGGGATTACATCGACCAATCCATTTATAAAAAAGATCGTTATGGCAAAGAGTTCCTCGCCTATGGCGGAGATTTCGGTGATCGTCCATCAGACTATTCGTTCTGTGGCAACGGTATCGTTCATGCTGATCGTAAAGTAACTGCGAAAATGCAGGAGGTCAAATTCCTGTATCAGAACATTAAGCTGTTCCCGGATCGTGAAGGCGTTAAGATCGTGAACGGTAACCTGTTCGCAGATACATCTTCGCTGGAACTGGTATACAGCCTGGAACGCGAGGGGCATGAAGTGCTGCGTGGAACAATGGAAGTGAACGTGGATGCGCAAAGCGAGACGGTAGTGAAACTCCCGCTGGGTGCAGAAGCTTTGGTGGGTGGCGAGTACGCTGTGAACACTGCTTTTGTGTTAAAAGAAGCTACACTGTGGGCCGACAAAGGCGAAGAAGTGGCATTTGGACAGTTTATTTTCACTCAGGATCAAGTAAATGATGCAGTTGAAGTCGACTTGAACCTTGTAAGTGATGTACAGGTGGTTGAAGGTGACGTTAACATCGGTGTTCGTGCTGGCAAAACGCATGCGTTGTTCTCCAAACAGTTTGGCACACTGGTTTCCCTGAAATTGTCCGGTCGTGAGACCATTGCTGTACCACCTGCACCGCTCTTCTGGCGTGCAATGACGGATAATGACAAAGGCATGGCGATGGGCTTCGAACTGGGCGCTTGGTATGCCGCGAGCCTGATGCCTCGTTCTGTGGAGTGGAAAGCTGAACAGAAACCGGATCAATACCGGATTGAATTCACGTACAAACTCAACATTTCCGAGGATGTACAAGTCAAAGTGGTGTACACCGTTCATGCAGATGGAAGCGTACGTGTGCATAATACGTACAAAGGTACAGCCGGATTGCCGAACCTGCCAATTCATGCATTGTCCTTCAGAACATCACCTGACTTTGAAAACGTGGAATGGCTTGCGATGGGACCGGAAGAAAACTATGCAGACCGTGCATTTGGCGCACGTCTGGGCATCCATGGCAGCAAGGTTGCGGATACCATGGCTCCATATCTGGTACCACAGGAATCAGGCAACCGCACTGGCGTACGTTGGGCTAAATTGACTGACAACGCGGGACGTGGCTTCAAGATTGAGGCATCCGGAACTCCGGTTGAGCTGAATGTATCACCGTATACCGCATTTGAGCTGGAGAACGCACAACATGCGTACGAATTGCCTCCTGTGCACTATACAGTCGTGACTGTAGCGGGTAAACAAATGGGTGTCGGCGGTGATGATAGCTGGGGTGCTCCGGTTCATCCGGAATATCTGATCCCTTCGGACGGCGAACTGACATTTGAATTCGTCATTCGTGCACTGTAAGCACCAGAATCGTACAGAAAAATAATGTATTAAATAAGAACAGAGGTCTTCGCTTGTCGGAGGCCTCTGCTTTGTTATGTCAATGTGCAGTTTGAGAGGCGTTGTATGAAACCGTTCTCGTTCCGATCTCGTAATGTACAACACAGGAAACATAAGAGGGGGTTCAAGATGAGTAGAAAAGCAAAGACAGGTATATGGGTGACGGTGTTGGTCTTTCTGGGCATCATTGTTGGATGTTTAATATGGTATTTCAATACGGCTTCGGGTGAACGTGCACTCAAAACGATGAGGTCCAACAACTCGGGCGGCCTGGAGAGGGTCGTTAAAGTGTACAGCAATAATGGTGAATTGATTCAGACCTATGATGGCAAAATCGATGTGGAAGATACGGAATACGGCAATAAAGTATTATTCGATCTGAATGGGAAACGTGTCGTGATCTACAATGCAACGATTGTAGTAGAAGAGAAGTAAGGCAAAATTAAGGTGATGACTTAGAGGTGTGGTGATTTTTATGATGGATATGTACCTGATAATTCTTGTTGCCATCTTGGGCATGATCTTGTTCTATGGTTTAATCGCTTATTTCTTGGTTCGCTTTATTTCAAAAAAAGCATTCAAGCTTACGTTAACCAAATATGAAATGATGGAAATTATGACCTGGCTTGCGGTGTTGTTCATTACCTTCATGATGATTAAGACAAGTTCCATGAATCTTCTCTTGCCGGTTGTAGTACTTATCATTCCATTGATTAATTTGCGGCGATCCAATCGGAAACAAAGAGAGATGAATTAGTATAGCTTGCTAAGTTAACTAATGCACAAGAAGAATGAATTATGAGCGAAGGGAGCTTAATCATGATCTTGGGCAAATCAACGGACACGTCAGGATTAACGCAAGTTGCCAATCTTTCGGATGAGTTACAGTCTGTATTTGATAAAGCAGAAAGCAAATATCAAGTCGTTGATATAGAACTCTTCTTTGTTTTCAGGTGCCTTCCTGAAGAATACGATAGGAGATCAACGGCCAGGCATGTGAAGAAGGATAATGTCATCTATTTTGATCTGGTGGTCAGCGAGGATCAGTTTAAGATATTAAGTAAAAGCAAACAACGGTATGTGTTAAGCCATGAGTTCTATGCTTTTTTGAGCGAAAAAATACAGAAGTATAAGATTGAACATCTAAACACAAATGAATTTATCGCAGATATGGGCATGTGGCTAAGGGAGATCGGATGGCTGCAGACCGAAGAGGAAGCAGAAATAAGTGAATTTGAAGAAAAGGTTAACTAACATAACAAATTAAAATAAAAACAACAAAAAGAAGCCCTCTTTCGAGAGCTTCTTTTTCATGGGAGAGGAGAAACCGGACGAAGAGCTTATGGGGAAACGTAAGTCTTCTCCGCGGTTGTCTACGACACTTGTGATGTCGATAATTATAGAATCGCCCGATTGTTTCCTTTTTATACATATGCGTCAGCAATTCGGCAACAATTTTCCAAGGGGAATGAAGACCGCGCATTTTTCAAACGGAACCCGAATGTGGTACGATAGCCTTATCAATAAACTTACATAGAGAAAAGGTGACTCGTCAGTGAGAGTGGTATCTGGGAGTGCGAAAGGCAGGCCGCTGAAGGCTGTTCCTGGCACGGGTACGCGACCGACCACCGACAAGGTGAAGGAAGCGTTATTTAGCATGGTTGGTCCTTATTTTGAGGGCGGCACAGCATTGGATCTGTTTGCAGGCAGTGGGGGTCTCGGTATTGAGGCGCTGAGCCGCGGCATGGACAAGGCTGTTTTTGTTGATTTGGAATCAAAAAGTATTGAAGTCATCCGCATGAACCTGAAGGCGACCAAGCTTGAAGACCAGGCGGCGGTATACCGTAATGATGCAGGTCGTGCATTGAAGGCACTCGCCAAGCGAGGCACAACGTTCGATCTGGTATTTCTCGACCCGCCATATCGCATGAAGAACGGACACGAGTTGATGCTGACCATGCACGAACTGGAACTTCTGGAACCGGAAGCAACCATTGTGCTTGAATATGAATCCAAACATGATTACCCTGAGCAATTCGGCCCGTTTGAACAAACGCGCAAGGCTTTGTATGGGGAGACGGCAGTATCCATCTATTATTATGCGCCTGAAGCATTGGAAGATGGGGAATCCATTACACCGAAAGAGGAGGCTCCTCATGACTGAAATGATACATCGACAGGAACGGATCGCCGTATATCCTGGAAGTTTTGATCCCGTAACGATGGGGCATCTAGATATTATCGCCAGAGCGTCAAAGCAATTTGATCGCGTCATTGTGGCTGTGTTGAACAATATGAGCAAAAATCCGCTGTTTACGGTGGAGGAACGCAAAGAACTGATCACGGAAGTAACCCGCCATCTACCCAATGTGGAGGTGGACAGTTTCCGCGATCTGACAGCCAATTATGTCCGGCAAAAGGAAGCGCAGGTCATCGTTCGTGGTATACGCTCGGTAACTGATTTTGAATACGAGTTGCAGTTGGCATCGACCAACAGCAAGTTGAATCCGGATGCGGAAACGATATTTATGATGACCAATCCGAAATATTCCTATTTAAGTTCCAGCATCGTCAAAGAAATCGCTCATTATCATGGAGATGTTACAGATCTTGTATCACCTGAGGTGGAAGCAGCGCTCCGTCAGAAAATCAGCGAGAAAACCGGCGGTTAAACCAGAAGGTAATACCTGATAGACTAATCATGACTGCAAGAAGTAACGCAAGACCCATGCATGCAGCAGGGAAGACGCTCCAAATGGTGTTGATCGTGTATGTGTTACCTGGACTATGTATGAATAGCCAACCGAATGGTGTCGAGAGGTCCTGCTCCCCATTCGTCTGTAATGTGGTCCAGACTTCTGTGCTGTAACGGCTGAACGGCATCCACAGGAACAGACTGATGAAAAAGGCGATTAATCCATGAGTCAGACGAACGCCAGCAAAGTACAGCATCGCTTTGCTGTTTGGACCCGTTGTTTTCAGGACGGCAGAGACTTGCAGGTGGGAGCATAAACCGCCCCATCCAAGAACGGCTGCAAGTAGAGATATGAGCAGCGCGGGTGTAAGTGAAGTCTGGCTCAAATGATAGGTGCCCAGGTGAAGCTCAAAGAAGGCTGGCCACAGCGCAGCAGAGGACCCGGGAGTCAGATACAGGGAGACCAACCGGATAAACACGGCAAAACCGATCATGTATCCTCCAGTCATCATCAAGGTCTGCACAGCTTGGGATACAGTGTCACCGAGCAGTTTGCCAAACCCTCTTCCATCACGACTATGGGCTTCCCTCGCTGTAATCATCAGTTCAGACCATATACGGCGTCGTTTGTATGTAGAGTGGTGGGGTGCAGATGAGCGACTTATGGAATTTGCAGGACTTGCAGGCTGAGAATCAAGAGAGCTGTTATCTGCTTGCGCAGTTGTCAAGCCAGCCCGGTTTGTTTGGTTACCCGGTGCAGGCAGGAGACGCATGGCAAGAATGGAAGCGATCCAGCCGCTGATCCAGTGGACTACGAGTAGAAAATATCCGGCCGCTGGCTGGTGAAGAAACGCAGCACCAACGACCAGTATGATCATCATCGGATTGGCAAAATGAGACGCCGCCGCAAGGACAACCGCCTGCTTGGCGGTAATTTGTCTATCCTGAAATAAACGGGACACCGCATCTGCTCCTGCGGGGAATCCGCCGCACATGCCAACGGCAATCGCCAGACCTGCGTTGCCCGGAAGTCTGAACCACCGTTGCATTAACGGTCCGAGCAAGGCGCCGATCGCATGGGTGAAGCCAAACGCAGTAAGCATTTGGGATAACATGAGGAATGGGAGCATGGCAGGGAAGATGATTTTCCACCATATATCCAGACCTTGAATAGAGGCGTCAAACGCTTCTTTGGGTGAGGCAACTACCGCAATGACCAACATTAAAGCGCCGGTACTTAGGATTATCGTTCGTAATGGGCCAGAATCTCTAACCTCGCTCTGTAATGTCATCGTTTCACCTCATATCAGATAACGCTGCTTCGGCATCTGAATCGTTATGGACGGCCGAATGACGCCCAAAGGGCGGTTCGGCCTTGACCGGACAGGCTATTGTATACAGCGGCCTATCCGGCCTGTACCATTGTATGCACAGGGACCAGAGTGTTAGACTTGAAAAAAAATGATGAAACAAGATGAGCTGAATATCTGCATTACACAGAGCGAGTATCTACCGGAGAATGGCAGTATTCACAAGGTGGAATTACGATCGCTTATTAGTGTAAAGTTTAGCTTATATAGAGATACAAAGAACGGAGGCTCATGCGATGAATCGGATTCGGAAATCTGGCGGATTCAGAGCTTCGATCTTTGTGATCGTGGTGGCTCTGGTCGTCTATGTTGCCGTGTACATGCCAACGCCGTATATCATATATATGCCTGGCAGTGCAGATGAAGTAAAACCAATGGTAACGGTTAAAGGTGGGGACCAGGAAGAACGCGGTGTGTTCATGATGACGACTGTGTCGGCAACATATGCCAATGTGTTTTTGCTAGGAACCTCTCTGTTCAATCAAAATGCTCAAGTGGATAAAAAGGAGGACCGACTGCGCGGTAAAAGCGAAGCGGAATACTCTGCCGAACAGGTGTGGTTCATGAGTGACTCACAATCCTCTGCAATGGAGGCTGCATATGAACAGGCTGGTGTGGCTTACTCTATTGTACCTGAACATATCTTTGTATTTGGACTGTCCGAAGATCCAAAACCCGATGGAGACATTGCTCCGGGCGATATTATTCTGGGCGTGAACGGAACAGCTACGCCGGATAATACGGTGCTTTCTGCCCAGTTAAAAGATAAAAAGGTTGGAGATACCGTCGAAATGCAACTGGAACGTGGCGGAGAGACCATTAGCCGGGACGTGAAACTGATTCAGGTAAAAGACAATAAAACGGGAGAAACCCGCCCGGGACTCGGCGTAATGATTGGTGCGGTTCAGAAGGTGAAACCTGAAAATCCGGACAAACAGATTTCCTTTACAGATACTCAGGTTGGTGGTCCGTCTGCCGGCTTGATGTTTACGTTGGAGATCTATAACCAGTTAACACCTGGAGATCTGACCAAGGGGCATCGAATTGCGGGTACAGGTACCATTACCAAGGACGGTGTGGTGGGTGCCATTGGTGGTGTAGTGCACAAGATTGTAGCCGCTGACCGGAAAGAAGCGGAGATCTTCTTTGTGCCGAAGGATAACTATAAGGAAGCAGCAGCCAAGGCTGAACAGATCGGCACCAAAATGAAACTTGTGCCTGTGAGCACGGTGGATGATGCGCTGGCGTATCTGAAAACCTTATCCGTGAAATCCTAGGATTATGATCGGGCGTGAATAGATAGAGTCCAGTTGAAAAGAATGGATAAAGTCCGGACGAAATCGGACTGAATGGATTACAGGGAATGAAGTGTGATCAAGAGATCTGAGAAGGTCAACAGATTCAAAGGATTACAATGAGAGAATCCCCTTGTTGCGATGTGCCTGAGCGGCGCGCAGCAAGGGGATTTTATAGTTGTATAGTTTAGTTTTCAGTAGTCGACATGAATGATCTGTTTGATGATGGAATGAAAAGGATTAAAACTTATGGTCAAAAGCGGATTACACTCTCACAGGTGACTCATAGTAGTCACTGAACATCCTGCGTGTGTCCTTATGCTCGCAAGCTAGCCCATACGCTACCTGAGCCTGGATATCCAGTTCCAGTTGATGGTGCGTGAACGTCGAAGGTTTCAGCACAACAGGCAACGACGCAGTCTTCTTCATTTGTTTAAGCAGGCTCTGCCCTTGAGTATTGAATCCGAGGACTCGTAGATATCCGGGTCCGGCAGCCAATTGCTCTGGTGAACACTCGGCTTTGGTGTGATTCAGGAGCAGGTGGGCGAGCATACGCTGGAGTTTGGTGCGTGTGTATCGTTTGGTCTTCAGTGCATTCAGGAGTGCTTCGACTGAAGGCTCCGGGAGCTGAGCGAGTGTACGGATCAGCCGGTGCTCCAGGCCTTCCGTGACTTCGGCGATGCGTTCCAGCTCGGAGGCACGGCGTGTGGCCGCGAGGTGAAACAGCGGCTGTGCAAAGCGCTCCCAGTGCATGGGAGCGCGGTTTTCCTGCCATTCGCGATGCAGAATGGCAAGAGTGGCCGCCGGCACGTATGGCGCGGCGGCGCTGGGCCCGTCCGCCATCAGCAGGCGGCGGACGGCTGTGGCACTGGCGATCGCCCCCGGGCCGGGCGTCGCCTCATGATACGCGGCACCGGTACGCGCCGCCGTAAAGGGCTGGATCGCGCTGCCGAGTCGTTGCAGCGCGATCAGGTAGTGCAGCCCAAGCGAATTGTTGGGCTGCTCCAGCAGTGCAGCGGCGTCGCGAACATCGACGCCGCCGGGCGCCAGTGCCGCCGCCGCGCCTGCGTACGCGGCGGGGTAGCTGGCGCCTTCCCGCAGGCGGCGCGCGATGTCCTCGCGCATCCCTGCGGGCTCCACAGCCAGCACGCGCGCAATGCGCTGCAGGCTGTCCAGGTCGCCGGACTCGCTGCCAAAGCAGAGCGAGTCCACAACGCCGGTGCGGTCCAGCAAGGACACCGCACCGAAGGCAAACCACTCCGCCGGCTGAACAGCATAAGCCACCGGCAGTTCAAGTACCAGATCGGCGCCTGCGTGCAGCGCCATCTCGGTGCGCGCCCTTTTACCCACGATGGCGGGTTCGCCACGCTGGAGGAAAGGGCCGCTCATGACCGCAACAACGGCGTCTGCGCCGCTTAGTCGCCGAGCTTCCTGCAAATGATAGACATGCCCATTGTGCAAGGGGTTATATTCAACAATGACGCCTACGGCTCTCATGATTAGACGTACTCCTTTCGATTGGATAACCGAGTATGTATAACATCCATTCCATCATAGGGGATGTCATGTATTAGATCAAATCATGCACCCATTCAGACAAGAAAAAGCACAAATCCGACATCAATGGATGTCAGACTGTGCCAATCACATCTTCACAATCTCAGAACAGTTAGACATTTTCCGGTGCGGAAGAAAGACTTGCTTTCGGCCCAAAAAATTCATAATGAATGTGGTCTGCTGGAACACCAAGCGCCTGCAGCTCCGTATACACTGAACGCATGAACGAAACGGGTCCGCACAGATAATAGGTGGCATCTAGTTCATCAATCACTTGGCGAAGCCAGACTGCATCCATATAACCTTCCTTATGAAAAAACTCATTTTCACGATCAGAAGCAGCGGGTTGAGTGTAGCAATAATAGGCTTTAACGCTTTGATAACGTTCGGCCAGACTGTTCACATGATCACGGAACGCATGAGATTGACCATTCGGACTTGCATGCAAAAATGTAATTTTGCGGTTTTTGTCCAAGTTAACCAGTGTATTTAACATGCTGATCATGGGGGTTAGACCAACGCCACCGCTCAAGAGAACAATATGGCGTTTATCGTCTCTATCCAGCGTAAAGTCACCAGCAGGAGCGGATAGCTCCACCAGACTACCTTCTTCAATGTGATCGTGGAGATACGTGGATATGACTCCATCAGGACGTTCTAATCCACTCAGCTCGCGTTTAACGGAAATGCGGTAGTAGGGTTTACCCGGTATATCTGAAAGGCTATACTGACGAATCTGGGTAAATGACTGTGCCTCCGGTTTGATCTTGATGCTGATGTATTGTCCTGGTTCATAGCTGGCAATTGGTTTACCATCATCTGGGACGAGGTAAAAGGATGTGATGATTCCACTTTCCTGCACTTTCTTGGCAACCTTGAAGGTACGAAATCCTTCCCAGCCACCTGTCTGGTTCTCTGCTTCCGCATACATGTCCTGTTCGATCCCGATAAAGGCATCTGCAATGACATTGTAGGCTTCGCCCCACGCCGTAATGATCTCATCGGTAGCCGCGTCTCCAAGCACATCTTTGATCGCTTGTAACAGATAGGTGCCCACAATCGCATATTGCTCGGGAACGATACCCAGACTGCGATGTTTATGGGCAACTTGCCGGACGGCAGGCAGGATGGAGGACAGATTATCGATATGCAGGGCGGCGGTGTATACCATATTGGCGAGGGCGGCTTGCTGTCGTCCCTGTTTCTGATTTGCGTGATTGAAAATATTCAGTAGTTCCGGATGAGCTGCGAACATCGTTTCGTAAAAATGGCGTGTGATCGCTTCACCGTGAACTTCAAGTACGGGTACTGTAGATTTAATGACTCTAATAGTGTGTTCACTTAACATACATTTTCCCTCCCGATATAATATGAGATAGTTGAATAATGAATTGTTATGGAGCTGATTGTGCTTCGGTTTATAGCAAGTATAGGTAGGTGCCGAGAGGGACTGTGTGACATAGATCACACTAAACGTTAACGAAATGTGACCGCGGTTTGCAAGAAACTACAACTAAAATGACGACTTGTAGTTTATCTTGAAGTGAGTCTATAATAGACCAGATGGAGTAAACGGTTCTGAGCCATTGGTTTTAAAATAGGGTGTAAAGTTAAAAGTGTTGACAAACGTCTTGAAAAATCGGTATAATGATTTTTGTTTGTTAAGTCAATTTCATAATACTTTTAACGATGAATCGTCAGAATACATACAGTCAGGATTTATTGCTTTACAAGAGCAGGCTTGACCTGTATAACTGTCGTGATACGTTTGACATGAATTATGAAATTGGTTTCGTTTGGAGTGATGGAAATGTTAATGCCATTTCGCAAAGTGGCTACCAGTGATGGCCCCCTGAAGTTTAACGAACAGTGGGATATCAAGGAACTGGTTTCTAACCGACAAGATATCACAGCCGTTACCCCCCTGACTGCGGATTTATCTGCAGAATTCAGAGAAGGTGACGTTGTGGATGTTCATGGCAAGCTGACCGTAGGAGTGGACATGTTGTGCTCCCGTTGTCTTAAGCCGATCAATGAACATTTTCATATTGATTTTCATGAGCAATTCAAGCAGGGAAAACAGCCAGAGGAATTACATGAAGACGACGATACGCTCTATGTGGATGGGGATAGCGTTGATCTGAAAGGTTATGCCGAGGAAGCTTTTCTGCTGGATCTTCCGTTTATACCGCTATGCAGCGATACATGCAAAGGGTTATGCCCCAAGTGTGGCCATGAGCTGAACGAAGGTGACTGCGGTTGTGATAACCAGGTTATCGATCCGCGGCTTGCAGGGCTCAAGGATTTTTTTAAATGAGCATGATTGAAAATCGAACGTAACAACTACCTGCAAAGGTTGATTTTGATAAGGAGGTGGGAATAATGGCAGTACCTCAACGGAGAACGTCCAAGACGCGTCGCGACAAACGTCGCACTCACTTTAAATTGGCTGTACCGGGCATGGTGAAATGTGAACAATGTGGCGAACTTAAACTTAGTCACCACGTGTGCAAAGTGTGCGGAACGTACAAAGCAAGAGAGATCATCTCTCAATAATAGTTGGACATTAAGTAGCACTTCATTTCGATGAGGTGCTACTTTTTTTCGATTAGATAGTGTAGGTAGAGGGAGTTAACAAGCATGAAATCTTTGCTCCACAGGGGTGAATTGTTTTTGTTCAGCCAGCCTTTCTTTTTGACACGGGATGAGATATACTATAGTTTAGTACCAGGTTCTAAGATTTGACGTTACATATATGATGAACCATAATCCGTTTGAGAACGACCCTGGTGACCAGGGATGCATCTATAGAAGCAACACGAAAGAATGGTTGAACTGGCCGGATGGGACGGTTCCGTAAACGATACAGCGGGGGGTGTCAGGCATCGAACGTGTACCGAAGAGACAGAGGCAACAGCAGTTAACCAAAATGATAGAAGAGAACCCGTTTGTGACGGATCAGGAACTTACGCGCCAATTGAAGGTGAGTATTCAGACGATTCGTCTTGACAGACTGGAACTTGGAATACCCGAACTTCGGGAGCGGATGAAACTGATGGCAGAGCTCTCGTATGATCAGGTGCGCTCGCTGCCCCTGCATGAGATTATCGGTGATATTGTGGATCTGCAGCTGGACAAAAGCGGGATTTCCCTGTTTGAGATTAAGGAAGAGCATGTGTTTTCCAGAACAGGGATTGCACGTGGGCACTACGTCTTTGCACAGGCCAACTCCTTGGCTGTAGCCATTATTAATGACGAGATCGCGTTGACTGCATCAGCAGACATTCGCTTTGTCCGTTCGGTTCATTTGGGAGAGAAATGTATTGCAAAGGCTTATGTGAGATCGATTCCGGGTCAAAAGGGCAAAGCCAAAGTGGAAGTATTCACTTATGTAGGTGAAGAAATGGTGTTTCAAGGCAACTTTGTAATCTACCATTCAGGTGGAGAAGACAGCGGAGAAGGAGGTCATTTGGAATGAAAATCGTCATTGATGCCATGGGAGGCGACAATGCACCTGCATCAACGGTAGAAGGTGCGATCGCCGCAGCCACGGAATGGGCGGATACACAGATCGTCCTGATCGGCGATGAAGCCAAGCTGGAGCCTCTTTTGAGTCAGTCAGGTGTGAGACCTGCCAATCTTACGGTCCGGCATGCTTCCGAAGTTATTGGTTCGGATGATGAACCCGTAAAAGCAGTACGTCGCAAGAAGGATGCCTCCATGGTAGTTGCAGGCCGTATGCTGAAAGAGGGCGAAGCGGACGCGATGATCTCGGCAGGCAATACCGGAGCGCTGATGACAGCAGGTTTGCTTGTTGTAGGTCGAATGGAAGGCATTGAACGTCCGGCGCTTGCGCCCATGATTCCAACGATTGATGATGTAGGTGTACTTGCGCTGGATCTCGGAGCGAATATGGATGCCAAACCGGAGCATCTTGCGCAATATGGCCTGATGGGCAGCTTGTATCGGCAAAAAGTACAGGGCATAGCGTCCCCACGAGTGGGTTTGCTCAATGTAGGAACAGAGCCAGGCAAGGGAAATGAGTTAACCAAACATGCATATCCTTTACTGGAACAACTCCCCATTCGTTTTGTCGGTAATGTTGAGGCGCGTGATGTGCTGACTGGTGCTTGTGATGTGCTTGTATGCGACGGTTTTGCAGGAAATATACTGCTGAAGTCGCTGGAAGGCACAGCAGGTGCCATTTTCGCCTTGCTTAAGGAGCAATTCTCATCTTCTCTTAAAAGTAAACTGGCTGCAGCTGTATTGATGCCTGAGTTGCGTGGGCTGAAACGAAAGCTGGATTATACGGAGCATGGCGGAGCGCCGCTCCTCGGTTTGAGCAGACTGGTTGTAAAAAGTCATGGATCTGCTGATGGCAATGCCATCAAAAATGCTGTGCGCCAAGCTCGGATTGCAGTGCAGAATCAGCTGGTAGAGAGCATATCTAAGGAAATTAGCGGGAAGTGAGTGACGACATGAATAATTTGCGCCCAGTAGGGGTTATTGGTACAGGGAAATATGTGCCTGAGAAAATTTTGACGAATAGCGATCTGGAGAAAATGGTCGATACCAATGACGAATGGATCGTCAGTCGTACAGGAATCAAAGAGCGTCACATTGCTGCACCCGAGCAGGCAACTTCTGATCTGGCATATGAAGCAGCTCTTAAAGCACTTGAATCTGCTGGCATGACAGGCAGTGATCTGGATCTGATTATTGTTGCAACCATTACCCCGGATTCTTCGTTCCCATCAACAGCCTGCATCTTGCAGGACAAATTGGGTGCAAAAGGTGCGGCGGCATTTGATCTGTCGGCAGCTTGTTCCGGATTTGTATATGGGTTGGCAAGTGCTACCAGCTTCATCCAAAGCGGCATGTACAACAACGCACTTGTTATTGGAGCTGACTGTTTGTCTCGTATTACGGATTATACAGACCGTAACACATGTGTCCTCTTTGGGGACGGGGCAGGCGCGGTAGTCGTTGGTGAAGTTCCAGAAGGTCGCGGATTCAAAGCATTTGATCTCGGTGCCGAAGGTGCTGGCGGTAGTCTTCTTCAGATGGAAGGCGGCGGTTCCCGTCTGCCTGCTTCCGCAGAGACCGTTGAAAATAAAAAGCATTATATCTACATGAATGGTCGTGAAGTGTTCAAGTTTGCAGTCCGTGTCATGGGTACGGCTACCATTGAGGTATTACGCAAGGCTGGTATGGAGCGTACGGATGTGGATCTGTTTGTTCCGCATCAAGCGAATATTCGGATTATCCAATCTGCGATGCAACGACTGGAACTTCCTGAAGAAAAGGTTGTAGTCAACGTGGATAAGTATGCCAATACATCGGCTGCTTCCATTCCGCTTGCTTTGGTAGAAGCCGCAGAGGAAGGTCGCATGAAAGCCGGAGATACCGTTCTGATGGTTGGATTCGGTGGCGGTTTGACATGGGGAGCATCGGTACTCGTTTGGTAAATAGACATCTGGGAGATGAATGAGATGGGTAAAATAGCATTTGTATTTCCCGGACAGGGATCACAGGCTGTAGGCATGGCCAAGGATGCGTATGAGTCCGTGCCTGCGGCAACCGAGATTTTTCGCACAGCAGATGAAACATTGGGTTTCTCGCTGAGCAACCTTGTATTTGAAGGACCGGAGACCGAGTTGAAACAGACATCAAATACACAACCAGCTCTGTTGACAGCAAGTATTGCCTTGCTTGAAGCTTTCAAAGAAAAAGGAATTCAGCCAGACTATATGGCTGGACACAGTCTGGGAGAATACAGTGCACTGGTGGCAGCGGGCGTTCTTTCGTTTGCTGACGCTGTGAGCACTGTGCGGGCGCGAGGTCAGTATATGGAACAGGCAGTACCGGGTGGACAAGGAGCGATGGCTGCTGTGCTTGGTGCGGATCGGGAAGCGCTGGGGGTGCTTTGCCGTGACGTATCTGAAACTGGTCATGCGGTTGAACTTGCCAACATGAATTGTCCGGGACAAATCGTCATCTCTGGTGTGAAGGAAGGCGTAGCTGCTGTCGCGGAACGAGTGAAAGAAGCAGGCGGTAAACGCGCCATTGCTTTGGAAGTAAGCGGACCGTTCCACTCTTCACTGATGAAGGGTGCGGCTGAGAAGCTGGAAGAGAAACTGAAAACCGTTACGTTCTCACCGGCAGCGGTTCCTGTAGTCGCTAATGTGACTGCAAGACCTGCAGAGGATGGACAGGTTCGGGATTTGTTGACAGCTCAGGTCTATTCTCCTGTATTATGGGAAGACAGTGTGACATGGCTGATTGAGCAGGGTGTGGATACGTTCATCGAGATTGGATCTGGCAGTGTATTGACCGGTTTGATTAAAAAAACAGATAAAACCGTAAAACTGTACAATGTGAACAGTCTTGAAACGCTCGAAGCAACGGCAAGTGAATTAGAAGGAGTTATATGAGTTAAACTAAACTTTTTACACGAGAACGGAGAGGACAGAAAAAAACTGAAGAAGCGGAGCGTTCGCCTTTATCACCGGATTTTCCCATTAGAAAAGGGAATCAAAAAATCTGGGGATAACAGTGATCGGAAGTTTATTCTGTCATCGGAGTGGCAAGTGTAAACATTCTTTGGTTGAACTGATATAGATTTGGGGAAAGGAGGAATGATTATGTCTAAACCATTAGAAGGTAAAAATGCACTCGTTACCGGGGCATCCCGGGGCATTGGACGCAGTATTGCATTGGCACTGGCTGAAGCTGGAGCGAACGTAGCCGTGAATTATGCGGGTAGCCAAGCGGCAGCTGAGGAAGTGGCGGAAGCGATTCGTGCCAAAGGAGTCAAGGCGATTACACTTCAAGCCAATGTGGGCCTGATGGATGAAGCTGAACAAATGGTCAAAGCTACACTTGAAGCTTGGGGCAACGTTGATATTCTGGTGAACAATGCCGGTATTACCCGTGATAATCTGATCATGCGTATGAAAGAGGAAGAATTCGATCAGGTTATTGAAACCAATCTCAAAGGTGTGTTTAACTGCCTTAAGGCGGTTACACGTCCAATGATGAAACAACGGTCGGGAAGAATTATCAATATCTCCTCGGTTGTAGGTGTGCTCGGTAATGCTGGACAAGCGAACTATGTTGCTGCCAAAGCAGGAGTTATTGGCCTGACAAAGGCATCTGCTCGTGAACTGGCTTCACGTGGAATCACAGTCAACTGTGTTGCACCAGGTTTCATTGAGACGGATATGACAAAAGAGTTGTCCCAGGAGCTGGTGGACGGTATGCTAAGTGGTATTCCGTTGTCCCGTTTGGGTCAGCCGGATGAAATTGCCGGTGTAGTCACTTTCCTGGCTTCACAGGCTTCATCTTATATGACAGGGCAGACGCTGCATGTCGATGGTGGCATGTACATGTAATTCTTCCCGGACTTGAACAATAGTCGGGGAACAGGCGCTGGACGATCCGAAATGCCGGAAAAAGGCCGGGTTCCCCGGCCGGGAGCCGCATATGTCTTCTATGGCATTTTGCCTGCGATTCTCGTATAATACCAAAGAAGGAGGTGAACCGGATGTCCGATGTATTGGAGCGTGTAAAACGCATCGTCGTCGACCGCTTGGGCGCAGACGAAGCTGAAGTTACACTTGAAGCATCTTTCAAAGAAGATTTGGGTGCTGATTCTTTGGATGTAGTGGAATTGGTCATGGAATTGGAAGATGAATTTGATTTGGAAATCTCTGATGAAGATGCAGAAAAAATCACGACCGTAGGTGAAGTTGTAAACTACATACAATCTCATACCTAAAGTCATTTTAGTCCCGCACATGTTTTCGAACAGGCGGGACTTCTCATCATTCATTGGTTTTTCTCATTCCGCAAGCAACTCTACTCAAGCGGGCTTATCTTGGTTGAATAGATGTCTGTTTGCGGATATTCCCACAAAATACTTGCGTAATGCAGTCGATATAGAGGTGACTCGGTTTGAAACAAAGAGTAGTAATTACCGGAATGGGCGTAATGACATCGCTCGGAAAAGATTTGGAAACGTTCTGGGGCAGTTTAATGGCAGGAAAGTCCGGAATCTCTCAGATTGAGGCGTTTGATGTTAGTGAATACACGACACAGATTGCAGCTGAGATCAAGGATTTCAACCCGGAAGAATATATGGATCGCAAGGATGCTCGCAAAATGGACCGTTTTGTACAGTTCGCTGTAGCAGCCGGCTTCAAAGCCGTTGAAGACAGTGGTCTGAAAATTAACGAGAATATTGATGCAGAGCGTTTCGGTGTATCCATCGGATCAGGTATTGGTGGATTGGGTACGTGGGAGGACCAACATAATGCATTGTTGCAAAAAGGTCCAAAACGGGTAAGCCCATTCTTTATTCCCATGATGATCTCCAACATGGCTTCAGGCCAAATGTCCATCTCTCTTGGTGCCAAAGGTCCCAACATTAACGTGGTTACCGCTTGTGCAACAGGTACACACTCCATCGGAGATTCCTTCAAGTTGATTGCCAATGGTGATGCAGATGCCATGATCTGTGGTGGTGCGGAAGCAACAATCAGACCAACGGGTCTTGCAGGGTTCTGTGCTATGCGCGCAATGTCTACACGTAATGATGATCCTGCGAAATCAAGCCGTCCTTTTGATACAGAACGTGATGGTTTTGTTATGGGCGAAGGCGCTGGTGTTCTGATTCTGGAATCCCTGGAGCATGCTCAAAAACGTGGTGCACGCATCTATGGTGAAGTGATAGGTTACGGTCTGACAGGCGATGCACATCACATGACAGAACCAGATCCGGATGGAGCAGCACGTTGCATGAAGATGGCACTTCGCAATGCGGGTATTGAGCCTGAAGAAGTGGATTACATTAATGCACACGGAACCTCAACTCCTGTAGGTGACAGATCTGAAACGCTTGCGATCAAAAAGGCGTTTGGTGATCATGCGTACAAGCTCGCAGTGAGTTCCACGAAATCCATGACGGGCCACATGCTTGGCGCTGCTGGTGGTGTAGAAGCGGTTATCTGCGGATTGTCACTGACACATCAGACATTGGCACCAACGATCAACCTGGAAAATCAGGACCCGGAATGTGATCTGGATTATGTTCCAAATGTTCCACGTCAAACTAAAGTCAATATTGCCATGTCCAATTCATTTGGATTCGGCGGTCACAATGCCACCATTATTCTCAAAAAATTTGAAGCATAAGGGGCTAGTTCGTTTGAGTGAAGATCTGAAGCAGTTACAACATAAACTTCAAATCAAATTTGACAACAGGCAGCTTTTAAAACAAGCGTTTACCCATGCTTCTTATGTAAACGAACACCGGTTCAGTCAGCATCAGGACAACGAGCGTCTGGAGTTTCTGGGCGATGCCGTGCTGGAACTGACTGTATCGGAATACTTGTATCATTTGTATCCTAACCGTCCGGAAGGCGAATTAACTAAGCTGCGGGCATCCATTGTCTGTGAGCCTTCCCTCGTCAAATTTGCTGAAGCGTTGGGTTTTGGTCAGTATGTACTTCTTGGTAAAGGTGAGGAACTAACGGGAGGACGGACACGGCCGGCTCTGCTGGCGGATGTGTTTGAATCTTTCATTGGTGCATTGTATCTGGATCAGGGGCTTGCGCCTGTCCGGGCATTTCTCGACCAGCATGTCTTTCCATTAATCGTGTTGGGCAGCAAGCTGCAAATGAGTGATTACAAAACGGAACTGCAGGAACTGACTCAGCATCACAATATGGGAGCTTTGGAATACCGTATCGTTGAGGAACGGGGACCTGCCCATGAACGTGAGTTTGTCTCGGAGGTCCATATGGGTCAAGAACGGCTTGGCAGAGGTACAGGGCGTTCCAAAAAGGAAGCGGAACAACAGGCTGCATCTGCAGCACTTGATCGACTGAAGCTTCCGGAAGCCGGAGCTTAACCGATAGCGCATAGACAAACGAAGAGCAAAGAGCAGCCCGCGGGTCCGCCCCGGCGGAAGTAATCGGCCGGACTGCTTTTTGCTCTTTTTTTTGTAAAGAGGTTCAGGGGGAGTTAGCCTGATCGTTAACTAAATAAGTGAACTCTATTTTACACAAAACGAAGAGTGCAGAACCAATCTGAAGAAGCAAAGCGTGCGCATTTATCAACGGATTTTTCCCTTGGATAAGGGAATCAAGAAAATCTGGGGATAAGGGCGATCGGAGGATGGTACTGCAATCGAAGTAGTCATGTGTAATAGCAATGGTTCAATTTATTTAGGCGCTGGAATGCAATACTTGAAATTTGCAAGAGGAGGTGACGAGAAACCCTATGTTTTTAAAACGGATTGAATTGGGTGGATTCAAGTCATTCGCCGACAAAACGGAGATGGAATTCGTTCGTGGCATTACGGCTGTTGTAGGTCCGAACGGAAGTGGCAAGAGTAATATATCGGACGGAATCCGTTGGGTTCTGGGGGAACAAAGTGCCAAATCGCTGCGTGGTGGCAAGATGGAAGATATCATCTTTGCAGGTAGTGATGCACGGAAGGCTGTTAATTTTGGTGAAGTGTCGCTAACACTCGATAACGAGGATCACGCACTTGCACTGGATTTCGGTGAAGTGACGGTGACTCGTCGTGTACATCGCAGCGGAGATAGTGAATATTTTATTAATAAACAATCTTGTCGCTTGAAGGATATTACGGAGTTGTTTATGGATACCGGTATCGGTAAGGAAGCCTACTCGATCATTGGACAGGGACGAATTGAAGAGATTCTGAGTACCCGTTCAGAGGATCGCAGGGGCATCTTTGAAGAGGCATCAGGTATCGTTAAATATAAATCCCGTAAGCGGGATGCTACGCGCAAACTGGATGAGACAGAGCAGAATTTACTGCGTATTCATGATCTGGTGACCGAACTGGAGGATCAGATTGGACCCTTGAAGGAACAATCGGAGAAAGCGATCCATTATAAAGAACTTCGTTCGCAGCTCAAATCACAGGAAATTTCCATGTATGTGTACCAGATCGAACAGATTCATGCATCTTGGAGTAAGGCCAACGAAAGGCTGCAATCGCTAAAACAGGAAGAGGTTGGACTGGCGGCGATTGTCTCTACGCATGATGCCAAGCTGGAAAATGATCGGAATGCGCTGCGTATCCTGGAAACAGAGACAGAGCAACTGCAATCCGCCTTATTGCAATTCAGTGAAGCGACGGAGAAAAGTGAAGGCCTTGGAGAACTGCTCAAGGAGCGCTCGCACCATCTGCAAACAAATCAGGAGCAACTCAAAGTAACGCTTGCCGCCAGTGAAGAGAGACATCGCGAACGGGAAACCGAGCTGATTGCACTGCGTGAGAAGTTTGGCAAGCTTGAGCATGAACTGAATGATGTGAGAAATCAGTTGTCGCAGGAAGAAGCCAAACTCATCGGTGTCACAGGCGGTATTAGCCAGCAGCAAGAGGAAAGCCTCAAAGGCAACTTGCTGGAACTGATGAATCAGATGGCTCAGACACGAAATGAAATTCGTTATGTGGATCAGCAGAAAGAAACGCTGGAGCGCAGAATGAATCGCGCGGCTGAGGAATCAGGCAAGTGGGAAGAACAGAAAGAAACACTGGAAAGTCGCAAAGCGGACATTGAGAAAAAAGTTGTTCGTTTGGGCAAAGAAATCAGTGATCTACGTGGTGGTTATATTACGGAAAGTGAACGACTACAATCACTGCAGAAGCTGCTCGAAGAAAGTCGAGGCACGGTCCGTAAATGGGAACAAAAGCGTGAAGCTCAAGTTTCCCGCCGCGATACAATGAAAGAGATGCAGGATGATTTTGACGGATTCATGCTGGGTGTCAAAGAGGTCCTCAAGGCTTCACGTAAAGGTACGCTGAGCGGTGTTCATGGAGCTGTAGCTGAACTCGTTAAAGTTCCTGAGAAGATTGAACTTGCGGTAGAGACAGCAATGGGAGCATCCTTGCAGCATGTGGTCATGGAAAATGAATCAGTTTCCAGACAGGCGATTGCTTTCCTGAAGCAGCGCCAGTTGGGACGTGCAACGTTCCTGCCTCTCGATGTCATTCGTCCTCGTGCCATTGGAGCGGCTGAACGTTCCATGATCGAAGGTATGGAAGGTTTTGTGGGGATCGGTGCTGATCTTGTACAATTTGAATCCAAGTACGCTTCGATCATTGGCAGTCTGTTGGGTAATGTTATTATTGCCGAAACGCTGGAGGTGGCCAATAAAATTGCGGCTCGCTGCCAGTATCGTTTCCGGGTCGTGACGCTTGAAGGTGATGTGGTTAATGCGGGTGGTTCCATGACAGGTGGTAGCCAGCACAAGAAAAATGTGAGTCTGCTCAGTCGTAAACGGCAGTTGGACCAGCTCGATCAGGATATCTTGGATACCGAAAATCAAATTGTGAAACTGCATCGCAGTGTGGATGATGTAAAAGTTCAACTGGAGCAGTGTCAGGACAAACTGGATGAACTTCGCCAGTCTGGTGACGATACCCGAAATGCAGAACAGCAGGCTTCGATGGAAATGAAGCAGGTAGAGCATGAGCTTCGCCACGTGCTTGAACAGGTTGCCGTTGCCGGGCAGGAGAAGAGCGGATTCACCGAAGAGATCAAAGAGCTGGATACGGCTCGCATCGTCGCTGTGAAGAAGCTGGAGCAGCTTGAAGAAGAAGAAAAAGCGACTCATCGTGCCATTCATGCAGCCGAGTTTGCTCGGAAAGCCAATGAATCCGCGAAGGAAGAATTGCAGAGCCAACTCACCGAGTTGAAAGTACGGGAAGGCAAGCTCGATCAGGAGCGATTCTCCAATGGGGAACAATTGCGACGTCTGGAGCGGGAAGTGGAGTCGCTGGTCAAAGATCTTCGTCAGAATCGCACCTTGTTAGCTTCAATGGAAGCAGATCTTAAGAAAACACAGACCGAAAGTGTTAAGCAGATTGAAGATCTGAACCAGTACAAGCTGAAAAAAGCGGAAACTTCTCAAGAACTGGACTTCAAACGTGCTGCCCGAAGTGAGTTGTCGAAAAAGCTTGAGCTTGCCGAGAGTGAAACGAAGGAACAGCGCACGCAGTTGAAAGCTGTGGAAGAACAGATGCGACAGACCGAAATTTCCGTGAACCGGTTGGATGTTGAGCTGGAAAATATACTTCGAAAGCTGACGGATGAATACGAACTGGGTTATGAACTGGCCAAAGAGCGTTATCCGGTGCCGGAAGATGTAGAGCATACACAGGCAGAGGTACAGAAGCTGAAACGCAGTATATCCGCCCTGGGTGATGTTAACCTGGGAGCGATAGAAGAGTTCCAACGGGTCAATGAGCGATACGAGTTCCTGAGCGAACAGAAGAATGACCTGGTGGAAGCCAAAACAACGTTGTATCAGGTTATTCGGGAAATGGAAGACGAGATGGCGAAGCGATTCAAGATCACGTTCGATGCAATCCGCCGTGAGTTCGGTACCGTCTTTACCAAGCTGTTTGGCGGGGGACGAGCTGACCTTGTTCTGATGGACCCGGAGCGCTTGCTTGAAACGGGAATAGATATTGTGGCTCAGCCACCAGGCAAGAAACTGCAAAACCTGCAACTGTTATCCGGTGGGGAGCGGGCTTTGACGGCAATGGCTTTGTTATTCGCCATTCTGCACGTCAAACCTGTACCATTCTGCGTACTGGATGAAGTAGAGGCAGCGCTGGACGAAGCTAACGTGGTCCGTTTTGCCCAGTACTTGCGTGAATTCTCCGAACAGACACAGTTCATCGTTGTTACCCATCGTAAGGGTACGATGGAAGAGGCTGATGTGCTGTATGGTGTTACGATGGAAGAGGGCGGAGTATCCAAGCTCGTTTCGGTTAAACTGGAAGATGAGGAAGCGGTCATTGCCTGATCGATCCAAGGCTGTGGGACCTATGAACTCATTATCATTATTAAATATTAAAATTCATTTAGATTGAGCATTATTGCATAGCGCTAGATTATGTACACGATGGAGGGGCTTTATGAGTTTTTTTAAAAAGCTGAGAGACAGCATTGCAAACAAAACAGAGTCAGTTACCAAACAGTTCAAGGATGGATTGGAAAAGACACGTAAAGGGCTAGTGGAGAAAGTTTCGGATCTCGTGATCCGCCGCAAAAAAATCGATGAAGAGTTCTATGAAGAACTGGAAGAGATTTTGATCGGAGCAGACGTTGGCGTGAATACGGTCATGAATCTGATCGAAGATCTGCGCGTTGAGGTGAAAAAACGCAAAATTGAGGACGCGGCTGAGCTGCAGCCTGTGTTGTCTGAGAAACTGACGGATCTTCTTCGTGGTGAACAGAATAACGAGCTGAAAATGAACCCGGACGGCATTACTGTCATTTTGTTTGTTGGTGTTAACGGTGTTGGTAAAACAACGACAATTGGCAAGCTGGCGCATCGATTTAAACAGCAAGGTAAGAAAGTCATCATGGCCGCTGGAGATACGTTCCGTGCCGGAGCCATCGAACAGCTGGAAGTATGGGGACAACGTGCCGGTGTCGATGTGATCAAACAGCAATCCGGTTCTGACCCGGCAGCGGTTATGTATGATGCGGTGCAGGCAGCAAAACAACGGGGTGCCGATGTTCTCCTCTGTGATACAGCAGGTCGTCTGCAGAACAAATCTAACCTGATGGACGAGCTTAACAAAATCTATCGTGTCATCCAACGTGAAATTCCGGATGCTCCACATGAAGTGCTGATGGTTTTGGATGCGACCACAGGTCAAAATGCCTTGAATCAGGCTAAACTTTTCGGTGAGAAAAGCGGCGTAACCGGCCTCGTACTAACGAAACTGGATGGAACAGCCAAAGGCGGGATCGTTGTAGCAATTCGTCAGGAGCTGGATTTGCCAGTGAAGCTTGTGGGACTGGGTGAAAAGATCGATGATCTGCAACAATTTGATTCAGAGCAGTTCGTTCATGCCTTGTTCGCCGGATTGATCCAAGAGCAACCAGCTGAAAGTGCTGAAGAAGAGGAAACGAACTCGTAGAACCATGTTAATTAAGATAAATTCATAGCGTTAAGCGTAATTGCCAGTGATAGACGTGATAAGTGTCACGTGTAATGTCACTGGCAATACGTGTATAATGGGAATAAAGCAGGCAATGCTAAAGGGCTGGAAAGGACGGTTGAAATGGCCAATACTCATACCTATTCTCGCCGTGAAGAAGTCGCCAATGCGGTGACACATGGAATCGGCGCTGCACTCAGTGTGGCTGCACTGGTGATATTGATTGTATTTTCTAGTATAAAAGGAACGGCTTGGCATGTGGTCAGTTTCACGATCTATGGGATCACCATGTTGCTGCTCTATACAAGTTCTACTCTCGTACATGCATGGAAAGATGGAAAAGTGAAAGATTTATTTGAGATTTTCGACCATTCTTCCATTTATTTGTTTATTGCGGGATCATACACTCCGCTGTTGTTTATTGCTGTTCGCGGTACACTTGGATGGACCCTGTTCGGCATAATCTGGGGAATCGCATTATTCGGCGTGATCTTTAAGGCATTTTTCACGAAAAGGTTTCTGTTCATGTCCACGATTTTCTATGTTGCGATGGGCTGGCTCATCGTAATTGCCTGGCAACCGCTGATGGCTGCCATACCTACAGGCGGAATTGTGTTGCTGGTTGCTGGAGGCCTGATGTATACACTGGGTACACTCTTTTATGTGTGGCGTGGATTCCCTTACCATCATGCGATATGGCATCTCTTTGTACTGGCAGGCAGCATTCTTCATTTCTTTATGGTACTGTTGTACCTGACACCACTTCGCTAGAACGCTATAAACGGATGCATCTCCACGGACTGAGACGCGTTCGTTTTTCTTTTACATAGAGGTGATCTCGTACAGGTAAAGATAGTATGTGCTTGTTGTGAAATAAGGTATATATCACATGTTAAACATCGAAATAACATATCATCAAAGCTGTTTTTATTGTGACAAGTATTTTTGCTTGACAACCTGATTTGTTTTAGGTATTATTAGGAACGTTGCAAGAGTGTAAAGTGTTTTTCCTTGACGAAGGGAGTGCCCCGATGTGAGTCAAGAAAACCGGCTTGAGAAGACAAACCGGATTAACTTGCTGTTTGCTTTTTATGAGTTGTTACTTACCGAGAAACAGCAGACTTTTCTAAAGTATTACTTTCATGACGATTTTTCACTTGGTGAAATTGCAGCCGAGTTTGAGATCAGCCGCCAGGCGGTATACGAGCATATCAAGCGTGCCGAACAAGTGCTGGAGAATTACGAAAGCAAGCTGGGCTTGTTGGAAAAGCATGAACGGCGTAATCGCAATCTTGAAGATTTGCAAAATGCATTGGAACGCGCAGGCGTCTCCATTGATGACAACAAACAAATACACGATATCGTTGCTCAGCTCAGCGAATGAGAAGATTATAACGGCTCAGTGGAACGTATCGGTCTTAAAAACAGTAATAAAGCTTAAGGAGGTGGGATCATGGCATTTGAAGGATTAACGACCCGATTACAGAATGTGTTCAGCAAGCTGCGCGGCAAAGGCAAGGTGTCTGATGAAGATGTAGCCGAGGCTATGCGCGAGGTACGTCTGGCATTGCTCGAAGCGGATGTAAACTTCAAAGTGGTCAAGGAATTCATCGCCAAGGTGAAAGAGAAGGCTGTTGGCAAAGAAGTGATGGAGAGCTTCACGCCAGGAATGGTCATCATCGACATCGTTAACAAGGAACTGACGGATTTGATGGGTGGAAGCCAGGCCAAACTGGCTAAAGCGAACAAACCGCCTACGGTGCTGATGATGGTTGGTTTGCAGGGTGCTGGTAAAACAACCACATCGGGTAAACTGGCTAAAATGCTGCAAAAGCAAAACAGTAGACCATTGCTTGTTGCAGGAGATATTTATCGTCCGGCAGCGATCAAACAGTTGCAAGTACTTGGCGAGCAGATCAAAGCGCCGGTATTCACACTGGGTGATCAGACAAGCCCTGTGGAGATCGCACGTCAAGGTCTTCAACATGCCAAAGATAACGGTAATGACTATGTTATTATCGATACAGCTGGACGTCTGCATGTTGATGAAGAGCTGATGGAAGAACTTCGCCAGATTCACAGCGTAGTGAATCCGGATGAAGTACTGCTTGTGGTGGACAGCATGACAGGTCAGGATGCGGTTAACGTAGCAGAACACTTTAACCAGCAGCTTAATCTGACCGGGGTTGTCCTGACGAAGCTGGATGGCGATACTCGTGGTGGTGCTGCACTTTCTGTCAAAGCCGTTACGGGGTGCCCAATCAAGTTTGCTTCCCTTGGAGAGAAACTTGACGCTTTGGAGCCGTTCCACCCGGAACGTATGGCTTCACGGATTCTCGGTATGGGAGATATGTTATCTCTGATAGAGAAAGCACAATTAAACATTGATACCGATAAAGCCAAGGAAATGGAACGGAAGATGCGTAATGCAGAATTCACGTTTGAAGATTTCCTGGAGCAGATGGATCAAGTGAAAAAGCTGGGACCAATCGATCAGATCATGGATATGATTCCCGGCATGGGCAAGATGAAACAAGCCAAGGACCTGAAGGTTGATGATAAACAGATGGGCCGGATCGAAGCGATCGTATACTCAATGACGACCGAGGAGAAACGCAACCCGGACTTGATCAACCATAGCCGTCGGAAGCGTATTGCTACCGGAAGCGGAACATCTCTGGCTGAAGTAAATCGTCTGATCAAGCAGTTTGATGAGATGCGCCGCATGATGAAACAGTTCTCGGATATGATGGGACCTAAAGGCGGTAAAAATAAAGCGATGAAGCAGCTTAAAGGTATGGGCAAAGGAATGAAGTTTCCTTTCCGTTGATTTAAGCGAAGCTGGATCATATACAGATTTCATTGAAGGAGGTGAATTTTCAAATGGCAGTTCGTATTCGTCTGAAACGTATGGGTGCTCACAAAGCTCCTTTCTACCGCGTAGTGGTATCGGATTCCCGTTCCCCACGTGACGGTCGTTTTATCGAGGAGATCGGTTACTACAACCCGGTTGAACAACCGGCTGTTGTTAAGATCGATGAAGATAAAGCATTGGCATGGCTTCAAAACGGTGCACAAGCATCTGACACTGTCCGCAACTTGCTTAGCAAAGCGGGCGTGATGAAGAAGTTCCACGAGTCTAAATTATCTAAATAAAGTGCTGATTCGGAGGGTCATCTATGGAAGAATTAGTAAGCATAATTGCTAAGGCTTTAGTCGATCATCCGGAAGATGTGGCGGTTCGGACGGTTGAGAAAGACCGGCTTGTCGTTTATGAGTTAACCGTTCATCCTGACGATGTTGGGAAGGTAATTGGTAAACAGGGACGAATCGCAAAATCACTTCGTACGGTCGTCACATCAGCAGCAGTTAAGATGGATAAACGGGTTACCGTTGATATCATATCTTAAAGATATACGAAAGGGGGTTAGGATGCATGTCCTAGCCCCTTTTCGTGCATGCTGAAACTTAAATAATATGATTGAAGTAGTTCGTCAAGTATGATTATTTGCGGAAGTAGTGAAGGGGACGGAATCGATTCTGAAGAAGCGTCAGCGCTCGCCTTAAAGCTTTCTGAAAGAAAGCTACATCGGAAGCATACGCTATCACCGGATTTTAACATTTAAAAATAATTAAAAAAATCAGGGGATAACAGCGATCCGAGGAACGATCCGTCACCGGAACGGTCGCAGGAAGATCATCAAATATGAGTACCATATGAATGGATTGTAGGAGGAAATATGGCAGAGTTTATGAATGTAGGTAAAATCGTTAATACGCATGGAATTCGCGGTGAGGTGAAAATCATGCCTTTAACCGATTTCCCGGAAGTACGTTTCGCGAAAAATGCGGAGTTGTTTTTCTTTACACCAGATAACCATCCAGTGATGGTTAATGTGGAATCTGCACGTTTGCATAAAAATATGTATATTCTTCGTCTGAAAGAATATGGCAATATTAATGAAGTAGAGAAGTTTAAAGGCGGTATGGCCAAAGTATTAAAAGAGAACCTGGCTGAGTTGGAGGAAGGCGAATATTACTTCCATCAAATCGTTGGCTGTTCTGTCATCACCGAAGAGGGTGAAACGCTCGGAACCATCTCTGAAATCCTGACTCCTGGTGCGAATGATGTATGGGTTGTCAAAACGCCGGCTGGCAAAGAAGTGCTGATTCCTGTTATTGATGATGTCGTGCTTGATGTGGACATCGAACAGAAGCAAGTGAAGATTCACCTGATGGAAGGGCTGCTGTAACATGAAAGTGGATGTATTAACGCTATTCCCTGAGATGTTTGACGGTGTATTCGGTGCAAGCATTCTGGGCAAAGCTCAAACGAAGGGACTGGTATCCCTCGGTGCAACCAACTTCCGCAATTATGCGACCAATAAACACAATACAGTAGATGATGCTCCTTATGGCGGGGGTGGGGGTATGGTGCTCAAACCAGATCCGATCTTTGCTGCTGTGGAAGATGTTCTGGAGCAACGCGGAGAAGCTGCGGCAACGATGAAACCTCCACGTATCATTCTAATGTGTCCGCAAGGTGAGACGTTTACACAAAAAAAAGCAGAAGAACTTGTTCAGGAAGATCATCTGATTTTTATATGCGGACACTATGAAGGTTACGATGAGCGAATTCGCGAATTTCTCGTGACGGATGAACTATCCATTGGGGATTACGTACTCACGGGTGGGGAGCTACCTGCCATGGTTGCGATTGACAGCATCGTACGTCTGATCCCAGGTGTGCTTGGAAATGAGACAAGCGCCGTAACGGATTCATTCAGTACTGGACTCCTGGAATATCCGCACTACACACGTCCACCCGAATTCAGGGGCATGAAAGTACCGGATATGCTATTGTCTGGGCATCATCTGAATATTGAGGCGTGGCGCAGGGAACAGTCGTTGCTTCGTACGTTAGAGCGCAGACCGGAAATGTTGGAAACGGCTGATTTGACGGACAAAGAGCGAATTTGGTTGAAAAAGATACGCTCAAACCGTAAAAATAATACAGAGTAAATAGACGTATCATAATCTATATGCACATTAATATAATTTTCGCCATTCTAAAAGGTCGACCTTGATACCAAAGGTTGGCTTTTTTTGTATATAGAAAAGAAGCTGGATTTTGATTGGTTTATTCTATAAAATGGAAGTACAATTATTGAAACTAGGTTTCATTAAGTGAAACTAAAGGTGGTGTATGAATGACGTATAGAATTATTGGTCTAGACCATATTCAGCTCGCAGCACCGGAAGGTTGTGAATCGGAAGCACGTCATTTTTTCAATGAAGTATTGGGATGGACAGAGATTCCTAAACCTGAAATTCTAAGAAAACGGGGTGGTGTATGGTTCGAGTGTGGCAGACATCAAGTACATATTGGAATACAAAAAGATTTCGTTCCAGCAACAAAAGCTCATCCAGCATTTCATGTAAAGCATTTGGATCAGCTGCGTAATCATTTGATTGATAATCATATTTATATTGTCGATGACGAAGCAAGGGAAGAGGAGGGGGTAAGGCGTCTTTATATCTATGACCCTTTTGGCAATCGTCTTGAGTTCTTGGAATGGATTTAAATCATTCGTTAAAATATCGTTCATGTTGACATGTACAGTTTTGCAACTTTGAACTTTTTTGCATAAGCACTAGACAGGGTTGTAAAAGAAAGGAATTTTCTATATGGTGAACTCAGTTGGAGCTGAATCACAACTGAGGAGGAAGGTTATGAATCATCAACCCTATGAAATTGCCAAAATAGATATTAGCCAAGCCGGAGAACGCTGCAAAATGCTCTTGGGAGATCTGAATGGAGATGGCAGACTCGAGATGTTGTTGGTACAGGCAGATGGGGACATAGATGATCGATATGTTCCGCATCAGGTATGCTGTTTGACTGCATTTGATCTGGAAGGGACTTTAATATGGCAGGTAGGAACTGCTGATCCCCATGCAGGTGGGCCGGGCTCAGACTACCCTGCACAGATCGCAGATTGGGATGGTGATGGGCATAATGAAGTACTATGTGTTATGAATAAACAATTTCTCGTGTTAGATGGCCGGACAGGAGAGATCAAAGAAACACGTGATCTGCCAGGTGATGAAGCGCATGACTGCATTATTCTTGCCAACCTGACTGGTAACCAATCCAAAATGGACATTATACTGAAAGACCGCTATAAGACGTTATGGGCACTTGACCATGATTTTAATTTGTTATGGAAGCATGAGGGGAATCCGGGACATTTTCCGTGGGTGTTTGATATTGATGGAGATGGAAAGGATGAAGTGATGGCCGGATATGACCTGCTGGACCATGATGGGACGGTATTATGGTCTTGTGAGAACTTGGATGATCATGCCGACTGTATATGGTTTGGAGACGTTGATGGTGATGGGGAAGTCGAGGTAGTTATCGGTGGCAGTGTCACGGTTATGATGGACCGTTATGGCAATGAGAAATGGCGTTATGAAGATTCGATTGAATCACAGCATATTGCGCTGGGCCATTTTATTGCTGAAATGGAAGGTTTACAGATTGCAGGTCTGGATCGGATCGTCCGGGGCGATGAGCGTGGTAAGGATGGAATGTTCATGCTGAACAATGATGGGCAAGAAATATGGAAAGAAAATCGCACAACTCGTGGCTGGTTAACTATTATAGAGCCTGTAAGTAACTGGGATGAGGGTGGACTCGATTATATTTTGGCTTATCGTCGAGGTGGTGATGTCTTGCCTTCTTTGGTCGATGGAAACATGAAAACGGTTACCGAATTTCCGAAAGAGGGATATGCCGTACATGCAGATCTGGTTCAGAGTGGACTGGAACAGATCATCATCTATGACGCACAAGAAGCGTTGGTTTACGCCAGCTCTCCGATGACATTATCACTAACCGATGCCAAAAGAGCCAAACCACAGCTCAAAAGGCTGTATAGCTCGACTCTGTATCCGGGCGGTGAAGTTAAACTCTAGGTTTTATCGGTCATTCTCCGATGGGGGTAATTCATTCTGCGGACTGGATTCGGGTTGAAGCAAGGTTGCCAAATCAGTACCTGTCGTGACCGTCAAGCGAGGTAGCTTCATGAGATCATCTCCTGGATGCACAAATCCAGACTTTACAGTAAAGGCCATGCGATATCCGTGTTGCTGTAACTTGTAAATCATCTGTGTACTGGTATACCCAAAAGGATAGGCCAGATAAGGTGTATCTATTCCGGTTTGCTTCATTTGCTGAATATCATCATCCAGAAGACGGGTGTCTAGACCGACAGGTACACTGTTTCCACAGCGCATAAATCCCTTGTGATGCAGGTTATAGGTATGGCTGTTAAATTCAAATACGTCAGTTGCCGCCTGCATTTCTGGCTTGGAGATGAAACTGTCAATTGCGGGGGCAGATTCTGAAGGCTGATCTTGAATTTTACTACCAATGACAAACAGTGAGGCATGAAAATTATATTTTTGAAGCACAGGGAAAGCTAACGTATAATTGTTCTGATATCCATCATCAAAGGTAATTACAATGGACTTCTTTGGCAGGGAGAGCTTCCCGTTTACATACTGTTCAAGCTGATCCAATGTAATCGTGTGGTAGCCTTCGTCGTGCAGGTATTTCATGTTTTGCTTGAAATCTTCCAGACTAATGATGGATTTGTTATCTATCTGGTGATCGTTCAGTTCGGGCTCTATGTAATGATACATGAGTACAGGAACTTCTGTAGCCGTACCTGTTTCTATCTTGAAGGTGGAACGATCCAGTGCATTTTGACGGGTGTAGTCAGTGTGTGACAGCTGGAACGCTTTGCGTTTAACGATGTCCCAGGAGGTACAGGCTTTGTGTGACATGGCATTTGTAGGATGGGTTACGGCATAGGCATACAGTGTAATGGAGCATATGAGCATGGCTAGTACAGAAAGCGTGATCTTTTTCCAATATTTCATGAGTCTTTGGGTTCTCCTTTTAAAGTGATCAATAAGTTATATCATAGACGATATTTCAATAGGGGAAGTTACAGTATTTTTTCCTATATCAGGTTGACTTGCAGATGAGAGCGCGGAGAAAGAGGAGACGGCATATCTGAACCCCTAGCTAGTTGTAAAAATTAAAATAGTTCAACGTTCTGCTGTCCATGAATATGCTTTAGGGGAATGATAGGGAGTTCCAGTGTTGCTGATGGCTCCATAGACATTTTGTTTAATTTCTCTTGTGTTTTGATATGCTGCGTGATACAATAAGTCTGTTATGTGGAATACGGCGGTCCTCTATGGATAATGAAGGAGACAAGGTGATCTCTGGAAGAAGTATGAACGCCTGTACGGAAGGAGGGAGTCATAGATGAATATCGTTCAAGCGATTACACAAGAACAACTTCGTAAGGATATTCCGAGTTTTCGTCCTGGTGACACTTTGAAAGTGCACGTTAAGGTAATCGAGGGAACTCGTGAGCGTATCCAATTGTTCGAAGGTGTTGTGATTAAACGCCGTGGTGGTGGAATCAGTGAGACTTTTACAGTTCGTAAAATTTCTTACGGTGTAGGTGTGGAAAGAGCTTTCCCGCTTCATTCCCCAAAAATCGATAGAATCGAAGTGGCTCGCCGTGGTAAAGTGCGTCGTGCGAAGCTTTATTATCTTCGTGAACTACGCGGTAAAGCAGCGAGAATTAAAGAAATTCGTTAATATAACGGATACCGGGAAGGGCTTGGAGACAAGCCCTTTTCGTTTTTGTCCGGGAAAAGTTGAACCGGAGGTACACTTCCGAGTAAAATGGTATGGCAACACATGCGTGGGATAGTCCGGGAGGCTTGTAAAATCAGTTATCGAAGTGCGTGTTCGAAAAGACCGGTTTTCAGTACCGACTTTTTGAACAACCGCTGAAGACATTTGAATTGTGGATTAAATGTATTGTAATGCTTGGTGTAAGATTACATAACTGATGTGAATGTTTTGTATCCATCCCTAGAGTTATTGGAACGATACAAAATGCTGGATGTGTGTACTGCTATAATCATGTACTGTGAAGAGAGGAAGATCTTGAATGGAACAAGAAGTTCAACAGGACCAGGGCAATCCTGCCGAAGAGAAAAACAGTCGATCCAAAAAAGCCAAAAATGAAATTGTTGAATGGCTCAAAGCCATTGTTATTGCATTAGTTCTCGTCATTCTGATTCGGTGGTTGCTCTTCAAACCGTTTGTTGTGGATGGACCGTCCATGCAGCCGAACTTCGAAACGGGCGAACGTGTAATCGTCAACGAAATCTTATATGATATCCGAGAACCGAAGCGCGGTGAAGTTATCGTCTTCCACGTACCTTCCGAAGGTCGGGATTTCATCAAACGTGTTATTGCTGTTGAAGGTGATACGGTTGAGGTTCAGGACGATACGGTGATGGTTAACGGCAAAAAGGTTGATGAAACCTATATTCAAGGTGCCATTGATGCAGCTGAAGCCAATGGTGGAACATATAACGTGAAGGATTTCCCGAATGAGCAGTTCCCTGATGGCAAAGTGCCTGCAGGTCATGTGTTTGTCATGGGAGACAACCGTCCAAATAGTACAGACAGCCGTATGATCGGTTACGTTTCGTTAGAAGATATTATTGGTCGTGCAGATGTTATTTTCTGGCCGATCGGGCAGATTAAGTGGATTAACCACTGAAATTGAAGTAAACAATGAGGTGAAGACAAGTTGACGATACAATGGTTTCCAGGTCATATGACTCGAGCCAGACGCCAGATTCAGGATAAGTTAAAGCTCATCGACGTGGTCATCGAACTATTGGATGCCCGTCTGCCTGTCTCCAGCCGTAATCCGATGATTGACGAAATATTGCTGGATAAACCCCGGATGATTTTGTTAAACAAAGCGGATTTGGCAGATGCCAAAGTGACGCAAGAGTGGATTGAATATTTCAAAAAAGAAGGAATTACCGCCTTTCCCGTGGATGCCTCAACAGGCACCAACGTGAAAGACATTCCGGTACAGGCGAAGCTTCTTCTGAAAGAAAAAATTGATCGTCAACTGGCCAAAGGAATTAACCCTCGTGCGGTTCGCGGATTGATTGTGGGCATTCCAAATGTGGGGAAATCAACATTGATTAACCGACTGGCTGGACGGAGTATTGCGTTGACAGGAGATCGTCCTGGTGTGACGAAGGGGCAACAGTGGATTAAGGTAGGCAAAGAAATGGAGTTATTGGATACTCCGGGTATTCTTTGGCCCAAGTTCGAAGATCAGAATGTAGGTTATCGTCTTGCCGTAACGGGTGCTATCAAAGAGGAAATTCTGAATGCAGAGGATATCGCCTTTTTTGGAATCAGTTACCTGATGCGTTATTACTGGGACGCTCTGGAAGAGAGATACGGACTTCAGGAGTTCTCCAAGGATGCAGATGATTCAGACAGTGTTATTGCGATTATGGAACAAGTCGGCCGTATACGTGGTTGTGTTGTAAGCGGTGGACGTATTGACTTGGAAAAGGCATCGCGAGCATTTCTGCGTGAATTGCGAGCGGGTAAAATGGGACGGTTCTCTATGGAAGCCCCCTATTAAAAAAATGGACTCTACACGATGAAGAACATTATCTTGATCTGTTCATTTCATATATCCAAGTGCCGAAAGAAGCGGCCGTGACCGGATTACCGGGAACGGTCTTTTTTTTGTGTATAAAACGCGAAATTGGAGCTGGACTTACGTCCAAAACGATAAAAATGGAAGAGGATTGAAGAAAAGTGCGATTTCTGGAATTCGCTGACCCATATATCAGGTGCATCTAAATCGTGCTATGATGAATGGTGGTGCAATTTAGATTAGACGAGGTCTGATATATTCAATTTAAACCATCAAATACCGATAAATGAAGACATCACTATCTTTATTATTGTAAACCTCAAGGAAAAGTTTTGCTGAGATGATAGGTTGTACAGAACAAAGACAGAGGATCTACGTCTATATTATAAACAAGTTGTAAGTGATACGCATGCTGAAGAAGCGTGGGTAGAGGAGATGAGTATTATGGTTGAAAAGAATGAAGAGATCGGGTTCAATTTACTGGATCCCCCGATTGAAACAAAGAAGAAAAAAGAAGCCAGTGAACCGCGGGATCTGTTGCTCTACGAACGAGAGTATTGGGACAGTGGATTTGAACGGATTGCTGGTATTGATGAGGTAGGTCGGGGATGTTTGTTTGGGGATGTTGTCGCAGCGGCGGTTATTTTACCCAAGGACCTCATTCTGGAAGGTGTGAATGACTCCAAGAAATTGACGGAGAAAAAACGTGATGCACTATATGACGTTATTATGGAAAAGGCACTGGCGGTAGGTATCGGGTACGCGGATGCAGAGACGATTGATCGGCTAAACATCAAGCAGGCTGCGAGACTTGCGATGAAACGAGCTGTTGAAGCGTTGGGAGAAACGCCTGATTATATGCTGGTGGATGCCGAGAAGGTGGATGTGAATGTGCCTCAACTGTCCATTATTAAAGGGGATGCCAATAGTCAATCGATTGCAGCGGCATCTATCATTGCCAAGGTAACGCGAGATCGACTCTGTAAGGAAGAATGGGATACGTTATATCCGGAATATGGTCTGTCGATACATAAAGGATACGCAACAAAAGTTCATCGGGAGCAAATTATGGCTTTGGGGGCAACCCCGATGCATCGCCGCAGTTTTCTGGGCAATCTGCTTGGTGAGCAGCAATCGTTGTTTTAATACAGGCTTGAAGGAAGGAGGGGGAGAGATTTGAATATCGGTTCCGTGATCAAGGGATTATTGGGAGACAGCAAGCCAGGGAATGCCAAGCCGCTTGAATTAAAGGAAGGTCAGGTGGTTCGTGGCTCCGTGGTAAGTGTATCCGATGATGGAGGGGATGCGGTTCTACAGATTCAAGGTGTGCAGGTGCGCGCCAAATTGGAGACTCCACTCCGTCCGGGTGAGACCACATTGCTCCAAGTACAGCCTCCAGGTGAAACTGGCATTACGGTCATGAAGCCAATGTCGGGTACACTTGCTGAGCTGCCACAAGCTTCGTTGAACAACCTGCTACAGGATGTAGGGCTACCGGATACAAAAGGGAATCGGGAACTGTTGCTTGCCATGCAGCGTAGCGGTTTGCCGCTCACGAAGGATAATGTGGCTATGGTTCAGAATATGATGAATGCCAAACCCGCACAGGTCCCTGTGGAAGAATGGGTGCAGGCGACGGGAATTGCTTTTCAGCGTGGTCTTCCGGTTACGGCCGAAACGGTAAAAGGATTACACCAGACGGTGTTTGGTCCCCCTCTTCACCAGTTATTAAGCGGTTTGGCTGATCAGTTGGAAACGATGCTGACTCAAGCTACAGGTAAACCGGCACTGACTGGGGAACAATCTGCTACGCTGAAGCCAGCAGCCATGGCTGGTGCACCTGTATTGCCGAATGCAGCGCAGTTGGAAGAAGGGTTGGCTTCATCAGGCAATGGTCGTCAGGTAACAGGGACTGGAACTGGAGCACCTGTTCTGTCGACGCAGCAAGGACAAGCGGCATTGGCAGGAGCAACACCCATGACGGATGATGGGGCAGAGGTTGCAGGGGCTGCTGTGAAAGGAAACATACAGACGGCTGGAGGCACAGGAAGTGTTGAAGCTGCGGCGAAGCCAGTTGCCAACAACGTTGAATTGGCTGGCAAAGGTGGTGCGAGTATTCCGTCAGGAACCGGAATACCTGGAGAGAGCCCGCGTGGGACTGACGCGGGTGAAATGGGTGGTAGCCGCCCGGGTACACCAGGGGCGGCAGCTGAATCTATGGCTGGCCGTGCAAGTGCAGGCCAGTCTGAAGCAAACGCGGCCGGCCGGACTGATGGCCGCGCTGAAACGCCTGCTGCTGCGGGGACGCCGTCCGCAGCAGGCCAGGCGGCGCCAGCAGCGCCTACGGCAGCGCAGCTGGCGCCCAAGCTGCTGGCGCTGCTGGACGCCTTGCGCAGCGCGTCCACTGCCGCACCGGCACAGCCTGGTGCGGCAGCACAGGCCGCCCCTGCATCGCAGGGCGGCCAGGCGGCTGCGGCTGCCGGAGGCGTGCCGCAGCCAACGCCAGCCGGCGCTGATGCGCCGCCGGCTGGCGGTAGTGCCGCAGCACCTGCGGGAGCTGCGGCAGTGCACGCGCCTGTCACCCACGAGGGGGACCCGTGGGTGGGGCGCGTGCTGAAGCTGCTCGGTGCGGAGCACGAGCAGCAGGCCGTTCACGGCCCGGCAGCGCAGCCGCGCGTGGGGGAAGCGGCGAGTCCGGCTAATGCGGACACGCTGAAGGGTTTGCTGCTGCAGCTTGCCAGCAGCGAAGGTGCACCGGCGGGGCTTAAGGATGCCGCCGGGCAGGCCGTGCAATATCTGACAGGTCAGCAGTTATTGCTAACGACAGATCGCAGTGCTACGTTTGCACAGATGCACTGGTTTATTCCGATCACTGGACCGGATGGGGAAGAAACGGCATCTGTTCAGATTCAGTCACGTCGTGGACCACGCGGAGAGCTGGATGCGTCCAACTGCCGTCTATGGTTCGATCTGGACATGAAAAGTCTTGGGCCAACGCTGGTAGATGTGCATGTGGTTAACAACATTGTCAGTCTGCGTGTATTAAATGATCGCGAAGGAATGGGACCGCTTCTGGAGAGTGGACGAGGGGTAATCCATCAGGCGCTGGACAAGCTGGGTTATCAACTGCTGACTTTCAAGTCAGAACCGTGGCCTGTGGGCCAGGAACCGGGTGCAGAACGAAAAACGAAGGCCTCGGACTATAGTCCTGAACGATACAAAGGGGTGGACTTGAAAGTATGAAAGACGAGTCGTCACAACCGGACCTGCTCTCCAAAAAGGCGGTTGCCCTAAAATATGTCCCTGGAGAGAGCGAAGCGCCTGTTGTTGTGGCCAAGGGGCGCGGCAAAGTGGCAGAAGCCATATTGGATAAAGCCAGAGAAAACGGCGTCGCTGTTCAGGAGGATGCAGCACTTGTGGAGGTGCTCTCCAAGTTGGATCTGGATGAACAGATTCCGGCTGAACTGTATCAACTGGTCGCGGAAGTACTAACGTATGTCTACCGTGCAGATCGAATAGCCTCAGGACGTGAGGAAAATGAGTCATGGTAGAACGTAAATTGGGACAGGGGCTGGGTCTGAAGCTCACACGACAGCAGAAGGGCCGATTAGGTGAAGAGGCCGCCCGTCAATGGTTGCTAGAGAATGATTATCGGATCATTAGACAGAACTGGCGTTGCCGTAGCGGTGAGATTGACATCATTGCTTCTTACGAGGGACTGATTGTTTTTGTAGAAGTAAGGAGCAGAAGTGGAGCCGCTCAGTATGGTACACCTCAGGAATCGGTTGATATGCGTAAAATACAGCAGGTGCGCTCAACTGCATCCGTTTATTTGCAAATGACGGGAGAGATGGAACATCAGATTCGTTTTGATGTAATTGCCGTAATGCTTGATCAAGCAGGAGAGACGATATCTGTGAATCATATTGTTAATGCTTTTTAAGCATGACACGTAAATCAATGCTGTAACTTAAGATACGAAATGTATCATTTCGATATGGAAGTTCGTTTATTTCAAAATCCAAGTTTAATTATGTCTTATTATTGCATTCCTTGAAGTCTTGAAATTAGTTATTATACTTAAGCCGCAGTTCCTCATCATGCAGGAAGTGTGGCTTTTTTTAATTTTACGATGAAATGATAAAACAGAGGAGACAAACACTGATAATAAAATCAGTGTATTTCCTAAAAATATAGATACAAAATGTATCATTTGTTATAAACTAAAAAAGTTGAAATTTAAAGAGAGGTTGGTGGGATGTATGAAAGAGCTTCAGAATACGTCGAACAACACAGGAAAACGAGTATGGGAGTGTCCTCGGATGGAAGTGCTGGATATCAGCGAGACCATGAACGGTGGGCAAGGCATTTGGCAATATGTTTGGGACGGGGAGTTCTGGAAGCTTGAGCTTTTAGAAAGTTAAAAGAGGTTAGAGGGAAACGTTAGATTCATAAATATATCGTGAGGTGTAGTGAGAAGATGAAGACAAGTATCAAATGGATAATTCGACTAAGTACACTATCTTTATGTTTCATTATGTTTGGAATCATGTATTCTGGCGTTTCTTATGCAGCTGATCCGTCTACACAGGCAAAGGTATCAGGTAAAGTTACGGATCCTGAAGGATTTCCTATCCAGGATGCAACAATTAAGTATTCTCTTAGATACCAAGGGGAAAATACTGAAAAAAGCGTGAAGACAGATGCCACTGGAAGTTATTCCATCCTGGAGTCTGTTCAGGATTATACGGAAATCAGTTTTATAATTGAAGCAGAAGGATATGTGACAGACAGGCATCGTAATACCTACTATTTGTCAGAAGGGGAACAGATTTTGGTTAATTTTGAGCTTTACGAACCTTCTACGATTGTAGGATCTGTAACCGATCAAACAGGCAAGCCGATTCCGGATGCCCTGGTCAAAGTAACAGGGGCGTCGAATCGCCCGGTTAAAACGAATGAGCAAGGCCGGTATGCCGTTACTGGGCTTGATTTCGACTATAATCCGAACATTGCAATCTGGGTAGATTCTGCGGATTATATGCTTTATGAACAGGATCGTTTGAATGTTCAAGCTGGAAAAACCTTAATCGTAGATGTTGTTTTGACAGAAGCAGCACACGTCCGCGGAAAAGTAGTAGATGAGGAGGGCAACCCAGTCACTGGAGCTAAAGTGAATGCTGGAGTCTCGGCAACAACGGATGCTCAAGGCAACTATTTTATAAAACGCGTGCCAACAGGCGCCAGAACAATAACGGGGGAAGCATCAGGATACTTAAAAACTAGCCTTAACGTTACCCTTGTACAAGGGGATCATAATACGTTTAATATCGTACTTAAGAAAGATGCAGATGTTACTCCCCCAGTAACCAAGTACAGATTAGTTCCAATCACAGACACCGTAAATGGGAAGACATACATCAAAGGATTTACCTTTAGACTCCAGGCTACCGACGAAGTCAAAGGATCAGGTGTAAAAACAACGCAATATCGAATCAATGGAGGAGCATGGAAGAACTATGAAGGGCCTGTCCAATTTTTTGCTCCCGAGGTCAAGGTGGTAGAGTATTACAGTACTGATGTTGCTGGTAACCAGGAGAAGTACAACAAAATGGATTTTGTTAAAGGTACTTTTGAAGGAGCAGGTCCATACTGATTCGAGCGTTGACGTGATCGTAATTTCCTGACGGTGCAAATTGGCTGGTTCAAAATAGACGGCTCTGACTTGATGATCGCCATTAGTGGATCAGGATTCGGAGTCGTCTTTTTCATTCTTGCGCCTGTAGTCATAGTTTTCGGAGCCATCCCTTTGAATCTCCTGAACAGAAGGGTGTATAATCAAGGATGTAATCTGGAGTTATAATCTTTTGATTAGTCATAAACGAGTTATACAAGACCGTAAGTCTTTGTTACGGTTACAAGTGATATTATAATCAGGGAGGTACGGCCGATGAGTAAAGTTACAAAAACAAGTAATGTAGTCAGAGAAGCGATTCAAAATCGTCGCACGGTGAAAAAATTTAAAAAAGAAGCTGTTCCTACACAGCAAATTATAGAATTGCTGGACACTGCAGTCTGGGCTCCTAACCATAAACTGCGTGAACCTTGGAGGTTCCTGTTATTTACCGGGAATGGGCGGAAGAAACTGGCTGAGGCCATTGACGCAGAAATGGGAGAAGACAATAAATTTTCAGCGAATATTATGCAAGTTCCATCCGTTATGCTTGTTGTTCTGGAGGAAGATCCAAGACAGAATATCTGGGACGAAGACTTCGCTGCGGTAAGTGCATTGGTTCAGAACTTTATGCTTGCAGCCTGGAGTGAAGATATTGGTACATTCTGGGTGACCAAGCCATTCCTTTACGCTCCCAAATTCCGCAAACCTCTTGGCATAGAGGCGGGTGAGAAGATTATAGGCATGGTTTACATGGGATACCCCGATGTTATTCCTTCTGCCAAAGAACGTACACCTGCGAAGGACAAACTGACTCTTTTTGAGTGATGAAAAATTGACGTACAAGTACCTCTCCTCAAAAGAGAGCCACTTGTACGTTTTTTTGTTGTGAGGACATATTCCTATATTAAAACCTGCATGAAATATTTGTCTTGACCATGCTATTCAGTCTACAGGTTGATGATATCGCGTTGTGATTTTTGGTAAACCTGTTCTTCCCTCGTAAACTTCTCAAAATAAATTAAGATCCAATTGACGATACTGTATGGCTTCAGCCACATGGGCGGTCACAATTTCACCATCATGGTCAAGATCAGCAATGGTCTGTGCCATCTTGATAATCCGATCATGTGCACGCATGCTCAGGTTCAAGGTTTGCAGTGTTTGCTCTAACAGCTGCTCTGCCTCATGGGGGAGATGGATCGTTCGTCGCAAAAGTGTGCCCGAGAGCTGGCTATTCCAGCGAACCGAACTTTGGGCATAACGGGTGGACTGAATCTGATGAGCATGGATGACTTTTGACTGCATTTCTTCAGAGGAAGGGGAAGCAGCAGACTTGCGCCACTCGCCTGGTGGAGGAACCTCAACCTGAAGATCAATACGGTCCAGCAATGGCCCTGAAATTTTGGCCCGATACGCCGCAACACGAGCGGGACTGCATATACAGCGCTGCTCCTCCGAATGAGCGGACAAATATCCGCAGGGGCAGGGATTCATGGAACATGCGAGCATGAACTGGGCTGGGAAGGTGAATGCTGCCCGCGCCCGGCTAATCGTCACTGTGCGATCCTCTAACGGCTGCCTTAATACCTCCAGCACTTGACGCTGGAACTCAGGTAATTCATCCAGAAAAAGTATGCCTCGGTGGGCAAGGCTAACTTCACCCGGTTTTGGTATACCACCGCCTCCAATCAGACCAGAGGTGGAAATCGTGTGGTGAGGGGAGCGAAAAGGTCTGTCTGCAATCAGGCCTTGAGGCGCTTCTTTTAACTTGCCTGCGGCACTTAATACTTTGGTTACTTCTAACGCTTCATCTTCTGACAGTGGTGGAAGGATGGTAGGCAAACGTTTGATTAACATCGTTTTGCCCGTGCCTGGTGGTCCAACGAGCAGTATATTATGCATGCCGGCTGCAGCAATCATAAGCGCGCGTTTGACATGATGCTGTCCCAGAACATCACTATAGTCATCTGCAAATGATGGTATTTGACTCGTATTTCTATCCGCCTTCTTGTAAGTTTTATCTGTTATAGGAGCAACGAGGTGAGCATAGTTTTTCAACACAATGGGTCCTGAATTTGAATGATGTGGTGTTCCCGCTGAACTAGTTGATTGGTCTGGGTTTTCCGGAGCTATATCCTGCAAATGCCGAATGCCATACACCTGGATACCTCGAATCAGTGACGCTTCCTCCACGTTATCATAAGGAAGGAGCATGGACGTAAAGCCTTGTCTTTTGGCCAGATCCACCATGGATAAAATGCCGGGTACGGATCTGATCGAACCGTCCAATGCCAGTTCGCCAACCACGAGTGTCCGTTCCTGGGGAGGAAGTACAAGCTGGCCGCTTGTCATAAGTAAACCAATAGCAATGGCTAGATCAAAGGAAGATCCTTCCTTGCGCAGATCGGCAGGGGCCAGATTGATTGTGATCCGCTGTAAAGGATACTGATATCCGCAGTTTTTAATCGCTGCACGAACACGTTCAACAGCCTCACGAATGGCTGAATCCGGTAAGCCGATGATGGAGGTCTGTGGCAGACCATTGGATAAATCGGTTTCCACCTCAATCAGAACGCCATCGATTCCGTACAAACACGCACTGTGTAATTTTCCGTACATGACAAAGAAACACCTCACTCGATTCTTGACTCCGCATAACACGGGCCAGTCTACGAATTAAGGTGCTTCCTCAGCTTCTATTAAGCATTTTATATAAAAGGAATCATGGAGTCAACCTGTCATTATCATAGCTGTAAACATCATTCCTGATCCCTGAATTTTATTTTTGGAAGCAAATCATTCAATAGCTTTGGCGAAAATGGCCTACGTATAAACTTTAATTATGGTTATCAAATATTTGAATTTTATATTTTACACAATCTAATTTAACATAATTAAATTGAATAGTAAAATCATTTGTGCTCAATTATTCTGTTTTTTTTCTAATTTGTGATAAGATAGATTTATAGTTCCTTTCTATAAGGAATAGAATGCACAATAGGCAGGTGAGAAAGACATATGCAGACTGACAGTTTGAAGCTGGATAACCAATTATGCTTTGCCATATATGCTTGTTCACGTGAGATTACGAAGATGTACCAACCTTATTTGGAGGTACTTGGCGTAACATACTCCCAGTATCTGGTCTTGATGGTATTGTGGGAACGTGAAGAATGTACGGTTAAGGAGATCGGGGAGGCGCTCTATCTCGATTCGGGAACATTGACACCACTTCTCAAACGGTTGCAGTCAGCAGGACTTATTAATCGCGAACGCTCGGCTCAGGATGAACGAAAAGTATTAATTACACTAACTGACTCCGGCCGTGAGTTGCGGAACAAGGCATTGTCCATACCTGCAGCCATTCAGGGAGACGCGTGTTTGAACAGTACAGAGTTTGAAGCTTTATTGGGTCAGTTCAAAGGGTTGCTGGAAAAAGTTCACGAAACCAACACGAACGCAGTCAAAAAATAAAAGTAGTTTTACATCAAGGAAACCTTAGCTTTTAGCTGAGGTTTTTTCCATATATACCCAAGCATTCACAATATGGGATCATACTCATATCAAAATACTGTCTATTAACCATTAATTTTTTAAGGAAAGCGTTTTAAAAACGTGTTACAATGAATTGGGTTTAAGTGAAAATAGTCAACATTTGTCTTTTGTTAGTCTACCAACCCGCCTTGTTGCAGTCATGTTGATAGGAGGATTCGAGAATGAATATCCATGAATATCAAGGAAAAGAAGTACTGAAACAGTATGGAGTTACCGTTCCAAACGGAAAGGTTGCTTATACAGTCGATGAAGCGGTTGCGGCCGCAGAGGCACTGGGCAGTCCGGTGACTGTTGTTAAAGCGCAAATTCACGCAGGTGGCCGGGGTAAAGCCGGCGGCGTAAAAGTGGCGAAGAGTACGGATGAAGTTCGTGCCTATGCTTCCGAAATTCTGGGTAAAGTATTGGTAACACACCAAACTGGACCAGAAGGGAAAGAAGTAAAACGTCTTCTGATTGAAGAAGGATGCGATATCCGCAAAGAGTATTATGTGGGTGTTGTTGTGGACCGTGCCACAGGCCGTGTAGTTATGATGGCTTCCGAAGAAGGCGGTACTGAGATTGAAGAAGTAGCTGAAGCTACACCTGAGAAAATTTTCAAAGAAATTATTGACCCTGCCATTGGATTGCAAGTGTTCCAGGCGCGTAAACTGGCCTACAGCATTAAGATTCCGAATGAATTGGTGAACAAAGCCGTTAAGTTCATGCTCGCGCTGTACACTGCATTTGTCGAAAAAGATTGCTCTATTGCCGAGATCAATCCTCTCGTTGTTACCGGAGATGGAAACGTTATCGCTCTAGATGCGAAATTAAACTTTGACTCCAACGCCTTGTTCCGTCACAAAGACATTATGGAACTGCGTGATCTGGATGAAGAGGATGAAAAAGAAATCGAAGCTTCCAAATACGACCTCAGCTACATAGCACTTGATGGCAACATCGGCTGTATGGTCAATGGTGCGGGACTTGCGATGGCAACGATGGACATTATCAAATACTACGGTGGAGACCCGGCCAACTTCCTTGACGTTGGGGGCGGTGCTACAACGGAGAAGGTGACAGAAGCATTCAAAATCATCTTGTCCGATGCCAAAGTAGCTGGGATCTTTGTTAACATTTTCGGTGGTATCATGCGCTGTGATGTTATCGCCAATGGTGTTGTTGAAGCCGCGAAGCAGCTTGGCCTGACCAAACCGCTGGTTGTTCGTCTTGAAGGAACTAACGTGGAGCTTGGCAAACGTATTTTGGGTGAATCTGGCCTGAATATCGTTCCTGCTGATTCCATGGCCGATGGTGCACAGAAAATTGTTGCCCTCGTAAAATAAGTTCATTCCTTAGTACCGGAGCTGTCCGGGAATTGAAAAATAACCGTAAGGATGTGAAGCAACGTGAGTATTTTGATCGATAAAAATACAAAAGTCATTACGCAAGGCATTACGGGTTCAACGGGAATGTTCCACACGAAGGGCGCATTGGACTACGGAACCCAGATGGTAGGCGGAGTTACACCGGGTAAAGGCGGAACTAATGTGGATATCACGCTGGAAGACGGTACAGTAGCCAGTCTGCCGGTGTTCAACACTGTGCAGGAAGCGAAGGAAGCTACAGGCGCAACAGCGAGCGTCATTTACGTTCCTCCTGCATTTGCAGCAGATTCTATTATGGAAGCTGTTGACGCAGAGCTGGACCTCGTAATCTGTATTACAGAAGGTATTCCGGTTCTTGACATGATCAAGGTTGACCGCTTCATGGAAGGTAAAAATACCGTCCTGATCGGACCGAACTGTCCAGGTGTCATTACACCAGGCGAATGTAAAATCGGTATCATGCCTGGTTATATCCATATGGCAGGGCACGTTGGCGTTGTTTCCCGTAGTGGAACACTTACCTATGAAGCCGTTCATCAACTGACGACGCGTGGCATTGGACAATCTTCTGCTGTAGGAATCGGGGGAGACCCTGTAAAAGGCTCCGAGTTCATTGATATCCTCAAACGGTTCAATGAAGATCCACAGACTCATGCAGTCATCATGATTGGTGAGATTGGTGGTACAGCTGAAGAAGATGCTGCTGATTGGGTTCGTGAAAACATGACCAAACCGGTTGTGGGCTTTATCGGTGGCGTAACAGCGCCTCCAGGCAAACGTATGGGCCATGCTGGCGCTATTATCTCTGGTGGTAAAGGTACAGCCAAAGAAAAGATTGCCAAGCTGGAATCGTGCGGTATCAAAGTAGCCCCAACACCTGCTGAGATGGGCTCGACTTTGGTGAGTGTACTTGAAGAGCGCGGTATTTTGAATTTGTGCACGACACATTAATTCCTTTTCGTTATAATAGAAGAAACGGCTCAGAAATGATGTATTTTTGGTAAGCCGACTATTATGGATACGGAAAAGGTAAGCAACCTTTTGTCCTTAAACAGGGCGAAGGGTTGCTTTTTTGCGTTTTTTTACGGGAAAAAGAAAGTGAAGTTACTTCTTATCTACGTAAACGCTTGCAATCCGTGACCACATCACACACAATATGAGGGAAGATTCTCTTCCCGCTCTGGGAGGTTTATGGTATGGAAGAACGATGGATCTTGTTTGGTTTGCATGAGATGGAAGGGATCGGCAAGAAAACAATCTCGAAACTAGTTCATGGACAACATGAATTGTCCGATCTCTTGAATTATGAAGAAGGGGATTGGGCTACGGCTGGCTTGCGTAAAGATCAGGCTGCCCGTTTGGCTAGTCAATTTAACCAGAACTGGATTGAGTGTAGAAGAGAACACGTTTACAATCAGGGAATAGAGGTTATTACTTATCTGGATCAGAATTATCCCATATTAATGAAGGAAACCGTTCAGCCTCCTTGGGTAATGTATGGTCGAGGAGATGTTAGTTTGTTACATACCCCTTCGATGGCAATGGTGGGAACTCGTATGCCGACTGTGTATGGGCGCAAAGTTGGTGAGAAGCTGGCAGAACAATTATGCAATGCAGGACTGACGATCGTAAGCGGACTTGCCCGTGGTATTGATAGCGCATGTCATGATGCAGTATTACGTGCTAAGGGCAAAACGATTGCAGTATTCGGAACAGGGATTGATAATATATACCCGCCTGAAAATACAAGCCTTGCCGAGCGAATTGCGGAGACGGGTCTGCTTTTGTCAGAATATCCACCAGGTACTAGAGCACGTCAGGGACTATTTCCGGAACGGAATCGCATCATAGCCGGACTGACCTTGGGAACATTGGTTGTTGAGGCTGACATTCGCAGTGGTTCACTTATCACAGCAGATGCTGCGCTTGAAGCAGGAAGGGATGTATTTGCAGTGCCTGGACCCATCACCTCACCGAAGAGTAGGGGAGCACATAATCTAATCCGTCAAGGGGCCAAATTGGTTACTTGTGCAGCAGATATATTGGAAGAGTATCGTTTGGGCTTGCCAAATGCAGATCAACTTCCTTACAATAGAGGACGTTCGACTGAAACAACGGAGCCTTCCGGGCAAGGGATATTCACTGAGGTTAAGGTCTCTCCCGATGAACAACGTGTGATTTATCTGTTGGAACAGGAGGAGCAATCCCTTGATCAATTGGTTGAACAGCTAGGTTGGGATTTTGGACATTTGCATTCAGTTCTGTTATCTTTAATCATAAAAAAGCAGATTAGCCAATTACCAGGCACTAAATATGCGAGGGTATGATGATGCTGCAACCTAAGCAGCGTGTGGAAATATATAATTAGCTGAAGTTATTACCTATGCATAAGCATACAGAAACAGTTACATGACAGTTTCATGACTGAGAGGAGGATGAACCTATGGCGGATGCACTCGTAATCGTGGAGTCGCCCTCAAAGGCGAAGACGATAGGCAAATATTTAGGCAGCAAGTTCATCGTGAAAGCTTCGATGGGACATGTTCGCGATTTGCCAAAGAGTCAGATCGGCGTTGAGGTGGAGAATGATTTTAATCCGAAATATATTACGATCCGCGGCAAAGGTTCAATTTTGAAAGAACTGAAGGATGCACGAAAGAAAGTGAAAAAAGTGTATCTCGCAGCTGACCCGGATCGCGAAGGTGAAGCTATTGCATGGCATTTGGCCCATGCTCTCGAATTGGACGATACGGCAGATTGCCGTGTAGTATTTAATGAAATTACTAAACAGGCTGTCAAGGATGCGTTCAAAACGCCGCGGAAAATCAATATGGATTTGGTGAACGCGCAGCAGGCAAGACGTATTCTGGATCGGCTTGTTGGATATAAAATTAGTCCATTGTTATGGAAAAAAGTTAAAAAAGGCTTATCTGCAGGCCGGGTTCAGTCCGTAGCTGTCAAAATCATTTTAGATCGTGAAAATGAAATTGATGATTTTGAACCGGAAGAATACTGGAGCATTACCGCTAAACTGACAGCAGACGGCAATCCGTTTGAAGCTAAGTTTCATAAACTGAACGGGGCCAAAACAGAACTGGGTAGTGAAGCGGAAGTGCAAGCGATCTTGAAACAGATCGAAGGTGCAGACTTTACGATCAAGGAAGTGAAAGAGAAAGAACGCAGCCGTAACCCTTCAGCTCCGTTTACGACGAGTTCTTTGCAACAGGAAGCAGCTCGTAAATTGAATTTCAGAGCTTCCAAGACGATGTCGGTCGCCCAACAACTATATGAAGGTGTAGACCTTGGAAAAGAAGGCACAGTAGGTCTCATCACGTATATGCGTACGGACTCCACACGAATTGCGGCATCTGCACAAGAAGAAGCCAAAGAATATATCGTTGGGAAGTACGGGGAGTCATTTGCGCCTGAGACACCACGGAATTATTCCAAAAAAGCTACTAATGCTCAAGATGCGCATGAAGCAATACGTCCAACTTCAATTTTGCGTGATCCCGATTCAATCAAGTCATTCATGAGTCGCGATCAGTTCCGTCTGTATAAACTAGTTTGGGAACGTTTTGTGGCGAGCCAGATGTCTTCAGCCATTTTGGATACACTTTCTGTAGATATTGCTGCGGGAGACACGATTTTCCGTGCAGCAGGTTCGAAGGTGCGGTTCCAGGGCTTCATGAAGGTATATGTTGAAGGGAACGATGATGGTACAACTGATGAAGATCGTCTGCTGCCTCCGCTGAAAAGTGGAGATGTGCTGGAGAAGCAGGAAATTGAGCCAAAACAGCATTTTACACAACCGCCACCCCGATATACGGAGGCAAGGTTGGTTAAAACGCTTGAGGAATTGGGTATAGGGCGTCCGAGTACATATGCGCCAACACTGGAGACCATTCAGAAGCGCGGATATGTTGCGATAGAGGAAAAGAAATTCATGCCGACCGAGCTGGGTGAACTGGTCATTGAGCAGATGGAAGAGTTCTTCCCGGAAATTCTGAATGTTGAATTTACCGCAAACATGGAAGGTGACCTTGACCATGTGGAAGAAGGTTCGGAGGATTGGGTTAAAGTACTCGCAGAATTCTACGAATCTTTTGAGAAACGGCTTGAGTTTGCGGAAGAAGAAATGAAAGAAATCGAGATTGAAGATGAAGTATCGGATGAGATCTGTGAGAAATGCGGCAAACCGCTCGTTTACAAGCTTGGACGATTTGGCAAGTTTCTCGCGTGCTCTGGCTTCCCTGATTGTCGGAATACCAAACCGATTATTAAGGACATCGGTGTAACTTGTCCGAAATGTAAGGAAGGTCATGTTGTTGAGCGTCGTAGTAAAAAGGGACGTATTTTCTACGGATGTGACAAGTATCCTGAATGTGATTTTGTCTCATGGGACAGACCTTCAGCCAAACCATGTCCAAGTTGTGGATCGTTAATGATTGAAAAGCGGAACAAAAAGGGAGCACGATTGCAGTGTACTTCATGTGATCATCAGGAGCCGGTGGATGAACCGGATGACGAATCAGCGGATTAGCATATATGTGAATCAAATCAATTATAGTGAAATATGAAATTGCTTTATGGGGGTAAATGATTTTGACGAATGAACAACAAGTAACCGTTATTGGTGCCGGGCTGGCAGGAACAGAAGCGGCCTGGCAGATTGCAAGTCGCGGCGTACGCGTAAAATTATACGAGATGAGACCTGTGGTGAAAACGCCAGCTCATCATACGGATAAATTTGCAGAACTGGTATGCAGCAATTCGCTGCGTGCGAATGGATTGACCAATGCAGTGGGTGTGTTAAAAGAAGAAATGAGAATGCTCAATTCTCTCGTATTGTCAGCAGCAGACAAACATGCGGTTCCCGCAGGTGGAGCACTTGCTGTGGACCGGGATGGATTTTCAGGCGAGATTACATCCACATTGCACCAGCATCCGCTCATTGAAGTGGTAAATGAGGAATTAACTTCTCTGCCGGAAGATGGCATCGTTGTTGTTGCAACGGGGCCGCTGACTTCACCTGCATTGTCTGAGCAAATTAAGGCACTAATGGGGGAAGAGTATTTCTACTTCTATGACGCAGCTGCACCGATCATTGAAAAAGATTCAATTGATATGAACAAGGTGTATCTGGCTTCCCGTTATGATAAGGGTGAAGCAGCATATCTGAACTGTCCAATGACAGAAGAAGAGTTTGATGTCTTCTATGAAGCTCTCATTACTGCTGAAGTCGCTCAATTAAAAGAGTTTGAGAAAGAAATCTACTTTGAAGGCTGTATGCCAATCGAAGTGATGATGAAACGCGGAAAACAGACGGCTCTGTTTGGTCCAATGAAACCGGTAGGTCTGGTTAACCCGCATACAGGAGAGTTACCACATGCGGTTGTTCAGCTTAGACAGGACAATGCAGCTGGAACCCTGTATAACCTGGTGGGCTTCCAGACGCATCTGAAATGGGGAGAACAAAAACGTGTCTTCTCGCTTATTCCGGGACTTGAAAATGCAGAGTTTGTCCGTTATGGTGTAATGCACCGTAATACATTTATTAATTCTCCTAAACTTCTTCTTCCGACATACCAGTTTAAAGAGCGTCCAAACCTGTTCTTTGCAGGTCAGATGACCGGTGTAGAAGGATATGTGGAATCTGCTGCATCAGGGCTTATTGCCGGTATGAACGCAGCCAAAGCAGCGCTTGGGCAGGAACTGGTGGTACTGCCGGTAGAAACAACACTTGGCAGTATGGCTCAGTATATTACAACTGCTGACTTCAAGCACTTCCAACCCATGAATGCAAACTTTGGTTTATTGCCGAAGCTTGAAACGAAAATCCGTAACAAAAAGGAAAAAAATGAAGCTCTTGCACAGCGTGCACTGGATGGTATCACTAGTTTTGCTGCGGCAGAAGGTCTAACTGTTCCGGAACGCGTATAAATTATTCGTGGGAGGAGGCTGATATCGTGGATATGTCATTTCATGCTACAACGATCTGTGCTGTTCGTCATAATGGTAAGGCAGCAATCGCCGGAGATGGTCAGGTGACCATGGGCCAAAGTGTTGTGATGAAAAATACAGCCAAGAAGGTAAGACGTTTGTACCGCGGACAGGTTGTTGCTGGCTTTGCTGGTTCTGTGGCTGATGCGATCACCTTGTTTGAGAAATTCGAAGGTAAGCTGGAGGAGCATCATGGTAACTTGCAGCGAGCTGCTGTGGAGCTTGCCAAGGATTGGCGTCAGGATCGGATCTTGCGTAAGCTTGAGGCATTGTTGATTGTCATGGACAAATCAGGCATGTTGCTCATTTCAGGCGGTGGAGAGATTATTGAACCGGATGATGACGTTATTGCGATCGGATCAGGTGGGAATTTTGCATTATCTGCAGCACGAGCGTTGAAACGTCACGCTGTAAACCTGGAAGCGAAAGACATTGCGCGTGAATCGCTTCAGATTGCCTCGGAGCTATGTGTATATACCAACAGTAATATTATTGTAGAAGAGCTATAAGCCAAAGAAATCTCCCGTAGTGGAGCATGATTACGTAATCTGCTCCAGGACGTCTAGGGGATTCTTTGTCCTTGTTAGGTAAAATTAATTCAACATACTGGTAGGAGGGAAGCAATATGAATACTCAAGCGCTAACACCGAGACAGATTGTTGCAGAGCTTGACAAGTATATTGTAGGTCAAAAGAAAGCTAAAAAATCGGTAGCTGTAGCCCTTCGTAATCGTTATCGGCGGAGCCTTTTGCCTGAGCATACTCAGGACGATATTGTACCTAAAAATATCCTGATGATTGGACCTACCGGTGTGGGTAAAACGGAAATCGCCCGTCGCCTCGCTAAACTGGTAGGTGCACCATTTGTCAAAGTGGAAGCAACCAAGTTCACGGAAGTAGGTTACGTTGGTCGTGACGTTGAATCCATGGTGCGTGATCTAATTGAGACATCCCTGCGCATGGTGAAACTGGAGCGGACTGAAAAAGTGAAGGACAAAGCTGAAGAAGCTGCCAATGAACGAATTGTACATATTTTGGCTCCCTCACAGTCCAAGTCCAAGAATCAGCGTAATCCTTTTGAGATGATCTTTGGTAATAATGGGAACAACGCTCAGGAACAGGATGATCCAGCACCCGATACTGGGATTGCGGAGCGTCGGCGTAAGATCAAGTTTGATCTGTTATCTGGCAAGTTGGAGGATGACATCATTGAAATTGATGTCGAAGACACTGCACCTAACATGATGGACATGTTTGCTGGTCAAGGTAACGATCAGATGGGCATGAACATGCAGGAAATGTTTGGTAGTTTGTTGCCTCGTCGTACAAAAAAACGTAAGCTCGCTATTAAAGAAGCACGCAAAGTGTTGACCCAGGAAGAAGCAGGGAAATTGATTGACATGGACGATGTTATCCAGGAATCCATTCGCCGGGCCGAGCAGACAGGTATCATATTCATTGATGAAATTGACAAGGTTGCCAGTCAAGGACGCGGTAGCGGGCCTGATGTATCCCGGGAGGGGGTTCAACGGGACATTCTGCCTATTGTGGAAGGTTCTACGGTGATGACGAAATATGGCCCTGTTAAAACGGACTATATTCTGTTTATGGCAGCTGGCGCATTCCATGTGGCCAAACCCTCTGATCTGATTCCCGAGCTTCAGGGACGCTTCCCGATTCGTGTAGAATTGAGCAGTCTTACATTGGAGGAGTTTGTATCCATTCTGACTGAGCCTCAAAATGCACTGACCAAGCAGTATGTTGATCTGCTGCGCACCGAAAATATTGAGATTGAATTCTCGGATGAAGCGATTCGCGAGATTGCCAAATTGGCTGAATCCGTGAATCAAAATACAGAAAATATAGGTGCTCGTCGATTGCATACGATTCTTGAAAAGCTTTTGGAGGATCTGTCCTTTGAGGCACCCGAGCTTACACTGGAACGTATGGTGATCACTCCAGAGTATGTCCGGGAGAAATTGAATGATATTGCGCTTGATCGTGATTTAAGTCAGTATATCCTGTGACAAGGGTTTAACAATGAAATGTTAAAATGATGCTATATATGAACGGTATGCACGAGAGTAGAGTACATTTGCGAGATCGACAAAGGGTAGCAATCCTTTTACGAATCACAAGAGTCTCTTACTGTATGCATATCGTTTATTTTTATTTCCATCTAAAGGATTTGAGTGTTACAACCGATAAAAGAGGTGGGGTTGTTAACGGATCGACAAAACCTAGGACTTGTGCCGCATGTATACGGAATTAAAACCTATCGGAGTGGTCGTTATTCGTCGTATCTGTATCCAATGATTACCATTAAAAGAATTCTACTTATTCCAAGTCTGGTTATCGGTTTAGTCGATAGATTGGTAAATGTTGCGTAAATGCGCAAAATGATGAATTATAGAAAACTGTGAAGTTACAATTTATTTTCTTGAGATTAAAATATATAGACTCTGCTTAATTGTTAAGAAAGTGTTGTGTGGGAAAGTCGAGTTTTCTTAATTGTTGAAACATAACTTGTCAATTGATTAAGATACAGCTTTATATGCATACCTATGATAATGCACGTAAACCCTTAGTATAACGGCAAAAAATTCTAACATTAACAACGATGAAATATTCGGAAATATACATAATAACGAGCGCTATACGCTCTTGTAGGGACTTGAAAGTATTTTTTTATTTTAAGAATGTTTAAGGACAATAAGGAAGAGTATTAACAGACTTTTGTTTTGGGACTGAACATTTACGAAAAAATTCATAATTTGCAGAAAATACACAAAAAGCCCTGTCTTTCAGAAAAGATAGGGCTTTTTTCTTATTGTAATAAATCCCAAACTCGAAGAAACTTATGTTATACGACAACATCAGAGTTAATTCTACTTAAGTCCTAGAAAACCGTGTAAAGACGAATGTTTTTGTCGAAAAAACATAAGAATTTTCAAGGGGAAATATTCAATGTTTTTCCATAACTTCTAAAGAGAGGAGGGGGATTGTGAATCTTTTAAATGATATCAGCTTTAAAAGATTGCAGGGTGCACTCGATGCGTCCAATATCAGACAACGAACGATTGCTGACAACATCGCGAATGCCGATACCCCGTATTTCAAGCGCTCAGACGTTTCTTTTGAAGAAATGTTGCAAGGGCAAATGAATGGAGATATGCCTGTTCTTAAAGGTAAAGTCACTGATGCAAGGCATTTTGTCATAGGTCCTTCCTCTTCCGTACCAACGCCAGTAGTTAATATGGACCAGTCAACATCCATGAATAACAACCAGAATAATGTCGATATCGACAGAGAAATGAGTCTTCTGGCGGAGAATCAGTTGCGTTATAACGCTTATATTCAGCAAGTGAGCGAACAAATTAAAATGATGCGTGTTGGCGTGGAAGGGAGATAACCTAAATTGAACATTAGTAATAGCTTTAGTATTAGCAGCTCAGCATTGACGGCCCAACGGTTGCGAATGGACGTTATATCTTCTAACATTGCCAACGCAGAGACGACGCGCGCGAGCGTATCCAATGGTGAAGCGGTTCCTTACAAACGCAAAATGGTCGTACTTGAGCCGAATAAAACGTCATTCGGTACGATGCTGCAAAATCAGATGAGAGGTAGCGGCTCAGGAGATGGTGTTAGAGTAACCGAGATTCGTGAGGATCAGTCACCATTGAAGCCTGTGTATGACCCTACTCATCCAGATGCCAACGCTGAAGGATATGTATTTATGCCTAATGTGGATATTGCAAAAGAAATGGTCGACATGATCTCTGCTTCGCGTTCCTATGAAGCAAACGTGACAGCACTGAACTCAACCAAAGCGATGATCTCCAAAGCTTTGGAGATTGGAAGATAATTTACTTCGAAATAAAAATAAGAAAGATACAAACCAGGGATGAAGGGGAGGGACATTAATGATTCAGAACAACATGTTTAGCACACAAGGTATACAACCGCTACAGATGAAGAATGCAACCGAAAGTAAGCCTTCTACACCAGCCGAAACCATTCAGAGCTTCGGTACATACTTACAGAATGCATTAGGGTCCGTCGCCGCACAAGAGACTCAATCGCATGAAATGTCGAATCAATTTTTGGTCGGCAAAGCGAATGTGGATCAGGTGATGATTGCTTCAGAGCAGGCCTTGTTAAGTCTACAACTCACAACTCAAGTCCGAAACAAAGTGGTCGAAGCATACCAGGAAGTTATGCGAACGCAATTATAAGATAACCTACTTGCGCTTCGATAATAGCGCTGATCATTACAACAAAGCAGCTGCGATGCTGCTCCTGATCCTCAACCTGTGGAACGGCTAAGGTTGAGTAAGGACAGACTAAGCAAAGTTTCGGATGGGGTGACAGAGTGAATGAGAGAATTGCCCAGTACAGGGATAAGGCATCCCAGTATTGGAATAGTTTTAGCAAAAAGCAAAAAGTATTATTTATATCCACCTTCCTGTTTCTGATTTTGGCTGCAGTTGTACTCACGATGCAATTGTCCAAGACCGAATATGAAGTTGCTTTTACAGACTTGAATGCAAGTGATTCAGCGGGCGTTATCAGTTATCTCGATTCATCCAGCATTCCATACAAATTAAGTTCAGATGGCAAGACCATATCCGTACCAAGTACAAGTGTTGCAATTGCAAAGGTGAATGTCGGATCTCAAGGGATTATTCAGAATGGTTCATTGGGGTATAAGTCATTCGAGGAGTCATCATCCCCCATTGGGATGACGGATAAAGAGTTTGATGTAAAATACAACAACGCTATAAACGGAGAAGTAGAACAGTTACTTCAGCGGATGCAAGGCATACAGGATGCTAAAGTACTGGTGAATATGCCGAAAGATAACATTTTTGCCGGTTTAGAAGAACAGGACAAAGCATCAGCATCGGTAGCTCTCCAATTTAAACCGGGGTATCACCCAAATCAGGCAGCAGTAGATGGCTACTTTAACTTGGTTAAGACTGCAATTCCTAATCTGCCTATTGAGAACATCACCATTACAAACACAGATGAAGCAGAATTGATTCCAACTGCCCGTGGTGGCAGTGGCGGGTTGTCTTCCGAAGTTCAAGAAAACATGGCTTTACAGAAAAAGTTTGAAAACGATGTCCGCAATAACGTAAAGCAATTTCTTTCCCAGATTGTAGGCGAAGACAAAGTTAATGTGTTGGTAGCCTCCAAGCTTAATTTTGATAAAGAAACACGCAAAGAAAATCTGGTCACACCTGTTGATGTAGAGAATATGAAAGGCATCGAGATCAGTGTGCAGGAGATTCAAAAGAGCTACACTGGGGCAAGCAACCCAACTGGTGGTGTTGCTGGCACAGGACAAGAGGAAGTTCCTGGTTATCCATCATCTGATGCAACAGGTAACTCCACCTCAGAAGAATCATCAAGTACTATTAACTACGATGTTAATCGAATCGCCAAGGATATTATTTCCAGTCCGTATACTGTAAAAGACTTAACCATTAACGTTGCAGTTGAACCACCGGATGGAGAAACAGAATTACAGGGACCTGTTCAAGACGCGATTGAGAACATTCTGGTTAACATTGTGCGCGCTTCATTGGCAGACTCAGGCACTGTAATAAGTGACGCTGATCTGACAAAGAAAGTTTCAGTCATGTCACAAGGGTTCCAGGCTGCATCAACAGCAAATACAGGCTTCCAGTTGTCCCCAGCCATGATGTGGGGCGGAGGCGCACTCATAGCGGCATTGATCGCAGCGGTTGTTATTTTGTTAGTACGCCGTCGCCGCAAACAAAACGAAGTCGAAGAAGAAGAGATTCCTCTTCCAATAGCAACAGAGTTCCCGTCCATTACGCTGGACAGTGTAACGAACGAAAGTCAGGTGCGCAAACAATTGGAGAGTTTGGCCAAGAAAAAGCCAGACGAATTCGTCAATCTGCTGCGTACATGGCTGGCTGACGAATAGAGGTGAACGCATTGGCGAAGGCAAGCAGTCAAGGTTTGACTGGAAGACAAAAAGCAGCAATTTTGTTGATTACATTAGGTCCGGAAGTGTCGGCTCAGATCTTCAAACATCTGCGTGACGAAGAGATTGAGCAATTAACGTTGGAGATTGCCAACGTTCGCAAGGTTGATTCTTCTGAAAAGGACATGATTATGGCCGAGTTTCACCAGATCTGTCTGGCGCAGGAATATATCTCTCAGGGCGGTATCAACTATGCGAGAGAAATCTTGGAGAAAGCTCTGGGTTCATCAAAAGCACTTGAAGTCATTAACCGTTTGACAGCTACACTGCAAGTCAGACCGTTTGACTTTGCACGCAAAGCGGATCCGAATCAAATTTTGAACTTTATTCAGAATGAAAGTCCGCAAACGATCGCGCTGGTTCTCTCTTATCTTCAGTTCGAACAGGCTGCAGCGATTCTATCATCTTTGCCACAAGAGAAGCAGGCAGATGTTGCTCGCCGAGTGGCGGTTATGGATAGTACTTCGCCAGAAGTCATCTCTCAAGTGGAGCGAGTTCTGGAACAGAAGTTATCTTCTACCGTAACCCAGGATTACACCAATGCGGGTGGTATTGAATCGATTGTACAGATTCTGAACGGAGTCGATCGTGGTACAGAGCGTACCATTTTGGACTCGCTTGAAATTCAGGATCCGGAGCTTGCAGAGGAAATCAAAAAACGCATGTTTGTATTCGAAGATATCGTCAATGTGGATGATCGTTCTATCCAGCGTATTATTCGTGATATCGACAACGCTGATCTGCAACTCGCACTCAAGGTGGCAAGCGAAGAAGTTCGGGATGCGGTGTTCCGGAACATGTCGAAGCGGATGTCCGAAACATTCAAAGAAGAGATGGAGTTCATGGGTCCTGTGCGATTGCGTGATGTTGAGGAAGCTCAGACACGCATTGTAGGCACGATACGCAGATTGGAAGAAGCCGGTGAGATCATTATCGCACGCGGTGGAGGAGATGATATCATTGTCTAATTTGATTAAATCTTTCCAGTATGTACCCGTTGATGACCACAAAAAACTTGAAAACCATCATCATTATGGTGGTGACGAAGAGTCTGAGACGGAATTATCCGGTGATCGTGCTGAAGGTTCTGAAGCAGAGACGCTTCAAGCACGCGTGGACGAAGAAACACAACGTCTTACCGCAGAAATGCTGGAAGATGCCAAGGAGTTTGCAGAAAAGCAAGTACGTGAAGCTTCAGAAGAGGCAGAGCGCATGCTTCAAGAAGCCCGTGAACAGATCGACAGCTGGTGGCAGGAACAACGACAACAGGATGAACATCTGACCGAAGCGCTTCGTTCACAAGGTTTCCAACAGGGTTTTGAAGAAGGAAAAGTACAAGCTGAAGTAGATCTCCAGGTGCAGATCGATAAGATGATGATTGAAGCTCAGGAAGTACTCAAGGAAGCTTATGTAGCTAAAGATCAGATCATTCAGGAAGCCGAACCGTTCCTTGTGGATCTCGCTTGCGGGATTGCTGAGAAAGTCATTGATAAGCAACTTACCATTGAACCTGATCATACACTGGAATTGATTCGTCAGAGTTTGTCACGTAAACGGGAGCAGGGGTTAATCACACTTTGTGTGGCGCCCGATCAGTTTACATTTGTACAGGCAGCTCGTGAAGAATTGTCTCTGTCTATTGACTCTCAGGCAGAACTGCAGATTTTGCCTGATTCAACAGTCAAAGATAAGGGATGTGTCATTCGTTCTTCGTTCGGAAGTGTAGATGCTAGAATTGATACACAGCTTGCTGAGATTAAAAAAGAACTGGTCCGCATAGCACTTGAGGATGAGGAGCGAAGAAATCAACATGAAGGTTCTTAGTTCACAGCGATATATGGAACATTTGAAGCAATTCGATCCTGTTCGTATTAACGGCAAAGTTACTCAGGTCATTGGTCTTATGGTGGAGTCAGAAGGGCCAGATGCAAGTATCGGTGACGTATGTTATATCTATCCAGGTAAATCGGCCAAGCCTCTTCAAGCCGAAGTCGTTGGGTTTCGGGATAACAAAGTGTTGCTTATGCCGCTGGGTGAACTTCAATCCATTGGTCCTGGTTGCGATGTAGTAGGTACGGGCAAGCCACTGGGTGTTCAGGTGGGCTCCGAATTGCTCGGTAAAGTATTGGACGGACTTGGACAACCGCTGGACGGCTCACTCCTTCCATCAAGAATGCCAATGTACTCCACCTCCAATACTCCGGTCAATCCAATGGATCGTCCACGTGTACTTGAAACGATGGGTGTTGGTGTAAGAGCTATCGATGGATTGCTGACTGTAGGTAAGGGACAGCGTGTGGGCATTTTTGCTGGTTCTGGTGTTGGTAAGAGTACATTGATGGGCATGATTGCTCGTAATACAGCAGCGGATGTTAACGTCATCGCGCTTGTGGGTGAGCGTGGACGTGAGGTGCGCGACTTTATTGAACGGGATCTGGGTCCGGAAGGACTGGAACGCTCCGTAGTCATTGTTGCAACTTCAGATCAGCCTGCTCTGATTCGGATCAAGGGAGCAGTTATTGCGACCACGATTGCAGAGTATTTCCGAGATCGTGGAATGAACGTGATGCTCATGATGGATTCGGTCACTCGATATGCGATGGCACAGAGGGAAGTTGGTCTGGCCGTAGGTGAACCTCCGGCAATGAGAGGATATACGCCATCGGTTTTTGCAAGTTTGCCCAAACTGCTTGAACGAGCGGGTACAGGACCTACAGGCTCGATTACAGCCTTTTATACGGTGCTGGTTGATGGTGATGACATGAATGAACCGATCGCGGATGCGGTAAGGGGTATTCTGGATGGCCACATTGTGTTAAATCGATCCATTGCGAACAAAGGACATTTTCCAGCGATTGATGTGCTAGCCAGCATAAGTCGTGTTATGAAGGATATTGCTCCGGAAGAGCAGTTGGAAGCTGTTAATAATATGAAACGTTTGATGGCTGTGTACAAAGAATCGGAAGATTTGATCAATATTGGGGCTTACCAGCGGGGATCAAATGCAGCCATAGATGAATCGATAGACCAGATTGATAGTATATGGAACTTTACCAAGCAGAAAGTCGACGAGAAAGTCACCTTAAGTGAAGTGCAGGAACGTTTGATTCTTGAATTTGCAAGGAGATGAATGGGTAAACGATGAAATTTCGATATCATTTCCAGAAAGTTGTTGACTTGAAGAGTAATGAAAAAACACAGGCAGAATGGATGTTATCCACAGCGATCGGTAAACTTCAGACGGAGGAAGAACATCTGATACAACTTCTTAATGACAGAAGTAATCTGGTCGCCATTATCCAATCTGCTACGGAAAATAAAGCGTCTGTAAACAGTCTGCAGGAGATGCAGCGTTATGTACATCACCTTGACGAGTGCATTTCACGCAAAAACAGTGATGTTAAACATGCTCAGGTCAACGTGCAGCGGAATCAGACATTTCTCAACGGTAAGATGATTGACGAAAAAGTATGGCTTGGAGCGAGAGACAAGGCCAAAATCAAATTTCAGCAGGAGATGCTCCTCCGGGAACAGAACGATCTGGACGAGATGGCTACTGTACGCTTCGCTGCCAAAGCCGGACGCGCGAATTGATGTGAGCCGGACGCGAAGTTGTCTCGTGAAGGAGGAATGAACGATGGCTGTTAAAGATGATAGCGACATGGAAAAAGAGTCGGGAGGCGGTTGGGAAAAGTTTCTCATGATTTCAATCCCGATCGTATTCACCGTAGTATTGCTAGGTGTATTACTTACCCTATTTAATGTAGATATTCGTAATAACTTGTTTGAATTCGCCAACAAAATACCGGTAGTCAAGGAATGGGTACCTGATCCTGTACTGGATCCAGAGAAAGAAAAGCTGGAGAAGAGTGAGCAGCAGGTTGAAAGTGCTGAAGCCACAATCGAAAAGCTGAAGTCCCAGGTGACGGCTAAAGAAACAGAGCTCAAAGCAGCACAGGCAGCGACAACCACCGAAGCGAAGAAAGCAACGGAGCTTCAGAAAAAGTTGGATGATGCGGAAAAAGCGGCTGAAACCGCAACAGCGGCAGCGCCTGAAACGGAATCCGATTATCAAAAGCAAATCAAAGATTTGGCAAAGATGTATGCTGATATGAGCCCGAGCAAAGCTGCACCGATCCTGCAAAATATGACGAATGAAGAAATGGTTTTGTTATTGAATGCCATGCAATCATCTGCTCGGACCAAGGTGCTTGAAAAGATGGATCCGAAAACAGCAGCCGATGTGACCATGATGATGAAGGATGCCAAACCGTCCGGCGATCTGGCACTGGATGCACTGCAATCCCGATTGAAGAAGGAAACCGCAGCAACTTCAACTGCATCCACAACGACAAGCAAAAACCTGGATAAAAATCAGCTTAGTCAAACATTTGCTTCGATGTCTGCTTCAAGTGGTGCCAAGTTATTATTGGAAACATACAAGTTAAGTCCTGATAAAACATTGACCATCCTGAATTCGGTAGATGATGCAACACGCTCTCAATTGCTTGAGAACATGTCTTCAGAGGACTCGGTTGAAACTGCAAAAATTTTGAACAGATTAATGGGCAACAAATAGATCTCATTACACTGAACTAACCGAGAGGAGGTGAAAATAAATGTCGATTGTATATCAAATGGCATCCACAGCATCTGCAAAAGCAACGGGAACAGGTCAGGCGACTGGAGCACAATCGAAAGGTTCAGCTGCAGGGGCTAGCGGTGAATTTCTCCAAACTCTTGCACAATCGTTATCTGGAGGAAACACAGAAGGTGATAGTTCAAGCGCTGCTGGAAGTTTAACTGCTAATCCGCTGATGTTTTCCTTTGCTGCGAGTGAAGAAGGGGAAGCGACATCAATCACGGATATACTGAATTCGTTGTTCACGGACTTGGATTCACTTGACGAAGCTTTGGAAAATGATCCAGCTCTACTTGCAGGTTTACAAACTCTGATTCAACAGATGTATACACAATTAAGTAATCCTTCAGGTTCTAATGCGGAAGGCTCCGACGAACCTTCGAACGGAGCGGAAAGCATAAATACAGTACCTGCAATTGAACTGTCCCAACATCCGGCAGCAGTACGTTTTGTTCTGCAGGATATGCTTACACAATTAGTAGCCGGAATGAATGATCCTGAGAGTAACGTTGCGAAGAACGCTCCGGAATTCAAGCAACTACTACAATCTCTGCAGGGTCAGCTTCAAGAGGCTGGAGTGGATACTAGCCATAACAAAGGATGGACTCAACTGAAATCCATACTGGAAACATTGACTGCAGTTAAGGATCAGACTGCACAAGTCGCTCCAAGTACTTCACTTCAAGCACCCAAACAGGATTTGGTCGTACCTCAGGTTCTTGTTGCGGCAGTGGCAAACACTGGAAGCCAGGTGAAAGATGAGACGGAGACGACATCTGCTTCGAATGCAGGTGGAGAAGTCGAACACTCAACGATCATTACTGCGGGAGAACTGTCCTTGCGTTCATCAGGTACAACAGCAGGGAAACCGGCTGAACCTGTAATGCAAACATCACAGTTTGCCAAAGAAATGACACAATTTGTAGTCAACAAGCTGGATATTGTGCAGCAAAAAGGATTTTCCGAGGCGACCATCTCACTGCGGCCTGAGCACCTAGGGAAGTTGGATGTTCAAATCACCTTGCAGAATGGGCAGTTGGTTGCACGGTTTATGACTGAACATACGATGGCCAAAGACATGCTTGAACAGCAAATGACACAGCTGCGTTCTTCACTTCAAGCCCAGGGAATTCAAGTGGAACGACTTGAGGTTACCCAGAACAGTTCAATCGGATCACAGATGTATCAGGACGGAGGCCGTCAGCCGGGAAGTAATTCTCAGCAACAACGCCGTTCGCGTGAGCGTGAGGAACAATCGGATGATGCTATAGCTACAGCAGGAATTCAGGAAGAATTGCGTAACTGGCGTAGCGAACAAGTCGATGGAAATGAATTACAGAGAGATACGTTTAGTGCAGAGGCTTAAACAGAAATGAGGTGAGCAAATGGCTAACGAAATTGTTTCAATGAATAATACCTGGCCGAATTATTCGGCAGCCAATAAAGCAACCACAAGTGCTGCAACAAAAGAATTGGGCAAAGATCAGTTTCTAAAAATCCTGATTACCCAGCTGCAAAATCAAGATCCTATGCAGCCGATGGAGGATAAGGAATTTATCGCTCAAATGGCACAGTTCAGCTCCGTGGAGCAACTGGTCAATATTTCTACACAGCTTAAAACATTGAACCAGTCACTTGGTGCTGTATCCGGCATGATTGGCATGGAGGTAAGTTGGCTTTCTTCTAATAAAGATGACAACGGAACTCTTCGTCAGGGTATTGTGGATTCCATCATTGTAAGAGATGGTGTTCAATACGCAAAAGTGGGCAACGACGAGATTAAGCTGGAAGAGATCATTCAGGTGAATTATCCAAAACAGGCAGAAGAGAGTCAAACTCCGGTACAGAACGTTCAAGGCGTAGCCCCTGAAACGAACGAGAGCCAGGAAGTTGAATCATCCGCTGAACCGGGTGATACGGAAGATAGCGGGAAAACGATATGAGTGATCGCATAACGGTTGGACAATTATATGGAGGCCCGATTACACCGAATATGCTTCAAAGACCCAAAACGGGAGAATCTTCGGCTGTCCCGGAAAAACCCTTTGCCAAGGTGCTGGAAGACAATCTTCTGAAATTGAGCAATCATGCTGCCAAACGATTGGAACAGCGAGGTATTGAGCTCAAGACCGAGCAAATGGAACAGATTGGTTCTGCTTTGGACAAAGCTGCTGCCAAAGGAGCCAAAGAGTCATTGATTTTAATGCAGGATATGGCTTTTATCGTCAATGTCAAAAATCGTACTGTGGTTACAGCTATGGATAGTGAAAGCATGAAGGATAATGTGTTCACTCAGATTGATAGTGCTGTAATCATTTCTTGACCGGCTGGCCCTTCTCGGGAGCCGGAATGCCGCTGACCGACTGATGCGGTAACCAAATGAAGACTGGGAGGATTTTTAAAAATGTTGAAATCAATGTACTCAGGCGTTTCCGGGATGCGGGGTTTTCAAACAAAACTCGACGTAATTGGTAACAATATTGCGAACGTAAACACGGTTGGCTTCAAAGGCAGTCGGGTTATGTTCAAAGATATTATGAGCCAAACGACCGCAGGGGTAACTGCCCCGACTGATGCTCCCTCTGGTGGTGTCAATGCAAAACAAATCGGTTTAGGTGTATCGGTAGGATCTATAGATACACTGCATCTCGCAGGAAGCCCAATGACTACAAACAATCCGACGGACTTACGTATTAATGGAGATGGCTTTTTCCTTGTCTCCTTGGGTGGAGATCAGGAAATTCCTTACTTGACACGTGCAGGGGACTTCCATGTTGATGCTGCTCGAAATCTTGTAACTTCAGATGGTTTGTTCGTCTTAAGTAGTGAGGGAGAGCCTATTACAATTGGGGATGATGTTGTTTCGTTCACCATCGGTCAGAACGGTATGATTAACCAGACTATGGCTGATGGAACAATTGAAGGTGATACTCAGATTGGAATAGGGAAGGTAGTTAACCCAGAAGGATTGGAAAAAATAGGCGGAAACCTATATCGTATGACAGCTAACGCTAATCCTGACGGTACTCTTGATCCTTTGACAGCAAACAGTGCTGAGGACGGAACAGGAGCGATCATTGCTGGACAGCTCGAAATGTCAAACGTGGACTTGACTGGTGAATTTACTGAGATGATCGTAGCTCAGCGTGGATTCCAGGCCAACTCCCGGATCATTACAACGTCGGATGAAATACTTCAGGAAGTTGTTAACCTGAAACGTTAATAGCTGATTAATGAATTTTTTTAAAATGTGGGGGAGCTTGCTCCTCCCACTCTGATCAAGGGGGCTTAGCATGATTTCGGTTACGCGGTTAAATGGTTCTCCCATGTGGTTAAATGCGCTGATGGTTGAAATAGTGGAAGAGACGCCGGATACGTATATTACTCTGGTAACTGGAAAGAGACTGATTGTGCTTGAAAAAGCCGATGACGTTATTTCCAAGATTAAAGATTACAACCGTGAAATCGGGGTTCAGGCAGCCACTATTAAAGTGCAGCAAACGGAGGAATCCTGATGAAAAAAATGATGCCCTGGCTTGCAACGATGTTGCTTGCAATAACACTCATTGTGGTGGTTGTGTTTGTATTTATGCAAGGACAGAACGGGAATAAGGACGACACACATACGGCGGCAGCTTCAGAAAAGAAGATGACTGCGGATGAGATTGTAGAGGTTTCCTCTGAGCTTGGAGAAATTAAAACCAACTTGGCTGATACGGATCATGTTGTAGTTGTCAGCTTCTCATTCAAGTTGTCAGACAAAACAGCCAAAGAAGATTTTGAGAAAATTAAAGAAATTACAGTGAAGCCTATTATCATTCAGACGTTTGCGGATACAAAGTCTGAGGAGCTGGCTACAGCGAAGGGCCGAGTACAATTTAATGAGAGATTGACCGGACTAATTAATGAAGCTTTACCTGAAGGTAAGTTGAGCAGCACCAGTTTTTCAGCTTTTGTAATGGCGCCAATGTAAATGAACAGAACACGCTGTAGACCTGTAAGGGGGTGAGAACATGGTGGATGTATTATCACAAAATGAGATTGACGCCCTATTAGCAGCCCTTTCTTCTGGTGAGATGGATGCGGAAGAATTGAAGAAGGAAGAAACTCAGAAGAAAATCAGATCGTACGATTTTAAGCGGGCAGTGCGTTTTTCCAAAGACCATATCAGAAGCTTGACTCGTATTCATGAAAACTTTGCACGCTTTCTCACCACTTATTTTTCAGCCCAACTGCGGACGTTCGTTCAAATCAATGTCGTTCAGGTCGAACAGTTGCCTTATGATGAGTTTATCCGTTCTATTCCTAAGATGACGATATTGAACATTTTTGAAGCGGAGCCACTACAGGGAAGAATGGTGATGGAAGTCCATCCGAACGTGGGATATGCGATGTTGGATCGCCTGCTTGGTGGAACGGGGAGTGCTCCGACAAAGATTGCATCGATGACGGAGATTGAAACGACCATCATGGAGCGAATATTCAGCCGTGCATTTGAAAGTTTGCAGGAAGCATGGAAGACCGTGTTGGATATTTCCCCAAGGATGGAAGCGCTCGAGACCAATCCGCAATTTATGCAGATTGTATCTCCCAATGAAACGATTGCTCTGATCTCGCTCAGCACCAAAATTGGTGACACGACAGGCATGATCAATCTATGTATACCGCATGTCGTTCTTGAACCTATTATGTCACGGTTGTCCACTCATCAGTGGTTTGTTTCGGAGAAGAAAACCAGAGCTCCGGAAGAATATGATGCTTTAAGAGAGCGTGTGAACAAAGCCAAATTACCCATCGTTGCGGAATTGGGAGAATCCAGAATTTCAATTGCAGAATTTCTGGGTCTGTCCGTTGGTGATGTCATTACGTTGAACAAACCAGTGGATGAGGGACTTTCCATTAAAGTGGGTGACAAACTGAAATACATGGGCAGTCCGGGGACAATCAAGGACCGTGTGGCTGTGCAAATAGACGAGATTGTCACCGAAGGAGTTGAAGAATTTGACGAGTAAGGATTATTTATCCCAAGAAGAAATCGATGCTTTGCTCAGGCAATCGGAGTCGATAAACAGCTCGGAGCCCGCTGAAAAGACGGTTGATGATTTTTTGACCGAGCTGGAGCAGGATGCCTTGGGGGAGATTGGTAACATTACATTTGGTAGCGCGGCAACAGCCTTATCCACGCTATTGGGCCTCAAAGTAGATATTACAACACCTAAAGTTTCTATTATTAGTCGAACGCAGTTTGAAGAAGCTTTTCCCAAGCCGCATGTTGCCGTTCATGTGAATTACGTGGATGGATTTGAAGGCATTAACTCGCTTGTTATCAAGAAGAGAGATGCTCAAGTCATCGCTGATTTGATGCTGGGTGGCGAAGGAAATCCGGTCGATGAAGAACTGAACGAAATCCATATTAGTGCAGTACAGGAAGCAATGAACCAGATGATGGGTTCATCTGCAACTTCAATGTCCACGATTTTTAATCGTTTTGTGAATATTTCTCCTCCGGGAATCGATATTCTCAATCTGGAGAGTGGAGAAGGTGTAAGTAATCTCCCGGCAGATGAGACTCTTATCCAAGTTTCATTTCGTTTGTTAATCGGGGATCTGATTGATTCCAATCTGATGCAGTTGCTTCCAGTGCATTTTGCCAAAAACATGGTAGATATGTTGATTGGAGGTGCTCAGGAGTCAACTGCCAGCGCACCAGTGGCATCAACCCCTGAACCTGCACCAGCACCCGTACCCGCAACGCCACCACCAGTGGCTGAGCAGCCGCCCGTTCAACACCAGCAGCCCCCACAGGCTCCTCAGCAGCCTGTTCAGGACTATAACGGATATGGACAGACTCCGATGGGGATGCCGCAAGGAATGCCGCCACAGCAGCCGTATGGCATGCCACCGCAGCAACCTTATGGTGCACCTCAACATTATGGTGGAATGCCAAATAGGAATGTTAACGTACAGCCAGTTCAATTCGCCAATTTACAAAATGGGGCGTACGGTCAGGTAGACGAAAACAATTTGAATTTATTGATGGACATTCCCCTTAAAGTCACCGTAGAATTAGGAAGGACCCAGAAGCAAATTAAAGATATTTTGGAACTGTCACAGGGTTCGATTGTCGAACTGGATAAGTTAGCCGGGGAACCTGTCGATATTTTGGTGAATAACAAACTGATCGCCAAGGGAGAAGTTGTCGTTATAGACGAAAACTTTGGTGTTCGTGTTATAGATATCGTTAGCCAATGGGACCGAATTCAGAAATTACAATAAGCACAATTTAGGGAGGACTTGAATCAAGATGGCAAACCGAATTTTAGTCGTAGACGACGCTGCATTTATGAGAATGATGATCCGGGACATTTTGTCCAAAAATGGATATGAGGTTGTTGGTGAGGCACAGGATGGTTCACAAGCCATTGAGAAATTTAAAGAGCTTCGTCCGGATCTGATCACAATGGATATTACGATGCCTGAGATGGATGGCATTGCAGCTTTGAAAGAAATCAAGAAGATTGATGCTAACGCTAAAGTGATTATGTGCTCGGCCATGGGTCAACAAGCAATGGTAATCGATGCTATTCAAGCAGGTGCCAAAGACTTTATCGTTAAACCGTTCCAATCTGATCGGGTTATCGAAGCGATTAGCAAGACACTGGGCGTTTAAGAGACATGATGATGGCTCAGGGTGATATACCAGGAGGAGCTGGCGCGGGAACCAATTATTATTTACAGCTTGTATGGGTGATTGTTGTCCTGGCCGTCATCCTGGCCCTTATTGTCTATCTGATCCGGTTCTTAAACAAACGGAATCAGCAGTGGTTACGTCATGGCACGATTCGTACCCTGGGCGGGGTTGGACTGGGGCAAAACAAGTCGCTGCAAATTATGGAAATTGGTGGCGTTGTATATCTGCTTGGTGTAGGTGAAGACATCCAGTTGATAGATAAGGTTTCGGACCTGGAAGAGGCGCAAAGAATCATTGATTCCTTCGAACGGGATGCTGCTTCACAACAAGGGAATCTCTCACCTCTCATTGCCAAGCTCACAAAACGTTTCCGTAGAGAAGAACCGCCGAGGGAAATGGAACTAGAGGACACAACTTCTTTTCACGAAATGTTTGAATCCAAACTTCGGCAGATGCCTAACCGTAAAGAGAAGATGGAAAAGCTCCTGGATAAAGACAATACTACAGATCGGTCGAGGGATTCATGAAGAAAAAGATTTGGTTAGCGTGTTGTTTATTAGGACTTATCAGTCTGGCATCTGTAACGGTTGCCTTTGCCGAACCTATTCCGAATATTGATATTCAGATTGGGAACGGAGATGGAGGGACACCAAGCACGAGTTCACTGTCCATTATACTGTTAATTACGGTGCTTAGTATTGCTCCGGCCATGCTTGTGCTGATGACCAGTTTTACTCGGATTGTGATTGTACTAGGTTTTGTACGTACATCTTTGGGTACACAACAAATGCCACCCAATCAGGTGCTCGTCGGTTTGGCGCTATTTCTGACACTTTTCATTATGTCGCCAACGTTGTCTTCCATAAATCAGGTAGCGCTTCAGCCCTATCTCCAGGGAGATCTTACGCAAACCGAGGCACTTGAAAAAGCAGCGGATCCGATAAAGAAATTTATGTTTAGTCACACCAGAGAAAAAGATCTTCTGCTGTTTATGAAGTACAATCAGACTGAACAACCCAAGACTTATCAGGATATCCCAATTACTGTTATGGTGCCGGCATATGTAATCAGTGAGTTGAAGACAGCATTCCAGATGGGATTTATGATTTTTATTCCGTTTCTTGTTATAGACATTGTTGTTGCGAGTACACTCATGGCAATGGGCATGATGATGCTTCCGCCGGTCATGATCTCATTACCTTTCAAAATACTGCTCTTTGTCCTTGTGGACGGGTGGTATCTGGTTGTCAAGTCACTGTTACTGAGTTTTAACACTTGATCCGGAAAGTTAAAGGAGGACGGTCATGACTTCGGAATTTATTATCGGTCTGGCCGGGAAAGCGGTATACACGTCATTGCTGGCCAGTGCACCCATGCTTATACTAGCTCTGGTTGTAGGACTTGCAATCAGTATTTTTCAAGCGACAACCCAAATTCAGGAACAAACATTAGCTTTCGTGCCAAAGATTGTTGCCGTACTTTTGGCGGTACTTTTGTTTGGACCTTGGATTTTGAATATCTTGGTCGATTTTACGTTTAACATTCTCGATAATCTATACAGATACATAGGGTAGGCTTTAGCAGATGGAGACATTATTGCAAAGTTTCCCTGTCGCTCTGCTTATGTTTTGTCGAATCACATCATTTTTTGTAACTGCGCCGGTTTTTTCGGCTCGAAATGTACCCGCTTCAGTTAAAATTGGACTCTCTGCTTTTGTCACATTGACCGTATATATGACATATGGCATAAACCAGACAGTACCCACGGATCTGAGTTATATTTTGCTCATCATCAGAGAGATTCTAATAGGTTTGCTTTTGGGATTTGTTGCGTATCTATTGATGACAGCTGTACAGACAGCAGGTGCTTTTATTGATATACAAATTGGTTTTGGTATTGCGAACGTATATGATCCAATGACAGGTGCTTCAGCACCGCTTACAGGTAACTTCAAATATGCATTCGCAGTGCTTTTATTCCTAACCATGAATGGACATCATTATCTCCTGGATGCCCTTGTATACAGTTATCGCTGGATCCCGTTGTCGAATGTATTTTTCATAAGGCTGGCCGATGGAAGTATTGCTGAATTTTTGATTCGTACGCTAGGTGAATCGTTTATGCTTGCGTTTCAGATGGCTGCACCTATGGTAGTTGCGTTGTTTTTAACGGATGTAGGATTAGGATTTTTGGCAAAAACAGCTCCTCAATTTAATGTGTTTGCTGTCGGAATGCCGCTTAAAGTGCTCGTCGGGCTTGCTATTTTGCTTTTGCTGGTTCCCAGCTTCGCCTTTGTATTTGGTCAATTGTTCGAAGTGATGTTCAGATCCATGGAAAAATTGCTTGGGACCATTGGGCAAAGGCCGGGATGAGTGAAACGGAGGACAAGATTCGAATGAAACTTCAACTCGACCTCCAGTTGTTTTCAGGGGAAAAGACGGAGAAAGCTACCCCAAAAAAGAGACAGGATACACGTAAAAAGGGACAGGTTGTCAAAAGCATGGAGATATCAGGTGCCTCGATTCTCCTGTTTACCTTTTTAATCATGATGGTTTTCAGTGATTTTTACAAGGAGCGTACGGTTCGACTCTTCACGGATATCTTCATCAATCGGTTGAGCATGGAAGTCACTGATGAAAATGTAATGTCACTTATGATGCGATACGGTATAGAAGTGATGTTGTTGCTTGCTCCTGTTCTGCTTGGTGTAGCATTAGTTGCTCTGATCGTTAACTACATGCAGGTAGGTTTTCTACTTGTAGGTGAAGGTTTAAAGCCGAAGCTGGAGAAGTTGAATCCGATTAAGGGATTCAAAAATATTTTTTCTCTTCGTTCGTTGGTCGAATTTGCTAAATCCATTTTGAAGATGACCATCATTGGTTATCTTGTGTATAGCACAATCACAAGTTACCAGTCCGATATTGCTTCACTTTCTCATTTTTCAATGGATGCCATTTTACATTTTGCTGCTTCAATTACTTTAAGTCTTGGAGTCAAGATTGCGGTAGCTCTGTTGGTACTTGCGATCTTTGATTACATGTATCAGAAGTATGATCATGAGAAGAAGATCCGTATGTCCAAGCAGGACATTAAGGATGAGTACAAAAAAATGGAGGGTGACCCGCTGATCAAAGGTAAAATCCGGGAACGTCAGCGTCGTATGGCTATGCAGCGTATGATGCAGGAAGTACCGAATGCGGATGTAATCATTACGAACCCAACTCACTTTGCAGTTGCATTAAAGTATGAAGGTTCCGAGATGGAGGCACCACAGATTATTGCCAAAGGTCAGGATTATGTTGCCTTGCGAATCAAGGAAATTGCCAAAGAAAACGGTGTTATTACGATGGAAAACAAGCCGTTAGCACGGGCGTTGTTCCAGAGAGCCGAGATTGGTGACGCCATACCGGCCGATTTGTTCCAAGCGGTAGCCGAAGTGCTAGCTTATGTATATAAACTAAAGGGCAGAACGAAATAAAAGGGGATCGGAGGCCGTACATTCATTGAAAATTAAAGATATAGCTGTCCTTGCGGGTATCATTGGCATTGTGTTAATGATGATTCTCCCGATCCCGACCTGGCTGTTGGACTTGTTACTGGTCGTCAATATTTCAATTGCTCTGATGATACTCCTTGTTGCCATGAACAGCAAAGAAGCATTGCAGTTTTCTATTTTTCCGGCTTTGCTGCTGATCACTACACTATTCCGACTGGCACTGAACATTTCCACAACCAAGTTGATTCTTGGTAATGGTGATGCAGGAGCTGTAGTTGCTACCTTTGGTAGTTGGATTGCTGGAGGGCAAATTGCAATTGGATTTATCGTGTTTTTGATCCTCGTTGTCGTTCAGTTTATCGTTATTACCAAGGGTTCTGAACGCGTAGCTGAAGTTGCTGCTCGATTCACTCTCGATGCGATGCCTGGTAAACAAATGAGTATTGATGCGGATCTGAATGCAGGTCTGATCAACGAGCAACAAGCTCGTGAGCGTCGTTCCAAAATTGAACGTGAAGCCGATTTCTATGGAGCGATGGATGGAGCAAGTAAATTCGTAAAAGGTGACGCAATTGCAAGTATTATCATCCTCCTGATCAATCTTATCGGTGGATTTATTATCGGTATGACTGTACATGGGATGGCTTTCGCAGATGCAATGTCAACGTACTCTGTTTTGACTATTGGAGATGGATTGGTAAGCCAAATCCCTGCTCTGCTTATTTCCACAGCAGCAGGACTTATTGTCACCAGAGCGTCATCAGAAGGAAACTTGGCAGATGATATTACGGGGCAACTGTTTACATATCCAATACTTATTTATATCGTAGCTTTCGTTATTGCCATGCTCGGTTTCTTTACGCCAATTCATGTTATTACTACGCTTCCGCTGGCAGGTGTGTTGGCATATGCCGCGTGGCGCATGCAGAATAATTTGAACTTGAAACAGGAAGCGGAAGAACAGTTGGAAGAAGAACAGCAGATTGAAGAGGTCAGAAGTCCTGAAAGTGTAATTAACCTGCTTCAGGTGGACCCTATTGAGTTTGAATTTGGTTATGGTTTAATCCCGCTTGCTGATAATCAGCAGGGTGGGGACTTGTTGGATCGGATCATTATGATTCGGAGGCAGTGTGCTCTTGAACTGGGGTTGGTTGTTCCGGTTATACGGATTCGAGATAATATCCAGCTCAGACCCAATGAGTATGTGATCAAAATCAAGGGTAATGTGGTAGGTGGCGGAGAGCTGCTGTTGAATCACTACCTTGCTATGAGTCCAGGTTATGATGAGGAGTCCGTGACAGGTATTGAAACGACAGAGCCTGCTTTTGGACTTCCGGCACTATGGATTGATGAAGTAACCAAAGACAGAGCGGAACTTGCAGGATATACGGTCGTAGACCCGCCTTCCGTTGTGGCTACACATCTGACGGAATTGATCAAAAAGCATGCGCATGAGTTACTTGGAAGACAAGAAACGAAAGCCCTTGTGGATAATCTCAGAGAGAACTATTCTGCCCTGGTGGATGAACTGATCCCTTCACTGCTTTCCATTGGTGATGTGCAGAAAGTACTTGCCAAGTTATTGCGTGAGAAAATATCCATTCGTGATATGGTTACCATCTTCGAGACACTAGCTGACTATGGTACATATACGAAGGACCCTGATGTGTTAACCGAATACGTCAGACAATCCCTCTCACGTCAAATTACTCAGCAATTCTCACAGAAAGGTGAGACACTTCGGGTGATCACCGTTGGACCTGGTCTCGAGAAGAAAATTGCTGAAAGTGTGCAACAATCGGATCAAGGTAGCTATCTTGCGCTAGATCCTGTTTCTACACAAAGTGTTTATCAGAAGCTGAGTGAACAAGTGAACCGTTTGATTCAATCAGGTCAACAACCTGTTGTATTAACTTCTCCAACCATTCGGATGTATCTGCGTCAGGTTATTGAACGTACTATGCAGGACATTCCTGTGCTTTCCTACAGCGAATTGGAGCCGAATGTTGAAATTCAAAGTATCGGGGTGGTGAACTTATGAGAGTAAAACAATACGTTGTTGAGACCATGCCCGAAGCTATGCTTCAAATTCGCAAAGACCTGGGAAGTGATGCCGTCATTCTGTCCACCAAAGAGATTAAGGTGGGCGGTGTGATGGGAATGTTTCGCAAAAAACGGATCGAAGTTGTAGCTGCAGTGGATAAGGAAGAAAACAAGCAAACGACAAAGCCTGTACAAAATCAATTCACACCTGTACCTCGTGCATTTGTACCTGAAGCTTATCGGCAAACAGCACGTTCGTTTGTTGAGGCTTCTGATGAGTCGGCGACAACGAATACAGCTGATCAAAGTGTACAGGAACAATCTGCTGCCGCGTCATCTGTGTTTGAATCGCGTAATATCAGTTCAGACATAGACAGCGGCTCAGGTTCTTCAAGCACGGATCATAAACCGCGACCGCAAGGGGCGGATTTTTCGGGTTCAACAACTGCGACGAAGCCAACAGGTACAGACCTGCAGCAGGATAAGTTGATGACTGAATTGCAGGATCTTAAACAGATGGTGACCAGGCTTTCTAAGCAAGGTACTTCCGCGGACCCTCTGACAGAGGAACTGCAACCGATCCGAGAACGTCTGACAGAACAAGATGTTTGGCCTGAAGTTTGGGAAGCCTGGTTCGATTCAATCCAAACAAGATTGTCTGAGGATGAATTGAAGGAACAGGATGTAGAACGCGTTGTGAAGCTTGAGGTCATGCACTTTTTGGAGCAGCGTATTGAAGAAGGCATCCTTCCTACCACTCGAATCGTCTATGTTGCTGGACCAACAGGTGTAGGAAAAACAACGACAATCGCAAAATTGGCTGCTGAGCAAATGTTCAAAAAACATCGTAAAGTTGGATTCATTACATCAGATACGTATCGGATCTCGGCGGTAGAACAGCTTAGAACATATGCATCTATATTGAATGTTCCACTTGAGGTGGTGCAATCGCCCGGGGATACACAACGTGCCATTTCTCGATTAGAGAATTGTGACTTGATTTTTATGGATACAGCAGGTAGAAACTACAGAAATGAATTGCTTGTTTCGGAACTGCAAAGTTTGCTTGCTCCGGTAGAGAATAGCGAAACCTTTCTGGTCATGAGTATGACTTCCAAAAGCGCTGATATGGTTCAGATTACGGAACATTTCAGTAAATATGGCCTGGATAAGGTGATTTTCACCAAAATGGATGAGACTGGGAGCTGCGGTCCGTTATTTAATTTGTTACACCGTTTTCCACTCAAGCTCGCATATGTGGCTAATGGACAAAATGTTCCGGACGATTTGTTGAAGCCGGATGCAGATTCATTGTCTAAACAGTTGCTGGGAGAAGGGCCACAATGAAGGATCAGGCAGCTGCACTTCGAAATATGGTCTCCGCGCCATTGGAATTGGAAGGTATTGAGCGAGATATTCGATCCTCTAAAATCATTACTGTGGCCAGTGGTAAGGGAGGTGTTGGTAAATCCAATTTCACACTGAACTTTGCCTTGGCACTGCAGGCTTTGGGGAAAAAGGTACTTGTATTTGATGCCGATATTGGAATGGCTAATATTGATGTTCTTATGGGTACGTCTTCTTCCTATAATCTTTATCACCTGTTATACCGACAAAAATCTATAAGGGAGATCATACAACTGGGTGCCAGCGGCTTGCCTTACATTGCTGGTGGATCGGGCATGAAAGAGTTATTCTCATTGTCTGATCGTGATCTGGAGTTCTTCGCCAGTCAAGTGGAGGATATTGCCCAGGAAATGGATTATGTCATCTTCGACACTGGGGCAGGACTCTCCAGGGAGAATATGAAGTTCATCGGTGCTGCCGATGAATGCCTGATTATAACCACACCTGAACCGACTTCAATAACCGATGCTTATGCTTTAGTCAAAGTTATGCACGGCCAGGAAAATGCTACGCCCTTTCGGATGATCGTTAACCGGGTGGAGGACGAACGAGAAGCGGAACGGGTGGCAGATAAAATAGCTGGAGTGGCAAGGCGGTTTTTGCAGACGGATATTCCGCTGCTTGGGTATATTTCGGAAGACGCCCAGGTGGTCAAGGCGGTTAAAAGGCAAATGCCCTATAGTCTGGCTTATCCCAATGCCAAAGCCTCCAAAGATATAGAGAAACTTGCTCTTCGTTATCTGGCTGTACCTGCAACTCCGGGATCCGGAACCTTGACAGGAATCAGGGGATTTATGAATAAGTGGCTTAAACGGACAACATGATTTCTGAAAAAAGGAAACAGGGGTGACACAACATGGCGGTCTATCAAGTATTGGTTGTCGATGATTCCGCTTTTATGCGTAAGATTGTTACGGATTTGATCCAAGCGGATCCGGAATTCAAGGTCACGGCAACGGCATCAAACGGTAGAGAAGCGATTCAAAAATCACTGGAATTGAAACCCGATATTATTACAATGGACGTTGAGATGCCCGAAATGAATGGGTTGGATGCATTAAAATCAATTATGAAGGAATCCTTCGTTCCTGTGATTATGCTCTCAGGTATCAATGAACAAGGCATGAAAGAAACCATTATGGCGCTTGAAGCCGGAGCATTCGACTTCATTCGGAAACCATCTATTTCACATGACCAGGATATTGCTCAAGTCGGTAAGGCCTTGGTTGAGCGCATGCGTGCTGCGATGAATGAGATCAAGCGAAAAGCTGATCGTGAGTTATCGTTGAAAAATAGAGAGATTTCGCGAGCAACAGTTGTCCCTTCAGCTCAGCAGGTAAACAAAGAAATGCCAGGCAAGGATCGAGTAGAGCCTGCGAAAAAAATGATTGAACCTGCGAAGACGAGTCAACGCTCTCTTCAAGAGCGGACTGACGTCTTTCAGGCCAAATCCAAGAAACCTATTGAGCCATTATCACCTTCGAAACCAGGCCGCTTGGAGAAAAAAACGGAACCTTTGCCGAAAGCAGAGCGGACTTTGGAGACGAATGTAGAGAGAGTAGTGAAGTCAGCTAATCCAGTGCAGACTCCGAAGGAAGTTCGGCTACCTAATGCAGCTAGACTGGCAGCTGACCAAATAGCAGCAGCCTCTGCAAAAGCCAAGGATGTAATCAAGCCTAATCCTGTCTCTAAAGGTACAGTGGGAGCGGAAGGAACATTCAACAAGCTTGTGGCAATAGGTTGTTCTACGGGTGGACCGAGGGCTCTCAAGACATTGCTCGAGCAGTTGCCTGCTGATTTGCCTGCACCGGTCATTATTGTGCAGCATATGCCGCCCAATTTCACACGTTCTTTGGCTCAACGATTGAATACATTCAGTCCATTGCATGTAGTTGAAGCTGAAGAAGGCATGGTCCTGAAAAAAGGTACCGCCTATATAGCACCCGGCGGATTCCATGTGAAAGTTAACAAAACAGCAGACGGGAAGTTTATCGTGAAGTTGACTGAAGATCAACCAGTGAATGGACATAGACCTTCAGTGGATACGATGTTTGAGTCACTTCTGCCGTTTACATCTTTACAAAGGCATCTTGTTTTGCTGACAGGAATGGGAAGTGATGGAGCACGTATGATGAAGAGATTATACGAAGCTGGAGTTACATCAACCTTTGCCGAGAATGAAGAAACATGTGTTGTATATGGTATGCCGCGTTCTGCTGTAGAGCTGCAATGCGTTCGTCATCTTTTGCCACTGCAGGAGATTGCGTCTAAACTTGTTCAAGCAGTGAAATAACGGAGTGTAACTCACGGAGGAGGTGCCTCACAATGGACATGAACCAATATTTATCCATGTTTATTGATGAGTCTAATGATCATCTGCAATCGCTTAACGAAAACATGCTTCAACTTGAAGGCAATCCAGAAGATCTGGGTATAGTTCAGGTAATATTCCGCTCTGCTCATACCTTGAAGGGTATGGCAGCAACAATGGGCTTTGAAGATTTGGCATCACTGACACATAAAATGGAAAATGTGTTGGATCTGGTTCGTAATGAGAAGTTAAAAATGCAGGATTACATTTTTGACACCATGTTTAAGAGTCTCGACGCCTTGGAAACGATGGTTCAGGATATTACCGAAGGTGGACAAGGTAAAGCTGATGTTTCGTCAATCGTTGCTTCGCTTCAGGCCATTGAAAACGGTGAAATGACAAACGGAGATACATCTGCTACGGAAACAAAAAAGCCAGCTAACGCTTCAATTGCTTCGGCTGTGGAACTGGATGAATTCCAATATTCGGTGCTGGATCAGTCGATTGCCGAAGGTCATCGTGTGTTCTATGTGGATGTACTCGTTAGCGAGCATAGCCAGTTAAAAGGTGTACGGGCTTACATGGTTTTTGATATGCTGGAACGTTCAGGTGAAGTCGTAAAGGCTTACCCTTCCGTTCAGGATATTGAGCAAGAGAAGTTTGAGCGCAGTTTCTCGTTGTATTACATAACAACTAAAGAGGCGCACGAACTGGAAGAAGGCATCATGAGTATCTCTGAGATTGAAAGTGCAAAGCTGATTCAACTGGATCAGGAGACTCTTCAGCAGATGGCTAATCAGGTAGCAGCTACAGTTGAAGCGCCACCCGCATCAACAGCTGTAGCTGAAGTTGCTTCGCCGGATAACAATTCTGCACCTGCAGAAGAATCCAAAACGGCACCAGCCAAAACTGCTGCGCCGAAACAAGCTGCTGCACCTTCACGTACCATTCGTGTGGATATTGAACGTCTCGACGTATTGATGAACCTGTTCAGTGAATTGTTGATTGACCGTTCACGTCTGGAGCAATTGGCCAGTGAGACAGGCAACAATGATTTATCCGATACAGTTGCACATTTAAGTCGAGTTAGCACAGATTTGCAAAATATTGTACTGAAATTGCGGATGGTACCGGTAGATACCGTATTTAACCGATTCCCGCGTATGATCCGTGATCTGGCCAAGACACTAGATAAAAAAATCGATTTGGTTATTACGGGTGCTGAGACGGAATTGGACCGTACGGTAATTGATGAGATTGGTGATCCGCTTGTGCATTTACTGCGTAACGCGGTTGACCATGGTGTGGAATCCATTGCAGAGCGTGTAGCTGCAGGTAAACCAGAGATGGGTACAGTAAACCTGCGTGCCTTCCACAGTGGAAATCACGTGTTTATTGAAATCGAAGATGATGGTAAAGGTATCTATCGCGACAAGCTTTTGAAAACCGCGATCAAACGTGGTGTTGTAACCGAAGAACAAGGTGCCAAGATGAGTGATGATGAAGTGAATCAACTGTTGTTCGCACCTGGTTTCAGTACTGCAGATATTATCTCGGATATCTCTGGCCGGGGCGTTGGCTTGGATGTAGTAAAATCGAAGATCACTTCGCTTGGTGGTAATGTAACGATTCATTCAACTCCAGGCAAAGGTACTAACTTCTCTGTTCAGCTTCCGTTGACTCTATCCATTATCGCGGCGATGCTGGTACGACTTGGTTCAGAGAAATACGCTGTTCCGTTATCCTCCATTGTAGAGACGGCCATTGTACAACGGGAACAAGTTCGTAATATTCACGGCAATAAAATGATTACGTTCCGTGAGTCACTGATTCCGTACTTGTCCTTGAGCGAAGTTTTCTCCGTACCGGACTTCAATGACGCTGATGAGCAGGAAACAGAAATTGTCGTGATTCGCAAAGGTGACCGTCTTGCAGCCGTAGCTGTTGAAGAATTCATTGGACAAAGTGAGATTGTTCTCAAATCAATGGGAACCTATCTTCCTGCTATTGAAGGAATCTCTGGAGCAACTATACTCGGAGATGGACAAGTAGCCCTGATTCTTGATCCTAATGCATTTATTAAATAAGCATAGAGCGAAGTCTTACATTTAATAGGGAGGTTTTTTACATGGAAGAAGAGTTGAAAGTCATCGTCTTTAAATTGGGTTCCGAAGAGTATGGTATTGAGGTAGACAAAGTTCAGACGATTGAGCGCATGATGCCAATTACCCGTGTTCCCAAGACACTTTCCTTTGTAAAAGGAGTTATCAATTTACGCGGCGTTGTTATTCCGGTCATTGATCTGCGCGGTCGTTTCTCCCTTCCGGAATCAGAATACACGGATCAGACTCGTATTGTTATCGTAGGTGTTGACGACATGCAAGTTGGCTTCATCGTAGATTCTGCTAATGATGTTATCGATATCAAGAGCAGTGCGATCGATAGTCCACCAGAAGTGGTTGGCGGCGTTAAAGCGAGATACCTACGAGGTGTTGCTAAATTGGAAGATTCACGCCTGTTGATTATGCTTAACTTGAACGAAGTATTAAATAAAAGCGAGATTGTACAGCTGGAAAGTGTTGAGGGCTAGTACCGTGGAGATGTTCAACCGATTTGAGGTATTCCAGATGGATGTGCTCAAAGAGGTCGGTAACATTGGAGCAGGCAACGCCGCAACGGCGTTGTCTCAACTCCTCAACAGACCGATTGACATGGGTGTACCTAAAGTACAAATGCTCCCTTTTGAAGAAGTTGCCGAAAAAGTGGGCGGAGATGAACGCATCGTTGTTACCGTTTTTCTTCGTGTGGAAGGGGAAGCACCGGGAAATCTTTTCTTTATGATGACACCTGAGGCTGCTAAAATGTTGTTGAATAGACTCGCCGGGTTTGATTTGAAAGAAGGACTTGCTTTTACAGATATGGAGCAATCAGCGCTTTCCGAGATTGGAAATATTTTGGCTGGATCCTATCTTTCTTCTTTGGCAGATTTCACGAAATTGTCCATGTATCCAACCGTTCCTGGACTTGCCATCGACATGGCGGGTGCCATTCTAAGCTATGGTTTGTTGCAGTTTGGCGAGATGGGTGACGCTGCATTGTTGATTGACACATCTTTCTTTGAAGGTGAAGATCAGGTTGAGGGTCAGTTTTTCCTCATTCCGGACCCACCATCCTTTGCAAAGATATTTGAATCGCTAGGGGTGCCACTGAGCCATGATTGAGGACAAAAGCGTCGTTAAAGTCGGTATGGCGGATCTAAACATCGCTCATCTTCCCGGTGTAATCCGCACGACTGGCTTGGGTTCGTGTGTGGGATTAACAATGTATGACCCACATTTGAAGCTGGCTGGAATGGCGCATGTCATGCTTCCTACTTCAGAGATCGCACGCGAAGGGAAACTGAACACTGCGAAATATGCGGATACGGCGTTGCCTGAGCTTTTGGAAAAGATGATAAAACTAGGTGCTTCTCACTCACGTATTGTGTCTAAAATGGCCGGAGGCTCTCAGATGTTTGCCTTTGCCGGGGCTGGAGATACCATGCGCATTGGACCACGTAATGCAGATTCTTGTCGAGAGTGGCTTCAAAAACTCAATATCCCTCTTCTTGCAGAAGATACCGGTGGAAATTATGGACGAACAATTGAAATGGATTGTGAAACTGGACTTTTGACTATTCGAAGTGTACAAATGGGTGTAAAGGAATTATAAGACTATGATAGGAAACTACCGCATTAATCTTGGAGCAGGCATCGTTGGGTTTATTATTACTTTTTTTGTAGCATACAGCAGCAATGTGTTGATGACCAGTTTAATTCGCGGATTGATCGGATTCGTAGCCTGGTTTGTCCTTGCATACGGTTTACGCTGGGGATTGGGATTGCTGCTGAACCCTCAGGTCGAGGGGAATGGATATGGTTATGATTCACCAAATGCTCAAGATCAAAGAGGTTCACAGGTGGACATTAAAATCGAAGACGATGGACAAGAGCTGAATGATTTGCTCAAGAGTGGACAGAACGCTTCATCTGGGGACGATCTTCCGCCATCTGAGACGAAAGCTCCAACGGGATTCGCTCCTTTGGATCCGCCTAAACTTGTCCGGACCAAGGATCCGGAGGAATTGGCGCAGGCCGTTCGTCACCTGACAGACAAATAAGGAGGGTGAAAGCAATTGAACGAGCGTAAAGCTTCACATTTGAACCATTCTGATCTGTGGGAAAAGTGGAAAGAACATGGAGATCTTGAAGCCAAGAAAGCTTTGATTGAAAAGTATCTTCACATTGTAAATTATGTATCCGGTCGACTGGCTGTTGGTTTGCCCAAAAATGTTCCCAAAGATGACTTGGAGAGTAACGGCGTTATGGGGTTAATTGATGCTTTGGAGAAATTCGACTATGAACGTGGTTTGCAATTTGAGACGTATGCATCATGGAGAGTCCGCGGAGCCATTCTTGACGGTCTGCGTCAAGGTGATTGGGTTCCGCGTTCTGTTCGAGAGAAGGCCAAGCGTATTGAAGACGCCTACCAACAGCTGGAACAAAGCTATCTGAGGTCCGTTAGTGATGAGGAAATGAGTCAGTATCTGGACGTGTCTACCAAAGATTTTCAACATATGCTTCAGGAAGTGGCAGTCATGTCACTTTGCTCGCTGGAGGACCCCATTCGTGAAGAAGAGTCTGAGACTCGTCTGTCTTTGATGGTGGATGAAAAAGCTAAAAATCCGGATTATAAAGTGAATGAATTTTATTTGAAGGAAGCTTTGGTGCAAGGGCTTGACAAATTGACGGTAAAAGAGAGAACGGTTGTATCACTCTTGTATTACGAAGATCTTTCTCTTAGTGAAATTGCGGAAGTCATGTCTCTTTCTCCGTCTCGTATATCTCAGTTACATTCCAAGGCAATATTACGACTACGCGGCACATTGGACAAACAGAAAGATTTGTTGATGCGTAAAGATTAATAGAGATAAGTAATATAATTGGAGTTTGGGGAGTGGGAAGTCAAAAAGGGGGAAGAACTGCAGTGACACAGCGGACTGCTTTGGAACAATGTTTAAACATTGTTTTATCGGACGACAAATGCATAGCCTACCTTGAATTTTCCAAAGAGGAAGAGGGCTTTGCCTGCACGATCGATGAACTCGAACAATTCGTGGCGAACAAGGGCATCAAACAAGGTGTATTGCGAGAGGCATTACTACTTTTTGTGAGTAACCCTGAAACCTATTTAAAAGATAAATATAAGATTGCCGAAGGGATCGCTCCTATCCAGGGAACAGATGGATTCATCAAAATTCTGGTTGGGATGGACGATACAAACGAACGACGACCGCTTGAATCGGAAGATGGAACCGTCGATTACAAAGAAGTGACCCGGTTAAACAATGTCCGTAGTGGTCAGATCATTGCAGAGCGAATCGCTCCTTGCGAGGGCATACCAGGCAGGGCAGTAACGGGTGAGGAAATTCCTTATCGTCCGGGAAAAGAAGCTCGGTTTAAAGTTGGAAAAAACGTTGTGATTAACCCGGATGGTTCTGCAATGTATGCTGCACTGGATGGGCTAGTTACCAAAACGGACGGTAACAAACTGAATGTGTTTCCAGTCTATGAAGTCAATGGCGACGTTGACTACAATAACGGTAATATCGACTTTGTAGGCACGGTTGTCATACGCGGCAATGTACTTACCGGATTTAAAGTAAAAGCAGCAGGTGACATTCGTGTCGTCGGAGGTGTCGAAGGAGCGGAACTGGAAGCAGGCGGCTCAATCGAAATAACCGGTGGTATTATTGGGTATAACAAAGGACTTGTACAAGCAGGCCATAATGTTAAATGTACGTTTATTCAAGAAGGCAACGTGGATGCTGGTGAAGATGTTCTGGTTTCCCAAAGCATAATGCATTCCAATATTCGTGCTGGCCATGGTGTCATCTGTGCAGGAACTAAAGGTCTAATCGTTGGTGGTTCAATTCAGGCAGGTCAGAATGTATCAGCTCGTGTTGTAGGTAACAGTATGTCGACGGTCACTTCCATTGAAGTGGGTGTTCTGCCAAGGCTGCGTAACGAACTGAATGATCTGCGCAAGGAAGCCAGAGAACAGATGGACTCCTTGGACAAAACGAAGAAGGCTCTGACTTTGTTAGACCAGTTAGCTGCCGCTGGACAATTAAGTCCGGATAAGATGTCGATGCGAATCAAGCTGAATGCTACGCAGAAATCTGCTCTTCGGATTAGCGAAGAAACGAAAATGCGTATCTTTGAAATTGAAAAGGCACTTGAAGATACAAGCAAGGCTCGTGTTGATATTCTGAAGATGATTTATGGAGGCTCTAAAATAGTTATCGGCAGATACACGAAATTTATTAAAGATCCAGTGAGTCGAATTTCATTTTATTATCATGATGGCGATATTACGATGGTTCCATACGTTTAAGTACAGCATTCAGGCACAGGAAGAAATCCATTCGAAACCGTGAGGTGAGCGTATGAGTTTCAAAGCAGTGGAGTTGCAGATTGCGGTACCACGAACAAGCGAAGCGGGACGTTATCAAAGTGAAGCCCAGCAGAGACCGATTACGGATCAGAATCTTCTGGCAGAGCAAACGACGAAGGAAGCCAATGAAGCAAGGCAACGAAGTGAAGCAATGGACGAAACTTCACAGACTTCGGTGCGTGATGGTCAAACCAATGATGGGAATCAGCAGAGTGGTTCCGATGGACAGCAGACTGTTGAGGCTCAAGAAACTGTCAAACCTGCAGAACACCCGTACAAAGGAAAACATATAGATCTGTCTTTATAATAAATGGTTGTTATAGACAATGCAGTCTTGCGCACCGATGGTTGAATCAGAAGGAGAGAACCCAATTTGTCACCATGGATCATTATTGTCATATTAGGGGCCTGCGCCATCGCCTACGCTTATATTATGCCTCGGAAAAATAAGGCGCAAGAGCCAGGGCATCAACTGGTGCAGGAGATGGAATCTACGCTTGAACACTACATGACCGAGATTGAAAATGATAATGATGCCCTTATTCAACGTGTGGCTGAAATGAAGGGAGAAGCGACAGCAGCCGATCAACGTATGCAATTGCAACTTCAGGAATTACAGCAGCGGTTGGATCAGCTGGAACAGAGCAAAAAGAACGAACCTGTCGCATCGCCTGTTCTACACTCAGGTAATGTACCCGTACAAGCTTCCGAAGGTTTGCAAGCACAAGCGCTCGTGAAAAGTGTACAAGCAGAGGCGGCCCAGCAGGCGTTAGATTCAGACCCACAGAACGGCAAGGTCGAAACTTTGCCTGGGCGTGAATCAATTAAAGATCGATATGCAGAACTCTTTAATTTACATGCTGAGGGCAAGTCGATGGATGCCATATCCAAGCAGACAGGTATTCAGCGTGGTGAGGTACAGTTAATACTGCAATTGGCAGAACGGGAGGACAGCTAAGTCATGGACAAGCGATCCTTATGGATTGGTCTGGGGAGCGGCATGATTATTGGGGCAGTTTTGCTTCAACTGGCCACAGTTGGACAAAATGCATTAGCAGATAGTAATCTGGCCCCCGAGCAGACCGCCAATATGACCAAAGAACAGCTTGAAACAGCGGCAAAAAGCCTGGATATGAAGTTGGTCGGTTCTGAAGAGGAGCTATACACAGAAGCAGAGTGGGTGGCGAAGAAAAAGAAGGAGAGCAGTGAGTTGCAGGGGAATGCAGCAACACCGCCTGAGACAGTAACTTCTACGGATACACCTACAGAGCCTGAGAAGCCACAAGAGCCTGCGGCAAATGAGTTTGAAGGACAGAAAGAGATAACTGAGCCGAAGACATCAGAGCCTGTAACGCCGAGCAATCCGAAAGGCGCAACAGTATCATTTAAGGTACGTTCAGGCAATAGTCTGGCGATCGTTGCAGCAAATCTAAAAAACGCGGGAATCGTAGATGATGCTCAAGCGTTTATAAAAGCTGGCAAAGCTGAACGAATCAACACCAAAATTCAAGTGGGTACGTACGCGCTTGAAAAAGGCGAAAGTTTTAAATCCATTATCGCAAAAATTACGAAAGAACCGTCAAACTGAGCATGCTCGGACAGGACGGTTTTTGCTTATTGAACGGTGCAATTTCAAAACTGAACAATAATTTAGTGTTGAGTTACATATCAAGGTTAAAATGATTCGATACTAGCAAAAAGTAAAAATAGAATTAGCTTCAAATACTGTTGCATCAGACCTCCAGCTGTGCTATATTAGATAACGGTGTTAAAACACACGCATGTGCTAATTTTGTTGAGGGTGCTTTCCTTATGGAGAGTCTTGGCGAAAAATGATGCCGGCGGAGGACACAATAAAACCATATTAGGAGGTGTGTGAAGATGGCAGTAATCTCCATGAAGCAGCTTCTCGAAGCTGGGGTACACTTCGGTCACCAAACTCGTCGTTGGAACCCAAAAATGGATCGTTATATCTTCACTGAAAGAAACGGAATTTATATCATCGACTTGCAAAAGACGGTGAAAAAAGTCGAAGAGGCTTACAACTTCGTTAAAGGAATCGCAGGAGAGAATGGTACAATTCTTTTCGTGGGTACTAAGAAACAAGCTCAAGATTCTGTTAAAGAAGAAGCTGAACGCGCTGGTCAATTTTACATCAACCAACGTTGGTTGGGCGGTACCCTGACTAACTTCTCAACTATTCAAAAACGTATTGATCGTTTGAAACAGTTGGAAGCTTGGGAAGAAGACGGTACATTCGCTGTATTGCCTAAAAAAGAAGTTATCTTGCTTCGCAAAGAAAAAGATCGTCTGGAGAAATTCTTGGGCGGTATTAAAAATATGAAAGGCCTGCCAAGCGCCCTGTTCATCATCGATCCACGCAAAGAGCGTATCGCTGTTGCGGAAGCTCGCAAATTGGGTATCCCAATTGTAGGTATCGTTGATACTAACTGCGATCCGGATGAGATCGATTATGTTATCCCAGGTAATGACGACGCGATCCGCGCTGTTAAATTGCTGACAGGTAAAATGGCTGATGCTGTAATCGAAGCTAACCAAGGCGAAGAAACTTCCGCTTAATAGATTCGAACATATGTTATAAACTAAATGAAAAGGGTGGTTGGCAGGTGGATAACCTCTCACTGCCCTTTTTTTAGAGTGTACGTACAATACTTAATTTTGGAGGGAATTTATAATGGCAGTTAATGCGAGTGCAGTAAAAGAACTTCGCGAAAGAACGGGCGCAGGTATGCTCGATTGTAAAAAAGCACTGGAAGAAGCAAACGGTGATGTAACGAAAGCAGCTGAATTGTTGCGTGAGAAAGGTCTTTCCGCAGCAGCGAGCAAAGCTGGCCGTGCAGCAACTGAAGGTGTTGTTGAATCTTACATCCACGCTGGTGGACGTATTGGTGTATTGGTTGAAGTTAACTGTGAAACAGACTTCGTTGGTAAAACGGATCAATTTAAGGATTTCGTTAAAGATGTAGCTATGCAAATTGCTGCAGCTAATCCTAAATTTGTTACACGTGAAGAAGTTCCTGCAGATGAGCTGGAAAAAGAAAAAGAAATTCTGAAAGCTCAAGCTCTTAACGAAGGCAAACCAGAGAAAATCATTGAAAAAATGGTTGAAGGTCGTATTGGTAAATACTACGAAGAGTACTGCCTGATGGAACAAACTTTCGTTAAAGATCCAGACAAAACGATCTCCCAATTGCTGAATGAAAAAATCAGCCAAATTGGTGAAAATATCTCCATCCGTCGTTTCGTTCGTTACGAACTGGGTGAAGGTCTTGAGAAAAAAGTAGACAACTTCGTAGAAGAAGTAATGTCCCAAGTAAACAAATAAGACGGTTTTTAAACCGGCGAGCAGGATTGATTTTCGAAGATATAAGAATGAACATACTTCGAAGCGTAAACTCCCTTATATCTCAGGAAAACAGTGCCTTACCGGTTAAACGTTTTTCCTAAAAGAGCGGAACACAACTGTGTTCCTTTCTTTTTAAGCAGGAGGCCATGCGCGAGAAGTTTTGTTGGTTGAACACCAAGCGTGTTCGATTCAAAGTGGAGGGTGAATAATTGGAACAGCCAGTATTTAAACGTGTTGTCTTAAAGGTCAGCGGAGAGTCTCTTTCCGGTCAAAACGGCTACGGTATTGATGCAGATACGATCTCGTCGATTGCCCAACAGGTAAAAGAGGTTGTTGCACTTGGTGTACAGGTTGCTATTGTATGTGGCGGCGGAAACATCTGGCGCGGAATTGCAGGTAGCGAAAATGGCATCGATCGTGCAACTGCCGATTATATGGGAATGCTGGCGACAGTAATGAACTCGCTGGCACTGCAGGATGCTTTGGAACAGATTGAAGTACCTACGCGTGTACAAACATCTATTGCAATGCAACAAATTGCGGAGCCTTATATTCGTCGTAGAGCTATTCGCCATCTGGAGAAAGGCCGGGTCGTTATTTTTGCAGCAGGTACAGGTAACCCGTTCTTTTCCACGGATACAACAGCAGCACTGCGCGCAGCGGAGATTGAAGCAGAAGTTATCTTGATGGCCAAAAATAAAGTTGATGGTGTATACTCAGCAGATCCGTTTAAAGATAGTACAGCTGTGAAGTTTGATCAGTTGACTTACATGGATATTCTTAACAAAGACCTTGGTGTAATGGATTCAACGGCATCCTCGCTTTGTAAGGACAACAACATCCCGTTGATCGTATTTGCCATTACGGAACAAGGTAACATCAAACGTGTTGTTCTGGGCGAACGTATCGGAACAATCGTTAAAGGGAGTGTAGATTAATGCCACAAGCGGTTAAACAACATGCCGAAGAGCGTATGGAAAAAGCAATTCAAGCATTGCGTCGTGACCTGGCTACTTTGCGTGCAGGCCGCGCAACTCCAGCCCTTCTGGACCGAATTCAGGTAGAGTATTATGGAGCGATGACACCACTGAATCAACTTGCTAATATCAGTACTCCGGATTCCCGTACACTGATGATTCAGCCTTGGGACAAATCTTCCATGGGTGAAATCGAGCGTGCCATCATGAAATCCGATCTGGGTCTTACTCCAGCCAACGATGGTAACATGATCCGTTTGTCTATTCCGGCATTGACGGAAGAACGTAGAGCGGAACTTGTAAAGCTGACGAAGAAGTTCGGTGAAGAAGGTAAAGTAGCGATTCGTAACATTCGCCGTGATGCGAATGATGATATCAAGAAAATGGAAAAGTCCGATATTTCCGAGGATGAATCACGGAGACATCAGGAAGATATCCAAAAATCGACCGACAAGTTTATTGCTGAAGTCGATAAGGTACTCGCTGCCAAAGAAAAAGAAATCATGGAAGTGTAAGACAAGCGCAGCCCCTCCAATACGGTGGGGTTTTGTCTCTTTTTCCAAGCTTCAGATGAAGAAACTTCAGGGATTTTGGAGGAACAGGAATGATCAAACGGGTTCGGTCGTGGTGGAATGGGGCTGACAAGCAGGAAACGCTGACTATATCCGAGGACAATATCCCGCAGCACGTCGCCATCATCATGGACGGCAATGGACGATGGGCCAAACGTTTGGGACTCCCGCGTATAGCCGGGCACCAAAATGGCATGAAGGCGGTCAAACGTGCGACCATCGCGGCGGATGAACTGGGCATCAAATATCTGACGATGTACGCTTTTTCGACAGAAAACTGGACGCGTCCAAAAGAAGAAGTGGATTTTCTGATGCGACTTCCGCAAGAATTTCTGGCCATAGAGCTGGATGAACTAATAGAAAAAAATGTGCGCATTCGCATGATGGGCCAAGAGGAACATTTACCTTCTCATACCATCAATGCCTTGCGGGAAGCCATTCGTCTTACGGAACATAATACAGGTCTCGTTTTGAACTTTGCAATGAACTATGGAAGTCGTCGTGAAATGACGGACTGTGTTAAACAGATTGCTCTGCATGTAAAATCGGGGGAACTATCTGCAGAGGACATAACACCCGAACTCATTGACAGGCATATGCTGACGGTTGATATGCCTGATCCGGATCTGCTGATCCGGACGAGCGGAGAGCTTAGATTAAGCAACTTTATGCTTTGGCAGCTTGCATATAGTGAATTATGGTTTACGGATATATACTGGCCCGAATTTGGCAAAAAGCATTTGCTTGAAGCAGTAGCCGAATATCAGCGCAGAACAAGGCGTTACGGCGGTTTGAAATAGATGGAGGATGAAGCCGTTGAAACAGCGATTAACGACAGGAATCATAGCAGGTGTGTTGTTTTTAGGTTTTTGCATGCTGGGCGGACCCTGGTACCATGGTTTGGTATTGCTTATGGCTCTCATCGGTTATTATGAATTTGTTAAAATGACCGGGGTGAAGCCTTTTTCAGGTGTGGCCCTGATTGGATACGCTGGTGTTTTTGCCATTGTGTTTCCTTGGGAAATGCTTTGGGAGGCCAGACCGCTATCCTTATTTCAGGTCATCTGGATTGTAATGCTTGTACTGATGACCGCTTCGGTTGTTACCAAAAATAAGGTGCCCGTAAATACAGTGGCCATGCTTTTCCTTGGCGTGTTGTATATAGGAATCGGTTTCTATTACATTGCAGAATCCAGACATCTGCATCATGGGTTGTTCTGGACGTTTCTGTTGCTGGGCTCCATATGGGCCAGTGATGCAGGAGCTTACTTTGTAGGGAAACTCATTGGTAGAAATAAGCTGTGGCCTTCCATCAGTCCAAACAAAACCGTGGAGGGTGCATTGGGTGGCATCGTAATTGCAATTGTTACGTCTATTATTTTTGCATTAGTGTCAGATGGTTTGCTTTCCTGGCAGAGAGCAATTGTGATTGGGATTGCCTGTGCAGTTGTAGGTCAGATGGGTGACTTGATCCAGTCTGCTTACAAACGTGTATATAATATCAAGGATTCAGGTAATCTTCTCCCAGGGCATGGAGGCATTCTTGATCGGTGCGACAGCTGGATTGTTGTTTTTCCATTCGTACATATACTAATGCTACTGCCCTATTAAAGAAGAACATAAGTCTGAGATAACAGCATTGTTCGCCGTAGGCATTGGATAATTAAAGATGAGGTGCAGCATGAAAAAAATTGCGATTCTCGGCTCGACCGGTTCCATTGGAACCCAGACACTGGATGTAGTTGACATGCATCCTGAACTCTTTCAAGTGGAGGGACTGGCTGCCGGAGGCAATACAGACCTGCTGATTGAACAAGCCAAACGTTACCGACCGAAGAAGATATCGGTGGGGTCCAAGGAATTGGCGGATAAGGTTGCTCCACATTTGCCTGCAGGAACGCAACTGTTTTATGGCACAGAAGGACTTGTAGAAGTGGCGGCAGGAACTGATGCGCATATGGTTGTAACAGCAGTGGTGGGAAGTGTTGGATTGGAGTCGACGCTTGCAGCCATAGATGCGGGTAAACAGATCGGACTGGCCAACAAGGAGACATTGGTTACGGCAGGGCATATTGTTACTACAAGAGCGACTGCCAAAGGAGTCTCTTTACTACCCATCGATAGCGAGCACTCTGCGATTTTCCAATGCTTGAATGGTGAAAACAGAGAACGCTTGACAGGTATCACGCTCACTGCTTCAGGCGGATCATTCCGTGATCTTACCCGTGAACAGTTGAAGAGTGTGACTATAGAGGATGCGCTTAAACATCCGAATTGGTCAATGGGTTCCAAAATTACGATAGACTCGGCAACCATGGTAAACAAGGGACTTGAAGTGATTGAAGCACATTGGTTATTTGGTCTTCAATATGATCAGATTAATGTATTGCTTCATCCAGAGAGTGTGATTCATTCTTATGTGGAATTGGATGACACCAGCATCATCGCCCAACTGGGGAATCCGGATATGCGAGTTCCAATTCAATATGCATTGACTTACCCTGACCGTCTGCCATCGCCAGCACAGCGTCTGTCTCTTGCTCAAGTTGGGAAATTACATTTCCGCGAGATGGATATGGAGCGGTTCCCATGTTTAAGAATGGCATATGAGTGTGGTAAAATGGGAGGAACCGCAACAACGGCGTTTAATGCAGCCAACGAGGTTGCCGTAGCCCGTTTCTTGCGTAAAGAGATATCATTCCTTAAAATAGAAGATATTATTGCTTCTGTGCTGGAAGCACACCACAATGTGGACGAGCCTGATCTGCAGGAAATCGCCCGTTGTGATCAGGAGAGCCGTAAGCTTGCGTCCAGTCTGTAATCTCTTTTTTCATAACAAATTGGAAGAAGTGATTCTCTTGTGCGGCATCAGAGAATAATGATAATCTAGAGGGACAGACTGCGGTATGTGCCGTGAAGGAGGATGGATAGGGATTGGAAACCATACAAGTGGTATTTCTAACGGTGCTCATGTTCTTTGTCATCGTGACGGTTCATGAATGGGGGCATTACTATTTTGCCAAACGCGCCGGTATTCTTGTACGGGAATTTGCGATCGGTTTTGGTCCCAAATTGTTCTCATATAAAAGAAACGAGACCCAGTTTACATTGCGTTTGTTGCCTTTTGGTGGATATGCACGGATGGCAGGGGAAGATCCGGAACTGGTAGAGATCCAAGAAGGACAGACCATTGCGGTAAGATCAGCGGATGACCAGGTGAAGATGATCTATCTGGACCAGCTGGATAACCGTAAAAATGTAATACGTGGTGAAGTCATCTCCATTGACATGGAGAATGCCCTGAAGCTTCAACTTGATGTAGATGGTGAAATTCAGGAATACCGAATACATCCCCAATCGATGTTGGTAAGTCGGGGTAAACAAACGCAGATTGCACCGAAAGATCGTCAATTCGGAAGCAAAACGGTTGGACAGCGTGCGTTGGCTATTTTTGCTGGCCCGCTGATGAACTTTATTTTGGCCTTTGTGCTGTTCGCTGTATATGCGCAAATGGCAGGAGTTCCGGTGGAGAACCCTAAAAATCTCCAAATTGGCGAAGTGCTTGAAGGTGGGGCAGCTGATCAGGCGAACCTGCAAAAGGGCGATATTATCGAGACGATTAATGGTACTGCTATTGGTACAGATTCACAAAAAATGGTGTCGATGATTGCCGATTCCAAAGACAAGCCGATGGAATGGACGCTGCGCCGGGGGTCGGATACGTTTAATATAACGATTACTCCACGTGCTGTAGAGGGACAAGAAGGCGGTAAAGTGGGGATCGTACCTACGCTACCAACCCGATCTGTTGGATTTGCAGAGACATTTAAAGTCTCAGGTGTGGCCATGGTTGATACAACCAAAGTGATATTTGAAGGTTTTAAACATCTGATCAATCAATTCAACATGGATGATATTGGTGGTCCGGTTCGTACATTTGAAGTAACAGGGCAAATTGCCAAGCAAGGGATTGAGCAGTTAACGAGATGGGCAGCGATTTTGAGTCTGTATCTTGGGATATTCAACCTGCTACCAATACCTGCGCTGGACGGCAGCCGCCTGGTATTTTTGGGAATTGAAGCGCTGCGCGGCAGACCAGTTGATCCCAATCGTGAAGGTATGGTACATTTCATCGGATTTGCGATGTTGTTCGTCTTGATGCTGGCAGTAACGTATAATGATATATTACGTTTAATTAACGGATAATTACGTTTGGACTATGCTCTGAACTTTTCTTTCAGAGTGTAGTCGTTATGGGAGGACGCTGGAGTCTTATGTCAAAGGAAAATGATAAACAGTTCGTGACCGAAATCACACCACAGGGTGAGGATTTCTCACGCTGGTATATTGATGTTATCAAAAAAGCTGATCTCATGGACTATGCACCCGTACGCGGTTGTATTGTGTTCAAACCAGACGGATTTGAAATCTGGGAACATATTAAGGATGAGTTGGATCGTCGTTTCCGGGAAACGGGTCATCGCAATGCGTATTTCCCAATGTTCATTCCTGAGAGCTTCTTTCAAAAGGAAAAAGAACACGTGGAAGGGTTTAACCCTGAATTACCATGGGTTACGGAAGCTGGGGGAGAGAAGCTGGAAGAACGTCTGGCAATCCGCCCTACATCCGAAACGATTATTGGTCACATGTATTCCAAGTGGATTCAGTCGTATCGGGATCTTCCGGTACTGATCAACCAATGGGCTAACGTAGTCCGTTGGGAAAAAAGAACATTGCCTTTCCTTCGTACAAGTGAGTTCCTGTGGCAGGAAGGTCATACTGCGCATGAGACCGAAGAAGAAGCACGTGAAGAAACGATGAAAATGCTTGAGATTTATCGTGAAGTCGTTGAGGAGTATTTGGCTATTCCTGTAATTGTCGGTCAAAAAACCAAATCCGAGAAGTTTGCGGGTGCGGTGGATACGTACTCCATCGAAGCCATGATGAAGGATGGACGGGCTGTTCAAGCAGGTACATCTCACTACATGGGTACGAACTTTGCAAAAGCATTTGAAATTCAGTATCTTAGCCGGAACAATGTGCTGGAGCTGGCTTACACTACTTCATGGGGAGTAAGCACACGTTTGATCGGTGCTTTAATTATGGTTCACGGAGATGACCGTGGTCTCGTACTTCCTCCTAAAGTTGCACCGACACAAGTGGTCATGATCCCAATTGGACCTCCGAAAACGCGTGATGCTGTGGTTGGGCGTGCAGATGAGCTGTTCAGTGAGTTGAAAAAAGCTGGAGTCCGTGTGAAAATGGATGATCGCAGCGACGTTCGTCCAGGCTGGAAGTTCAACGAATACGAGATGCGTGGTGTTCCGATTCGTCTGGAGATTGGTCCACGTGATATGGAAAATGGCGTTTGTGTACTCGTATCACGGATCACAGGTGAGAAAAAAGTTGTAGAACAAGCGAACTTGGTAGAAGAAATCCAGTCTATGCTGACACAGATCCAGGTAGATATGTTAGAGCGTGCTCGCACATTTATGTCGGATAACTTCTACTCCGTGGATACACTCGATGAGATGAAAGAACTGATGGAAAATAAACGCGGGTTTACTCTGGCTGGATGGTGCGGTTCAGAAGCTTGCGAAGATAAAGTAAGAGAAGTCACTGGTGCAACAAGCCGGAACATTCCGTTCCAGCCTGCGGAAGAAAAGCATACGTGCCTGGCTTGTGGTGAAAAGGCAGAACACACGGTTGTGTTTGCAAGAGCGTATTAAGTCAGGATAACCTGACGAAGAGCACTTTTTCACCAGTTGAGTAATGAATGGGAGCTTCTGTCGGATAAAATGAGTCGGTGCGAGTTCGGATCGGTGACATTTTTGAATGCAGGGGCTTTTCATGCTTTAAGGGGGTACAAGGAGGAACACGATGAGCGGATTTGATGAGAAGAGAAAACGGTTTGAGTTGTTGATGAAACAGGCAGAGCTTCCGTCTGGTCTGTTAGATCCCTATTTTTTGGATGGATGGATTGAACAAGTAGAGACCAATCGAACTAATCGGGAATGGAATATTCTGATTGCGAAGGATACATTGGTACCAGCTCCAATCTATCGTACATTTTGTCTGCATATTCAAGAGAAGATGAATCATATCGCCAAAATTTCATTTGGCTTTAAATATACGGACAAGGTACAGAATGGCGATATCGTTAGTGAATATTGGAATTTGTTTCGGGAGTGGGTTACACGTGAGATTCCATCCGTGAATGGTTGGATGAACCGGACTACGTTTGAATGTGAAGCAGATCTCCTGCAACTGACGATGAGTGATGCAACGTCAATGGAATTGGCTCGTAAGAAACAGATTGATCAGGCCATTAAGACGTTCTATGAAAAATACTTTCATCTACCGCTCCGCATCAAGATGCAAGTAGGCGAAGTGGGAAGCAATAAAGAGGCCATGGAACAGTTCCAGGCCCAAAAACGTGTTGAGGAACTTGAGGTCATCGAAAAGATGATGAGTGAAGTGGATACAGAAATCCCGGTGGATGAGGAGCAGGGGGATCTGCGTTTGCAGATGGGTTACGATATCAAGGAGCCAGCAGTGCCTATGCAGGAAATCCAGGATGAAGAGAAAAAGGTTACGCTTCAAGGTACGGTGTTTGGTCTGGATCGCAAAGAACTGCGAAACGGCAATACGTTGTTTACCTTCTATCTAACCGACTTCACGGACTCCATGCAAATGAAGATGTTTGCCAAAACAAAAGAGGATGTTAAAATTCTCAGTTTGCTTGCTAATGGTAAATGGGTAAAAGTGCGTGGTCGTGTAGAGTACGACCGGTTTATGCAAATTCCTGAACTTGCAATGATTCCATCCGATCTGATTGAAGTCAAAGCACCTCCTTCTCGCAAAGACAATGCACCAGAGAAGCGGGTGGAGTTCCATCTGCACTCTACGATGAGTACCATGGATGCTGTAACTTCAATTGACAAATACGTGAAAATGGCAGCAGAGTGGGGTCATAAGGCCATTGCTGTCAGTGATCATGGCGGGGTGCAGGTATATCCCGAGGCTTCCAAGGCTGCTAAGAAAAATGGAATTAAAATGATCTACGGTCTTGAGGCTAATGTCGTGAATGACTCTGTCGCAGTTGTAATGGCTCCGCAGCCTTTGGATCTGCAAACCGCGACATACATCGTATTTGATATCGAGACCACAGGTCTTTCGGTAACGCAGAACAAAATTATTGAGATTGCTGCCGTGAAGATGCAAGATGGCAAAGAAATCGACCGGTTTGCGACCTTTGTCAATCCGCATGAGCGTATTCCCTACAACATTCAGCAATTGACGAATATTAATGATGACATGGTAAAAGACGCACCTGAACTTGAGCCTGTTATTCGTGATTTTGTGCAGTTTGCGGGAGATGGTGTACTTGTTGCCCATAATGCACGTTTTGATATGGGCTTTATCCAAGCTTCCCTGAAGCAAATTGGACTGCCGGAGCTCCCTAACCCGGTTCTTGATACGTTGGAACTGGCGCGATTGTTATTTCCGAAAAATAAAAACCACCGTCTGAATACGATGGCGGATAAATATAAGGTTGGACTCGAAAGCCATCACCGTGCCATTGATGATACGGTTGCACTCGCGGGTATCCTGATTGGACTGCTAAATGATGCTGCACAGATGAAAGGTTTGACGAGGCTCGATCGTTTGAATGATTATGTGGGTGTCGATTTGTCGAATACAAGACCTTTTCATTGTGGAATCTATGCACTGAATGATATCGGTAAGAAAAATCTATATAAGCTGGTATCTCTCTCTCATACGGAACATTTCAAGCGTGTACCTTGCATTCCCAAATCAAAACTGATTAATTTGCGTGAAGGCCTTGTTGTGATATCGGGCTGTGAAAAAGGGGAGTTTTTCGAAGCGGTACTTAACAAATCGCTCGAAGAAGCGGAAGAGATCGCCGAGTTCTATGACATACTGGAGATCCAACCACTTACCATGTATATGCATTTGGTGGATAAAGGTCTGGTGGCTACACCCGAAGAGATCAAAACAGCGATCCGTAAAGTCATTGATATAGGTGCAAAGCTTAACAAACCGGTCATAGCCACAGGTAACGTGCACTATCTGGAGCCGCGTGACAAGTTATATCGGGATATCACCATTCACGGAATTACAGGATTTAGTCCACTGAAAGATCAACGTAAACCGGATGCACATTTTAGAACGACAGAGGAGATGCTGGAAGAGTTCCAGTTCCTCGGTCAAGACAAAGCATACGAGGTTGTTGTTACTAATACGGTGGAGTTGTCTGACCGATTTGAGGAAATTAAGTTATTCCCGGACAAACTGTTTACTCCGATTCTGGAAGGTGCGGACGAAGAAATTCGTAATACCTGCTATAACACTGCCAAGTCCATCTATGGCGAAGAATTACCAGAAGTAATCGTGGCACGGCTGGAGAAAGAACTCATTCCAATTATTAAATATGGTTTTTCTGCCAACTATCTGATCTCGGAACGCTTGGTTAAAAAATCGAATCAGGATGGTTATCTCGTAGGTTCGCGGGGATCGGTAGGCTCCTCTGTCGTTGCTACATTCCTGGGTATATCCGAGGTTAATCCGCTGCCAGCTCATTATATTTGTGTGAATTCAGAATGCAAATACAGCGAGTGGTTCTTGGATGGTAGTGTTCGGAGTGGATTTGACCTTCCAGAGAAAGAATGTCCGAATTGTGGTGGTACGCTTAAAGGAGAAGGCCAGGATATTCCGTTTGAGACTTTCCTTGGCTTTAAAGGAGATAAAGTTCCCGATATTGACTTGAACTTCTCTGGTGATTATCAGCCTCATGCTCATAACTATACGAAAGTACTGTTTAGTGAGAAGAGTGTTTTCCGTGCCGGGACCATTGGTACGGTGGCTGAGAAAACAGCATTTGGTTTTGCCAAGAAATATGAGGAAGAACATCACAAGAAATGGCGCGGAGCTGAATTGAATCGATTGGCTTCGGGATGTACAGGGGTAAAACGGAGCACTGGACAACACCCCGGCGGTATTGTGGTGGTTCCTGATTACATCGAGGTCGAAGACGTTACACCTGTTCAATTTCCGGCTGATGACGTTAATGCAGAGTGGAAAACGACACACTTTGATTATCATGCTTTTGAAGAAAACTTGCTGAAACTCGATATTCTGGGACACGATGATCCGACGATGATGCGGATGTTGCAGGATTTGACAGGGGTCGATCCAACGACCATTCCGATGAATGATCCCAAAGTCATGAGCATGTTTAACTCCACCGAAGCGCTGGGAGTTACACCGGAACAGCTTCGGTCGCCAGTTGCGACATTTGGTGTGCCGGAGATGGGAACGAAGTTTGTACGTCAGATGCTTGTTGAATCCCAGCCGACATCTTTTGCCGATTTACTGCAAATCTCCGGATTGTCACATGGTACAGGGGTATGGCTTGGAAACGCTCAGGATCTGATTAAGAACGGAACGTGCAACATTAAGACTGTAATCGGTTGTCGGGATGACATCATGTTATTCCTGATCTATAAAACGGGAATGGACGCTAGTCTGGCCTTTAAAATCACGGAGAGCGTTCGTAAGGGACGTGGTTTGCCACAGGAATGGATTGACGAGATGAAGAATTGTAAAGTGCCTCAATGGTACATTGATTCGTGTCTCAAAATCCAGTACATGTTCCCGAAGGCTCATGCGGCCGCTTATGTTATTTCAGCAGTACGTACGGCGTTCTTCAAGCTATATCATCCGATTGAATATTACGCAACCTACTTTACCGTGCGGGCGGATGAGATTGACATCGAACTGATGTGTCAGGGATATGATGCGATCTATCGAAAAATAACGGAAATTGAGCAATTGGGTTTCCAGGCACCTCCAAAAGAGAAAAACATGTTGCCTGTCCTGGAAATGGGTCTGGAAATGACAGCACGCGGATTCTCGCTGAAATCCATTGACTTATACCGTTCGGAAGCAACGAAGTTCATCGTTGACGGAAATTCATTAATCCCTCCATTTTCGGCGCTGGCAGGAATCGGTGATAATGCCGCTCGTAATATTGCTGCAGCTAGAGATCATGGTGAGTTTCTGTCGGTTGAGGACTTCCAGCAGAAGTCGAAAGCAAGTAAGACCATTGTTGAACTGCTGTCGAATATGGGATGTTTCCGGGGCTTGCCAGAGAGCAATCAGCTTTCTCTTTTCTAGGCCTGAATTTGGATCTTAAAATGGTGATTGATGGGGGCAACGTAATTTTTCCTTCATTAGTAAGTAAACCGCCTGAATCATCGCTTACTTGTCACTATTACCAGACTATGTTATAATTTTTGAAGTGAACGAGATAGTACGAATTTCTAAAGAGTGGGGAAACCCACTCTTTAGTCTTTGGTATACAAGAATCTTGGGTATTGAATAATCTGCCAGTGCTTTTTTGCTGGTGTAACCTAAGTTGGAGGTTATTGGTTTTGAGCACAACGAACATTAAATCTACCGTGGAAGAAATGATCCAACCCTACTTGAACGAACAAGGCTTCGAGCTGGTTGACATCGAATACGTCAAAGAAGGCAGCAACTGGTTTTTACGGGTGTATGTCGACAAAGAGGGTGGCATCGACATCGACGATTGCGTCTTGATCAGCGAAAAGCTGAGCGCCAAGCTGGATGAGAACGATCCGATTCCAACCATCTATTTCCTTGAAGTGTCTTCTCCCGGTGCGGAGCGTCCACTGAAAAAACCTGAGGACGTTACCAAAGCTGTAGGCAAAAATGTTTTTGTTACAACCTACGAGCCGGTGAACGGATTGAAGGAATTTGAAGGCAAGCTGCTTTCCTTTGATGACGGGGAACTCGTGATTGAAGCGGGTAAAAAACAGCATGCCATTTCTTATGATAAGGTTGCCAGTGCGCGCCTAGCTATTTTGTTTTAAGTGCCTTGTTCACTTTATTAATGAAAAAGACACATCTCACGATAACGGCAAGGTGCTCATGAGTTCAGAGCCTTTCGCCGTTTTACGTATGAGATGCCATGTTTGAAAGGGGGATCAACATTCATGAGTATGGATTTTATTGAAGCAATGAATGAATTGGAACGGGAAAAAGGGATCAGCAAGGATGTGCTGTTTGAAGCGATCGAGGCTGCACTAATTTCCAGCTACAAGCGGAATTTCAACACGGCCCAGAATGTGCGTGTTGACATGAACCGTAATACGGGAGTTATACGGGTGTATGCCCGCAAATTGATCGTGGAAGAAGTCCTGGATTCACGTACCGAAATTTCATTGCCTGCTGCACGAGAAATCAACCCACACTTCCAGCTGGAAGATATTGCGGAGATTGAAGTTACGCCGCGTGATTTCGGACGTATCGCCGCACAGACTGCCAAACAGGTAGTGACCCAGCGGATTCGTGAAGCCGAACGCGGCCTGATCTACAACGCTTTCGTAGATAAGGAAGAAGATATCGTTACGGGAGTGGTGCAGCGTCAGGATTTGCGCAATATCTACATCGATCTGGGCAAAATCGAAGCGGCTCTACCGCTAACCGAATTGATGCCGAACGAGAAGTTTGTTCATGGTGACCGTATTAAGGCGTATATCACCAAGGTCGAGAATACGACCAAAGGGCCGCAAATCATCTTGTCCCGTACCCATCCGGGTCTCTTGAAACGTCTCTTTGAACTGGAAGTGCCTGAGATCTTTGACGGTGTAGTTGAAATTCGCTCCGTCGCTCGCGAAGCAGGGTTCCGCTCCAAGATTGCCGTACATTCCCGCAACGAGGAAGTTGATCCAGTTGGATCTTGTGTAGGTCCTAAGGGAATGCGCGTGCAGACCATTGTGGGTGAGCTGCGCGGTGAAAAAATCGACATCGTTCGTTTCTCCGATCAGGTAGACGAATATGTTGCCAATGCACTGAGTCCTTCCAAAGTGTTGGAAGTTCATGTATTTGAGGAAGAAAAGATGGCTCGGGTTATCGTTCCGGACTATCAACTGTCGCTCGCAATTGGTATCAAAGGCCAAAATGCCAGATTGGCAGCCAAATTAACTGGCTGGAAAATCGACATTAAGAGCGAGAGCCAGGCGGAACAGGAATTCGGCAGAGAAAAAGATTCTTCTTCTGAAATGCATCAGGATTCCGTCTCCGTCGACTAAAGTAAAGTACGGGGGGCGCTGACGTATGAAACCAAAAAAAGTGCCGCTGCGCAAATGTGTGGCATGCCAGGAAATGATGCCCAAAAAGCAGCTGATTCGCATCGTTAAAACGCCAGAGGATGAAGTGCTGATCGATTTGACTGGCAAAAAATCCGGACGTGGTGCCTATTTATGCGGCAAAGAGTCCTGTTTTAAGCTCGCACTCAAAAACCGGGCTTTGGATCGGGCGTTAAAAGGCAAAGTCTCACCTGAAATTTACGAGCAACTAGCAGCTGACTTCATCGCGGTTGAGGATGAATTCATAGCAGCACAGGAGCGTGAACATGACTAATATTAAAACGCTGTCTTATCTGGGACTCTCTATGCGTGCAGGTAAACTTGTAACAGGTGAAGAAATTGTACTTAAAGCGATCCGTTCTTCCGAAGCTAAAATGGTTATTGTTGCGGGTGACGCCTCAGCCAATACACAAAAGAAATTTCGCGATAAATGCGGAACTTATAAGGTTCCTCTGTTGATCGGATTTGACCGGGATAGTCTGGGTTCAAGTATCGGTAAAGACACGCGTGTTGTTCTTGCAGTAACGGATCGAGGGTTTGCAAAAATGATCTCCAAGCAAGTCGGTATAATGTCGGAGGTGGAGTATATTGAGTAAACAGGAAAACAAGGATAAATTGCGAGTTTATGAATATGCGAAGTCCCTTAATATGAGTAGTAAAGAAATTATAACCATTCTTAAAAAGCTGGAAATTCCCGTAAACAATCATATGAGTGTCATGGAGAATGGTTCAGTCGGTAAGGTGGAACAATTTTTTAAAGATATAAAATCCACTGCTGCTTCCAAAAAAGGCAACGAAGCAAAACCAGTTGCTACTTCGGCAGTACGCAGTGACAAACCAGTGGACAGCAACAAGCCGGCCGGCGGAGTGAACACGCCGAATAGCAGTAACACATCCGGTAGTCCCGTACAAACAAAAATACAACAGGAAAAGCAGGTAGGTATGAACAATAGACCAAATTCCAACAATAACAATGGCACCCAAAGACCCAGCGGCCAAGACAGCCGCAACAGAACGAACTCTTCCCAAGGCTCAAGCCAAGGAGGACAATCAACTAACCGTCCAAGACCGGCTCAAGGTGGACAAAGCAGTACTGCATCCCGTCCGCAAGGAACGGGTCAACGTCCAAATAACAGCGGTGGCGGTCAAGTAAGAACTTCAGGACCTAACAGCGGCGGTAATACAGGTACTGGCGGCAACCGTAGCGGTGGCCAAGGTCAGAGCCAAGGACAAGGCCAACGCAGAAGTGGCCCAGGTGGTACTACTGGCAACAATAACAATAGTGGCAACCGTTCAAACAGCGGTGGTGGTGGACGTCGTTATGATGACAATCGTGGTGGCAACTATCGTGGTAACCGTGGTGGCAAGAACAATCGCAACAGAAATCAACAACAGTACCAGCAACGTGAGAAAATTGATAACACACCTAAGAAAATCATCGTTCGTGGTGATATGACCGTTGGTGAAACAGCGAAGTTGCTCCATAAGGATGCTTCCGAAGTTATCAAAAAACTCATCGCGATGGGTGTTATGGCAACAATCAACCAAGAACTTGATATCGAAACAATTCTGCTGCTTTCTGGAGAGTTCGGTGTCGAAGTTGAAGTGAAGATTGTGCTCGAAGATGACCGTTTCGAAACACTGGAAGAGAATGATGATCCTGCAGATTTGCAGTCTCGTCCTCCAGTAGTAACCATCATGGGACACGTTGACCATGGTAAAACGACATTGCTTGACGCGATTCGTTCTACGAATGTAACAGGCGGCGAAGCAGGCGGAATCACGCAACACATCGGTGCGTATCAAGTTGAAATCAATAACAAGAAAATTACGTTCCTGGATACTCCGGGTCACGAAGCGTTTACAGCGATGCGTGCGCGTGGAGCACAGGTTACGGATATTACAATTATTGTTGTTGCTGCGGATGACGGTGTTATGCCACAAACGGTTGAGGCCATTAACCATGCCAAAGCTGCTGGGCTTCCAATTATCGTAGCTGTCAATAAAATCGATAAACCGGGTGCTGATCCGGATAAAGTAAAACAAGAATTGACTAACTATGAACTCGTTCCGGAAGAATGGGGCGGAGATACCATCTTTGTTAACGTGTCTGCGAAACAAAGAATGGGTCTGGAAGGTCTGCTTGAAATGATTCTGCTCGTTGCAGAAGTGAACGAATACAAAGCTAACCCGGACAAACGTGCCCGTGGTACAGTGATCGAAGCCGAGCTGGATAAAGGACGTGGCCCAGTTGCCCGTATCCTCGTACAGCACGGTACGTTGAAAGTCGGAGATGCTTTCGTAGCAGGTAACTGCTTCGGTCGTGTCCGTGCGATGGTCAATGATAAAGGTCGTCGTCTGAAAGAAGCTGGACCTTCAACACCTGTCGAAATCACAGGTCTGACAGAAGTTCCAGGTGCTGGAGATCCATTCATGGTGTTTGAAGATGAGCGCAAGGCGCGTTCCATCGCTGACAAACGTGCGATTACGCAACGTGAATCCGATCTGGGGACACATACTCGCGTAACGTTGGATGATCTGTTCCAACACATTAAAGATGGCGAGATCAAAGATCTGAACGTTATCATCAAAGGTGACGTACAAGGTTCGGTTGAAGCATTGAAAGGTTCCCTTGCTAAGATCGAAGTTGAAGGTGTTCGCGTGAAAATCATTCATAGCGGCGCTGGTGCAATCACTGAGTCCGACATCATTTTGGCTGCAGCATCCAATGCCATCGTGATTGGTTTTAACGTTCGTCCTGATAACCAGGCGAAAGCAACTGCAGATCAAGAGCAAGTAGACATCCGTCTGCATCGCGTAATCTACAGTGTTATCGAAGAAATTGAACAAGCGATGAAAGGAATGCTTGATCCGATCTACAAAGAAAAAGTTATCGGTCATGCTGAGGTTCGTAGCACGTTCTCCATCAGTAAAGTGGGTACCATCGCTGGTTGTATGGTTACCTCAGGTAAAATTACGCGTTCTGCGGAAGCACGCCTGATTCGTGACGGCATCGTCCTTTACGAAGGTAAGCTGGATTCCCTGAAACGTTATAAAGATGATGCCAAAGAAGTAGCCCAAGGCTATGAGTGCGGTATCACACTGGATAAATATAATGATCTCAAAGAGGGCGACGTTATCGAAGCCTTCATTATGGAGACAGTACAACGATAAGCAAGGAAGCATGAGGTGAACAACAATGGCTAAGATTCGTACAGGTAGAGTGGGCGAGCAAATCAAGAAAGAATTGAGTTTGCTCATCCAGTCTGAACTGAAGGACCCGCGTATCGGCTTTATTACCGTAACGGGAGTCGAAGTGACAGGAGACTTGTCGCAAGCCAAAGTTTATCTGAGTGTCTTCGGTGAACAGGAACAAAAAGATAACTCGCTCAAAGCACTGGCAAAAGCAAATGGATTTTTGCGTTCCGAGCTGGGCAAACGTATCCGGTTTCGTCATGTTCCCGAGTTGATATTCAAGATTGACGAATCCATCGCTTATGGTAGCCGAATTGAGAAGCTGCTTGGCGATATTGGTTCCGACAAGAACGAATCCCAGTAACAGAATAGAGGAGACGGCAATGCACACTTATGAACAGGCGCTCCAGGCCGGAAAGCAATTTCTGCTGGAGCATGATGATTACCTGGTCGTGTCGCATGTACAGCCGGACGGTGACGCAGTCAGCTCGACGGTAACGGTGGGCTGGCTGCTGTCATGTCTGGGTAAGACATTCACGATGATTAACGAAGGCGATATCCCGCATCGCATGCAATTTTTGTGGGGAGCAGGCAACATTGTGAACATGACCGAACAACCACTGCAGCGAAAATATAAAGCTGTTATCTGTGTGGATTGTGCAGACTTTGCCAGAGTAGGTTTGACGCGTCATTATTTCGAAGAAGATGCTGTTATTTTGAATATCGATCATCACCCTACGAATGACGGTTATGGTACAGTCAACATCATTAAGTCAGATGCTGCTGCAACGGCTGAAATTTTATTCGATTTTCTGAACCTTTTCCAAGTAACATGGGATAAAGATGTTGCGACAGCAGTTTATACAGGATTGCTTACGGATACAGGTGGTTTCCGCTATGCCAATACCAGTCCAAATGTAATGACAACGGCCTCCAGACTGCTTGAACATGGTGTGGATGGACCTTATCTTGCCCAGACCTTGCTGGAGCAGGTGACTCTTCCACAAGTTCGAATTTTGAATCAGGCACTAACAAGCCTACAGATGACAGATGATGGAAAGATAGCCTGGGTTGTTATTACACCTGATGATATGGTAGCTTGCGGAGCGGCTAATGAAGATCTTGAAGGGGTAGTAAACTATCCGCGCAACATTCAAGGCGTGGAAGTGGGTATCTTTTTCAAAGTCATCAACGAGAACGCCGTCAAGGTTTCTCTGCGTTCGGCTGGCAAGATTGATGTTGCTGCATTAGCACAGACCTTTGGCGGAGGCGGGCATGTGCTCGCAGCCGGATGTCGTCTTGAAGGTAGTCTTGATGAAATTGTCGCAAAAGTACTGAAGCAGGTGAATTCACAATGGTAAAGCCATTTGAAGGTGTACTTCCGGTATATAAACCGGCGGGATTTACTTCTCATGATGTTGTAGCCAAGATGCGTCGCATTCTCAAGATGAAGCGCATTGGTCATACGGGCACACTGGACCCACAAGTTACAGGCGTCCTGCCGCTCTGTCTTGGACGGGCGACACGCGTTGTAGAATACATGCAGGAGCTTCCGAAGGAATATCTGGCTACGCTTAGATTGGGACTGTCTACTGACACAGAGGACATGACAGGGGAAGTCATTGAGCGTGCTGAAACACCGGTGGAAGTCACACAGGATCAGGTTCAACAGGTGCTTGAGCAGTTTCTGGGCACGATCTCTCAGGTTCCTCCCATGTATTCTGCGGTAAAGGTAGACGGCAAACGTCTTTATGAGCTTGCTCGTGAAGGGAAGACGGTAGAGCGTAAGAGCCGTGAGGTCACAATCTATGAGCTTGAGCTTACAGGGATTGAAACTCAAGGCGATACGACCGATATATCTTTCCGCGCCTTGTGTTCAAAAGGTACCTACATACGTACATTGTGTGTAGACATCGGTCGACAACTCGGATATCCATCGACCATGGTTCGACTGGAGCGTACGATATCAGCAGGTATCACTGCAGATCATTGTCTTCGTATTGAAGAAGTGGAACAATTTATGGCTGAGGGAACTTTGGCGGAGGCGCTGATTCCTGTTGACGAGGCTATTGCTTCGATTCCGGCCCACAAGGTTGGAGATGAACAGGCCAAAGGAGCACTTCAAGGTCAGAAGCTGTCTGCACGTCTTCTGGAACCGCCAGTAGAGCAACCAGGTTTATTACGGTTGTATGCTCAGGATGGTACGTTTCTGGGGATATTTGAACGGGATGAACTAAAACCAACGGTGAGGGCAGTTAAAGTCTTTTTGCCGGAATAAAGAGGTATCGGGCTTGGAGTTTTAGTGGTAATGCTCAAGCCTGGCCTATCTAGTGAAATGCAGGTGAATGATTGTGAAAACTGTAATGCTAACCTATCCGCAGACGTTACATTCGACTGAGCTGGGCGCACTTCCCCAAGTGCTTGCAATTGGTCAATTCGACGGACTGCATCTCGGACATGCAAGTGTCATTTTATCAGCTGTCCGCATTGCGCGGGAAACGGGCATGCAGGCAGCGGTCATGACCTTTCATCCACATCCGAAGGAAGTTATGCGCAAAGGGGATTACGAGGGTTATCTAACTCCCTTGAGAGATAAAGAAGATATCCTGGCAGGAATGGGCGTTGATGTACTTTATGTGGTGGAGTTCAATGAAGAGTTCTCACGGTTGACTCCACAGCAATTTGTACACGACCTGTTGATTCCTCTTCAAACACGAACAGCGGTTGTGGGTTTTGACTTCCGTTTTGGTCATAAGGGGGCAGGGGACGAACAGCTTCTTCGTACGTTGGGAGAAGGAGAGATGACGGTGGAAACCGTTCCTCCTTTCTTGTTGAATGGTGAAAAAGTGAGCAGTTCTCTCATTCGTGGCCTGTTGAAGCGTGGGGAGATGGATGAGGCCAGTCAGTGGCTTGGCAGACCTTACAGCATCAGAGGAACCGTCATTCACGGGGAGAAGCGTGGACGAACGATTGGATTTCCCACAGCCAACCTTGAACTCACGGATCATTACGTTACTCCATCGAAGGGTGTTTATGCTGTTCGTGTGCAGTATGGCGAACAGGAACTGCATGGCGTAATGAATCTCGGTGTGAAACCTACGTTTCACGAAAGCGGGATGAAACCTACGTTTGAAGTGCACCTGCTTGATTTTGACGGACACTTGTATGACCAGGAACTAAAGGTTGAGCTCGTTCACTATATTCGTGCAGAACGAAAGTTCGACTCTATTGATGCATTGATTAGTCAGATTCGTGAAGATGCATTAACCGCCGGTCGCCTGTTATCTTAAAGGTTCTGGATTAAATGCATGTTTACATTTACTTTGACTAGGCAATTATGATATACTGTACTACGTTGTCGATTGAGATAACATTAACCTTGGCTTGGTTGCTTGCTCTCACCGGCGGTGACGAGGCTAATGGCGATTATATTGAAGGAGGTGAACAGGATGGCATTGACTCAAGAACGTAAACAACAACTGATCGACGAGCACAAAACTCACGAGTCCGATACAGGATCTCCAGAGGTGCAAGTTGCTATCCTTACGGAAAACATCAGAAGTTTGACAGACCACTTGCGTACGCATAAGAAAGACCACCACTCACGTCGTGGACTTTTGAAAATGGTAGGTCAACGTCGTAAGCTTTTGGCTTACGTGAAAAACAAAGATGTTAAACGTTACAGCGCACTGATCGAAAAACTCGGATTGCGTCGTTAATTATCGTACATGTTTTCAAAACCAACCTGGCTGTTATCCGTCATTCTTTTGTCTAAAAGGACAAGCGGAACTTACAGCCGGGTTGTTTTGTAGATGAACATGTTGCCATATATTTGTAGATGGGGCTCCGTGAGGAGCTTTTGTTGTGCAGGTTAGCATGTTGAAAGATCCATACATAGCTAATGAATGCAGGACAAGCAGGAAATACTGTGAATATGCAGAATCCATTGAATTAGGAACGAATAAAAGGAGGGGTTTCATGGAACAGCGTGTTGAAATGCAGCTTGGTGGAAGAAAGCTTACGCTTGAGACTGGGCGTTTGGCCAAGCAGGCTAATGCTGCCGTTAAGGTAACATACGGGGATACCGTTGTATTGTGTACCGTGACAGCATCAAGTGAGCCGAAAGATCTGGACTTTTTCCCATTAACGGTGAACTATGAAGAAAGATTGTACGCCGTAGGTAAAATCCCGGGTGGATTTATTAAACGTGAAGGCAGACCGAGTGAGAAAGCAATTCTTTCAAGCCGTCTGACAGACCGTCCAATTCGTCCATTGTTCCCGGAAGGCTTCCGGAATGATGTACAAGTTCTGAATATTGTTATGAGTGTGGATCAGGATTGCGAACCGCAAATCGCTGCAATGATTGGTACATCAGCAGCATTGAGCATTTCGGATGTTCCATTCAGCGGACCGATTGGTGGCGTAAAAGTTGGACGCATTGATGGCCAATTCATCATTAATCCAACGATTGCACAGCTTGAAATCAGTGAACTTGAACTGGTGGTTGCAGGAACTAAGGATGCCATCATGATGGTTGAGGCTGAAGCAAACGAATTACCTGAAGAAGTGATGCTCGAAGCAATCATGTTCGGACATGACGAGATCAAAAACATTGTTGCGGTAATCGAACAACTCGTGCAAGTTGCCGGTAAGGAAAAAATGGCTGTTAAGTTGCATGCCGTTAATGCTGAAGTCAACAGCAGTGTGCGTGATTTCGCAAGTGCTCGTCTGGTTGAAGCTGTTAAAATTGCTGAGAAGCATGCTCGTCAAGATGCAATCGATGTAGTGAATGACGAAACGGTTGCTCACTTTGAAGAGAAATATATTGAAAGTCCTGAATTGCTTAAAGACGTGAAGGAAGTTCTGCACGATATCGTTAAAGAAGAAGTGCGCCGTCTGATTACGCATGATAAAGTTCGTCCAGATGGACGTGGACTTGCTGAGATTCGTCCAATCGAATGTGATACTTCCCTGCTGCCACGTACGCATGGTTCAGGTTTGTTCACACGTGGTCAAACGCAAGCACTTAGCATCTGTACACTTGGTGCACTTGGCGATGTTCAAATTTTGGACGGAATTAGCCTTGAAGAAACGAAACGTTTCATGCATCATTATAACTTCCCACCATTCAGCGTAGGTGAAGCTCGTCCATTGCGTGCTCCAGGCCGTCGCGAAATCGGACATGGTGCTCTGGGTGAGCGTGCGCTTTCCAAAGTAATCCCTTCCGAAACAGACTTCCCATACACGATTCGTCTGGTATCAGAAGTTCTGGAATCCAACGGTTCAACTTCCCAGGCAAGTATCTGTGCAAGCACACTAGCTATGATGGATGCAGGTGTACCTATCAAAGCTCCAGTTGCGGGTGTAGCTATGGGTCTGATCAAAGACGGAGATCATGTATCCATTCTGAGTGATATTCAAGGTATGGAAGATCACCTCGGCGACATGGACTTCAAAGTAGCCGGAACACCTGAAGGTGTAACTGCGATTCAAATGGACATCAAAATTGATGGAATTGATCGTCAAATTTTGTCTGAAGCATTGGCTCAAGCCAAAGAAGGTCGTTTGCACATCTTGAGCAAAATGACTGAAGTGATGAATACGCCACGTGAGCAGTTATCACAATATGCGCCTAAAATTACAACGATGCATATCAATCCGGACAAAATCCGTGATGTTATTGGTGCAGGTGGTAAGATTATCAATAAAATCATCGAAGAAACCGGTGTTAAAATTGATATTGAACAGGATGGACGTGTCTTTATCGCTTCTTCCAACCAGGAGATGAATGATAAAGCTAAAGCGATTATCGAAGGTATTGTACGCGAAGTATTGGTCGGCGAGATTTATGTCGGTAAAGTAAAACGCGTTGAGAAATTCGGTGCATTCGTTGAAGTACTTCCAAACAAAGAAGGTCTGGTGCACATCTCACAACTGTCAACAGAACGTGTTGCCAAAGTGGAAGATGTTGTAGCCATCGGTGATTCCATTACGGTAAAAGTAACGGAAATTGACCCACAAGGTCGAATCAACTTGTCCCGTAAAGCGGTTTTGACTGCTGAAGCTCCGGCTCAATCCTAGGATACCGAAGCAACAGGTTATAAATGGATAGATTGAATGAAGAGACAGAATGTGAATTTCTGGCTCTTTTTTTAACGTTTAAATACGAAAAACAAGGATGAAACCATGGCTTAGTATTCATATTCCTGCCCTTGTCCTCATATGATGGGGACAAAGACGGCGGGAGGATGGAGCTGTGGGAAACCAATCCAAAAAGCTGGCGGCTGTTCTGGCAGGTGTGACTGCGGTCATGTTGATCGGACAAGTTGGCAGTGTACGTACATACATTACGGAGATCCGTGATGGGCCAGGTACGCAAAATGCTTTTGACATGTTCAAGGAAGCAACGGGAGAAGATGCGCTGTTGTCGGCGATTCGGGATAAAGCGGCTGAGACAAAAATTGCTCCGGTAAATGCCAGGGTAGATCGGGTATGGAAAGCGATTCCTGGCTATAATGGCATGGAGATTGATGTGGAAGCGACATACCGTAAGGCACTGAGTGGAACGTTGAATACCAAAATTGCTTATATCTACCGTCAGATTGAACCGGCGATTCAGCTTAAAGATTTGGGTGCACATCCGATCTATCGGGGAAATGCGAACAAACCGATGGTTTCTTTTATGATTAATGTCGCGTGGGGGAACGAATATATCATACCGATGCTGGATACGCTCGATGCAGAGAAAGTGAAAGCCACTTTTTTTCTGGATGGAAGTTGGTTAAGCAAAAACGTTGAACTGGCCAAGGAAATTCAGAAACGAGGGCATGAGCTGTCCAATCATGCGTATTCTCACCCGAATATGAGTCGATTGAGCGCAGAACGAGCCAAGCTGGAAATTAGTAAAACGCAGGATCTGCTCCATAAAACACTGGGGGTAGAGAATCGCTGGTTTGCTCCGCCTTCAGGTGACTTTAATCAGAAGACCGTTGATATTGCTTTTTCCATGGGATTGCAGACAGTGTTATGGACAGTAGATACTGTAGATTGGCGTAAACCAAGCCCGGATGCCGTTGTTGCCAAAATTGCGAAAAATACCGAGGCAGGCACGTTAATTCTAATGCACCCTACAGCTGCTTCTTCGGGAGCTTTAAAGGGTATGATTCAATCCATTCGGGCCAAAGGTCTCGTGCTCGGAACGGTAAGTGAGACGTTGTCTTCGGAACGTGTAAACACGTCTGCGGTTGAGTGAACGTTGTTTTTTTGTTAATATCAAAAAGTTGGAACCAAATGTCGATTTCAATTTCAAGGTTGAGATCAAGGCAATTATAGAGATGTAGGAGGGCCAACCATGAAAAAAATTCAGCTGGGCAATGGCCTCAGAGTTGTCATGGAACAGATACCGACCTGCCGTTCTGTGTCTTTCGGAATATGGGTCAAGACAGGTTCGCGTAATGAGCAACCTGCAAGTAACGGAGTATCACATTTTATTGAACACATGTTATTTAAGGGAACAGATCGTTATGATGCTAAGGCGATTGCGGAACAGTTCGATGCGATTGGTGGTAACGTGAATGCGTTCACTTCCAAAGAATACACGTGTTATTATGCAAAAGTGTTGGATGAACATTTACCGATTGCCGTTGATGTGTTATCTGATATGTTTTTCCGTTCCAAAATGGATGATGGTGAATTGATCAAGGAGAAAAACGTCATCCTGGAAGAAATCTCAATGTATGAAGATACGCCTGATGATATGGTTCATGATCTGATGGCCTTGGCCGCTTATGGTGAGCATCCGCTCGCATACCCTATCCTGGGTACGGAAGAACGTCTCAAAGCGATGGATTCCAGCCATCTGCGTGCATATATGAAGGAGCACTACACAATTGAGAACACGGTCATTAGTATTGCGGGTAATATTGACGACAGTGTAATTGATCTGATGGAGAAGCATTTTGGTGCTTTTGATGTTAATGGAGTAACAGAAGCAGTGACGATGCCGGCGTTCCAAAGCGGACAGCTCTTCCACAAAAAGAAAACGGAACAGAATCATATCTGTATCTCGTTCCCAGGCTGTAAAATCGGAGATCCGCTTCAATTCGCTATGGTTGTTCTGAATAACGCTATTGGTGGAGGCATGAGCTCCAGACTGTTCCAGGAAATACGCGAGAAACGGGGACTTGCATACTCCGTGTATTCCTATCATAGTTCTCATGCAGACAGCGGACTGTTCACGATATACGCGGGTACAGCACCGAAACAGACAAAAGAAGTGCTCGACCTCACCAAAGAGGTTCTGGGCGACCTGGCTGTAAACGGCTTGACCGAAGATGAACTCCGCAAAGGAAAAGAACAGCTGAAGGGAAGCCTGATTCTCAGCTTGGAAAGCACAGGCAGTCGCATGAACCGTCTGGGTAAAAACGAGCTAATGCTAGGCAGACACCATACGCTGGATGAGATGATTACCAAAATTGAGCAAGTAACCATGGACGATATTAACGCGGTGCTTGATCTGATGTTTGCTGAGCCTTTTGCACTTGCCATGGTTGGCGCTTCGGATAAGACGATCGCTGGATTGAGAAGGGATGATTTTGTTGCATTACGTTCAAATACAGAAACTGCCGGGCAATGAAGATATTAAACTGCCTCAAAAAATGTCGGAGCTGGCATCCGGCTTTGATGTCGTAGCTGCACTTCAGGAAGATGTTGTATTGCAGCCGGGTCAGCGTACGCTGATTCCAACAGGACTGGCAATGGCAATGCCAGCTGGATTGGAAGCACAGATTCGTCCTCGGAGCGGACTGGCTTTCAAACATGGAATTACCTGCCTCAACACACCGGGTACCATTGATGCGGACTATCGCGGAGAAGTCAAAGTACTGTTGATCAATCTGGGTCAGGAACCGTTCACGATTGTACGGGGAGAGCGCATCGCACAGATCGTCTTCCAGACGGTGCCTGCGGTTGAATTGACGGAAGTGACGGAACTTTCAGAAACGGTACGTGGTGAAGGTGGATTTGGTCATACCGGGAAATAAACAGCGTATATATACCCATTCTTTAGAGTCGTCCCTGACAGGGGCGGCTCTTTTTTACATTTGAGAAACGGACGGTTGAATGCAATTATTGTTTTCACCCCGCTGTGGGCCCCTGCATACGATAAGGCATACATGTGGTGAAAGGAGTGACGTCCCGATGCTGACCGGAGTCCGGATTGTAGTCCTGGGCGGAGATGCGCGGCAGCTTGAAGTCATTCAAAAGTGCGCAGAGCTGGATGCAACGGTAAGTGTGGTGGGTTTCGATAAAATAGAGCGTTCCATTCCGGGGATTGAGCATCAGGAACTGGAGGACGAAGTATTTGCTTCCGCAGATGTACTGGTACTGCCTGTTGTCGGTTGCGATGACCAGGGAAAAGTGAGTACTTCATTTAGTGACACGCCGATCTATTTGAAAAAGGAACATATTGCAGCATTACCGGAGCATTGTATTGTGTTCACAGGTATGGCTAAGCCTTACTTGCGCGAACTTTGTCTTGAAAATGGGCTGCGACTTGTTGAAGTACTTGATCGTGATGATATTGCACTGTACAACTCCATTCCAACAGCTGAGGGAGCCATCGCCATAGCAATTCGGGAGACGGACTTCACAATCCATGGTTCGGAATGTATTGTGCTTGGCCTTGGTCGAACAGGATTCACAATGGCCAAAACACTGCAGGGACTTGGAGCAAATGTACGGGTGGGAATCAGGCGGGAAGAGGATGCTGCCCGCGCTACAATAATGGGCTGGAAGCCTTTCATGACAACGGATTTGGCCGCTCAAACCGGGGAAGTTGACTTGCTTTTTAATACGATACCGACTATGATAATCACAGCACAAATCCTGTCCAGAGTGCCGCAAAAGGCTGTTATTATCGACCTTGCATCCGCTCCTGGCGGCTGTGATTTCAGGTATGCAGACAAACGCGGTATCAAAGCGCTACTTGCGCCTGGCCTCCCCGGCATTGTTGCTCCCAAAACGGCTGGCGGCATTATTGCCGACGCGTTGATCCGTTTGCTTTTGGAAGAACAGAACGCACGGGAGGTTAAATCATGAACTGGCAGGGAAAAACGGTAGGTTATGCAATTACGGGTTCTCATTGTACGTTTGAAGAGGTTATGCCGGTTATTAGCCGCTTCGTGGCTGAAGGTGCCAATGTCATTCCGATTATTTCGAATTCGGTGCTGACGACCGATACACGCTTCGGTACGGCGCAAAATTGGCAAAAACAGTTGAAAGATATAACAGGTAATGATATCATTTCTACAATTGTTGAAGCGGAGCCATTAGGGCCTTCCAAGCTGCTTGATGTGCTGGTGATTGCTCCATGCACAGGGAATACAACAAGCAAGCTGGCTAATGCGATGACCGACAGTCCAGTGCTGATGGCAGCCAAAGCGCAGATGCGCAATCAGCGTCCGCTTGTACTTGCCATTTCCACGAATGACGGTCTGGGCTTGAATGCTGCGAATATCGCCAAATTGCTCGTGGCCAAATACTTGTATTTTGTGCCATTTGGGCAGGACGATCCAGTGAAGAAACCAAACTCGTTAGTCGCCAAAATGGAATTGATTCCAGAGGCTTGCTGGAGTGCCCTTGAGGGCAAACAGTTGCAGCCGATGATTGTGGAGCGTTCTTCACAAGCTTAAGAGATCAATGATTCGGTGACAACGTTTATGCGCTTGGAGAAATGAAGGGTTTGAGAGACAAAGAAAATCATGGGGGACGATATGCTGGATTGAACAGCTACTTGTGTCCACGTTCCTGTCTATAAGGCATTCCTGCTTGCGGGCAGTAAAGGTTAAGCAAGCGGGAGAGGTCTATTGTGAATGTATGCGTCATGATCTCGATAACAACCGCCACCTTTGAGTTGTGATTGTCTAAGACAATTACAAAAAAACAAAGAGTGGCATGGAATGCCGTATAAAATGCTGAAATTATCGCATCAGAACGCTCCCTAGAGTGATCCATTTGTTGATTTGACCCGTGTCCAGTCTTCTTGCGTACACAAATGGAGGAATAAAGATGCGTATCATGGTACAGAAATTCGGAGGCACGTCTCTCTCCACTGTTCAGGCGAGAGAGCATGTGCTCCGTCACGTTAAACGTGAACTTGAGGCAGGATTGAGTCTAGTCATTGTTGTGTCTGCGATGGGACGTCGAGGCGAGCCATATGCGACCGATACGTTGCTGGACTGGGCTGCACAGAACGGAAACGCACTATCCGCACGCGAAAAGGATTTACTGCTGTGCTGTGGTGAAATCATATCGGCGACAACTTTGAGCAGTTTACTCGAACATGAAGGCATTCCAACTACAGTGCTGACCGGTGCACAAGCAGGTTTTGTGACGGACGACAATTTCGGGAATGCCCGGATATTGGATGTCCGTCCTGTTCGTGTGTTGGAGCAGCTGCAGCTCGGGCGTGTCGTTATTGTAACCGGATTCCAGGGGCAGACGGAGAACGGAGACTTCACGACATTGGGTCGTGGGGGAAGTGATACGTCTGCGACAGCGCTTGGTGCAGCATTACGTGCTGAAATGGTGGATATCTACACCGATGTGAACGGGATACTCACAGCCGATCCGCGAATTGTTGAGGATGCGCGTCCGCTGACTGTTGTGAGTTATGCCGAGATCTGTAATATGGCCCACCACGGGGCCAAGGTAATCCATCCACGTGCGGTCGAGATTGCCATGCAATCCCAGATTCCAGTGCGGGTAAGATCTACTTTTGCAGACACGGAAGGAACGCTGGTCACGCATCCGGAAGGATTTCGGGATGTGCAGACAGGCATTGTTGACCGTTATGTAACAGGTATCGCCTACGTGAGCAATGTCACGCAAATTACGGTGGATGTACCTGGTGGTGCAGATCGGCTGCAACTAAAAGTGTTCAAAACCATGGCTGAGAATTCGATCAGCGTTGATTTTATTAATGTTACCCCCTCGGGAGTTGTCTATACGGTTTTTGACAGTGATTCCGAGAAAGCCATACAAGTATTGCAGGAGATAGGTCTCAAGCCACAAAGCCTGTCCGGTTGTGCCAAAGTGTCTGTCATTGGCGGAGGCATTAATGGTGTACCCGGAATTATGGCTCGAATCGTCGAGTCCTTGACACTGGCTGACATTCAGATCCTGCAATCGGCAGATTCGAATACAACGATCTGGGTACTCGTAAAAAAAGAAGATATGGTTCAGGCCCTGAGGGCACTTCACGCCTCATTCGAACTTCATTTGTAAATAACTGAAGTTAGAGGAGCCAAACCTGTTTTGAAGGAGGAATCGAATTGGACTTTGGAAGATTGATTACAGCAATGGTCACTCCGTTCAATGAACAAGGAGAGATTCATTGGGAGGAAACGGCACGTCTAATCGACTATCTGATTGTAGATCAAAAGTCGGAGACGCTCGTAGTTTCCGGAACAACAGGGGAGTCTCCAACACTTAGTGATACTGAGAAAGTTCAATTATTCGAATTTGCAGTGAAACATGCAGCCGGCCGGTGCAAAATTATAGCCGGAACGGGAAGCAATAACACGGCACATTCCATCCATTTGACACAGGAAGCTGAACGTGCCGGAGTGGATGGCATATTGTTGGTTGTTCCGTATTACAACAAACCAAGCCAAGAAGGGTTGTTCAGACATTTTGAAGCGATTGCTGGCTCTACCAAGCTGCCAATTATGCTGTACAACGTGCCTGGGCGTACAGTAACCAGCCTGTCAGCAGCAACTACGCTTCGTCTTGCAGAGATCCCGAATATCGTCGCTACGAAGGAATGTGCGTCTACGGAGCAGGTTACGCTGATTGCAGCAAGTGCTCCAGAACATTTCAGAGTCTATTCCGGTGACGATGCTTCAGGCTTGCCGGCGATTGCGGTTGGAGCACATGGAATTGTCAGCGTGGCGAGTCATGTCGTAGGGGCAGAAATGAAGAAAATGATTGACGCCTTCTATGGCGGTGCACCTCTTCAGGCCGCTCAGATTCATCAACAGCTGTTCCCTGTATTTAAAGGCCTGTTCGAGTGTCCACAGCCTCTACCGAACCCGGTAGCGGTAAAATATGCGCTGACATTGCGTGGTTTGAACGTTGGCTCTGTACGTTTGCCTCTTATTCCGCCAACGGAAGAGGAGCAGGTGTACATCAAAGGTCTGCTTAATTTGTAATCATTTTGGTTGTATATGGAACTATTTTATTAATCATGGGAATATCTTCAGATCAGGAAAAGAACCGCTCCTCTTCATAGAGGCAGCGGTTCTTTTTTTACGAATAATGTGAGGTTTCTTTTCCATTGCTAAGGGGAAACCTACAGGTTAACGAGAGAGTGACTTGTTTTTTTTGTTTTTAATCATGTATAATGATGTCAAGTGACTGGGTGCGGTATTTTTTTGAAATTGAAAGCGACATCGTTTCGTGGTGTGGCTTTGCGGTGAAAAAGGAAGGAACGGCTAAGAGGGAATTTTCAACTCCAACTTGTTGGTAAAAGGGAATAACTTCGAAGAACTTCTTCCAAATATCGTGAATAAAGGTGTTCTTTTGCATTCATCCCAATAGATGGGCATGTGATGTATGGACTACTTTTCTTAACTTACAATAAATAATAAGGTACGACGTCCAACTACCATAGGAGGTTTAGATTCATTTGTCTAAGAAAAATAATAACGATAAACTGATGATTTTTGCTTTGGGCGGCGTAGGCGAGATTGGTAAAAACATGTACGTCATCCAATACGCCAACGACATTGTAGTCGTAGATGCTGGTCTGAAATTCCCTGAAGAAGATATGCTTGGTATTGATATTGTCATCCCTGACATTTCTTACCTGACTGAGAACCGTGACAAAGTAAGAGGAATTATCCTTACTCACGGACATGAGGATCACATTGGTGGTCTGCCATATGTTCTCAAACATCTGAATGTTCCTGTATACGGAACAAGACTTACGCTTGGACTTGTAGAGAACAAGTTGAAAGAAGCGAATTTGCTAGGTGAAACAAAACGTATTCTGATTGATGCGGATTCCGAGATTCAACTTGGAACTGCATTGAAAGCTTCGTTCTTCGCTACTAATCATAGTATTCCGGATTCTGTTGGTGTATGTGTCGAAACACCGGAAGGTGCAGTTGTTCACACAGGTGACTTCAAATTCGACCACACGCCAGTCAATGGTCAATATGCAGATCTTCAGCGTATGGCACAGATCGGAACAAATGGCGTGCTTGCGCTGTTGTCTGACAGTACGAACGCTGAGAAACCTGGATTCACACCATCGGAGAAAAATGTGGGTATCGTTCTGGAAGATATCTTCCGTAAAGCAAGTCAACGTGTTGTCGTAGCGACATTTGCTTCCAACGTACACCGTATCCAACAGGTGATCAATGCAGCAGAAGTGACTGGACGTAAAGTTGCAGTTATTGGACGCAGCATGGTGAATGTGGTGGGTATTGCTTCTGAACTGGGTTACCTTGAGATTCCGGATGGCATGATCATTGAACCTGAAGAAGTAGGCAAGATGGCTGCAGATCGTGTCGTGATTCTCTGCACAGGAAGTCAAGGAGAGCCAATGTCAGCACTGACACGTATGGCTCGTTCCACGCACCGTAAAGTGGACATCCTGCCAGGCGACACTGTCATTATCGCGGCAACACCGGTTCCAGGTAACGAAAAATATGTAGGCCGTACGATTGATGAACTGTTCCGTCTGGGCGCTAACGTGCATTACAGCGGTGCTAACAGTGGTGTTCACGTATCTGGTCACGGTAGCCAGGAAGAGTTGAAACTGATGCTCAACCTTATGAAACCGAAATTCTTCTTGCCAATTCACGGTGAATTCCGTATGCAGCGTCGCCACGCGGTTCTTGCTGAATCTGTAGGCGTTGAACCGGAAAACATTTTCATCACGGACATCGGTGAAGTGATTGAAATTCAAGGTGGAGCAGCACGTAGAGCAGGTAAAGTCACTGCAGGTAACGTATTGATCGACGGCTTGGGTGTAGGCGATGTGGGTAACATTGTACTGCGTGACCGCAAATTGTTGTCACAAGATGGTATCCTTGTTGTCGTGGTAACACTGAGCAAACAGGATGGAAAAATTGTTTCCGGTCCTGACATCATCTCTCGCGGATTTGTGTATGTACGTGAATCGGAAGGACTTCTTGATGAGGCCAACCGGATCGTTAGCAGCACATTGCAGAAGTTGATGAGTGAGAACGTTAACGAGTGGGCTTCACTCAAAACAAATGTTAAAGATGCTTTGGGACGCTTCCTGTATGAACAAACTCGTCGTAGACCGATGATTTTGCCAATCATTATGGAAGTTTAAAATAGGCTAAACAAAAACATATATTCAGGCACACAGTCGCCCCTTCTCTACGAGTAATATTGGACGGTTCCTCGTAGAGAAGGGGCTTTTTTTGCGTTTTTCAGGAAGATCAGCAATATGGTCAATATGTAAGCAATTTGGATGTAGCGGGTATAAGGCGGCTGGAAAAATCCCCATACTAAGGAATACATTAAATGTTTCTGGAGAAGGGGATTAATGAAATGAATGAACGTATGAATGGCAAGCAGGCGTCAAAATCCAATCAACCGGAAGTTGAAGCGCCAGAGATTCCGATTCAAGAGGACAAGAACATCTCGCCCGTGACAGAGACGATTCAGCAATTTGGGCAGACACAGTCGCCGGCAGGTGAATCAAATATTTTCTGTATGACCATTATTGGACAGGTCGAAGGGCATCTGATTTTGCCGCCACAAAATAAAACAACAAAGTATGAGCATATCATTCCACAGCTGGTGGCTGCAGAGCAGAATCAGCGTATTGAAGGTATACTGATCATTTTGAACACGGTAGGTGGAGATGTAGAGGCCGGTCTGGCCATTGCAGAGATGATTGCTTCTCTAAGCAAACCTACGGTCACTGTGGTCATTGGAGGCGGACATAGCATTGGAGTGCCGATTGCTGTAGCTTCAACGTATTCCCTGATTGCCGGAAGTGCAACGATGACAATCCATCCCATACGGATGAACGGCCTTGTCATTGGTGTACCTCAGACGTTTGAGTATATGGAGAAAATGCAGGAGCGGGTTGTACGGTTCGTGACGTCTCATTCGAATATCTCGGAAGAGATGTTCAAAGAACTGATGTTTAAGACCGGTGAGTTGAACCGGGACATCGGCACAGCTGTAGGAAGCGCGGATGCAGTGAAATATGGATTGATGGATGCGGTAGGCGGAATTGGACAAGCTATTGCTCAGTTAAATCAGCTCATAGGAGACAAGAGACAGACGCTGCAAGCGGGAGGTTATACCCAATGACGTTATATACAGTGATGCCCCCTGAACAACTCTGGTCAGGAATGTGGAAAGAGGGCGAAGATACAAGAGAAATCAAGATGAATGGTTTATTAATGCAGGTGAGGCCTGTAAATGACAATGAAGCCGTTATTGTACGTTTGCTGGATTGTCCACTCGAAGCCTATCTTAATCCTGCCAATATGCCCGGTTCGACCATTCCGCTTTCGGGTAACTTGGGATCAGCATAACGCGACGAATTCAGACAAATTGAGCAGAAAAAGAACATATGTACGGATTATATTTGTATGGTATAATATTCTTCTGGGGGTGACCTGATTTTGGCCAGAAGAAAAAAGAGGAAAAAAAAGGGCGCTGGTTTTAGTGGCGTTTTAAAATATGAAATTTACGGAATTGTGCTTATTACCCTTGCTGTCATAGCATTATCGGGTGAAGCCACCGTTGGACGTTCGCTTTCCAAGATGTTCGGACTGATGCTTGGTAAGTTTTATTTTGCGATTCCGCTTGTTGGTATTTATTATGGTCTCATGGTGATGATTCATCGGAAATGGCCGAGTGGCTGGACCACACGCAAAACAGGACTGGTATTGTTGGTCTTTGCCTTAACCCTGATGAGTACCGTCTCCGCAATGCACCAGAAGCTCATTCCGGTTGGTGCGCTTGAGCCTGGTGCTGTGATTACACAGGTACATAATGATATGCAAACCGAGTTGTTAACCCCTGTTGTACCAGGGGAGAGGGACTCCATGCTTAACAAGGATATCAGCGGTGGTTATCTCGGAGCTGGGCAATTCGCTCTTTTCCTGTGGCTGTTCGGCAGTCTGGGTGCGAGACTCATCATGATTGTCATGTTTGTCATCAGTTTTATGTTGATTACGAGTCTATCTTATGTGGATCTGATTCGAATATTCCGAACCAAGGTCTGGGATGCCGGGAGTTCGATGTACAAGAAGATGGAATCGCGGTCTTCTGCACGATCAGCTGTAACTTCTGATGGAAGGAAAAAAGGTAACGCTCGTAAAGTGGTACCTGTTCCTGTTGAAGATGATGAAGACGAGTACGAGGATGAATTAGAGGAACAACATTTGCCAAAACGAAAAGCCCCAATATTCTTTCAGCTTTTTGGAAAATGGGGAGCTAATCGAGAGCAAGAGACATCAGGACGTGAAATGGATGAGGTCGATTCAGTTGAAACAGAACAGATTGTATACCGCGCCGAGCAAGATCACAATGTAGAGACGTGGCAGGATGCAACCGAAGACGTAGCGAACAAATCAGCTTCATCACATGTTCCGGTTCAGGCCAAACCTAACTCAGCGCCGATCATTCGAGACTTTTTTGAGCATGTCAGAGCCGAAGATGCAAGCATTGAAGATGATTTGGACGATGCTTATCCTTTCCCTGATGATCTCGCTGATCCAAACGTAGTTCAACAGGGCGAACATGACATTAAAATAACGGATGAACTTGTAGAGACAGAGTGGTCAGCATCCGGTGCAGGTATGGACGAGCTGAATGCTGAGGATGGGCTTCAGAGTGGAGAAGAAGTGCCTAATGATGCAATGTTGGGAGCAGATACTCCAACTCCTGAAGGGCAGGACACACAACCAGTGAAACCACCACCCCCTCCTCCGAAGCCTTACAAGCTGCCATCCTTCCGTCTTCTTGCCAAGCCTAACAATGCGGGTAAGGCAGGCGACCAGAAGGATTATATGCAGACAGCGCGTAAGCTGGAAGCTACACTGGAAAGCTTCGGTGTTCGTGCCAAAGTACTTGAAGTGGTTCGGGGTCCTGCTGTTACAAGATATGAAATTCAGCCTGATATCGGTGTCAAGGTCAGCAGAATTGTCAGTCTGACTGATGACATTGCGTTGGCTCTGGCTGCAAAAGATATTCGGATGGAAGCGCCGATTCCCGGGAAGTCCGCTATAGGTATCGAGGTTCCTAATGGCGAGGTGTCGGTTGTAACGATGCGTGAAGTAATGGAGACGGCAACATTCCAGGATGCAGAATCCAAAGTGACCATTGCATTTGGCCGGGACATCTCCGGACAGACAATCATTGGTAACTTGGCTCGTATGCCCCATTTGCTGGTCGCGGGTGCGACAGGTTCCGGTAAGTCTGTGTGTATTAACGGAATTATTACCAGCATATTGTACAAAGCAAAGCCGGATGAAGTGAAGTTCCTGATGGTCGATCCCAAGATGGTTGAGTTGAACGTATATAACGGCATTCCTCATCTGATGGCGCCAGTTGTAACTGATCCCAAACGAGCGTCACTTGCTCTCAAAAAGATTGTGGTCGAGATGGAGAAACGATATGAACTGTTCTCCAAATCAGGTACACGTAACGTCGAGGGTTACAACAATCTGATGAAAGACAATCCTGCGGCTGTTCTGCCTTATATTGTTGTCATTGTGGATGAGCTTGCAGATCTCATGATGGTTGCAGCCGGAGATGTTGAGGATGCCATTGCGCGACTCGCTCAGATGGCTCGTGCAGCCGGAATCCATCTGATTATTGCCACCCAACGTCCGTCTGTTGACGTTATTACCGGGGTAATCAAGGCTAACATTCCATCTCGAATTGCCTTCGGCGTATCTTCACAAGTGGATTCCCGAACGATTCTGGATATGGGTGGGGCTGAGAAGCTGTTGGGTCGTGGAGACATGTTGTTCATGCCTATGGGTGCATCCAAACCGGTTCGTGTACAAGGTGCCTTTATGAGCGATGAAGAAGTCGAGAATATTGTAAACTATGTACGGGGTCAAGGTGAAGCGCAGTATGATGAGTCCATTGTACCTGAAGTGGATGATTCCATTCAGGCGGCAGATGAAGTACAGGATGAGTTATATGAGCAAGCGGTACAGATTATTTTGGAGGCAAAACAAGCGTCAGTCTCCCTATTGCAACGTCGTATGCGGGTTGGTTACACACGTGCAGCGCGTTTAATTGACTCCATGGAAGCCCGGGGGGTCATCGGTCCTTACGAGGGTAGCAAACCACGGGAAGTGCTGGTATCACTTGAACAGTATCAACAGAATAAAATAAGCTCATAGTGACTTGGAGCATCGGTCGTTTAAGCCCTCAACCTATTGGTTGGGGGCTTTTTGTATGCTCTGCAGACTGAAGTTTTGCCATCTACTCCAAAGATCGGATGATTTGGTGCATAGGAAACAAGCAGGCTTGTCATAATAACCTTAGCGATTCTGTTAATCCCACAAGAGAAAGGTAGAGCACAGTCGATGCGAAAAATGAACCTATGGCTTTTCACTGCTATTTTGCTGATATCCGCATTGGGAATCCGTTATTTGCTTCCTGGGAATACAGCAACGGAAAGTTCAGCCGAGCGTACACCGCAGGTAGAAGAAAAGGCCTTGCCTACGTTTAGCAGCAATACAGTGAAATATGGAAGTTACGGTCAGGATGTATATGAGCTTCAGGGACGTCTGAAGTATCTGGGATTTTACAATGGTAAAATCGACAGTAATTTTGGCAGCAGCACATTGAAATCCGTCAAATGGTTTCAATCCGAGTTTGGCATGAAGGCAGATGGGGTGGTTGGAGCTGAAACCAAGCTCAAGCTGTACAATGCGTCAACCAAATGGTCGCCAACAGAACCGCCGCTACACAAGGAATCCTCTGGTGGGGGTGGAGGAAGCAACAACAATACGGCAGATAAAGAGCAAGACAATATGGGATCTGCCAATGCACTCCGTCTCTCCGAGAATGAACTCAAGATTATGGCTAACGCCGTATATGGTGAAGCCCGGGGTGAACCGTTTGAAGGTCAAGTCGCAGTAGCGGCAGTTATTCTGAATCGCGTAAAATCCCCAAGCTTTCCGAGTACACCCTCAGGGGTAATTTTTCAACCCGGTGCATTTACAGCTGTAGCGGACGGACAGATCTATCTAGAACCAAACGCACAAGCCAAGAAGGCAGTTGAGCAGGCCCTGAATGGCTGGGACCCATCCGGTGGTTGTCTCTATTATTTTAATCCCAAGACAGCAACATCCAAATGGATCTGGACCCGTCCACAGGTGAAAACAATCGGGCAGCATATTTTTTGTATGTGATGATGTTGGAAGCAACCAGAAGGCGTGACTTCGGTTGCTTCTTGCCTTTTGAATGGGTTAAAATGGTTGTTACATTTAGCGTAATACGATTGCATGACAAATGACGCCGTAAAGGGGTTTTGACATTTGAATACATCAGGATTCGAACGAGGCAGCAAGAGAGAGTTTCGTATACATGTGCTTCCGACTAAACGTTTCAAAACGTTTGCTATATCGCTATATGCAGGTGTTCCCTTACGAGAAGATACAGTAACCAAAGTAGCGCTGACACCTTTTGTACTACGACGGGGGACGGAGTCCTATCCGGAAACAACGCAATTTCGTGAACAGCTGGAGCATCTGTATGGAGCCGGTTTTGGTTTTGACGTCTATAAACGCGGGGATTATCAGATAGTACAGTTTCGGATGGATACCATTAATGACTCCTTTGTTGGAGGCGATGAGCAGTTGCTGGATCGGTCATTTGCCTTCCTGGGAGAGGTTCTTACCCAACCTGCACAGGAGAACGGACATTTCAGGACGTCGTATGTACAAGCAGAGCGAGAGACGGTTCGGAAAAAGCTGGAGTCCATCGTTAATGATAAAATGCGGTATGCCGCTGAACGCAGTATCGAGGAAATGTGCAAGAACGAGCCGTACCGTCTTCACCCCCTGGGTGAGCGAAAGGATCTGCCCGGGATTGAGCCTGACATACTGACTGCGTCTTATCAGGAGTGGCTGCAACAGGCGAGTATGGATCTGTATGTGGTAGGGGATACGACACTGGAGGAGGTGGAGAACCTTGTTCAACGTCATTTCAATGTAGATCGAACCTCCTCCTCCGATTACCAGGCACAGGCGGCAGTTCGAGGAAATAAGGAAGTAGAGACCGTTGTTGAGCGACTGAATGTGAGTCAAGGAAAACTCAATATGGGACTCCGTACATCGATTACTTATGGAGATCCTCAGTATGCAGCGGCACTCATGTACAACGGGATTCTCGGTGGGTATCCTCATTCCAAACTGTTTGTTAATGTTCGTGAAAAAGAAAGCCTGGCGTATTACGCTTCTTCGCGATATGACGGACATAAGGGCATTGCCACGATTCAATCCGGAATTGAAATCCCTAATTATGAGAAGGCTGTCACCATCATCAAGCAGCAGCTGGAGGAAATGAAAAGCGGTACAATCAGTGATCTGGAAATGTCCCAGACCAAAGCAATGATTCGTAACCTGCTTAAGGAGATGCAGGATTCTGCTTTTGAGATGATCGCTTATGATTTCAATCGACAGTTGTCTGGCAAAGAGAGAACAGCTGAAGAACTGCTAGCTCAGGTAGAACATATTAGCAAGGAAGATGTTCGTGAGGCGGCAGAACAGTTCCGTCTGGATACGATTTATTTCTTGCGGGACGAGAAGGAGGAATAGTCGGTGGAGAGCATTCGGTATGAACATTTGCAGGAGACACTATATTACGAAGTAATGGATAACGGACTGCATGTCTATATTTTGCCTAAACCGGGATTCCAGAAAACGTATGCTACGTTTGCAACCAAGTATGGATCGGTGGATAATCATTTTCAGGTTGAGGGACAGGAAGCAGTCAAGGTTCCGGATGGAATTGCCCATTTTCTGGAGCACAAAATGTTTGAAGAACCCACAGGCGATATTTTTGCAACATTTGCGTCTCACGGTGCCTCAGCTAACGCATTTACGAGCTTCGATCAGACGGTTTATTTGTTTTCAGCGACCGAATATGTGAATGAAAATATACAAACATTAGTTGACTTTGTGCAAAATCCTTACTTCACGGATCAAAATGTGGAAAAGGAAAAAGGCATTATTGGGCAGGAAATTGATATGTATGCTGACAATCCGGATTGGCGAGTTTATTTTGGATTGATCGAAGCCATGTATCAGACACATCCGGTGCATATCGATATTGCAGGAACGGTGGAATCCATTCGTACGATTACCAAAGAGATGTTGTATGAGTGCTATAACACCTTCTATCACCCGAGTAATATGCTCTTATTCGTGGTAGGTGGTGTAGATCCACAGGAAGTGATTGATATGGTTCGTTCGAACCAAGAACAGAAGGATTATAAGCCACAGGGGAGTATCGAACGTTTCTTCGAACCGGAGCCAGAGCGAGTAGGAGAAGCCAGACGGGAAGCAAAACTGGCTGTTTCACTGCCAAAATGTCTCTTTGGATTCAAGGAGACGGACATTGGACTTACTGGAGAAAAATTGTTGCGGCGGGATATGACAACGCAACTGATGATGGATCTTTTGTTTGGTTCAAGCACACGATTATTTCAGAAGCTCTATGATGAAGATCTGATCTCGGACAGCTTTGGACATGAGTATAACAGTTCGCCGCAATATGCGTTTTCAGCTATTGGTGGTGACACGAAAGATCCGGATCAACTGCTGGCACGTATACGTGAAGAAGTGGATGCCATTGTAGAAAAGGGGTTCGAATCCACGGATTTTGAACGTGCACGCAAAAAGAAAATAGGCGGATATTTGCGTATGCTCAATTCTCCGGAGAACATTGCGCATGAATTTACACGTCAGCAATTCCGTGGCGGTGATTTCTTCAATATGCTTCCGCTCTATGAATCGATTACACTGGAAGATGTAAATCTCAGACTGAGAGAGCATATTCGCTGGGATCAACTGGCTGTATCGCTAGTCGTGAGTCCTTGATATGGAGAGGGGAACAGGACAATTGAAGGCAATTGGGGAAATGACTGTACTGGTGACTGGAGCAAGCGGTGGCATCGGAGCCGCTATCGCAGAACGTTTCGCCAGAGTGGGAATGAATGTTGTTATACACTATATGAAATCGCATGAGGCAGCGAATGAAGCTGCCAGACGGTGCATGGAACAGGGCAGTGGGAGAATCATGACGGTGTCTGCGGATCTTCGCAGCCGGGAACAGATTGAACGTATGCGTGAGAAGCTGGAGTCACACAATCTCATGCCAGATATCCTCGTGAACAATGCAGGAATCTCGCACTATGGGATGTTGTCTGATGTTACAGAGGAGATCTGGGATGAAGTGATGGCCATTAATCTCAAAGGCACGTTTATGTGTACACAGGAAATGATGCCTCACATGATCTCCCAAAGGTATGGTCGAATCATTAATGTATCGTCGATCTGGGGGCTGTCTGGTGCCTCTTGCGAGGTGTTGTATTCCACAACCAAGGGCGGGGTGAATGCATTCACCAAGGCACTTGCAAAAGAACTCGCACCTTCCGGAGTAACCGTAAATGCTGTGGCTCCTGGCGCCGTTCAGACATCCATGTTGAACCATCTGGATCAGAGTGAACTGAAGATGCTGGAAGAGGAAATTCCGGCAGGAAGACTTGCTCAACCTGATGAAATCTCATCACTGGTTTATTTTCTGGCCCTCCCTGAATCGGGGTATATCAATGGGCAGATTATCAGTCCAAATGGCGGTTGGTTAACGTAAGCAGCAAGTAAACTTGAGTGGCTATGAACGAAACAAGTGAAGGTTGGCCGAGAAGCATCCGTCTTCCGGATTATTTTCAAAATGCTCGTATATAAAATGCTTCGAAAGCACATATTACAACTGTTGATTTTAAATCTCATGCGTCATCTAAGGAGGATTTATCATGTCAACAGAAAAAACAGTGCTCTCCAGCTTTGACACATGGAAGAAGTTCCTGGGTGACCGCGTACTGCAAGCAGAGAAGATGGGGATGAGTGAAGAAACCATCAACAAACTTGCGTATGAAATCGGCGATTTCCTTGATGAGAAAGTCGATCCGGCGAACCATTCCAACCGGGCATTGAAAGAGTTATGGGATGTCGGCGATGCAGATGAGCGTCGTACGATCGCGTGCCTGATGGTCAAATTGGCCAAACAAAACGCATAAGATTACAGATGAAGAGCTCCCGCAAGGGGGCTTTTCTCTAATGATTACAAACGGATTACAGAGCTGTTCTTGTAATTCATTTTCATTTTATATATCATTAACGTGACCCATTTTTAGAAGATGTCTCAGTTTGCTGTCCAGTGGACACGTTCTGTTGCTGTCGAATAATGTGGAATAATGCATTACGGGGTGTTGAAATGGAATCTAAACAATGGTACATGGAATATAAAATACATAAGAACAGACCCGGTTTGTTAGGCGATATTGCCTCTATGCTGGGGATGCTTGAAGTGAATATATTGACCATTAACGGTGTGGAAGGCAAAACGCGAGGTATGCTACTTGAATCGGATGATGATGAGAAAATCCGTTTGCTTGGTGAAATGCTCGGCAAAGTCAACAGCATCACCGTATCGGCTTTGCGTCAACCTAAATTGGTGGATATTTTGGCTGTGCGTCATGGCAGATATATTGACCGTGACTCGGATGATCGCAAGACATTTCGTTTCACACGAGATGAACTTGGGTTACTTGTGGACTTTTTGGGTGAAGTATTTAAGAGGGAAGGCAATCAGGTCATCGGTTTGCGCGGAATGCCTCGTGTTGGTAAAACGGAGTCCATTATTGCGGGCAGCGTATGTGCGATGAAGCGATGGACTTTTGTTTCCTCCACACTTCTTCGTCAGACGATAAGAAGTCAAATGTCCGAAGACGAATTGAACCCGAACAATGTTTTCATCATTGATGGAATTGTAAGTACGATTCGTTCCAGTGAGCGGCATTACAATTTGTTGCAGGATATTATGTCGATGCCAAGTACAAAGGTTATCGAACATCCGGATATTTTTGTGCAGGAATCCGAATATGATTTTAATGATTTTGATATTATTATTGAATTGCGCAATATTCCAAATGAAGAAATTATTTATGATACGTTTACGGCAAGCTATACCGACGAACTGTAAGGCTCCGTACGGAATCATGGAATAGATTAGCAACAACTCATGAGATAAACATAAGGAGGAGATGGCATGTCTGAACTGGGTCAGCAGTTAAGAGAGGCCCGGCTGCAAAAAGGGATGAGTCTTGACGATGTACAGGAAATGACAAAAATTCGCAAGAGGTATCTAGAGGCCATAGAAGCAGGAGACTATAAAGTGCTGCCGGGTAGCTTCTATGTGCGTGCTTTCATTAAAACCTATGCGGAGACCGTTGGACTGAACCCTGATGAGCTGCTGGAGGGGCACAAAAAAGACGTACCGGCAGAAGAGGCGGAAGCAACGATGGAACCGGTAATACAGAAGCGTTCCAGCCGTCCGGTTGAGCGTAGTAATCGATGGATGTCTGTCGCACTGATGTGGACATTCCCTGTTTTGATTGTAGTACTGTTGTATGTATACGTGGTGTATAACAATGGTGATGAAACGGATAATCAAGGACTTGATTCGGTCAAAATTACAGACAGTCAACAACAGCCTGAAGATAAACCGGATCAGCCTGCCGACAACGGACAGGCATCTAATCCGCCTGCAACAGACTCAGGCACTGATGGTAAGGGTGAAGGCGACGCTGGCGGTAACGGTGGCGGAACAGACACGGAAGGTCAAACTGATGGTCAAACTGATGGCCAAACAGACGGTCAGACGGGAGAAAATCAGGAAGAACCGACAGATAATTCATCGTCTGCTGTAACGGTTGCAGAAGATGGGAAGTCAGGCAATATTACGAACTTCAAAGTTAACGGAAGTGCAGGCAAACCTGTAACGGTTACGATCAAAGCCACAGGTCATAGCTGGCTGGAAGTATACAAGGGCGAGAACTCCAGCGGAGAGAAGTTGGAGTATGGTAACACAGCCGAAGGCGACAGCTATACTTTTGAGCTGGATAGTGCAGGCATGTACATTAAGTCCGGTTACGCTGCAGCGACCACGATTGAGGTTGGCGGGCAAGTTGTAACGGATGGTAAGGCAACCAATCGGATCCGTTTGAAGCTTGGTGAAGACACTGGCAATACTGCTACTTCCACAGGTGCTGAAAATGGTTCAACGGACACTACAGAGGGTACCACTGGTAGCGAATAACCCGGTCAACTGCAGGAGACAATAACTGTGTCTTAACTTGCAGTTAACTTTTGGTGAAGTGAGGTGGATGGCTGTGACAGTCAGCTGGATCGTAACGGGTTTAGGGATCATTGTCAGCCTCCTGGGTTATTATCTGACTCCAAGTGCTTGGGGTTACGGAATATTGGGGTTTGGACTTGCACATGTGCTTTTGGGTGTGCTCGATATGTTCAGACAGCCCAACCGCAGCCGCTATTAGTTGGAAGCTGGACCAGCAAGCATTTTTGGCAGCCACTTCAGGTGGAAGCCAAAAATGCTTTTTTCTTTGTATAGAACAGCTTGAAATTAGACTTTTGCTTGGGGTATCCTCTATAATGTTACAGAACATATGATTAACTGAAAGGGTGACTGTTTTGAGTTCAGAAAATTCATTTGATATCGTGTCCAAAATGGACTTGCAGGAACTGACAAATGCCGTTACACAAACCGAGAAGGAAATTGGCACTCGTTATGACTTCAAGGGCAGCAAGAGCAGCCTGAAACTGGATAAGGATGCGTTAACAATCGTATCTGATGATGAGACCAAACTTAAGGCTGTCATTGACGTACTTCAATCCAAAATGGCGAAGCGTGGTCTACCATTGAAAAACATTGATTACGCAAAGGTAGAGCCAGCATCTTCTGGTACTGTCCGCCAGCGCTTGAATTTTAAACAGGGGATTGATCAGGACATCGCCAAAAAAATCAATATTCTGATTCGGGATTCCAAGTTGAAAGTGAAGAGTCAGATTCAGGGAGACCAGCTACGGGTAACGGGTAAGAGTAAAAATGATTTGCAAGCAGTCATGCAGCTGTTAAATGGTGCCAACCTGCCTCTGGATTTGCAATATACAAATTTCAAGTAATAAGACCTTCTTGTAGCAGAAGTGTTTTTTGACATGGTATTAGGCGTATATTATACTAAGTGTGCATTGCTGGCAGTCATGCATCAAGTCCAGTCCTCATCGTTTGCTGACTTTGTGAAAAGCAGTACATCTTCTGGAAGTCACCGGAACGTTTAAAGCGGTTTTGCTTTTGAGCGGTTGACTTATTTTTTTGCGTTTCTACATAGTGGGATCATGTTAATATGGATTGACATTGAAAATGTACATTTCATGTTCCGGATGATGATAACGGGATTATGATGATTGTTTGGAGTAATGGAGGATATGAGGGAGGGCGTCTTGTGAATTTACCCAACCGGATTACGCTTGCACGAATTTGCTTAATCCCTTTTTTGATGGTGTTCCTGCTCGTGGATTTTCCATTTTATCCAGAGCCGTTGCAGCTTGGAAGCTTTTCGCTTCCGTATAATCAACTGATTGCTGCTGTTATTTTTATCATCGCCGCAAGCACAGATGGAATCGACGGATACCTTGCGCGGAAAAATAACATGGTTACCAATCTAGGAAAACTGCTTGATCCGCTCGCAGACAAGCTGTTGGTTACTGCAGTTTTGATCTCGCTCGTGGAGATGGGCAAGCTGGATTCTTGGATTGCAGTGGTTATTATTAGTCGTGAATTTGCAGTTACCGGCTTGCGCCAAATCGCATTGCTGGATGGTTCGGTTGTTGCTGCGAGTGCCTGGGGCAAGCTGAAGACGGTAGTGCAGATTGTGGCAATTGTGTTGTTGCTGTTGAACAATTTCCCGTTCTCATACACGGGTATTCACGTCGATATTATCGCAGTATGGGCAGCAGCGCTTATTACCATCTGGTCGGGTATCGATTACTTTATCAAAAACAAAAACCTGCTTCATTTAACAAAAGCATAATAGTTGGTTCTAAAAATGGGTAATCATGAAGGAAGCATTGGGTCAGGGGCAATAGGAAATTATCCTATTGCCCTTTGATCACTCACCACATGTACAGGAGGATGCTCAATGAAGGCAGAAATCATTGCAGTTGGCACAGAGCTACTGCTTGGACAAATCGTCAATACCAATGCCAGATACCTATCCCGTGAATTGGCTGCGATGGGGATCGATGTATATTTCCAAACGGTGGTTGGGGATAACCTGAACCGACTTAGTGAAGCTATTCGCATTGCACAGGGCCGTGCTGACGTTATTTTATTTTCCGGTGGCATCGGACCCACTCAAGATGATCTGACCAAGGATGCGCTCGCAGCTGTTCTTAACCGAAAACTGCATACGGATCGAATGGCGATGGATAAAATTGAGAGCTTTTTCAGAGATCGTAATGTGGACATGACAGAAAATAACCGACGTCAGGCAATTGTTATTGAGGGTGGGACACCTCTGGCCAATGAAACGGGTCTTGCGGCAGGAAATGCGATTTCTGATAATGATAAACATTATGTTGTGATGCCTGGACCACCCAAAGAGCTAATTCCAATGTTTGAACAGGAAGTCAAGCCTTGGCTGTTCCAGCATGTGCTTACAGAAGAAATGCCGATCTATTCCCGAATGCTCAAATTCGCAGGTATCGGTGAATCTGCTCTGGAGGATCGACTGCTGGATCTGATTGACGCGCAGACAGACCCTACAATTGCTCCTTACGCGAGCGAAGGCGAAGTTACGGTACGTGTCTCCACTAAGGCTACGAGTGAAGGAGAGGCGAAGCTGAAGCTGGATGCGATGGAGGTTCAGATTCGGGAGCGTTTGACAGAACATCTCTACGCGAACGAGGATGTGCCTATAGAGTACACAATTGTAACCATGATGTCTGACATGGGGCTGACGCTTAGCGCTGCTGAGAGCTGTACAGGAGGTCTTGTCATGCAAAGTCTGACTTCTGTACCGGGAAGTGCTTCAATGCTCAAAGGTGGAATTGTTTGTTACTCCAATGAGATTAAGGAAAAGCTGCTAAATGTGCCTCATGATTATCTGGAAGGTGAAGATGCACCTGGAGCGGTAAGTCCTGAGGTTGCAAAAGTGCTTGCTGAGCAGATCCGCATGATTGGCGATGCTGATTTTGGCTTGGCTGTTACCGGTGTAGCTGGACCGGGATATTCGGAACGCAAGCCACCCGGACTTGTCTTCATCGCTCTGGCTGAACGTGGAAAAGAGACGGAAATTCATGAACTGCGTATTAATGGTAATCGCGAGACTGTCCGCATTCGTTCAGCCAAAGCGATTCTCTATCGCTTATGGCAAAAACTTGTGGCGATGGATTGATTAGTTAATAGCTTCGATTGCATTTGAAGCTCTAAAGAAGTATAATTAAGGAAGACGGAAGAACCGCAGAATTAGGCTTTACAGCCTTGTTTACGGTTCTTTTTTCTGTTTAATGGAAAGTTTCTTTGAGGAAGAGGCGCCTCGGCCTTTACAAAAAAAACGAATGTATGTTCGAAAAAAAGCTTGGCAAACGTGTTAAAACAAGGTATCATTATCTTATAAACAGTAAAGGGTGTGAGCTTATTGTCAGACCGTCGTGCCGCGCTTGATATGGCGCTCCGTCAAATAGAGAAGCAATTTGGTAAAGGATCCATCATGAAACTGGGTGAGTCCACTCATATGAATGTGGAAATTATTCCCAGTGGTTCCTTGGCTTTGGATATTGCATTAGGAACAGGCGGCTTGCCTAAAGGCCGTATTGTTGAAATATATGGACCTGAATCTTCAGGTAAAACAACTGTCGCATTGCATGCGATTGCTGAAGTACAACGTGTTGGTGGACAAGCAGCCTTTATCGATGCTGAGCATGCTCTTGATCCTCAATATGCAAGTAAATTGGGCGTTAACATTGACGAATTGCTTCTATCTCAGCCAGATACGGGTGAGCAAGGGCTGGAAATTGCAGAAGCTCTTGTACGCAGTGGTGCAGTAGATATCGTCGTTATTGACTCTGTAGCTGCATTGGTTCCAAAAGCAGAGATTGAAGGCGAAATGGGTGATTCACACGTTGGTTTGCAAGCGCGTTTGATGTCTCAGGCGTTGCGTAAATTGTCTGGTGCAATCAGCAAATCCAAAACAATCGCAATCTTCATCAACCAGCTTCGTGAGAAAGTCGGCGTTATGTTTGGTAACCCGGAAACAACACCTGGTGGTCGTGCTCTGAAGTTTTATTCTACGGTACGTCTGGATGTACGTCGTATTGAGAGTATCAAATCAGGCAATGACATGATTGGTAACCGTACTCGTATTAAAGTTGTGAAAAACAAAGTGGCACCTCCGTTTAAACAAGCGGAAGTGGATATCATGTATGGCGAGGGTATTTCGAGAGAAGGCAGTATCATTGATATTGGTACTGAGCTGGACATCGTTAATAAAAGTGGTGCTTGGTACTCTTACGAAGGTGAGCGTTTAGGACAAGGCCGTGAGAACGCGAAGCAGTTCATGAAAGAGCATAAAGATATTGCTGAAATCATTGAACAAAAAATTCGGGTAGCTAGTAACTTGACTACCGCAGTTCCTGCGCCAACGAGTGAAGAGCAACAAAAAGAAGCAGAAGAAGAACAAGAATTGTTTGAAATCAACGAGTAATCTCTCAAAGCCTCCCTTGCTGGGAGGCCCTGAGGGTGTTTCCCACTGGGCTCCATAAACTTATCTGATTGAGCTTGGATCAATCTGGATAAGTGGATTGTAGTGGGACTGCTCTTGCTGTCCAACAGCCCCTGTCCCAATGGACAGGGGCTGTTGGCACGCTACTGTGGAGACAAAGGCCGGGCTGAGTTCCCGGCCTTTTGTATTAGCATTCTTTATGTGAAGATGTGCTTGATGTAGTCAGAATGAACATGATGTGAAAGGGGAGACCTGAATGGATCAACATGACGAGGATTTATATGAAGAAGCAGAACAGGATGGCCTATCCCAATTTCCGGACAACGAAGAACTTATAATTACGCGTGTAGAACGGACAAAGCACAGGCAAGCTCGTTATCGAATCTCTTTTGGCATCCACTCCATAACGGTTCTTGAAGATGTAATGATTAAATACAGGATGACTCAAGGCAATACGTTTATGAAGAAGGATCTGGAAGAAATCATTGTAGCTGACGAGCGACAGCGGACGTATACACAGTCTCTACGTTTTTTGGAACATAAGCCGCGTACACGACATGAATTAAGTCAGAAACTTCGTCAAAAAGAGTTTGCTGCACCTTTAATTGAAGAGACGCTGGATCGACTTGAGCGCGAGAATTTGGTGGATGATGACCTATTTGCGAAGGAATGGACAAGACAGCGTATGGAGGGCAAGCGGAAGGGAAAACTGTGGATAAGGCAAGAGCTCCGTCAAAAGGGCATTGCCAATGATCTTATTGTTGAAGCGCTGGAAGGTGTCAGTGCGGATGCGGAATTTGAGACTGCATTGAGTGCCGGACGAAAAAAATGGAATCAGGTCAAAGGGGACGTCAAAGAGAAGAAAAATAAAACGCTCCCCTTCTTAATGAGACGTGGTTTTTCAATGGATATGGTGCGCCGGGTCGTGAATTGTTTAATTGAAGAAGATGAGGCTGAAGACGCCGAAGATGACGAAGCGTTGTTATGGGATTAGCAGACTAGAGTCTCCATACTGCATTCTCTTGACAATTTCTTTCGTCAAATACTAAAATGGACATGAGTCTGTAAGAAATGGACAACCCTTTTTCCTTCCAAAAAAGCGGTTTCGGTTTCTTAAGATTTATACCATTCTTAATTATGGGTTCGCTGGAAACAGTGAATAGTACGTGGAAACATGTACATGTGAAATGAAAATCGGCGGGGGATCGCCGTGAGTATTCGTTATTCCCAAAAATATGTAAGGTTTGAAAACTGCAAATTGACCCAAGGAATGCCTTGGAGGAACCAACGAGGAGGTGAACAGTATGGAAATTGCAATCACGATCGCTCTCGTTGCAGCCGCGCTATTCATTGGGTTCGGAGTAGGATATTTTATTCGCAAATCTCTTGCAGAGGCTAAAATCTCTAGTGCGGAACAAGCTGCCGTACAAATCGTGGAGAACGCGAAGAAAGAGGCAGAAGCACTGAAGAAAGAAACAGTGCTGGAAGCGAAGGATGAAATCCATCGCATTCGCGCTGAAGCTGAAAAAGACACTCGTGAACGTCGGAATGAAATTCAACGACAAGAAAGACGATTGTTGCAAAAAGAAGAGTCGCTGGATAAAAAATTGGAATCACTCGAACGTAAAGAAGAGCAAGTGGCTAACAAAGAGAAACGAATTGATGAGACTCAGCAGCAGATCGAAATGATCTACAAAAACCAGGTGACAGAGTTGGAACGTATATCCAACCTCACTATGGAAGACGCACGCAGTATCATACTGTCCAACGTAGAACAGGAAGTTCGTCATGAGACGGCTCAAATGATCAAGGACATTGAACAACAAGCGAAGGAAGAAGCGGACAAAAAGTCCCGCGAGATTATTACACTCGCCATCCAACGTTGTGCGGCTGACCACGTAGCGGAAACAACGGTATCTGTTGTTACCCTGCCGAATGAAGAAATGAAAGGCCGGATTATCGGTCGTGAAGGACGTAACATCCGTGCGCTTGAAACCCTTACAGGGATTGACCTCATTATCGATGATACGCCAGAAGCTGTTATTCTGTCGGGCTTTGACCCGATTCGCCGTGAGATTGCCCGTACTGCCCTGGAGAAACTGGTGGCTGACGGACGTATTCACCCGGCACGGATTGAAGAGATGGTTGAGAAATCCCGCAAAGAAGTGGATGAGCGCATCCGTGAATACGGTGAGCAAGCTACCTTTGAAGTTGGCGTGCATGGTCTGCATCCGGATCTGATCAAAATTTTGGGCCGGTTGAAGTTCCGTACAAGTTATGGTCAGAACGTCTTGAAACATTCGATGGAAGTCGCTTATCTGGCTGGATTGATGGCTGGCGAACTCGGAGAAGACGTAACTCTGGCAAGACGTGCAGGTCTATTGCATGACATCGGTAAAGCGCTGGATCACGAAGTGGAAGGATCACACGTCGAAATTGGCGTGGAACTGGCGAAGAAATACAAAGAACATCCGGTTGTAATCAACAGTATCGCGTCCCATCACGGAGATTGCGAAGCGACTTCGGTCATTGCCATGTTGGTTGGTGCAGCAGATGCACTCTCCGCAGCAAGACCAGGCGCACGCCGCGAAACGCTGGAAACGTATATCAAACGACTGGAGAAGCTGGAAGAGATTTCGGAATCCTTCGAAGGTGTCGAGAAATCGTACGCCATTCAGGCCGGACGCGAAGTTCGTGTTATGGTACAGCCTGAGAAGATCGATGATGCTGAAGCCTTCCGTCTCGCCCGTGACATCACGAAGATGATTGAGAATGAACTCGACTATCCGGGTCACATCAAAGTCACCGTCATCCGGGAAACCCGTGCGGTTGAATACGCAAAATAGAGCAATACGGAAAAGTGGCCGCGTTAATGGGCCACTTTTCCTTTTGATAGCCTCTTAAAGTGTGTTTTCAAAAAGAGGCTAGGCTTTTTCGGCTGAATTCCATATTCGTCAAAGGCTTTTTGTATAAATACACATCTTGGAACAAGAGATAGAGTCCTGCAAAGGTTCAACATTCGAAAAAGAGAACTTTGCAGGAATTGAGGAGGCAGTAATCAGTGAAAGTTTTGTTTATTGGTGACATTGTAGGCAACGTGGGACGTAAGGCATTAAAGGAAAATCTACCGTACCTGAAATCGAAGTATAAGCCACATGTGGTGATTGTGAATGGTGAAAATGCGGCAGCAGGTCGCGGTATTACCGGGGCAATTGCAAATGAGTTTTTCAACTGGGGTGTACATGGTATTACACTTGGTAATCATACTTGGGACAATAAGGATATTTTTGATTTTATAGATGATGAGCCTCGCATGATTCGTCCAGCGAACTTTCCACCAGGCACACCAGGACGAGGATACACGGTTGTCAAAGGGGAAGGGAAAGAGCTGGCCATTGTCAATCTGCAAGGAAGAACGTTCCTGCCTGCTCTGGATTGCCCGTTCCGTGTAGCTGATGAGATTGTTGATGAGCTGCGTCAGGACTATAAATGTATTCTGGTCGATATGCATGCTGAAGCGACGTCAGAGAAAATTGCCATGGGATGGCATCTGGATGGACGTGCGTCTCTCGTTGTAGGTACACATACACATGTACAGAGTAACGATGATCGGATTTTGCCTGGAGGAACGGCATACTTGACGGATGCGGGCATGGTAGGGCCGCGTGACGGCATATTGGGCATGGAGCGTGAGGCCGTGCTGCGCAAGTTCTACACCCAGCTCCCGGTACGTTTCGTTGTGGATGATGGCAAATGGCATTTCCATGGTGTGTTTGTTGAAATTGATGAAGCTACAGGTGCGGCAACACGCATCGAAAAAATTCGTCTGATGGAGGACGAGTGGCGCATGGAATAGGGGTATTGTCCCATTTTGCAGGGAAACCCGTCTAAAAAGAAGGAATTTTTTTGCCTCCCGCGAATAACATCTAGTAAGTGGAAACAAACTTTCAACATTCCCAGGGAGGTACTTACCATGGATGTATTAAAAGTTTCAGCAAAGTCCAATCCTAATTCTGTAGCCGGCGCTCTTGCAGGGGTTCTTCGTGAACGTGGAAATGCTGAACTGCAGGCAATAGGAGCGGGAGCACTGAACCAAGCCATTAAAGCGGTAGCGATAGCCCGGGGATTTGTAGCACCAAGCGGAGTTGACCTGATTTGTATTCCAGCTTTTACAGACATTGTGATCGACGGCGAGGACCGAACGGCCATTAAGCTGATTGTGGAGCCCAGATAATACATGCAGTATGCATTGAACCTGTTTACGATGGATGTAGACAGGTTTTTTTGCGTTTTCTTCGCAATAAAATATTGAGGAGGGTTTGTCCATGTCTGATTGGCGTGTAGCTGATTTTCACTGTGATGCACTGAGCAAAATTTTGATGCAGCCTGCTCTTTCTTTTGAAGATGCTCCAGAACTGGATGTGAATTTGCAACGCTTGAAAGAAGGGAAGGTAGGGTTGCAGGCGTTCGCCATCTATTTACCCGAAGTACTTGGCAGAGGCAAGTTTGAACATGTGATGGGGCAGTTGGAGATTTATCGTAGTCGTGTAGAGAGAAGTCAGGGGCGGCCTAGCGGCACACAGACGTTGTTATGGCGTGAGCAGGTGGCTCAGGTGGAGCAAACAGAGGGTACGTGGGGATTAATCACACTGGAGGGTGTGGATGGTCTGGAGGGCAACCTGTTCTATCTGGAGTTATGTTATCAGATGGGCGTTCGAATCATTGGACTAACGTGGAATTATGCCAATTGGGCGGCTGACGGAGTCATGGAGAAGCGTGGGGCGGGTCTGACCGAGAAAGGGAAAGAACTGGTGCGCCAGTGTAATGAAATCGGAATGCTGTTGGATGTGTCGCATCTGACGGAGAAAGGGTTCTGGGAACTGGCTGACTTGAGTAAGCGTCCTTTTATCGCCTCCCATTCCAACAGCTATAGCGTATGTCCCCATGTGCGCAATCTGAAAGATGATCAGATCCAGGCCATCATTGCCCGGGAAGGGCGGATCGGACTGACGTTTGTTCCCTGGTTTGTTAAACAGGAGGGGGAAGTGCTTATAGAAGACTTGCTGCCTCATATCGAGCAGATCTGTTCTCAGGGCGGACAGAACCATCTGATGATGGGGTCTGATTTTGACGGAATCTCAACGTATATTCAGAGACTTGAACACTCGGGGCATTATCCAAGACTGACGGAACTCCTGCTCAAACATTATGATGAACATTTAGTGCGCGGCTGGTTGTGGGGGAATGCGATGAGTTATCTGAGGGAACACTTGCCAGAGGGAAATCCTAAAATAAAGGGGGCTTCCGTGAAATAGTAAAGTGTTCTGTGGGACAGAATGGGTTGAATAAAGCTTGTTTTCCAAATAAAGGAGGGGAATGATGGTGAAATAAGTGTATTTCATGAATTTTCACCAGTTCGTTTTCATTTCACTCCAAAAAGGGGTATAATACCATTGGATTGTTAAGAGCCTGAGTTCAGGCCATAGATAAACAAGGAGTGAAATTTACAATGAGTAAAACAGTACCTGTGGGCGTATCTGCCCGTCACATTCATGTATCCCAAGAGCACGTTGAAATTTTGTTTGGCAAAGGTTATGAACTGACTGAATTTAAACCTCTGTCCCAGCCTGGCCAATACGCTGCTAACGAAACTGTAGCGGTCATTGGTTCGAAAGGACAGTTTGATAAAGTGCGTATCCTTGGACCTGTTCGCCCTGAAACGCAACTGGAGATCTCCATGACAGATTCATTTGCGATTGGTGTTAAAGCACCTGTTCGTGAATCTGGAAGCATTGAAGGTACACCAGGAATCACGATTAAAGGTCCTGCTGGCGAAGTAACGATCGATAAAGGTGTCATCGTAGCTGCTCGTCACATTCACTTCCATACTTCGGATGCTGCTAAATGGGGTATCGAGGACAAACAAATGCTGAAAGTTCGCCTCGGCGGAGATCGCGGTCTGGTACTGGAAAATGTACTGGCTCGTGTATCTGATTCTTTTGCACTGGACATGCATATTGATACGGATGAGGCTAACGCTGCTGGCGCTCGTAATGGCGACACTGCTGAAATCATCGATTAATACCATGGAATAGCTTCAGCAGCCTACTAGGGCAGTCTGAATAACGTATAAACCTGAGCACAGCCATTAAGGGCCGGTTAATTCCAGCCCTGTTGGCAAAGCTCAGGTTTTTCTGTTTTCTAAGTGTTCATTAGAGCATGGCATGTCTCGGATTATGCGAAGGGACGTGCGGTTTGCATGTGGAACTACAGCCCAATTCATGCTATAATTTGCTGTAATGCTCTTTTAATGTTCCCGGCAAGAAATTCACGTGGAACAGGGATGAATGAACGATTTTTTATTAATTGAGGCTGTAAGGAGTGACCGAAGGAAATGGCTAAAGACTCAAAAAAGGATTACTCCCAATATTTTGATTTCTCCGATGCCAAAGTAATTTCGCAAGATGAATTCAGCAAAAAGATAAGAATCCGGGGTCGTGAGATTAACATCAAATCGGAACCTAATCATCGTCAGGAGAAACAGCGGGGCAAGGAAGACGTCCAGGTGTTATACGAAAATGCCGTTCCCGATGAACTGAAAAACATAGGGAAAGGCAAACACTATATTGTATATACGTATGGATGTCAGATGAACGAGCATGACTCAGAGACCATCAAAGGACTTCTTGAATCAATGGGATATCAGGCTACAGAGGATCGCAAAGAAGCTGATATTATCCTGCTCAATACATGTGCCATACGAGAAAATGCGGAAGATAAAGTATTTGGTGAGCTTGGTCACCTGAAAACGCTAAAACTTGAACGTCCGGGATTGTTACTTGGCGTATGCGGGTGTATGTCCCAAGAAGAAGGCGTCGTCAACCGAATCATGCAGAAGCATGGCTTTGTGGATATGATCTTTGGTACACATAATGTGCATCGACTGCCACATCTAATCCAGGAAGCGCTGTTCAGCAAAGAAATGGTTGTTGAGGTGTGGTCCAAGGAAGGCGACATTATTGAGAACCTGCCGAAGAAACGTGAGGGTATGCGCGGCTGGGTGAACATTATGTATGGTTGCGACAAGTTCTGTACATATTGCATCGTCCCGTTTACGAGGGGCAAAGAACGCAGCCGTCGTCCTGAAGATGTCATTGCCGAAGTTAGGGATTTGGCACGACAAGGCTTTAAGGAGATCACTCTACTTGGTCAAAATGTGAATGCGTACGGCAAGGACTTTACCGACCTGAAGTACAGCTTTGGGGACTTGATGGATGCCATTCGTCAAATTGATATTCCGCGAGTGCGGTTTACAACCAGTCACCCACGTGACTTCGATGACCACTTGATTGAAGTGCTGGCCAAGGGCGGAAATCTCGTAGAGCACATTCATCTACCAGTGCAATCTGGCAGTTCGGAAGTACTTAAACGCATGAGCCGCAAGTATAGCCGGGAACACTATCTGAAACTGGCTGACAAAATTAAGAAAGCCATCCCGAATGTTGTGTTGACAACGGATATTATTGTTGGTTTTCCGGGGGAAACGGAAGAACAGTTTGAAGATACACTTTCCCTTGTCCGTGAAGTAGGGTATGATTTTGCCTATACCTTTATTTATTCCCCACGGGAAGGTACACCGGCTGCGGTGATGGAAGACAACGTACCGATGGAAGTGAAGAAGGAACGTTTGAAGCGCTTGAACGAAACAATCAACGTATATAGCCATCGAAGCAATGAAGAACAACGTGGCAAAGTTGTTGAAGTGCTCGTTGAAGGTGAGAGCAAGCGGAATTCCGAAGTTCTGGCAGGACGTACGCGCAGCAACAAGCTGGTGCATTTTGAAGGACCCAAAGAGTTGATCGGTACTTTCGTACAAGTGGAAATCACCGATCCGATGACTTTTTATATTCGGGGCAACCTGCTCTCTGAGCCGGTAGCTGCCAATCAGTAATACACACACCAATAAGATGAATGATTTTTGCACTTAGTGGGGTTGCAGCCGAGCGTAGCGAAGGTGACGGAATCGATTCTGTAGAAGCGAAGCGTTCGCCTTTGTCTCCGAATTTTAACCTTGAACAATTTTCAATCGAAAAAATCCGGAGACAAGAGCGATCAAAAGAACGATCCGACACCGCAGCGGTCACTCAGCAGTCGAATGAGCTTAGTGCAACATCCAGTATTCATCTTATATCATCTCATAGAATGGAGCGATTTCAGTGGCGCAGGAAGAAGTGCAGTACAACCATTACGGAATGCCTACCTACGATACGCGCAATCTGGTCATACGCGACGACATTATGGGAAAAGCCAAAGAATTGGCTGATATGCTCGGAACGAGTGAGGAAGTTAGACAGTTCCAACAGGCTGAAACCAAAATTCGTGATCATGAGCGCATCCAGCAGTTGATCGCAACGATCAAGAAGAAACAAAAAGAGATCGTTGCTTTTGAGAGCTTCAAAAATGTGGAGATGGTCAGCAAAATTGAACAGGAAATTGAAGATCTGCAAAGCGAACTGGACAGTATTCCATTGGTTACGGAATTCCAGCAGAGCCAGAGCGACATCAACTACTTGCTTCAGTTAGTGATCTCTGTAATCCGGGATACGGTTTCCGAAAAAGTAAACGTGGAGGCTGGAACGGATTCACCTCCGACAAGTTGCGGTTAAATGACGGAAGGGTGCGGACGCTGTCCGCGCCTTTTTTGACGATTATAGAATTATAAGTTTTCAGCGGAGCTGAAGGATTCGATAATCGCAAGAAAAGCAACTGCCAAACCACGAATGTGGCATCATCGATAAGGCTTCAATCAGAAGCTTTTCTTACATTGCATAACTCTTAACGTGGAGTGGCTGTCGCCAAGTACTCGGAATATCATTCCAAGCAAAGCTCCACGTTGTGGGGTTATTTTGTGTGGCGCGCTGATTTTTTAATGTTAAAGGCACATGACATCAAGAGAGCATGATACGTACAGTGAAAAAGGAGAAATGAATAATGAGCATTTTGGACAAAATGGTAGAAGACGGAGCCGAACGATTCTGGGGATTTCTCGGATGTCGATATATTAAAGGAGATGGCAAAGAAGTACAGATCGCGTTGACAGCAGGGGAACATCATACCAACTCCATGGGGATTATTCATGGGGGTGTATTAACTTCACTGATGGATCAGGCGATGGGGATGGTTGCAACAGCAGCAATGGAAGTAGATGGCTGTGTGACAACCAATCTGAATGTACATTTTCTCGCACCCATGAAACAAGGGGAATTAACGGTGACGGCTACAGTGTTACATCAGGCTGGACGCAGTGTTACGACTCAATCAGAGGTTCGTGATGCATCAGGCACCTTGGGATGCATGGCTACGGCTACTTTCCGTATAGCACGTCCGAGAACGTAAAGTATGAATCCCGCTGTTGACAAAAGATATTATTATGTCATAATGAAATTATCAAAATGAAAATAGTCGGTGGTGCCCATGAACGAAAACTACGAACACTTCAATTCAGAGAGCGACGAACAAGCAGCACGTGCCTATAGTTCCAAGAAATATCGTACCCCCGATGGAGTTCCTGCGGATATCGTTATGTTCACCTTGACCAAGCGGGAGCGCAAGACGGTGACCAAGACACTTCCCATTCGGGAATTGAAAGTGATGCTGATTAAGCGCAAAGGCTGGCCTTTTGCAGGTAGATGGGCATTACCCGGTGGTTTTTGTCAGGAGAATGAATCCATCTACGGTGCAGCAAAACGTGAGTTGATGGAAGAGACAGGTGTAGACGGTGGACATCTGGAGTACTTGAATGTATACAGTCAGCCGGGTCGTGACCCGAGGGGCTGGATTATATCTCACGCATTTTTCGCGCTTGTGGAGGAATGGATGCTGGATCAACGTCAAGCAGCAGATGATGCTGAGGACGTTGGATTGTTCACGATTCAGGAGGCGTTGCAAGAATTGGAACTCGCCTTTGATCACAGAACAATCATTGAAGATGCATATCGACGCATTCAACAACAGATGCTGGAGACGACGATTGCTCGTCAGTTCCTGCCACGTGATTTTACATTAAGTGAATTATATCAGGTTATTCAAAGTGTTGTACCGGATTTTGAAGAACCAAACTTCATTCGCAAGATTACGTCTACCCGCAGTCGCAAAGGCATTGTGGAAGAAGTACGGGATGAAGAGGGGAACTTGGTGAGTTCCAACCAGTACTCGCAGCGTCCGGCGCAGCTATATCGTTTTACAGAACTCGTGCCACGCCTTTCCATCTACACGTAAAAAGGTGCAGATGTGTCAATTGGATTGAATCAGGATCAACCATTTCTGAGCTAAGGGAGTGTTGACGATGAAAGCACTGATTGTGATTGATTTTACGAATGATTTTGTGACAGGTTCTTTACCTGTAGGTCAGCCGGCGGTAGAGATCGAAGAGACGATTGCAGCTGTAACCGAGGCTTATTGTAATAACAAACATGAGGTAATCATGGCCGTGGACCTGCACGAAGAAAATGATCCGTATCACCCGGAGACGGTACTTTTCCCACCTCACAACATCAGAGATACAGAGGGGAGACAGTTATATGGACGTCTTGCCCAAGTGATGGAAGTACGGAAAAACGATATTCGGTGGATGGATAAGACGAGATATAGTGCATTCTGTGGAACCGATCTGGAACTCAGACTGCGTGCACGTGGAATTACGGATATTGCACTTATAGGGGTATGCACGGATATCTGCATATTGCATACCGCAGTGGACGCTTACAATAAAGGATTTCATATTACGGTATATGAAGATGCTGTTGCCAGCTTTAATCCGGCAGGACATGAATGGGCGCTAGGACATTTTCGTTCCAGCCTGGGTGCTTCGGTGGTTAAGGCGAGTGAGACAGTCCTTGCGTAATTTAATCGATAATTCTGTTTGGTTCTGCCTGTTAAGAACCGGATGAATGTGGTGAATGGTGTATAGAGTTTTACGGGAGACTTGTTTGTTTAATGCGGATGAACAGAATCATGAAGAATGAGTCTCCATATGTTAACCCGTGTCCTCAATTGAAATCTGGGGCACGAGCGGAAGTCAGAGAGGATGAGACAAATGCAGACAACTAGCCTGGCTTTACATACGGATAAATATCAGATCAATATGATGTACGCCCATTGGGTGAATGGTACTCACAAGCGGAAGGCGGTATTTGAAGCCTATTTCCGTAAGCTTCCTTTTGGCAACGGATATGCGGTATTTGCCGGATTGGAACGGATTGTGAACTACATCAGCCAGCTTCGGTTTACAATGGACGACATCAAATTTTTATCCAAACAAGAGGAAAATTACGATCCGGTCTTTCTGGAAGAGTTGCTCCAGTTTTCATTTCAGGGCACGATTCATTCCATGAAGGAGGGAGCAATTGTTTTCCCTGACGAACCGCTCATTCGGGTAGAAGGCTCCATTATGGAGACACAATTGGTGGAGACGGCAATACTTAACTTCATGAATTATCAGACGTTGATTGCAACCAAGGCTTCGCGGATCAAACAGGTAGCCCAACAGGATACGTTGCTCGAATTCGGTACACGGCGTGCACAGGAAGCGGATGCGGCCATCTGGGGCGCACGTGCTTCGTATGTAGCAGGCTTCCATGCAACCTCCAACATGCTGGCCGGAGAGCGCTTCGGAATCCCAACAGCAGGTACACACGCCCATTCCTGGGTACAGAGCTTTATGAGTGAACAGGAGGCGTTTGACGTGTATGCCAAGGTCTTGCCTGATCAGGTTACGTTATTGGTTGATACCTTTGACACATTGAACAGTGGAGTACCTCACGCCATCAAGACAGCCAAGAAGCTAGAGAGCCAAGGCAAAAAGATGAATGCGATTCGTCTGGACAGCGGTGACCTTGCGTACTTATCCATTCAGGCACGTCAGATGCTGGATGAGGCTGGCCTGGATTATGTGAAAATTGTAGCATCCAATGATTTGGATGAAAACACGATTTTCAACCTGAAGGCACAAGGAGCACGGATTGATACATGGGGTGTCGGGACACAGTTGATTACCGCTTCTGACCAGCCATCTTTGGGTGGAGTGTACAAATTGGTAGAACGTGAAGTGGACGGTGCCATGTTGCCTACGATCAAAATTTCTGCCAATCCTGAAAAGGTGTCCACTCCAGGTAAAAAGGAAGTGTTCCGGATCATTGATCCGAAACATGGCAAAGCGATTGCGGATTATATCTGCTATCCAGATGAAGAGCAGCCGCTCCAAGGCGGACCGCTCAAGCTGTTCAACCCGCTACACCCTTACCTGAAAAAAACCGTTACCCGCTACGAAGCGGTCAATATGCTGGAGCCGATCTTTGTGAACGGACGCAAAGTGTATGAGCTGCCTAATCTGGATGAGATTCGGGCGTATCACCGGGAACAGATGAATCTGTTCTGGCCTGAATACCAACGGAAGCTCAACCCGGAGATCTACCGTGTAAACATTAGCCCTGCGGCATGGAATATGAAGCAGAAGCTTATTGCGGAACATGTGAAATCCACAGAGGAATGATCTAAACTTAAGAATGACAAAAAGGCATAACCAGGTAAGAATACTGGCTTATGCCTTTTTGATGATCATGGAATGTATACGTGTTTAGCGAAGGTTGAACGATTCGACGCTTACAAGCAAAATTTCAGCTAAACGCGGTCTGTCTTCAGAAAGTATGTCGATAGACGTTTTTTATATGATCCGATTAACTCGGACCCGTATGTAAGAAATCTCATGGACAGACTGCCAAGGTAGCAGGCTATACTGGAAATGGTCATGCGCAATTCAAAAAGTTATTCTGGAGAACGCAGTAATTATTTCTCGGGAAAGCGCAGGAGACGCCAAATTCTGCATCTATTGATTCAATCCCGCAGCTGTAGGGGATGAAAGTAAGAGGAGGTGCAGACATGAGATGGATATTAGGACTGGTCTGGATCGCTTTTATTGCCTATGCATTGATGCTGGCACCGGGGCAGTCACCTGGAAGTGATCCAATATTCAAAGAACTGATCACCATGCAAAGCAAAGAGCCTTGGTTGCTTACTGTGTTTTCGTGGTTAGGTATTTTCCCGGCAGTTTATGCCTGTATGCTGTTAAGAACATCGGTGAAAGAACGAAGTGGCCGTGTACCGGCTTGGCCTTTTGTTCTGCTTTCTTTTGGACTAGGTGCTTTTGCCCTGCTTCCCTACTATGTGTGGTCATCATCCGCAAATAGAGCTTCGGGTTATACAAGCTTGCATTTTGGTCGTCAGCGGGAGTCGGGTATTGGAAGAGTGGCAGCTCACAAGTTGACGCATGTAGTCCTTCTGCTATTGACGCTGGGGACCGCATTCTACGCCGTGACGCAAGGTCATCCGGATGTATATGTGGAGGCGTTCAAGCAATCATCCTTTGTACATATTATGACGATTGATTTTGTACTGTTGACCTTGCTTTCCGTGATTGCAATATACAGGGACGCCAAAGGCAGTCGACGTTCACCAGCTTGGGCCGCGGCGGGCATTATCCCTATCGTGGGTCCGCTAATCTATCTGTTGACGCTCAGGAGAGATAGAGCTTGATGATTACGTTAAGACTGAATGCGAACAATTCATGTGCTTAATGGAAAAATATATAAAATCCGAAAAAGGAGTGGCTATCGATGAAAAACCATTTTAACGCATATGTTGTTCGTAAAGAAGAGCAGGGCGGAGTGAAAGCGGGTATAGAGCAACTGAAGAAGGAAGATCTTCCGAATGGAGATGTAACGGTACAGGTGCAATATTCCAGTGTCAATTATAAAGACGGACTTGCGACTCTTGAGAAGGGTGGCGTCGTTCGTGAATACCCGATGGTACCGGGAATCGATCTGGCCGGAACGGTAGAAGAGTCCGTGAGTGGACGTTTTGCACCAGGAGATCGGGTAATCAGTACAGGATTCGAACCTGGCGTATCTCATTACGGAGGGTACAGCGAGTATGCTCGTCTGCGCAGTGAATGGCTGGTGCCTCTTCCACCGGGTCTCAGTGAGAAAGAAGCCATGGCGATTGGAACCGCAGGATTTACGGCTGCACTTTCGGTAGATGCGCTGTTACAGGCTGGAGTAACCCCGGCGATGGGCAAGATTCTGGTTACGGGTGCAACGGGGGGCGTTGGAAGTATGGCCGTGGCGATTCTGGCGAAACTTGGCTTCCAAGTAACAGCCAGCACAGGCAAGAAGGATCAGGAGGAGTCATTGCTCCGGAACTTGGGAGCTTCGGAGGTTATTACTCGTGAAGAAGCTGATGCTCCAGCTAAAGGAGCCATGGGGAAACAGCTATGGGCGGGAGTTGTTGATCCAACAGGAGGACCTGCACTCGCGGAGCGATTAAAACAGATTCAATACGGAGGAGCGGCAGCGGTCTCCGGGTTAACGGGAGGCACAGCTTTTGAATCCACGGTACTTCCGTTTATATTGCGTGGTATCCAGCTTATTGGTATAGACTCTGTATATTGTCCGATGGAACGTCGGGAACGGCTGTGGGAACTGCTCGGCGGAGAATGGAAACCGGAGCGTGCGCTGGAACTGGGAATCCGCGAAATTTCTCTAGACCAGTTGCCGCATACACTTGAGACGATACTCCAAGGTGGTGCAGTAGGTCGGACTGTGGTCAATACAATATCAGATATGCCATCCGCATAAGTTTCCAAGTCCTAAGACATGCTAATTCTACCTGATTGGGTCACAGTACATGTGGCTGGAAAGGAAGGATTGGCATGTGTTTTGATAGAAAAAAACGAAGTCTGGTTCGAAGAACAATGAAGTCGATACTTATAAGTGGAGTGTTGATCACAAGTGTCTGGACCCTGGTGGCATGTTCGGCATCAACCATTGAGCAGGAGCGGAAGGTCTACACCCGTGAAGCGACAGATGAAGGGAATGTGCGGGCACAGAGTCAAGGACACGGATTAAACGGTGAATTGGTAAGTGAGATCAGTAAGAGTTTTGAAGCAAAAAGCATTCAGCTGATGAATAATATGTTTGAAGATGATGGCCATGGTGGGATCTCTTATATGTATTTGCTGAATGGAAGTAGTAGACATATCGTGAAAGTCCACATTTTCAGTGATGCAGCAACCCGTGCTGCCGGCATGAAACAAATGTATAGTGAGAATCGTGATGAGGCTGTCTTGGAGAATGCGCTTGGCCGGACAACGATTCGCAGCAAAGGATACGTCTCACTCGTGTATACAGCTTCGGGTGGGGAAAAGGACAAGTATGAACAGGATGTTATGCAGGTGTTCCAACATGTGCTGGGGCAACTAAGGTAAGTAGAGCGAGACAACTCATACTATACCGTACAGCTGAAAATAAACCCGAAAACCCGTCTGATCTTTCAGACGGGTTTATATATTTCACGCATGACATGCCGTAGTTCAGGCAAAATGAGTTTTTCCATGGCCAATTTGACGGCACCTCTGGAACCTGGCATGGAGAATACCGCAGTGCGTCCAATCGTACCAGCAACGGCTCTGCTTAGGATGGCAGCTGAACCGATATCTTCGGTGTAACTGAGAAATCGGAAGATCTCACCGAAACCTGGAAGTTCCTTGTCGAGCAATGAGGATACCGCTTCGTATGTCGTATCTCGGGGAGCAATTCCTGTTCCGCCGCTAAGCAGCACGGCTTCAATATCATCACGAACAGCTGCATCCTGCAGGATGCTTCGAATGTTCTCCGTTTCGTCTGGTGTAATGATGTATTCAACAATCTGATACCCTGCTTCATTCAGAAGCTGATGCATGAGCTGGCCACTGGTGTCCGTGTCTTTGGTGCGCGTGTCTGACACTGTAACAATCATGCACGATACCGTGGTCGGAGCTTCCTGGCGATGTTGTTCCACTGAACTAGTCATGAAACTTCCTCCTTCAATCAACATGTCCTCATAGCATAGACCATCCGTTAGCATCAGGCAATGTACTGGGGAAGAATTGAACATGATTGCATAACGAATGCGGGATGGTGTACACTCGCTAGATACAGATAGATCAGGTTACAAGAAGGACAATCAGAGAGGTGTATACGCATGAATGAAACAATTTTAAAAGAACAATCCATACCTGTATATATACTGTCAGGTTTTTTGGGAAGTGGCAAAACAACACTGCTTGTTCAGTTGATTGAACATTGGCAACAGCAGGGTTTGCGTCCCGCAGTGGTTATGAATGAGTTAGGCGAAGTCAATCTGGATGGTCAGATTGTGGATTCCACCGTTCCCATGACAGAGATGTTAGGTGGATGCATCTGTTGTACCGTTCGTGGTGACTTGGGATTGCAACTTGCTGATCTCGTTCAGGAGGAATCACCTGATGTGATCGTTATTGAAGCAACCGGTGCGGCGAATCCAATGGAGATTCTGGATGCGGTAACGGAGACCTCACTCTACATGCGACTGGAACTGAAAAGTCTCATCACGGTTGTGGATGCAGCACATCTATCTGGTCTGTATCAGGAGCAGAAGGGGCAGACCTTCAAACTAATGCAGGAGCAGATTCGTTGTGCGTCTGTGCTTCTCTTAAACAAAACGGATCGGGTGAGTGCACAGGAACTGCAAGATCTGGAACAGCTTTTGGCAAAATGGAATAGTTTTGCACCTGTAATCCCCACAGTTAAATGTGAGGTGGAAATGGATCTGTTGCTTCGCAGCGGGTCAGACGTGCACGTGCGTGATTCAGCTTCTGAAGCAGGGAAGCATGCTCAACAAGAGCGTCATGTACATACGGAAACCTGTGGTACACATGGCTGTAGTCATGGACATGAACCTGAGCATACACATCATCAAGTCGAAAGCAATGTTACCAATACTGACCTATCCCATAGCCATGGCGTGGCCCATGACCAAGCTCACGAGCATTCCGCTCCTCATGCCTCACACGAACATGTCATGGTTTATACGCACTATTTCAGTCATCCGGTGAACAGCGAGGCGTTTGAACGATTTGTATCCGCACTGCCACGGGATGTGTATCGAGCAAAAGGTATTTTATCATTTAGTGACACGGCGAGCCGCTTTTGGTTCCAGTATGCCTACCGTGAATCGGACTACATGAAGATCACACCTCAGGGAAATGTCCCTAATGTTGCTGTGTTTATAGGTGAACATTTTGACCAAACTGTCATTCGTGACCAATTACTGGAATTGGAAGCGATAAAGTAAGTTGGATGATTCAATATTCCTCCCAACTGGGTATTAAGAAGCATAGCAAACTTTGCCTGGGAGGTAACTTTAAATGACACAACAACAATATCAACAATGTATCGATGCTTGCCTGGAGTGCATGAATGCTTGCAACGTATGTTACATATCGAGTCTGAAAGAATATGATCTGGCGATGCTGCGTGATTGTATCCGTTTGAATCGGGAATGTGCGGAGATCTGCAGTTTTGCTGCACAAGCGATGACACGTGGAAGTGATTTCATTGCTGAAATATGCGAATTGTGTGTGAAAGCTTGTGAAGCTTGCGCCGCAGAGTGTGGCAAACACAACCACGATCACTGCCAAGCATGTGCAGAGGCTTGCCGCAGATGTGCAGAAGCTTGCCGGTTGATGGCAGCAGTAGCATAATTACTATTTCACTGGAACATATAATAAAAACCGATAATGACCTTGGTCCCCTAAGGGAAGGTAGTGAAACACAGGCATCTGAGACGATGTGCCTATGTGTATTGCCTTTCTGTAGGGGATTTTTAATGCAGGTTGCCAAGTCTAAACGTGGTATGTATAATGATGGGAATGAATTGAAACGAAGAATATCAATGATCGGGAGAGTAGCCAGATCCATACATGACAGCGAGCCGGGAGAGGTGGGAGCCGGTATGACATGACCTGTGTGAACCGCACCCGTGAGATGGTTATCCGAAAAGATGTACGTATCCCGATTGGGGATAGGCCAGATCTGTCTGAGGGTAACTCGGCTTGCGACCGTTATACGCATCGAGCGGAATTGGTTCTGCGGGTATGCATGTTGATGCATATGAAGAGCAACCTGTTCACTTAGAGTGGTACCGCGGGAACTGTTAAGTCAGCTCTCGTCTCTTATGTAGAGACGGGAGCTTTTTTGTGTTTATTTTCAGCCACTGATGAATGGATAAGGAGTGTTTGACATGTTGATGAAACAGGCTGCGGCCGATATTGCGCCTTTAACGGGATTGACTGAAGAAGAAGTTATGAGATTACTGGAGGTTCCACCACAAGCGGAGATGGGGGATGCAGCATTCCCTTGTTTTGCATTAGCGAAGTCATTAAAAAAAGCACCGGCAGTCATTGCAACTGAGCTCGCAACGGGATTACAGGCATCTGGAATTGAAGCGACTCCGGCCGGGCCGTATGTAAATATCCGCTTTAATCGGGAGGCGCTCGCGCCGAATCTGCTAAAAGAACTGGGAGATGCCGCATTCGGTAAGCTTCAGCTTGGTCAGGGTTCGCGTGTCGTGATTGATATGTCTTCTCCTAACATCGCGAAACCCTTTGGTATCGGACATTTGCGTTCTACTGTCATTGGTGCAGCACTGTATCGGTTGTATAACGAAGCGGGTTATACCTCTGTAAGTGTGAATCATCTGGGAGACTGGGGAACCCAGTTTGGCAAACAGATTGCAGCATACAAAAGATGGGGCAATGATGAAGCATTGCAGGCAGAACCGATCCGTACGTCCCTGGAACTGTATGTGCGCTTCCACGATGAGGCAGAGAACGATCCTTCCCTGGAGATGGAGGCACGGGAGTGGTTCCGCAAGCTGGAGCAAGGGGATGAAGAAGCACAGCGGTTATGGGCGTTCTTTGTGGAAGTCAGCATGAAGGAATTCAACCGGATGTATGAACGTCTGAATGTACAGTTCGACCATACGTTGGGGGAGAGCTTTTACAATGATAAGATGGGCGCGGTGGTTGAAGAACTCAAGGCGAAAGGTTTACTTGAAGAGAGTGATGGAGCACTCGTGGTACGTCTGGAGGACGAGAACATGCCCCCGTGCCTGATTATCAAAAAAGACGGAACAACCATCTATCCTACACGGGATTTGGCTACGGCGGTGTATCGTCATGAGGTGATGAAGGCAGATCGCTTGTTATACGTGGTCGGAGGCGAGCAGAAGCTGCATTTCCGGCAGGTATTTGCGGTCCTTTCCCGGATGGGGCATGAATGGTCTGCGAAATGTGAACATATCCCGTTTGGATTAATGCGTTTTGAGGGACGGAAAATGTCTACACGTCGCGGTAAAGTCGTCTTCTTGCAGGAAGTGTTGGATGAGGCAGTCGCTCGTGCTTTGCAGATTATTCAAGAGAAAAACCCGAATCTGGAGAACCCTCAGAAGGTAGCTGAGGCTGTTGGTGTAGGTGCTATTATCTTCGGTGATCTGCGCAATAATCGGTTAAACGATGAGGACTTCTCACTGGAAGATGCGGTGAGTTTTGAAGGAGAGACCGGACCTTATGTGCAATATACCCATGCCCGGATTCAAAGTGTGCTTGCCAAGGCAGAAGAGGCGATACGTGTAGAAAATGAAAACCATCTGACTAACGCCAGCCTTGCGGATGGTGAGAATGAAAAAGTGACCACTTCATCCAATATCGGAGATACCGCTTGGGCGTTGCTGAAACTGCTCGGTGAATATCCCGAGTATCTGGCAAAAGCAATTCATCGGAATGAACCTTCGGTCATTGCCAAATACACAATAGATGTCGCTCAGGCGTTCAACCGCTTCTATCACGCCGAACGGATTGCGGATGCGTCATCTGATGTAAGATCCTTCCGGGTGGCATTGGCCAAACGGACTGCCGAACGCCTCGCTTACAGTTTACATTTGCTAGGTGTGCAAGCTCCAGAACGGATGTGATTCCAATGACATGGAGTACACGTGGTCTTTTCAGGAAGTCGGATCAAGCTTCACCAGACTCATCAGTCCGAGGTATACTGCTTCAACAAGTGAGCAAACGATTAGGTTATGCTCAGGTACTGGATCAAATTAATCTGGAAGTGAAGCAGGGCGAATGCGCTGTGATTGTTGGCAGAAATGGCTCGGGCAAAAGCACATTGCTTCGTATGATGGCGGGTATTCTGTTACCTGACAAAGGATCGATTTATCGCACATTGAAGGGTTCTGCAAAGTATGCAGTAGATGGCCTGCCACGTGTACCCTTTACATCTAGGAAGTACTTGTGGGAGATGGGACGGATTCGGGGCATTCGCCCCGAAGAACTACGTGGGCGGATAAGAGAACTTAGCGAACTTTTATATCTTGATACCGCGATCGATCAGAAGTTACTCTTATTGTCCAAGGGCACATTGCAAAAAGTAAATTTGATTCAGGCCCTTTTAGCTGGACCGGGTGGTCTTTTGTTGCTGGATGAACCGTTATCAGGCTTGGATATTCCAGCGCAAGAGGCAGTCGTATCCCTATTGGGGGAATGGAAGGATGAAGGGACATGCATTGTTACAGCTTGCCATGAACCCTTGCTTATCGAACGTTTGGCAGACCAGGTGATTGTGTTGAAGAAAGGCAGTGTGCTCCGCTACTGGAATCGTGAGGATATACTGCAAGCTGGCGAACCGGTTGTATGTATTCAAAGTCTGGCTCCTGCTGGAGAGGATCTGGCTAATGATCCATCCATTTCACATCAACCGGGAGTGTTGTCTTTAGATCGTGATACGAGCTTGGGGAACGCAAAATCTTGGTTGTGGGATTGGAAAGTGGTTCAACAATCCACAGATGATGTCCTCCGAATGATTCTGGCTTCCGGAGGTTCGGTAGTGTCTGTACAACAGGAGGAAAGTCAATTACATATGGAAAGTCTGCTTGGAGGACAACATCCAGCTGTACATGCGAGTCGTGGAGGTGTCACAGAATCTGTGGACTTAAGCTCTTCCATGGATGGTGCGGGGGGAGAAGCCGAATGATCTATCTGACCCGATATTTGTTAAGGCATCACATTCGCTCACAGAAATATTTTGCACCGGTTATCTTTTATATCATTGCCATGTTACTGATCTATTCTTACAAACCCAACCCAATTGCGGACAGTTACAGTGTCACGGCTATGTTGTTATTTCTGGCAGCAGCTTGGCATGGAGTCATGGTGATGAATACCGAACCTGCGAAGCAGTTTCAATTACTGGTCCTTCATGCAGGAAGCAGGCGTAAGGTTGTAACAAGTCAACTCATCTGTGCCTGGATTATGCAATTCATGCTTACCGCAATTACTGTGCTATATCCCGTGTTCGCTGGAATGTTCGAAAGACAACCCACAGGTGAGGAGTGGATGATGACCTGGTTAGGACATCTGGGATTATCGCTGCTGGGATTAGGCATCAGTGTATTCTTTCAAAAATCGTACATTCCCTTGCTTAGTCGCAGTATGCCTGCCCTCATTATTGTATTATTACTATCGTTTATCCAAGGCTCGTTAAGCGAACGTTTGCCTGAATCGTTAGAATGGCTTGGTCGCATACTTCCACCAGCCTTTTATCTGGTTCGTGAGATGATGTTATTTGATGAATCAAAGATGGACTCGTTTGTTTCGGTTATGCTTTGGACTGTGCTCTACGCAATGGGGTTACTGATTATCCATGTGTGGCTGTCCGGAAGAAGAGATCTGCGGGGTTAGAAGACGCGCTTCCCGATAACTTGAATGTTGCTCTTGGTTTGGTTAGGATAGAGGGACATAGAATGGATAACATCGTACGGTTGAAGGAGGCGCTCGCATATGCAAAATACAGATATCCAGAATGGTGACATGCTGGACAGCGAACACTCCAGGGAATTGTTTGCCTATTACGGATTGGCCGTGTACTACGGGCAGGCGCTTGAACAGCAGCTGGTCAATCTAATTTTATTAATGAAAATGTCTCAGGGCAAGGCTGTGTCTGAAGAAGACCTGGAAGATCTGTACGAACGAAAGATGAGCAGTTCACTGGGGCAGCTCATTCACGAAGTACGTCATCATTTTACATTCTCTGAGGAAGAGACACGCCAATTGAATGAATTATGGCAGCAACGTAACCGTATCGTACATCATTATTTCAAGGAACGCATTCATGAGACATTTAGTCCGGAAGGACGATCACGCATGATTAAGGAATTGGAGGATTTCAAAGACCGCGCACAGGAGTTGGAGATCCGTCTTCAGCAATATACGGGTGCCTGGATTGCAGAGCTTGGTCTGGATGCCGAATCCGCAGCAGCTCTGCAAACGCTGGAGCGTATGCATACCGAGAGTATGCAAGCAAGGGCTTTGGAAGAGGATGAATGACAAGCAGACGGATAACGAAACGCTGGATATTAATTATGGCTCTGACTGTAGTATTCGTTGGAATCCTATGGACCGTGGTTACGGCAGTACGAATATCTGCTTATACGGATGAGGATTCATCGAGGGTATCGGATGCAGCAATCATTCTGGGTGCAGCAGTGGAGGGAGATAATCCTTCACCTGTATTTCGTGAACGAATCGAACACGGGATTGAATTATACCGTCAGGGTACAGTTCGTAATCTGCTTTTCACAGGCGGGTCGGCTGCTGATGGAGAACATACGGAAGCTGAAGTGGGTCAGAAGTATGCCATCGCACATGGAGTAGATCCTGCGGACATTCGTATAGAGACCAAATCCAGAATTACCGAGGAGAATCTGGTCAATTCAATTCCAATTGGTGAACAGGCCGGTTATCACACCTATACAATTGTGAGTGATCCGCTGCATATGAAACGGGCCATGAAGCTGGCTGCCGGGCTAGGCATGGATGCCGTTTCCTCTCCGACACGAACAACGGCTTATCGAACCTGGCGCAGCAAGTTTCCTTTTCTCGCAAGGGAGACCGTAATGTACATGGGATATACGATCAAAGGATGGATAGACAATCCGCAGCAGCCGTGAGGTTGCGCGCGGATTGTTTTTTGTCTGGGGGAAATAAGCGGTAAAGGAACATGGCTCCTGATGAAACTAAAAAAACCGATCTACACCGCAATCCCCTAAGGTAGCTGTGTAGATCGGTTTTTGTGTTGCCTGTTTTACTATATTATGCATTTCCTCCTGCAAAGGAGGCTGATGTTCGAACGGTGTCGCCCGATGGATTCTCGAGTGTCGCGACCGCTGCTGCTTGCGCACCTTGCTGAAGCTGGTACATCTTATAATAGCGGCCTTTAAGCTCCATCAGTTCATCATGTGCACCCTGCTCAACGATTCGCCCTCGATGCAGAACCAGAATCTGATCTGCCGAACGAATGGTGGAGAGACGGTGAGCAATGATGAAGGTGGTACGTCCTTTTTTGAGGACTTCGAGTGCATTCTGAATGAGAGCTTCCGTTTCCGTATCAATATTGGCAGTCGCTTCATCCAGAATGAGGATAGCCGGATCAAAAGCCAGCGCACGAGCGAAGGAGATTAACTGACGCTGACCAGCAGACAATGTGCTTCCCTTCTCGATGACAGGTTCGTCAAAGCCTTGAGGCAAATGAGCCAGTATACGCTCAGCGCCTACATCACGCAGCGCCTGTTCAATGCGTTCACGGGAGATCTTCTCATCGCCTAGACTGACGTTGGAAGCAATGGTGCCGGTGAACAGATACGGGTCCTGAAGTACAATCCCCATATGCTCACGAATCCACTGTTTAGGCAGATCCTTAACATTCTGACCATCGATCGTGATCTTGCCCTTTTGCGGATCATAGAACCGGAACATCAGGTTGATGATGGAGCTTTTACCCGAACCGGTGTGGCCGACCAGAGCCACCGTCTGACCTTGTGATGCTTTGAACGAGATATTGTTGAGCACATAGTCCTTTTTATAGGCAAAGGATACATCGTCGAAGACAACATTCCCTTTGTATCTTGGCATGGAGCCATCGGTTACGGGTTCTCCTTTTTCATCCATCAGCTCAAAGACGCGACCAGCAGATACGAGGGAGGAGTCCAGGTTGGCGAGCTGATTCACCATACCGGTGATCGGCTGGAACAAACGGCCCAGGACATCGACGAAGGCATACAGAACACCCAGGGAAATAATACTTGTGCCATCCAGCACACTGGAACCGAAGTACCACAGGACCACTGCAAAGGCGATATTCCGTAATACGTTAACCAGGTTGTGTGAGGTGAAGGCATTCAGGTTGAGCATTTTGTTCTGGTGTTTCATATAGTCATCATTCAGATCTTCGAATTCCTGCTTGGTTTGTTTCTGATGGCGGAATACGCGGATAATGGACATCCCCTGAATGGACTCGTTAATGATCGCATTGATCTCACTCAGCCTTGACCGAATGATCGTGTTGTAGCGAGTGGCGAACTTGCGATAGAGCACAATCCATGTAATGAGCATCGGCACGACGAATAATGAGATCAGGCCCAGACGAACATCGAGCAGGAAGAGTGCGACATACACACCTGTAATCGTGATGATTCCTGAGAAAAAGTTCGAAAGAACGGCAACGAACAGATCCTTGACGGCTTCTGTATCGTTTGTGACCCGAGATACAACTTTACCTGCGGGCAGGTTATCAAAAAAGTGCACTGGCAGTCGCTGAATGTGGGCATACACATCGTTACGCAGTCTTTGAATGACCTTGTTGGCTGAGGACTGCAGCCAGAATGTTTTACCAAACTCCATAATGACCGAGATCACGAGGAAGATCATGTAGTACACAATTAATTGATAGATGCTGGGCATCTCCGGTTTGTAAAAAGCAAACAGTTCACCGGCGGACAGGGGGGCTGCCGCATATTGGCCTGTTACTTCACCTGCGCGTGTAACCGTGAGGATTCCATCCGCATATGTGCGGTCTCCGTCAGGGGCATTGACCGGTTCGTTTACAAAATAAAAACTTTTGCCGGCCTGTAATACCCGCACTTCGGAACCTTTGTTTTCATCCGGTTCGAACAAGCCTTCGCGTTTGTAGTTCTTACCGTTGTAGACTGCGGCTTCATCTGAAGCTGTGGTCTCATAGAAAGGCTGCTCAATCGCGAGCAAGTGATTGTCGATCATGGATTTGGCGATGAACGGCCCGGCAAGCTCGGCCGCAACACCAATGGTAAGCATAATTAATGCAGCGATAAATGTTCCTTTGGCTTTCAAGGCGTAATCAAGCAGCCTTTTGCCTGTATTAGACTTCAATGTATTGACCTCCTACGTGGACAGATTGGACTCGACCTGTTGCCGTTCATACTGTTCACGGTACCAGCCGTTCATGGCTAACAGTTCCTGGTGAGTGCCTTCTTCCGTAATTTTCCCGTGCTCCAGTACGATGATTCGGTCAGCATGTTCAATAGCAGACAGGCGATGAGTCGAGATCAGCGTGGTTTTGCCCGAGCGTTTGTTGCGTATATTTTCAATGATTTTAGCTTCAGTACGTGCATCGACAGCAGATAAAGCATCATCAAGGATCAGAATATCAGGATTAGCAATAAAGGCACGTGCCAGCGATACCCGCTGTTTCTGTCCACCGGACAGAGAGATTCCTTTTTCACCAACGAGTGTATCCAGTCCATCCGATAAGGTTCCCAGATCCCCGTCAAAAGCGGCGGTACGGATGGCTTCCATGATGACTTCATCACTGGCCCCAGGTTTACCAAATTGAATGTTCTGACGAACGGACTTGGAGAACAGCACTTGTTCCTGTGGTACATAGCCGATCCAGCTATGCAAGTCATCTTTGGCGATATCCTGAATCGGATGACCCGAGATGCTTAATGTACCCGAACCAGCAGGGTATTCATGAAGCAGTTGTTTGAGCAAAGTAGACTTACCGCTACCCGTACGACCCACAACACCCAAGGTTTGACCCCTTCGCAGCGAAAAGCTGATATGACTGAGATTGTCGACAGTGGAGCTAGGATAACGGAATGTAACATCTTGCATCGCAATTTCTTCCGGATTCGTAACGTGAGCAGGTTGCTCCACATCCTGTACAGCAGGTTCTACCGATAATGTCTCGTTGACCCGATCAAGTGAAGCGCTACCGCGCTGCATCAGGTTAATCAATTCGCCGATGGCGAACATAGGCCAGATCATCATCCCCAGGTACATATTGAATGATACGAGATCACCCAGAGTAATTTCATTATGGAATACAAGATATATGCCGTAGGCCAGTGCAATCACATAACTGAGTCCAACGAAGAGCCGGATGGTGGGTTCGAATAGGGCATCCATTCTGGCAACAGCGAGGTTTTTGCGATACACATCTTCGGTCACATCGGCGAACCGTTTTTCGTCCAGACGTTCCTGCACATAGGCACGCACGACACGGATACCGGCAATGGATTCCAGCACCTGGTCATTCATATCTCCGAATGCATCCTGTGCGAGGGTGTAACGTTGATGTACAGCTTTACCATAGATCATCATGGCAATGGCGATAAAAGGTAATGGCAGGATTGCCGCCAGGGTCAGTTTCCAACTAACCAGAAAACCCATAGCGAACAGTACGGTGGCCAGAAAGGCTGTAGAGTCTGTTAAAGTCAGCATGCCGAAGCCTGCTGTAGTGGCAATGGAACGAAGATCATTGGTGGCCCGAGCCATCAGATCGCCAGTTCTGTTTTTCTCAAAAAAGGGAGGAGTCATCCGCAGCAAGTGGTCCATAAAGCGCGAACGAAGAAGCCGTTCCACCAGATTGGCACCACCAAACAGTTTGTGCATCCAAACGTATGTAACCAGATAGATAATGATGACCGTTCCTAGAATAAGCAAGATATAACGCGTAAGTGAGGTGCCGGTAATGGAACCGCGCACAATCTCGTCGATGGCATTGCCAAGAAGACGAGGAGGCAGCAGTTCGGCAATGCCCACCAGAATAAGCAAGATGACACCGGTTAGGTATCGTTTGCGTTCCAGCCGGAAGAACCAGGCCAGGTTTTTAAGTACAGAGAACAAGTGTTATCCCTTCCTTTCGATGTCCGAAAAATGCAGATTCCGTTCATGTATGCCGAAATGTACCCACAAAAAAAGACATACCGCACGCAGGCGGTATGTCTTCATATCATCATACGGCAGCATGGCTCAGAGAACAGAGCCGCCACCATATATAAGTTCGATTGTGAGTAAACATCACAGAGGTTCTAATGAAAGACCGCCTGTAATGCCGACTTATGAACGGAATAATGATTTCGGGTGTGCTCCGGTATTTAATTGTGTGTTGAATTGAACAATCATATGTTTGTTAAACACCGTAATCACCCTTTCTTTTTTGGAAATAAATACAATGTAGACCTCGTATGTTTGCATCTTAACACCGGCTTTTACAATCTGTCAAACATTTTTCACAATTTATTTTGTCTTTATAGGAGCACTCGGGTTTGTATTCAAGTCCCTGTAGAGATATGATGGAACATATATATACAGAAGGAGCTGACACCAAATGAGTACCATACATGTATCCGATCAAGCTGCTCGCTGGTACAAGGAAGAACTGAATTTGAGCGAGGGAGACAGCATTCGATTTTTTGCCCGTTATAGCTCAGGCGGAGGTCTTCACCCTGGATTTTCGCTAGGTATTGCTGTGGAAAAACCAAGACATCCTGCTGATCAAACCGAAGTATCGGGAATTCAATTCTTTATGGAAGATCACGATTATTGGTATCTGAAAGGGCACCAACTGCATGTGGATATCGTTGATGAAGGTCAGGATATCGAATATCGTTACACTGAAATATCTAATCCTTGAAGTATTCTGCTAGGCAATAAATGAATCACAGGTCGCCACCGGCTTCCGAATAGGAGGAGGGGATAAGCAGTGAATCTGCCAGCACGAGATTTGGCCCAGTATATCGCAAAACGCTCTCATATTGTTGTAAAAGCGGCGGTGCGGGCTGAGAACGAACAAGGTGAATTACTGCTGATTCAGCATGCGGAACACGGTCAATGGCGGTTGCCAGCTGGTGAGATGCGCCCTGGGGAAGCCATAGAAGATGCTGCGCATCGGGAGTTATGGGAAGAGACAGGTTGGACCGTTGATACCATGACACTGGAAGGTCTGTATTCAGGGCCTGATCTTCGGTCTCTGCATTCGAGCGGAGATGAAGAGTATTATGTCATTGCCCTGTTCCGGACAGTGATCATTCAGGATGATCTTGTGGAGTCACGTGTCAATAGTGATGCGGGTCTTAAGTTTTACGCACAGGAGTCGTTACCACCTCTGAATGAAATTAGCCGAATTCTGTTAGCTCGGGATAATGTAGAATAAAATAAGTTGACGCAAAAATGACCTTGGCATCCACGTAAAATGGGTGACAAGGTCATTTTTTTGAAAATCGGATTCACGTGCTCTAATCATGAATTACACCTGATCCAGTGATTCATCATCCATCGCAAAATCAAAATCATCGATATCGAATACCTGTACAGGTGATTCAGACTCAATGATGCGTGTGATCAATTCAACCTGATCGGTGAGAATCGGGATACTCAGGCGCTGAGATGTCAGCAGCAATTCTGTCTCAATGGGATCGAAATACTCCCCGTACTGTGCCGTATCTATTGCATTGATAATGGCAATGGATACTTGGTCACCAAATAAAATGGAGGGGCTTTTGGCCCATGGAACAAGTAACGCACGCTCTATTTTTTTCTTATTCAGTGGTTCCTCGAAATAAGAAATCATTTCATTGATTTTGGATTTTACATGCTGATCATCTGCCGGGTTATCCATCATGGGATCAGGACTGGTCTGGAATTCATATAGCTCAAGGATGGTGGTATAAGGAAAAATATATTCAACAGGCGCGGGCGGCGCTAGCAATTGACCGTAAATAGCCACCATCACGGCTTCTGTAATAAACTGACGTGACATGGTTCCTTATTCCTCCTGGGCCATTAATAGTTGCAAAGTGAATCTATATCTTATGCAACAGCATAACCATAATATGGATTATTCTGCTGTAGACTCGTGTACATAATTTGCATGAATAGAAGTATATCACACAACGGTGGGAAATACAGCCAATCTGCAGAGCATGTCAGGTCACAACGATCACAACCGAATCAGGATTTGCCCAGTAGCAGTGACAGTATTCCTGCAGCAATCAATGGACCCACAGGTACACCCTTGAATAGGGCAACCCCAAGTACCGTTCCGATTAACAGCCCTGCAACGACAGTTGGCTGTGTACTCATCAGCGTAGCGCCACGTCCTCCGAGATATGCCACCAGTAATCCTACACCAATGGCGAGCAGTGATTTCCAGTGCAGGAAAGACTCACCGATCGTCTGCAGACTCATCTTGCCACTGGCAAGAGGTGCCATCACGCCAATGGTCAGAATGATGATGCCCAGTGTAAGTCCGTATTTTTCAAGCCATGGAAATGCCTGATTCAGGTTCAGGACTCGTAGCAACAACAGAAATACCATCGCTACGGTCACAGGTGTGTTGCTGCTGATAATCCCGAGAGCCGCAAAAACAAGTAGCAGCAGGGAAGTCATATCCATGGTTTTCATTTCCCTTCAGTCTGTCCACGTTGTTTGCTAACGATATGTTCCGCAATGTACCGTCCATGCCAGCGCCCGGATTCAATAAAGACTTCATTGGCATTACGCCCCGAAGCGATGACTCCGCCCACATATACACCAGGTACGCTGCTTTCCATCGTTTGTTCATCATATAGAGGTTTATCCATATCATCAGACATCTCCACACCTACCGACGTGAGTAGTTGACGATCTGGACGGAAACCGGTCATTGCCAGTACGAAGTCATTATCCAGTTCCCGAGTGGAACCATCCGTGTGTATCAGACGAATTGAATCATCGAGTATTTCATTCACGCGTGATTCCAGGTGCAGTGTGATATGACCTTTTGTCACCATGCTCTCGAATAGCGGGCGTACCCATGGTTTAATATGCTGGGACAAACCACTGCCGCGATACACCATATCAATATGTGCTCCGACCCGAACCAGTTCCATGGCCGCGTCCACGGCTGAGTTGCTTCCGCCAATAATGGCGACACGTGTACGGGTATAAGGGTGGGCTTCCCGGAAGTAGTGGGTTACCTTATCTTTATCTTCTCCAGGGATGCCCAGATAGTTAGGATGGTCAAAATAACCGGTAGCTACAACGACATTGCGTCCAACATGAACGATGGCTTCCCCGCGGCGATTGAGCGTATGTACCTCAAACGTACCATCATCCTTGCGTTTGATTTCACGGGCTTCTTCATAGTTATGAACACGCAGACCAAAATGTTCGGCTACCCTGCGATAATAGGCAAGTGCTTCATAACGAAACGGCTTATCATTAGGTGTGCTGAACGGAACGTTTCCGATCTCAAGCAGCGGTGCTGTGCTGAAAAACTGCATATGGGTTGGATACAGATAAATAGATTGAACGATATTGTATTTCTCAACGATCACAGCGGACAGTCCCAGCCGTTCACATTCAATGGCAGCAGATAGGCCGCATGGGCCTCCGCCGATAATAATGACATCTTCCATGTTCTTAATCCTCCTTATTTCAAGCAATATAATCCTACCGTAAAAAGCGAGCTAATGCCAGTTCAAGAAAGAGTTAAACCCAGACAAGCTTACTTGAATCCAAAGGAGTTGACGTAGAGAGAGGAAAAGACTAATATCAAATTAGATATTTATCTAAATGAAAGCGAGATGAACGATGATGCAGCTGGAGAAAATTGTGGCTTATCATAAAGCGTTGGCTGACCCGACCCGGCTTCGCATGCTGCTGTTGTTGGCACAGGGTGAACTGCACGGACAGGCACTTGCCGAGCGGCTGAATCTGTCACAGCCCACCGTGACACATCATGCATCCAAGCTGAGAGAGGCGGCGCTGATTAAGGAACGACGGGAGAAAAATACAGTGTACTTCACACTGAATCCTTCGTTTATCCGCGAGAATGCGCAGGCTTCGGTTGACTTTATCTTTAAGCGAGAGGAGGTTACGGATATGAGTGATGTGAACGAAACACTGAAAGCGTCGGTCATGAGAAATTTTTTCTCCAAAGATGGACGACTGCGGCAGATTCCCGCTCAATACAAGAAAAAGCTGATTGTACTTGGTCATCTGGTCGAGCAGCTTGAGTTCGGTCGGAAGTATACCGAGAAAGAAATGAATACATTTATACAGAAGTATCATGAAGATTTCGCTACCATTCGGCGGGAATTTATCATGCATCAGTTCATGTATCGGGAAGAAGGGATCTATGAACTGAATCCGAAGGAAATGTGGACGCGCTGGGATCAGGTCAAATAGAGTAGGCTGGAAAAAAAGTTTGGGCTTGACAAATGCAAAGCCCAGTGTGTAACATAATGGATAATTCTACAAGGGAGGCGATTGTTTATGACAAAGTTAAATGCAGTATACGTTAATTTGAATATGAACAGCGTCTCCGGAACGGATCAAAGCATGTAATTTTGCGTTAGTTGGATAGCAGTATCCATTGTAACGTAAAGTATGTCATGCTCAGATGAAGCCACGGGTGACGCACCCGTGGCTTTTTGATTTGCCGATAAAAGGGGGTTCCTGAATTGAATATAGCGGATGGTTAAGTAGGATATCCGGTATATCTACGAGAAGGGATGATCTTTAATTCGTCTAACTACTTATTGCCGCGGGTGTATTTCTACTCGTGGTTTTTTGTTTTGATCTGAACCGGAGATAATTGTTCACTGGTCTTGAACAAAAGCAAACAAACTTATTTTGGGAGGAATTTATATTTTAGATAACCATATTGAAAAGTACGGCTGGTCTGCAAAGTGGCAGGAACTGTGGCAAGTGACAGGAATGGAAGAGCAGGATAGAAAGCCAGCCAGAATTATCGCAGATCATGGACACCTGCAACGTTTGATTACAGAAGAGGGCGAACGCTGGGGGAGAATTTCGGGCCGAATGCGTCATGATAGTCTGGAAACGAGTTTGGTACCAGCGGTTGGAGATTGGGTGGCGATTACAGGCCAGGCAGGTGAAGAAGCAATTATTCATCATCTGGTGCCACGTCAGAGCAGGGTATCGAGACAGGCGGCAGGTCCAGTGACCAAAGAACAATTAATCGCTGCAAACGTGGATACACTGTTAATCGTGGCTGCACTTAATCATGATTTCAACCTTAGACGACTCGAAAGATACGTGATGATGGCTTGGAATGGTGGCGTAAGGCCAGTCATTGTCTTGAGCAAAAGTGATCTGTGCAACAATGTGGAAGAACAGATCCGAAATGTAGAAGGAATCGCTCCAGGTGTTGAAGTGCTTGCGATATCTGCAGTGGAGGACCAAGGCAAATCTTTACTGGAACGATATTTGCAGCCAGGGTTGACTGTTGCGCTCACAGGATCTTCGGGCAGTGGCAAGTCTACGCTGGTGAACTGGATGATGGGTGAGGATGTGCAACTTACACAGTCTGTTCGTGAGGGCGACAGCCGAGGGAGACATACCACAACACACCGGGAGATGTTTGTACTTCCACAGGGAGCCGTATTGATCGATACTCCAGGAATGCGTGAGCTTAACCTATGGGATGAGGGGAATGATGGGCTGTCGCATGCGTTTGGAGAAATTGAAGAACTTGCGGCAACGTGCAGATTCCTGGACTGCAGTCATACACGGGAAGCAGGATGTGCAGTGAAAGAGGCCATACAGGATGGTTCATTAGATGAAAAAAGACTGAATAATTATCTGAAAATGCAGAAGGAATTGCAATATCAGCAACGCAAGGAAGAAGTGGCATCCAGAAAGCGTACCGCTTCCAGCAAACCGGCCACTAGTCGCAAACCCAAGCACTCCCGCAGTGTGAAAGAGTGGGAGGAAGTCTGAAATCAGGCGGGCATCATCTGTTACCTTGCATAAGATAGGTCAGGAGGGATGTCATTATGCCAGATTACAGGATTATTGTAGATCTGTCTGACCACATGTTATATCTTCTTGATGGCAATCAGGTGATTAAGGGCTATCCCGTAGCCACAGGCAAGATGCTCACGCAGACGCCAAACGGGGAGTTCACGATTATTAACAAGCAATCCAATCCAGGTGGACCATTTGGCGTGTTGTGGATGGGGCTGTCTGCTCCCCATTATGGGATACACGGAACCAATGAGCCTTGGTCTATTGGCAAATCCGTCTCCCATGGTTGTATACGCATGTACAACTCGGATGTACTGGATCTGTCGTCCAAGGTTTCTGTAGGCACTAGAGTAACGATCCGGCCCTAGGGCCGGATTTCACTTTATGGGAGGTAGTTCAAAAAGTCCGCTTTTGATTACGAATCATACCTAGCGGCATGATCAGCATCGAATATGAAACTCAACCGAAATAAGCGGGTGGCTTTCGAAGTATGTTTCCTGAGGAAACATTGTGGTTGCTCACGTAGCTCTATCTACGCTCCGCTACTCCATTTTTAGCTTTATTCCATATTCTTGTACTTAAAACCAGACTTTTTAAACACGTATTATAAGGTTAAGATAGCCAGTTACCAAATAAGTTCTTACAACCAGAACTGGAGTGGATGAATTTGGAATTATAGAAAGATGAACATATAATATGGTAAAACTATGGAAGTTACGAGAGAAAGCGAGTGATAGTGATGTTAATCCGGCCGGCGCGCGAAGGGGATGCGCAAGGAATAGCCCATGTACATACAGAGAGTTGGAAAACAACGTATCGAGGAATTGTGCCCGACGATTTTTTGGATCATTTGACTATAGAATCAAGATTGTCGCAGTGGGAGAGGACCATTCGTTCTGGCGAAAAAGATCAGATCTTAGTGGTAGCTGAACAGGATCATGGGAACATTGTCGGATTTGCTTGTGGGGGTAAGGAGCGTGAAGGCAAATTACCTTATGATGGAGAGTTGTACGCTATATATTTGCTGAAGGAAGTGCAACAACTGGGGATAGGTGGGCAACTGGCAACACATGTCGTTAATCATCTGCAGACCTTCAATATGAAACGTTTGATCATATGGGCTTTGGAACGTAATTCAGCTTGTCGCTTCTATGAGAAGATGGGAGGCACTCCCGTCCATACACAGTCTATCCGTATTGGTGGTCAAGATCTGATTGAGGTTGGCTACGGGTGGGAAGAATTGAGCCTCTTTGGAGAGAAGGGCCTGCCCGATTGAGGAAAGAGGTACAGATGGGGACAGAATACTCGGGTTGTATTGTTTCCTTAAACTTAAAGAATGGAATAGCTAATTCAGGTCTGCACGTTTGCGTAATTCTGAACAAGGTTAATGATGTATTACACCGTTGTGCAGGTGTGACATTCAATTTTGATCAGGAGGCGTATTCATATGACTTTAATGGAAACCGAACATACAACATGGACGAAACAATATATTAATGGCAGATGGGTAGATGGCTCCGGTGAGAAAACAATGGAGAATATCAACCCTTATACGGGAGAAGTTATTGCCACATGGCGCTCTTCCAATAAAGAAGATATAGATAAGGCGTATGAGTCTGCTCATAAAAATTCGATTGAGTGGGCGAAGTCATTACCTGCTGTGAAAGAAGAGGTACTACGGAAAGTTTCATCTCTGATGGCAGAGCGAAAAGAGGAGATCATTCAACTGTTGATCACAGAATCCGGGAGTACCCGAATCAAATCGGAGGCGGAGTTTGCAGCGGCTAAACGCATTGTGGATGAGTCAGCATCTTTTCCTTATCGTATGAAGGGTGAGATTATTCCGTCCAATACTCCTGGTAAAGAGAACCGTGTAATTCGGGAGCCGAAGGGTGTGGTCGGTGTGATCGGGCCGTGGAATTTCCCTTTGCATCTATGTCTTCGATCCGTAGCTCCGGCGATTGCTCTCGGCAATGGGGTGGTGATTAAACCGGCATCAGACACTCCGATTACGGCAGGTTGGCTCATTGCTGATTTGTTCGAACAAGCCGGTCTGCCTGGGGGCGTGCTAAATGTCGTTGCCGGAAGTGGCAGTGAGATCGGGGATTACTTTGTGGCTCATCCGATTCCCAAAGTAATTTCATTCACGGGTTCCACAGAAGTTGGGCAGGGAATCGGTAAACTGGCGGGTGAACATTTAAAAGAAACGGCACTGGAGCTAGGCGGCAACAACGCCATGGTTGTGCTGGAAGATGCGGACATTGAACGTGCTGCCGAAGCCGCAGTCTTTGGCAAGTTTCTGCATCAGGGACAGATCTGCATGGCTCTGAATCGTATCATTGTGCATGCTGATATTTACGACAGATTCGTTGATTCATTTGTTACCAAAACGAAGAATGTGCAGGCAGGTGACCCGGCTAATGCCAAAACACTCGTAGGTCCTCTCATTCGGGAAAAAGAGGTAACACGATTGCAGGATCTTGTGAACAAAGCCAAGGACGAAGGCGCACGTCTATTGCTTGGTGGGACCAACAAAGGCAGTGTGCTGTCTCCTACTGTACTTGCTGATGTTAAACCTGAACAAGATATTGTGCAGCAGGAATTGTTTGGTCCGGTGGCAGTGATCATGAAGGCTCATGATGAGCATGAAGCTGTGCGTTTGGCGAATGATACTCCTTATGGACTTAGTGGTTCCGTATTCACCAAAGATCTGAATCGAGGATATCTGGTTGCTCAGCGCATTGAATCTGGTATGGTGCATGTAAATGATCAGTCCGTGAACGATGAAGCGCATGTGATGTTTGGCGGTGAAAAGGCTTCAGGGATTGGACGTTTCGGTGGTGATTGGGCAATTGAGAAGTTTACACGTACTCGTTGGATCAGCATTCAGCACCAATATCGGGAATATCCAGGAGTGAAATAAGTCGAAAAAGGATGAACTAGCAGGGTCGTTTATGAACGATTAGAGTGAGTTGCAAAAAGATCGACAAATCATGCGAAAGCCCGTCCCAGCTTGGTGGGACGGGCCTTTTGCACAATTTTACACCACAGCAAAATACGACTTAATATAAGAGTGGAAAAGCTGTTTGGCTCTGACGCTATCTGGTTATTTATGGATACACGGAAGAATCGATCCGTAAATCCAATGGCAAAGGGGCTTTAAATTCATGTCCATTGACCGCTTTATTCTGAGGAAACTGAATACCTGTCAGGAAGAACATACACGTGCCAATTTGGTTCGGCTGTTTGTCATTCGTATTCGTAAAGCCGAGATTGCGGAAGAGCATGATGCCGCCTATGTCCTTAGCAAAGTGCACTGAGTGATGGCTGATCATAACTGCAATCCGCTGTTAACGTGTATACACCTCAAAAAGGAAGCTTGTCTATAACGACAGCTTCCTTTTTCATGTCTTGTCATAAATGTGGCTTGGTAGACTCCTTTTAATATAATGATAAAGCAAGGGAGTCGTTTTCACTTCGACTGTGGAGAATCGCTTCTCCATTAACAATCTCAATACTAATTAAAGAATGCAGACATTTTTGAATGGCACGTTTACCGTTGCTAATTTTATGCTCAAGAGCACTGCTAAGCAATCTTAATGTCTTCTGCATAGGCTGTTTGTTTTCTTGATTAAAGTATACAGGGATTGATTTGTTTTGAAAGGTTATTAGGGTTCTCACTTGAAATCACCTCACGGTTGTTATTTCATACAGGTAATATTAAATTCCAATGCTTAAAATTACCTTAAAATCAGCTTATGAAAACATAAAGGTGGGTAATGTTTGAAAAGTGTTCACAATTCAATTGTGAGCGAAGGAATAAAAGTCCCGAAAAACAAAACCTAATTACCATTTAAATGGAATAGAAAATGAAAATTTTCGTATCCTCGCAATATTCAAAAGCATAACTGCCACGAAAGTTCTGAGTCAAATGTACGATATTTTAATATATACGTGGGTCATATGTAACAAAATTACAGGTGGCACATTGCAAACAGGGTGTTTATGTAAGAAAATAGGGTTGATATAACGATTCATTCTCTTTTTTTTGATTTAATCTGACATTAGGACAATTTACATATGAGACCATGGGAGGGATTCGGATGATTCTAACCGTGTATTCCGGCCGCGAGGAAGGAGAATGGTTCGACATCGATGTTCCGGATGAATGCACCATTGAACATTTGAAGACATTACTTGGCGTTCGCATTTTCGGACAGGCACCGGGAGACGGCATTCAGTACATCCTTGAAGCCAAGTTTCCGGAGGGGCTGTGGTTCTCTCCGCAGAACGCACAGCAGTTAATGGAAACAGGGCTGCGGCAAGGCAGTTGCGTACGTGTCCAGCGGGCTTTTTCAACGACTTCGGAAGAAGCGCCTGTATATGGGAGACGTTCATTATTTCAAAAGGACAGCAACGAATAGGGCTTTTGAACGTATACATTCTATTGAACGAACTAAAGGAGGTCTTCTCTTCGTGAATGTGTTATATCAGCGTTCTCCAAGAATGACACCGGTTCTCAAGGAAGAAGGACTCGAAATACTCAGGCCTCCAACAGAACCGAGCAAACCCACGTTTTCCATGATATCCATTATTGTGCCGATCATGATGACCATGGTCAGCATTGGTTTCTACGTATATATCAATATGACCGGCAAAATGGGCAACAGCAATTATATGATGTTTCAGATGATGACGGTCATGATGATGCTTACTTCTTACACCATTCCATTCTTCGTGTATCTGAGCAACAAGAAATCATATCGCAAAAAATTGGAAGAACGAAAAACAATGTATCTTGCCCAACTGGACAAACACCGGGAAGAACTGAAAGAAGCTCAGGCGGAGCAAGTGAAGAGCCTGTATGAAATTCATGGGGATCCGGGTGTGTGTCTTCAAGTGGTGAAAAACCGGAACAGTTCCTTGTGGGAGCGTTCACCAGAGGATGATGATTTCCTTCAGGTGCGCATTGGTACAGGAGAGATTCCATTCCGTATCAAACTTCAGGTTCCACGGATTGATGGTTATGAGAAGGATGAGCTAATTGAAGCCGCCCATGAACTTGCGGGTGAATTCCAGACGGTACCGGATGCTTCCATTACATTGCCTTTGTTCCAATCGAAGGTTATGGGACTGGTCGGTGATCGGGAGGAAGTGCTTGCTTCCCTGCGAGTCATCATCTCACAACTGACGGTACGTCACTCCCCGGATGAACTGAAGCTTGCTGCTTTCTATGAAGAAAAGGACAGCAAGGAATGGGATTGGCTTCGCTGGATGCCCCATATCTGGGATGAAGACCAGGGACAACGCTATATGGCCGACAGGCACAGCGGTGCGCATCAATTGGCGGACAGCTTGTTTTCCGTGTTGAACCGGCGCCGCAACAATAAGGAAGACCGCTACAAGAAAAGCATACAAACGCCGTGTTACGTTGTGATTCTCTCCGATACGCAATTAATTGAAGAGGAACCGTTGCTTCCATTGCTACTGGAATCGGCTCAGGACATCGATGTATGCACCATCATACTGGCTAATCGCAAGGAGTCTCTACCAATGCATTGTCAGTTGATTATGGATGCCTCTAAAGGCAAAGGGGTGTATATCAAAAAAACGGAAGATGCGGATGTTATTCAACAAACGTACAAGCCTGATGTGATCTCGAAGGAAATGGCAGAGGCGCTTTCCCGTTATATGTCACCGATCCGGTTAAAACGGTCATCTGCATCAGATATCCCGCAAGTGCTTCCGTTATTCGATATGCTGAGCACATCACGCGTGGAAGATCTGGATGTGGTATCCAGATGGGGGCAGACGAGATATCCGGACACGCTGCCCGTACCAATGGGTGTACGAGCTGGCGGCAAAAAAATAGCGATAAACCTGCATGACAAAATTGAACGTCAGGGTCATGGTCCCCATGGTCTGATTGCAGGTACAACCGGTTCAGGTAAAAGTGAAGTCATCCAGTCCATCGTAGCTTCACTGGCTGCTGAATTCCATCCGCATGATCTGGCCTTCATGCTGATTGACTACAAAGGTGGCGGTATGTCCAATACATTTGTTGATCTACCTCATGTAGTAGGGACAATCACCAATCTGGATGGAAATCTGATCGAGCGGGCGAATATCTCACTTCGTGCCGAACTGGTCAGAAGGCAAAAAATATTAAATGATGCGGGAAATCTCCAGCACATTGATGAATACTATAAAATTCTGCGTTCCAGACATGAGCAGCCGCTCCCGCATCTCGTCATTATCATTGATGAGTTTGCTCAATTGAAACGGGACCAGCCGGAGTTCATGGATGAACTGATTAGTATCGCGGCCATTGGCCGAACACTTGGGGTTCATCTAATTCTGGCAACCCAGAAGCCAGCCGGAGTTGTGGACGATAAAATATGGAGTAATTCGCGCTTTCGGATCTGCCTTCGCGTACAGAGTGAGGGAGATAGCAGGGACATGATCAAGATTCCAAATGCTGCCTGGATTACGAAGCCTGGTCGTGGATATTTTCAAGTGGGTAGTGATGAAGTATTTGAAGAAATGCAATTCGCCTGGAGTGGTGCACCGTATAACCAACAGGAGGATTCAACGACCGTACTGCCTGTCATGGAAGTACGCCTAAACGGTAAGCGGGAGCCCCTGTTAACGGGAGAGCGCAGAGCCGTTCTCAAAGGTGAAGATGTTCCGAAACAGCTTCAAGTATTTATTGATTATGTTGCTCAGTCTGCAGCGGATGCGGGCATCCGTCGGTTGCCAGGACCATGGTTGCCACCTTTACCAGAAACACTGGAATGGGAAGGTCTTCAGGACTGGCAGGAAGAAGAAAATCGGGATCTGCTGCTTGATGGTGGGGCAAGCGGTCTGAAACCCCTGGTTGGTTTGCTGGATGATCTCCCCAATCAGCGCCAACAACCGCTCGCATTGCCTGTGGATCAAGGCCATCTGGTTGTTTACGGCATGCCGGGACTGGGAAAAACGACATTTGTTCAGACCTTGCTTATGTCTCTGGCCCGTTCTCACAGAACTGAGCCTTGGCATGGTTACATTATCGATATGGGCCGCATGATGAAGGACTTTGCAGGACTACCACAGATCGGTGGCGTGATGATGGCGGAGGAGGAAGACCGGATCAAACGGTTATTCCGTTATATCCTCAAGCTGTCAGCACAACGCAAAGATATCATCTCGGAGGCGGGTGTTAAAACGATCTCGGCATACCGACGGACAGCTCATGCGGCTGTCCCGCAGGTTGTGGTGGTTATCGATGGTTATCTTTCATTCCGCAATGCCTATCCGGAAGAAAATGAACTTCTGGAGACGATCCTGCGTGAAGGCGGAAGTCTGGGGATTACCTTTGTACTTACTGCGAATCGGGTAACAGATGTATTTGAGAAATTCAGAAGCAATATTCCCAATGCGGTTTCATTTGAGTTATCTGATCCAAGTGATTATTATTATGCCGTGGGAAGACCTTCCAAAGCACCAAGCCAACTTCCGCCAGGAAGAGGTCTGGTCAAAGGGCAAGTGCCTCCGTTGATGTTCCAGGCGGCATTACCTTCTTCCGGGGCAGATGAGGGCAAACGTTCATCGGCATTGCGCCGCACGATCGCTGAGATTCGCCAAGGCTGGACAGGGGAAGAAGCACCTCAGATTGCTCCGCTTCCGGAAGAGATCAAACTCAAGGATCTGCTCATTCAGATAGGATCATATGGCCAGGCATGGGATACATCATCTGTAACTGTCCCTGTAGGATTGCTTACAGATGATCTTGAACCATTCCAGCTTAATCTGCGTGAAGGTCCACATTTCATGGTGACGAGTCCGATGGAAGGCGGAAAAACGACATTTTTGTTGACATGGATGTTATCACTGGCTTATCATGCTTCTCCGGAAGATGTACAAATATACACAGTAGATATGCGTTATGGTGCAGGTGGGCTGGGGGAAATCAGCAGTTTGCCCCATGTCCGTGGACATGTATCGCGAGAAGAACAGCTTGCACCTGTGATTCAACAGTTGTACGATGAAGTTCTGAAAAGAGGCGAGATTTCCGGTGGACCGGAACTTGTGCTTGTTATCGATGATGCGGACACCTTGTCCAAACAGCTAAACGATTTTAATGTAAAAGATCAATTGGGAGCGATTGTTCGTCAAGGAAGGGATCGTGGTGTACACGTGATTCTGTCCGGGGTTCCGGCAGACTTCCCGACCTTCGGTTCGGATTGGGTAACGGATGTGAAGGCTTCCCAGAGCGGAATGCTGTTCGGGACTTTAGACCCTAACGATCTCTCGTTCTTCCGTATACCTTATTCGGAATCCGGAGGTAGTTCAGGTGGGCTGAAGGTACTGCCTCCAGGTCAAGGTTATTATGTAAAACGTAAATATTCCAGGGTTAAAGGTGCAGTTCCATGTGATGACAGCTGGAAAATGACCGATTGGATTTCTGAAATTCGTGACCGATGGCATGTTGTAGTTTGAGGGGAGGTGGCTCATAATGTTGACGGTTCATGATTCTAAGCAAAAGGTAGTCACGTTGCAAACAAAAGAACTTTTTTTCCTGGCGGGTATTCTCGGTTCAGACCGACTGCTTGGTGTGGAAGATCCGTTTCGCGGCTATATGGCGGAGGATATCGCGATGGAGTGGGAGCGTGTGAAAACCTCCCTGCTTGACAAAGGATATCTGATTCGGGATCAGGATACCGATGAGCTGATCATGACACCGACCGTTTTCTCCAGGGTAGCCATTGCCGGATTGTCCGACAGAGCTTGTTGGATTCGATACACGATCAACGGCAAGTCGTATGAAAGTTATATACATTGCACGGATGAGCGAGTCGTTGAAGTTTCCCGTGTTGACGACGTACCGGACTCGTTCCGGCTTAGCGATCTGGGAAGTGTTCGTGAAGCCATTGATGTTCTGATAGAGCGGATGAAATGGAGCGGCCATTCTCCTGCGGAGAAACCGGCACTAATGTGCTCCAAGAAAAAATTTTATGATGTCATGAATGAGCTTGAGAACAGCGGGGTACAGACCGTAGCAGATGAACTCGCACAGGAGACAAGTGATCCTGAGGGCTCGCTTGCGCTGGCACGCTGTCTGGTGGGTAAGGAGTCAGATGGGGAGCTTCGTTTGCTCGTATGGAATGAAGACGGGTGGAAGTCGCAGTCTGCAGCATTTGCTGCAAGTGCGGTATCCAATTGGTTGTTCCGGATGAGCACTGCGGCTTCAGATGATTGGCTAGTTGCAGCACTGACGACTAGAGAACAGTTTCACGAGATGCTGCTGGACTGGCTTAAACAGCCTGCAGGGGAAGAGGAAAGGTGATGGTAAATGCGCATTCGTGTGGAACCGGATGTGCTTCGGGCACTGAGCAAGCAGATTCAGTATGCAGCGGAGCAAATACAGCAAAAGATGACAGTGTTGGATCAGGCGATTCATTCGCTGGAGTGGGAGGTTGAATCCCGCGCAGCGGTGATGAGTGAATGGAATCACAGTAAACGACTGGGCGAGGATGCGCTTCGTCGATTAATGGACTTAAGCGTACAGCTGGGACGCAAAGCATTGTTATTCCAGCAGGCAGACATGGAGTATCGTTCCGTGCTGAGTCATGTGAACACAGCCTATGGTAATGCGGTCAATATGCTGAATGTTCTTCAGAACAATCGTACAGGAGAAATCATGCCTGCACATTCTGCAACTGTAGCTGTAGTATCCGATCCCCTTTCCGCAATGGCGGCCGTATATCGTGTACAGGATGCCGCACCGCCTGATGGCTCCCCTGCTACATTGGTTCAGGCCATGCAGCCTGAGCCGGTAGCATGGAGATTCACTGATCCTTCCTTTCGGGGAAGAAGAGGAACCGAGCCTGTGGTTTCCTGAAAAGGGTGAATAAAAGTAACAGCAGGAAGTGAATTTTTTTGTAAATAGGCTGTTAGGAGAAGTTTCAAGGACTGAAAATGGGGTAAATAGGATTAGGTCCTTCGACTTTTGTTCGATCGATCCTGGTATAGTACAATTTGAACAAGTCAAAATTTAATTGCACAAACCAAGGAGGAATTTACCAATGGCAGGACGTATTTTAGTTACCCCAGAGCAGCTTGATCAGGTTTCCAACCAATTTAAACAAAGCGGTGAGCAAAGTCAGCAAATCGTATCCACATTGACTCAATCCATCACAAGCATGGAAGGACAATGGGAAGGTATGACAAAGCAACGCTTCTTCCAGGAGTTCCAAGAAGCTAGCAAACAAATGCAATCATTCGTTCAAACGCTGAACAGCATCAGCGCTGAACTTACAGCTATTGCTAACAAATTCCGTACAGCTGACCAAGCTCGTTAATCTGCTTTACATAGATCAGGCCGAGTTGAAGTCTGAATTCGCCCTGAATCATTGGCGGGTAGCAAGCTGAAGATGTACAACTACAGCAAAAACCGGGCGTTGTCACAACACCCGGTTTTTGCTGCAACTATGACACTAGGACAGAGAGAGGGATAAGCATGTCTTTTCAACCGAATCCCGGGGATGAAGTGGTGATTAACGACATTGCCTATACGATTGGGCAACATCCGGCTGCGCCGGGTCTAGCTTATGCCCAAGCTGGAAGGCAGGGGATTGTTTATCAGTTGTTACCCCGAAACGGTTCCCTTCATGGGGCCAAAGCACTAAAAGTATTTTTTCCTAAATTCCGTATTCCAGCTATGGTATATCAGTCTGAGCATATGGAGTCTTATAGTGAACTGCCAGGTTTGCAAGTATGCAAGCGTGATGTGCTCACTCCGGAAAGAAACGGAGCGCTCATTGGAAAACATCCCGATCTGTTATATGCGGTGTTGATGCCATGGGTGCAAGGTCAGACCTGGTTCGATGTGATCAGTGATCAGAGACAGTTGACGGCTGAGGAGAGCCTGAAGCTGGCCAGAGCGCTTGCTGGGACGGGTTCGGCCATGGAACAACGTGGACTAGCTCATTGCGATATGTCCGCTCCCAATGTAATGATTCCGTTTTTTTCCGAAGTGGAGAACCTGGGGAAGACGTCTGCGGTAGAACTTGTGGATGTCGAGCAGATGTACGGTTCCAAGATGGATCGTCCGGATGCCCTGCTTGCCGGGTCACCCGGTTATGCAGCCCATCGCACAGTGCACAGCGGTTTGTGGAGTTCATATGCTGACCGATTTGCCGGAGCTGTTATCATTGCTGAAATGTTAAGCTGGTCGGACCCTGTGATTGTAGAGAAAGCGTGGGGCGAAAGTTATTTTGACCAGCATGAAATGCAGACGGTGAGTGAACGGTATTATGCGATGCGGGAGTCCCTTGAGAAGCGTTGGGGTTCCAAACTGTCCGATCTGTTTATTCGAGCTTGGGAAAGTCACGATCTGAGCAGTTGTCCAACGTTTGGTGAGTGGTATGTTGCATTGGCTGCGGTAGACGTGGATCAGGCTAATGCGGCGGCTGCTGCATCGTCGGAAGAAGAAGCTGGCAATCCGTCCGAAGCGGATGGGAATCTGAAGGAGAGCTCAGAACCGGTAAGTGAATCTGTGAATACGCAAGAGGGGGACATTCCCCAAACGCCGCACTCTCCCGATCAGGAAGCGATTGTGAACCGTCTGTTCTTACAGGCAAGATCCTTGGAGGATGAAGATAAACCAGCTGCTGCGCTGGAAGTGTATCGTTCGCTGTATCATTTCATTCCTCATAACAGCGCGATGCAGATGGAAGTGGAGGCTGCAATCAAGGAACTGGACGCCAAGCTTAATCCAAAAGAAGATACAGATAAGCCTGTACCTGTGCCATTCTACCGATCCAAGAAGTTCATGATTTCTTCCGCTGTGCTTATTGTATTGCTGGCAGGTGGTGTTCCAACGGTCAAAATACTGGCCGATCAGGCAGAAGTGAAGCAGAAAGAACAGCAGGAAGCTACACGACTGGCAGAGGTCAAGGCTGCGGAAGAGGCTGAAGCTGCAAAGGCAGCTGCGATCAAGCAGCAGGAAGAGCAAGAGAAGCAAAAGGCCGCAGAAGCTGCAAAACTGGATGCTGAGGAAAAGAAAAAGCTTGCTGAAGCCAAACAGAAGGAAGCAGAAGCGAAGAAAAAAGAAGAAGAACGCAAGGCATTACAGGCCAAGTACGACAAACAGGCGAAATATGAGGCCTATCTGGTGAAGCAGGAACAGCAGAAGAAAGAAGCTGCCAAGAGAGCACAGCAGGAGAAGTACGATAAACAGGCAAAATATGAAGCTTATCTCGTCTGGAAAAAAGAGAATGATGCCAAGCTTGCAAGACAGGAAGCGGAGCGTAAAGCGGCAGCTGAAGCTAAACGTCAACAGGAGATTGCTCAGAAAGCCGCACTCAAGAAAAAGCGTGCCGAGAATGTGGTCACGTTGATTGCTCATTACAATAAAACGTATAACGCACAAAAAGGCAGAAAAATTGAAAATGCGGAAGCGTATGCCCGTGATTTTAAAAATCTATACAATACCGATGCGGCTTATTTCAAAGGAGTTGGCAAAGTGGCCGCTCGAATGAGTGCCATTAACAAATTCCTGAGCAACACCAGTTATACGTTGCCTAACTTATAAAGTAATTGACGGAGGTGACTCATCCTAGATGAACTACACAATTCAAGCATCACAGCGTACACCTGCACTCATTATCTATTTAATTGATATTAGCGCCTCCATGAACATGGTTCTGGAAAATCGTCGGCGGATTGACGTCGTCTATGATGCCTTATCTCTCGCGATACGCCAAATGGTATTTCGGTCCACCAAGGGAAATCGTCTGACACCTCGCTATCGCATAGCCATATTGGCTTACAGCGATGATGTATATGACCTGTTGAACGGCATCAAAGGAATCGACGAGATCGCTGCAGTTGGATCTTTGCCTGACCTGACCCCGAAACGGTTCTCGGACTCGGCAAAGGCTTTTCTGCAGGCGGAAAAGATTCTCCAGGCCGAAATTCCGAATATGCAGGATTGTCCTGCTCCACTTGTGTGCCATATGACCGACGGGGTAGCCACAGGTGAAGATCCCGAGCCTATTGCGAAAAGAATCATGGGCATGAGTGTACCAGATGGCAATGTGCTGGTGGAGAATATTTTTATATCCGATCATCTGCTGGAAGGGCCGATTGCTGAACCTAGAAGATGGAAGGGAATCTCTTCCGAAACAAATCTACAGGATGAGCATGGAGAGAAGCTGCGGAATATGTCTTCCGTTCTGCCCGAAAGTTATCGGGAAATGCTTGTTGAAGCTGATTATTTGCTTGCACCCGGTGCACTCATGATGCTGCCAGGTACATGTGCAGAATTGGTATCGATTGGATTCCAGATGTCCGCTGCTACGCCTGTGAGATAGGAGGGGAATCATGAGAGCAATGCGTTTGGCAACATTGTCTGCTGGAGATAAGGGGGGCCATGCCGAGCAGCGGCATGGCAACTTTCGCTATGTGAGTGTACAGACGGGAGAACAGCCACTAACCCGCTATCAGGGCACATTTAAGTGCAGATATGGTTATGGAAGGGCGGCTGAGACGGTACATCAGGGAGATACCGGACAGGACTTTGCTGCGGTGCGTATGAAAGGAAATATCTGTAATTTCGTGCTGTGTGATGGGGTAGGCATGAGTTATCTGGGAGACTTTGCAGCGCGTTTTCTGGGGAATGCTTTACTGGATTGGTTGGAAACGACGCAACACCCGACAGAAGAGGGCGTTGAGCGACTGCTTCGGGATCTGACCCTTCCTGCATCTGAGCAGCTGGAGAAATTACAGCCGCTGGAAAGCTCTCCTTTGTTGCTGCGTGAAGTGTTGATGGAAAAGCGAAGTCGAGGCAGCCAGGCCATGTATGTGTGTGGACGGATTGAGCTTACGGGAGGCGGTCGCAAAAGTCGGGTGTGGCTTGCTTGGCAAGGAGATTCCCGTATTCGCCTGTGGCGGAATGGCCAGGAAGATTCTGAATTATTTCAGACTCACTGCAGGACCAATGAGCGTTGGTCTACACTTGAAGGCCCTGTTGGTGGTAAGCCGCACATCTACGAGACCAAAGGGTCCGCCAACGATTCACTGCGTCTTCAGTTATATACGGATGGATTAAACGACTTGGATGCGATTCAGGCCTATGTCCCCGATGAACACATTCAGGTACTGCTGGATGCTACACATACTGGCGGTCTTGAAGATGATGCCGCTTTCATTGAGCTGGAATGGTGAGCGCCGGATATCAAATTGTGCATTGATCCGAATGATGCTGTGACTTTGTTGAAGTCCAAACGTGAAAAAACTTGTTGGTGTTGATTTAAAAGACACTCTTTTTGGGTAATCTTGTGAAGAATTGGCTAATGATAGCTTCAATGTACATTCTTACATAATTGCTAAAATGAAGGAGTGGAATGGATAATGACACAACATAACGGCAAGTCACGGTTTCAAGGCAAGGTTGCGATTATTACCGGAGCAGGCTCAGGTATTGGGAAGGCGACTGCGGTCAAGCTGGCAAAAGAGGGTGCACATGTTGCATTGTTTGATCTGGTGAATGATCGGATCTCGGAAACGGAAGCAGAGATTAATGCGCAGCACCCGGGTGCGGCAAGAGCATTTGATGTTGACATCTCCGACCCGGCACGTGTGGAAAAGGCTGTGCTGGAAACCGTTGAGTTATTCGGCGGTTTGGATATTGTTTTTGCCAATGCGGGCATTAATGGTGTATCAGCACCTATTGAGGAAATTTCGGTTGAAGATTGGCAGCAAATTATCACAACCAACTTGAACGGCACATTTTTCACCGTAAAATATGCTTTGCCTCACGTGAAGAAACGGGGTGGCGGCAGCATTATCATTACAAGTTCGATTAACGGCAATCAACGCTTCTCAAGCTTTGGCATGTCGGCGTACAGCACATCCAAGGCAGGACAGGTTGCTTTTGCAAAGATGGCTGCGCTTGAGCTGGCGAAGTTCAAGATACGTGTGAACGTGATCTGCCCAGGAGCGATTGCGACGAATATTGATCAAAGTACGGTCAAAACGGATGATCTGCAACAGATCATTATCCCGATGGAGTTCCCGGAGGGACAGCAGCCGCTTGCGGACGGACCGGGTCAGCCGGAACATGTTGCCGATCTGGTAAGTTTCCTTGCATCGTCCGAATCCAGACATATTACCGGAGCAGAGATCGTCATTGATGGTGCAGAGTCATTGCTCAGCTAAGTGAGCATACGGGAGAATTTTCATTTATACTAAGGCGTGTCTTAGGGTGTGTCTGCGATAGTCGTTCCTCTGGAACGGCTTTTTTTGTTATAATGCTAACATTCGAATAGAGATACTGAAAAGCAGTAGGGTACATTCATTAGGAGCGATTATATGCATATAGAGTTACCGATACAAGAGGTTATTCCGGAGTTAAGACAATTATTTCGGGATCAAGATACAGGGGTGTTAATTGCAGAGCCCGGAGCGGGAAAAACAACTGTTGTACCGCTGGCTTTGCTGGAGGAGCCATGGGTCGCGGGACGGAAAATCATCATGCTGGAACCCCGAAGACTCGCCGCGCGTTCGGCTGCATCAAGACTGGCAGCTACGCTTGGGGAAAAAGCGGGGCAGACTGTAGGATATCGTGTGCGCATGGATACCCGGGTGAGCCAAGGGACACGTATCGAAGTTGTGACGGAAGGGGTATTGACCCGAATGTTGCAGCAGGACCAGGGTCTTGAGGATACGGCAATGATTATATTCGATGAATTCCATGAGCGTCACTTACATGGAGATTTGGGTTTGGCTCTGGCACTAGAATCCCGAGCGATGTTACGTCCGGATCTGAAATTGCTGGTCATGTCGGCTACTTTAGATCCAAATCCTGTCTGTGCATTACTGGGCGAAGGTACAAGATCGATTCATTGTCCGGGACGTACGTTTCCGGTGGATACACGATATGTGCCAAGACCGGTATCTATGCCACTGGAACAGTTCACAGCTCAGACGGTCAAGAGGGCATTAGCCGAACAGGAGGGGGATGTGCTTGTTTTCCTTCCTGGCGCAAAAGAGATACATCGTACAGAACGGGAGCTATCGAATGCTTCTCTGCCTGCACATGTGAACGTCTATTCTCTTTACGGCAGTATGCCCGTGGAACAACAGGATGAGGCCATACGTCCTGCGGCTGAGGGCACGCGCAAAGTTGTACTGTCCACCTCCATTGCGGAATCCAGCCTCACCCTCGCTGGAGTGAAGATTGTGGTGGATGCAGGGCTGAGCAGAGCATCGGCATTCTCGCCGCGCACGGGTATGAGCCGGCTTGTCACCCTGCCGGTGTCCAAGGCGTCAGCCGATCAACGGCGGGGTCGTGCGGGGCGAATTGCCCCGGGGGTGTGTTACCGGCTATGGAGCGAAGAGGTACATGGGGGGCTGCCTGAGGCAGCTCGCCCGGAGATCACCTCCGCGGATCTTGCGCCGCTGGCGCTGGAGCTTGCCGTCTGGGGTGTCCAGTCCCCAGCAGAGCTGCAATGGCTGGACACCCCGCCTGATGCCGCCTACGGCCAGGCACAGGCGCTGCTGCGCCAGCTGGGCGGCCTAGATGACGCAGGCCGCATCACGCCCTTCGGGCGGCGGATGAACACGCTTGGCGTGCATCCGCGACTGGCCAGCATGTTGCTCCGCGCGGCGGAGCTTGGGCTGGCCAGCTACGCCAGCATGCTGGCGGCACTGCTGCAGGAGCCTGCCGGCCTCCGCAGCAGTGGCAGTGCAGGCGCGGGCACGGACCTGCGCCCGCGCGTAGAGGCGCTGCTGACTGCGGACAGCAGCGGCAAGCCGCAAGCGGCAGCGGCTGCCCTAGACGGCGCGGCCGTGCGGCGCATGCTCCAGGAGAGCCGCCAGCTGCGCTCGGCGCTCGGCCCGGCGGCCGATCCGGTACGGCCGGATGAAGACAGCTGCGGATTGCTGCTGTCCTTCGCCTATCCGGACCGGATCGGGCAACGCCGGGAAGACGGCCGATATCTGCTGAGCAGCGGCCGCGGCGTACGGCTCGCAGCGACAGAATCGCTGAGCCGTTCAGCGTATCTGGTCGCAGCCGAGGCAGACGACCAGGGCGCAGATGCGCGCATCCTGCTGGCTGCGCCGTTGCAGGAGCAGAAATTGTTACAGGCAGCTCAGCACCTGCTGCACGATGAAGTGCAAGTGGCCTGGGATTCCAATACCCGCAGCGTGCGAGCCCATAAGAGACTTCGTATTGGAGCCCTTGTAATGAAAGAGAGCAGTATTGCACAGCCACCTGAAGATCAGGTGCTGGAAGCATTGTTGGCCGGAATACGGATGGAAGGGCTGGATTGTCTGCCATGGACTAAAACGTCCAGACAACTTGCGGACAGGCTGCGGTTCCTGCATCTCCATCTACCTCAGTGGCCCGACCTGATCGAAGATGATCTGACCGAAGAGCTGGCTGAGCATCTTACACCTTATCTGACAGGCATGCGATCGGCAGCCGACCTCAAGAGATTGTCGATGCAAGATGTATTGCTTGGTGGTCTGAGCTGGGGGCAACGACAACAACTGGACGATGAAGCTCCGACGCATATACAGGTGCCCAGTGGATCGCGTATTCCCGTGGACTACAGCCGTCCCGAGGCTCCTGCTCTGGCGGTGAGATTACAGGAGATGTTTGGACAACAGGAGACACCGCGTATAGCTGGTGGGCGAGTCCCAGTGACCATTCATTTGTTATCGCCGGCTCAGCGACCTGTACAGGTCACACGAGATTTGGCCAATTTCTGGCGTGAGACCTACTTTGACGTCAAAAAAGATCTGAAAGGACGTTATCCGAAGCATTATTGGCCGGATAATCCACTTGAAGCCGTGGCCACTAATCGGGCCAAACCACGGGGGAAATAGATGAATGATTTCGTTTTTTTAGATATCAACACCGGGTTCCCCGAAGGGTGCATTACATCAGGCTTAGATTCGGATGAACCACAACAATCCGTATTGTAACTCATCGAATCATACTCTACCTTAGCTAAGTAATCACCTTCTAATCAGGATGTGTCTCCAAACTCGCTGAGTGCATATTGTACTGTCTTTGTGCCCAATGCTACGTCACTTTGCCTTTTGTCCTATATTACGTCGCTTTTCCTTTTTGCTACATGCTGCGTTACTTTGCCTTTTAAGCCCATGTTGCGTCACACTCGCTTCGCGTGCCCTCGGTTCGCTTGTGGCAAACTTCCGGCATAGAACGATATTCGGGCAAAATCTGCTTTTTTAGAGGTTAAGGGCACGTCCCAGAGCGTGTCTTCAATCCTAGGGAAAGTCGGAGGGGCACTGGATGGATAGATGTTTTGGAACCGCCATCCTTCAACCTATGATCGATCGACCATGAATCGGAGGCTAACGAACCTGTGACGTCTTATTCAGTGATTTGAAGCGCCCGCAACATTCTAAGGAATCTGAAACACGTTATAGTTGAACAACAAGCCATTTAGAGCGTCTTTTCCAGGTGATTTTGATAAATAACGTGTCTCAAGTTCGTTACAAAATAGAATGTGGACCAAAAGGCCAAATAAGACGCCCTCAGTTCCTTAGAAAATTTCCGTAGAACATCTCTTGGAACATCCCTTTGGAGATCTTCTTAGAAAATCTCCAGAAAAATTGTCTTTAGATTCACCAGAGTTACACAGCCTCTACTTCAATATGATTTGGCCCCGGTCATATTCTGCAATGTATCACCAGAACATGGAGCTGAGCGCTAACGAACCTGTGACGTCTTATTCAGTGATTTGAAATGCCCGCAACATTTTAAGGAATCTGAAACTCGCTATCGTTGACACTCTATAGTTGGTTGAATAACGAGCCGTTCATTGCTATTAACACATACTATATTGCCTTGCAAGCGTTTGAAAGAAAATAAGGCGGGTAATAACATAGCGAACCACTCAATCAGATGAGGAGGGATTCATTATGCAAAAGAAAATCGTAGGTGTGTTTAATACAGAACGTGAAGCATCGCAGGCTATCGAGGGTCTGAAAGCACAAGGATTTACTTCAGACGAAATCTCCGTTGTTACCCAGGATCGGGATGAACTGAAGGCGATTCGGGAAGAGACAGGTACAAAAGCCCCTGAAGGCGTGGCTGCGGGTGCAGCAACAGGTGGTGTACTTGGTGGCGTAGCCGGTCTGCTCGCAGGTATCGGTGCACTGGCTATACCCGGCATAGGACCCATTCTGGCCGCAGGCCCTATCGCAGCAGCATTTACCGGTGCAGCTGTGGGTGCAGGAGCTGGAGGACTGGTTGGTGGCCTGGTAGGTCTTGGTATCCCGGAAGAGGACGCTAAACAGTATGAGGAGTATGTACAGAACGGCAAAATTCTGCTTCTCGTAGACTCCACGGATCGGGACACCGATGTGTACGATGTGTTTAGCAGCAACAGCCAACTTAATCGGGACAGAGCTCAAGTTCATGGTACAGAAGTACCTGCTGAACGTCCAGATCTGGATATGGAAGAACGCAGATTGGATGCCCAGAGCAAGGCCGCTCGATTGGGTAACAATACATTCTTGTAATCTTCCTGCTGAGCTGGTTGATAAGAGATCGAACCTAATGAGTTAATACCTGCAAAATGGAATGAAATAGATGATCCACAAGATGGTCATTAGCCGGTTTCCTTAAGGGAAGCCGGCTTTTGTCCCTGTGTTGCATGTTTGAGTCAATAATGGCGGTTGGTGTTTTTACCCATTCAAGCAGGGAATAACAATACATATAACAGTACAGCCAAAGCGAGTCCTATGACCAGTAGCATCAATGTGAGAAACCGAATTAAACCGGTCGATGCCTCAAACGTCTGCTCATTAATTTGAGTTCGCTTCCGATGGTAGGCTGTTGCCGAATAGAGAATGATGGATATACCGCCAATCAGAGATGTGATACCTGTAATAATCGCGGCAATATGTGCTAGTCGATCATACGCCGAGGAGTTGAAGCCGAATCCAGCTGCAAGAAAGCCGATACCTGCCATGGCAATACCCGTGCGTACCCAGGCCAGAAAAGTTCGCTCGTTAGCCAGGTGCTGTTGGACATATTTGGAATCGATGGTGGTTATGTCTGTGTCTGTGTCTGTTCTAGAAATGTGAATCACCCCGCTCATTAAGATATACGGCTTCATTGTACTTTGTTTTTATTGTAAAACCAAGCAAGAAAGGACGGCTGAATGTATGCCTCGCAAAGAACGAATTACAGAAATAGAGAGCTTGCGGGGAATCGCCTTTGGAGCGGTGGTTCTCCAACACTCCATTGCACATTACTCTTTGGTCCCGGAAACGAGACTGGAGGATGGCGTGTTGCTGGCCATACTGCTGATGCTCTCCAAATTTGCAGTTCCTTTATTCATATTCATAACAGGTATGGTGCTTTTTTATAACACGGGAGACAAGCTGCATTATGGCAAGTTTATGAGAAAAAGAGTAAATGATGTTATCGTGCCTTACCTGATCTGGTCACTCATTTACTTTACACTTGCACCACGAAGCTGGACCGGTTTCGGATGGAATGATATCCCCGATCTAGGATTGAAGCTGATTACGGGCAAAACGACTTCACACTTCTGGTACATCATTATGCTGATCCAGTTTTATCTGTTATTTCCGCTCTTCTTGCGTGCAATTCGTTATGTATATAACCGATATGAGGCCAAGGGACGCATGATCGCATTATTGATTTCGGGTGTGGTGTATCTTGTGCTTGCGGATCAATTAAGAAACATCGCCAAGTTCATGGAACGACTGAATATCCCGGTACTGACAGATGCTTTTACAACGTATGCAGATCGCAATTTCCTCTATTTCTTTATTTATTTTGTGCTCGGTGCAGCAGCGGGGTTATCCGTTCAGCACTGGAATGAATGGATTTATCGATTGCGCTGGATATACTGGACTGTGTTTATTGTTCTGGGTCTTCGGTTTACTTATTTATTAATGCTGGAGTTTCAAAAGCCGGAGGGCATCAAAATTACGTTTTACACGGTCAGCCTGATCCGCCCTGATATGGCACTCTTTCTGATTGCGTCCATTATGGTCATGTACCAGCTAGCCGGGAAACTGCACAACCTTAGGGCTACACGATTGCTAGGGTGGATTGGTGGTGTATCGTATGGCGGTTATCTGATGCATATGTTGATGCTGCGGTATAGCTATATTCCAGATGAATTGTTCTATGTTGCCATGGGCTGGAACCCTGTCGTTCGCATGATCATTACTTGGTTGCTCGCTCTTGCATTATCCTGTGTACTGACATGGCTCATCTCTCGCGTAAGCTGGGGGAAATGGATTGTGGGAACCGTGCCAAAATCTGTCCACAATAAATGAATCTATCATTATATGAAAAATTCTCAACAGATTCGCACTCAACAGATTTGCAGCAGTACAGGATTGTACAGGGTATATGCCAGTACAGAAATACAGAACTCAGTAATATAGGCAACAGAGAACCCATCAATGCAGGCTACACAGGATTCAATAATAAAGACAACAGAGAAACTCAGTAATACAGGCCACTCAGGATTCACGTATGCAGGATAAAGGATTCAGGAGTAACAATGTATGTAACAGCCTTTGCTCAGTCTTATATGATTAAAATTCGATTGAACGAATCGCTAAGTTCCTAAAATAAAACAAACTTTTGAGTATAGATTAAAATTTCAATACCTGAAAAATTCACAATAGAAAACCTTTTTCCGTGCTCCCACAAGTCATTCCGTATTCTCACGATTTCTTGCTCGTCCTCTATGAAGATGGGTAAAGGGGAGACCAAGCGGAGAAAGATGGCAGAACCCGAACATAAGTTTTATAATACTAGATATATAGGTTCTGATAGGAGGGAAATGAACGTGGCCTTTATGATTGCACAGCGGGCATTTATCAAGCTGTATTTAATTACGATGGTTGAACAGCACAGGGGATATGGTTATGAGATGCTGGAGGCGATGAAGCAGGAGTTCAAAGACTACGGTTATGTTCCACCCCAGAGCGAGGTATATCGGGCACTGCATGAACTGGTACAGCAGGGGGTATTTTATCGCACGAAGAAGCTGAAGGGCAATGATCCGAAGGTCGATTTTCAGGAAATCGTTCTATATCATTTCACGGATGATGGTGCGGAGAAAGCTGAGTTATACAAGAAACAGGTCAAAACGGATCTGGATCGTTGTCTCGGCATGTTACACAAGGCAGAAGAGGACAATTACGGTACGAAAGGAAGATGAGCATGAACAGACAGTTACAGTGGGGGGTACTCGGTACGTCAACCATTGCCAAAAATGCAGTCATTCCGGCGATCCAGCAGTCCGAACGCGGTGAGGTGTTAGCGATTGCCAGCCGCAGCAAAGAAAAGGCGGAGTCCCTTGCCGAAGAACTTAACATTGCCAGATCGTATGGCAGTTATGAAGAGCTCATCGCAGATCCCGATATCGAAGCCGTCTATATTCCTTTGCCTAACCATATGCACAAAGAATGGACCATCAAAGCGGCACAGGCTGGCAAACACGTGTTGTGTGAGAAACCAGCTGCCCTGAATGCTGATGAATCGGCAGAAATGATTGAGGCGTGTGAGCAGCATGGCGTTCTTTTTGCAGAAGCGATTATGTATCGATATCATCCCAAGCACAGACGTGTGCAAGAGATTATAGCCAGTGGAGAGATTGGTATCGTCAGAGCCATCCATGGCAACTTTACCTGTAATACCGCTGATGACAAGGAAAATGTAAGGTTCAAAAGAGAGATGGGCGGAGGATCCTTATTCGATCTAGGCGTATATCCGATCTCTGCAGCCCGGATGTATCTGGGACAGGAACCCGAAGCGGTGACGGTGCACGCTCTATTCTCGGACGAACATGATGGCGTCGATATGATGGCGTCGGGACTGGTAGAATTTCCGAATTCGGTCGCTTTGACTTTTGACTGTGGCATGTGGGCTTCAGGACGAGCGGAGATGGAGATTCTCGGTACGGAGGGACGGATTGAACTTCCCAAAGTGTTTGGCTGGGAGAACAGTGATATTCCACCTCAGATTATTGTGCACACCGATTCAGTCAGCCGTGAGGAGCGTGTATCGGTGTCGAATTCCTATGTGCTTCAGGTGGAGACGTTTGCAACGGCTGTGCTTGAAGGAGCGGCCCTACCTTTCAGTCCGGAAAATACCATTCAAAACATGAGGGTAATTGATGCGTGCCTGGAATCGGCTCGGACTCGTCAACGTGTTCAACTGATCGATTAGGTCAGGTCCTTTTAAATATATCAGAACGTGCAGGGACTCCATCTTCAGGGATGAGAGTCTTTTTTATGTCACAAAATGTTATAATTATAATATTTTACAATTCAAACGTTCGAATTTGATATTTCTACCAAATTTGTGTGATATAAATAGTCATGAGATGACTTGTTAACTATAATCTAGCAGAACGTGCAACTAGACAGTTACCGTTTGAAGTACGCATATCGAGACAATGTTCATCTACTTTGAAGGCTTGGGAGGCCGGATTAATGAAAAAGTTGTTATCGACCGCTTTACTGGCATTCTTGTTAACATTTGTTTTCTTCACAGGTTCACAGTTCACCCCAGCCCCACAGCAGAAAGCATCTGCTGCAACATGTACCATCATCAATACGTTTACCGGTGTGGCCAACTATTTGAGTGCAAACGGAACGTTGCCATGTAACTTTATTACCAAATCACAGGCCACAGGACTCGGCTGGGTAGCGTCACAAGGGAACTTGGCTGTAGTGGCTCCTGGGAAAAGCATCGGCGGAGACGTATTCGGCAATCGGGAGGGGCTACTGCCTTCGGCCAGCGGACGTACATGGCGCGAAGCGGATATTAACTATACATCCGGCTTCCGTAATTCCGATCGGATTGTGTACTCTAATGATGGACTCATCTACAAAACGACAGATCACTATGCATCATTCACAAGCATGAAATAGAGGAAGGAGCAGTCGTGAACACCGTGATTCTGAATTGAGGATGGACCAACTACCGAATCAGCGAGGAACGCATGGAGTATGAAGCAGGACAGGTGCGTGATCTGATGATGGAGGTACAGGCGGAACAGTCTGGATTTATATTGCGTGTTGAGAAGTAGCAGCAAATAAAGGAGTTTCAGATACATTCATTCCAGCAGGCAGACCACATGTGGTCTGTTTTTTTGTGTTGTAGCAGATTGTTCAAAAAGGTTGTTCAAAAAGCCCTTGTGTTGATTACGATTGATCTGAAAGCAGAGTGAGATTTTACTTTGCTCACCTAACGTTAAAATTATTTTCACGGAGGTATTGATTTCTGCATAACTTACGTTAAAATAAAATTAACATGAAAAATATTTTAACGTTGGGGAGTGGAATTCATGAACGATAACACAGCAGTTGGCAAACAAGGTATGGGTGAGCTAATACGAATCAGACCGTATATGCAGTTTATGCTTAGTAAAGTAGTATCAAGATTTGGTGATTCCATTGATTCGATTGCATACAGCTGGATGGTGTATATTCTGACCGGTTCAAAAGTGCTGATGGGGACATTGCTGGCGGTGAATTTTTTGCCGAGTATCTTTCTGGGTCTGTTCGCCGGGGCTTTGGTAGATCGCATGTCTCTCAAAAGAGTAATCGTGATTACGAATAGCGGTCGCGGGTTGTTCGTAGGGATTACAGCGCTGTTGTTTGGATTGGGCCAACTTGAAGTCTGGCATCTGTTTGTAATAACCATTCTTAATTCTTTGCTGGAATGCTTCACTGTTCCTGCAGAAGTGTCCAGTGTCCCCAGATTGCTTCCCAAATCGATGTTGCTCTCGGGTAATGCCATGTCCTCTTCCGCAACCAGAGTGGCTGAACTTGCAGGACTTGCATTGGCTGGTGCGTTAATTGCCACAATAGGTATTGCTTGGACGATCCTGATTGATGCGGGGTTGTTTGCGCTAAGTGCGTTAATAATGAGCCGAGTGGGCTATCCTCAAGGTTCATCATCCGCTAACAATGAAGATAAATTATTATCTGAAAAGGATTCTGTTCCATCCAATAAACGTAGTATATTCTCCGAAATGGCGGAAGCTTTTCATTTTCTCCGTAAACATACCTTATTGTTAATCGTTTCCTTCCTGTTTGCATTCGTTAATTTCTGTCTGATGCCATTCAATGTTCTCCGTACACCCTATGTAATTGAAACGTTGCACGCTGGCGCTTGGGGATTAAGTCTGCTTAGTGGGCTGATGGTGGGAGGCATGCTGTTAAGTGGTGTGTGGTTGACCCAAAAAGGGGCACATTATCGTAAAAGTGTGCTTGTGATCAGCGGTATTGTCATGCTGGGTCTCAGTTATGCCATGACGGCACTACCCGCCTATATGACGTCCTTCCAATTGCCCGTTGCGGCTGCCTTTTGTCTTCTGATGGGGATGGGGATTCCACTGGCTACGACCCCTCTAGGTACCTATCTAATGGAAGTTACTCCTTCCGAGATGCTAGGCAGAGTGTATGCTCTTCAGAGTATGCTCGTCGTGAGTGTCGCACCACTTGGGAGTCTGGTTTCGGGAGCACTTGCAGATTGGATGAGCATGCCTGTTCTGTTTATCGTCTTTGGGTTTATGCTTGCCATGTCCGCAGGTATGCTGTTATTTAGCAAAAGCTTTCGGAGTGCGATGTGAAGGATATTTAGAAAGAACCTGATCTGATTATGTGATAACATGTCATCGCCGGCTTGCTTTGACCGAAGTCCTGACGCAGCGGTATAATAGAGATATCGATGGACAATAGGTACCCCGGAAATGAGGATACAGGAATGGAGCACAAGGTTCTTTCAACCATTGAAGAAATTAAGATCTACTCCGATCCGTATCGGATACAGATTATGAATATGTTTAACAGGCAGGGCAGACCATCCACTGTCAAAGAAATCGCCGACCAGATGGGTGAGGTGCCAGCCAAAGTTCATTATCATGTAAAAAAGCTGGAGAAAATTGGTCTGCTGACGATCGTTTCTACGCGTGAGATTAATGGCATTATCGCAAAATACTACGAACCATTCTCTGGAGAAATCCATCTTCGTCATGAAGATGAAGACAATCAGAGCTCACCACTGAAACAGGTGTTTCGGTCTGAAACACTCAAATTATTAAATGAGATGTTCGAACAGAGTCGTCAGCGATTTATGCATCAGGCGGAAAACGAAGATCGGATGTTTCTCTCGGACATGACGCTGTATGCAACTCGTGAGGAAGTAGAGGAGTTATATAAAAACATCATAAAACTCTGTGAACCCTATACAACGAAAGAGAATCAACAAGGGGAGCAAGAGGTCTTTCAATTATTTTCTGCCCTCTCTAAACCTATAATGCAGACACCTGCTTCCAAGACAGATACGAAACAGAATAAGAAATCTGCGTCGGGTAAGGGCAAATCAACTTCGAAAACGTCTCGCTCTGTTGCTAAGGGGCAGAAATCTGCATCATCTGATCGTGAGTCAGAAGAATAAACAGACGGTATGCATGAGTTCAGTGTTAGTTATACCTTGAAGACAAGTAAGGCTTATGTGTCAGACATGTTGGAGATAACAAGAAAAAGCCGCCATAGGCGGCTTTTTATCGCATGATACGAGGGAGAAACGGTCGTATGTTGTGTATTGTATTGAATTCATTACAACATTAATTTCATGAAGACGCATAACCGTTTCAGTTCGCTATCATGTTACATGTTCTCATCATAGTCTTTTACATCACGTTTGGCAGCGGTTGCGGGTGAATTGGAAGTACCGTATTCTTCGACCGCTTCCCAAGCATCTGCATTGTCGAACTTGCCGGCGTTCTGCTGTCTTCCTTCGCCAGCACCACTCGGAGGCATGGTCATGACTTCTTCTTCAACGGGCCGATCGTTGCTGATCTCCCGGTTAGGCGTGTCATCAATACAGTAAGCGGTATATGGGATAGCTTCAAGTCGTTCAAAGGGAATATCTTCTCCACACGTTACACAGGTTCCGTATGTACCTTGTTCCATACGTTCCAATGCATCGTTCACTTGATTGAATTCGTCTGTTAATGTATCGTCGATCGCCAGATCACGGCTGCGTTCAAATGTTTCCGTACCGGCATCTGCCGGGTGATTATCATAGGAGGACAGCTCACCAGTTGAATCTTTCAGTGACTGGGCCGGAGCACCGTCTTCCATGCTGGATTCAAAATGGCGCTGCAAGTTTTCGCGTTGCTCTAAAAGGGCTTTTTTCAATTCTTGACGTTGATCTTGGGTTAATGTACTCATAAAAAAACACGCTCCTTTTCCCGTTGTGGGGTGTAGTGAGTCTTTACCCAAATTGCATGAAAAGCAATCATTTTCGTGAGGAATAGGGCCGTAGCGTTTTATATCTGACGAATAATGTGTTATAAAAAATAGAGAGAGAAAATGCCGCATGTTCTTCACTGGATAAAGGAACCACGGCTTGGCTTATAATGGAGGTTGTCAATATGGATGAACATATGAAACGAAGATTGGATAAACAGAAACAATTGTTCAAACAATTGGGAGTACAGCTTGATGCGTTATCTATTCATGAAAAACAATTTAATTATAAACTTCGTGGTTATGATCCGGATGAGGTAGATGCTTATCTCGACTTGGTCATCAAAGATTACGAACGTTTTTATGCCAATATTGCAGATCTGATGGACAAATGGCAAGAACAGCAGTTAACGATTCGAGATCTCAAATCATCCGCGAAGCCGGTGGAAGATCCAACCAAGATTGATCGCAAACAGCTGGATGATATTGTGAAACAACTGGAATACAGTGTGCGGCAGCTCAAGATCAGAGCACGTCCCGAGAAGGATCTGTTCTCTGAATAACGTCAGCATGTCCTGGATTATATTAAATAAAGGTGGTTAATCATGAGTACTCATTTTTCGGTCAGTGTGCATTGTTTGTTGTTATTGTCACTCAGCGCGCCTGAACGAATCACGTCTGCACACATTGCAGGTAGCGTGAATACCAACCCGGTCGTCGTCAGACGTATTCTGGGCGGGCTGAAAAAGGCGGGATTAGTGAACTCTTCTCCTGGAACAAGAGGTTTCTATCTGGCCAAGCCGGCAAGTGAAATTACGTTAGCCATGATCTATCAGGCTGCCAAGGACGAAGGTCCATTATTTCCGATTCACGGCAACTGTAACCCGGATTGTGAAGTGGGCTTGCATATAGACAGCTTGCTGACCAATCTGTATCAGGTTGCCGAGGAGAAGGTGGAGCAATTCTTTGCATCGATTACACTTGAAGATATGGAACGTTCCAGTTCCCAGATGCAAGCTGTGTCATCGCAGACAGAGTAGATTGTAATCAGGACTTAAAGTACATGTTCGAAAAGGGCGGTTTTCAGTACCGTGAAGATGGGATGAAGCTAGAAATGGAGTAGCGGAGCGTAGGAAACTACGTGAGGAACGGACATTTCGGCTGAATTCCATATTCGATGCTACGATGTCATTAGGCATCCTACGTAATCAAAAGCGGACTTTTTGAACAACCTCTTAAAGGAAGGGTGGGTTGTGATATGAAAAAAATTGTTGTCATTTCTGATACGCATTGTTCACGTAAATCACAGAAGTTACCTGCCAGGCTCGTTGATGTACTTGCGAGTGCCGATCTCATTCTTCATGCGGGTGACTGGTCGGATTGGAGCGTATACCCATTGCTTAGCGAGTATGCGCCTGTTGAAGGGGTAGCTGGCAATACGGACCCGTCTGAAATTGCTGAAAAACTGGGGTATTCCCGTATTGTTGAAGTGGAAGGTCTTCGTCTGGGTCTTGTGCATGGGCATCTGGGATCAAAAGGTACGGAGCAGAATGCAATTCATACCTTTGCAGGTCAGCATGTGGATGCTGTGATCTACGGACACTCGCACATCCCGGTGATGCATACCGTGGACAACACGCTGGTATTTAATCCGGGGTCGCCTACGGATAAACGTTTCCAGAAGCAATACTCATTTGGTATCATGACAATAGAGCAGGGTAAAATTCAGGCTGAGCACGTTTTTTTTGATCGGGATTAGAGAGAGATGATTTCATCCTATATATAGTTATGGTACAAGGCATCTTTGAACAGAATTGAATTCTGTTTCAGGGATGTCTTTTTGATATGCGATCACATCATTCTCTTGGAAGTTATCTCTGAATGGGGAATGTGCTCTGTTCGTTATCTGTCATTCATCTGTTGCCGTTTTCCCCTATGGTGACGTTCAGTGGAGTGATACAATGCCTTTACGACATAAAATGAATACGTTTACATAAGGAGATGGAGCATGATGAAACTGTCTGTATTCACTGTGGCTACCCCTGATCTGAATGCAGAAGAACTGGCATCTGCTGCGGCAGTAGCGGGGATTGATGGAATAGAGTGGCGTTTCCGCGGAATTCCTGAGGATGCCATGTCCGAAGAGCCGTCTTATTGGAGAAATAATCGATGCTCGGTAGATCCAAGCCGTTGGCAGGAACAGGTTCCTGTTTTTCGTGAAGCGGCGGTAGGGCAAGGCAGGAAATCTATTGCACTCGTACCGTATCTGAACTGCGGAGATATTTCTGCCACCGAGCAGGCGTTTCAGGCTGCGGCTGGGTTGGGAGCATCCATGATGCGTGTGGGTGTTCCTGGATATGATCGCAAGACCCATTATTCTGAGTTGTATCGCAAAGCCGTTGATTACCTGAGTGAAGTACAGGATTTGGCCAAACAGTACAACATCAAGGCAATTGTAGAGACACATCATCAGACGATTGCACCGACGGCATCGCTTGCCTATCGTCTTGTTGAGTCGCTCGACCCACAGCATGTGGGTGTGCTGTACGATCCAGGCAACATGGTGCATGAAGGCTATGAGAATCATCGGATGGGGCTTGAGTTGCTAGGTCCGTATCTCGCTCATGTGCATGTGAAGAATGCCGGGTGGTTTGAACCCGAAGTTAAGGATACGCAAAAGGATAATGTAACTGAGAAGAATAGCGGATTGACTCTGAATACAGCATGGAAATGTCAATGGACTCCCCTGACTGAAGGCATGGTCGATTGGGTACAGATGGTGCAGGATCTTCGTGCCGTCGGGTATGACGGATATTACGGAATTGAAGACTTTAGTGGGGCCTTGAAATCAAAGGCGATGTTACAGCATTTTGCAGACGTTTTCGCCGAAATTGAGCGTCGTGTGGACGAGGAGGAGCAGTCATGAGTATCGTACGAGTAGCGGTGATTGGTATAGGCAACATGGGGGCAGCTCATGCCAGAACATTGGTTGCCGGAGAAGTACCGGGTGCAGAATTGGTCGCTGTATGTGATGTAAGAAGAGAAATGGAGAGCTGGGTTTCGAGTCATCTTCCGGCTACGGTCACCTATTGGCAGGATGCAGAGCAGATGATGACTTCGGGTACGATTGATGCGGTCATTATTGCAACGCCTCACTATGACCACCCGGAACAGGCGATTCAGGCTTTCCAGCATGGCTTGCATGTCATGATCGAGAAGCCAGCCGGTGTGTATACGAAACAGGTACGCAAGATGAATGAAGCGGCCGCAGCCAGCGGTAAAGTCTTTTCCATGATGTACAACCAGCGGACCAACCCACTCTACATTAAACTAAGAGATTTAATCGCTTCGGGGGAGCTGGGTGAGGTACGGCGTACCAACTGGATTATTACGAACTGGTACCGATCCCAAAGTTACTATGATTCCGGCGGTTGGCGGGCAACTTGGGCAGGCGAAGGTGGAGGTGTACTGATTAATCAGGACCCGCACCAACTGGATCTGTGGCAGTGGACCATCGGCATGATGCCGGTAAGAATGCGTGCGTTCTGTTCGTTTGGCAAGTATCGGAATATTGAAGTGGAAGATGATGTAACAGCTTATGTAGAGTATGAAAATGGCGCAACGGGTGTCTTCGTAACGACTACTGGCGAAGCACCAGGTACGAACCGATTTGAGGTTAACGGAGACCGGGGTAAAATCGTCATCGAAGATGGAAAGCTGACGTTCTGGCGACTTCGCGAATCTGAGCCTGAATTCAATCAGCGGTTTACCGGAGGTTTTGGACAGCCGGAATGCTGGAAATGCGAGATTCCAATTACAGGTGTGGAAACGGGGCACCCGGGTCTGATTCGTAACTGGGTGGATGCGATTCGCACAGGTGCACCCCTTATTGCTCCCGGTGAGGATGGGATTCACGGATTAACATTATCGAATGCGATGTTGTTGTCTACCTGGACGGATAACTGGGTGGATCTGCCGATCGATGAGGATCTGTTCTACGAGCATCTGCAGGAGCGCATTGCTAGTTCAACGACGAAGAAAGACAAAGCAATAAGCGGCAGTCAACCTGCTGATCTGAGTCAGACATTTAAATGAAGATGAAAACCTGAAAAAGCGAAGCGTTCGCCTAAAAGCTTTCTGAAAAAAAGCTACATCGGAAGCATACGCTTATCCCGGGATTTTCCCCTCTGGAAAAGGGAATCGAAAAATCTGGGGATAACAGCGATTTGAAGGTAATTCTGTCGTTGTAGTATCAGTGTAGATAATCTTTAGTTCGGCTTATATAGGCGAGTTCATTTTAAACAACATTTTATAATAAGGATGGGATGACATGGCTAAAGACGGAATGTTCTATGCACCGAAAAGTGTTACCAAAGAGGTCGTATGTGGTCCGGGTGAGTTCACGATTGCTGCTGTTGCGCTGGATCATGGACACATCTACGGCATGGTTGGGGGATTGTTGGAGGCAGGGGCTACCCTCAAGTGGGTATATGATCCGGACCCGATGAAGGTAGAGGCATTTCAAAAGCAGTTCCCACAGGCTCAAGCCGCTGGATCTGAAGAGGAAGTGCTTGCAGATAATGAGGTGTTATTGGTGGCAAGCGCAGCGATCACTTCAGATCGTGCGCCGCTTGGCATGAGAGTGCTGGCCGCAGGCAAGGACTATTTTACAGACAAAGCCCCATTCACCACGCTGGAGCAATTAAAGCTTGCACGAGAAGAAGTGAAGCGAACAGGCAAAAAGTACATGGTGTATTACAGTGAACGACTGCATGTAGAAAGTGCGATCTATGCCGGACAACTCATTGAACAAGGGGCAATCGGCAAAGTCGTGCAAGTTATGGGTACAGGCCCGCATCGACTGAATGCAGGAGGAAGACCCGACTGGTTTTTCAAGCATGAGCAGTACGGCGGCATTCTCTGCGATATCGGAAGTCACCAGATCGAACAATTTCTGACGTTTGCATCATGTACGGACGCTGAGGTAGGGTTCAGCCGGGTGCATAACTTCAATCACCCACAGTTCCCGGAATTGGAAGACTTCGGCGAAGCTTCGCTGATCGGGGATAACGGTGCTTCCGGTTACTTCCGAGTGGACTGGTTCACACCGGATGGTCTGGGCACATGGGGCGATGGACGTACCGTTATTCTGGGAACGGACGGTTATATCGAGCTGCGGAAGTATATCGACATCGCAAGGGAATCTCAGGGGGATCAAGTGTACTTGGTCAATCATGAAGGAGAGTACCGCTACAATGTAAAAGGAAAGGTCGGTTACCCGTTCTTCGGCCAACTCATTCGCGATTGTCTGGATCGCACCGAGACAGCCATGACACAGGAACATGCCTTCAAAGCGGCAGAACTCTGCCTGATTGCACAACATAAAGCCATGAGCGAGCGCGTGGTGTGGAGTAGCGGAACGAAGTAAAGTTTTTAGGTGAAGGGGAGCAAAAGGAGCAAACTCAGATCACTGAAGACTATCGGTGATTCTTCTATTGTTGAGTGAGGAAAGAGCAGCCCAAATGTTAATCTGCATCCAAAATGTTAGTTATGGCTAACATGTGGGACAGTTTACTCGGGCTGCTTTTTTGAGTACGTTGGTGACTTCGCAGATGGATTATTATGGGTTATATTATATGTAGTTCGGATATTCGTTAAAAAGAGAGGTATTTACGAAGTACGTAGATATGAAATTGGCGCAAGATATTAAGAACCGGGGTGATACCTATGAAGTTCATATTGATATTTGGCCCACAGGCCGTTGGAAAGATGACGGTTGGTCATGAATTAACGAAAATAACGGAATTGAAATTGTTTCACAATCACATGTCGATAGAGCTATTTCATCCCTTTTTTGGTTTTGGTAGTGAAACTTGGAGGTTATCAAGTATCGTAAGAAGAGAGCTTTTTGAATCGTTCGCAAGCAGCAACCAGTATGGACTTATTTTTACTTACCTTTGGGGGTTTGATCTTCAGAAGGACTGGGAATTCGTCAAGCAAACATGTAACTTGTTTGAATCGAAAGGGGCAGAAATTTATTTTGTTGAATTAGAGTCAGATATAGAAGAACGATTAAAACGAAATAAAACGGCGTTTAGACTTGATCAAAAACCAACAAAAAGAAATATTGAATATTCTGAAATGGACTTAATCAAAACGATGGAAGAACATCGACTCAATTCTAAAGAGGGAGAAATTACTAGAGAGAACTATTTGAGAATCAATAATACAAATTTAAGTGCAGAAGAAGTCGCAAGATTAATTAAAGATGAATTTAATTTATAGTACGTGTGAGTAATTCAAGAAGGCGCCAACATCTTATAACATAATATTCACGCTGCGGGCATACGCCCTTGCCCGGCATTCGCCGGCCACCCGACATGCGTCGGGTCGTGAATACGGGAATGTTAGATGAAACCATTGAAGAAGATATAAATCTATTATTTAAAACTGTTGAATACATTTCCTAGAAGGTAGGGGTTCAAATTTGTATGGAGTAGTCCTTCACTTTGACTCAGAAACAGAAAGAGTCATTACAACACTTTGGAAAGGATTAAGGGATCATGGTATATCGAGCTACGCTTACGAGATCGAGAATAGAAAACCACATTTAACACTAGCCGATTATTCAGACCTAAATGAATCGGAGTATAAAGAGATATTTGATTGTTATTATAAGTCAATACCAAAAATATATCTTAGCTATAACATGTTAGGAACTTTTATGAATAGCGGAGCATTGTTTTTATCTCCGAATCCAACAAAGAAACTTATAGACTTTCATTCAGATTATCATAACCATTTTAAGAAATATCATGATTTTTCCAATTTGATTTACCACCCCGAAAAATGGATACCGCATTGTACAATTGCAAATAGATTAAACAATCAAAAACTAGTAGAAGCTTTGCAGTTCAGTACAGAAAGATTAGAACATATAAAAACTGAAGTGCATGAAATAGCGCTTATTAAAATCATAGATAAAAACAATAAAAGAATGATTGAAACAGTGATGAGTAAGGCTCTTGTATAAGATCTATGTAAGATGATCGAAGAAGGCAATGACATCATCTAACATAATATTCACGCTGCGGATATACGTCCTTGGTCCGACATTCGCCGGACACCCAGCATGCGCTGGGTCGTGAATACAGGAACGTTATGTGAAACTACTAAAATAAATTTTTAAAAAGGTAAACTCATGACAAACATCGAAAAAATCAAAGCATTTCTATCAATAAAGAACTTTCTGAATTTAAAGGATCAAGAATATTTAATTGAGAAGCTAGAACTATCTGAAATTGATCTGACTAAACGATTAAAAGGAAAAGAAGTAGAAATCGAATTATATCTTATACTGCACATGCTGGGAGTGTGTAATCATATTTTAGCATTTGATGAAAGTACCTCTGTTTTGACAAAGTCATATTCGCCAGATGCACTTATTGAATTGAATAACGGTTACAGATTTTTTATGGAAATAAAAAGTACAGATGATCCAGTATTTAAGAATAGTATGGGAAATCTTAAAAAGCGTATTGATTTCGCAAACTCTTTTGGATTGCCTTTATTCTTTGCAATAAAATTAAGCGGATATTGGTATCTTTATGACGCGAATTATTTAGTTTCAAAAAATGGAAGAATTGATCTTGTCGATGATTTTAGAGATTCTGATTTTTATACTATGTTTGAAAGTAACATAATTACTTTTCCTAAAGGATTTAAGGCTATCAGGAAATACAAGAAGACAGAGCCAAAGTATTATATTTCGAAACATGATAATCATGGGTTCATGGTCGGATACGAATTGTTTTTCAATGAAAAATTGATATTTTCTTTTGATTCTAAAAGCGATAAAGTGTTCTACTACTTTATTCTAGAGTCTTTAAACGATGCAATGTTGATGCAGTTAACAGAAATCAATGAAGTAGGAGATGAAGATATTATAGAAACACTCCAATTAGAGTCGGATGTGCTTTTATCGACCCATGGAATGTTATTAAGCCCTATATTTCATATAAAACATCATTATGAATTTATGTATGATCCGACTACTTATTTTCAAGATATATTAAATAATGAACCAACACATCTTACTAAAGAAATGATTTTTTCTCTTTTGTTAGAGCTTCTTCAAAATGACGTACCAATTAAAATTTTTACAAATAAAGAAGTCTAACTTATCCTAAGTATTTCGAAAGAGGAAGTAGCTTCACATAACATAATATTCACGCTGCGGACATTCGTCCTTGATCCGGCATTCGCCGGATACTCGACATACGTCGAGTCGTGAATACGGGAACGTTAGATGAAATCTCTGCAATATCTATTTTAAGTAATTCTAAGTAGAGAGGGTAAGAATCTATGATAAATATTTCTCATTTAGCATTAACAGAACCAATTAAAATCATTATAGGTGCTTCATCGCAGAACTATGAAGGATGGATACAAACACAAGAGGATGAACTGGATTTACTAAGATTTGAAGATTGGGAACAAAGTTTCAAAGATCGTAGAATTGAAGCAATACTATCAGAGCACGTTTGGGAGCATTTGACTTACGAAGAAGGAGTTCAAGCTGCAAAGATTTGTTACAAGTATTTGAATACGGGAGGTTATATTCGTTGTGCAGTTCCTGATGGATATTTTCCAAATGAAGAGTATCAGAACATAGTCAAGATTGGTGGGCCGGGACCACTAGATCACCCGGCAGCAAGTCATAAGATAGTACATAATTATAAGACTATAACTACTATGTTTGAGGAAGCAGGCTTTGAAGTAGAGTTATTAGAATATTGTGATGAAGATGGGGAGTTTTATTTTAAAGACTGGAATCCAGAGAATGGATTTATCTATAGGTCTAAGAGATTTGACCATCGAAACCAGAACGGAAATTTGGGATTTGTATCGTTAATTATTGATGCAAAAAAGAAATAATTGGATAGTATCTCGAAGAAGGCAGAGATATCATCTAACATAATATTCACGCTGCGGGGATTACCCCCTGAGGTCGTCCGATGTATAATAATGGAAGATAACTCTGACGACACACGAGCAGACCTAAGATAGGAGCTATCTTAGGCCGGCTCGCGTCGTGAATACGGGAACGTTAGATGAAATCATCAAAAAACTAAAGGTGTATATGAAACTATACATAAAATAAATAAGAAATTTCAGACAGAGGAGAAATAACATGTTAGAGATCTTGAGAGTTCCATATGAAGATAAAATGATCTTAAACAGTTTGATCCAGTTCTACAGATATGACTCAAGTGAATTTGATGGACATGAATTGACTAATCATGGAGTTTATCTTTACAAGTATCTAGATCATCAATGGACAGATGACTATCGTAAGCCATTTTACTTAAAAATTAATGGAGAACTGGCTGGCTTCGTACTTGTTTTAACAGATGTTCCTAAAGAGTATGTAAAAGCAAGTACAGCAACTCAGACAAATGTAATTAGTGATTTTTTTATAATGCGCAAATTCAGAAATAAGGGATATGGAAAAGAAGTAGCCCATTTTATTTTTAATACCTATAAAGGGATATGGGAAATACGACAGACTCCACAAAATAGGCCAGCAAATCTATTTTGGAACAAGGTAATTAACGAGTTTACAGGTGGGAAGTACGAAGAAGTTATTTTAAACAATGAAAGCTGGAATGGACCTGTTCAAGTATTTCAAATGAAAGAATAGATGCTAGGGTACTCGTAGAAGCTGCTGACATCCTATAACAATATATTCACGTCTCGGGCATTCCCCTTGGTCCGGCACGAAGTTAGATGAGGATTCGGAGTGGCATTTCAGTTTTCGAGGAAGTAGATTCATCCGGACACATCCGCACCGACTAACCACCTCGCGGCCGCTCCCGTTGGTCGCTTAAGTCGGCGGGACGTCGTGAATACAATAACGTTATTTGAAATATGACTAGAGGCTACAAAAGGAGAAAACTTTGATGATTACAATTCATAAAGTTGAATACGAACAAAAATCTATTTTACGGAATCTTCTTGAATTATATAAATATGATTTTAGTGAGTTTGATCCTGATGATGATTCAAACCCAAATGGACTTTATGAGTACAAGTACTTAGATCATTATTGGACAGAAGACGGAAGATATCCATTTTTAATCAAAGTAGATGATAAATTAGCTGGTTTTGCTCTTGTTAGAGATACTGGGAAAAATGAATCTGATCAAACTGTATACTGGATGGCAGAGTTTTTTGTTATGAAGAAGTATAGAAGAATGAAAGTCGGGCAGATTGTTGCCTATGAATTATTTGATAACTTCAATGGTCATTGGAAGGTCGCTCAGATAGAAGCAAATACGCCAGCTCAGGCATTTTGGAGAAAGACCATTGAAAGATATACGAATGGTAACTACTTGGAAATAAGAGATGATGATTGGGAAGGACCGATTCAAACATTTTCGTCAGCAACTCCATGAAGAGTCATTCTCTACATAACACCTTATTCACGCATTGGGCATTCGCCCCCCGGTCCGGCACGAAGTTAGAAGAAGATTCGGAGAGGAAATTCATCAGCGAGGAAGCAGAATCAGCCAGACACATCAGCACCGATTAACTACGCAAACGTCACCGGCTGCTGGCGCAACCTTAAGTCGGTGAGACGTCATGAATACAGGAACGTAAATAGGAAACTTCTACAAAATATCACAGTCTAGTAGGACAGCCTATGTTGAAGCAGAATATTTTGGTGGAGTCGGGTCGCAAAATGGTATTTTTTGGGAAATGGGAGAAGTGATTTTTGAAGAGACCTTAAGCAATAATGCAATCAATAAGTCACTAGAAATACTAGGAGTAATGAGACTGAAGAAAAAGATGAATTTGATACAGTTCGATTAGGGAGACATAGATCTATTGATGATTGGTTGAATAAAGAAACTCATTTGTAGATATCTTTCGAAGGCAGTATCATTGCATAACATAATATAATATTCACGTTGCGGACATTCGTCTTTGGCCCGGCATTCGTTGGGTCGTGAAACCAGGAACGTACACGACAATACTACTACAGAATAGGCTTAGAGAGTTTAACCAAAGGAGATGAGCTGATGAGTATTAAAGCAATATTTTTGGACTTTTATGGAACCTTGGTTCATGAGGATGACGATATCATCCCATTGATCTGTAAGGAAATACAAGAAAATAGTGTGGAAGAATGTGAAGTCAGTGATATAGGGAAGTACTGGTGGAAGATGTTTTCGAGTATGTTTAAAAACAGCTATGGTAAGACATTTAAATCTCAGCGCGAACTCGGGATCCTATCTTTATATGAGACGATTTCTAAATATAGTTCAACCTGTGATGTAAATGAGATCATCCAGAAGCAATTCGATCACTGGATTAAGCCTAAAATATTTAGTGATACATTTCCATTTCTAGAATCTCTTCAAGGATATGAAGTCTACATTTTATCGAATATTGACACAGCTGATGTAAAAGCCGCAATAGCTTATCATGGCATAAAGGTAAATGAAATAATTACAAGTGAAGACGTTAAATCATATAAACCAAGACCAGAATTATTTATTGAAGCCCTAGAAAGACACAATCTGTCTCCTAAAGAGGTGTTACATATCGGGGATTCTTTAATAAGTGATGTCGGTGGAGCAGGTAATTTAGGAATAGCCACAGTCTGGTTAAATCGATTAAATAAGATTAAAACAGATATTGCAGAACCCAACTTTATATGTAGAGATCTAAAAGAAGTAAGAGATATTATTAGTGGAATCGAAGAAGGTAGTATCATTGTATAAAGATTAAATCACTACAAGCAATAAAGTATTTCAATAATTTTTTTGGAAGTATAGTTTTTTGTATATCTGGAGGGAGATTGATGGAGAAACTGAAAAATAGAAAATTGGAATTTTTATTTATATTTGTGAGTATTATAGCGCTTATTCTTGGAGTGCATAATGTTTTTTTATACAAGCATATCAATGAGTTAAAGAAAGATGCTGTACAAAATCTGACTACTGAATACAATGAAATCTATAATTTATGTAAAACAATAGACCAATACTATATAAAAAATGATTTCCGAGAAGCTAGTAAATATCGATTATTGGTCAATCAAACAACTCACAATGTTTCAACTCTCTTATCAAAAGACTTGAAAAATCTTCTGGCACTTGCTTATGATCCGTTGTTTGCCGATTTATCACTTGGCCAAAGTACTTTAAATAAAGAAGAAGCTTCAAAATTGATAACCGATATGAATAACGCCGTCATGCTGATTAGTAAAGACATAGTAAATATGCAAGATGAAGTAAAAGAAGAACTGTTAGATCAAACTTCACCAGAATTTATAAAGGTAAATACTCAAATCGAAAATATGTATGCTAAATATATAAAGCTAGTAGATGATTATTTTAAAAACAATAAGTAAATATTCTTTCGAATTATATAAAAAGAGATTAATGAGTAGTGCGGTATAAGATATTGACATTACCCTAAAAGTCAAAACCGAAGAAATTAAAGAAAAAGTATAAAGAAGAAAGATAATAAAACTTAATTGAAGGTGATAATTATGAAAGGATGGGACTACAGTAAACCTTGGTTCCATGGCTCGCCAATGTTTCTAAATGAACTACTAGTTGAAAGCACAATAACTCAGGATCGAGAGTTAGCAAGAATCTTTTCACACAAACCTTCTATTGTTGCTTTGGATGAGCACGGCACAAGACTCCATAATGGTAAGTTATGTGGATACATTTACATACTTGATGAAGAAATTACAAGTGAGGATGTATACCCACATCCAGCAACTGCAATGTATCCTGGTGAAGAATGGCTCATCAAAAGAGGATTAAAAGTACGAAAAATAGATGAAACAAAAACAAGAACGGAAGAACAACTTTCAGAGGAAGAGGAGGTAGATTTATTGGATAAGCTAAAAAACAGATAGCGAATAGTTTGTTCGTAGAAGAGGCTGCTGTGTAAAAATATGTTCACGCATCGTTCCATCCGGCTCTCGGTCCGGCAGGGGCATTTCACCTCGGGGAAGTGGGGACAGCCGGACAACCCTGCACGAGCTAATGCGCTCTTTCTAATTATAGAGTTAATTTAATTGCAACGATCTGTTGCTAGAGGGGGAGGGGAATTGATCAACGTGCTAATTTTGATCCTGCTTATAATTATTGTTATCGGAATAGCAATTATAGAAGGGAGATTAAAAAAGAAACTTGAAAATGATGAAAGAATTATTGAAAAATTAGATGTGTTAATTAATGAAGTGAGAGATATCCGTAAAGAATAGATAAATAATAATCACAGTACATTCATAGAACGTCGCACTTACTTCGCGGTCCCAAGAGGCATATCGGAGAAAGTTGATTAAGGCGACATTCAATCAGCCACGTCTACTGACCCGTTCCCTAAGATAAGCTGCTTGAAAGTCGGGAATACAACAACGTTAGATGAAATTACCAGAGCAAAGTGATGTGAACCCATGAAAAGGATTCGAATACACAAATGGATAATTGAATATGATTTTAATAAAACTAAAGAGTTCTATCAATCTTATCATTTAATTACTGAGGGGTGCGATTGTTTAAATTGTAAGAATTTTGTTGAGGCGATTCCATTCTTTCCGAAAGATGTTGTAACCTTTTTTAATAGTTTAGGAATAGATCCAAGAAAAGAAGGAGAAGTATCTGAATACTGTGAGAATGAAGATGGAACCCATTTATATGGTGGGTTCTTTCATATAGTTGGTAGATTGATTAGTGGACCTGAGATATGGAACGAAAATGATGAATCAGGAACAATAACTTCATTAGACAAAGATTTATATGAAATCGATAACTTCAGATTTGGATTTACGAAAGAATTAAATTTAGTGCGTGATGGATTTCCAGAGCCAATATTACAAATCGAATTCGAAGGGGCCGTTCCGTGGGTAATTTCGGAGTAGTCTGTTAACATCATCTAACATTATATCCGCACCGCGGTTGCTCCCGTTGGTCACTTAAGTCGGTGGGACGGCATGAAAACAGGAACGTTAGCTGAAATCCTGTGCAATAATGTTTTAATATTATTTAAAGCAATAAGAACTGAGGAAATCATATGAACAATCCCTTTAAAGAAATCTTGACTTCAGAAGATGAAATTAGAGATCTCCTAGGTTATCCAAGTGAACTTGTAAAGAAGAAAGTAATAAAGTATTTAGATATCCATTGTCGAAACTTCATTTCTTTGTCACCCTTATTATTTTTAGCTACATCGGATGAGCAAGGATTTTGCGATGTATCACCACGAGGAGATGCACCTGGATCAGTGATAGTTATAGATGATAAGCATTTAGTTATTCCAGAAAGACCAGGTAATCGTAGAATTGATTCACTAAGAAATATCTTATCGAACCCAAGAGTAGGTATTATATTTATCATTCCAGGACTAGAAGAAACGCTGAGGATTAATGGACAAGCTTTTGTGATTAAAGATGAAAAAATTCTAGATCTTATGAAAGCAAAAGGTAAAAAACCGACCTTAGGAATAGGAGTAAAGGTTGAAGAATGCTTTATTCATTGTGCAAAAGCATTTAAGCGGTCTGGGGTATGGGAAAGCAAGTCTTGGCCAGAGGGGGATACACTACCGTTAATTCCAACAATACTATCAGATCATGTGAAATCAACTGAATTTACAGTAGAAGTAATCAGGAAAGGACTACAAGAAAGTTACGAGAAGAGACTTTATTAAGGAATATTTGTTTATAGTTTCAAAGAAGGCACCGTCATTTTATAACATCGTATTGATGCTGTCTGTCCTTGCCCTTGATCCGGCATTCGCCGGATCCTGAATACAGGAATGTTATATACAATTCTGGAGATCTAAGTTCAACTTGAGGATGAATGTGAATGTATTAGGAGGGAAGGTCTAGAAATGAAGAAATTCAAGAGGCAGCAAAGGACTATAAAGAAAAATAACAGTTTTGTAGAGTACAATGAAATGAGAATGTAGATGTGGATCAAAGAAGTCGGGCTCAGGTGAACAGTAATGCGAACCTAACCACGTCGCGGTTGGCACTAGAAGCTACCTTAAGGTTCTCGGGCTCGTTGAATAAAGAACGAATATTATCTGAAACGGATGAAAAGACAAATTTATTTATCTGGGGTGTTTCGGTGAAGTACATACACTTAAAAGATCTGATTCATGCTGATTTAGTTGACTATAGAGAAGTAGAAGGTATGAAGCTGATTTTATGTTTTAGAATCCATAGAGAATCAAATGAACAAAATTATTCTGAATTAATTGATGTTGAAGGTGGTTCATTGATTAACCAAGAGGATGAAAGATTTCCGCTGATTGAAATTGAATTTGATTCTTATATAGGATTTTCAATAAGCAATGAAAGTTACACATTAAGAGATGAATATGAAGAGTTTGAAGGGAAGATATTCAGAACTTTCAAAAGATCTAGATATTTAGATTACATTAAATTAGCGACATTTGCATCAGATGAATACCCAGGTCCATATAAACATTATGGAGTTGCTGGATTAAATCATATTGTTGACATTATATCCTCTGATGTACCGTACATAAGAATTTAATCAGTAGGATAAACTATTAGTTAAGGACGGGGATTTCTATGAGTAGATTGTTACTAACCTCTTGTGGTTTTTATACTGAAGATATTAAAAATCAATTTCTGGAGTTTATTGACGGAGATATTTCTAAATTAAAAGTCTCAATTATTACAACAGCATCCCCTTCAAAAGAAACTAATAGATATGCACAAAGAGCATTGCAAGAGTTTAAGGACATGGGATTTCAGCATATCAATTTTGTAGATATTGAATTTGATGATCCACAAATTCTCCTACATAGAGATGTTATATATATCAATGGTGGAAATCCATATACATTATTGTATTACGCTAAGAAAAGTGGTGCTGATGAAATTATCAGAACACTGGCCGCACAGAATGTAATTATCGTTGGAGTAAGTGCAGGAACGTTATTACTGGGGCCGAATATTAACATTGTGGATTTCTTTACTCCACAGATGAACACAATGAATTTAACGGATTTTAAGGCATTAGGTGTAACTGACAAGCTTATTTTTCCTCACTCTGATCGAGATGACATATTTAAAGATAGTACTAATAAAACCATTGAAGAGAGAATAGTAGAATTTGAATCCACTGAGAACTGTAAGGTGACAAGGCTTAAAGATGAAGAATATATCCTGGGTTCGTGAATGCAGAAACGTTATACGAAATTCCAAAAAGTGCGGAGGAAAATATGAAAGAAGACAACCATTCAATCCGTGTTCAGAACTATAAAGATTTTATTGATGGATTAGTCAAAATTCGGCCTGGAGTGTTATCAAGATGGATATTGACTACTGGGTGGCCAAAGACAGAAGAGAATATAAAAGTTAATGCATTTCTTGGTTCGCTGTCTGAAGAACAAAAACAATTACTTGCACAAATCATTCAACAATCACGAGATGGTGGTATACATGACGTTCTGGTCTACTTAAATGATGAAATAAACCTTAATGGAATGAAATTGATAAAAAATGACATTGAAATAGCCAAGGAACCTTTTGATTCAGAGATGTATTTCGACTGGGTATGTAGAAGAGAAGGAGATCCGTGGCCAGATTCGGAGAAGTAGTGATGCTTCGTATTATCTCCTGAGAATTCAACCAAAATTCTGGACATTGCATGTGGAATATCTAGGTATCATCAAGTATGGTTGAAATTAGGTAATGAGGTTACAGGTATAGACATCTCAAATACTTTCATTGAATATTCAAGGGAGTACAACAGAGCTTTTGAAAAGGCGAGTTATTGATGTAGCGATTTGGACTGATCCTGTTGGATTAACAGGGGCATCTACAAACCGAGTGTTCAACGCTTTAAAGCCAACGGGTATCTTTATCTATGAGATGTGGAATGAAAATTATTTTAAATACCATACGGATGAGCGACATAATGAATGCCGTACATGGACATGTCGCAATGGAATATATCGCTTGGTACGACATGAATATAATAGAGCGACATGTGTTTCGGAACACGAAGAGATCATATTTGATATACCCAATGATACGATGATTCATAAGACAGGATTAGGTGCAAAGAATGTAAACAGTTATTGTTATGTACAAATTATGGAGGCTGCAGGTTTTAAGAATGTGCGGTTTATAGACGATGAGGGGCAACCATTTAATACGGAAAACCAACAGATTAAACAGTTTTTTATGATTGGTGAGAAGTGAATACAACAACGTTAGCTGAAAGAAGTTCTTATTTTAGGAGGAGTCTATATGATATTAGAAAAAGTTATAAATAGAATTGCAATACAAAGTGAATATAAGGATTTGGTTGATAAGTATGTGGATCATATCCTTAACGAATTCAAAGATAAGATTCATAGCATTTATATGTGTGGCTCGATTCCCAAAGGAACCGCTCAACCTTTTAAGTCAGATGCAGACTTTACTATTGTATGTGCAAATCCCGAAGATATTGATTACGAAAGATTGTCCATTATGAAAGACAGGCTTTTGGAAGAATATCCATTCGTCACTAAGATGGATACGATCATTTGCTCGATGGATGATGTATTAAGTAGACCAAATGATTGGGGGTTTTGGATTAAGATCATTTGTGTTTGCCTACATGGGGAGGACATTGGTGAAAAAGTACCCCCGATCATAATTTCTCCAGAATTCATTGTAGACTTAAATACAGATACCAAGGAGGAAGTAGAACTATACATCGTTCACTTTCTAATGTTAGTGATCACTCATTGAAAACTAGATATATTAAAGGTTACTCTAAAAGATTAATTCGTGCATTATACTCTTTGATTTTAGAAGATACAGGGGTATGGGAAGATGAAATCATTAAGATGAAGGATGCTATAGTAAACTATTGCTCGATTGACGGCGCTTTAGTTGAGTATCTGTATGCTTGTTACTTGGATAGCGATGTATCTGTTGAAGAGTTTCTGGAAATTGCAGATGAAGTATATCACTACTTTGAGAACGCCTTAAATACAATGTCTGCTTCCAGGGCTTCCTCTAGCTAACAACATTTTGACGATATTGTTCACTCTGAGAGGCGATTTCGTCGTAATAACATAATATTCAAGCAGCGGCTCCTCACGGAGCCTTGGTCTGCTAGACATATTTTGTGGAAGCGCTTTATCTAACCCGTTCAACTAATGTTGAACGTTATGAATACAGGAACGTTAGGTAAAATAATGGTTAGTGAGAGGAGAATGAAATGCATATTAGAGGAGTAATTCTTGAGGGGTACTCAAATGCCGGGAAGACTTCAGTATTAAAAGCGATTAAACGTTATCAATCACAAGAAGAATCCTCAGAACGGAGCGTAGTTATTCTTGGAGAACATTATTCTCAAATTTTGAATAATAAACATGGAGAATATGTGAGTCTAACGCGAGAAGAACACATTGAGTTACTTAAAGAGCGGGTTGAAATGCTAAAGAAACTTAACGATTGGGCAATTCAACTTGGTCCTGCATCTAGAGGATCTAGGGGACTATTTTATGTGCTGGAGAGGTTTCACTTAAATCATAGAGCTGCATTTGCAGATTCGGATTTGGATGAGATAAATAAAATAGAAGAACAGCTTGAGTTTTTAAACGCCAAGTGTATTTTGCTTACAATCTCGCCCGAAGTCGTAGAAGAAAGAATCAAAAGCAGACAACCCGAAGAATGGATCTATAAAACAGAAGAAGAAGTAAGATCGTAGGTAAATGAATTATTAAAAGTCCAAAATGTATTAAGACATCAAGCTCAAATCTCAAGAGTCCCAACAATCGAAATCAATACAGACGGTAAGGATTGGGATGAGTATGTAAGGGGAATCATGGAGGGCAACGACATTGCTTAACCAAATGTTCACGCATCGTCGTTAGTGCTCCGCACAAAACGTAAAACTAAACCAGAAGGAGTGATCATTTGATTATTATGATTAATGGATCATTTGGATCCGGCAAAACCTCGACTTCTCAAAAGCTGCAGCCTTTAATACCTAATAGTATGATTTATGATCCTGAAAAAATGTTCATTCATCGGGCTACCCTCGTTCCAGCAGAAGTTATGGGTGAATTCAAAGAGAAAAATCAAAATCAATAAGGGGTGCATAATGGATCGTAAGATTATTCAAACCGCAAAAGAGATTGCAATAACAATTATTCGCGAAGCAGGTTTAATCTCTAAGGAGAAGTTTGATAACTTTATTGAACTGAGATCTAAAGATGAATTTGGGGATGTAGTTACTGAAGTTGATCATATCTGTGAAGAAATCATGATCAAACAAATACAGAACGTATTTCCAGATCATCAGATACACAGTGAAGAGGCAGGGCTTATCGGAATTGAGCACGATTGGTTATGGTTAATTGATCCTTTAGATGGAACTAATAATTTTGCAATTGGTTTACCTGTTTTTTCGATATCCATTACCTTAATGTATAAAAGAGAGCCTGTTCTTGGAGTAGTCTATGAACCTCTAACAGAACGTTTATTTGTATCTGTTATTGGTGAAGGGACAAGCTGTAATAATCGACGAATACAATTGAAGAGTAACCCGAATATGCTCAAAGGAAATATAGGTTGGATCCAAGGTCACAGAGTACAAAACGACCCACTAGCAGTAAAACTAAGACAATACATTGATATCAGATTCAAGCGAATGTTAAGATTATGGGCTCCAACGCTTCAATGGTGTATGTTGGCCAAAGGAGATATTGATGGAATTGTTCTGTACAATTCTGAAGGTGATGACTTGTACTCAGGTATCTTAATGGTCAAGGAAGCGGGGGGACTTGTTATAGATCTTGAAGGAAATAAGTTTAATGGAATGAAAGAAGAACCTTATTTAATTGCATGTCACCCAGACCACAAAGAAGAATTATTGCAAATTGTAAGGGAAGGATTGAGTTAATACCGAGAAGCAATAGGCAGGGAAGAGAATTAAGCAGACACATCCGTACCGACGTAATCATGCTCGCTCCCATTGGTCACCTAAGTCATTACTATGTTGTTGATACAGAAATGTTATCGGAAACATTCGTAAATACTTTATTTATTGCGGGGGGATCTCAAGGATGCGTATAAAGTCAATAATTATTGAAGAATACAACAATGAATGGCCTGAAATGTTTTTTGATCTGAAATCTATCTTAGAACATAAACTCGGGGATCTAGTACTTAGAATCGAGCACGTTGGTAGTACTGCAGTACCTGGACTAGCGGCAAAACCTATTTTAGATATTGATGTGGTAATTGATTCTATGGCTTTACTCCCAGATGTAATTCAAGGATTAGAAAGTTTAGGTTACGATCATGAAGGAAATTTGGGCGTTGAGAACAGAGAAGCTTTTGCAAGGAAAGATGCAAATGTTCCCTATAGTATAGTGAAAATAAAGAAACCTGAACATCATCTATATGTTTGTAATAAAGAGAGCAAAGAGTTATTAAGACATATTTCATTCAGAGATGCATTAATTAGCAATTCCGAATATGTAGTCGAATATGCCAATCTAAAGCAAGAACTTGCTATTAAATATAGAGAAAATCGTCAGTCTTATACGGCTGGGAAGACCGAATTTGTAAATAAAGTACTTAATGAATGTGGAAAGAATTTGTAGGTAGTTCATGGGTCATGGGTATAAAAAACACTTTGCATTTGCCCTGGATCATTTATAAGAAGTTCAAAGAAATCGGTATAAGGCGATACATTCAACGGGCTAAGTCTATCGACCTAATTTAAGCCGCTTGACGCTTGAACCTCAGGAAATGCACAAACATTAGATGAAAACCCGATGAATTATGAGGAGGCATTTCATTGAAGTATTCTACAGTTGTTTTAGATTTGGACGGTACATTTTTAAATTCTAAAAACCAAGTCTCTGAAAGAAACTTTGAAGCCGTACTTTCCTGTTATCAGAGGGGGATGAGAATAATCTTTGCAACAGCACGCCCTCCTAGAGCTGTAAAGTTTTTTCTTCCTAAAGAGTTGTTGGATATTGGAGCGTTTGTGTATTATAACGGAGCACAAACAATATGTAATAAATCCATGACCAAATTTTATGAATCAATTCCATCTGATTTAACTTCCGAAATCATCGATTATTGCTTACATCATTATCCGCAACTCGATCTGACAATGGAAGTAAAAGATGAATGGTTTGGCTTACGACAATATAACTATACTACCACAATGAATGCAAGGTCTAACCCAATAGTTAAATCATTGAGAGAATTAAAACAATATGAAGCTACGAAGATATTGCTCTCAGGCAAACATCAGATTCCAGGACTTATTTCTAAGTTTGGACAGCAAGTAAATATACTGATTACGGATAAAAATCAACTGATTCAAATAATGCCACTTCAAGCATCGAAAGAGTTAGCAATTACTAGACTTTGCAATATATACAATGAAGAACTGGATTCATTGATTGTATTTGGTGATGATCACAATGATGTAGGATTGTTCAAGTCAGCTGCATATTCAATAGCAATGGGGAATGCAGTAGTTGAATTGAAAGATATTGCAGATGAAATAACAGAAACTAATGATAACGATGGAGTAGCAATAATCTTAGAAGGATTGTGTGGGAAACAGAAACTCTAGATTTCATCATCTAACACAACATTCGCACTACAAGTCATTGGCTCTTGATCTGGTAGAAGTATATTGAAGATGAAGGAGATTTATATAACTATCCCCTAAGATAAGAGCTACCTAAGTCGGCTCGGGTCGTGAATATAGGAACGTTAGATGAGCTCAGTACAAGAATCGGTGTCAGAATAAAAAACATGGTATCTTGTAATAAATACATTACATTATATTTAAAAAGGAGAATTGAAAATGAGAAAACTCGTTTTATTTCTGCACGCTTCACTTGATGGGTTTGTAGAAGGATCGAACGGTGAAATGGACATTGGCTGGGTTTCCTACGATGCTGATTTGGAGAAACACGCGCAAGAAGTTTTGAGTACTGCTGACACTGTCCTTTGGGGACGTGGAACTTATCAGATGATGCATAGTTACTGGCCATCTGTGTCTTCAGACCCATCAGCTTCACCGTATGAACGGAATCATGCTGAATGGATCGAAAAGACAGCCAAAATCGTATTTTCCACAACGCTGGAGAAAGTGGAATGGAACAATTCCAGACTGGTGAAAGAAGATGTCGAGGAAGAGATTAGGAACCTCAAACAGCAGCCAGGCAAGGATATGGTTATCCTCGGCAGTCCCAGGTTTGCGCATCACATGATGGGTCTTGATCTAATCGATGAGTACAAAATCACAGTGTCTCCTGTCCTGATCGGTAGCGGGTTGCCATTGTTTCAAGGACTCCAAGAGAAGACCAATCTTAAGCTTATTGAAAATAAAACTTTCAAGTCGGGAGCTATTGGTCTCTGCTACCAGGCGGTTAGATGACTAGCCTCGTGAAGTAGTTTGGATCACCAAATCAGTCGACGGGGCTTACTACAAACCGATAGTTAAAAACGCAGCCTTTGGCATAACGTTGTTGAATGCACAACGTTATGCCAAAGGCAAAGAAACGTATCAACCATGAAAATCAAAGGACGAAAGTAATGAATAAGAAGACATATCTTGTAAATATAGCTTATCTAATTGACTTAACTGACGATGAATATAAAGAAATCGATGGGGATTTGACTCCTGTACTAGAGAACGAAATTACAATAAGGAAAGATCTGAAATTACAATGGGTGAGTAGTTCCTCTGTGTATCTCGATCCAGAAGTAATGAATTGCGGAAGGTGTGCAAAATGTAATTCATGGGCAACTGATAGAGAAAAACTAAATCATATGGATGAACTTAATAATGGAGCAGTTATTGAAGGGCAATTGCTTTGTGATGAGTGTTTGCCAGAGGAGCATCGATGGGCTTTTTAAATCATGGATCAATTTTTATATCCTCATTCGAGGAATGAGACGGAGTCCTTTTTTAGAACAATGGTTGAAGGTAAGTCGAGTAATAGAAGTTTTATTATAGCGTTTAGAGAATCACTCGAATATTTGGGTCAAATAGATCTATATAGGATAGATTGGAAGAATCGATTTGCATATTTGGCTATCGTTATAGGGAAAAAAGATCAATTGGGAAAAGGTTATGGTAGTGAAGCAATAAAAGTACTACAGAAATTTGTCTTCGAGGAATTAAACTTAAATAGGTTAGAGCTTGAGGTATACGAATATAACGAGAGAGCATATAAAAGTTATGTTAAATGTGGGTTTAAGGAAGAAGGGAGATATAGAAATAAGATATATAAGAAAGGTAAATATTGGGATGTTATTTGTATGAGTATTTTAAAAGATGAATTTGATAGGAGGAATTAGAATGAAATTTATCGTGTCTGCTAGTGTAATCGTTCTCAATGAACATAATGAGATTTTACTCATGAAAGGTCGAAGAGGCTGGGAAATGCCTCAAGGTTGTGTTGAAGAAGGAGAGACTATTAGGCAGGCAGCAGTTCGCGAAGTGAAAGAGGAGACAGGGATTGAAATTGAATTAATTAAATTTTGTGGTTTGTATCAAAACATAACGCGCGGCGTATGCAACAATATATTTACTGGAAAACCGATTGGTGGAGCTTTAACTACGAGTGATGAAAGTGAAGAGGTGGGTTACTTTACTTTAGAAGAAGCTGGGCAAATGATAACATGGGGAAATTTCTATGACAGAATTCATAATGCATTAGATGAGAAAAGCCATCCATTTTTGATTGAATTTTCAGAATAAGGGCACTCATTATAGTAGACTCTATCTTATAGTGGCTCCTCTCTTGGTTGGTGATGCTCCGAACAACACCATTCTACCGAATATTGGGGCGATTTTTATATAATTGTACCTTCGTTTGACTTAGGTTTAATTGTGCTAGTTTTCTAATTAGCATACAGAGTTCAATAGAAGAAGCAGCCTGATAATAAAGGTTGCTTCTTTTTCGCTTTTACACTTCGCAAATGGAACATTGTGGGTTATATTGGATATGATTTGGTTCTATAGTAGGAAATTGGAGGTACTCAACTTTGGATGAAAATATACGCTTTCCGATAGGACACTTTGAGCCAAGTCTTAACTTCTCTAATGAGGACCGAATTCACATTATAGGTCAAATTCCCGGAATTACGAAGACCTTAAAAGAGATTACACAACATCTCAATGATGATCAACTCTGTACTCCTTATCGTGAAGGCGGTTGGACAATCACACAGATTGTGCACCACCTTGCGGACAATGATATGAACGCTTATATCAGGTTCAAGAGAGCATTAACTGAAGAGGAACCGATGGCAAGCTCGTATCGAGAGGATTTATGGGCATCATTACATGATTACAAGAGTATGCCCATCGAAGAATCAATTTTGCTGATGGAGATACTGGACAAGCGATTTCTCGCTCTACTGTATGGTTTACATCGGGATCAGTTTAGACGAAAACTCGGAACAGAAGTGTTAGGTACAATTACACTGGATATCGCGATTCAAAGATTTGTATGGCACGGGCAGCATCATATTGCTCAAATTAAATCTTGTATAACATCGCAAGGGTGGTAGGGTCTTATACATATCTCAAGTGTGGAGGTAATATATGGGGAATGGAAGGATTCTGGGCATAGCATATAATGTAATTCCAGTGAAAGACCTTGATGTATCAGCCGCTTGGTTTGTAAAACATTTTGCATTTAACATTCGCCACCAACGCGAAGGATATTTGAGTTTATTTCGGGGGAGTCGCCCAATATTGGATTTGATCCAAAGCGATCATGTAACACGAGCGACATTTGAAGTGCATCAGAAAAAGAGATGGGTCATTACATTTTTCACTGATGACATCGGTTCTTTACATAACTATCTAACATCAGAGAATGTGAAAGTAGGGGCTATTAGTGATGAGGGACACTATGGGAAGTTTTTTGTGTTAGAAGATCTGGACGGCAACTTATTTGATGTGTGGGAACACCATGATTGTGAATTGAATTTTTAATGAGGAACTTTGGTCAGCTGCTATCATTAACCGAGGGATTTGGGGGATACGAATGTTGATTGAAGACGAGAAAATATATCCTGACTGTTCAGTTGAAATAAGAATAGTAGAAGTTGGCGGCTTAACAAAGCCACAGCTTATTCAGAAACTGGACCAACACTCTATTTTATTGAATAAATATGGAGAACAGTTGTTACATGATGAGAGATTTATAGTTTCGAGTGTAAAGCAAAGCTTGCAAACGGTTGAGTTGACCGTCAGACAACTTGGATTTTCGGAGGGTGCTACAACTCTCCAGTTATTTCGAATAGCAAATGAACTTGGATTGGAATCTTGTCCGGTTGAGTTAGGACCTTATCTAAGACTGCAATATTTGGATCAGCCCGAGATAGGTTCTACCAACATTTCAGAGGAGAAAAAGGCTCCGTCTGGCTCCCTTACCATAGCCTCTGAAGCCCTTACGGAGGATATAGATTTTCCAAAAGGTTTTTATCTCAGACGAATAAACGACAAGTTATGGTTACGAGGATATCTTGCGGACCATTTGCATATTTGGAGTCCTCATGATTGCTTTATCTTCTGTCGCGCTTAGCTTCTATTGTGTGAAGATCGAAAGGTATTTTGAAAGAAAAGGAGTGAAAGACCAATGGATATCAAAAACAAAAGCGGAGATGTGCTTGGAAAAATTCAAATTGAATCCTTACGCAAAGATCGTGCGATTGACCGGATCGTCATTGACTTAAAGCCTGGTGAGGGGAAGGCGATTTATACCGCAGATGCTTCAGAGAACCAATTCACGCAACAGACCAATTATGCAGCCATTCCATGGGAAGACGGGTTGGAACAATTGCAGAAACTTTATTCTCCATGGCAGCCGAAATTTCCGATTGATTCTGATATCGATGCCATTCATGTATTTTATGGATTTGATAATCTAACTCCGCAAGAAATTGAAGAAATGGTTGAGGAAAGTAACAGGTCGGGCACCAATGTAGTGATACGAGATTTGAAACCCAATAAGAGGGTTGTGGGCATCAGCATCACGTATCAAGAATACGGTGGTTATACACTTAATATTTTCGGGACTACAAAGAGCCGAATCGCATTGCCTGATCATGGTGGTGCTACGGTTAAACAAGCAGCCATACGTGGCGTCCAAGCATTTTTTATTGTCAATAACGAAACTTCCCAATTGATATGGATCGAAGAGGATGTGCAGGGGAAGGCATTACAATACGAGATCAATGGAAGAAATATGTCAGAAGATCTTGTGATGAAGATTGCGAAATCAATGAACGGATAAATTTTATATTAAAGCTGCTCTAAAAGGAGTTTCTATGAATCGGACGATAATGGTTAGCGATATCCATGGCTGCATTGATCCAATTAATCAGTTATTGCATGATATCAATTACAATTCGAAATATGATCAACTAATTTTGCTTGGTGACTATGTGGATCGAGGTCCTAATAGTAAAGAAGTGGTCAAAGAGGTTATCCAATTAGTAAAAGAACATCATGCGATCGCATTAAGAGGCAATCACGATCAACGATTCGTTGATTTTATAATTGAGGGAAGTTCATTAATTAAAGCCAAGTTTATTGAACATGGAGGGCTTCAAACACTTCAGAGCTATTGTAATATTGAAGGCGCAATTTCTGATGAAATGTTGGAACTAGCCAGAGAGACAATAAAAATGGACTATGGTCATCATATTAATTTTTTGAGTGAATTACCTCTATACCATGAGGATGAGACACATATTTACGTTCATGCCGGATTAAACCCTGATTACATAGAATGGAGGAATCAACCAGAGCATGATTTTATGTATATCAAAGATAAATTTATTGATCATACGTTCACAAATCTACACCAAAAGATCATCTTTGGTCACACAAGGACAATAGACATTCATGAAACTTCGGATGTTTGGTTTGGTGAAGATAAAATAGGCATTGATGGTGGATGTGCCTATGGAATGCAATTAAATGCTTTAATTCACGAAAATGGTTCTTACACAACTGCTGATTCAAAGTTTAATCTGAATGAGGTGAAGTGATGAGTTACAAAGCTATTCTCATAGACCAAATGAACGCCTGTTATCATGACAAGAGCTGGTTTATTCCGCTTCATGATATGTTGACAGACCTCAATGCGGCGGAGGCCACTTATTCAAAGAATGAGGGAGAGCATTCCATTTGGGCGATCGTCAATCATCTTATTTTCTGGAATGAGAGGTGGCTTGAGAGATATATTGCCGAACAGGTCGACGGGCAGCATTCAGTGAATAATGAGGATACATTTGACATAGATCCGTCTAACCTGAACGATGCGGAGTGGCGCAAGACATTACATAGACTGAAAACCGTCTTTGGTGATTGGAACAGGGCACTCGAAGATAGCGAAGAACATAAACTGACCCGTGAAATCCCTTCCTATTTTAACGCGCCATGGTGGGGAGTTGTATCGAATCTATGTATTCATAATGCCTATCATATTGGTCAGATCATGCTGCTCAAAAAATCAATGAAACACACGTAATACACGCTGTATTACATTTATAAAATTATACTTAAGCAAAGGAAGATGACTATCATGGAAAAAGGCAAAATTATATTTTTGAACGGTGTAACCAGCTCTGGTAAAACTTCAATTGTAGAGGCGATGCAATCATACGATGATCCGTTTTTCTATGTTGTCGCTAATGATCTTTTTGAAAATACGATCGGTGATAAACATCTTCAGACGGATTACTGGAAGTATCTGAGTGAAGCGATTGTAATGATGTATCATACGGCAAAAGTATTCTCAGACCATGGCAAGCATGTTCTGATCGATGGCATACTTGTGGAAAGACCGGAGCTCGCGCCGCATTATGAACAAGTCAAACAGATATTTGAAGGCTATCCACTAAATATTGTGGAGTTATATTGCCCCCTCGACATCTGCCGTCAGCGGAACATCGAACGTGGGGATCGCAGAGAAGAGCAATCGGATGAGCAGCATCAGATCATGGCCAAAAACATTAACTACAGGTACTCCATTGATACAAGTATGAACACACCGGAAGAATGTGCAGAGAAGATTATTGCAGCGTTGTTCAAGTCCCATCATGAACCATTGAAAAATATGTAAAGATGCTATTACAAGGCTGTAGTGGAATCGATACGGGTGAAATGAGGAATCACAATGGAATTACAAACAAAAAAGACTATAGTTAATGATTTAAAGTCAATGGGGATAAGGGAGGGTATGACGATAATTGTGCATTCCTCCTTTAAAGCAATTGGGAATGTTATAGGCGGACCGGTAAGTGTTATTTTAGCTTTGGAAGAAGCTGTTGGAACCAATGGAACCGTTGTCATGCCGACTCAATCAGAACATCTTTGTGAACCTTCAGAGCATGACGCGAAGCTGTCCTCAGAGGAGGTTGATTTCATCAAAGACAATATGCCTACTTATTATCCTGATCTAACACCAACCTCGTATATGGGTATCATTCCTGAGGTGTTTCGGAAGCAAAATGGTGTGTTACGAAGCTCACATCCGCACATGTCTTTTGCTGCCCGCGGGAATGAGGCAAAACAGATAACGGAAAATCATAACTTGCATTATGCATTAAATGAGGAATCACCGTTAGGAAAAATCTATAATTTGAGTGGACATATTCTGTTACTTGGTGCACCTACAAATAGTAACACTTCTTTGCACCTGGCCGAGTATAAACAGCAGAATACATTTGTTAAGCCAAAAGTCTGGGGAGTAAAAATGCTGTTGAATGGAATTGAACAATGGACTACATACGATGATATTAACAATGAATCAGATGATTTTGAATTGATTTTTAATGAGTTTAAGATCCAGACTAATGCTGTTACCGAAGGAATGGTAGGGAAAGCTGTGAGTTATTTGATACCCCAGAGAGAAATGGTTGATTATGCTTTGGGATGGATGAATCGGAACCGAAGAGAACCTATAGAGTAATGAATCATTTCAAAGAGAAAGAAGGGGGAAATGTAATCATGACCAAAGAGATTGAACTTTTGCTTCAAACTTTTGAAGAATGGACGCTCTTTGTCAGAACGTTGACTAATCTTGAAGAAAAGATCTGGAATTCCAGCTTGGAAGAAGGGAAGTGGACGATAAAATCAATCGTAAGTCATATCATGTTATGGGATCGATATTTTTACAAGGAAGCGATTGAGAAGATTGCTCTGAGGCAGCCTGTTATGTTGAAACATCTGGATTTTGATGAGTTTAATCGCAAAGCTATTGAGTACGGGAAACGCACAGAGACATCTGAAATCGTAAATAAGGCTATCACGTACCGCTATAAAATTATGAATGACATTCGAGGGTTATCGGAGGAACAGCTTCATCAGACGTATTTGGATGCAGAGGGTAACGTATTTTATATTCCCCAATATCTTAAAGATTTTATATGGCATGACCAGCATCATATGGAACCGTTGAAAAAGTATGTTGCCAGCCTTGAAGCGTAAAGGATTTAGCAAGCGGTGGGCGGCATGGAATACAGCATGTGGCGTGCTTTGAATATAATATGTATCCCAAACCAGGGAGGGACATGATGACCATTTATAAGATTGAATTAACTCAGGGAAATCTAATCGGTTCATTTACCGATGAGGTAACTCCCATGTTGAGCGTGAAATCTGGGGATTCCATTCGGTTTCAGACACTGGATGCGGGCTGGGGAACGGGTGTGAGTTATGCGGAACGCATGAAACCTTTTGATCGACAAGGTGAAAAAGATGGAGGGCATGCCTTAATCGGTCCGATCTATATCGATGATGCCAAGAAAGGACAGACGTTGGAGATTGTTTTCAATGAGATTGTACCCGGTCAATACGGGTTTACTTCCGCCGGCGGATATCCGAACTGGCAGAACCAGAAATTACATCTAACAGAGGTTGAAGAACTGTCGCTAAATTGGACACTTGATCTCCACACGATGAGTGGAACCTGTGAAATAAATGGGAAACCCTTCACGGTATCTCTCTCACCGTTCATGGGAGTCGTGGGCATGCCACCAGAGTCAAAAGGAATTCATACGACTTGGCCGCCTCGTTATTGTGGAGGGAACATCGACTGCAAGGAACTGGTGCAGGGAAGCAAATTATACTTACCTATCCCCGTAGACGGAGGTTATCTCGCGATTGGTGATGGTCATGCACGCCAGGGAGATGGTGAAGTCAGCTGTCAGGCGATTGAATGTCCAATGGAACTTGTGGATATCACCATCAACGTAATTGATAATCTAGCTCTGACCAATCCTCGTGCACATACGCCATCCGGCTGGATTACCTTCGGTTTTCATGAAGATCTGAATGAGGCTACCGTTCAAGCATTAGACGGCATGTTAAATCTGATGGGTGAGTTGTACGGATTAGAACGAGTGGAAGCGATTGCACTTGGAAGCGCGGTAATCGACCTGCGTATCACGCAAATTGTGAATGGCGTGAAGGGTGTGCATGCTGTCCTTCCCCATGATGCTTTTCAATAACTTGAAGTCTGTTATACGTCGTATTAGATGAACTTGGGAGTCGATAAAATGAGAGGCAGACCACAGATCGTTCTAGATATCGCAGGTGTTTTGTTAAGTAATATGTCATTGACGTGCTGGAAAGATATGATTCAGGAAACCAACCTATCGGCAGAATCCCTGAAAGTACATTTTACAGGAATAAAGCGACAGCTCTGGACAGGAATAATGCGAGAAGAAGAGTTCTGGCAATCGTTGAAGGAGGCGTATCCCGAATTATCAATAAGCCGAGCGAAGGAGATCTTGTATAGCTCAATTGTTCCTTTACCAGCGGCTCGATACCTTGAGCGATGGAGTGAGTTTGCCGATATCCATCTGCTCAGCAATCATTGTAAGGAGTGGATTGAGCCGAATCTTAGCCGTTTAAGCTCATTCACCAAAAGTGTAACCATCTCTAATCAAGTGGGTTTATGCAAACCTGAGATTGAGATATACCAACGGGTCCAAACCTTCCTGGCAGCTGGAGAAGAGGTTCTATTTGTAGATGATCAAGAGAAAAATTTACATTCGGCTAAGCTACTTGGTTGGAAGACTCTACTGGCTGACGAAGAAGGAGATTGGGTTAATGAAGTTGAGTCATTGCTAATCTAGGAGGAACAGGATGCAATTTCCACTTCTGCATAGGAATTAAGAAGCTTAGCCTTCGAAAAAATAGAATTTAATATCCCATCTGGAGCCCTATGCAATAAAATTCAATTTTATAGCATAGGGTTTTAATATTAACCTCCTTTAAATGTTTTAATATCCTTAAATTGTAATTATATTAACCTTAATAATCAAATTAAACTAAATAATAACATAAATAGTATTGACCGTAGGCTTTTCCCAATACTATAATGAAATGGGTTTCATGAAAGCCGTTTCATTATCACTCAGACAACTTAGTAAGCGCTTTCTATTTGAAGCGTGCTTGCAGGTTTTCAAGTTCCCGATTCATCTTTATCTAACTTTAAGGGGGAGTGTGTGTAAGATGAAGTTTATGAGACAGAAGCGGTTTACCTTTTTGGTGATGCTTACCTTGGTGGTAACCGTAATCGCTGGCTGTAGCGGTGGAGCGGGTACACCAGCTGAGGTTGTTAACAAGTCGCCAGCAGAAGAAAACAAGCAAGTCGCAGCTGAGCCTGCTGAAGAGAAGCAGGAGCCGGCCGTCGATCTGAAGGGCAGAGCTGTTCGAATATCCAATTGGTGGGATGCGGCCCCCAAAGGAGACTCGGAGGCAGATGAACGTGCCCGTGAACGAATCCAAAATGTAGAGAAGAAATACAACGTCAAAATCTCTTATCTAAATACAGACTATGGAGCAACGTCGGAGAAAATATCTTCATCCGTGATGGCGAATGAGCCTTTTGCTGAAATTGTGCGTGTGCCTGACGGTAATATCTGGGGGTTGATGCAAGGCGGATTTCTGACACCGCTGGATGACTATTTGAAGGATACGAAAATCCAGCCGGATGTCATTGATTCCATGCGGTTTGGCAGTGATAACGTATTTGGTTTGACAGGGTGGTATACCCCGAATGACAGCGGCATGTTTTATAACAAACGTCTGTTTAAAGAAGCTGGATTGAAGGACCCGCAACAGCTAATGGAAGAGGATAACTGGAACTGGGATACGATGCTGGAAGCGGCCAAGAAGCTGACCGTAGACAAAAACGGGGATGGCAAGATGGATCAGTATGGTCTGTCAGGTGCGTATTATGTGCTGCATGAAATGCTCATCGGAAGCAATGGCGGCAAGATGTACGATGAGGCAACGCAGAAGGCAGCGTTTGACTCACCCGAATCTTTGGAAGCGCTTAACTTTCTGTACAGCCTGTATAACGATCACAAAGTCGTGAAGGCTAACGCAGGCAATGACTGGGAGGACCCGTCCAAATATTTCTCAGAGGGCAACATTGCGATGTATCCTGGCGGTTTATGGGAAGTGGAAGGGCGCATTCTTGACAAGTTAAAGGATGACTGGGGGTATGTATACATGCCTAAAGGGCCCAAAGCATCTACTTATCTCGATACGGTAAATAGCACAGAGAGCTTTGTAATCCCCAAAGGTGTTAAGGATGCAGACGTCATTGTGAAAATTTGGGAGGAGCTTCAGGACTTCGATAACTGGCAGGAGAATCATCGTCTATGGCTGGAGAACATTTTGCCAGATGAAGCTTCTATTGCGAATGCCATGAATGACAACGGAGAGGTTGAACGGGTTTATGGCGCACGTGCCGGGGGATTGGGTGTGAAGGATGCTCTTGGCAGTGTAACTGAAAAGTTTGTGAAAGGTGAGGTTACACCATCCACAGGCGTTGCACAGATTATTGGACCTGCACAGGCTGGCATCCAGAAGGTGTTAAAGGGAGAGAAGAGCAAGTAAGGCGTAAGCAAAGCAGGATCATTTACTTGAGGGAGGCAGCCCATGTTGAAAAAAATGATGATCAGCAAAATCATGTTGTTTGTTTTGTTTGCCGCATTCATTACTCTTTTGTCTGCATGCACGGGTACAAGTGAGAAGCCAGCCGAGCCGGTTGCTCAGCCAGCTGAAGTCGAGACGAGCACAACACCAGCGAAGGAAGAACAAGTGGAGGAGGCTGAGCCAGCCCCGGACCTTAATGGACGTGTCATTCGAATCTCTCACTGGTGGGATGCGACACCAAAAGGTGATTCGGAATCCGATGAGCTTGCGCGGGAACGGATCAAAATGGTGGAAGAAAAGTATAACGTGAAGATCAAATATCTGAACACAGAATACTGGTCCACTTCTGAAAAGCTGTCTTCCTCCGTGCTCGCTAACGAGCCTTTTGCGGAGATTGTCCGAATTCCGGATGGATTCATCTGGGGACTCATGCATGGCGGGTTTCTGACACCGCTGGACGAATATCTCAAGGATACACGGGTAGAGCAGGATGTTATTGATTCGATGCGCTTTGGGGGTGACAAAATCTATGGCCTGGAGAGCTGGTATTCGCCAAATGATAGCGGCATGTTCTATAACAAACGGATTTTTAAGGAAGCTGGATTGAAGGACCCTCAGCAATTGATGGATGAGGATAACTGGAACTGGAATTCGATGCTGGACGCGGCAAAAAAGCTGACCGTAGACAACAATGGTGATGGCAAAATGGATCAATACGGCCTCGCTGGCGCGCATTATGTGCTGTCTGAGATGCTGATCGCGAGTAATGGCGGCAAGTTATATGATGAGCAGACGGGTAAAGTCACGTTTAATTCACCGGAAGCTATGGAAGCGCTTAACTTTCTGCACAGCTTGTACACGGAGCATAAAGTAGTTAAAGCGAATGGAGGAAACGACTGGGAAGATCCCGCCAAATATTTTGGGGAGGGCACGATTGCGATGTATCCAGGCGGGCTGTGGGAGATTGAAGGCCGCATTCTCGATAAGCTCAAGGATGAGTGGGGTTATGTGTATATGCCAAAAGGTCCACAAGCCCAGTCTTACCATGAACCTTTTGGTCAGACCGCAGCTTATGTCATTCCAAAAGGGGTGAAGGATGCAGATGTCATCGTAAAGATTTGGGAAGATCTGCAGGACTTCGATAACTGGCAGGATAATCGCAGACTCTCCCTAGAAAATATTTTGCCGGATGAAACGTCCATTGCCAATGCCATGAACGATGATGGCAAAGTGCAGCGTTTGTTTGGCGGACGCTTCGGTGGTCTGGGTATCAAGGATCAACTGGATAGCGTGACTGAGAAGTTTGTTAAAGGTGAGATTACGCCTTCCACGGGTGTTGCTCAAGTGATCTCCAAAGCTGAGGCTGCGGTGAAAAAAGTGTTAAGTGGAGAGCAGGAAAAGAAAAAATAACGCTTGGTAGTTAAACAGCAATAGGGCGGCCTGATGATTGTTTTCGAGTGGGGTTAGTCGAAGCACAATATACGGGCCGCACCTCATTGCTTTCACGAAAGTCATCTAAAGGGGGGCATTGGGTGAAGTTCACATTATCCCGAGTGACGATCGTTGTCGTCACACTAATGCTCGTCGTGGTGTATGCGATATCCAGTTCCGGTGCGAGTGGCAATGCCAAGACCGGAAGTCGATCATCAGATCCGAGTCGTGTCATGCCGATATCTGAATCTGCTGCTGAGGATAGCTATGATACGTATCTGAAGCAATTTCAGAACGAGAAGCGGCCTGCGAGGGACATTGTCATCCATGGGGCTGATTACTCAGCTGCCGAAGGCATGAACCCGCAGATGATCACGGAGCTTGGCGGCGAGGTAGGCGAGTTCATAAGGACAGAGGAAAGTGGATCGGTGGAGTGGAAAGTGAATGTTCCTGAATCAGGAATGTATCATATGTCATTACGCTATTACCCAATTCAAGGGAAAAGCTCTGCTATCGAACGGGAATTGTGGATTGATGGAAAGCTGCCGTTCAGCAGTGCTCGTAACATGAGCTTTCACCGGGTATGGGTCAACGAAAAACCGGAAATCGAACAGGACAACAGAGGCAATGACCTACGTCCGCGCCAGGTTGAAGAGCCAATGTGGCAGGAGTCGATCCTGAGAGATAAAGAAGGCTATTATGAAGAGCCTTATCAGTTTTATTTTTCAGAGGGGAATCATTCCATCAAGTTGGTCTCTACACGTGAGCCGGTGGTGATTGATACCATCAAACTGCATCATTACGAAGCTCCGCCATCCTATGCAGAACTCAAGCAGGAGTATGAGACTAAAGGATACAAGGAAACAACCGGGCATTTAATCAAGGTTCAAGGGGAGAAGGCTTCATATAAGTCATCGCCGACACTATATCCCATCACAGATCGCTCCAGTACATCGACAGAGCCGTATGATGTTTCCAAGATCAGAATGAACACGATTGGTGGAAACAACTGGCGGGTGCCAGGACAATGGATTGCATGGGAGATGGATGTACCAGAAGACGGTTTATACAAGATAGCGATCAAGGGCCGACAAGAACTGCTGAGAGGCATATATTCAACTCGCTCATTGCAGATTGATGACAAGGTTCCTTTCCAGGAAATGATGCAAATTCCTTTTTTCTATGACGCCGATTGGCAGATGAATGTGTTGGGCAATGAAGAAGAGCCTTATTTGTTTTATTTAACGAAGGGACAACACGAACTGCAGCTTGAGGTCAGTCTCGGGGCCATCGCACCGCTAATTCGTCAGGTTGAAGCCAGTGTGCTCGAGATCAATGCGATGTATCGAAAAATTCTGATGATCACGGGCAATGTACCGGACCCGTATCGTGATTATCAATTAGACAAACAGATTCCGGATATGGTGGATGTGTTTCGGGAACAGAGTGATATTTTAACTGCAGTCTCTGAAGAGTTAATTCGTTTGACAGGGGAGAAAAGCGACAAAACAGCCATTTTAAATAAAACCGCCTATCAGCTTGCTGATCTGGCCGATAAACCCGAAACCGTTCAGAAGCGGCTTGGTCAATTCAAAATCAATGTCGGCAGCGTCGGCTCCTGGCTTCTTGAAGTGCGTGAGCAGCCGCTTGAGATTGACTATCTACTGCTTGCCTCACCTGGTGAGAAACTGCCCAAAGCGAATGGGTCTGTGTTCAGTAAAACAGGACATGAGGTGTCATCCTTCCTTCATTCCTTTTTCGAAGATTATGACACCATTGGCAGCACCGCCGATGAAGACAAGTCGGTGACCGTCTGGATTGGAACGGGCCGCGACCAGGCACAGGTACTGAAAGCGATGATTGATGATACGTTTACACCGCTGACAGGCATTAGCGTTAATCTCAAACTGGTTAATGCAGACGTGTTGCTTCGTGCCTCGCTTGCAGGAGAAGGTCCGGATGTAGCCATGCAGGTTGGCAATGATGTGCCGGTGAACTTCGGGATGCGACACGCGGCGGAGGATTTGTCCACATATCCAGGCTATAACGAGTTAATCAAGCAGTTCAGGGACAGTGCAATGGTTCCATATCAGTTTGAAGACCAGGTATTCGCGCTTCCGGAACAGCAGATTTTTAACATGTTATTTTATCGTAAAGATATTCTGGAGCAGCTTGATCTGGAGCCGCCGCAGACGTGGGATGACGTGTATGCCATGATCCCGGTGCTGCAGAAGCACAACATGGAGATGGCGCTGCCGTTGGCTCAGACAACTGGCGTACCCGTATTGGAAGTTAATCGGGCGTATGCCATGCTGCTGTATCAGATGGGCGGCTCCTTCTACTTAGACAAGGGTGCCAGAAGTGGTATGGATACGGAGACTGGACTGGAGGCGTTCAAGGAGTGGACGGATTTCTATACCAGTTACAAGCTGCCACTGACCTTTGATTTTCCCATGCGCTTCAGAACGGGGGAAATGCCTGTGGGCATCATGGACTATACCTTCTATAACTACTTGTCTGTATCTGCGCCAGAGATTAAAGGTCTGTGGGAATTCATCCCGGTTCCAGGCCTCAAGCAGCCCGATGGAAGCATCAAACGTGATGTGGCAAGCGGTGGTACGGCGACGGTGATGCTCAAGCAGTCGAAACATAAAGATGCGGCATGGGAATTCATGAAGTGGTGGGTAAGCAAGGATGCCCAGGTTCGCTTTGGACGGGAAATGGAAGGTCTGATGGGTGCTGCTGCGCGCTATCCAACGGCGAACATCGAAGCTTTACAGGAGCTGCCTTGGCCGATCCGTGATTATCGCAGTCTGGAAGAACAGTGGGGGTGGGTACAAGGGGTACCTGAGGTTCCCGGAGGTTACTTTACAGGTCGCCATCTGGATAACGCATTACGTGAGGTCGTCAATAACGGTACGAACTCAACCGATGCTTTATATGATTACGTTCAGGAAATTAATTACGAAATTCAGCAAAAACGAAAAGAGTTTAAATTGGACGGAATGCGCTAGGGAGGGACTCTTTTGCAGAAGGTAAACATCGTGACCAAACCCGGTTCTCAGCCCAAGCGCACGCCTGCCGGCATGCCGGGAAGATGGGAACTCTTTGTCAGAGATATGAAGCGGGATAAACATCTTTATATTCTTTTATCGCCATATATGCTGTTATTTCTGCTATTCACCGTGTTTCCAGTCATCATTTCGATCTTTTTCAGTTTTACCAACTTCAACATGCTGGAGTTTCCACAATGGGTCGGCTGGGAGAACTATTCCAAGCTGCTCTGGAATGATGATGTGTTCTTGATAGGTCTCAAAAATACGATTATTTTCTCAGTGGTTACTGGCCCGATCAGCTACATAGCCTGCTTTGTATTTGCGTGGCTCATCAATGAGCTGAATCCGAAGGTAAGAGCGTTTATGACACTAATATTTTTTGCGCCTTCGATTTCGGGCAATGTGTTTTTTATTTGGCAGATTATTTTCTCCGGGGACTCCTACGGCATTATGAACGGTTTTCTAATGAAAACGGGCATTCTGTATGAGCCGATCCTGTGGCTTCAGGATCCGAAATATATGCTTGCCATTATCATGCTTGTGCAGCTATGGCTTAGTCTGGGAACGAGCTTCCTTGCATTTATTGCCGGTCTGCAAACGGTGGATCGTACGTTATATGAAGCGGGAGCCATCGATGGGGTGCAGAATCGCTGGCAGGAGCTGTGGTATATTACGCTTCCTTCGATGCGCCCTCAGCTGATGTTTGGCGCCGTTATTCAGATTACTGCATCTCTAGCGGTTGCCGAAGTGGCCACTGCACTCGCCGGTTTCCCGAGTGTGCAGTATGGGGCACATACGATTGTTACGCACTTAATGGATTACGGAACGATTCGTTTTGAAATGGGTTATGCATCGGCCATTGCAACGGTGCTGTTTGGTCTGATGCTGGGCTCCAACCTGCTTGTTCAAAAGCTTTTGAAGAGAGTGGGGGAATAGCCGATGAAGATAGCCCTGCTTATGAAACGAAAAATCAATCGATCCTGGCAGGTCGATATTCTGCTGTTCCTGTTGCTTGGCGGATTTGGCGCATTTATGGCGGTTCCGCTCATCTATGTCATCAATAATGCCTTTAAACCGCTGGATGAACTGTTCATTTTCCCGCCAACCTTGTTTGTACGGAACCCGACGTTTGAAAACTTCTCCGATCTGTTTCAGGTCATGAAAAATTCATGGGTTCCCTTTTCGAGATACATTTTCAACACCGTATTTATTACAGCAGCGGGTACGTTTGGCCATATAATCCTGGCTTCGGCAGCGGCATATCCGCTGGCGAAACACAAGTTTCGCGGTCATAAAGTTTTGTTCACCGTTATTGTGCTGTCGCTGATGTTCTCGCCACATGTAACAGCGATCCCGAACTATATGATTATGTCAACTCTCGGATGGCTCGACTCTTACCAAGCGATCATTATTCCGGCCTTTGCTTATCCGCTTGGCTTGTATCTGATGAAACAGTTTATGGAGCAGATTCCGGATGCGTTGCTGGAGGCGGCAAAAATGGATGGCGCAAGCGAGTATCGGATTTTCTTCCAGGTGGTTATGCCGCTCGTCAAACCGGCCTGGCTTACACTGCTCATTCTGATGATGCAGATGTTGTGGGGTACGGACGGTGGAAGCTTTATCTACAGTGAACAGCTTAAAACGATGCATTACGCCATGGGACAGATTGTGCAAGGCGGAATTGCCCGAGCAGGAGTAGGGGCTGCTGTAGCTGTCATCATGATGACGGTGCCGATTGTTACATTTGTATTGTCACAGAGCAATGTCATTCAAACGATGGCATCATCCGGCATGAAGGATTAAGGGAGAGGGTGTTAGAGATGAGAGTGAAATCATGGCTGATCGTTCTGGCAGCTTCCCTGCTGATTGCCGGAATCGGAACTAACCAGGCTCATGCGGCACCGTATGAGGGATATACCTATAACTACTGGGGGAATGCAGTAAAGTCACCGATTGCTTTTCTCCCTTCCAGAGTCATTACAGGTGAGGAGGCCGGAACTGGGACGTGGCAGTCTCCCCTGGATATATATGCTGCGAAGGATGGCCTGCTCTACGTGCTGGATTCAGGAAATGCGCGAATCGTTGTGTTAAACGATAAATGGGAGACGGTACGAGTCATTCAGCAGTTCGAGCATGGAGGCAAACAGGATAGCTTCCTGAATCCAGAAGGGCTTTTTGTTACGGAGGCGGGCCAAATCTACGTAGCGGATACCGAAAACAAACGAATTGTGGAGCTGAATCAGGACGGTACATTTGTGCGTGCCATCGGTGCACCGGAATCGGATGTGCTCAGCGAGACGTTTGAATATTTCCCGCGAAAAGTCATTGTGGACAAAGCCGGGCGAATCTATGTGGTTGGCCGGGGTGTCTACGAAGGCTTGATTGAGTTTGATAGTGACGGGCGTTTTACCGGATTCATGGGTACAAACCGTGTGCAGTTTGATCCGGTCGATCTATTCTGGAAAACGGTATCCACCAAGGAGCAACGGGAGAAAATGATTCGTTTTATTCCGCTGGAATTCAACAACGCCGATGTGGATGATGGCGGTTTTATCTACACAACAACAGCGGATAAAAATACAACGTCTGCGGTCAAAAGGCTGAATCCATCCGGAATCGATGTGCTCCGGGTTAACGGAGAATTTGCGCCGGTTGGGGACTTGAGCATGAATCGTTCCTCTTTCATTGATATCAAAGTGTCGAGCAATGGGGTCTACCGTGCACTGGACTCCACGCGTGGGCGTGTGTTCACGTATAACGAAGACGGCAATTTGCTGTATGTCATTGGTCAGCTGGGCAATCAGGTAGGCACGTTCAAAAATCCGGTGGCGGTTGAAAGCCACGGTGATGCCATCTATGTGCTGGATCGTGACCTGGGCCGGATCACCGAGTTCAAGGCTACCACCTTCGGAAGCCTGGTGAACGAGGCGAACCGTCTATACAGTTCGGGGAAACATACAGAAGCCGCTAAGCTCTGGGAGGAAGTATTACGTCTGGATGCCAACTATGAAATGGCCTATGTCGGGATCGGCAAGTCGATGCTGCGGGAAGGAAAATACAAGGAAGCGATGACGTATCTGAAGCTCGGTAATGATCGGGAGTATTACTCCAAGGCACTCGCGAAGTATCGCAGGGAATATATGCGAGAATATTTCGGCATGTATATGACAATAGCCATCGGATTGCTGATCGGAGTAATCGCATGGCGCCGCATCACTAGAGCAAAAAATGAGAGGAGGATCGGAGATGTCGCTAATTAAGGAACTCAGGTATTCTCTGCATGTCGCGGTACGCCCTTTTGACGGATACTGGGATTTGAAATATGAAAATAAAGGCAGGCTGCGTGTGGCACTCCTGGTACTGTTTGCAGTCACCGTAACAATGATTGTAAAACGTCAGTACGCGGGGTATGTCGTGAATGACAATTATCCGCTTTCGCTGAACAGTATCAATGAGTTCAAGTATATCGTGCTTCCTTTTTTGCTCTGGTGTATTGCCAATTGGTCGCTGACCACGCTGATGGATGGGGAGGGCAAGTTCAAAGATATTCTGATTGCGACCGGATATGCGATGCTTCCGCTTATTCTGGTCAACATTCCGAATATTTTGCTGAGTAATGTCATTACGCTGCGTGAATCCTCCTTTTATTATTTGCTGGATTCGTTCGGTATGCTCTGGTTTGTGTGGCTGCTGTTTATCGGAACGAAGACGGTACATCAATACTCTGTGTTCAAAACCATTAGTACGATGCTGCTCACACTCGTCGTGATGGGCGTCGTTATATTTCTGGGCCTGCTTTTCTTTAGCTTGATCCAGCAGATCATCAGTTTTGGCTACACCCTCTATCAAGAGATCACGCTGCGCGAATAGAAGAGGAAGGAGATGCCGGAGATGAAAAGAAGACGTACCGCTATCGTAGCGGTCATGCTCATAAGCAGTCTGTTAATCACACAAAGTGTGAATTACGCGGAGGGCGAAAGACCAGCGACTTCGGAGCAACAAACCACTTCAGAGCAGCAACAAACGGCAGATTCTCAACGTGCTGGAACTGATACACCTGAAAGTACAGATCAGGCAAAGAGCAGCGCATCAGACGTGGCAGCTACGCCAAATGCTCCAGATGCAAAGGCTGCGAACAAGTCCAACCCTAACGAGATGACGGTCCCTGAGGGCATGGAAATGGTTGCTGAGAACGAGCAGATGATTCTGTATTTGCACCCGGAGACGACTGAAATTGCAGTCAAGGATAAGCAGAACGGGGCAATATGGTTTTCCAATCCGCAGGATCGCGAGCAGGACGCCATTGCGACGGGGTATAACAAGTCTCAGTTGAATGTGCAGTTTGAGCTGACGTATTACGATAATACGGGCAATGCGCTGAAATACGATAATTTTACACATAGTGTACAGAGTGGTCAGTTTGAGATTGAAAAAGTAGAGCAAGGACTCAACATCGTATATACGCTTGGCGAAGTCAAAAGTGATCTCGAAGCGATCCCCAAATATATTAGCGAGGAGCGCTTTAACACATTGATTCTCGCTAAGCTGGAGGAGAAGGACCAGAAGGAGATTGAGAAGCGCTTTCGTCATGATGAGCAGAACAAACGTTTTGAGAGACGGGACTCCTCTCTGAAGGGCGTTGGGTTGTCAAAGGTCACCCGGATTTTTGAATCCATCGGCTACGATGAGGCTCAGATTGCGATCGACAAAGCCGCTTACGGGCAGGAAGAGAGCGGGAGTGCCAATGTAGTTGTTCCCGTTCACTATCGGCTCGAAGATGCACACTTGAGGGTATCCATACCTGAGAATGGCATTGAATATCCGGAAGCGATGAAAATTCAATCCTTGTCCTTGCTGCCTTTTTTCGGAGCCAGCGGGCCTAAGGAAGAAGGCTACAGCCTGGTGCCTGACGGGTCGGGTTCCTTGATTTATTTTAATAACAAAAAGACGTATGCATCACCTTACAGTACAGCGCTGTATGGAAGCGATCATGCCATCAACCAGCTCACACAGATTCAGAAGGAGCAAAAGGCGAGAATGCCCGTATTTGGTATGAGTTACGGAGACAAAGGATATCTCGCTGTCATTGATAAAGGGGATGCTGTTGCATCCGTGGAGGCGGATATTAGCGGCAGATTGAATCAGTACAACACCGTGCATCCAAGCTTTGCGCTGAGCAGTATGGAGGAAGTTACCCTTACGAATGGCTGGCGTTCCAGCACAGTCAAACGGTTTCAGGCGCAGCCTTTTCACAACGAAATAGCTGTCGTTTATGATTTCCTGGATTCCGACGATGCGAGTTATTCGGGAATGGCTTCCAAGTATCGGGATTATCTCATCGGGCAAAAGAAACTCACACGTCTGGCGGATGATACCACACTGCCTTTCTACGTGGAACTGATCGGTGGCATTCCCAAGAAAAAGTTTTTTCTCGGGATCCCGTACAATGCCTACGAGCCGCTGACCACATTTGAAGAGGCACAGGAGATTGTAAAAGAGATGCAAGATCTAGGTGTGCAGGATATTCAGCTGCAATACACCGGATGGTTCAACGGAGGGGTGCATCACGATCTGCCCAAGTCTATCCAGGTTGACAAGAAACTTGGAGGTGCAAAGGGTTTGCAAAGCCTTCAGGCGTACATGCAAGAAAATGGCTTTGGTTTATACCCGGATGTATCGTTTCTGGAGGTGTTCCCGGAGACTGACGCTTTCAAGAAATCGTACGCATCACGTCAAATTACGGGCAAACTTGCGCAAGTTTTTCCGTATCGCATGTCCACGTTTATGCGGGATGAAGAGTCTCCTCCGGGCTATGTTATTACTCCCGAGGCAGTACCGGGCATTGTAAACGGATTTATGCAGGACTATGCACCGCTCGGGCTCAATGCCATTTCTCTTCGCGATTTGGGCGATCAGCTTAATTCCGATTACAACCGGGCCAACGTGATCAACCGTGAGCAAGCCAAGCAGGTTGTTGTGCAGCAGCTTGAGCAGGTGAAGGGTTCCTCAGATGTATCCCTTCTCCTGGAAGGAGGCAATGTGTACGCAAGTCCCTATGCCAGACATATTGTGGATGCACCGATGAGTAGCAGTGGCTTTAATATCACGGACGAGACGGTTCCCTTTTTCCAGCTGATCTATCACGGCTACATTCAATACACAGGCCAAGCATGGAATATGGCAGAGGATCAGGATTCTCTCAAGCAGATGCTGCGAGCGATTGAAACCGGCTCAGCGCCGTATTATACGTGGTTCCACGCTGATCCGTCCACGATCAAGCTGACGGGCTTCGACGAGTTATATTCGGCCGATTATCGACGCTGGATTCAGGAGTCGGCTAAGCGGTATGCCGAGCTGAACGAGGTGCTGCATGACGTGCAGAATCAATCCATTGTTAAACATGAAAAGCTGAGGAATGGTGTCTATCAGACCACTTTTGAAAAAGGAAAAACGGTCATTGTGAATTACAACGATGCTGCTGTGAAGGTGAACGGTGTAAGTGTGGCAGCGAAGAGTTACCAGGTAGGAGGTGACACACCGGAATGAAAATCAAAAAATTATCATTGGAGCAAAAAAACAGATATTACGGTTTGTACTTCATCCTGCCTTGGTTCCTCGGTTTCCTGTTTCTGTTCATGGTGCCGCTGATCTCGTCGTTCCGTTACAGTCTGAGCAATCTGCAGGTGTCTAATGAAGGTTTCAGTCTGGAGTATATTGGTCTGGGCAATTTCCGCGAGGCATTATTCTCACATGAATCCTATGTACGCATGTTGACGGAATCGGTGCTGGATATCGTGGTAAATACACCGTTAATCATCATTTTCAGCCTGTTCTTTGCCGTTATTCTGAATCAGAAGTTCCATGGCAGGGTGCTGGCAAGAGCAATCTTTTTTCTGCCCGTGATTCTGGCTTCGGGCATTATTGCAAGCATCGAAAACGGCGATCTGATGCAGTCTGTCGTACGTAATGCAAACGATATGACTGGCGGTGGTCTATCCGTCATGAAAAATCTGGATCTCACCATTATGCTGCTGGAGTCCGGTATGAGTCCGATTCTTGTTGAATATTTGACAGGTGCAGTAAGCCGGATATACGAAATCGTCAGCCAGTCTGGTGTCCAGATTCTGATCTTCCTTGCTGGCTTGCAGTCGATCTCACCTTCATTGTATGAAGCCGCCAAGATCGAAGGATCAACGGGATATGAAGCCTTCTGGAAAATTACATTTCCCATGCTAAGCCCTCTGATTCTCACGAATCTGGTCTATACCATTGTGGACAGCTTTATCCGTGATCAGACGAGCCGACTTGTGGTGGATACGGCCTTCAAGAGCTTTAATTTTGGACTCAGTGCGGCGATGTCCTGGATCTATTTTGCCGTCATTGCACTGATTCTGTGGGTAACCACCGCAATTGTATCCCGCAAGGTCTTTTATCAGAATTAGCAATGCTGGAAAAAAGGAAAAGGAGGTCTGACATGAAGACAGAAACCGCAACAGGGCAGCCGTCTGTGAAAAAGGAATGGCTACAGCGCTTGGGCTCCGCGGCGTACTGGTTTGAAGCGATCAAAAAGTGGGCATGGATTCTGGTCCGGTTTGTTCTGATCTTTGGCATATCATTTGTCATTCTCTATCCCATTTTATTGAAGATATCCATATCATTCAAAAGCATGTCCGATTTGTACGACCCAATGGTGATCTGGATTCCGCGAACCTTTACGCTAGAGAACTTCAAGCTAGTCTTTACAGCTATGAATTACCCTAGCGTGCTGATGAATACCTTGTGGTTATCGTCAGCGGTGATGCTGCTGCAGACAATAACCTGTGTCCTGGCTGGCTACGGGTTTGCACGAATCAGATTTAAAGGCAGCGGGTTGTTGTTTGCTGCTGTGATTTTTACCATTCTGGTACCGACACAGACGATTATGATCCCGCTGTATCTGAATTTCAAAAACTTTGATGTGATGGGGCTGATTGAGCTGTTTCGAGGCAGTCCTGCCAATCTGATCAATACGTACTGGCCGTTCCTAATCTCGGCTGCCCTGGGTATGGGTGTCAAGACCGGACTGTATGTGTACATTTTCCGCCAATTTTTCAGAGGCATTCCACGGGAGATCGAAGAGGCAGCTTATGTGGATGGAGCAGGATACTTTAGAACGTTTGGCCGAATTATCCTGCCAAATGCGATCCCATCCATGGTTACCGTCATGCTGTTTTCGTTTGTATGGCAGTGGAACGATTCATTTTTCACAAATATGTATCTGAACGAACCTAAGGTGATGTCGTCGATGATGTCATCGTCCGGGTTCACCATTGCAACTTATTTGACGGGTGGCGGTCAGGCTGCTGCCTCATATACGCAAGATCCGTTTTTCATGTCGATGATGATGAACACGAGTGTGCTGATGGCGATTCTACCGCTAATTATTATTTATCTGTTCGTTCAGCGTCATTTCGTAGAGAGTGTGGAACGTTCTGGTCTTGTAGGATAACGGGGAAGTGGGGGCTGCCCGGCTAAACGGGCAGTCTACTATTGGTATTGTTGGCAATACAGTTGGCTGTACAGGTCAGGAAGAGGGGAAGAAGAATGCAGATCAATACAAGAGAAACACAAACGAAACTGGATAAGAGGGTAACGATTGACGGGGAGATACGTTATCAGGGTATAGACAACTTCGGGGCTTCGGATGCGTGGTCGATGGAGCCGCTCGGGAAGTATTGGAGTGAAGAGAACAAAGCCCGGGTAGCCGATCTTTTATTTTCCAGAGAACAAGGAATCGGATTATCTGCATGGCGTTTCAACATTGGTGCAGGCTCGGCGGAAACAGATCAAGATCGGATTCCCGACCCGTGGAGACGAGCGGAAGCTTTCAAAACGTCGGAGGACGGTGAATATGATTGGAGCAAGCAATCAGGTCAACAGTGGTTTCTTGAGGCCGCTCGTGATCGGGGAGTGGAGACACTTATCGCTTTTGTGAACAGTCCTCCGGTATGGATGACCAAGAATGGTCATGCTCAGCCTGATCCTGGAGTTGGTTCGACCAACCTGAGAACAGGGTATGAAGGCAAATTTGCAGCCTATCTTATGGATGTATTAACGCATTTCGAGCAGAAAGGATTTCTTTTTAATTATATCAGTCCGATCAACGAGCCGACCTGGGACTGGAATCAGGCTTGGCAGGAGGGCAATCGCTACAATAACGATGATCTAAAACACGTCATTCTCGAATTATATCGTCAGCTACAGCAGAGCGATCTGCACACGCGAATCAGCGCACCGGACGGTGTGGAGATCACTTCACTGCTGGATGATGAATATTATCGCCAGTTTGCGGGCAGCGGAACCTATTCCAGCGGTGCTAATCAGCTCGGCACGGGCAAGTACCGGGAATACATAAAAGACCTGATTGGCGATCCTCAGATGAAGGAAGCGGTGGGCAATAAAATCGCTTCGCATTCCTATTGGTCTGATTACAGTAATCCCGGAGATGATCGTCTGGTGAGACTCAGGCAGCTGCTTCATCACAACCTGAACCATTATGATCCAGACAGCAAATATTGGGTTACTGAATACTGCATACTCGGAGACTACGGACCTGGACGTGATTTAGGCATTGAACCCGCTCTGCATGTAGCGAGAACAATTCATTTTGATCTAGTTGAGGCTCATGCTGCGGCCTGGCAGTGGTGGACGGCTGTCTCCAAGGTGGATTATAAGGATGGGCTGATCTATACGGATTATAGTGAAGCTGGCGATGAGCAAAATATTCTGACCTCGAAAATGCTGTGGGTACTCGGCAACTACAGCAGATTTATTCGGCCTGGAGCGAAGCGAATTGAACTCACCGGGCTTGGAGAAGAAGCCGACAGCGGACTACTCGGTTCTGCCTATATTCATGAGGAAGAGCAAACGGTAACGGCTGTTTTTGTAAACCATGGTCAATATGACAAGTGCATTCAAGTGAGTCTTCAGGAACTCGGCTTAAATGGTCCAATTACCACAATGAAGTCTTATGTGACCAGTGCTGAACTGGATTTAGCCTGTCAGGAGACGGTTATAGCCGGAGAAGAGATGCAGTCATTTATCCTTACCATTCCAGGAAAATCAGTTGTGACCTTTATGGGAGGTGTGGAGTAAACAGCGAAAAAATAAATAGTGAGGTTTCACTCAATATCGCCCATGATATAATGAGGTTTGATACATGCAGAAATGTGTTATTAAGCTAAATTCTGTCATGGGCTTTTTTTACAGCTTCCGGTCGCGTTGGCCATTTTTACATGTAATGAGGATCAGATCCTTGTGCAAGCATTTCAATCCCCAGGAAGTTCAACCACGTTCTATCGTCCTATGGGTGGTACAGTTGAATTTGGAGAAAACAGTCAGTACACATTAATGCGAGAAATAAGAGAAGAGTTGCATCAAGAGATTGAACTTCCACAGCTGATTGCTGTAATCGAGAATATTTTTCAGGTAGAAGAGACGGGGCATGAAATTGATTTTATCTATGAAGCAAAATTCAAGAACACTGACATGTACAGTAAGATAGAGCTTCAAGGCATAGAAGGAAAGGAATCCTACCGAGCCGTGTGGGAGTCCATTGGCGATTTTAATGAAGGAAAAGAGGACATCAAGCTGGTACCAGATGGATTATTGGCTCTATTAACCGGGAAAAACAAAGACGCTCAGTCCATAATTCATATCAGGACAAGGTAGCATTCAATATGTATTGTAACCAAATCTCTTCATCTGAAAAAAGAGGGGAATAGTTTAGTCAATGTATATCGGGAAAATGACAATAGAAATCGGAGGACACGACATGGAAAATAAGGAAACATTTAATCTTGTAGTTCAAGAATATGATCGATATAGACCCGTCTATCCAAGTGAAATGTTTGAAGATATTTTTACATATTTACAGATCAACAAAGAAGATCCCGTTCTGGAGATTGGGTGCGGAACAGGACAGGCGACCAGTGGATTGGTGAGCAAGGAATATACCAATATCACGTGTATTGAATTAGGCAGTAATCTGGCTCAGTTCACCGCAGACAAATTCAAGTCCTATCCCTCGATTCAAGTGATCAACACTCCTTTTGAGAACTGGGATGACGAAGGAGAGCGCTATTCCTTAATCGTGTCGGGAACCGCCTTTCATTTTATCAGACCGGAAATCGGTTATCGTCGGGCTTGGGAGCTGTTAGAGGATCGAGGTGGCATCGGCCTTTTTTGGACGATTCATGTTCCTAACTTTGAACCGCTGCATACTGAAATTCGTTCCCACTACATCGCATTAGCCCCTCATCTGGATGATTCTCACTATCTTTCCCCAGATGAAGTTATCCAGGAGCGTAAAGAAATAACAGAACAATCCGGCTTGTTCACGGATATTGAGGTGAAGGAGTATAACTGGGTCCAGACTTGTTCCAGCGAAGAATATGTCGCGTTGTTAAATACAAATTCCAAGCATCAACAGCTGGCTGAGGATGTTAGGCGTTCACTTCTGGAACGAATCAAACACTCCATTGATGCTGCAGGTGGAACGATAGAAAAACAACATAAGGTTGCTCTTTATTTAGGGAAGAAAAGGGTCTAAGGATATTTGTGTCTAAGGATATATGTTTTATCATTCCATTGCAGACAGGAGGAATAAAATATGAGTGACCTGCGTTCAACATATAATATTCAAACGGCGGTGTTAAGTTTTCAAGAGGAGTTGGAGCGGTTAAGGGTTCAGGCGGTCATGGGGTGGAGCAAAGAGTTCCGCAATCTGGAATGGTATGGTTTGAAAAACGGGATGCGTGTATTGGAGGTCGGAAGCGGACCAGGGTACATTACAGAGCAGTTATTGAACAGTCTGCCTGACAGCGAGCTTACCTCGCTTGAGATTGATCGTTCACTGCAAGCACAAGCCAAAGAACGGCTGAAAGACATCCCTTCCATGCGGTTAAAATTTGTGGAATCGTCTATATACGGAATGGATCTGCCGGATGACTCTTTTGATTTTGTCGTGGCAAGACTGATCTTTCTTCACTTGAACAATCCTAACGAAGCCGCACAAGAGATATATCGTGTACTGAAGCCTGGCGGCCGCCTTGCCATTATTGATGTAGATGATGGTGTTTTTGGTGCAGTGAATCCTGATGTCCCTGCATTGCATACGGTATTAATGAAAATTTCGGACTATGTGGCACAACACGGCGGTAATCGTTTAATTGGCAGAAGCCTGCCACGTCTCCTTTCTGAGAGCGGATACATCGATGTTGACATTGATTCTGTGCTTCAACATAGTGATCTGTTAGGCATAGAAGGGTTTAAGCAGCAGTTTAATCTTAATCGTTTTGTACATTTTGCTGAAAAAGGTGTGATCAGTTCGGAGGAGTTTGCCCAACTGCAACAAGCCTCTGATGCGATAAATCATTCGCCGGAAGCCTATGCCATGATGAATTTCATTACAGCTTGCGGCACGAAGCCTCTGTAAGAGCTGTGTACGTTCGAAATAAGGTTTACCTGCTCGGTGCATTAGTACTGTCTATGACAGAATAAGCTTCCTAAGAGACGGAGGATGGGAATGAATATCGTTCAAGCTTTCCAGGAGTTTGTAGTTCAAGATGATCATCAAGGCATGATTGATTTACTGAAAAACTACGAACAGTCCAGAAGATTGTCTGTCCATGAACGAGGTTGGGTCTACTGGAATATTTCTGATGGTTATGCCTTGTTAAGAAAGTCGGAACTGCTTTTTGCGAATCACCGGGAATTCTTCGAATGGGGGAAAGAAAACCTCGCCCCTGAGCAATTACACTGGATCGTTTCGGATTCGACACAAGCGTTATCATTGTCCTTGGGAAACTATTTTGATCATTGGATCGATTGGTACCATTATGCTTGTGATCATGCACCCAAGCTGGATACCAACCGAGGTGTTCGATTCGAGAGCCATCGGGCTTTGGGTGGTTCGCTTTGGGTTTTGGAGAGGTACAGTGAAATGGACAGTGTGCTTGAAAATATGAACCAACTCATACAAGAAGATGAGACATGGTCCAATACTCTTTTTGCCCGAATTACATACAACAAACAACGTCTGGCCTATCTGTATCATTCCAGTGAAGATAGAGAAGTAAACCTGCTTCTGAATGAAACGATGAATTTGATAAACAAGATCGATTGGTCAGTATTAGATCAGATAAAAACTGAGGAAGCTGTAGGTAGCTGGGCACAATTGAATTCACCCAATAACTCACAGAGAGCTATTCACATTGCGATGAACAATCTGGCATGTATTTTGACAGATATTGAAAAGGCAGAGAAAAGTGTGAAGTTATTTAGACGGTTGCAAGACAGTGGATATGCTTTGAATGGGTATGCTTTTTCTAAATATGTCTGTTCGGTCTGGAAGTTAGAGGGGGTTGAAGCTGTGAGGGAGGCGTTGGCTGCCAATAAATCTTTTGAAATCGCTGAACTGATTAAACATACCCCTGTACTATCAGAGATCAACGATTAGGTTTGAGTTTGTATAAAACAGGACTGCACTTCGAGGAATAAGAAAGAAGGAATATGTGAAGTGAACCATGACATCTTATTAAACAGATTTCCAAATGTGAACATTGTTAAACTAACCGGTGGTTATACCAATACGACCCTTTTACTTGAGGGAACTGATCCGCAGATGATTGCTAAAATCTATCATGTAGATAATGCCGATGCACGGACAGAAATAAACGCGTTAACGTTGTTAAATCATTCTGGTATGACTCCTCGAATACATGATTGCTTTGAAAAAGAAAACAGGCAGTTTGTTATGATGGATTACGTTCCAGGTATAAACGCGCAGATGCTGCTGGATCAAAATGGACGTGACCAGGGCAGGGAAATTTATGAGCAGCTTGGTATATATCTCGCCAGAGATGTGCACTCCATCAAACGAGTTGATTGGGAAGCAGAGCTGCCAGTCATAACGAAATCCGCTATTGATGTGGAGGATCTTGAGTTTGTACCCTCTGGAATCAAAAGCATGGTAAAAGAAGTGTTGGACATTTCGGAACATGGGGAGCAAACTCTGATTCACGGAGATTACGGACCGCATAATGTGATGTTATCCAACGATTCAATGTTCATTTTGGACTGGGAGTGGGCAGGATGGGGCAATCCGTTGTTGGATATCGCATGGGTGGTATGGTTTGTGCATCTTCATTATCCTCACATGGCTAAGGAGCTGTCAGAAGTCTTCTTAAGTGCATATACAGAACGTACCAATATTGAAGTAACAAGCGATCTAATTCGGGCATATTCCGCATCAAAAGTAATACAGGTTATGAACCGAATCAAGAATGCTCATCCAGATGTACATAGGGAATGGCTGCGCAGATTAGAATGGACACTGCAAGCGAGCTTTGGCAAGGCTTAATCGTCAAAATTCGTTTAAACGCTTAAATATGTGAAAGGAGTGATGTGATATGAGAAACAATACGAATCTGAGTAGAAGAAACGGAGTTGCCAGAGGTGTTTTTGTCTAGCACAGAGGAATTAAGGAAGCGTTCCGAGGGATTCCTCTGTGTAATTTTCACAAGGAGGAATTTCAAACTATGATTCATTTAAAACGTGTCTCGGTAGATAATTGGTATCCATGTACCCAACTGAATGTAACTGAAGAACAGAAAAAAAGTTTCCCCGCGTCGGTTGTATATTGGATTGCTGAATCCAAGGTAGTTGAAGACTTTCAACCCATAGGCATCTATTTTGATTCGGAATTAGTTGGATTTGCGGTGTACTCAGATCGGCCGGATCATGAGGATAACTATTGGCTTCTTGCTCTAATGATAGATACCAAATATCAGGGCAGAGGTTATGGAAGAGAAGCCCTTAGGAAGTTGATTGATCTAATGCAAGAATCGCTGAAATGCAAACGCATCATGATTGGACACAGGCCGGAAAATGATATTGCCGGAAAGCTGTATGAATCATTTGGTTTCCACCGAGTAAGTGAAGGTCTGATTGGTGGCGAAGTTGTTCGTCTTCTAAGATGCAGGTAGTGCCAAAATACATGCGATTCGGATTGTAGAGGAGGTAGCTTGTCTTTGAAGCATTTACAGAGTATTTTCTCATTACTCTTTATCATGTTAGGCATTGTGATTATTACAATCTCGAAAATTATTGAAGAGGTGATTCCGAAGCTAGGGTATGCAGCATTCCAGTCAGCAGCAGCGGGTAGTTATACTCCGAGTGATTATCAAGTGAATTTTGAACTGAATTATTGGATAGGTGCGATATGCATTTTGGGTGGAGTTATCTGTATAGTAGCTAGAATGAATTGGGTTCAGAACTCCATTCGTGAAATGAATGCAAGAAACAAAGAGTTTGATGAAACTCATCATTAGGAAGGATGACACAAGAGAACTGAAATAAGTTATGATATGACATAAAAGAAGAAAGGGCAGATCAACATGATTACATTCCAATACTTTGAACCGGAAGATTTTGATCAACTAATCGAATGGAGTGGAGATGAAGCGTATCTGCTCCAGTGGGCTGGCCCGCAGTTCCATTATCCACTTTCCAAGGAACAGCTAGCAGATTATTTGCATGGTGCGAATGATAAGAACACTTCGAATAAGTTCATTTATAAAGTGATGGATGAAACGACTCAGGAGATTGTGGGCCATATCGCTCTTGGCGGTATCGATCGATATAACCGTTCAGGACGTATCGGTAAGGTGCTTCTTGGCAAGCCCTATCAGGGTAAAGGCTATGGAAAGCAAATGATCGATGAGGCACTTCGAATTGGATTTGAAGAGGAGAAGTTACACCGGATCAGTCTGGGTGTATTTGATTTTAATGTCTCAGCCATCCGATGTTATGAAAAAGCGGGCTTTGTACGAGAAGGACTTATTCGTGATGCGAGAAGACATGAAGATACCTTCTGGAATCTGATCGAGATGAGCATATTAGAGGACGAATGGAAGAAATAGCTTCTCAAAAGGACTCATCGTACTTGAGAGGAGGTTTACCCACCCGTCATGCTGAACATACTGAAAAAGCTGACTTTTTGGTTTGTTATTTTCTCGCTAACCGTATGTTTCATTAATCTATCAGGGAACGATGATAAGAATATTCTGATTTATTTAACGAATCCTATAAATCCGTTGCTGAATGACTGGTTAACCAAAATAAATACAAATCCAGAGACGACTTCATTTTTCAGGCCATTAATATACTTATTCCATTTGATTTTTTGGGGAGGAGCGGGGTTCATCCTCGATCGGGTCATTATGAAGCTTAAGCGTAATAGGTAGATATGAACAACTCTCAGGCAGAGGTCATCTTTCTTGAGGAACACTTGATGAACGGATGTAATAACTACGTGTACGAAAATTTAAATGGGGGATGTTCGCTTGTCATCTGAATGACAGGCAGACATCCCCTTAATTATTTACTTCCTTCCTGATTGATTACAATGATCCCCGTATCAATAAATTCCTGCACGGGCAAACCGTCGCTTGCGAGTAACAAGGTCTCCATCATTTTGGCACCCCAGACTCCCTCATTCTGTGAAATAACGGCAGACAATTGACCGTTGAGCAACCCGTTTTCACTGGTCGGGCTGTCTCCGAACGCGATCAAATGCCGGTTAAGTCCTTTCGCTTTCCAGATCAGGGTAGAGGCAGAGACGGAAACAAAATCGAGTCCGATAATCGCATTGAAGTGAGGATGAGCTTGAATCATGTTCTCCATATCGGACATGGCGCGATCTTCATTCCCTTGATGATAACGAACCTCCAAGATTTCGATGTCTGTTTCACTGCGGATGTAGTCGATGAATCCATTAAGTCGCTGCTGCAAACCTTGCATCTCCTCCAAACCATTCTCGACAAGAATCATGCCTTGATTATGCAGAAGTTCTGTAGTCGTCATCGCGAACTGCTGGCCAGTGCGATAGTTATCAGCGCCCACATAAGCGATTCGATGACTGGATGGGACATCTGACTCGAATGTAATGACAGGAATACCCGCAGCTTGGGCTGCATCAATTACGGGTGTAAGTGCAGCAGCATCCACAGGAGATATAGCTATTCCGTCCACATGCTGTTTGATCATATTCTCCATGATACGGATCTGTTGTTCAGTATTGGCTTCATCAGGTGCGTTTACAATTAATTTGATATTGTGTTTGCCTGCATACTCCGTTGCATCCTTCGTGATCATCTCATAGGTTGGATAGGTCATTGGATAAATAATACCGAAAGTTTTACTCGCGGCAGATTTCTCGACAGGTGAAGTTGCAGGAAGTGATGCGGCCATTTGCTGTGGGCGAATGTGTGCCGAACCGGATGAAATGATCATCGGGAACAGCAGTATGAGTGTAAGTAAAAGTGCAAATTTAATTTTATTCATACATCGGCTCTTTTCTCATATCTGATGGTCTGGCCTGCGATTCCTCGGTCCCTTGCGTTCGGTATTCTCTTGGTGTAAAACCTGTTGTTTTCTTGAATATATTAGAAAAATAGTGAGAATCGTTGTAACCGACTTTGTAAGCAATCTCAAAGGTTTTGTTGCTGGTCGTTTTTAGCAGCTCTTTGGCTTTACCGATTCGAATCCGGGTTAGATACTCCGTTATCGTTTGACCCGTTTCCTGACTGAAAATCTTGCTTAGATGACTTGGACTGATTCTGACGTGTGCAGAGATCAGCTTCAGCGAGACTTGTTCGTTACTGTATTCCCGGGATACATAGGCTTTTACCTGATCGATGACATCACTGTATTTTCCGGAGCAGGCTGCTCTTCTCTGCCATAACAGGTTAAGCAGGGAACATAGATATTGGGTGCAATCCTCCCAGCACGTAATTTTCCGGATCGTCTGCTGCAGGGAAGTGATGTTCTCATCCGAATGGTCACTCATGCGGAACAGCTGATTCGCAAGCCGAAACGACTCGAGCGTAAGATCATTCAACAGATAGAAGCCATACGATGAGGACTTCCAGTCGAAGGACTGTAATGGAGCGGCAAACTCCTGCACAAAAGGGTCACGCAGATTGGGGCTACCGATTTTGAGAAATTCAAGAAACGAATTCCTGTCGAGAAATAGAGTCGTTTGCTCATCCAGGTTAATTTCAGTTAGAGTAGCTCTGTTCTGAAGGGTAAGCCGGGTAATATATTTATCCTCCTCCGCTTCCAGATACGAGACATGAATGCCTTGCAGCCGCTCTTGTTGACTGCCAATACCCAGAATAATATTACATTTGAACATATGCTCTAGCTGCATACGAACCCGCCCACGAAGCTGCTCCAGATATGCGGATATGTTCTCAGCGTCATTATACTTGAGCAGAAGCACGATCTCCGTCCGGCTTCGAATATAAGGAAGAAGTTCTACGTGGGGATCACAAGTTTCCTCCAGTACGGGAATCAGCTTCTTCATCATGGATTCCGAATCCGGGGAATCCTCTGTTAATCGAACGTCGATAATGACAATGGTGTAATACCTGGCTGAGAGAGGAAGTGCGAGTTGTTTGGCTGATTCAATCGCATCGGTTGTACCGATGAGTCCCCCACACAGATCGGCTAGCAGTTTTTCTTTGGTGATCGTTCGGCTTGTCATGCGCTGTTGTTCTTCATCCATTTGTTTGCTGACCTTATGAAGCATCTGAATCAGCTCTGCTGCGCTAATGGGCTTTAGACAGTACTCAGTTACACCGAGTCGGATGGCCTCCTGGGCATAGCTGAATTCATCATGACCGCTCATGATAATGATTTTGATATCAGGTTGCTGATTGCGAACGATGGAGGTCAGTTCCAGTCCGTTCATAAATGGCATTTTAATATCCGTAATCAGAATGTCCGGTGCCCATTCATGAATTAAAGGTAATGCAAGCTCGCCATCGGGTGCATCCCCGCAATAGCGAAAACCTTCCTTTTCCCAATCAATGCAGCTCCGTATATTCTCCCGAATCCCAATTTCGTCATCCACAATCATGACTTTTTTCAACGGTTAACCTCCTTGCTTTTGGGGATACGAATCATAAATGTGCTTCCTTCCATATACGTACTGTCCATTTCAACGCCATAAGCTGGTCCGAAATAGAGCCGAATCCGGTGATGTACATTGAGCAGACCGAATCCGCCTTCCTGCTCGTCATCTTGGGGGGAACGAGAACCCGCCGGTTTCTCCAGCTCTTCACGTAATTGAGCCAATCGATCCGCAGACATGCCGATTCCGTTGTCTTGTACGGTGAGAATGATGCTATTTTCCTCAATATATCCGTGGATGGATATACGCCCTTGACCGCGTTTGTTTTTGATTCCATGGTAGAGCGCGTTTTCAACTAGGGGCTGCAAGGTCATTTTCAGAATGGGATAATCCTGAAGCTCACGGTCAACGCTGATCTCGTAGGTGAGAATATCGTGATACCTCATCTGTTGAATGACCAAGTAACTCCGCGCATGTTCAAGCTCGGTTTGAATCGATACCCAGTCGAATCCTTTGTTTAGACTCAAACGAAAGAACTTCGAGAGGGCCTGCACAAGTTTGATTACATTTTCTTTTTTCTCTGCTTCAGCCATCCATAGAATGGATTCCAACGTGTTATAGAGGAAGTGAGGGTTGATCTGAGCTTGCAGCGTACGTAGTTCAGCTATTTTCACCTGTTCATTCTCTCGAATACTCTTTTCGATTAATGTTTTGAGCTTATCCAGCATCACATTGAAGCTTTTGCCCAGATCAGCAATTTCGTCTGAGCCGTGTGGTGTGACTTTGGCCTCCAAGTAACCGTTTGCAGCTTTACGCATCTTGTTCATCAGAATCCGGATGGGAAGAATCAGTCGATTATTCAGGAAAAAATATAATGATATTGCAAAGAAGGCACTTAATAAAACCGTGATGATGATCAATTGGCGAATGCTATTGGCCTCTGCAATGATTTCCTGATAAGGGGCTACCCCGATCATTTTCCATCCGGTCTGTTTGGAGGTGCTGTATACAACGAATTGCGGCTTGGATCCTGCGGACAGGATAAAGCTGTCATGTTGCAAATGTAAGGGGATTGATCGGATCTGATCCATCATGCTTATGGATGCCGGGGTGGCATCCGGTCTGAAAAGAGTATTTCCGTGTTGATCACTGATGTAGAAAAAACCTGAATCCTTAATGGGGGTGCTCGTCAAAAAATCATCAATAAACGAATCATTCAAATCAATTACGATAAATCCGATGACCTCATGCGTGATTCGTTCCTTGACGGTGGTTATAATTGAAAGCGCATTCTGTTTAGGGTAAGCAAATCCATCCAGCCTGTTATATTCGGCATGGGCTGCAGAATGAGGGATGCGTAGAATGGCATCCGGATACTGTATCAGATACTTGAAGTACGGGTTACGTAGCGGATTCCGTTCCAGCTTGAACACGCCTTTTCGTTCACTTATGCCTTTTCCATAGAAATTCACAAATGAGATATTAAGTACCTTGTCATACTTGTAAGTTTCCCGATATAGATTGTAGGTCTGAAGGATGGCTTTGGCTTCCGGGTAGGACTCCGATTGAGAATAAAGGTATTGAAGCACTTGTGGATTCTTGCCCAGTTCGAGCAATCGTTCCGTATCCTCAAACAAGATATCAATGTTCCTGGCAAGCTGGTCGGCGACCAATTGTGTCGAGGCCTTGTTATGATTGGATACGACCGTATAGGATTTGTGGTAAGAAATCAATCCAACCACGATCAGTGGTACTGAACTGAGGATGATAAACATGCTGAGTAATTTAAGCCTTAGGCTTGAAGCAATCCACTGAATGAGTTTCAACGTATTCCACTCCATCTGAAGGGATCGAAAATGTACCATTAGTATAACATGATTTTTAGATATTTAAGAGAATCGCTAAATACTACACCATTAAACAAAGAAATTACACATTTTGGATCTCTGTTTTTGAAATTGCTAAATTATTACATTAAAAAAACAAGATACTCCATATAAGCTTGAAATGAAAGCGTTCTATAATGTGATCACACCACAAGGTGAAATGAAAAAGGGAGGATCACAACATGCGAACCAAAAAAAAGTGGGGACTTGCCATAACATTGGCTATGGTGATGCTGGTTAGCACGGCATGCAGCAGTACCAATGGAGGAGCAGGCTCCGATAATGAAACTTCAACAAATGGCAATGGGGGTACACCTGCCAGCGCCAAAACAATTACGCTCGGTTTTTCGCAGGTTGGTGCGGAGAGTGGCTGGCGTTCGGCGAATACCAAGTCGATCCAGGAGTCAGCCAAAGAAGCAGGCTATGATTTGAAGTTTTCGGATGCGCAGCAGAAGCAGGAAAATCAGATTAAAGCCTTGCGATCCTTCATCCAGCAGAAGGTGACGGTGATAGCTTTTTCTCCTGTTGTGGAATCCGGTTGGGATACCGTATTGAAGGAAGCGAAGGATGCAGGCATTCCCGTAATTTTGACGGACCGTGCTGTGGATTCCCCGGATAAAACCCTCTACAAAACCTTTATTGGCTCCGACTTCGTAGAAGAAGGACGCAAAGCAGGTCAGTGGCTTAATGACCAATATAAGGACACACAAGACGAGATCAATATCGTAGAATTGCAGGGCACAACTGGCTCCGCACCAGCGAATGACCGTCAAGAGGGCTTTATGGAATTGATTGCTTCCAATCCAAAGCTTAAAGTGATCGCTTCACAATCGGGAGACTTTACACGTGCCAAAGGCAAAGAAGTCATGCAGGCTTTCCTCAAAGCACATAAAAAAATCGATGTTCTCTACGCACATAATGACGATATGGCACTTGGTGCAATTCAGGCCATTGAAGCGGCAGGACTGAAACCAGGCGTAGATATCACCATTATCTCGGTTGATGCCGTGAAAGATGGGATGCAGGCTGCTGCTGATGGCAAAATCAACTTTATCGTGGAATGTAATCCGTTGTTAGGACCTCAATTAATGGAAGCGGTTCAAGCGGTAGTGGACGGGAAAGACATCGAACCCCGAATCGTGACAGATGAGACAACGTTCACATCGGAGCAAGCCAAAGAAGCATTGCCAACACGCGAATACTAAACGCAGATTCGTATAACACCGAAAAGTCATTTTTCGACCAGGCTGTCGCTAAATGACTTTTTTCCATAACAAAGGAGAGGGTTATATGGCCGAGCAAGCACCCATTTTGCAAATGACAGGTATCACCAAACAATTTCCCGGCGTTAAAGCGCTATCCAGCGTCAGCTTTCGTTTGTTTCCGGGCGAGATTCATGCCTTGATGGGTGAGAACGGAGCGGGAAAGTCGACACTTATTAAAGTTCTGACTGGCGTGTATTCCATTGATGAGGGAACGGTAACGATGGGTCATCGCGAACTTTCCATTTCCGGTCCGCTCGAAGCACAGAAGGCGGGAATCAGTACCGTTTACCAGGAGGTTAATCTCTGCCCGAACTTAACAGTTGCTGAGAATATTTTTATCGGGCGGGAGCCGATGCGATTTGGCAAAATCAATTGGAAGCAAATGAACCAAGATGCGGAGAACCTGCTGCGAGACAGATTACATCTGTCCATCGATGTTAAGGCCCCTTTACAGAATTACTCAGTCGCGATTCAACAACTGATTGCGATTGCAAGAGCACTCAGCATCTCAGCCAAAGTGCTCATACTGGATGAGCCTACATCCAGTTTGGACAAAAACGAAGTTCAGCAACTGTTTCGAATTATGCACAAATTAAAGAGTGAAGGTCTCGCCATTCTTTTTGTTACTCATTTTCTAGATCAGGTATACGAAATGTCGGATCGTCTAACGGTGCTCCGTAATGGGGAATTGGAAGGAGAGTACATAGCCGCAGAACTTCCACGCATGGAACTAGTGCTCAAGATGATCGGCAAGGAGCTTGAAGTGTTAGAGGAGCTTCCGAAGGAAACGGATGCTGCCCAGGCGGAGTCGGGCGAACTGTTAATTACCGCCAAGGGGCTTGGACGGAAAGGCGCAATTGAGCCGTTCGATCTGGATATCCGTAAGGGAGAAGTCCTGGGCTTGGCTGGATTATTGGGGTCTGGTCGGACCGAGATCGCTCGCCTCTTCTTTGGTGCAGATCGATCGGACGAAGGCAAGCTGCTTGTTGTGGATACAGGAAGCATGGTCAAATCGCCACGTCATGCGATTGATCAGAATATTGCCTTTTGCTCCGAGAACCGTAAAACCGAAGGCATCATCGATGATTTGACCATCCGGGAGAACATTATTCTGGCTTTACAGGCGACACGCGGCTGGTCTAAACCGATCTCACGCAAGAAGCAGGATGAGATTGCCGAAAAGTACATCAACCTGTTAAATATCCATCCCAAAAATCCGGAGCATTTAATTAAAAATCTGAGCGGCGGTAATCAGCAAAAGGTGTTGCTTGCCCGGTGGCTGCTGATGAACCCGGATCTGTTGATTCTCGATGAACCTACGCGTGGCATTGATATTGGTGCAAAGACTGAAATACAGAAGCTGGTGCTCTCTCTGTCGAAGCAGGGCATGGCCGTGCTGTTCATTTCTTCTGAGTTGGAAGAAGTGATTCGTGTCAGCCAACGGATTGCCGTACTTCGGGACCGCAAAAAAGTGAAAGAACTCAGCGGGGAACAGATCCATCAGCAGCAAATTATGAAAGCAATGGCAGGAGGTTAAAGAGATGGCGGGCAAGATGCGTAAACATCATTTGTTTTGGCCGTTATGTATGCTTGGTTTACTTTTAATCTTTAATTTGCTGTACTCTCCGGATTTCTTCTCCCTTGTCATGCGTGAAGGAAATCTGTATGGCAGCTTGATTGATATTCTCAACTTTGGAGCGCCTTTGATTCTGGTATCCATCGGCATGACACTGGTCATTGCGACCGGAGGCATCGATTTGTCCGTGGGCTCCATTGTCGCGATCTCCGGTGCCGTGGCTTGTATGAGTATCAGCAGAGGAGTAGACCAGAGTTCCTTGGGGCTTGTACTGGGTGCGCTTGGATTATCAATGGGGCTTTCCCTGATCTTGGGTGTATGGAACGGGGCGCTTGTTTCGGTTGCCCGAATTCAGCCCATTATTGCGACGCTTATTCTAATGGTGGCCGGACGTGGGATTGCACAATTGATTACGAGTGGACAGATTATTACGGTATCCAATGCCAACTACGCCTATATCGGAGCCGGTTCGCTTGCAGCATTGCCTTTTTCCATCTTCATCGTATTAACTGTCCTGATTGTGGCCACTCTGTTGACGAGAAAAACGGCACTGGGACTGTTTATCGAATCGGTCGGAAGTAACGCGAGCGCGAGCCGACTGGCAGGTATTCGTTCCAAAACGGTTATTCTCACAGTTTATGTGTTCTGTGGACTGTGTGCCGGTATTGCCGGGCTTATTCTCAGCTCGAATGTATCCAGTGCGGATGGAAATAACGCGGGTCTGTGGTATGAACTCGATGCCATTCTTGCGGTAGTCATCGGGGGTACTTCGCTCAATGGAGGACGTTTCTATCTCATGGGTACCGTCGTTGGAGCGTTGATTATTCAAACCTTAACAACAACGATCTATATGATTGGCGTTCCGCCAGAAGTTACGTTGGTTGTTAAAGCTTTTGTTGTATTAGCCGTATGTTTGATTCAATCTGATTCATTCCGCAATTCCATGGTGATCCGTTGGAAAAAACGGAAATATCCAGCCGAACAGGGGGTTAACCGCCATGTTTCTTAATCGTAAGTATCTCCCGGTCTTTGTCACTTTCGGCTTGCTGGCCGTGATGTTTGCCATAGGGTCTTTCAGGTACACGGGATTCTTCTCCACACAGGTGCTGCTTAATCTTCTCATTGATAACGCATTTCTGATTATCACGGCAATTGGCATGACCTTTGTCATTGTATCGGGGGGAATCGACTTGTCGGTTGGTTCAGTCATAGCGCTGACAACCATTATTAGCGCAAGTCTGGTGGAGAAGCAGGGCTGGTCACCTGCCATTGTTATACCGTTGGTGCTTGTGATGGGTGCATTGTTTGGCACAGTTATGGGGGCGATCATCCACTATTTTAAAATTCAGCCCTTCATTGTGACGCTGGCCGGCATGTTTTTGGCGCGGGGGCTGTGTTATGTCATCAGTCTCGACACCATTACGATTACGAATCCATTTTATACACAGGTAGCACAGGCGAAAATATCCCTGCCAGGGGGCAGCTTTGTCTCCATTAATGTGATTATTGCTCTGATCATTCTACTGCTTGCGATCTACCTGGCACATTATACCCGGTTCGGGCGCAACGTTTACGCCCTTGGTGGAAGTGAACAATCTGCGCTGCTCATGGGATTGCCGGTTGCACGTACCAAAATCCTGGTGTACACGTTCAGCGGTTTGTGCTCCGCGCTTGCCGGTGTCGTCTTCACCTTCTATATGTTATCGGGTTATGGATTACACGCCATGGGTCTTGAACTCGATACCATCGCGGCTGTTGTCATCGGAGGTACCTTGTTAACAGGTGGTGTGGGGTACGTGGCGGGAACCTTTATTGGTGTATTGATCCAGGGAGCTATCCAAACTATAATTAGCTTCGAAGGCACGCTCAGCTCGTGGTGGACCAAGATTGTGATTGGCCTAATGCTGTTTGTTTTTATTTTGTTCCAACGACTGCTTAGCGGGCGGCGAGTATCCTCGAAATCACTGCATTAAGTGGATCGAATGAAATGATATGATATTGGACGCAAATACCGAACAATGAAATGACCATATGTGCTCTGCATCGGTGGCTGCGGAAACTAACATGGAGATGGGGGATGCGTGAATGAGAAGACATGTGAATGGGTTGTGCTTGTTCATACTGCTGCTGCTTGTCGGCTGTACAACACCTGAGTCTGAATCTGTGCCTCCGCCCATCTCGTCTAACAACTTGGAAACTCTCCCATCTGTTGAGGAATGGATGGAATCAGCGGTAGCAAGGGATACCTCTACGAAACCAATTGTCTTGGGTTTTTCACAACTGGGGAGAGAGAGTGCCTGGCGTCTGGCTAACTCCATGTCTATTCGTACTGCTGCGGCTGAATCGGGAATTTCCCTTGTGATAAAAAATGCAGAACAGTCTCAGACGAAACAGTTCGAGGCTGTTCGGTCGTTCATCAGGCAAAAGGTCGACGTCATTGCCATTGCACCTGTCGTGGAATCGGGCTGGGAGAGTATTCTTCAGGAGGCCAAGGATGCAGGCATACCCGTGATCATCGTAGACCGGTCAGTCGATGTCCAAGACACTTCACTTTTTGTGACAACGATTGGATCTGACTTTTATGAGGAAGGTGTGAAGGCTGGGAAGTACATTCAGGATCGGATGCGAAATCATCCGGGTACGATACGAATTGCCGAACTGCAAGGCACGAGTGGTTCTACGCCTTCCATCCAGCGTGGCGAGGGATTTAGAAGCATTTTCGACACCAGAACAGACATTATCTTTTCACAAAGTGCTCCTGCCGATTTTACGGAGGCCAATGGGAAACAAGTTATGAAAGGTTTCCTTCAGGTTCCGGAAGAAGAAAGGCCGCAGGTTCTTTTTGCCCATAATGACGAAATGGCTTTTGGCGCCATTCAAGCGATCGAAGAAGCTGGGCTGAAGCCGGGAGAGGACATCATCATTGTCTCGGTGGACGGCTCCCGCAAAGCACTTGAAATTCTGGCGAGTGGGAAAATCAACGCCGTCGTGGAATGTAACCCGCTGCTTGGTCCTCAGCTTATGCAGGCTACCAAAGAAATTATCGCAGGACGTACACTTCCGAAGCGCATGGTCCCCCCGGAGGACATTTTTACACAGGAGAGTGCTAAACGGGAGATGTACAATCGGAGATTTTAGAGTACGTAGAAAAATAGAACATTTTGGATAAAATAGAATTTACTTTAAATCACCTTATCGTTTATACTAAACTCACCTTGAACTAAAGTCTTATCTATGAGAAAGGAGGCTGTGGTTTGCCTTTAATTGAAAGCGCTTTTTTTCGAGGGTTGAACGTTGATAAAGAGAGGGAGTGTAGTAGTAAGGTATTATGCTGTGAATAAATATGAGGAGGTAATATTATGTTCAAAGGAAAGCTGGTAAAAGCGGTAATATCTCTCGCACTCTTCAGTACATTGTTCTCCATTCCTGCAGTGCCTGATGCTCGTGCTGCGGACGCAGCCTGTCCAAATGGTTATGTAGGCTTGACGTTTGATGATGGCCCATCTGGAAATACAACAAACATGCTTAACGCATTGAAGCAGGCTGGTTTACGGGCAACGATGTTCAATGTTGGACAAAATGCGCAAAACAATCAATCTCTGGTTACTGCACAGGTGGCAGCTGGCATGTGGATCGGCAATCATTCCTATACACATCCGAATATGACTACGTTAAACAGTTCTCAGATGTCGTCAGAGATTACACGGACACAGCAAACGATTCAGTCCATTACTGGAAGTTCACCTAAATTGTTCAGACCTCCTTACGGTGCGACTAATGCAACCTTGAAATCCGTTGTGAGCCAGAACGGGCTGACTGAAGTGCTGTGGAACGTAGATTCCCAAGACTGGAATGGCGCCAGTGCAAACCAGATTGTAGCGGCTGTGAACAACATGAAAAGTGGTGATGTCATTCTAATGCATGATCAGTACCAGACAACACTTCAGGCCATTCCGCAGATTGCACAAAATCTGAAGAATCGCGGCCTTTGCTCCGGCATGATCTCACCGGCGACAGGTCGGGCAGTCGCGCCTGATGGAGGCACCACCAATCCTCCAGGTACTTCAACAAAAGTGGAAGCTGAGAATATGACCAAAGGTGGTCAGTACACTGGGAATATAAGCTCTCCTTTCAATGGAGTAGTGCTGTATGCTAACAATGATTTGGTTAAATACACGCAGTATTTTGCAACGGGTACTCATAATTTTTCACTTCGTGGGGCGTCAAACAATGCCAATATGGCTAGAGTGGATTTGAAGATTGGCGGACAGACCAAGGGAACCTTTTACTTCGGGGGAAACAACCCTGCGGTGTATACGCTTAATAATGTTACTCATGGCACAGGAAACCAAGAGATTCAGCTGGTTGTAACTGCCGATGATGGAACATGGGACGTGTACATTGATTACTTGGAAATAAACTAATTATCGCAGGGTTAATTGAAAAATGTACAGAGATGAAATCCCATTGGAAGCCCAATGGGATTTCATCGTGTTTTTGGACATTTTGTAATACAAAAGTGGAAGGGAAACATTTATAATGGATGAAATGTGGACAGGGAAAATTTGGTGTGTATTGAAACCATTTGTTTATTAGGAGTGGATTGATCCAATGATCATTATGATTAACGGCGCGTTTGGTTCGGGGAAAACTTCGGCTGCAAAAGCACTTCAACCTTTAATTTCCAACAGTATGATCTATGATCCTGAAGAAATTGGTTATATGCTCAGAAAACTTCTCCCGGAGAATTATAGAGAGGAGAATGAACGGACGGATGATTTTCAAGATATCGAACTGTGGAGAATACTAACCGTAAAGACAGCAAAAGAGGTTAAACAGAAATATAACAAACATTTGATTATCCCCATGACCATCTATAAAGAGGAAAACTTTCAGTACATCTATAACGGGTTGAGAGAGATTGATCAGGACATTCATCATTTTTGCCTAACGGCTACAGAAGAGACGATATATCATCGTTTGGCGAAACGAGGAGATGAATATGGAGGCTGGCAGTATCAACAAGCGCCCAAGTGTGTTGAAGCTTTCAAGGATGAACAATTTCAAACCTACATTGTTACCGATCATCTGGAGACCAGTGAAATCATAGAACTCATATTGAAGAAGGTCCTAAAATAAAATGCGAAGTTGTATGGGGAAATCTGTATAACGAACAGAAGAGGATGGATGGCAATTGACGACAGTGACTTTTGAAGAGGTAACCGAACAGCACCTTCCTGAAATTAGAGTGATTTATAACTATTATGTAAGGAATACAACAATTTCGTTTCATACGGAGGAATTAGATCTTAATCAGATTAAATCCTCTGTTATGAACCAGGATGCGCGGTATAAAACTTACGTAATTTTTGAAAATAATCAAATGGTGGGCTATGTTCTAATCACCCAATATAAGAGTAAACAGGCTTATGACATCTGCGGAGAAGTCACTATATATTTGAAGCCCGATATTTTGGGAAAAGGCTTGGGCAAACAAGCCCTTCGTTATATTGAGAAGGTTGCAAAAGAACAAGGATTCCATACCTTGATTGCGACAATTTGCATGGAGAATACAAGAAGTAAATCATTATTTGAGAAAAATGGGTATGAACAATGTGCTCTGTTTAAAGAGATCGGATATAAGTTTGATAGAAAACTGGATATTGGAAGTTTCCAAAAGATACTGTAAGGAGATTATTAAATGGTTAACAACCTATATATTATATCTGGCCCCCCTGGAGTAGGGAAATCTACAACTTCCAAGCTGCTGGTGCAGACTTTAAAGAGAAGTGCATACATTTCTGGAGATGCGGTTAGTCACTTGCCGGTCAAAGGACGAGGTAAACCTTGGCTTGATAAAGATACAAATGACTTAACGTGGAAAAATATATCCAGTCTAGTGAAAAATTTATTGGACTATAACTACGATGTAGTTTTGGACTATGTTTCCTTTCCGGAGGACGTTAATGGATTAATGACAGAACTGGCAGACTATATTGTTCGCATAACCTATGTTGTATTGATGGTGGATCATCAAACCATTATTCATAGAGACTGTCTAAGAGCAGAAGAACATCAAATGAAAGAAAGAAGTGTGCTTCTGCTGGATGAGTTTGAAAATCATCTGAATTTGAGCGCAGATAACAAACTGTATACTCATCATTTTACAGAAGATCAACTACCTGAAATAATAAATGAAATTATAAATAATGAGAAGTATCGGGTGAGATAACAGCGCTTTTTACTAGGCTGCAAATTGTAAAAGTGATAAGAGGGTGAACCATTGAACAGAGGAATACGTTTTAGAATACCAAATGCCTATGGTTGCTTTCTTGGGGAGATTTTAAAACCAATAGGAGTATCTAATTTCGATTGGTTTATTGGTGGAGAAGAATCCTATTTCATTGAGGACGATACATTAGGGGATGATCTTTTTCCGGATATGATTATGGGTATGAATGGAGAAGAATTACAAAAGATTATTGATAACAACGAGTATTATTTAATTTTTGCGAATTTAAAAGCATTTCCAAAAGGTGCAAAAATCACAGATGTAATCACCTATGAAGATTATATGTTGAGTGACTGTCAGCTGGTTCTTCTTGTAGTGGATAGTATCTACGTCACGGTTTATTGTAAAGACCCGGAAAAAATCGAGGAAATATATAATCATATAAATAGACAGGGATTTAAATCTCTGGAATATGTAACGGATGAGACATTTTCCTCAATGATATTTGACTGTTTATGAATACGATTACATCTTATGAAGGAGGAATCTCACCTTGTCTGATTACTATTGGGATGACCAAATGGAATATCTGAGAAATACGCGTTGGTTATATTATAACGATGATTATCTCGAATTTTTGGTTCAACGTGTATGGAAGATTGAAAATCCAGTAGATCTTATCGACTATGGGTGTGGTTATGGCTACCTTGGGTTGAAACTGCTTCCTTTATTACCCGAAGGATCAACCTATACCGGAATAGATAAAGGCAAGGAATTGATTAGGCAGGCCAGAGAGATTTTTTCAAAGACCTCTTATCAAACGACTTTTATTGTAGATGACATTGAAACGGTGCAAGTGAAACGTCAGTACAATATTGCAATAAGTCATGCCTTCTTATTACATATGAGAGAGCCTATCACCGTTCTTCAGAATATGATCGAAAGTCTCGTAGATGAGGGTAGAATGATATGTTTTGAACCCCATTGGATCGCTAATATGTCAAACTATGAATTACAAGGACTTGATCAATCCGATATTATCCAGTTAGGTATTCTCCAAAAATTATTCGAGGAGGATAGCAAACGGAATGGTAAAGACGGAAATATCGGTATGAAGCTTCCAATCCTGCTTAGCCAACTTGGGTTGAGAAATGTAGAATGCCGGGTGAGTGACAAGGTTAACTTCTTAGATCAAAACATGCCAGGTTCAGATAAGCAAAAGCTTTTTCAGGCATTAAAGGAAGAAGGGCTGGGACAAAAAAACAATGCCAGGCATGAATTTGTTACTCAATTGGTTGAAAGAGGACTTCATTCAGACGAAGCGAATAGACAATATGAAGCAGAGGATGTGTTTGCTAGGGAGTTTAATGAGAGCTCATGGTTAACCTACGCTCCGAACATGAAAATTACATCGGGAATCGTAACGAGATAAGCCTATAGTTTCTAATACTCATAAGGAGGTACAGAGGATGATATATAGGAGAAAAACCTATGTTATTGCTACTTCTTTTGTAGAAGAGTTTAATGCTCTATTTAATGATATTTTGCTGCCATCCCAATTGAAATACGGATCAAGACTTATTGGAAGATGGCATACACCCATAGATGATGAAACCAGTGAGATTTTTGCGATGTGGGAATACGATACCCTTGAACAATACGAAGAGATTGAGAAAAATATAAAATCAGATACAGAACACGTAAAGCGCGTTCAAGCTCGTTTTGATCAGATCGGAAGACATCGGTATAAAGAAGTTTTTCGAGAAGAAATTAGGCAAGCATTTTTCACATCGACAGTAGATCGCGAACAAACAATTTTGAAAAAATAAAGAAGGAGATGAGAGAAGATGGAGACAGAAAGACTTATATTTCAGAAATATACCAAAAATGATTTTGATTTACTTTTTGAGATGACACGTGAGCCAAAGATGATGAAATTTATAAGACATGGAGGACCCTGGACGAAGGAAGAAACGATGCAAAGCCTGGAAAAGTTCATAAACTGGAATAAAAACGATAAGGGGCTGTTTCTTGCATTCAATAAAGAGGATCACAAGTGCATTGGAACCTCTGGACTGATTCCGCAGCTCATTGAAGGCACGGACGAGCTTGAAGTTGGTTACTGGGTTGTGGAGCAATACTGGGGAATGGGTTACGGATATGAACAAGCTAAAGCATGGAAGGAATATGGCATGGGTCACTTGAAACAGAGACGGTTGATATCGTTGATTCAACATGGCAATGTGGGTTCTATGAAAGTCGCGCAAAAGAATGGCATGAAACATGAGAAGGACGTAGACATCATAGGAAAAAAAGTAGCGGTGTACTCGATTGAGGTGAATTGAAAATGACTCCTTTTCCTGAACTGGAAACTAAAAGAATGTTGTTAAGAGAAATTAAACAGAGTGATTCCCAAGACATTTTTCATATTTTTTCTAATGAACGTTTCCAAAATGGTCACATCTATGCATTGTTGAAGAAAGAATATGTATGAGAATACGAATTATCGGGTCTTGCGGTAGTGGGAAATCAACATTAGCCAAAGAATTATCGGATAAATACGGTATTCCTTCCTATGAATTAGATAATCTAATCTGGGACAGAAGCGCCGAAAATCTGAGATACCCTGAAAGTGTGAGGGATGAATCCGTCCAATCTATTGCCTGTTCAGAGGCTTGGATCATGGAAGGAGTACAGTACAAAGATTGGACTTTACCATCCATACAAGAAGCAGATTTAATTTTTGTATTAAACCCAAATGTGTTCATTATAGATTATCGGATTATAAAGAGGTTTGTATTCTCCAGAATGGGCTTGCGACCGTCGAATTACAAGCAGTCATTCAAGGACTTATGCAAGATGATTGTGAAGTGGAATCATCAATATAATATAGATGCAGCGATAGATGTGATTAACGAAAATAACAAGACAGCAATGATCACTAAGAATAAAAAACAAGTTATACAGTTGATTGAACATCATTTGGAAGTAGTTAGTGATCTACAGGTTGGCAATAAGGTGAAAAATTCTAATCGTGCAAAGAATACATGTGATGATTTTCTAAATGAGGTGACTTAAACATTGAATAATATCAATCATGAGGGTGAATTACAAATCGTATTTGGTAATCATGAAGAAGACTATAAAACCGTTTGTAATAACTTATATAACTATAATGTCTCTGAAACAAATGGGTTATTAAACAAGCCTGGACAAACTATAAATCTTTTTTTACGCGACGAGACAGGTAAGGCAGTGGGTGGGATCTTCTGTGCTACATATTGTGAAACATTATATATTGATAATTTTTGGATAGATGTGGAACACAGAAAGAAAGGATACGGAAGATCTTTAATCATGCAAGCAGAAAGCATGGCTTCTGAATTAGGATGTAAGCTTGCACACACAAGCACATTTTCATATCAATCTCCTGAATTCTACAAGACGATGGAATTGTTCAATACTTCCTAAAGAAAAGATTGTAAGACGAAAACTTAACGTGGCATTGGACGTAACGCAGGGTGACTTTGTAGAAACAAAAGGATGGCGCTCAGAATGGGGAGTGGAATTCGAAACAACTCATCTCTGCTGACTGGATTGCTAGAAGTGTAAGTCTTTCTCTTACTTCAAACACCTTATATAGCTACCACTGGCGCATAATGAAAAGCATCGAGGAAGAAGAAGCTGAAAATAAAACGTTTTATGCTATGGGTATGGGTGGTGGACGAGGGCAGTATATCTTAGTTAACCAAAAGCGAGGATTGGTTGCGGTATTCACAACAATTATATCCGATGATAGTTTGTTACCGCTTCAGTGGTTTAACCAATATATTTTGAAAGAGTAGTCATGTTGTAATTGGAGGGATACCATGAGTCAATGGTTTGATCTAGATGAACTTGATCCAGAGTTAATCAAATTTGCAGTGATAATCGCTAAATATAACCATAAATTCATCATTATTAAAAATAGGAAAAGAGGAGGTTGGGAGATCCCAGGAGGCAACAAAGAAATTGGGGAAACCATTTTACATACGGCGAGTCGAGAACTCTATGAAGAGACAGGTGCAGTGCATTTTGAATTGACACCTTATGGCGTATATGAATGGAATGGGAGCTTTGGTATGGTCTCTTATGCTGAGGTTAATTGGCTCGATAGCTTACCCGAGTCGGAGATTGATGAAATAAAACTTGTGGACGTATTGCCTGAAGGGATGAACTTCGGAGATATGTTTTATCATTTCTTGGATAGATGGGATGGACTTGATAACCATGAGTTAGAAAAGTACACCATCCAAATAAATCATTTGAATGAGTTGCCTGTAATTAAAATAAGCTGATTTAATCTGTAGGAACTGAAACTAAAGGAGATGGCAACGACCATGATAACATATAGGGCTTTGACCCTTGAAGATGTGAACCAGTTGGGGGAAATAGACCGTTCGGAACATATTGATCTCATCTATGAAATGAGAGAGAACGAATTGGTAGAGCTAAAACAAAATCATGAGTGCTCCAACTGGGATGAGAAGCTTTTGGAGGAAATTCAAAATCGATACGTCTCCGAATTAGAACAAGGTGGCATGGCATATGGCGCATTTGCTGAGGAGCGGTTAATTGGCTTTGGAGTGCTAGCACATCAATTTAGAGGAAGTGAGCAAAATCAATTACAAGTTGACTTGATGTATGTCTCACGCGGCTACAGAAGACAAGGCGTTGGAAAACGTATTCTAAACCAATTAGGTGAAGAGGCTAAGAAACGTGGGGCACAGTATCTGTACATCTCCTCCACAGAAACGAGATCAGCGGTATCCTTTTACAGAAGCCAGGGCAGCCAGATTACTAGTGAAATGGATCAGGAACTTTATGACAGAGAGCCGAAAGATATACACATGATAAAGGAGCTGGGCACATGACAACAACAGTAGGCATACTTGGCACCATTCATAATCCAGAACTCAGGGAGCGATATCATTGTTCTCTTTCTCTTTACAAGAATGTGATAACTGAGTTTAAGCCAGATCTCATTTGTGGTGAAGTTCATCCACAGAGTTGGTTGAGATATCAGAAGGACAAACATGATAGAGGATACTGGGGAGAACCGGCAAGTGAATTTTGGGATATGGTATTTCCTTTGTGCGAAGAGCAGGACATTCCATTTGTGCCTATTGATTGGTTTGAATTGGATGTGTGGAATGCATTTGATCCATTTAACGGTTATTCGAGTGAGGAGCGCAAAGAACTCGAACAGCGGGATGATGACTGGTTTGCGGAACAAATGGACACGTATCGGTTTGGGGGAATTCCTTTTAATTCAAAGGAGTTCGATCGTATAACCAAACAAAAATATGCATGGTTAGGGCAGATTAACCCGAAGGCACAGAACTTTCGCTGGGTTGTCCGTAATCAGATTATGGTTCAGAGAGTCAAAAATACAATTGAAGCTCATCCAGGGAAACGAATCCTCTGTATCATAGGAGCCGATCATAATTACATTTTTCAAGAAGAACTGATGAACGAATCTATTGAATTGTTGTATCCGCTACGCTAGAGAAAGCGTCAGTATAAATAGGTTTAAGCCCGTAATTAAGGAGCATTATATGTGCAAAAAAAATCCGTAAAACACTTAAGTACAGCTTATTGAGTATCATTTTAATGATTATAGTTGCTTTGATATTTCCCACATGGACACCCCAAATTAAAGGGGAGAACAGCATCAGCATGTTAGAGCAGATCGAAATCAACGGTGCAGGTCACGAGGTCATGATCAGGGGAGTTGACCGGAGTAATCCTATCCTGATTTTTGTGCATGGGGGGCCGGGATGCTCGGAGATTCCTTACGTTAGGAAGTATCAGAAGGAGCTTGAGCAACACTTCACTGTAGTCCATTATGATCAACGTGGGAGCGGAAAGTCCTATCACTTTTTTGAGGATTATTCGAATCTGACAACAGATGTATTAGTAGATGATTTGTTAGCGTTAAGTGATGTTGTATCTAAGGAGTTAAATCAAGAAAAGGTTATATTAATCGGTCATTCATTTGGTACATACATCGGGATGAAAGCTGCGGCTAAGGCGCCAGCTCAGTTTCACGCGTATATTGGCATTGGGCAGATGGCAGATACGCTTCAGAGCGAACTGGAGAGCATGGAGTACACGTTAGAACAAGCGAAACAAGCCGGTAATGAAGCGGATGTTGAAAAACTGGAGCTAGTTCGTGGGTCGATTGAGCAAGGAAATGATCTTACACCTAGAATTCTTTTGCAAAAGTACGGCGGCGCTGCCAGACTTATCAATGAGAATAGAGATTATATTTCAGGATTCCTTTTGAATCCCGAATACAATGGATTGGATATGATTCGCTTTTATTCAGGGATGTTCAGTTCGCAAGACATCTTACTGAGGGAAGCATTTGATCAAAATTTACCCGACATTGTGGATCATCTGGAGATTCCTAGTTATTTTGTGATGGGTAAATATGATTATATGACCACTACGAATGCAGCACGTGATTATTTCAAAGGACTCGATGCACCGATCAAAGATTTCGTTGTATTTAACGAATCGGCGCATTACCCACAGTTTGAAGAGAAAGATAAATTCTTAAATTGGTTAATTGAGCTATTTTAAGATGCATGGAGAGCAGCAAGATCATATTTCGATGGTTGATTTTGATCAAGAACATATTCAAGCAATTAAATGAAACGGATAGATGGATTATTTTGTAGTAAATCGTCAAAAAAGAGCAATAAAGATATATCTTTATTTTCCATAAATGTGTTATTATGTTGGTGAAAGACGAAAATTTTATTTGTTTGATCGATAGGGAAGGAGGCGCGAATTCTCGAATCATTCAATCTGAATCAATAGATTAACTGCACTGCTTGTTAAAAATAATAGAATAAGCGGAGGTATGGTTATGTTCAAAAAATGGAAGAAATTCAGCATCAGCAGCTTGGCGCTTGTGTTAGTGGCTGCCGTGGCCTTTACCGGATGGAGCCCCAAAGCATCAGCAGCAGACGCTTCGCAAGTGGTGGCTGAGATGGGTGCAGGTTGGAATCTGGGCAATCAGTTGGAAGCAGCGATAAATGGCACACCGAGTGAGACAGCTTGGGGCAATCCTACGGTGACTCCGGTGCTGATCCAAAAAGTGAAAGCTGCGGGCTTCAAGTCGATTCGTATTCCCATCTCCTATTTGAACAACATTGGAAGCGCTCCCAATTATACAATTAATGCGGCATGGTTGAATCGAATTCAGCAAGTTGTAGATTATGCCTACAATGAAGGTCTGTATGTCATCATCAATATTCACGGCGATGGTTACAATTCTGTACAGGGTGGATGGTTGCTCGTGAATAGTGGCAATCAGACTGCCATTAAGGAAAAGTATAAAAAAGTGTGGCAGCAGGTGGCTACCAAGTTTAGCAACTACAATGATCGTCTTATTTTCGAATCCATGAACGAAGTGTTCGATGGCAACTATGGTAATCCGAATTCGGCGTATTACGCTAATCTGAACGCCTACAATCAAATTTTTGTGGACACGGTAAGGCAGACCGGAGGCAACAATAATGCCAGATGGTTGCTGATTCCAGGCTGGAATACCAATATTGACTTCACCGTTGGTAATTATGGCTTTGTGCTCCCGACAGATAATTTCAGATCCTCGGCCATTCCTAGTTCGCAGAAAAGAATTATGATCTCGGCACACTATTACTCTCCATGGGATTTCGCTGGTGAGGAAAACGGTAATATCACGCAGTGGGGTGCAACGGCTACGAATCCTGCGAAGAAGTCTACTTGGGGACAAGAGGATTACTTGGAATCGCAGTTCAAGTCCATGTACGATAAATTTGTCACTCAAGGCTATCCTGTAGTGATTGGTGAATTCGGTTCAATTGACAAAACATCGTATGATTCAACCAACAATGTATATCGTGCAGCATATGCCAAAGCAGTTACAGCAAAAGCCAAGAAATACAAAATGGTTCCGGTTTATTGGGACAACGGGCATAACGGTCAACATGGATTCGCCTTGTTTAACCGTCAGAATAATACCGTGACGCAACAAAACATCATTAATGCAATCATGCAAGGTATGCAATAATAGACGAACTAGGTTAATCTATGCAAGCAAACGGCGTGTTCCTGAAAAAGGGACATGCCGTTTTTTTGTTGCGGGAGGTGATATCCACAATATTTCCCAATGCATTTTACATAAGCCATATATAGAATTCATCAAATCCCACAATACCTTTTATATACTTAATTTGCTCGATATAGCGAACTCAAAGGACTAGGTGGTAGACAGAATGTTAAAAAAACGTGATTTGCAGGAATGCCATTCATTGTACAGTTTGATGATGGACCCCGCAGTTTCGCCTTACGTTCGTTATCTATGTCAATCGTATGAAGAATATCTATTTCTTACGAAACAATTGATGGCCGAAGAAGAGCAAAAAACAGTGATTTCCCGAACGATTTTGAATGAGACAGGACAGCCGATTGGTACCATTGATCTATATCATATCGAGCAGCAAACGGGTTTCTTGGCCACATGGATTGGAGCCCCGTATTTTGGTAATGGATACAGCCAAAGAGCGAAATCAGCCTTTTTGGTTGAACTGTTTCTGGAACATGCGATTGAAACGGTATTTATGAAAATTCGAAAGCAAAATATAAGATCCAGAAAAGCGGTAGAAAAACTGCCTTATGTGAAACTAGCCAATGATGTGTATCCCGATGTATACCAATTCATTAATGCCAAGGAACAGATCTATGATCTGTATCATGTGGAACGATCGACTTTTTTTGAACATCATATGGATCTGCACCATGTAGTGGCAACGTAACATATTCAGAGAGTTTACTACAGCGGCGTCAGTGATGACGGCGCTATTTGCTATGATGAGAGTGAAGTTGGAAAACACTTGAATGTAAAATGCAGGAATATGGAATGGAGAATCGAAAGACATGGAGTAGATCGTGCGGATGTAACATGATGGACGGATCATAAAAGGAGGCATGAAATGAACAATATCAACAAAATTCTGGGTGTAATCCTCATGCTTGGCAGTGTGTTTATTTCGACGATGGAGAGAATTTCAATACGAGTATCTGTTGCTATAGTAGAAGCGGGATACGCTTCAGGAGGGACTGCTGTACCTCCGTTCGCTCAGACGAATGAAAACACAACAGGATTACTCGTATACTTCATGTTTTTGGTTGGTTTTATACTATTAGTCGCGGGATTTCCGGGGAGTTATAAGAAGAGTCGTAATCGCAACCATACCAAAGAAAGATAGTATTAGGAGGGATGAGAGTGGCTGAACAGGAGGAAGTGTTATCGGGAGGTAATGTGAATCAGGTTGTCAGAATCGGAGAGACGGTTCGCAGGAGTTCCAGACCTGATCCTTATGTGCAGGAGCTGCTGGTGCATCTTGAAAAAGAAGGCTTTTATCAGGCTCCACGATATCTTGGTGTTGATGCGGAAGGAAGAGAAATGCTCTCGTATCTTGATGGACACGTTCCTGGCAATGATTATCCCGAGATTGAAGCGTACATGTGGTCAGATGAATCGCTTAAGGGAGTTGCAAGACTTTTGAGAACCTATCATGATGCGACTGTTTCATATCTAACTGCCGCTCAATCCAGCAATGCCTATTCTGATATGGAGCAACATGAGGTCGTGTGTCATAACGATTTTGCATTATATAACGTGGTATTTAAGGATGGCGTGCCACAGGGGATTATCGACTTTGATATGGTCGGTCCGGGTCCACGTCTGTGGGATATTGCCTATACATTATATACTTGCGTTCCGCTGGCGAGTTTTTCACCCCAAACTCAGATGCGTGGTAAGGAGGTTATCCCTTATTGCAGTGAAGTGCACCCAACCGTTCGGAAGGAACGCATTGAATTATTCATGAGCACATACGGAGTGACTGTACCGCCGGATTTGAAGCAATGGGTGTTGTCTCGCATTCGTTTCTTGTGTGAGACATTGGCTAATCGTGCGGCTGACGGAGATGTCGCTTTTCTGAAGATGGTTGAAGAGGGCCATCTGTCCCACTACGAGAAAGAAGTTATTTTTCTGGAAAAACATTGGGATGAATGGATTTGAAAAGTAACGCTAATGGACCGCGTGATAGCCTATGGGCTGTCAGCGGTTTTTTTGTCGTCTACGTCCGTTCCCTATGAATTCCTTTCTAATCATTTTCAACAATTGTGATCAACAATACAGCAATATTGTTCGGATTAGATTGAAATAACTGTGATACAATTCATTGTAAAGCGCTATCATTGTAAATTATTAAACTATATTGCTATTTATATTCTGGGAAGGGAGATCTTTATTGATGCTAACCATACACACCCCGACGAATATTGCTTTACAGGAAAATGAAGTTTACGTGAGATCAGAAGCAGATAACTTTCAGGATGAATGGCCTGTTCATACGCACAACGGGTATGAGATTCATTATTTTATCCAAGGAGATGCGACCTTTTTAATCGGTGATCGAATATATAAGCCGCTGCCTGGAGATATGTTTATATTCAGAGGGGGTGTGCCCCATCGGATCAATCCTTCAAGAGAAATCGTATACAAGCGAAGTTTCGTCAATTTTACGGAATTATTGTTACTGGACATGCTTGCTGTGAGTCAATTGGAGAATCTGATGTCCATATTCCGGCATCCCAATGGATTGCTGGTGCATTGGTCCCTGGAGGAGCGTGAACACATCACAGGTATATTTAAGGGGATCAAGGAGGAGATGGATGCAGGAAATACAGGACACAAAACAATGATCAAATTAAGTCTTACCCAATTGTTGTTGCGGATTTACCGGAAAACGACCAGTGAGCAATCCGCAGATCCTATTTTATTTTCTTCCCAGAAGCAGACAAGTGTAAGCCGGGTTCTTCATTATTTAAACCAGAACTACACGGAGAATGTTTCACTGGATGATCTGTCCAAAACACTCCATTTGAATAAATACTATATATGTCACTCTTTCAAAGAGACGACGGGATATACCATAAGCAATTATGTAATACGGAAAAGAGTTGCAGAGGCCAAAAAATTATTACTGTCTACAGATGCACCGATTTTGTCCATATCTGAGACGTTAGGCTTTAATACACCTGTATATTTTAGTAGGGCATTTAAACAGTATGTGGGTGTATCGCCACAGTTGTTCCGCAAAAATGAATTGCTCAACGAAGCCAAAATTCATTAAACCCTTCCAAGGAGATGTTGATATGACGAGAAGAACAACGTTTAAGCTCATCACTAGCCTGGTAATGGTCATGTTACTCATCGTGCTGACTGCTTGCGGAAATACAGGTAACAATGCTGATTCGAAACAATCAACGCTGGATTTTCTGTGGTTCTCTGATGGGAAAGAAGGAGAAGTCATTAAGGAAATAATTAAAGAATATGAGCAGACGAATACCAAGGTTAAGATCAATCTGATTGAAGTTGGTTTCAAGGACATGCAAACCAAATTAAAAACAATGTTATCGGGTGGAAAGCCACCTGCCCTAAGCCGGGTCACGGATACCGGATCATTTGCTAATCAGGCCGTTGATCTTACACCCTACGTGGACAGTGCCAGTCAATTCGAGGATCAATTTATCGACTCTCTTAAACCTTACTATGTTATGAATGACAAGCTGGTGGCTGCACCTATGGACGTCACAGCGAATGGACTTATTTATAACAAAACCTTATTTGATAAAGCGGGCGTCAAGGTACCTACTTCACCCGATCAGGTATGGACGTGGGAAGAATATATCGCTGCATTAAAAGAGGTTATGGACAAAGGTGGAGCACGATATGGCATGGTATGGGATGTCACTCCGCATAGATGGTCCACTCTTTTGTACCAGAATGGTGGAAGTATCTTAACAGAGGATGGCAGTGCGGCGGCCATTAACAGTGAAGCCGGAATCCGTTCGATGGAGATGTTCAAGCAACTTCATCAAGATGGAATTATGCCTGAATCGGTATGGCTCGGAGGGGAGAACCCGAACAACCTGTTCCGTTCCGGGACGGTAGCTACCCACTGGGCTGGCAACTGGATGATTAGCAATTACAAGGATATCACCGATTTTGAATGGGGCGTCACCTATATGCCGAAAGGAACACAACGTTCATCCGTGCCCGGCGGGAAGTTTCTCATGGCTTTCAAAGGCAGTGGTTATGAGCAGGAGGCAGCAGAATTCATTGAATATTTAACCTCCAAAGAAGTGAATTCCAAATATAATCAGGAATCATTGTTTATGAGTCCACGGAAGGACAGCTCCGTATTAAATTATGAATTTGGCAAGGAGATGTTTGAAATTTTCTCGGATGAACTGAAGAACAGTTCACCTCTTGCCGCGAATGACTGGTCTAAGCAAACGCTTATATCCAAAATTTCAACGGATTTGAAAAATAACATTATGGACGTTCTATCAGACAAGGCAACTCCGCAGGAGGCTTTGGATCGAACAGCCCAACTGATTAACGAGGCTATCGGCAGTCAATAAACCTAAATTCATTACGACAATTCGCATAACGGGGGCTTAACGATTCCTGTGAGCCTCCCTTTCGAATGAACACATAAGGAAGGGGCAAGCAGATGAGTGAAGGACAACGATTAAACAGGAATACGCTGGCAAAACAGAACAGGAAGCTCGTTATTGCTCCTTATCTGTTTATACTTCCCAACCTCCTGATCTTTGGAACGTTTATCGTATTTCCCTCTTTATTGGGTCTCTATTATTCTTTCCATGTCTACGATGGATTGAACCCAATGAAGTACAACGGGCTGGAGAATTATATCAAAATCATAGGGGATCGGGAATTTTGGTCGACCATCGGACGAACGGGGATTTATGCAGCAATTGTTGTCCCGCTAATCTATGCAGCAGCATTAGGCATTGCATTACTGCTTGCGCGCGAGATACGAATGCGGGGGTTCTTCAGGGCCGTATTTTACTGGCCGACCATGATTTCTTACATTATCGTAGGTTTGACCTGGAAGTGGATTTTTGGAGATTCATTCGGCATCTTGAATCATCTGTTAACGGTGGTTGGTGTGGAACCTGTAGGCTTTCTGACCTCTCCCTTTTGGGCAAATACGGCTGTGATTATCGCAACGGTTTGGTCTCGTGCAGGCTTTTTCATGGTCATTTTTATCGCAGGCTTGCAGGCCATACCTACGGATTATTATGAAGCTGCCCGCTTGGACGGCGCAACGGGAACAAAGGTATTTCGCTATATTACCCTCCCACTTTTGAAGCCTACCAGCTTACTCGTTGTTATGCTATGTCTGATTGACGCGTTCAAGGCCTTCCCACTTATGTTTGCGCTTACAGGCGGTGGGCCGGGCAAGGAAACCACCTATATTGTTCAATATATCTATGAGATTGGCTTTAACAGGCAGGAGCTTGGGCTAGCCAGCGCCATGTCGGTGATACTGTTTATCCTTATTGGCGGATTCTCAGCTCTGCAATTCCGTCTATCGAAAGGAGGGGCTACGTGATGGTAATGAAACCTATGGTCAAAATTGTCATTTACAGTATATTAAGTGTTGCCGCAGTAGTGTGGCTCCTGCCTGTTCTGTGGGTCGTAATTTCTGCCCTGAAAACGAATAGCGATCTGTACAGCTTTCCTCCAAAGTTGTGGCCCGATCCAGTCACCTTCGAGCATTTCAGGGAGGCATTCAAAAAAGGTAATTTTGGCTTGTATTTTATGAATAGTACAATCGTAACTTTGAGCTCAACGCTGCTGTTGTTGCTGATCAACTCCATGGCAGGCTTTGCACTCGCGAAGTACCGCTTCCGCGGAAGCTCGATCATATTAATCGCTTTTATCTCAACCCTCATGATTCCGATTGAGGTCATTATGATCCCTATCTTCAAGGTACTGAGTGCACTTGGGATGTATAATAGCCTGCTCGCGATTATTATACCACCAGCAGCAACTCCGACAGGTGTGTTCCTTATGCGGCAGTACTTGCTAAGCGTACCGGACGAACTGCTGGAAGCTGCCCGGATGGATGGAGCCGGTGAATGGAAAATTTACTGGAGCATTATTCTTCCCATAGCGAAGCCGATTCTGGCCGTGCTTGCGATCTTCTCCTTCATGTGGAGATGGGATGATTTTGTATGGCCGTTAATTGCTATTAGTGATCCATCGAAATATACGATTCAGCTTGCGCTCTCTAATTTTATTGGTGAATACAACGTAGATTGGGGCAGCCTTCTGGCCATGTCCGTAATCACGATGCTTCCGGTACTGATTGTTTTTATGGTTTTCCAGCGTTATTTTGTCAGCGGTATGATTACTTCAGGAATGAAAGGATGAGTTGAATGTCAGATATTACCCGTGACGGCACGGATACCTTGAATTATAAACCTATGAAATTAGGCCACCATCAGGTCATTAATCATTGGATCATCAGTGGCATATATACGAAGCCTGTTGCCTTTGTTCCAACAACGATGGAGGGAGATATTAATGATTGGCTTATCGATGGCTTTGCCATCCATGAGAATCCATGCAGAAAAGAATTTGTAGAACATAGGAGAACGCAGCCTGTGAACCGATTTTTTGACCAATGGAGCGAGTTTCCTAGCCCGGGAGACAGCTTCGTTGGAGAAGAAAACGGGAAGCCGTGGACACTGTATTCTCCCTGGAATAATCCACGGGTGGAGCAATCCGGATTTTGGTTTGTACCGACACATCTGCGCAGTTACGCCGCGACAAGGTTGATTTCTGCGACTGCTCATACCGCCTCTTTGCGGATCAAGACCTATGGCAGTCTGACATTGTGGGTGAATGGGGAAGTGGTAACGGATTTTGCGCCACTCATGCGTAACAAGGAGCAGGAAATCGTTATCAAAGCTGAACTTGTAGCCGGAATCAATGAGATCTATGTCTGCTGGGAGGATCTCGCTGAGCGGGATACCATGTATGCTTTTGCGGTGGAATACCTGGGAGACGAAGAATTGGAAATTTCCTTGCCTATTGCTCCTCATTTGGCAGAAAATGTGAAATACGCAGAACAAGCCCTTGAACAGGCTTATTTTCCTTCGGATCTCTTTAGAGGGGAGCAGATTAAGCTAAAGCTGCCGCTTCCCTTACCAGACATCGTTAGAGAAGTTGATATCCAGTATGGCAATTTCTTTGATGGCACCGAAAACAAGACAATACACATAGCCGAAAAGGAAACGGATCTGGTTCTGGCACACACCAACGAAATTGGCCATCATTACGTATACTTCACGCTGACGATTTCAGTTTCAAACGTAGCATTGACGAAGAAGTTCGGCTGTCAATCCTACGATACCAGTTATGATGAAGCTGCTCAGCAAGCTACGGATATGGAAGCACGCAAATCTCTGGCTCTGCAATGTATTGCTGAGAAGGGCAGTCGTAACATTCATACGGCTATAGCCATGTTAAAAACAAATGGCAATCTGCAAGAAGCGGAAAATATGTTGCTTGAAGGCGTGGAGGGGATCGAGCAACGAAAGGATTGCAGTGACTTCTATCTGGTGGGGCTGTTTCGTCTCTGGAGAGATGAACGAAATAGCGGTCTGTTCAGTGAATTGTTCTGGGATCGGGTAAAAGCAAGTATTCTGGGCTATCGATATTGGATTGATGAACCTGGTGATGATGTGATGTGGTTCTTCAGTGAGAACCATGCTCTGTTATTCCATACCAATGAGCTGTTAGCCGGACAACTGTTCGGGACTGAAACGTTCAGCAACAGTGGTGAGTCCGGTGAAGTTCACCGTCAAAAAGCGGAGCAGCGGCTTAGCTTATGGTTTGAGCGCTTTTTGGATGAAGGATTGGCAGAATGGAATTCAAGTGCATACATTCCTATTGATGCAGTGGGGCTGCTACATATCTATGAATTTGCCCATAATGAGCAGCTCAGGCAGCAAGCGAAAAAGGCAATGGACCTGCTATTCTATTATATTACCGTTCAGATGCATCAAGGCGTCATGTCCACAACGTTTGGCCGCAGCTATGAGAAGGAACTGCTGGGTAGTTATGCAGCGGGAACGACTTCCATGTGCTGGATCGGTTATGGTATCGGCAATGTTAACAATTATTCAATCAGCAATGTTGCTTTGAGTTTATCGGATTACATTCCACCAGCAGCTTATCAGGAGCATCTGTTGCTTGGGGGAAATCAGCAATTGGTGTTCGCCAATGAGCAGGGCAAGGGAGGTTACGCCAAGCTCTATCATCATCGGACAGAGGAATATGCTCTTTCCTCCATCATTCGCTTTCGTCCAGGCAAGCCAGGTTATCAGGAGCATGTCAACCATCTGTCTCTGTCTCCTGAAGCGCAGATATGGGTGAATCATCCGGCAGAAATATACAAGCATGGAGATGGCCGACCTTGCTTTTGGGCTGGAAACGGGATATTGCCTGACGTTGTTCAGCATGAGGGGATCGCTCTGATAATGTTTGATATTCCGGCAGACCAGACTGCGGATTGGACACATACTTATTTTCCTGTGAGCTTTTTCACAGAATGGGTGCAGCATGAGAACTGGTATTTTGCCCGTCTGAATAAAGGATATGTGGCGCTATATGCAGCCAACGGGACGAGTATGGAGACCAACGGGGTGACAAAAGATCGTGAGCTTATTTCTCCTGGATTGCGTAATGCCTGGATCATCAGAGCAGGAAACGAACTGCAATTTGGATCATTTGGCCATTTTATAAATTCAGTTCGTTCCTCCAGCCCGCACTTCGACAGTACATCCCTGATGCTTAGCCTGACCGACTCGGTATACGGTTCCATTCAGTGGGGCATGAACAAGCCTTTTCTTATTCAAGGAGAGGAAATGGTACATGACGGATATGGCGTAAGGGGACAGTTGCAGTTACAGGACATCAAACGTTGATGCTGAGCAATAAATCTAAGGAGTGAAAACAATCATGCCGAATCAAGAAGTGCTTCTGGAGAAAATAAGCAGGGTATCCGATGCGATGAAATCGATGAAAAATACAAGCATCAACGAACAGTTCCCCATTGGACTAATCGACATCCATCTATGGGAATGGCCACAAGGTGTCGGCCTTTATGGTCTGCTTCAGCTCTATGAAGCAACGAAGGATGCCGAGGTGCTGGAATTTCTCGAATCATGGTACAATGCAAGGCTGCTGGAGGGGTTACCAGAAAAAAATGTGAATACCTGTGCTCCGCTGCTTACGTTGATTTCACTATGCGAACTGACCGGAAACAAGGAATATGAACGTGTCTGTGAAGAATGGAGTAGCTGGATTATGGACGAACTGTTACGAACCGGAGACGGTGCATTCCAGCATATGATCACAGGAGACGCCAACGATGGCCAGATTCTAATCGACACCCTTTTTATGACGGTATTATTTCTGGCCAAAGCTGGGGTGTATTTTAAGAAAACAGCCTATGTGGAAGAAGCCAAGCGGCAATTCCTTGTGCATATTAAATACCTGTACAATAAACAAACCGGGCTGTTCTATCACGGCTGGGATTTCAACGAAAATCATAATTATGGCGCAGTTCACTGGGGAAGAGGCAATGCATGGTATACGGCGGGGGTTATGGATTTTCTGAATATCATCCCCATTGAAGATGGGCTGAAGGCCTATCTGTTGGATACAGCGACCGCTCAAATTAGAGCGCTTAGCAAGCTTCAGAGTGAGAACGGGATGTGGCACACCGTACTGGATGATCCGCACTCTTACCAAGAAACTTCCGCAACGGCTGCGATGGGATACGGGATTCTCAAGGGAATCCGGTACGGATACTTGGACGAGTCCTATCGCGATACCGGCACGAGAGCACTTGAAGCAGTGCTGCGGCAAATTGATGATAACGGAGTTGTACAACAGGTATCCTACGGGACCCCTGTGGGACAGGATGCCCAGTTCTATAAAGATATACCGATTAGTCCGATGGGCTATGGACAAGCTCTTACGTTGTTTATTCTGATTGAGGGGTTGCGGGTTCCAGCCACCGAATAAAATAAGTCGGGCTTGTGTGGAGGATAGGGATACCGTTTCCTGTATCCTCCTTTGCTTGAAAGGGCACTTATTTGTTCTATCATCCTATGAATATTCTCTACTTTAAAGGCATTGGAATAACCCCCTGGAATTCATAAGAATACCAGGGGGTTATTTTAATGTGTTTTGCGTTTAGCTCTTGCCTGTCAACGTTGACTCCCCATATGCCCGAATCTCGATCAACTCCGCATACTTGCTGCCATTGGTGGTATCAATGTTTACCCTAAGCGCTTGTGTATGCACAGCTGTATCCAGACGATGAATGACTTTCCTTTTGCGGTTCTCCGCTGCACTTACGATCTCAATCCACTCCCCAGACCGACTCAATACCTCCACCCGATAATCACGTACAAGTTCAGGCATGACGCGGAATGTTGTCTGATGGTGATGCAGATTAACCAGATCCTCGTTCACATCATCATTAAAGGTCAAGTGCAGTTCAGCCAAGGCTTGAGGCTCTTCCCATGTGAGTTGCACCCATTCCGGCTTGCCAGACTGCATCGGCTGGGACATCCACTGCTGTGGCCCGCCGTAAGGGCGATGGTAACCGTTGACTGTGTTTTCTGGTAAATAGGCCGTCGTCTCAGAAAGGGTACGACAGCAGAATGGCTGACGCGCCAACCCCTGCATGGACCATAATACAACGGGCTGATCCGTGGCATGATCCTCCAGATTTTTGGACACATGGTTCTCTTCTGTTCGGAAGAAAATCAGCACCCCGCTGTGTGCCTCCGTGGAATGGTAGAGGGTGACGTCTTCATTCGCCCGGATAATAATAAATGCATTCTGCGGTTCTTCCGGTTGCCATTCAAGCGGAAGCTTCACCCACTGCCTGGTTCCCGTTGCAACATTAACGGTTGCCGTAACTTGTAACGTATGGGGGACGTAATTCTCCTTACGCCCCGTATCCCACAGCTCTACCGTCAGCACGGTATCGCTGGATGCATCCAGCAGCAGCTCCAGGCCGCTGAGCATTGGCTGCACGGGCAGCAGCAGGGCAACATCCGCACCCAGCGGGTACGTTTCCCCAGGCTGCTCAAGAGCGATGCCCGTCAGCGTGCTGGAGGCTGAAGCCTTGGCACGCCGGGCCAGATCCAGCTCATCGCGGCTGCGCACCCCGATGATGGAAGCGTCCTGCCGCAGCAACGTCTGCTGCAGCGCCGCCAGATGCCTCGCGTACAACTCGCGCGGCGACACCCCCATGGCCGCGCAGAGCGCTGCGCCCGTACCCGCGGCTTCGCCGATGACCGCGCATGTGGCCATGACGCGCGTTGTGCCGAAGGCGACATGTGATGCGCTGATGTCGCGTCCGGCCATGAGCATATTCCGCACATTCGCGGAATACAGCGAGCGGAACGGCACGTGATACACGCCATCGGCATGCATATGCTTCGAGCCGCTCGCTTCGGCATACATGCCCTGCGGGGGATGCAGGTCGATGGACCAGCCGCCAAAAGCTACGGCATCCGGGAACTCCTGCTGGCTGATAATATCGTTCTGGGTGAGCACATGGTCACCCGTGAAGCGGCGGTACTCCCTTTTGCCAGGAAGAGAACCGATCCACTCCAGCGTCATATGATCGGCATCGAATTTCCCGGAGTTCTTGATATAGTCCCAGATCCCGTAGATCACGGACCACAGCTCATCACGGATCAGCTCATTGTCGTGTACGGTATCATGTTCACCGCCCCATTCAATCCACCAGTAATGACAACCGGAATCCCCGCTACGAATGACCCGGCGAATTGGAATACTCGTCTGCGTGATATCCTTGGCAAAAGAAGGTGGGATATAACGGACGGGTGCACCGGTATCCTTGGTGTAAAAGAGCAGTGTACTGCCCAGCGTGATCTGATCTGCAACCTCCGGTGCCCATTCTTCACCATACTCGCTGCGGGCTTCCCGGCCGAGCGCAAACTTGGCACCTGCCAGAAAACCAACCAGTCCATCGCCTGTACAGTCCAGATAGATCTGACTCTCAAATCGGATTTTGCGCTCAGAGCCCATCATCCACCCGGTAACAGAGGTGATCATACGTTCTTCGCCATCCCCTGTGGCCTCAACTTCATGGACATCCGTGTTCAGATACAGGCTGATGTTGGATTCAGCTCGGACGGCTTCCAGAATGACCAAGTCCCAGAGATAAGGATTGCCCTCCGGATTACGATATTGATTCTCTACAAATAGTTCCCCCATGATGCCTGTCTCGCGGGCATAACGGTTAATCCCGTGGGCGGTAGCGCCACAGACCCATACGCGTACTTCGCTGCTGGAATTGCCGCCAAGTACGGGGCGATTCTGTATCAGTGCGACCTGTTGGCCCAGCCGGGCAGCAGATATCGCAGCACATACGCCCGCAAGCCCGCCTCCGATGACGGTGATATCCGGTTTAACGAGTTCGTGCTTCATACAAACACCTCTCTCATGAATATGGATGAGCCTAAGCTTAGATTTCATATTTCATATCTATAATTTCATATTAGTTCTATATATTTACTTTTCAAATACACTATATTATCATCGAGCATATACTTTATTTCATAACAAAGGCAGGTGTGTCATGGAGCTTCTTAATCACATCTACTGGAAGAAGAAAGCTACATTTGCGCTCGCAGAAGATATCTACGATGCTTGGGTGGTTTTTGCCGTTGAAGAGGGAGTATTCCGTTACGAGATTGATGGACTGACAGGAGAGGCGGGGTTTGCTGATCTGGTGTTGTGCCCACCCCACGTTGCTTTTCGCAGAGAGACGGTAACCCCGCTGACGTTTCACTATATGCAGTTCTCTTGTAACACCACAGACGGGGAGAACCTTCTGCCGCCAATTGGAAAATCTCTAATTAATGATACAAAGCGTCTGGCTTCAACATATGCCTACCTTCGTCAGGCGAGTGAGGACAACGATGAGGCTTCAACAGGATGGAAAACCCATTTGATGTTGGATTTGTGGCGGCTATATCAATGGGAGCGCAGACAGAGTGGGCTAATGGAAACGAAGTTCACGGAGGATGCTCTGATGGCTGAAGCAGCAGCATTGTTGGAAGAGTGGGCAGGAGAGGCAGTTAGCCTGCGAACGTTGGCCGAACATCTGGCATTGAGTCCAGTCCAGCTCACCCGAAGGTTCCGGGAGGCCTTTCAAGAGACACCCTCCGATTATCTGAAGGCGATTCGTCTCAAAAAGGCAAAAGCCTTACTGGCAGATAGCCGTCTGACCCTTACGCAGATCGCCGAGAGATGTGGATATGAGAACGGATTTTATCTGAGCCGTGTATTTTCGTCCACCATAGGAATCAGCCCCTCGGAGTACCGGAGACGACATCAAGTGTGAGATGAGGGTTCCAATGAACCAACCAACCAATCAACCATCGATTCATTCGTTCTTTCACCAATAGAACATATCTGTGCATTTCACTTGGATACAAGCAATGAATAACACATATCCATGCAAATCATTCGACTCCGGCTGTAAATGGCAGGCAGGTGCTATAATGGGGTCATTAATTACAGGGGAGCGAGCACATAAGAATGAAGAAGCCAAACTGGAAGCGTTGGTTGCCACAGCGGCTCAGATACCGTCTGTTTGGTGCATTTGTGGTGTTGATTCTCTTGCCGTTCAGTGCATTAAATGTCTACAATTATCAGCAGATTGAATCCCTGGTTGAGCAGAAAATCAGTGAACAGAGCCATGAGCAGCTGGTGCAGATGTACCGCTCTCTGGAGGACCAGATGAGCATTGCGTTCAAAACGCTCATTTTTCTGGAACAGGATTCTGCGGTAAGAAGTGTGCTAACTTCCCCGGACAGTCGTACGCCGCTGGAGAACAAGTCACTGGTGGAAGAAAAGTTCAAGATGATTAACAACAGTTTCTTTCTATATAATCCCTCGGTGTACTTCACTCTGCTGGATTTTTATGATAGCGTTTACACTTCGTATTTGCCAAAAACAGCACTGGCTTATGGCCCTTATCTGGAGCAATTCCGCGAACGTCTTGGAGAAATATCCATTCCAAAAGGGGGTAAAGATTCGCACCCGCTTCAACCGGAAGAACTTTTCTATCGCTGGGATGCACGGGATACCAATCCTGTGCTCCGGGAGTTATCCTCCAGCCCGTATCTGTTGTCGCTGTATGCCTATATGAAAGATAGCGGTGGGAAACGGTACGGATTGGCTCGGATCAGCATTGATTACTCGTACTGGTTCCAAACGATGTTGAAAGATTCACAAACTAATCAGGAGTATTATCTTATTACAGGAAGTGGAGAGACCATAGCCAGATCATCCAAAACAGCGGCGCTGTCCCCGGAAGTTACACGTGAAATAGCTTTGCATCCGGCACAGGCTTATCTGACTGACCCAGCCTCGGATACGCTGATTAACTACGTGTACATTGAATCACTGGACTGGTATATGGTGAATCGCATTCCGCTGTCCATTCTGTTTACAGAGATATCTGAGCTTAAACAGCGTTACTTTCTGACCTTTTTTGGCTTCACAGGCGCATTTGTAGTGATGGCCTTTATGATCTCGGCTACATTTACGCGCCCCTTGTCGCACTTACAGAATAAGATGAGAGAGGTTGTCCGCAAAAACCTCAAGATTCGTATTCCCGAAGGCCGCAGTCGTGGGGAAGTACTGGAGCTGACGCGTACCTTCAATACGATGCTGGATGATGCCAATCAGATGATTAACAGACTTAAGGCAGAAGAACGCCAGAAGGAAGCGGTACATTTTCACATGCTCCTCGCTCAGATGAATCCGCACTTTCTCCTGAATACATTGAATACAATGAAATGGAGTGCGATACGCAGCGGGAATGAGGAGATCTCCGAGATGTGTGTTTCCTTGGGCAAACTACTGGAGGTCAGCCTGAATTCACAGGTCGAATTGGTATACCTGAAGGACGAGATTGAACTGGTTCAAGCCTACCTTCATATTCAGCGGATTCGTTACCGCGATAGCTTTGAGGTGACTTGTGACTTTGACGACAAGCTGGAGTATGCGCTGGTACCCAAGCTGAGCTTGCAGCCCCTTGTGGAGAATGCCATTCATCATGGTGTGGGACCAATGGAGCAACTTGGACAAATCCGCATCGGGATATATAGGCAAGACACAGGAATGCTGATGCTGGAGGTAGCAGACAACGGAATTGGTATGGAGGAATCCCGGCGTCAGCAGACAACCCGCACGCGTCCGGGGATTGGTCTGTCCAACCTCAGGGAACGATTGCGATTACTGTTCAAAGGCCAAAGTGAACTTGAAGTGATTGATACCAAACCGGGGACATTAGTGAGGTTCAGCATTCCTTTTTTATTGTCGACGCCTTATGTACAGAAGCGATCAGACTAGCCGACTACTGGAGAGGGGAATCTGGCATGTGGAAGGTATTACTTGTAGAGGATGAGGTATTTGTACGAGAGTCGGTGCGAGAGATTATTTCCTGGGAAGAGCTGGGCTTCACGGTCATCGGAGAATCCGGTAATGGAACCGAAGCGCTTGCCATGATCATACAGGAGGCACCTGATCTTGTACTGACCGATATTGTGATGCCGGGTATGGATGGTCTGGAATTACTCAAACAGACGCGTCAGGCCGGGTTAAAAACCAAGTTTGTGATGCTCACCTGTATGGGGGAGTTCGAGTATGTACGCCGTGCAATGGAGTACGGGGCTTCGAATTATATTCTGAAGCTGTCGATGAGTGTGAATTCGTTGCGTGATACACTCCGTAAGGTAAGTGCGGAACTGGGAGCCTCAGCTGAAGCCCGGACAGAGACAACGCATCATGAAGAGCCATCATCCACACCAGTTCTAACATCTACGCCTGCATCGACTGATTCTCTAACCGTCTCTTCCGCGCCGCCGTCTGCAATCGATCTTCCATTTACACCTGTGCGTGAGCCGGTTGTGAAGCATCCGGAGATTAGCAAAATAATTGAGTATATCGGGCAGCATTACGATCAGGACATTACCGTCAAATCCATGTCGCGTTACGTGATGATGGGGGAGAATTATGTGAGTGCTTTGTTCAAAAAGAAAACTGGCCATACCCTGATTCATTATCTGCATGGAGTACGGATGGAGAAAGCGGCGGAATACTTGCGTGAGACAGACCTTCCCGTACAGGAAATTGGTTACCGGGTAGGGTTCGGAAGCGATAATTATTTTATCAAAATATTCAAGCGTTGGACCGGTTGCACGCCCAGTCAGTATCGCCATCGCTCGTGACTCACAGGATGAATAGAAGGAATATGTGTACTCGAGTGTTTAGATAAGGTAGGGTAAATCCGTATTTTTGTTCCATTCGAATCATGGATATGTATCTTATGAACCCAGCAAGGTCCCTGCTACGATGTAACGGAAGGTACACTTTCAATTCAGGGAGGTCATGTGACCAGATGAGAATCAGAAAAGGATTAACCGGGTTAATCGTAGGTGCGCTGATGCTGGGCTTGCTTGCTGGCTGTGTTGGTAAAAATGAGACGAATGGTGGAGATAACGGGGGTGGAGCAGCAGCGGGAAAAGTGAAGCTTACCATGTGGGGCGCAGTGCCGCCGGAGAATGGTCCGCAGGAAGTTGTGGATACCTGGAATGCAGAGCATCCTGACATTCAAGTGGAATATGTGCGGTTTGTGAATGACGACGACGGTAATCTGAAGCTGGATACGGCACTGTCCACCGGTCAGAACGTTGACCTATATGTCAATTACACTCTGACGAATCTCGATAAACGCATTAAGGGCGGGACGGCATTGGATCTCGGTGAGTTCAAGGACTACAACATTGACGAGAAAATGGGAGAAGACGCGGCTTCGTGGAAAGTAGACGGTAAATATTACGGTATGCCAACCAAGAAAAATGCGGCCTTTTTCGCCTTAAATATGAAAGCGCTTGATCAAGCGGGACTGAGCGTACCCACAGCCTGGACTTGGGATGAAGCCCGAGAATATGCACTCAAGCTGAAGAATGTTGGTTTCAAGTACGGTTTGGTACAGCATACCGCTTCCTATGTGGACCCGCTCGATTCTGTACTGGTCAAGAACGGTTATGTTAAGGCAGACGGAACTTCCAATCTCGACGATCCGCTTGTTACCAAATGGCTGGAGACTTTGAATGGAATGATGAAGGAGGATGCAACTACACCTCCACTCGGCGAACAGCTGACTTCCAAAATGCCGGTGGAGAACATGTTCCTTGGTGGTGAGTCCGCCATGATTAACATTGGGGAGTGGCTGATTCGCACGTCGAACAACATGACCGAGTTTCCACGTGATTGGAAAATCGCCTTTGCTCCGGTACCGAGACTGGTTGCACAGGAAGCAGATATGGTGAAGAGTGGAGGGCTTGGTGACTTTATCGCGATCAATTCCAAGTCGAAAAATAAAGAAGCCGCATGGGAGTTCCTGAAATGGTACGCCGATGGAGGGATGATGCCGATGGCTGCCGGTGGACGTCTGCCGTCCTCGAATGCGGTTGATCAACAGACGGCTATTGATCATCTGCTCGGTGATTATGCCGATTCTTATGACAAAGAGTCACTGGAGTTTGTGTTGTACGGTGACAAGACACCTACATTTGTCCGCAGCATTGCGCAAGAGGTAGTCGATCTGCGTGCACAGGAGTATGAAAAGTTCTTCCTTGGTAACCAGACTGCTGAAGTTACGGTACAGAACATGGTCAAACGCCATAATGACTGGCTGAAGCAGAATCAATAGAAGGCAAAAGCAATGAGTCCGAAGGCCGTCCCAATGGGGCGGTTTTTTTTCTTTTCTATATAAGTACTGGACCAATAAATGAGTGGACCAAAAGAGCATTAGAGGTATGACATGAGCCAGGGCTATCCGGACTAAAGGAATAGAACAATTCCATGTTATTTTCATCTTGAAGGTCACTGCCAAAATACATAGTTCTGTGATACCAGGAAAGAGGTTATGTTCCTTAAAAGTGAAAGGACATCTTGTTATGCTTAATTTCAGAACAGATGTTAAGGAGTGGGGGAGCGTATGCATAAATCCTGGATGAAACGGCAGAGCAGGCTCGGGTATTTGTTTATTGGGCCCAATATGATTGGTGTGCTGTTGTTTTTTATTATACCGGCTGTCTATTCATTCTATCTCATGTTCACCGATTACAAATTCATGAGCCCGGAGACACATTTTGTGGGGCTGGACAATATCCGCCGTATGTTCAATGATGATCTGTTTGGGGTAGCGCTGCGAAATACATTTGTATTTCTGTTAGCGGTTCCAATATCAATGGGGTTGGCATTCATCGTGGCTGTTGCATTGAACAAGTCGGTGTACTGGCAAAAAACACTGCGTGCCCTCTATTTCATGCCCTATATCACTAGCGGCGTTGCGATCGCCTTTGTCTGGATGCTGCTGTTCCAGCCAACGTCGGGACCGATAAACGGTTTTTTGCGGGGGATCGGTATTACAAATCCACCTGGCTGGTTATCGACAACTGAATGGTCCATGTATGCGATTGATATCATCTGGATCTGGTTCATGCTGGGGTACAACATGATTATTTATTTAGCAGCTCTGCAGGAGATCCCGGAGGAATTAGTTGAGGCTGCTAAGATTGATGGAGCCCGCCCTTGGCAGACCATTCGTCAAGTGATCTGGCCGCTTGTGAGCCCAACGACCTTTTTACTGCTGATAACAGGACTGATTATGACGATCAAAAACTTTGGCATTATTCAGGCGATTACTCAGGGTGGGCCGGGAAACAGTACAACAGTGTTGTCGCTTTTTATCTACCAGAATGCCTTCCGCTATTATGAGATGGGATACGCTGCTGCCATTAGCTGGGCGCTCTTTGCCATCATCATGGTCTTCACAGTATTGCAGTGGGTTGGACAGAAACGTTGGGTTCACTATTAAGGAGGGAAGGGATCGTTATGGAGAAATCAATTGCCGCAAACGCGAAGCCCACAGCTCCGCATGCACCTAAAGGTAAATTCCGCATGGAGTCCTTAACCCAGATTCGAAGAATCATACTGACACTTCTGATGTCCGGGTTTGCTTTGCTGATGATTATGCCGTTCATCTGGATGATTAGCACGTCGTTCAAATCTCCTGCGGACGTATTCACCTATCCCATCCAATGGATACCCTCCAGCCTGAACTGGGAGCATCACATTAAGGTCTGGAGCGGAGCGGATACCTTTGCTACGTATTATCTGAACTCGTTGAAAATATCACTAATTAGCACGATCGGAGCTGTATTTCTCTCGGCGTTTGCAGCTTATGGCTTCGCAAGAATTCAATTCAAAGGACGGGAGACACTGTTCCTCATCTATCTCTCGATGATGATGGTGCCCCCGCAGGTGCTCTTTGTGCCCAAGTTCCTCATGTTCGAATGGGTCGGCATCTATAATACGCATTGGGCCCTGATCCTGCCTGGAATGTTCACGATCTTTGGGGTGTTTATGCTTCGGCAATTCTTCCTGTCGGTGCCATCGGAGATTTCGGAAGCGGCATTCATCGACGGTGCAGGTCACCTACGCATATTCTTTAGATTGATTCTGCCTTTGGCGAAGCCAGCGCTGGCTACACTTGCGATCATTGATTTCTCCTGGCACTGGAATGACTATGAGAATGCGCTTGTGTTTCTCATCGACAAAGACCTGTATACCGTGCCGCTTGGTCTGCAGAACTTTATTCTGGAGAACAACGTGGATTACAACGGCATGATGGCCGCTGCCACGGCAGGTATTATACCGATGATTATCGTCTTTTTGGTAGGCCAGCATTACATTATTCAAGGCGTGGCTGGAAGTGCCGTGAAGGGCTGAAGCTGTTACCAATGTTCAATGTGTTCTCTTAATATAACCCTTTTGCTGAACGAAGTGATCTTCGCGGCGGAAGGGTTTTCTGTCGAAAGGGAGAATAACGATCTTTCCGCAATACAATAGTTCAAACTTCGTATATAATTAACAATGAACTATGATGCTGAATGACTACATAACTATCGCGAGGTGCACTAGACTTATGCCAACCATCTACGACTTTACCGTAACCAGAACCAGTGGAGAGCGTTTCCCACTCTATCAATATGAAGGAAAACCTGTGCTCATCGTAAACACGGCAAGTAAATGTAAATATACGCACCAGTTTGATGACATGCAGAAACTGTATGATCAGTACAAGGATCAAGGACTTCAGATTATTGGTTTCCCATGCAACCAGTTTGCAGAGCAAGAGCCTGGAAGCAGTTCGGAAGCAGAATCCTTCTGCCAGATTAACTATGGTGTGAAATTTCCGATGTTCTCCAAATTGGACGTGAATGGAGAAGCGGCGCACCCGCTCTACGACTTTTTGAAAAGATCTGGACCTTTTGCTGGCTTTGATGAAACCGATATTCAGGCCAAACTATTGAAATTGATGGTGGCTGATAAAGCGCCAGAATGGTTACATGGAGATGCAATCAAATGGAATTTCACGAAATTCCTGATTGATGCAGAAGGTCGTGTGGTTAGACGCTTCGAACCGATCGACTCCATTGACGAGATTCAAGAGAGTATTAAGCAGCTTCTATAATTTCACTTTGATATCTCATACAGGGGCATGACAAGAATCGTTTCCCTCTTCCGAACAGGAGGTGCATGAATATGCCGAGCATGATGCAATTTAGTGCTTCACTGGAGTATAGTTATCGTTCCACCAGTGTATATAATCCGGGCAAGTCAGATGGATTCCATTCACATCCACATTATGAGATTTATTATTTTCATGATGGAGAATGTACTTACATTATAGGAGACCGGGTATACAACCTGAAGCCAGGTGATCTGGTGTTAATGCACGGCTTGACGCTTCATCGACCACATCCGAAGCCTGGCAGTACTTATGAGCGAAGCACATTGCATTTTGATCCGTCTGCCATACGAAGTAGTCTGCATGCTGACCGCATAGTTGAGGTCCTGAGGCCATTTGAAGAACTCAGAAATTGCCGGGTCAATCTGACGGGGGATAGCCGTTCTGAATTTGAAGCTCTATTGCATGATCTTCATCGTCTGTCTCAGAGTCAGAGCCATTTCAGACAAGAGCGCATGAATGTCAGACTGTGTGATCTGTTATATTTTGTAGCAGAGATCTGCCAGGGTGATGTCGAAGAACAACTTCCCTCATCGGAGAAGGAGCGGCATGTCCAGCATATTATTCGTTATGTCGATACACATTATATGAAGGATATTGGTCTGGATGATTTGGCACTGGAATTACATCTTTCCAAGCCATATCTGGCAGGCATGTTTAAGGAAATGACAGGTTTGACGGTATTCAAATATCTGTATGACCGTCGTATCAATCAGGCCAAGCTTTTGTTTCAGTTCCAACCAGAGATCACGGTGACAGAAGCAAGTCGATTGTCCGGTTTCAAACGCCTTTCGCATTTTAGTCGGATGTTCAAACAAAGTGTGGGATGTTCGCCTGATCTGTACCGTACCCAATTGCATCGTCAATCATAGAAGTCTTCTGTAAGCTGACCGGCTTGTCTGGTTGGCTTTTTTGTTGATTTTCGTTCGCGGAATGCGTATCACTGTGTTTAGAGCACACGCAGAACAGGTAAAGAAAGGTAATGAAACCACAGGAGGCGATTATGAATGAAACAGCGCACACCGGACCAGAATAACAACGATACCCGTCAGGAACAATCCCGTGACAATCCTGAACAATATAAGACAGAGCACGAAAGTCTGCTTGACCGTTATGAAGAAGAACAGACTGTAGATCCAATTCCGATGGAAGATCTGAATATGGAGGCTCAGGAAGAGAAGAACAAGGATCAAACCAAAAGCAACTCGTCGACCGAAGAGAAATACCGGGCGGATTATCGCAAAAAAGGCGAGTGAAGCATAACGTTAATAGCTGTTTGAGGAAAAAATGGTGAAGTATTTTCAGTGAATGTATATTTGGTGAAAATAAATTAGTTTGTTGACTAATGTATGTTACTATATTATAGTTACTATGTTGGCAAATGAAAAAAATTTGGGAGGCGAATAAGAATGACTACTTTTTTTGATGCGTTGAAAAACAGAAGATCTTATTACGGAATCAGCAAGGAATCTACAATTTCGGATGCTAAAATCCAAGAAATCGTAGAAGAAGCAGTGAAGTATACACCAACTTCCTTTAACTCACAAACATCCCGTGCGGTTGTACTGCTCGGCGAACAACATGATAAATTGTGGAATCACACAGAAGAAATTTTGCGTGAAGTGGTAGGTAATGAAGAAGCTTTCAAATCCACAGCAGAGAAAATGACTGGATTCCGCAGCGGATATGGTACGGTTCTCTTCTTCGAAGATAACAATGCGATCGCACAGCTTCAACAGAATTTTGCAGCTTATGCAGATAACTTCCCGATCTGGGCGAATCAATCCAACGGTATGTTGCAACTGGTAATCTGGACGGCTCTGGAACAAGAAGGTCTGGGTGCATCTTTGCAGCACTACAATCCGTTGATTGACGAAAAAGTGAAGCAAGAGTGGAACATTCCTGAGAACTGGAGATTGATCGCTCAGATGCCATTCGGTAAACCAACGGCAGCACCGGGTGAGAAACAATTCCAACCGATTGAAGAGCGCGTAAAAGTACACAAGTAAATCAATTTCATAATACCTTTAGCTGCTTCAATCAAGGCTAGATATAGATCAAAACGTTTCAATTTGTCTATATCTAGTTACATAAATTCATTTTAATGAGTTATGAAATTGATTTAAGTAAGCTTCGCATTTCCCAACATTTAACCACATACGGCCTCGCTTCAATTTGATACGATGTTAGTTGATCGTAATCCAATGAAGCGAGGCTTTTTGATGTGAATAATAGATTAAAAGACATGACGAATCAACGTGTGTGGAAGATAGTTTTGTGTGGGTTATTAACACTTGGGTCGGTGGCTAGTTCGGGCGTTCAGGCTGCAGCCGTGCAGCAACAGTTTCAGGATACCCGTACGAGTTATGCCAAGGATGCCATTACACATTTGGTGAACAAAGGCATTGCTGCCGGTACGTCAGAGACTACATTTGAACCGAAGAAAGCCGTCACTCGTGCAGAATTTGCGACGTTTGCGGTGAGATTGCTAGGTTTGAAGCCCGTTAAAAATAATATCAATCCTTATCAGGATATCAGCATAAATGCCTGGTATTACGGCAATGTTGCTGCCATGACTAATCTTTTCATTCTGGAGGGAAAGGGTCAGGGAACATTCCAGCCTAATGCGTCCATTACGCGCGAAGAAGCGGCTGCTCTTCTTGTTCGGATGTTAAAACAACAACCCGTAGAGACGTCACTTTTATCTTCAACGTATTTCGACGCAGCGGATATCTCGGACTGGGCACGTCCTTATGTGCAGACGGTGTATCAACTTGGATTGATGCGGGGAAGTGGAGGCATGTTCCGACCGCATGATCAAGTAACGCGCGAAGAAGCTGCGGTCATGCTTGATGCGATCTTACAAAAGAAAACATGGTCTGAACAGTTACAACGTGGAGATGAACTCGGCGTTCAGTTGGGCTGGCAATATAATTCCACTACCGCTGAATTCAAGAAGCAGGTGGAACAGTCTGAAGTGAATACGCTCGTCCCACGCTGGTTTTTCCTGAATAGCAGTATGAAAGTAACGGATCACACGGACCCTGCATTGATCTCCTGGGCATCCGCCACTGACAGGCAGTTATGGCCATTGCTTGGGAATCGTTCTGATTCGGCACTTACCCATCAGATGTTATCCAGCTCAACGAACCGAGCGGCAGTGATCTCACAGGTAGCTGCTTATGTCAAAACCTATAAATTGGACGGCATTAATGTGGACTTCGAGAATGTTGATCCTGCGGATCGTGAAGGGTTAACGGCATTTGTGACCTCCTTGACGGCTACGTTGCACGCATTGGGTGCAGTGGTGTCTGTGGATGTATCACCGGATCTGGGTACAGATTGGACGGAGGCATTTGATTATGCCAAACTGGGCGCTGTATCGGATTATATGGTGCTGATGGGATACGAGGAACACTGGAACGGTGATCCGATAGCAGGATCTGTGGCGTCTCTTCCATGGGTGGAAAAGGCACTGGATACTATGCTCTCCGAGGTGGTACGTGCCAAAACCATTTTGGCCCTTCCGTTGTACACACGAGACTGGTCCTCGGTGAACCCGGCAACCAGTTCTTGGGACATTACATTGTCAGAACAGGGAACGCGCGCGCATGCTATAGGATCTGTAAGACGATGGGATGCAAGTCTGGTTCAATATATGATTGGGTACAACAGCAACGGAATGCCAAGATATATATGGGCAGAGGACAGTCGTTCGTTATCAGCCAAAGTGTTGATGAGTGAACAACGTCAGATTGCCGGTCTGGCTTACTGGTATATGGGCGGCGAAACAGCCGATGTGTGGAACGCTATTTCGAATGCTTCACGATTTGAATCATATAACTTCTGACCATTATGAATTGCATAGACTCAAACGAACCGTGATACAGGCGGATGGTTTGGGTCTGTTTGTTTTGGTATAAGATAAGCAATATGAGGAATCGTTTAAGCTTGGCTGAACGGTTTAATGTATATAAGGACAAAATATAGATATATTGAACTAAACATTTACACAAAACGGAGAGGACAGAACGAAGCTGAAGAAGCGAAGCGTGCGCCTAAAGCTTTCTGAAAGAAAGCTGCATCGAAAGCATACGCTTATCACCGGATTTAACCTTTGTAAAAGATAAAAAAATCTGGGGATAACAGCGATCGGAAGGTTGTTCTGTCATCGGAGTGACCAGTGTAAATATTTGTTAGTTCAATATTATAGTTTAGGAGGAGAAGGAGCATGCGAGAGGTTGATTGCATAATTGTAGGTGGAGGGCTCGCAGGGCTTCAGGCAGCCATTCAGCTTGGGCGTTATTCAGCTCATCAGGTGTTGGTCATCGACGCGGGAGAAGGCAGATCAACCCTGTGTCGGACGTACCATAATATCCTGGGTTTCCCCGATGGGATATCCGGTGAAGAGCTCAGAGCCCGAGGCAGGATGCAGGCAGAGCGGACAGGTGTATCTTTTGAGAAAGATCGTATTGTGCAAGCAGGCCGTCATGGAGAGAAGATTCAATTGTTAGGTACATCCGGCGTTGAATATAGGAGCAAAACGGTGTTATTGGCAACGGGGCTATCGGATCGAGTTCCGGATATTCCGGGATTAACCCCGACCCTTGGCCGAACAGTCTATGTCTGCCCCGATTGTGATGGTTATGAGATTCAGGATCAACGTACGGTGCTATTGGGGTCTGGTGAAGCAGGTGCCCATATGGCGATGATCTTAATTCAGCGTACAAATGATCTGTTATATATCAATCATGAGCAGACCGCCATATCTGCAGAGCTTCATCGCAGCATGAAAGAGGCGGGCGTTCGTTATCTGGAAGCGGCTGTTCAGGAAGTGCAACAGATTGAGGATGGTCATATCACCGGTGTTCTGACCGAAGATGGACAGATCTTTGAGTCTGAGCGAGGCTTTATCGCTTTTGGAGGCAATCGGGTACACTATGAACTGGCGGAGCAGCTTGGAGCTGTGATCGCAGATAATAAACATGTAGAAGCTGATCCGCGCAGCTTGCAGGCAGCGACGAATGTGTGGATAGCCGGGGATCTGGGACTGCACGCAGAACAAGCAACCGTTGCGATGGGTGAGGGTTCCATTGCCGCGATCTGGATTCATAAGGCGTTACAGCAGATGGCAAACGATTAAATGTGGATTTCATTATCAAAATAAAATTTCAGTTTGGATAATTAGAATATCATTTTTCCATAACCCAAAAAGACCTCCCAAGCCATGAATAGGCGGGAGGTCTTTTTGGGTTAACTTCATCTGGAAAAAGGACAATCATTTATCCGATGAATCTGTTGACTTGGAAGAAGCCTTCTCGTCCTTCGATTCATGGGAGAAATCCTTCCGAATGTTGTCCACGATATCGCCAACCACACCTTCGATCATGTCGGTTGGTCCGGGATTATGTTTGTCTGGATGGATAACGGTATTCACGCCTGGTTCAAGTTCATCGTTTGTTTTCTCAGGTTTGGTTTTATCACGCATGGGAAATCCCTCCTGGCTCGATATTATATAAGGTGTAAGGTGTCTTTAACATATCCAAACACCGTTACACATATGTAAACGATTAACCGCTGTAGTTCTTTTGAAACGCGTACTTGCTCTTATCATAGAAGATATATACAAAAGTGAACGTGCTGATTAAACTTCTGCAATACGTTTATATTATAGATAACCAATTGATTATAAAGTCTAAAGGTTAAAACCAATAAACAACTAATATACAGGAGGTTATTCAGATGAATGAACAAAATCATGTAATCCATAAAGATGGTCAGGTTTCAACGGACAAGGTGGACAACGCAATCGAAAAGATTGCACCGGAAGAGAGAGAACAGATTTTACAGAACTTTGATGCATTCAAAGAATATCTAGGTAAACGAATTGCGATGGGCGAGTCTATCGGATTAAGTGAAGAACAGATGGCTAAAATTGCCCAGAAAGTAGCTGACCATCTGGCTGCGAACGAAGAGCCTCGTAACCGTGAAGAAAAGTTGCTTCAGGAACTCTGGAATGTCGGCAAGGAAGATGAACGTCACATGCTGGCTCATATGCTCGTTCGTTTGGCGCAAGACTCCACAACCAATCATTAAGATTAATATACATGCTTCAGCATATTCATGAATAAACATAAGAATCTTGTACTAGTCAAGAACCCCTGAATGACGAGACTTCAGGGGTTCTTATCTTTTTCGGAAACTGCAGACAGGAGTAATGACGTTCATTGTAACTATTTTTAATCTGGCTGATACTTTTATATTCGCTGTTCCAAGTATGATAGGAAAAGAGAGAATGTTGGAATTAATAGTTCACTTGAGCGTTTGATAAGGAAGACTTCCGGTTAAGGAATAGTAACGTTCATATTAAGGAGAGATGTTACCTATGAAGAACGCGGCAAAACAATGGAAACTACGAATGATCGGTGCAGTTGTTGCTTTACTTGGCATGATTGTGCTGACTACATATTTGCTTACCCCTGCGAATGCTCAAGAAAGTGCAGATGCCCAACAGCCTTCTGACAAAGAAGCACAGGTTGCGAACTCCGAGATGTTTACAGCCTATGTTGAAGGTATGCACATGGAAAACGGCAAATTGTTTATGACAGTGGACAAGATTGGCTGGTATCAGGGTGAAGAAGCTGATGCGATTTTTGCACAGCGCAATCCGGAAGCGGGTATAGATGGTGCTCCTGATGGTTACTATATTGTTAATGATAACAAAGAGCAGGAACAGGTTGAGGTTAGTGCCAATGCTGAAGTGTTGATGCAGTTGTATGATCGAGACGGCACGATGCAGGGCGCAGACATTCAATGGAATGAACCTGTGACATTATCCAAGTTCGAATCGTTGTATGAGAATACCCGTATTCTTGACCTGTCCGTATTCCCATATCATCTGACGGTGCAGGACGGAAAAGTGACCAAAATTGTACAGCAGTACATCCCATAAAATGAGAAGAAATTCATCATTCAAGCATTCCTCCGGTTCATTGGAACGGTGAGGGATGCTTTTTGGTTATGACAAATTCATGAAAGCGATTGTAATTAATGGTAGGTACATGTATCATTATTGGAATGGCGTTTTTACATAGTTCAGGAGGAGCCTCATGCTTAAAGACATGATTGCATTAACTAAACCCGGACTTCTACGGCTAAATGTGTTTGCGGTGGCGGTAGGGTTCTGGGTAGCTTCAAAATGGGATATCGCATGGTTATCTCTGCTCTTGGTCGTGATTGGATCAACCTTGGTTATTGCTTCAGCTTGTGTAATCAACAATTATTGGGACCGTGAATTGGACCAAAAGATGGAACGCACCAAAAAAAGGATGGATTACATTAACCATCTGAAGCCAGGGTTTGTACTTGGGTATGGCCTTGTCCTTGGTGTTGTTGGACTAGCAGTGCTGTATCTCCTGGTGAATCCGTTATCAGGCTGGATGGCATTGCTTGGATGGTTCGCTTACATCGTGATTTACACGATGTGGTTGAAACGCAGTTCAACGTGGAGCACGTCGCTCGGCGGAATTGCGGGAGCGATGCCGCCTGTCATTGGTTATACATCTGTAACCAATGAAATTGATGCGGGAGCCTGGTTACTGTTCGCGCTATTGTTCCTCTGGCAACCACCACATTTCTGGTCATTGGGTATTCGCCGGGTAGAGGAATATCGTTCTGCGGGGTTCCCCTTGTTGCCTGTCGTTAAAGGGGTGAAACGCACCAAGTTTCAGATGATTCCTTATGTTTTTCTGCTGCTTCCTGCTGTGTTCCTGTTGTATTACTACGACTATGTTGGTCTGGTATTTCTGATTGTATCTCTGCTCGGTGGACTGATCTGGTTCGTGCATACACTTAGCGGACTGAAGACACAGGATGACGAGAAGTGGGCAAAAGTAAACTTTCTGATCTCAGTGAACTATCTCATGCTTATATTTATTGTGATGGTCGCGAATACGACATGGTCTTAATCAGGTGTTGAACAGAACGTTTTGAGAAAAATTTCACCTCAAACTATATAAATTGAACTGAACCTGGTTGTTCTGTCATCGGAGTGTCCAGCGGAAATATGCTTTAGTTCATTTTATATAACAGCCTGCACCGGATGAAAAAGCACACGATGGAATAGGTTTTGGACAACCTTCAGTTGTTGAAACATATTCTTAAGTGTGCTTTTTTGGTATAATAAAACAATTGAATCACATATGTGGAAATTATAATGCAAGATGGGAAGTGACATCATGAGTGATTTGGAGCAAGCCGTACGATGGAGGCAAGAAGGCAAGGTGCAGGAAGCGATTGAGCTTCTGCAAGAGATTACAGGGCAGGAACCCGAGAATGCAAATGTTTGGTATCAGTTGGCTTGGGCACATGATTCACTTGGGTTAGAGCGAGAAGCTGTCCCGCATTATGAGAAGTCACTGAGTCTTGGGCTTTCTGGTGAGGATAGAGCGGGTGCAATACTCGGACTAGGCAGTACATACAGAACGCTTGGACAATACGAGCAGGCAAAGGCTTGGTTTGAAAAAGGGCTGAAAGAATTCCCGGCGTACCGGGAATTTGAGGTGTTCTATGCGATGGTGCTCTACAATCTGGGTGAACATGCAGAAGCGATGCAAAGATTGCTCGTGCAACTTGCAGATACATCTAGTGATAAGAGAATCAATGACTATAACCGAGCAATCCGTTACTACGCAGATCAGCTGGATCGGGTGTGGGAATAGATCGAATACGCAGAGAAGGAGATGGATGAATATGAACTCCAATCAAGATCTGAAACAGGTACATGAAAGGTTAGATCAAATTGAGCAGAAGCTGGATCACCTGGAAGGCAGCCAGCAGAACAAACGCTCACCTGGCGTACGCTTCCTGAGTGGCTTTGGCATCACGATTGTGGTGATATTTGTACTGCTACTAATCCTCGGTGTTATCCAATTTGTGAGTAATGGATAGGAGCAATTGATTTTAACGAAAAACGTAATGATTTTCTGAATGTACTACTTACATAGTCGTACCGAGCCATAGCTGCACCTCTTCAATGAAACGCCGCGTAGCTGGTGATAGATTGCCCAAAGCGGGGCAGGCCATGCCGATCGTGCGGTACGGATCTCCTGCGAGCGGCACGAGTGCGAGCGCATCAGTATGATTTTGAAGTACCATTTCCGGCAGAAGGCTGATGCCGAGACCATTACGGACCATCGCCATGATGGCTTGATCTTCTGCGACTTCATAGACAACATTGAGTTTGGCTGCATGCTGCCGGATCAGTCGTTCAATCTCGTTATCCCCGCCCCACTTGGGCAGAATAAAGGGTTGCTCCAGCAGAACATCAAACGAAACAGACTCCTCTGAGGCGAGAGGATGATCGAGAGGCAGGATGCACATCATCCTGTCTTTTTGTAATGGGATCGTCTCAAAAGGGGAGGAATCGCCAAGGGACAGGAATCCAAGGTCGATGGCACCTCCAGCCAGCCAACCCTCAATCTCAGCATAATCGCCCTCCCACAGCTTGATCTCAATTCCTGGATAACGCAGGCGAAATTGTTTCAGGATGCCTGGCAACCATTGCGTGGAGACACTGGCGAACGTACCAATACGCACGGTACCAATCTCTGCGCCGCGAATGAGGGAGATTTCCTGGTTCATCAGTTCCGTCCAGCGCAGAATCTCACGTGTATATCCCAGAATGCGTTCACCTTCAGCGGTAACCCGTACGCCGGAGCGGCCGCGATGGAGGAGTGAAAAACCACATTCAGTCTCGAGACTTGTGATGGCATGGCTGACTGCGGATTGGGTGACATTCAGCGCTTCTGCTGCTTTGGTGAGACTGCCATATTCCACGACGGTATTCAATATTTCATATTTGATGAGTGACATGAATAGTTCCGTTCCTTCCCATTTTGAATACATGAGTTTATTTCATATAATCTATTATAAATATTCATTTTTATAATGCAAAGAGATCGTATATACTTGCCAAGGCGAGTTAGTTTGACGCACGATCACACAGCTCAGAATACATAGAATGAAGGTTGAAGCAAGATGAATGGTGTACAGGTTAATCAAGGTCAGGCAACAAGAAGAGCGGACATCCAGATGCTGCTCGCAACGGTCATATGGGGATCTTCCTATCTGTTTATGAAATCGGGCCTGGAGTCCATGCAAGAATTGAATCTGGTCGCATTTCGTTTTGGAATTGCCTTTATTGCGGCAGGGCTTCTGTTTCATCGGCGGTTGTATAATATGAATCGTGGCACACTTGTGGCAGGGGCCGTTATGGGGACAGCGTTATTCGCTGCATTTGTATTTATCACCTATGGTGTACAACGTACAACGACATCCCAAGCGGGATTCCTCATAAGTTTGGCGGTTATTTTTGTGCCTATTCTGACAACGATCCAGCATCGCCGTATGCCGGACAAACGATTGACGCTCAGCATCCTCGTGGCAGTTACCGGGCTTGGCTTGCTGACGCTTCAACATGAGCTGAGTCTGCACACGGGAGATATTCTGTGTATACTTGCAGCACTGGTGTATGCCATCTATATTATGATTGCTGGCAAGTACACACCGAAGTATGATCCGTTAACGTTGGGAACCGTCCAATTGGGCGTTGCAGCGATGTGGGGAATTGCAGCTACATTCATGCTGGAGACGCCACGTATGCCCGATACGGCTGAATCCTGGGCAGCGATTCTCGGCTTAGGTGTATTATGTAGTGGCTTGGGGTATATTTTGCAGACGCTCGCACAGCGTCATGCTTCACCGACAAGAACAAGTCTGATTTTTTCACTCGAACCACTGTTCGCAGCGGCCTTTGCATTTACCTTTCAAGGAGAATCGTTAACGTTGCAAGGATATGCAGGAGCAGCGCTGATGTTGGTCGGTGTTCTGATCACAGAGATCAAACTTCCACAGCCTGTCTTCTGGCGCCGAAAACGCCCGGTTTTACAATCGGAACTCGGCGATCAGGGAGCACCAGGCATATAATTAAGGGACAAGGTTCTTTCTTCATCTTCTACAGAAGTTGGGGAGAGGGCTTTTTTTGGTTATGTCGTTCACGTTGCGTAAGAGATAATTAACGACCTAACAAAAAACAGAATAACATAACCTTGTTTTGTTGATTTTTGTTTTTTATGCTACACTGAATGAAAATTAGGAAAAACGGGTGAGTAGTATGGCCAAAAGAGTAACGATGCAGCAAATTGCGGATGCTGCGGGGGTGTCCAAATTTGCAGTGTCCCGTGCGCTGACAGGCAAGCCTGGTGTGAGTGAGCATACACGCGAGATGATCGTCAGAACGGCGGGTCAGCTCGGGTATTTCAGAACTGAACCGAAGCGTTATGCACTGGAGACACAGATGTCATTGGAGATGAAGCCAGAAGCGAAGCGGCAAGGCACCATATTGATTTTGTTTCCTAACATTCGTTCTCAGAATCGATCCTCCTTGTACTGGGGGCCTGTTTTTGACGGCATTTCTGAGAGGTTGAATGAGAAGGGAATGGATATTTTAACACTGACGGAACCCTCTTCAGATCGAATGTTCTCGGTTCTTAATCCCGAAGCAATCAGTGGAGTCATTACCGTGGGCACCATCTCGACATCGGTATTGCTGGAAATTTACAGACTGCGTATTCCACTGGTCATGGTAGATCATGAAGACCCCGCCGTATACGCAGACTCGGTTTTTACGGACAATATGAAATGTATGAAAGAACTCGTTCTCATGCTTGTTGGAAAAGGGTACAGAAGGTTCCAGTTTGCCGGGCAACTGCCCGATGCGGCAAGTTTTCGAGAACGCTGGCTTGGATATCGTACGGTGCTGGAAGAGAAGCAGGTGGCAGGGAAACAGCAAGAAGGTTTGCTGGGCGCGGAATACGAACAGATTCGGGGCTCCATTGCCGAAATGAAGCTGGAGGACATCCCTGAAGTCATTGTGTGTGCGAATGATCATACGGCTGTTATCGTGCTTGAGGCACTCCGAAGCCGAGGCATTCAGGTTCCTGAACGCTGTGCCGTGACCGGGTTTGACAATACGCAGACAGATGAACCCATCCTTGCTTCAGTGCATATCAACAAAGAGAATCTGGGCACCAGAGCGGTAGATCAGCTGTTGTGGCGGATTCAGCATCGGGACGAACCTTATGAACGCAAGTTGATCTATTCGGAATTAATTATTCGAGATGAATATAACGCCAGTTTAGAGTGATATGGTAGGACGTATTGAGTCATTGTAAAAACAAGCATCCAGGTAAATAAGTTAAGTGAAGGGACATGGAGCATTAGAGCTTCATGTCTTTTTTGTTATGCAGAAACTATTTAACAAATTAAATAACAAAACAGATTGACTATAAGAAGCATATCGTGTTAATTTTGTTTTGTAAGTTATTTGTTTTTATACTAACAAAACCTAACAAAATATTGGTTAACAACTCTAACAATAATGGAGGCTGTCATGAGCACAATACAATCACAGGTTTTTCAGAATTGGACGTTCAAGGCTTGCGAAGATCAAGAGTGGATGCCGGCTCAGGTGCCTGGCTGTGTGCATACAGATTTGCTGAAGCTGGGCAAGATTCCAGATCCTTTTTATGGAACAAACGAGAAGGAAGTGCAATGGATTGATAAGATAGATTGGGAATATCAGACGGAATTTGACGTGGCCGAAGCGTTGTTCTCCCAGGAACATCTGGAACTGGTGTTTGATGGCCTGGATACATATGCGGATGTGTATGTGAATGAGGTGCATGTGTTGTCCGCAGATAATATGTTCCGAGTATGGAAGGCAGATGTAAAAGCTGTATTAAAGGAGAACGGCAATAACCTTCGAATACGCTTTCGGTCGCCGATTCAGGAAGACCTGCCGAAGCTGGAGAAGCTCGGATATGCGTTGCCTGCATCCAATGATCAGTCCGATGTTGGCGGACTTGGCGATAAGAGAGTAAGTATTTTTGCCCGTAAAGCGCCGTATCACTATGGTTGGGATTGGGGTCCGCGTTTTGTAACGAGTGGGATCTGGCGTGAAGCACGCCTTGAAGGTTGGACACAGGTACGAATCAATGATGTGTATATCCAGCAAAACGAAGTAAGCGCTACCTCAGCTTCATTAACTGCTGTTGTGGAAGTCGAGACATCACAAGCGGTAGATACGATTATTCGTATCGGCGCAGATGGACAGAGATGGGAAAGATCCGTATCGCTACAACCCGGAACTCAGACTGTGGAGATTCCAATCTCCATTGATGAACCGAAACTGTGGTGGAGCCGTGGGCTTGGTGATCCGCATCTGTATACTTTCCTTGCTGAAGTGCTTCAAGGTGAACGGGCTGTTGCTGAATCTACAGTGAAGACAGGGCTTCGTTCCATTCGTTTGGTACGTGACAAAGATGAAGCGGGAGCCTCCTTTTACTTTGAATTAAACGGCGTTGCGGTCTTTGCCAAAGGGGCAAACCATATTCCAAATGATAGTTTCATCACCGAAATTACCCGTGAACGTTATCGTCATGAGATCGTATCCGCAGCCGAGTCCAATATGAACATGCTTCGTGTGTGGGGTGGCGGGATCTATGAGCAAGATGACTTCTATGAACTGTGTGATGAATACGGCATTCTGGTATGGCAAGACTTCATGTTTGCATGCAGCATGTACCCGGGAGACGAAGCGTTCCTGAACAGTGTGAGACATGAGGCGATTGATAATGTGAAACGTCTGCGCAACCATCCAAGTATTGCACTCTGGTGTGGGAACAACGAGATTGATTCGGCTTGGGCTCACTATGTTGAGAATGGTGGCTGGGGTTGGAAAAAGGAATTTACTGCCGAGCAGCGTGAGAGCATTTGGGCCGATTACGAAGCCATCTTCCATGATCTGCTGCCAGAAGTCGTTGAAGCGTATGCTCCAGGTGTGGATTACTGGCCTTCTTCACCACTTGTATCCCTGTCAGGGGATGAGAAGCAACATGCTCACCCGTCCACAGCCGAAGGTGATATTCACTATTGGGGTGTATGGCACAATGTAGAACCGTTCGAAAACTACAACGTGCATGTGGGTCGTTTCATGAGCGAATACGGATTTCAGTCGTTCCCGGAGTACAAATCAGTCCGCACGTACGCGGAAGAAGAGGATCTGGCGCTGGAATCAGAAGTCATGCTCGCCCATCAGAAGAATGGGGCAGGCAATCGTCTGATCAAACAATACATGGATATGTACATGCATGAATCGAAGGATTTTCCATCGTTCCTGTATATGAGTCAGGTACTTCAAGCGGAAGCGATGAAGACCGCGATTGAGGCGCATCGTCGCCGTAAACCATTCTGTATGGGCACACTTTACTGGCAAATGAATGATTGTTGGCCTGTGGCTTCATGGGCAGGAATGGACTATCTTGGTCGTTGGAAAGCATTGCAATATTATGCGAAACGCAGCTTCAGCGATGTGTTGGTATCCGTAGATGGAACCAAGGAAGATACGACAGATATATATATCATCTCGGATCTACTTGAGCCAGTGAAGGGTCAATTGCAGGTTAGACTGATTGGATTCGATGGCACGGTGTATCGTGAAGAAAATCATGAAGTAACAGTGGCTTCGAACTCGGGTCAGCAGGTGTTATCCCTAAGCCAGGCTGAATGGCTGGAAGGACATGATGCAGCAACAACGTTGCTGCGGATTGATCTGAAGCAGAATGACGCAGCGGACATTGTGCAGGAGCATTACTTTGCACCATCCAAAGATCTTGCGTTGAATCCTGCACACATTAAAGTAACTGAAGTTTCGGATGAGGCTGGTGCCCATCTGGTGCTGGAAAGTGATGTGCTTGCCAAACAGGTATGGATCGCTTCAGAAGCGGAAGGTGTATTCTCGGACAACTTCTTCGATCTCATTCCTGGCATCCCGGTGAAGGTGCAGTTTACTTCCAGAGAAGGGCTGCAATCTGCCGATGCGGCTTCCAATACAGGACTCATTCAGGTTCGTTCCATGGCTGACTTTATCAAACGATAATCAGGCTAACATCAGGGCGGTTGAGATCTCTCATAAGAGGGATTTCGACCGTTTTTATTTTTACGTCATCCAGCAAAAACGGAGGTAGGCTTCAAAGATGATGCCATCATTGCTATAATTGATAATCATTATCAATTAATAAGTGGGTTTGTAGTCACAATGCTATGAATTGTACATGATCGGTACTTAGGAAAGGGAGTCTATATGGGAATTCAGAATGACATCAAGCTGTGGGATCAGGTACAGGTTCGCGTGCTTGATGTGCGTCTTATATCACTGGAAACCAACGAGTTCATACGTAATTATGTGTTACCGACCAGTGCATTTGTGTATGTTCAAGGCAGGGGGCAGGTGTGGCTGGATGAAGAGGTATGGACCACAAGCCAGTTCTTGCTGCTGCACGGAGGAAAAGGAAGGCGTCTGACCCTTGAAGCGACCGGGGTGACAGAGGTGCATCTGATTTTATACAAATCCACGCTGCCATCCAACGTGCTGGTGGAGTACCGAATGATGCTGAACCAGCGCAATCCGTTCGAAGAGTCCTGGGCGACAGCCCCGGATCATGCACTTGAGCTGCGCGAGCTTGTTCGGAATATACATGAATGCTGGTCAGAGCAGGAGCAAGTGGGCAAAATTCAGGTCAAAGTGTACTTCTTTCAACTGGTACAGATTGCATTGTTACAGCGGAGTCGCATGCTTAACGAAGTTCAGCAACCTTCGCTTACCGATCAGGTTTTGCGATACATCAAAGCTCATTATAGGGAATCGATCTCGCTTGATTCGCTTGCCCAGTCCTTGAGTTACAGTCCGCAATATGTATCACGCAAATTCAAGGAGCAGACGGGATGTACACCGACAGAATATGTGATTCGGTTACGAATGGGTGAGGCAAGGAGTTTGCTTGCATCCACGGAAGCTTCATTACAGGAGATTGCTGCGTACGTGGGTTATATGGACCCGTTCTATTTCAATCGCATATTTAAAAAAGAGACCGGCATTACACCGGGACAATATCGGTTGAAGCAACAGGAGCATTCGAAATCAGTTTCAAAAAGTGCATTATATGCAACAAATGAATCCATTGTAACAGGCCGGGAGGAACGTTATCCTTTAATTGATGATGATAATCATTATCAATATATTGGAGATGAGGAAATCCATATGTTTAACCATTTCAAATCAGCGATTATGTCGCTTGCGCTTGTACTCACATTGAGTGCTTGTGGAACAGCCCAGCAGGGGGCAGAAACATCCGAGGTCGCGGCTGAACCCGAACAACCGGCAGTAGTAGAAACCAAAATGGTCAAAACGACCTTTGGTGAGGTGGAGATCCCTGCACATCCAGAGCGAGTGGCGGCTATCGATTATCTGGGAACTGTGCTTGCTCTTGGTGTCAAACCGATCGGTGGGGGGCAATTTCTGATGAACAGTCCCTATCTGGAAGGTCACATGGATGGTCTTGCAACGATAGGGGATTCCGTTGAACAATTGATGGAGCTGGAACCGGATCTCATTATTACATTGAATCCCGACAAGGCCGCGTATGAGAAATACAGCAAGATTGCACCAACGGTTTCGATTGCATCCATCACTTTCCCCACACTGAAGGACGAAGTAAACTATTTCGGTGATGTCCTGGGCAAAGAAGCGGAAGCAGAGAAATGGCTGGCTGATTTCGATGAGGAGATTGCCAAAATCAAGCAGAAGGTTCAGAGCGTTGTCCCAGCTGGCGTTACATTCTCCGTGATGCAGGAATATGATCGCCAAGTTTTCATTTTTGGCAATCAGTCAGGCCGGGGAGGACGTAATATCTATGAATTGCTTGGTTTGCAGGCACCAAAGAACATTCCATCCGAGTTGATGCAGGGCGCTTATCATGAATTTTCGATAGAATTGCTCTCCAAATACGCGGGAGATTACATTGTTCTGACCAGCAATTCTCAACTGAAAGACCTTCAGGCAGATCCAGTCTGGGGTTCATTACCTGCTGTCAAAAATGGAAGAGTGTACATATGGACAGAAGAACAATCCTGGTTCCGTGACCCCATCGCCTTGCTGAAACAGACACAGGATCTGGCTGAATGGATTATTGGACTTCATACACCGTCTAAGTGAGGAACGGTCATCCCGCCCACAGTTAAAGGCCCGAGTGCAACGCAAATGCACAGCGGGCCTTTTTCGTTTCATGAAACCATGTATTTTTAATTCATGATGCTTATTGTTTGGAATCATGGAATCTTGGAATCTTTGAATTATTGAATTTCCAGGATCTCGATCGCATAACCGTCCAGCTCCAGATGAGGTCCTTTCGGTTTCCCGTCCAGTGCACTGGTATATGAAGCATGGAGTTCAATGGAGGCAGGTTCGGGGCTCAGATTCAGAATAAAACGGAACGTTCCATTCGGACCCGAGCGGGTGGTCACCTGTACGCCATGTGGCAAAGTCTGAATTCCGGAAAGGTCACAACCTTCTGCGATGCTTCGCAATAACTGGCTCAAGTACGCTTCTTCCGGCTGGATTGCCACATAATAGACTTCACCTTTACCCCAGTGATTCCGGGTGACAGCGGCACTTTCGGCATAAAATTGATCGGCATACACAGCGACCGGCTGTGCAGTGTCCAGTTCCAGTACATCCACCCATTGGGAAGCGTTATATAGACGGCCTTGTTCGTCACGAATCTGAACGGTATCCCCGCCAACAGGATCATACTCCGTAACCCGCACACCACTACAGTTAGATAACAGACCTGGGAGCGGTGCCATGACACAGACGTTATTGTCGTTCTTGACACCCGTGCGATGGGTTAAGACCAAGATGCCTCCGGCTGCTGCAAAGGATTGCAGACATTCTGCTGTAGTCTCATCCAGCAGGTACAGATGCGGAGCAATGATGATTTTATAGCCATCCAGTGGCTCCGAAGGGTGTATAACATCCGTACTGATGCCCAATTTGGTCAACGCGCGATGCCAGACCTTCATATTTTCGTAGTATTCCAGTCCTTCGGCTTGTGGCTGAATTCGAAGGGCGTTCAATTGATCATGCGAATGCAGAATCGCAACTTCATTATGCAATGTTGAACCCTGTAGTCGCTCACTGAGTCTGTTCACTTCGGTACATAGCTGTTGAAACTCCTTGAAACGTCGCCCCGGAACATTGCTGTGATCAATCAGCCCATGCCAGAACTGCTCCGCTCCCACAGGTGCACTCCGCCAGCGGAAATGCACAACCGCATCGGCTCCACGAGCAATCGTCTGCCAAGCGTAAGCACGCAGGAAGCCGGGCTGCGGTGTACGCCACATCGGAAACCAGCATCCCGGAGGGCCGCTCAGCTGCTCCATGATCCAGAAGTTGCGGCGTTTAATGCCGCGTGTCAGATCCAAAGAGAGCGCGCCGCTGTATGGTGCGGTATCTGTTTTGTTCGGTGAAGGGTTCGGATAATAATCAAAAGAAGCGAAGTCCAGCTCCTGACCGATTTTATACTGATCCGCCTTTTGCGGATAACTGTGAAAATTATGGGTGACCAAATGCGCAGGACAATTGCGACGAATAATCTCGACCTGAATATGTTGAAATTCCACAATGGAATCCGATTGAAAACGGGAGTAGTCCAGCAGGAATGAAGGGTTCTGGAACGAGGAGCCTCCATACGGCGGCGTAACCTGTTCCCAATCGCTATATTCACCACTCCAGACGACAGTCCCCCAAGCTTGGTTTAGCTGATCCAGACTGTGGTAGCGAACACGAACCCATTCACGAAAAGCTTCGGCACAAGCGGCGCACTGACAATCCGTGAAGCTGAATTCGTTATCGGTCTGCCAGCCGATGATTGCCGCATGTTCAGCATAGCGCTCAGTCAGTTTTTGCACAATTCTTGCACTGTATGTTCGCATACTGGGACTGTTATAACAGCGATGACCCCGAATGCCTTCGTGATATGGTTGACCATTTGGAAGCAAAGGCAGAACATCAGGACATTTTTCCGTAAGCCAGCGTGGGGGTGTCATGGTTGGTGTACCAATTACAATTTGCAGTCCATGACGATGTAAGGTATCAATCGCTTGATCAAGCCATGCCCATTCAAATTGTCCATCAGTGGGTTCCATTCGGCTCCAGGCGAACTCACCCACACGCACAATGCGCACTCCGCTGTCAGCCATTAAACGGGCATCCTGTTCCCACAGGGAAGGGTCCCAATGTTCTGGATAATAATCCACGCCCATTTGTACGGGAAGGTATGTATTCATATCGTTGTTCTCCTTTAGTATAAGCATCATGATCTTGTGAATTTTGCACGAGTCTATTTCATTGTATACTGGATAATAACAAGGGAATATAACAACATGTTGCGACAGGATATCATGATCTTGCTATTCAGCATCTCCATATCCTATACGTAAACAGGGGGTTGAACATATGCGAACACATTGGTTTATGCCTGAGCCGGGATTCGCCGGGTACACTTGTTATCCGCTGGCCTATGGAAGATATCTCGATCCAGAGCATGAGGAGCATCGTCCAGACGGGATACGGGAATACAATCTGCATCTGATTTTCAGTGGACAGGGATATGTCAGAACAGAACAGGGAAACGTGCGGTTGGTGGCTGGACAAGGTTTTCTATATGCACCAGGACAAGCTCAACATTATTATGCTGATCCCTCGGATCCTTGGGATGTCAGATGGATTCATCTACAAGCCTATGATCTGGAGCGATTGCTGGACCTCCGCAGTCCAGACAAGGTTTGGCTGTTTTCATTTTCAGGATTCGAACGCTTCGAGGCGCCGCATGAACAATTATGTCAGCTTGGTAGACATTATGAGAGTGTGCATGAACCCAGATTGTCTGCTGTGCTGTATGAGTTACTGGTTGAACTTACAAGAAATTCGGAGTCGCTGGCGGGGGCTTCTATACTGAGTCATCAGGATACGATTCGTTCAACGGCCGATTACATCCGTCGTCATTGTACGCAGCCGCTCAGTCTTGCCGACATGGCAAATACCGCGGGATACAGCGTGTATTATTTTAATCGCATGTTCAAAAGCATCATGGGGGTTCCCCCGGGCCGATATCTGCTGGATTGCCGTATGCTGGCGGCGAAGAAAAGTCTGGCCGATTCAGATCTGACAGTGAAGCAGATTGCTTCCCAATGCGGATTCACGCACAGCAGTTACTTTATTCGTATGTTCCGTACTTACATTGGAATGACGCCGCAGCAATTCAGGCTGCTCTATAGATCAGGTAGTGGAGAGGCAGACGCCATATCAGCAGAGGACTGAATCCACATTAAACTCAAAAACCGTGCTGCCCAGTATGCTGAGCGGCACGGTTCTCTTATGCTTATGTATGACTGAACAGTAGAGGGGATTAGCTGCCTGACGCAGATGAAATAGCGTTGTGTTTGCCGTATAAGAGTTATTGGTTCTTTTGTTCATTCTGAATTTCTTGCAGATCCGTAAGTTGTAGTGAAAGGTCATTCTCTGGGTTTGCGCTCACAATGACTTCTGACTGAGATTGTTGCTGGCCGGGTTGATTCGACTTGCCGGCAGGTTTGATCACGTAGAGACTCTGAACGGAGTTGAGCAGGCTGGCGGGGGTGTCTTCATACGTTTCTAAGAAAAGTACATAGTCTCTAGCAGGGATCAGCTTGAGGTTGTCATCATTAATAATCTCGGTGTTGCCCAATTGTCCGCCAAGTTGCTTCACTTCAATGTTCTCCCCGGCCTTGTAAATGCCCTTATAGGATTCGACAATCTGAATGGTATGGATCGTATAGATTTTGTCAAAAGAAGACGGCTCTCCACCCGGATCGGACGCGGGGGTCAACTCGTTTTCATTCACAGCATCGGTAACGTGTACGATATCGTTCATAGCCTCCACACGAGTCTCAATAACACTACCCTTAACAATGGTGTTTGCTCTCTCGGACAGGTCGCCAATGCTGGCATAACTCGGGTAATCTTCAGAAGCAATAATGGTCATGGGTGCATTCGACGAGGAAGCAGTAGGTGTAACAGAAGAACATCCAACAGCAGATAGAATGAAAATGGAAGAGAGAAGCAGTATTAATACTCGATTTTTGTTCATGGACAGGTATCCTCCTTGGATTTTGGGATGAGATCGTAATGGATTAGTACTTGGATCTTACGTTATTGATATCAAAAGTCTGAGGTTTGGTCATGGAATTGCGGTTGCGGGAGTATGACATAATGGAAGGGCTTGTTGTTGTTGGGTTGTCACCGAGCCAGATGGAGTGACCGAGTTCGTGGACGAATACGCTTTGAATGAAGTTGGATAAGTTGGTCGCGTCAGGGGTGATGGTGGATGCATTGAGTTCGATGCGGAAGCTTACGACTTGACTGCCGGATACAGAGGCGTAGTTGACACCATACGCTGTGTTATTGAAGTTTCCTACGGTGATGGTATTAGGGGAATTACTTGTTTTGGTGAATTGAACTTTGGCACCAGCATTGTTCCAGTTCGCGAGGGAAGCGTCCATAGGGGCCTGCCATGCGGAGGTGTAGTTATACGTGCGAATGGGGATGGTGGTGCTGGGATAACCGTAGGTCAGAAAGGTCGCTGCATAGATGGTACTGCCGAACATCGCAATTGCCGAGAACAACATGATGCTCATCAAAAACTTCCTTTTCATACTAAAAACCTCCAATAAATGTATTTTAATCTCTATTATAGTAACAAGGAATAGTTAGATTGAAATGAGTCCGAGGTCATTGTTTTTGTCGTGAAAAACATGAAATAACGCTTGTTCAGACCCTAATGGTGTCAAAATAAGTCATTTTCTGTTCAATATGCATGCATAATTTCCCTGAAGTTACAAACAATACATCCAACTTCTCACAGGGAAAGGTAGTGCTTGAATATGTGCAACCGTTTTTCATTGGCAGCCGATTTGGACGAAGTCAGAGATCATTTCAAGATTCAGCGAGTGATGTATTATTACAAAAACCGATACAATATCAGCCCAACCCAGCATACGCCGATTATTTTACATCAGGATGGCGAGCGTGTATTGGATGAGTTTCGGTGGGGGTTCATACCATTTTGGGGTCGTGATGCCGTTAACGCGAATCTCATGACGGTGCATGAGAATCCTTCCTATTACAAACTGGTAGAGACCAAGCGCTGCGTTATTCCCTGCAATGGACTATATTACTGGCGGCAAGAGGGCAAGAAAAGTTATGCAGTTCGTGTTGTCATGCCAGATCGCGGTCTGTTCGGCATTGCTGGGTTATACGAGGTGTGGAGAGATACACGTAAAGAGCCGCTTCGTACCTGCACGATGCTTATGACAGGCGCGAACATGGTTACACGCGAGTTTGGCAGTAAAATGCCGGCGATCCTCTCCGAAGAAGAGATCAATACTTGGCTTGACCCGGCGAATACACGGGTGACTCAATTGTTACCGCTATTGAAATCGTATAATAGTACAGAGATGAATCTGTATCCAGTCACCCCAATGGTCGCCAACGATGAACACGACTGTTACGAGTGCGTAGAAGAGATGGATCAGAAGCTGGCTTACGTTCGGAGTTTCTGAACATCCATTGGATAGCGTGAAGGACTTGGGATAGAATGAAGAAGATGAAGGGGCCGAGAGTCTGGAGACACTCTGCTCTTTTTTCTTTCTGAAAATGAAAAGTTGCAATTGCAGTCAAACGTAACTATAATCATTACAGTAAGTGAACGCATATATTCATATATCTATTAAAAGAGATATTTATAATCAGGAGGGAACCACGAATGAATCCAAAGTTTAACCAAATGTTTGAACAAGTTTCACTGCCGACTGGTATTACACTGAAAAACCGTATCGTGCTCGCTCCCATGACTCATATGTCCTCGAATGCGGATGGTACCATATCCGACGCTGAACTCGCCTATTATGCACGACGCACCGGTGGGGCTGGCATGTCGATTACGGCTGTAGGGCATGTAACCGAGTATGGCATTGGTTTCCCCGCTCAATTTGGTGTCTATGATGATCGCTTCATTCCTGGTCTGAAAAAATTGGCTGAAACCATGAAACAACAGGGCTCCGTTGCCGTATTGCAAATTTTCCATGCGGGCCGTCTGACGCCTGAACAAGCTGTACCTGCGGGTCAAGTAGTTGCTCCTAGTGCGGTTGCGAGTGAGCGTCCAGGTTCGCCTGAACCAAGAGAATTGACGGATGCCGAGATTACTTCCATTATCAAAGACTTTGGTGAAGCGACACGTCGTGCAATTGAAGCCGGATTTGATGGTGTTGAGATTCACGGTGCGAACGGTTATCTGATCCAGCAATTTTTCTCCCCGCATTCCAACCGACGTGAAGACCGCTTTGGCGGAAGTGTGGAGAAACGTCTTACTTTCCCGCTTGCTGTCGTGGATGAGATTCAAAAAGTAGTTGCCGAACATACCAAACTGCCGTTCATCATTGGTTACCGTTTCTCCCCGGAAGAACCGGAAACACCGGGACTTACAATGGAAGATACGTATGCACTGGTGGATGCATTAAAAGATAAAAATCTCGACTACCTGCACGTTTCCCTGAACGAATTCTGGTCCAAGCCAAGACGCGGCGAAGCCGATACACGTTCAAGAATGGAATTCATCCTGGATCGAGTGAACGGCAAATTGCCTGTGATTGGCGTAGGTGCGATTCATACGGCTGATGAGGCCGCTGAGGCCCTTCAAACGGGAGTACCTTTGCTTGCCATTGGACGTGAACTGATTATTGAACCGGATTGGGTCGAGAAAATCGAGAGCGGACGTGAAGAAGATATTGCAACGATTCTGACGAAATCGGATCAGGAACGTCTGGTTATCCCTGACGGGTTGTGGAACGCAATAATCCACACACCGGGTTGGTTCCCTATGGCAGAAGATAAATAATATACACTTCAGAACTAAAAAGGAGGGGGCGAAAGCTCCCTCCTTTTGCACATGATCCAAATTCTCCTTGTCATCGCTCTGTGGTATGATGGATGAACAGGATCAACTGGATAATCAACGGTTTGGAGTGAAGGAAGATGCTCGTAGCTGAACGGTATGAGAAAATAGTGGAATGGGTGGATACGCAAGGCAGTATGCGTGTAACCGAACTTAGTGAGCGCTGCGGGGTGACAGAAGAGACGATACGTCGTGATCTGGACAAGCTCGAACAGGCGGGCAGGCTCAGAAGATCCCATGGCGGGGCGGTCAGCGTAAAATACAAGGAAGAGTTACAGTCGGAGATTCCGTACCCGGAACGGGCTGTAGCCCATGCAGAAGAGAAGCGCAGAATTGCAAGCGAAGCGGTGAACATGGTGGAATCCGGCGACCGGATCGCCCTGGATGCAAGTACAACGGCTTGGTACATGGCGGCAGGATTGCCGAATATTCCACTGACGGTATTAACTAATTCGATTAAAGTGGCCGCAGAGCTGAGTAACAAGGAGCAGATTCGTGTGATTGCCACAGGTGGACAGTTGGCTTCGAAGTCACTGTCTTTTGTAGGACCGCTGGCGGAACGTTCGCTTGATGCGTATCATGTCGATAAAGTGTTTTTGTCTTGTAAAGGGGTGCATCTGACTAAAGGCATCAGTGAATCGAATGAATTACAGGCCTTGGTGAAGCAGAAAATGATCCAGATTGCGGATGAAGTCATATTACTTGCCGATTCCAGCAAATTTAATATACAGGCATTTACCAGAGTCGCTGAGATAAGCAGTGTTGCGAAAGTGATTACAGATCAGGCTGTAGATGAAGAGCAAGTTAACGCATTGATCGAGCAAAATATTACGTGTATACGTGTGTAAATCAGAAAGGAATGAAGTGTCATGAAACATCCTTTTCATCTGAAAGCAGTATGGAATGGTGGACGTAACAGTGAGGGAACAATCGATGCGGGTGGATTAAAAACGGTCATATCGATTCCGCAGGAGATGGGCGGACCCGGTACGGGAACCAACCCGGACGAAATGCTGCTGGGTGCAGCCTCCACCTGTTATCTGATTACACTGGCTGCAATGCTAGAGCGTTCGGATATTACGCCGGATGAATTGACGCTTGAATCGGAAGCAACGGTAGATGTTACGAATAACGTATTTACGTACGAACGGATCGTACATAGACCCCGGATTGTACTCAGCCAGGATGCTTCAGAGGCGGATATAACCAAGGCTGAGCGCTTAGCGCACAAGGCTGAATCATCCTGCATGATTTCCCGAGCGGTGGCAGGTAATGTCCAGATGGAGACACAACCGGTCATTATTACAACAGGAGCTAAGGCGGTGTGATATACTGAAGAATAGACGATTCAAGTTGTCATTTGTGTAAAATAAGGAGTCATTCGGTATGAACACACAGAAGCGCAAGACTAACCGCTGGGTACGTTTAACACGTGCTATGAAGCTGAATTTTCTCAAATTGTTACGTGCTCCCGGAGGTGCGCATAAAGTATCCACCGGATTTGCCATAGGGTTCGGATTGGAATTGATCGTGATCTCGACCGCTTCCCTGATCTATCTCATATTTTATCCCATTGTACGACTGTCTGGCGGTTCGATGCCCGCAGCGATTGTTGGTAATGTGATTGGTAAACTTACGTTTTTACCTATTATACTGATGCCGCTCGCCAAACAGATTGGTTCATGGATTTTGCCTGCTCACAGCATGGGACAGGGACTGGTACATGAGAGTGCATTCATGGAGCTGTTTCGTGGAAACTGGTCGGCCGTGAGCGAATTGTTGCTTGGTGGGCTGGATATTCTGGCAGGTATGTCCGTGTTCGGTGTCATTTTGGGTGTAATTTCGTACTTTGTCGTGAAATTTTTCTACGTCAGAGCGCTCAACCGGCGTTATGAACGCCGGCTGGAGAAACGCCGACAAGCGGATATCGCTTCGGTATCCCCTCCAGTGTTAATCAGGAAGCCATCACAATCATAATGGGCAGCATGAACATGGATGCAGCAGTAGTCCACAGAATACAGCGAGATACAAACTGCGGGGAAGCATTGAACTGTTCAGCCAAAATAACGGCGTTCACTGCGGTGGGCATGGATGCGAGGATCAGCAGCACACTGAACAACGTACCCTCGACCTGAAGCACGATAAGAATCAGCCAGGAGAGGATCGGCGCAGCTGCGAGACGCACCACAAGTCCGGTCCAGAAGGCTCGGCGTACATTGGGCAACCAAGGCACCGTTGCTCCTTTTGGTCTGAGCATCTGTGCTCCAAGTATGGCGAGAACGACAGGAGAGTAACCCATAGCCAGCATGGCAATCCCCCCATCCAGTGCTTCAGGCAGGCTCAGATTGGACGCACGCAGCGCAATGGCGATGCCAGCAGCATAGATGGATGGCATGCGGAAAACGGACAGAATCGCATTTTTTACAGTGAATTCGGATCTCGCGGCAAAAAAGATACCTACCGTATTCACAATGATCATCTGTCCAATAACGTAGACGGAAGCCTTGTCCAGTCCGAGCTGACCAAAGGCCAGCAGTACCAGCGGGAGCCCGTAATTCACGCAGTTCGTAAACGTGGAGACGAGGGTGAGACCCGCTTTTTCGCTTGCACCCAGACGGAAAATCCGGCTTAACAGCTCGGCGAGTGCCCACAGGGTAATCAGATTGATGAGGGAGAACCAGAATGTGCTGGTTACGTCCGTCCAGGTGATCTCTGCATGCAGCAATGTATTGAAGATGAGCGCAGGGCTCAAAATATAAAGGGAAAAGGTCGAGAGCGACCGGGTATCCCAATTCTTGAAGTGTTTTAACAGAATACCACCGATCACGGGAAGTGATATCGGCAAGAATACATGGTATAACGTGAGTATGAATGAGTGAAGCAATGCAGTTCAGTCCTTTCTCGATGAAAAACCAATCTTATCATAGCAGAAGATGAACTCCATATACATGGATTTCAGGATGATCATGTTGTAGTAATCGCCTTGCTTAACTGAGGAATTACCTGATGTGCAGCGTCAGCGGATTGCTATTTTGATATGGCAGATTTATTATAGAAGAGGTGCAACAAGATTACATACACATAGAGGAGGAAACTGTAATGAGTGAATCAAAACGCTTGCTCGTACTTGCTGGCTCTTATGCCGAAGCGGAAAATGAGGGCATTTACGCATATGAATTGAATGAGGATACAGGCAGCTTGTCCAAGCTTGATGGCATCGCTGGCGTGAAAAACCCAACGTTTGTCAACGTGGATGCTGAAACAAACAAACTGTACGCGATTGGTGAAACTGCGTCAGCTGAAGGCAACAAAATGTCTGAAGCTGTAGCTCTGAGCATTGATCCTTCTACAGGAAAATTAACATTGCTGAACCGGAATGACTCCATTTCAGCTCCACCATGTCATATCCAGCGTGATCCTTCCGGCAAATACTTGATTCTTTCCAGCTACCACGGTGGCCTGGTAGGTCTGCAAGCCTTGACGGATAACGGTGAAGTTGGAGCACTTCTGGATGAGAAGAAACATGAAGGCCAGGGTGCGCATCCTGAGCGTCAGGACAAGCCACACGTACACTCCGCATTCTTCAGCCCGGATGGCAAATACATGATGGTACAGGATCTGGGTGCGGATAAAATCGCCATCTATTCCATCGACGCAGACAAGAATGAACTTGTGCTGCACAGTGAAACCAAAACACATGCGGGAGCAGGCCCACGTCACTTGGCGTTCCACCCGAATGGTCAATTCGCTTATGTGATCAACGAAGTGGATTCTTCGATTACTTCGTTCCAATATGATGCAGCAGTGGGTACGTTGACTGAATTGTCTACTGTATCCACATTGCCTGATGGATATGATGGCAAAGAGAATACAACAGCAGAAATCACCGTTTCCAACGATGGGCGTTATGTATATGGTTCTAACCGTGGACATGACAGCATCGTTGTATTTGCAGTAGATGCAGACAAAGGTCATCTGACACTGGTTGAGCATGTATCTGCTGAAGGAGAGCATCCGCGTCATTTCGCTCTGACACCTAACGGCAAATTGCTGATCGCAGCCAACCGCGATACCAACAACATCGTGTCTTTCACAGTGGATCAGGAGAGCGGACGTCTGAAATACACAGGTCACAGCACAGGTGTATCCAAGCCGGTATGTGTGAAACCAGTATACTTGTAAAAAATAAATTTCTAATACCAGCCTTGGCTGGATTGAGATGATAATGACCCTGCCATGTGGCGGGGTCTTTTATATTGAACATCAAACGTGATAATTAGGTTGCTGTTCTGCTATAAACAGTGCTGTAAACGGATCTGAACAAAGGATTTATCTTGTTATATAATTCGTTTAACAACGAATAATTATCAATAGTATCGCCCAAGTAACTACCCCACTTCAAAGTGCGTACTTCCTGAATGGATAGTCAGGGTCTACAATGAGTAAGTAGCCAAAACAAACACTGCATGCATCTGAACAGACAAATTGGTGCAGGCTAAATATCTGATTATTATTTTTACAGGAACGACTCATACTTGAACAACAAAGGAGAAATAAATGATGAAATTGCAATTGGCACTCGACTTGGTAAATATTCCTGAAGGTATCGCACTGGTTAAAGAGGTTGAACAATATATTGATATCGTTGAGATTGGTACACCAATCGTTATTAATGAAGGTTTGCACGCGGTAAAAGCGATGAAAGAAGCATTCCCTAATCTGCAAGTTCTTGCAGACCTTAAAATCATGGACGCTGGTGGTTATGAAATCATGAAAGCTGCTGAGGCTGGTGCGGATCTGATCACTGTGCTTGGGGCAACCAATGACAGTACGATTAAAGGTGCAGTAGCAGAAGCGAAGAAACAAAACAAACAAGTTCTTGTAGACATGATCAACGTGCCTAACCTTGAACAACGTGCTCGTGAAATTGATGCGCTTGGCGTAGATTACATCTGTGTACACACAGGTTATGACCTGCAAGCTGAAGGACAAAGCCCGTTCGAAGATTTGCAAACGATCAAAGCTGCTGTGAAAAATGCAAAAACGGCTGTCGCTGGTGGAATCAAGCTGGAAACATTGCCAGAAGTAATCAAAGCACAACCGGATCTGGTTATTGTAGGCGGCGGTATCACAGGACAAGCAGACAAAGCGGCAGTTGCAGCTGAAATGCAACGTCTTGTTAAACAAGGGTAAGCGAATGAGCAAAACACAATATGCAGCGGACATCTTGAAGGAGCTGGAACGCACGTTAAGCCAGATCGATGATGCAGAAATGCAAGCGATGGCTGAACATATTCTGGCTGCAGAACAGATTTTTGTAGCAGGAGCAGGCCGGTCAGGATTAATGGGAAAGGCTTTTGCCATGAGACTGATGCAGATGGGGCTTCGTGTATATGTGGTGGGCGAGACCGTTACACCCGGGATCAGCTCGAAGGACTTCCTCTTGCTGTGCTCTGGCTCAGGAGAGACAGGCAGTCTCGTAGCTATGGCTAAGAAGGCTAGTCAAGCAGGAGCACCTGTCGGCCTGATTACGATCAAGCCAGAGTCTACGATCGGTCAATTGGCAACTACGGTAGTGCGCCTTCCGGCTTCAGCCAAAGAGGACACAGCGACTTCTGGAGCGGAAGTAACCATCCAGCCAATGGGCTCGCTGTTTGAACAGGGACTGTTAATCGGCATGGATGCTCTTATCCTTACGATGATGGAAATGAAGGGTATGACCGGAGCGGATATGTTTGGCCGCCACGCCAACCTGGAATAGTAAATAGATGGAAGACCGGAATCCTTTGATTATGAAGGGTTCTGGTCTTTTCTGTGATGCATAGGCATTCATTTGCTTAGATTTATCCGTAATTTTCACTTAAACTTTGCATCCCGACCAGGCTGTAGTAGAATTAATAGATAGCTGTATCGAATGAATGTACTTATTACATCATGCATGGAGCGGAAAGCTTACCTTATGTGAAGTATTCCCGTGATATGCGTAATATACGCGATATAAGATTGAAGATGAGGGGGCTCGGAGCCATGGCAGCCGAAGTCAAGGAACGGATTAATCTGAAAGAAATCAACTGTGAGAAGGAATTGACCCTTGCGGTGATCGGTGGCAAATGGAAATTGATTATATTGTGGCATTTGGGTCTGGAAGGCACCAAACGTTTCAGTGAACTGAAACGCCTAATCCCTCATATTACCCAGAAGATGCTGACCAACCAGCTGCGTGAGCTGGAGGAAGATAAATTGATTGAGCGTAAGGTCTATGCAGAGGTTCCGCCTCGGGTGGAATATACGTTGACAGATCACGGTCAGAGCCTGATGCCTGTGCTGCACGCAATGTATAACTGGGGTAAAAATTACGGTGAAAATGTAATCTGGAAAGAAAGCTAATTAGTTATATTCATTAAAACGCTTGTTGTATGGAGTTTTTCCATCACCTAGCGTTTTTTTTAGTTACTTTCAAATTTGGTCACATGATCAATAGTTTACTCCAAACGCAGTGGGCAGAAATAGCTTGAAGAAGCGGAGCTAAAAGTTTTCTGAAAGAAAGCTACATCGCAAGCATATACTGGCTTTTATCCTAGATACCCCTTTTATATAGATGGAACTAAACATTCACATGAGAACGTAGAGGACAGAAAGAACCTGAAGAAGCGGAGCGTTCGCCTTTATCACCAGATTTTCACCTTTATAAAATTGAATCAAAAAATTAGGGGATAACAGCGATCGGAAGGTTGTTCTGTCATCGGAGTGGTAGTGTGAATAATCTTTAGTCCAATCTATACTCCCCTGAACCAAAAGTCTCATTATTTGCAGATGTCATGTATACATAAACCGATTATGATACGATGAGATATATTGGAAAATGCAAGGAGGATGACAACTAAAGATGGAAAAAATACGTACACGTGCTGAGGTAGATCAGGAAACCACATGGGATCTGAGAGATTTGTTTGTAACCGATGTAGAGTGGGAGCAGGAACTTCGATCACTTCCTGAGGCTGCTGCCCAGATCGAAACGTTCAAAGGACGTCTGGGCGAAGGCGCTGAACAATTGCTGGCTTGTCTGGATGCTCGTGAAGCTTTGCAGGAGCGAATCGGCAAGACGGCTTCTTATGCCCGCTTGAAGCAGTCAGAGGACAGCACCAATCCGGTGAACATAGAGAATTCAGCTAAAGCAGGAGATATCCTATCGAATCTGTCGTCATCCTTGTCTTTTGTTAATTCGGAGATCGTTGAACTTCCGGATGGAACTGTAGAGCGTTATATCCAAGAACTTCCGGGATTGGAGCCGTATGCGCGCAGTTTGGAGCGTTTGATTCGGGAAAAAGCACATCGGCTTACGCCAGAGACCGAGAAGGTACTCGCTTCACTCGGAGAGGTACTGGATTCGCCATACCGTATCTATCTGCGCGGTAAACTGGCAGACATGACGTTTGACGATGCTCTCGATGGAGAGGACAATAATCGTCCACTGTCCTGGTCTTTCTATGAAAATAATTATGAGATGTCGTCCGATACCAAGCTGCGCCGTTCTGCTTATGCTGCATTCAGCTCGACATTAAATGATTACAAAAATACGTTCGCAGAAGGTTATGCAACCGAAGTGAAGAAACAAGTTGTGTTATCCAGGCTGCGGGGTTATGACGATGTTACAGATATGCTTCTTAGCCCACAGCAAGTGAGCAAAGAGATGTACAATAATATTCTGGATATTATCCAGCAGGAACTCGCACCACATATGCGCAGACTGGCGGCTCTCAAGAAACGTGAGCTGGGTCTGGACAAGCTGATGTTCTGTGATCTGAAGGCCCCGCTTGATCCTGAATTTAGCCCTGCCATTACATATGATGAGGCGTGCACACTCATTCAAGAAGCGCTTGATGTGCTTGGGCCGGAGTATGGCGAGATCGTAGAGTGCGCATTTCGCGATCGCTGGGTGGATTACGCAGATAATGCAGGCAAATCCACAGGGGCATTTTGCTCTTCTATATATGGTTCGCACTCCTATATCTTAATTTCTTGGGCGAACAATATGCGCGGAGCATTTACACTTGCCCATGAAGTGGGACATGCAGGCCACTTCATGCTTGCGGGACGTTACCAACGGCTCACGAATACAAGACCATCGCTTTATTTCATTGAGGCACCATCGACCATGAATGAAATGCTGCTGGCAGATCATCTATTGAAGCGTTCCGATAATCCGAGAATGCGTCGTTGGGTCATTTTGCAACTGTTGAATACGTATTACCATAACTTCGTTACACATCTGCTGGAAGGTGAATTGCAGCGCAGGGTGTATGCACTCGCAACTAATGATGAGCCCATTACGGCGAAGACGTTAAGTCAGCTCAAAGGGGACATTCTCTCTGAATTCTGGGGACCTGATCTGGTGATTGATGAAGGAGCCAAGCTCACGTGGATGAGACAACCTCATTATTATATGGGTCTATATCCATATACCTATGCGGCAGGTTTGACCGCTTCCACAGCAGCAGCACAACAGATTAGGGAAGAAGGGCAGCCTGCGGTAGATCGCTGGCTCGAAGCACTCAAAGCCGGTGGAAGTCTCACTCCGCAGGAGTTAATGAAGCTTGCAGGTGTCGATATGTCCGGACCCGAGCCGATTCGCTCTGCAGTTGCTTATGTCGGCAGTCTGGTCGACGAACTTGAACGTCTGTATTCCTGATCTGGTTCATATAGTATACGGACAAGGCAGAACGGGTTGTCTGCATGCACCGCCCTCCTTGCGTGGGGGCGGTGCATCTTATTTTGCAAGGGGAAAGGAACGATGATGAATGGCGTTAACGAGCGTGTCCTCATCGATGGGCCGATTAAGCGTGGACGGCTTTGGTGTGTTTGACGACATGAATGGAGTACCGGGGTTTGAAGGCAATCAGGGTGGTTTCTTTTCGGGATTGAATGAGTTTGGTGCCATGGGTGCGTTTGTTTCCATTTTTATTGGTGCCGTATTTCTTATTGTTGCGGGTGTGATTGTATATGCCATCATTTCAGGGGTACGCACGTGGTCCTCGAATAACGCTGCGGCCTTGTTAACCCTGCATTCAGCGGTGGTGGCGAAACGAACGGAAGTCTCAGGTGGTAGCGGGGATAGCAGTGCGACGACCCGATATTATGTTACATTTGAATTCGACAATGGCGAGCGCATTGAACTGATTGTTGGTGGAAACCATTATGGCATGTTGGCTGAACATGATCGAGGGATGCTGACGTATCAGGGGACACGATTCAAGCATTTTGAGAGAGATGTGCAGCCCCAGTCGGGCGTTAACAAAGGCCAATTTTATACGTGAAAATAGAAATACGGCTCCTCCTACTTGGGAGAGAGTCGTTTTTGGTGTGCCCAAAAGAAAGAAAAATCGAAGGGTATTCAAACGCTTACAATGGTGATATACTCGTAAAATAAAGTAAAACAGTATTAAACAAAAACAAACAAACAATAAATACAGAATAAAGTACAGAGTGCGGACTGAATCAAGAGATATCGTATGGAAATAGAATTGGCTCGAAAGGTTGGTGAAGCGCGGTGAGTGTTCTGGCTTATGATTTGGGGGCTGGTAGCGGGAGAGCGCTACTGGGGCATCTGAATGATCATGGGATCGAAACAAGTGAAATTCATCGGTTCAAGAATGAACCCGTGAAGGTTGGCGAGCGGATGCATTGGGATATTCTGCGATTGCATCATGAATTGTTGCAAGGGCTTACACTTGTGAAACAGCAGGGAGAAAAGCCGGAGAGCCTGGGGATCGATTCCTGGGGCGTTGATTTTGGTTTGCTTGGCAGTAATGGTGAGCTGCTGGGTAACCCGTATCATTACCGTGACACACAGTTTAACGGCATGATGGATCAGGTACGCCAAGAGTTGAGCTCTCAGCGAATCTTTGAACGTACAGGGATTCAGTTTCTTAGCTTTAATACCCTGTATCAGTTGGCAACCCTTCAACGTAGCGGTTCTCCGCTTCTTCATGAAGCAGAGCGGTTTCTTATGATTCCGGATTTGCTTCGATACTTTCTGACGGGAGAAGCCGTGAATGAGTTCACCAATGCTACGACAACACAATTGTATAATCCCTCACAGGGTCAATGGGACGGTGAGTTGCTGAAGCATATTCGCATTTCGGAGAAACTCTTCGGTGAAGCGGTGATGCCAGGCACCCGTGTTGGACAGTTGCGCAGCAGCATATGTAACGACCTTGGTCTTTCTTCTATCCCTGTGATCGCCGTTGCGGAGCATGATACGGGTTCAGCCGTTGTGGCTGTTCCTGCAACGGAACGTTCATTTGCTTACCTGAGCTGTGGAACCTGGTCCCTGATGGGTACCGAGATAGATCATCCTGCGATTAGTACCGAGAGTCTGGCATTGAACTTCACGAATGAAGGCGGGGCGGGCGGAACATTCCGTCTGCTCAAGAACATTATGGGTCTGTGGATTTTGCAGGAAAGCATGCGGGAGTGGGAGCGTCAGGGGCAGGAAATTAGCTACAGTGCGTTATTGGCAAAGGCGGAGCAGGCACCTCCATTTGCCAGTTTATTTGATCCGGATGATGAACTGTTCATGCCAGCAGGAGATATGACAACCCGAATACGCCAGTATTGCCGTGATACAGGACAAGTGATACCAGAGGATCAGGGAGCGATTGCCCGGGCAATTCTGGAGAGTCTTGCATTGAAGTATAGAAGAGTTCTGGGATGGACGGAACAATTATCGGGACAGTCGTTCAACGGATTGCATATGGTCGGTGGAGGTATCCAAAACCGCCTGTTATGTCAGTGGACTGCGAATTCCATTGGCAAGCCGGTATGGGCGGGTCCGGCAGAGGGAAGTGCTATCGGGAATATGGTTGTGCAATGGATGGCGAGCGGAGCGTTTAAGGATATCTGGGAAGCTCGGAATGCCATTCGTGATTCATTTCCTGTAATTGCGTATGAGCCGCAGGACGGATCAATCTGGGAAGAGGCTTACGGCAGATTTCTGCGTGTGACGGCTTCATCCACTTCACAAGCGGGGAGTGAGATGTAAACATGTTGGCAGCCGAGCGGTATGACCGGATTGTAGAGATGGTGAATGTTAAGGGCAGTATGCGTGTATCCGAGCTTAGTGAACGCTGCCGGGTGACGGAGGAAACCATCCGGCGAGATCTGGATCGTTTGGAACAGGCAGGACGACTGCGTCGCTCTCACGGTGGTGCCGTGAGTGTGAAGGAAGATCAGCCCGAGATCCCTTATCGGATCAGGGAGACAACCCATGCGGAAGAGAAAAAACGGATTGCACAAGCGGCTCTGGCGATGATTAATCCGGGTGATCGCATTCTGTTGGATGCCAGCACAACGGCAGGTTATATGGCAGCAAACATGCCTGATTTTCCGCTGACCGTCTTGACTAATTCCATTCAGGTAGCGACTGAACTTAGCAGTCGTGACAAGGTTGAGGTCATCTCAACGGGAGGCCAGTTGGCATCTCGCTCGTTGTCTTTTGTAGGGCCACTCGCGGAGCGTTCTCTGGAGACGTATCATGTGGACAAATTGTTTTTGTCCTGCAAAGGCGTACATCTTGAAGGTGGCGGAATCAGTGAATCCAATGAACTTCAGGCAAGGCTGAAGCAAAAGATGGTTGGCATATCCGATCAGGTCATCTTACTTGCCGATGCCAGTAAATTTGGTGTCCGTGCTTTTGCTCGGGTATCCGGATTAGATGCAGTCCATACGATCGTTACCGATCAGCCATTGGAGGCTGAACAGACAGACCGTTTGAGCGGATACGACATCGAGATTATCACAGTTTAAACAGTGATGGGAACCTTATTCTGTCATCGGAGTGTCCAGTGTAAATATTCTTAGTCAATTCATCTACTTACTAATCAGTTAATAGGAGCGTGTACTTATGAAGGTCTCCTTATTCATTACCTGCCTCAGCGATGCCATCTATCCCCGAGTGGGGGAGGCCATGGTCAGATTGCTCGCCGCTCATGGCGTTCGGTTGGATTTTCCGCCGGTTCAGACCTGCTGCGGTCAGCCATCCTACAATAGCGGGTACTGGGATGAGACTCGGGTAGCGGCCAAGACGATTCTTGAAGCGTTTGACGACAGTGATTTTGTAGTCTGTCCTTCGGGATCGTGTACGTATATGATTCATCATTATCCCGAACTGTTCGCGGATGAACCGGTGTGGTTAGAGAAGGCAAAACGATTGGAAGCCAAAGCCTATGAATTCACTCAATTCCTCGTTCAGGTACTCGGGATAACCGATCTGGGCGCACATTTTCCACACAAAGTAACCTATCATCCATCCTGCCACGGCAGTCGTCTGTTGGGTGTAAAGGATGAGCCGATGGCATTACTATCCCAAGTAAAGGGACTGGAATTGGTTCCCCTGCCGTTTGCTGAGGATTGCTGCGGGTTTGGAGGTACCTTTGCCATCAAAATGTCCGATATTTCAGGAGCGATGGTGACGGAGAAGGTTGATCATGTCAAAGAGACCCAAGCCGAAGTACTGGTGGGGCTAGACATGGCTTGTCTGATGAATATCGCAGGTAATCTGCGTTATCGGAATGAACCGGTGCGTGTGATGCATCTGGCGGAACTATTGTATGAGGGGGTGCGAACTGGATGAGCCAACCGGGAGTTATGGATACGACGGTCAAAGAACGTGCCGGACTGGCCTTGAATGATGATTTTCTGCGTAAGGCGGTCAAATTCACAACAGAACGATTGCGTAACGGTAAGAAGTCGGCCTCAGAAGAACATGGAAACTGGGATGAATGGCGGGAACGTGGACGTCAGATTCGTCTGCATACCATTGCGCACCTGGATTATTATCTGAATGAATTTGTGAATAACGCCCGTGCGAACGGGGTTCATATTCATTTTGCAGATACATCGGTGGAAGCAGCGGCGATTGCACTCGATATTGCGGCTCACAAGCAGGCGTCTACGGTGGTAAAGTCCAAATCGATGGTGTCGGAGGAAGTACATCTGAATCATGTGCTGGAGTCAGCGGGCATTGAAGCGATCGAGACCGACCTGGGTGAATACATCATACAGTTGGCAGGCGAGGCCCCCTCTCATATTGTCATTCCAGCCATCCATAAGAACCGCTATCAGATTGCAGAGTTGTTATCGAAGGAAGCGGGTGAAATTCTGGAGCCGGATACGACGGTACTTGCCGGATTTGTTCGCAAAAAGCTACGCGAGAAGTTCCTAGAGGCGGATATCGGCATGACGGGCTGTAATTTTGCAATTGCAGAGACAGGTTCCATGGTTTTGTTCGAAAATGAAGGCAATGCCCGTATGGTATCCACTGTTCCCAGAACGCAGATTACACTCATGGGCATGGAGCGGATCATTCCATCGTGGACGGATCTGGAGGTCATGGCAACCTTGTTGCCACGCTCTGCAACAGGTCAGAAACTGACGATGTATATGTCAGGCATCACAGGTCCTCGCCGTACAGCGGATGCGGATGGACCGGATGAAATGCACATCATTATCGTGGATAACGGTCGATCCCTTCAACTCGGTGATCCCGAGTTTCAAGAACTGCTGAATTGTATTCGCTGTGGTGCTTGTTTGAATGCTTGCCCGGTATATCGTCATATTGGGGGCCATGCCTATGGTGGTACCTATAGCGGACCGATTGGAGCGGTATTGACACCTGCACTCAATGGCAACATTGATGAATGGAATGATATTGCGGGTGCTTCGAGTCTGTGTGGAGCCTGTTATGAAGCATGTCCAGTTAAAATTCCGCTACATGATATGCTTGTTTATCTACGCAGGCGTAAAGTGGAAGACGGTCATGGCAACAAAATGGAGAGCATGGGCATGAAGGGCTTTGCTGCCGTTGTTTCCAATTCCAAACGCTTCAGTGCGGCCATACGTCTGGGACAGATCGGGCAGAAGGCAGTTGTGCGCAACAACGGCATTTCTCTCAAGCTGGGTCCACTTAAAGGCTGGAACAATTATCGGGTTGCGCCAAGTCTCGCCAAGAAATCCTTCCGGCAACAATGGAACAAGCTGGATCAGGAACTGAACGAGAAGCAACAAGCTATGGATTCTTCCGTTCGCAGCCGTATGGAGCAGATTATTCGTGAACGAGAAGAAGGGGAGGGGAAGAAGCATGGTCACTGAACATGAGCAATGGCTTGCACAATTGGAGAAGAAGTCCATTGAGAAACAGGAGCAGTTCATGAATGACATTGCTTCGAAATTGAGAAGACCAAGGCAACGCCAAGCGCCGACCCAACCCTTTCGGGGAGCACCCGACTTTTGGACGGAATTGGAATGGGATGAAGAGAAGCGTATTCAAGCATTTACGGATAACTTTGTAAGTGTAGGCGCACACATTGCACGGGTTCAGAACATGGAAGAAGTATCTCAATTCATTGCTAACAAATCGCATGAACTGAGTGCCAGATATATCATTCGTCAGAATGAACAGGCGCTAAAAGATCTCGGATTGGAAGAACAGTTACCGGAGGTACAGATCTCCGTCTGGAATAGTCAAGCGGATGAGAACTGGAAGGCTCGGGCAGCTGAGGCTGATATCGGTGTGGTCATAGCGGATTATGCGACTGCATATACAGGTTCGGTTACTGTACTTTCTTCACCCGAAAAAGGTCGTTCCGTCAGTCTGCTGCCTACCGTACTTATCATCATTATTCCAGTAGATCGGCTGTACACCAGACTGGGTGAAACGCTTGATCGATTTGACGAGGTGGGAAGAGAGAATCTTCCCGCAGGTATCCACTTTATTTCAGGCCCAAGCCGATCGTCCGATATTGAAAATGATCTGACCATTGGGGTACACGGACCAGGTATTGTATATGGTTTGATTATGGGGTAACGGTGAGTTGAGCGTGATGGCGCAACATGATTTGGAAGACTGTCCAAGAGGTAGCACGTAGCTGCTGAGGACAGTTTTTTTGTTGAGTTTTTATAGTCGAAATCTATTAAACATATACTTATTATATATTTCACCTATTAATAGGGTGGGTGTATAATTCTTCTCAAGATAGAATTGATGTGAGATATGAGAGAGAAAGAGGAGGCGTTGTGAATGAGTATATTTTCTTACCAGGTTCCGTTTATGGATGGCCACGCGGGTGATTTGTCTGCTTTTAAAGGGAAAGTACTGCTTATTGTGAATACAGCAAGTCGGTGTAGCTACTCCCGGCAATTCAATGAACTTCAACAGATATACGAGAAATATCGTGAACAGGGGCTGGAGATTCTGGCTTTCCCATGTAACCAGTTTAACGAGAAAGAACCTGGTAGTAGCGCTGAGGTTGCAGAATATTGCATAAGTCAGTTTCAGATTTCCTTTCCGATCTTGGAGAAAGTTGAAGTTGCAGGGCAATCGATGCATCCGTTGTTCCGTTACCTGACAGAAAAAGCGCCGTTTCAAGGCTATGATCTGGATACCCAAGAAGGAAAGTGGATGGACACTTTTGTGAAAGAGAAGCATCCCGAATTGTATCAAGGGAACGGGATCAAATGGAATTTCACCAAATTCCTGATTGACCGCAGTGGCAATGTTCATGGCCGGTATGAAACGACAGTTGCCCCATTGGAGGTGGAGTCTGCTATTCAGATTCTGTTGAAGAATTCCTAGTTATAATGTAATCCCTGTCCTGAGGTCCTATGACTTTGGGACGGTTGAAGATTGGAACTGGAAATGTTAGGGTAAAAGGAGATAACGAGTTCTCCATTTTTTTTAATCAAAAATGACCAATATACCATTTCGGTCAGTCAGTTCTTTTTTGGGTTTAACAGTTATCTGGATGAAATATGAAATTGTGCAAAAAATAACTTAAGTCTGTTGAATTGAAGGTTAAGTGCGATCCGAAGGTAAAGTGCAATTCCTCATGGAATCAAGTCATTATTTTTTAGTTGTCAAAACTCTTAACTTGGAAAGAAGGAGTGAGCGTCATGCCACCAATTTCAGTGCCTCAACCGAAAACATTTGGCCCACTGGGCAATTTGCCGCAATTGAACTTTGAAGAGCCGGTGCAATCGCTGGTGAAACTGGCTGAAGAATACGGACCGATCTTTCGTATGGAGTATCCGGGACGAAGTGAATTGTATATTTCAGGTCACGAACTGGTCGCCGAGGTAACGGATGAATCCAAGTTTGACAAACGTGTATGGGCACCCCTTGCCAAGGTTCGTGCTTTTGCAGGAGATGGACTATTCACGAGTTGGACCGAGGAACCGAATTGGAAAAAAGCTCATAACGTACTGCTGCCAAGTTTCAGTCAACGTGCCATGCAGGGATATCACAACAAAATGATTGATCTGGCGGTACAGCTGGTTCAGAAATGGTCACGATTAAATCCGGATGAAACGGTTAACGTTCCGGATGATATGACACGTCTTACACTCGATACGATTGGACTCTGTGGGTTCAACTATCGGTTTAACAGCTTCTATCGGGAAGAACCACATCCATTCATTACCAGCATGGTTCGTGCACTGGACGAATCCATGAGTTCATTGCAGCGACTGCGTCTGCAAGACAAGTTGATGATCACCAAAAAGAAACAGTTTGAACAGGATATCCGTTCCATGTTCTCTTTGGTGGATCACATTATTGCCGAGCGCAAAGAGAAACCACAGGAAGGCGCGGATGATCTATTGTCCCACATGCTCAGCGGCAAGGACCCGGAAACGGGAGAAACCCTGGATGATGAGAACATCCGTTATCAGATTATTACATTCCTGATTGCTGGACATGAGACCACAAGTGGACTGTTATCCTTCGCTGTTTATTATCTGATGAAGAACCCGGATACACTGGCTAAGGCCCAAGCAGAAGTGGATCAGATTCTGAAAGATCCGGTTCCAACGTACAACCAGGTTCGCAATCTGAAGTACGTTCGCATGGTTTTGAACGAAGCCTTGCGGTTATGGCCGACGGCCCCGGCATTTTCTCTGTATGCCAAAGAGGATACGGTACTTGCGGGTCAATATCCTTTGCAAAAAGGCGACAGCGTCAGTGTACTTATTCCCAAGCTGCATCGCGACCGCGAAGCATGGGGAGATGACGTAGAGGACTTCCGCCCGGAACGGTTCGAAGATCCGAGCAAAGTGCCGCATGATGCCTACAAACCTTTCGGTAATGGTCAACGGGCCTGCATTGGTCAGCAGTTTGCACTTCAGGAAGCAACGCTGGTGCTGGGCATGGTGCTCAAGCATTTTGACTTCATCGATCATTCCGATTATCAATTAAAGGTGAAAGAAACGCTGACGCTCAAACCGGATAACTTCACCATTCGGGTACGTGCGCGTGGAGGCCAGCCCGTCATGGCCGTGCCAGGTGTAGCGGTCGAAGAACCGAAGCCAGTTGCCAAAAGAACAGAACCGGATGCTGCGAATGCTCACCACACACCGATGCTTGTTCTATACGGTTCCAATCTGGGAACGGCGGAAGGCATAGCACGTGAGATTGCGGATACTGCCAGATATCAAGGTTTCCGGAGCGAGGTTGCTGCGCTTGATGATCGTGTTGGCCAACTGCCGAAGGATGGCGCCGTTATTATTGTCAGTGCATCCTATAACGGTCAGCCGCCTAGCAATGCGAAGATGTTTGTCGAGTGGATCGAACACGCGGATGCCAATGAATTCAATGGGGTGCGTTTCGCCGTTCTGGGATGCGGTGACCACAACTGGGCCAGCACCTATCAGCGTATTCCGCGTCTAATCGATGAACAGTTATCTTCTAGAGGAGCAGAGCGGTTATCGCCCTTGGGTGAGTCCGATGCAAGCGGAGATTTTGAGAAACAGGTGGGGGATTGGACAGAGCAATTATGGCCGGATCTCGCACGAACAATGGGACTGAAGCTAAACACAAGTTCCAATAGCGAACGCAGCTCACTATCAGTACAGTTTGTCAGTGGGCTCGCCGTAACACCGCTTGCGGATACGTATGATGCTCATGTGGCAGAAGTACTCGAGAACAGAGAGCTTCACGACGCGGGTAGTGAACGGAGTACACGTCACCTCGAGATCAAATTGCCTGAAGGCATCACCTACATGGAAGGGGATCATCTTGGCATTCTGCCACAAAACCCACCGGAGTTGGTGGAACGTGTACTCCGTCGGTATGGATTCACGGGAACGGAGCATCTGGTTCTCGATGCATCGGGTAGAAGTGCCGCACATCTGCCGCTGCATCAACCGGTTAACCTGTATGACCTGCTTAGTCACAGCGTTGAGCTTCAAGAAGCCGCAACTCGTGCTCAGCTCAGAGAAATGGCAGCATACACGGTATGTCCACCGCATAAGAAGGAGCTTGAAGCGCTGCTTGATGAATCTGTGTATATGGATGAAGTTCGGAATAAACGGATCTCCATGCTGGATTATCTGGTGAAATATGAGGCATGTGAACTGCCGTTTGAGCGCTTCCTTGAATTACTGCCTTCACTGAAAGCCAGATATTATTCGATCTCCAGTTCACCGCGTGTTCAGCCCGATCAAGCGAGTATTACGGTGAGTGTGGTGCGTGCTCCGGCATGGAGTGGACAGGGAGAATACAAAGGCATTGCGTCCAACTATCTGGCTAACCTGAAACCGGGTGACGAGATCGTCATGTTCACGCGGACACCGGAATCCGGTTTCCAACTGCCGGAAGATACACAGGTTCCCGTCATCATGGTAGGGCCGGGTACAGGCGTTGCCCCATTCCGTGGTTTTATACAAGCAAGACATGTGTTGAAGGAACAAGGTCAAGAGCTTGGCGAAGCACATCTATACTTTGGATGTCGGAATCCCGAGCATGATTATCTATACAAAAATGAATTGGAAGCAGCCCAGCAAGAAGGGCTTGTCGAGCTTCATACGGCGTTCTCCCGAGTGGACGGAGAAGAGAAATGTTATGTACAGCATCTGATGAGAGACGATGCCCGGCATCTGATTCCTTTACTTGAAAAGGGTGCGCATCTGTATATCTGCGGTGATGGCAGCAAGATGGCACCTGATGTGGAAGCTACACTCCAGCAGGCATACGCTGAACTTCATGGCAAATCCGCGCAGGAAGCAGCAGATTGGCTTGATCACCTTCAGCAGGAAGGTCGTTATGCCAAGGATGTATGGACAGGCATCTGATGTACACATGTGAAGGATCAGTTTGATCCGTAACTGGCTGAGCGGTGAGATACAGAAGCAGTTCTGTGCTCACCGCTTTTTGACATAAAATGATTCTTCAGCAGAGAAGTGGTTGCATGGGTTATAATGAAATATTGGAAGGGAGCACCCGTATGGTAGGCGTTCGGGAACCATTGTATGGTTTGCGAAAAGAACCAGCTTTATTTCCGCCTACAAGGTCGTCTGAGTTTTTTTCTTCCAGTGGTTGGTCGATAGATCGACTCGACGCTGGAGAGAGGGAATAGAATACGGGAAGGGACTCTGCCTTTTCCCTGGAGTTCAAGATAATCCAGTCCCACGCCTACCAGTCTGATATTGTTAAATGCATTCCAGGAAGGGAACGTCGTGCGGATTCCCACTCTGACGCCTCGCCGTGTTCGAGGAATATCAAATACCCGAATGGAATTCAGACTGAGCGGAATGAATAACTGACGGTTTACTTTGATAAACTGCCTTGGATAGACACGACGAATACGTCCCGGTTCCAACCCGGAGAGTGGAGTATTCAGTTCTGCAAGGTGCCCCTGGAGTTCTGCCAGACGCTGTTGAAGTGTTTTGCCAGTATGGAGATGCTGCCAGCTCATAAGAATTCCTCCGTTCGCCATTTGTACCTAGTATATGAAGGCAAGGGGTAGGAAGGTGTACGTTTGATAGCCCATGTTCGTTACGGCTAACGGGGTTTCATTTTATAATAGAGGAGTGATTCAAGTGATCGTTGAGATGTATAAAGACCTCATTCAGGATGAGCGTGGCAATTATTATCTGGCAGTACAGATGGATGGCAATGAGCTTACACTTGTTAATGCATTCGTCGAAGCAGCATTCACGCCTGAAATGATCTACAATGAAGAGTTTCGTACCAAGCATAAGGAGATGGAAGGCGGGTTTGTAGGCAAAATTGCGATGGACCTGTTAAGACACGATGTGGTCATGGGGATGAAGCAAATCGACCGCAAACTGTTGAACCTGTCGGATGTAGAACAGCATTTCACGGTAAATTATATTGATACGATAGAATTTTATCGTCACCCGGCGTGGAACCGGAAAGTGTAGAAATAAAGAAATACAAGAGCGCAAGTGCTGGGCAGTAAGCCTCCGCAACTTGCGCTTTTTGCATAACAACAATTAACGATACGCAGGATGGATGATGCCAATATCGCGCTCGGTTCTGAACCCTCCGTCAACGTAACGCTGCATTTCATTTCCTTTGATCCGAATTGGGATGCATTCTCCTTGGTAGAAAAGCTCTCCCTCGACGGTGCGAACGGTCATTCCGATGACGGCTTCCAGATGTCCACTACTGTCGGTTACAAGGCGAATTCCTGACGGGCCGTCCAGATGAATATTGCCCTCCTTATATACGGTCATGCGATCCGGGGTGTTCACCAATTCATATCCTATTCCACAGACCTTACGGCTATAAGCCGTGTTGCCAGATACGACCTCACCATGATCCATATCGATGGGGAGCAGTCCGGTAAACCAGAGCTGATTCGATCCAACAGGCATAATTCCGCATAATCGCTCGACATAATCAAGGAGACAGAGGATGGAAGGTGAGTATGTCTCGGTAAAACCTTGTTCTCCGGTCCACGGGCTGAGTACCTGACCAAAACGCTTATCTTTGGACAGAGCAGACAAGATAGGCTGCATAACCCAGGTTAGCTCCACATATCGATGATGATACTCAAATGCGTGTGGTGCCCGGATTAGACTCAGAAAATTGGATGCGCCTCCCCAGCTGTTATAGGAGGAAAACGGATCGAATCGGGGATCATCCATTGAGATCGATGTAAATGGGTATTTAGCGAAAAACTTGCTTGTATTCAACAGGTACCGCCGTAGTAGGTTATCGAACAATTCACGGTTGCCCACCTCGCAGGCCAACACGCGGAGCAGCACATCGGATTGCACTCTGACGAATTCGTCATTGCGATCCCGATCATAGAAGAACATATCCTGTTCGTCGTAACAATAGCGAAAGAGACTTTCCAGGCTGGACTCGGCTTTGGCTTTCCAATCCGTTCCGGACTCCCCCAGCTCCTCAGATATGCGGGATAGATACATGCGCTGACAATAAATATTAGCAGTCAGATCCGGTGCCAGAAAGGGCAGAATCGGAGAATCCGGGTGGTAGGCAGAAGCTTCATTCATATAAGGTGTATCCGGAACATGCCAGAATCGGGGGGATAAGTCATGTCCAGTGTCAAACGTACTGAAGGCCTCTACACAGCCGGTTCCTCGTGTATTACGGTTTCGTGCAATCCATTCATCGTAACGAACCATAGCCTTGTACATGGTGCTCAGGAAAGGTGACTGCTTGCCATCATTATCATGAAGCTGATAGTGGTTCCACACACTGCGTGCCAGTGGAGTGACCAACTGAATTTGCCGGAAAGAAGGCCCGGTAGCCGTGAGTTTATACGGAAGCAATCCATCATCTCTTTGCTGCTCGGCTAATGCGAGGTACGTTGTTTCGGATACGGAAGGCAGCAGGCGAGACAGTAACTCCGCATTGATGGTACCTGTGCTCTCTAACCAACATCCCAGATAGATGCCGCCTTCTTGTAAAATGGGATCGCTGTCTTCCATGGGCAGGATGCAAGCAAGCAATTTTTGCACTGCTGCATAATACGTAGCTTCCATTCGTCCGCCCGATGCTGCAAACCGGACACCCGACGCATGCCATTCCTGTAATAACTGCTGATCTTCCGGTTTAACAGGCTGAACTTGATCCATAATCGACATGTTGCGTAGACGATTCAGTATCTCTTCTGTCATATGTTCCTCCTCACAGCTTCTGCTTATTGATTCGACTCAAAGATGCGAACGGTCCCGTTATAGAAGTCGGAGACAGCCTGTTCCACACTTTTTCGTCCAAATCCGATCTCCTGATTCGTCGTCTGAGCTAATTTGGAGAATTCTGCAAATCCCGGCGGGTTGTAGCTTACGTCAAAAGGTTCAGTCTTCGTAGCTTCAGAGACAAGATTTGTATAGTTATAGACAATCTCCTCCACAGGGCCTGCACCTTCCTGAAGAAGAGTACGATTGGCTTTCGTAACAGGCACGCCGCGGTCATTACCGAGGATTTTGGCTGCTTCCGGATCATGAATCCAGAAGTCCATTAACATTGCCACTTCCTTCGGATGTTTGGTATTCGCGTAACCTGATAATCCCTGACTGGATTCAAATACAACACCCGTTCCCTTAGGACCTCGTGGTACAGGGAGAAGAACCAAAGGATCTTCCGTCAAGCTCTGGAATGCAGCGAGCTGGTTGGATGGTAGGAGAGTCATGGCTGCTTTGCCTGTGATCAACAGGGATTTACTGGTATCATCATGCGGGTTGGATACCTGCAATTCCGGTGTGACTACACCGCCGGATGCCGAAGTCTTCTCCCAATATTGGAACCATTCTAGAATGTCTTCCTTGGCGAATCCGAGTGTACCGTTTTTCATGTCATACAGTTGTTTACCCCTTTGTTTAAGAAAAATATCCATCCCGTCGACGGTGAAATTATAGGTTCCATAGAAGCCGTCCCCGAGTTTGTCGGATAACGCCTTGCTGATGGCGGCGTAGTCCGCCCAGTCCCAATCCGAAGCTGGCAAAGGCACTCCGGCTTTCTCAAAGAGTGCCTTGTTAACAACAATTCCCCGTGCGTTCGCACCGGCAGAGATATGTTGCAACTTCCCGTCGAGACGTCCGTATTCGATCATCGTTTCATCCATACCATCGAGATTCAGTTCGTTGCCAACATAGGGGTCCAGGTTAAGCAGGACATCTTTTTGGGCATAATCAACGACATTTCCACCGAGGAAAAAGATATCCGGTGCTGTGCCTGATGCCAACTGGGTATTTAGCTTGTCGAAATATCCAGAGGAGGGTGCAAATTCACCTGAAATTTTAATATCCGGATGTTTTGCCTGAAAGATCTTCAGGGCTTCATTCGTAATATCTGCCCGTTTCTGGTCACCCCACCACATGATGCGAAGTTCGACCTGTCCGCCCTCGGTAGTTCCATTGTTATTACCATCGCCTGTATTATTAGTAGCACCTGTATGGTCTGTTCCAGAGCAAGCTGTTACGAATAACAAAAGTGAAGTGATTATACCGATCATGAAACGTTTGAACATGGTGAATCCCCCTGACTATGGATAATGAGAAACGTGTTGTTACTTCAGACCTGTTGTCGCAATGCCTTCAAGGAAATATCGCTGAAACAGTAAAAAGATGATGGTCACGGGAAGCAGTGACAGGGTAGACATGGCGAGCAAAGCTCCCCAATCGGATTGTCCTGAGGGGTCAAAGAGAGACCGGATGCCCAGTTGCACGGTGAACAGATCAATTTTGCTCAGATAGATCATCTGGCTGAAAAAGTCATCCCAGCTCCACAGGAAGGTGAAGATCGCTGTTGTAATCAGTGCCGGAATGAGCAGAGGCACTACGATTCTGAAAAAGATCTGTGATTGCCCGCAACCGTCAATGGTTGCACTCTCGTCCAATTCCCGCGGTATACCGCGTATGAATTGGACCATGAGCAAGATGAAGAAGGAATCCTGCGCGAGCCACTTGGGCAGAATCAGCGGGAAATACGTATTAATCCATTGAAGCTCATTATAGAGAATGTACTGGGGCACCAGAGTAACATGGTAAGGCAACATAATTGTGATCAACATCATGCTGAACCACAGGCCTTTGAATCTGAACTTCAATCTGGAGAAAGCAAAGGCTGCAAGGGAACAGGAGATCACATTACCCAGCACACTCATGACCGAGATCAGCACGGAGTTGCCGAAGAAACGGCCAAAGGAGATGCCCTGCAGACCTTTCCAGCCATTAATATAGTGCTCCAGCGTGAAGCTGGTTGGCAAAAGACTGCCACTGGTGAAAATGAGATGGTTCGGTTTAAACGAACTGAGAATTAACCATAGTACAGGATATAACATCAGGAGACCGAAAAGTATAATGGCGGCATGCCTCCCGGCCTGAACCAGTTGTCGTTTGATTGGCATATGCATTACCTCCCTTCCTGATTATCCCCGTAGAACACCCAAAATCGGGATGTAACAAAGACGATTGCGGTGAATACGCCGATAATGACCAACATGATCCAAGCCAGAGCCGAAGCATAACCCATATCAAAGAACGAGAAACCTTTCAGATACAAGTACAAGGTATAGAACATTGTTGCGTCGAGTGGCCCCCCGCGGCCATCTCCGATCACGTAAGCGGGTGTAAACGCCTGGAATGAATTGATCATGCTCATGATCAGGTTAAAAAAGATAACGGGGGAGAGCATGGGCAGGGTGATTCCGAAAAATTGACGTATCTTTCCCGCTCCATCGACATCGGAAGCTTCATACAAGTCTGCCGGGATCTGTTTCAGACCCGCAAGAAAGATGACCATGGCAGACCCAAATTGCCACACAGATAGCGTGATGATGGTATAAACCACATAATCCGGATGCGCAATCCAGGACGGACCAGAGATGCCAAACCAGCTTAGAAACTGGTTGACCAGTCCGTTCCCCTCAAAAAGTTGACGCCAGACGATTGCGATTGCGACGCTACCGCCCAAGAGGGAAGGGATGTAATATACGGTCCGGTAGATGCCGAGGGCTCGAATTCCTTTGTTCAGCGCCATTGCCACCATTAGAGCAAAGGCAAGCCTTAGAGGAACGGATAAAAAGACATAATAAAATGTCAGCCCGAGGGACCTGCGAAAGGTATCGTCCTCGGTAAAGATGTGAACATAGTTGCTAAGTCCAGTCCAAGTTGGTGATGACAGCAGATTGAATTTGGTCATGGATAAGTATAGGGACGCAATCATCGGTCCCAGTGTCAGACAGAAGAGTCCGATCAGCCAGGGCAGAAGAAACAAGTAGGCTGTGGTATTCTGCTGACCGTATAAGGGCTTGGTCTGTTTTTTCATCATGTGCCTCCCTTCTGAATCGATAAAATTCATGGTTAACCCCTGTGAATCCGCTTACAACATGTGTCGTTCTATGGGTAACCACATCATACCGGGGAAGGGGAGAAGCTTGAATCTTATTTCTTCGGATCATGATTATCGATTTTTTCGGAATGCTGCAACCGATAGTCTGAAGGACTCATGTTGAACATTCTTTTGAATTTCGAACTGAAATAACTTGGCGAACTGAAACCTGTCAGTTCAGTAATATCCCATACCGTTAATTGAGTATCCTTCAGCAGTTGCAAAGCATGTTTCATCCGAACACCCGTCACATATTGAACGAAAGAGGTACCTGCCCCTACCTTAAACAATTCGGAGAAGTAGGTAGGGTAATAGTTGAATCGTTCAGCGAGTAACGTCAACGTGAGCTCCTGCATGTAGTTCTCTTCGATATATCGCTTGGCTAACTCTATAACCGTCCCATCCCCATTTTCCGAAGGAAGTTGTTGACCCAGGAAGTCTTGAGCCCATTGCATTAATAAGCGTTCTGCTTGATCTGGCGTCTTAAGCCACAGTATCCATTCCGGGGCCATTGGAAAAAAATCCATCAACAGTGAAATTTGAAAAATAGTTCTTGTCATTCGGGAAGGAGAGAGCTGGAATGCCTCGTGAATTTCCTTATGGATGATGCTGCGGAAGGAGTCCAGTTCTCCACGAATGAGGCAACGATGCAGCGTGCGTGTCGTTTCTTCAGGCAGTAATGGACTATAGTCTGTTCCAGCCTGAGGGTTCAGCCCGCTGACAGCCCGTTCAGCTGAATTCCATGCCAAAAGGGAATGGATATAACCTTCTTTCCAGTGCTCAAGTCCGGATACAGAAAGTCCCATCCCAATCTTGAGTTCCATGGAAAAAACGGATGCCGTATGTTCCGTGAGCTGTTGGATGAATTCATGCTGCATACCATCTTGTACCATGAAATGCATGATGCCTGCGTGTACCGAATCATGAAATACCTGGACATTGTCTGAATCAGACCGGGCGATTTCATAACATAGCATCTCGAAAGGAAGATGCATCTGCTCGGGTAATCGATCTTTTCGAATATCCGGCTTGTCCGAGTGACTTATACTCGCGGTGATGAAACAGACCTTCTGATCCTGCCATGATTCGAGATGGAACAATCGGAGTCGTTCTGGCATAGAGGAAGGCGGTAGGCGATTACCTTTGACGAGATCAAGAAGGAAACGTTCCTTCATCTCCCGGTAATACTGAGAGAGTCGCCAATGCAGCAATTCAGAGTCGCCTCGAATTTTACGTTGTTCATCCAGATCCGCTTTGATTTTGCCTAATGTGGCTTTCAATTCATCCCGGGTTACTGGCTTCAGTAAATAATCCATCACCTGGCTGCGGACCCCCGCTCTGGCATATTGAAAATCTTCATAACCCGTGATAATGATAATCTGAATGGAAGGGTTATAACTGCGGCAGACATCCAATAGTCTGATGCCATCCATGACAGGCATATTCATATCGGTAATCAGCAAGTCAAAATGTTCAGTTTGTAAAAGTTCATCCGCTTCGATCCCGTTAGACGCTTCCCCTGTTATGACAAAGCCCATGCCGTGCCAATCGACTTTCAATTTTAATCCTTCGCGAACTTCGATCTCGTCATCTGCGATTAATACGTTGTACATCATATTCCTCCTGTACGGGTAGAGTCAGTTCAATACATGCACCACTGCTCTCATCGTTCTTCATATGAACCGTGAACAAGGCACCGTAATGCAGGCGGCAACGAGCAATCACATTGCCCAGTCCAATATGCCAGCCTTCATTAAACAAAATGGATTCCAATGAGGGGGAAGCATCAGGGTGATGCATTTTATGGATTATCTCTGCTGGAATACCCGGTCCGTTGTCGGAAACGCGGATATGCAGACGATCATCTAGCCGATTGATTCGAATCTGAACCTGAGCTGTTGTCTGATGCTGGAAGCTGTATTTCACTGCATTTTCAATAAGTGGCTGTAGTATAAACTTGATGATGACCAAGGCGTTCAGTGTGCCTTCCTTTGTTATCGAAATGTTGAGCTTATGACCGAAACGAGTCTGTAAGATGGAGATATAACGCTGCACATAATCCAGTTCTTCGGTTAGGGGAACAAGATCGTCATTGGTGTTAATGGAAAAGCGCATCATTTTACCCAAATCCTCAATGACCTGAACCGTATCTTCCGTTCTACGCTGAATGGCAAGACTGCTTACCAGCTCCAAGGTATTGAACATAAAATGTGGATTAATCTGTATGAGAAGTGCTTTATACTCTGCTTGTTGGCGAAGCAGCTTCAGCTCGAATTCATTCTGGATATGCTGCCGCAGCTGACTGATCATATAACGGAAGGTAAAGATGACATAACTGATCTCACTCTTTACATTTTTATCTGGAGGCAGAAGTGAATCCGCTTGGTCAAAAGCACCTCGTTGCACCTGTCTCATCGCCAGCACCAGTCTGGTCAAAGGTTTGGTTACGCCGTGGGATAACCATGCGGCCGCCAAGAGGGAGACCAGAATTAGGACAATTGTCACCGCCACAATCGTGCTTTGGAGCTTATGGAGAGAGAGATACATTTCCTTTTCAGGTGCCAGACCTGCCAACATCCAGCCGGTACGGCCCAGCTTCTTGAATACAAGGATGTCTCGCTGTCCTTCCTGGTTAGTGAGGTATGCCACACCGGATTTGAGCGGGCTGTTTCGAAATCGATCGATCTCTGCGGTAGCTACAGCACCTAACGTGTCTACCTGCTGTGACAGAATGGGATTTCCTTGCTCGCCCAGTAGAAAAATAGTGCTATTCTCCGCCAGATGTATACGCCGGAGCGGTTCCAGAAAGTAGGATTCACTGACATTCACCTTCATGACATTCTGCGCTGTAGCATGATGAAAGGTGCCAATAGGCATCAGCAGACTGACCACCGGATTGCCATGATCTCTGACACGTTCATGTTGATCGGTGTGTGCAGGTAACCAGCGTTCCCCCAATGTATAGAAATTCGTGTACCAGGATTCTTGTACAAAGGCAGGGTCATATGTTACCTGATTCTCGCTGCCAATTCGCAGTCCATTCCGTCGATAGATGGATACATCCGAGATACTGGTGTAACTGTTGGTTGCCTGAGTGAGGAAACGGCTCATCGCGAGGTTGGCCAGCATCTTTTCTCCTTCCGGAAGGTTAGGATCACTGATCGCGTTATCCCAGTTCTTGCCCATATCACTATTAAAAACAAGTGAGGCAACATCATAGATCTGCATCTGTACCATGTCTACGTATGAACCGTATTCCTCCATTTTCTCAAGAGCAGAGGATTCGATATAAGAGCGAATGACCGTGCGTGATTCCTTGAAGAGCAGGTAGGAGAGTGTGCCAAAAGCGAGGACAAACAGGACAACGATAAAGGCAATCAGGCGGTTTTTTAAAGAGAAGAACATGGATTTCCTCCTTCTACCGAGTCGACTTGAGCGCAGAGTAATTATAAAAATATAAAAAAGACTGCGTGATATGCGCAGCCTTTAAAGAATTAATAATGTAGTGAAGACCTGGGAGACTTAGAAACGAACCAGATTGTTGACGTTGATAGGCAAACCCGTGGCGATGGCGCGATTGGCCGCAATGCCCGTCAGAATGGATCTGGCACCGTCCACATGATTAGCTGCGCGATGGAACGGATCTTCTACAGGCTCTCCGAACAGATCATTCAGCAGCACTGGGTCACCACCGCCGTGTCCACCTGCTTTTTCCTCCACTTCAACCTCATATGGCGCACCGAACATCGGAAGGACCCGCAATGTTTTACCGATCAATGCACCTTCTTTACTTTTGTCACCTAATGAATTGACATAGGATTGCTCCACAATGTTCATCTCAATCCGGCCTTTGGTGCCGTTAATGGCAATGCGGTAACCTTCCCATGGCTGATAGGCAACGAGGGAGTACGTCAGAATGGCTTTGCTCCGATACTTCACAAGCACACCCATCGTATCCTCAATGTTAATGCCATCCCCAAATACGCTTTGATCCCGCTGATAACCATCTTCTGATTCGGCATCCAGATACATGGACTTCATATGAGCATCCGAATCCAAATGCAGTGCAAAAGGATCTTCCTTCGCGATCGGGTTGCCGGTTGCTCGATTGTAGAACTGCGTTACACCGCGTTCTTCTGCGTTTTCTCTGCCGTAATACATCAGATCACCGAATGCAAACACGGTCTCCGGTTGCGAACCAATCCAGAAATTCACCAAATCGAAGTGATGGGTGGATTTGTGCACGAGCAGTCCGCCGCTATTACGCTTGTCCCGATGCCAACGGCGGAAATAATCTGCCCCGTGGCGTGTATTCAGCAGCCATTCAAAGTGAACGGACGTGACTTTTCCGATGGTATCATTCAGAATAAGTTCCCGAATCTTCGTATGGTGCGGCGCATAACGGTAGTTAAAGGTAACTCTGACGTTCTGGCCAGTGCGCTTGACTGCATCCAGGATGTCCTGGCATTTCTCCTCATCGATCGTCATTGGTTTCTCGGTGACAACGTCACAACCCAGTTCCATCGCGCGAATGATGTACTTGTGATGGGTACGGTCAACGCTGGTTACGATGACATAGTCAGGCTTCTCGTTCTCAATCATCTGATCAAACTGATCCGCAGGATAGGTGGGTACCTCTGGATAATCGTACTTTTCCTTCAACAGTTGATTCGCGTAGTTCATGCGGACTTGATTTATATCACAAAAGCCGACAAGCTCGGAAGTATCCCTGTAATCCCGGGTTAATGCACCATAAAAGAATTCCGCACGGCCGCCGGTTCCGACTAATACATAACGTTTCTTGTTACTCATGTCTATCGCCTCCTTGAATATAGCTCTAGACTATAACAAGGGAGTACTTCTTTCGCCGCATTTTATGCGTAACCGCTTTCAAATGCCGCATATTTTGCTATAATTTATGGAAAGGAGAGAGGCCGACATGACAGAACCTTTCAGTGCAGATTTTCATGATCCCACGGATTTACTACATATTGAATATGATCGTCGCATTGGATATTTCTCGATGACGGATGACCACCTGCATGATCATTATGAGCTGTATTACCTGTTGTCTGGCGAGCGTATCTATTTCATCAAGGATCGGACCTACCGGGTAAAGGCTGGTGACCTGGTGTTTGTTGACCGCAATACGGTTCATAAAACCTTGGAGAGCGGCATGCCCGACCATGAGCGGATGGTATTGTATTTGAAGCCTGAGCTTTTTGCAGCCATGGCTATTTCAACGGAGTTAGTTGAAGTCTTGAAGGAGCCCTTCTGCTGGGAGATCCCTATTATAAGGTTTCCTTCACAGGTCACGGAGGTATTGCAGCGGATGGTTAGCGAAATGGTTGATGAAATGCTTCGTCCCCAGCCGGGAAGCAACCTATTGCTTCGTCACCGGGCTATTGAATTGTTGCTGCAAGCCTATCGTAATCAGCATCTGGGCAGGTTATGCTCCGATGATCGTGAGCCGGTTCTTCATCCCAAGACACAGGCCGTTGTTCGTTACCTGAATGAGAATTATCAGAAGCCACTGACACTACCGGAGGTGGCGGGTATGTTTCGCATTAGTCCGCATTATCTGAGTCGATTGTTCAAACAAACAACGGGCTTTACCTTCAGTGATTATCTGAATCTGTTACGGGTGAAAGAAGCACAGCGTTTGCTGCGGGAAAGTGAGGAATCTATTACGGATATTGCTTGGCTTGCCGGCTTCAGTAACTTCTCTCATTTTGGCAAGATGTTTAAGCGAACCGTACAGGTATCACCAAGAGTTTACAGGCAGGAAAACAAGGAATCGGGTTCCGTGAGGACCTTATGAGAGGGAGCGAGTATACGATGATTGAAGCGAGATTAAATGAACTGGGGATCACTTTGCCACAGGCCAGTGCCCCTGCGGCGAAATATGCCAATGCTGTTATTGTTAATGGCATCATGTATGTATCCGGGAAAGGACCTGATACCTCGGAACGTGGCAAACTGGGATCAGACTTCACAACTGAGCAGGGATATGATTTTGCCCGGAATGCCGGACTGGAAGTGCTCGCTGTCGTTCGAGATGTGCTGGGTTCACTGGATCAGGTGAAGAGAGTGGTTAAAGTGCAGGGCTTTATTAATGCGTCCGCTTCATACCAGGAACATCATAAAGTCCTGAATGGATTCTCCGATCTGATGATGGAGGTATTCGGGGATCAGGGTGTACATGCTCGTTCGGTATTTGGTGCCGTATCTGTTAGGGATAATTTGCCCTTGATCATTGATTCCATATTTCAAGTAGAGGAGTAGATCTAACCATGACGGAATCGACTTCATTTAATCCAATTATGTTAACGATTCCCGAGAGCTTCCAAACGGAACGCCTCACGATTCGTGCCCCGCAGTGGGGGGACGGTGCGGCAGTCAATGAAGCGGTCCGTGAAAGTGCGGAGCAGCTGCGATTGTGGTTGCCTTTTGCGGAGAAGATCCCGTCATTGGAAGAGTCCGAGATGACTGTTCGCAGAGCAAGACTGAAATATCTGGAACGTACCGACCTGATGCTTCATCTGCGAGACAGACACACGGATGAATTGGTAGGCAGCAGCGGGTTACATCGCATCGACTGGAATGCACGTTGTTTCGAGATTGGTTATTGGATTCGAACTTCACGAGCTGGTGAGGGGTTGATGACGGAAGCGGTGAAAGGCATTGAGCAATTTGCCATTACGCATCTGGAGGCGAACCGTCTGGAGATACGCTGTGATGCGCGTAATGTGCGAAGTGCCAAAGTAGCTGAAAGGGCGGGTTATACACTGGAAGGCACACTACGCAAGATGCGGCGGAATAGTACAGGTACTTTGGTCGATTATATGGTTTTCTCTAAAGTCAGAGGAATTGAGTTCGAGTAAAAGGGCGGGTAGATATGGAGCGAATTGGTCAGGGAAGAACTGCGGAAATCTATGCGTATTCGAACGAGCACATTATGAAGTTATATCGAATGGATTTTCCACTCGAAGCGGTCCAAAATGAATTTAGAATAAGTGAGTTGGCGTACAAGAAAGGACTACCCGTCCCACAAGCAATATCCTTAATAGAACATACTACGCCGCGTGTGGGCATTGTCTTTGAACGACTTCAGGGGAATACCCTGTTATCCCTTATTATTCAGCAACCTGAATTACTGGAGCAGTTGGCGTTCATGATGGCTGACTGTCATTACAGACTTCATTGCGAACGAGATGATGAAGGAGCACTGCCCTCCCAAAAGCAGATTCTATCCGGAGCAATTCGCAATGTTCGATTATTATCAGAGGGTGATCAAGCGCGAATCCTCTCATACTTAACAATATTGCCTGATCAACAGCAAATCTGTCATGGCGATTTTCACCCCGATAATGTTATGCTCAGTGATGCTGGCGATCAATACTGGGTTATCGATTGGATGACTGGTATGTCAGGAGATCCTGCGGGTGATGCGGCTCGAAGCTGGGTAATATTAATGAGCAGCACTTTGCCGGAGAATACAGAGCCTGCTGTACGAATGTGGTTTGAAACGGCTCGTGAGTCGCTGATTGAATATTACATGCATCATTATATGCAACTGTCCGGGATTACACGTGAATCAATCGAATCATGGATGCTTCCCGTTGCTGCCGCGCGTCTTGACGAGGATCTGCCTGCTCAAGAGGTGGAACAGCTGCTCAAGTTGGTTCAGGAACGACTTCGTCTGTTATAAAAGTTAACTTTAAGATTATTTACACAGACACTACGATGATAGGTAGGGTAGAGAACGAGAGGGGACGAATTCATGCTGCAATCATTAATGGCCATACAATCATACAAATCAGATAACACGCCGGAAGCCCAGCAGCCATGGCTGCAACTGCTGGCAGCAGCAGAGAAACCCCATATTAACCTCGAACGCATTCATTCCATCGCGGAACTTGAGGGAACGAATCCGGTGCTGGATTACACCGAGCGTACACTGCGTGTGCTGGAGAAGCTTCAGGTTTCTTTTTGGGTGCGAGAAATTCTGGAGGAGGTACTAATCTGGTCAGAGACAGCGAAGGCTGGATCACGTGAGCAGCGGCGTGTATGGCAGAAGCAGGGCGTTAATCTGTTTGTGCACAATGTGGGGTCCGCCCAGTTATACGATCTATACATAGGGGCAAACCACTTGGATAATGACATCAGTAAGAGCGGGGGAACGAGTATCAATCAACCTGGATCTCCGAGTGGTGACTATAGTAAGAGTACAGATATAAGCAAGCATGCTGTGTTGACTTCAGACATACCAAGGCATGAGGTTATTCGTATTCTAATTGCTACGCATGGACTTATTGGTCAATACATACGCGGCGAGATTCCATTTGCCGAGAATGCTCCGCTGCACGACTTGATCGCCAAAGGATGGCTTACTACAGAAGAACTGCACACCATACTGTTGGCATTAAATGAGTGCATTATTGCAGGCGTTGATCCAGCGTTATGGGTTCAGGTTCAGGCTGAGGTACAGCGAATTGTAGGCTGGATTATTGCTGGACCGGATCATGAGGACTGGAGCGTGAAGGAACGGTTATCCCGATTAAGAAGTTCATCCATCCGGCAGGGAGAAGCTATGGATACGGCTTATGCCAAACTTCAGACGGAACTGGATGTGGAACAGATACTGGCTCCGCTGGCCCATCGTACGCTGTGGTATGTAGAGTCGGCCATGCAGGATTTCTCGTTGCAGGAGATGGTGAAAGTGTTCCTGTTGACGCTACGTAGCGAGAGTATGACTCCAACATCCATCGAGAAACAGTCTGATATAGTCCGCCATATCAGCTTCGAACCATTGATGAATACGATGTATTACGACTACAAAGGGGTCAAAAAGCTCAATATTTACAAGAAACGAATGATTGAAAAATATTTGGAACAATACACGTGGGAACAGATTGCGGCAGGGGAGCAGATCGTCTATCCCCACCTAACCCATCGCGTGGAGCGTCATGTGGATCTGCCGGATACATTATTCGTGACCTTCGAATTTTCCCCCGCTGCCGAGAAGCTCATCGCATTCTGTATTGAAGCGGAAAAGTCACCATTATATGAGAAGGCTGTGCTGCTGTTATTTGACCTGTTTGGATTGCGGCGGGATGCCTATGACCGGTTCCACAACGAAGAAACGTATTTGTCCGATATGAACAGCTCCGGTGATTATAAAAAAGTACTGCTCGATTATATCGTCGGTAAACGGGTACTTGATATTGGTCCAGGTGGAGGGATTCTGCTGGATCTGATTGAGCAGGAAAAACCGGAAGTGGAGCCGATCGGTATCGATATCTCAGCCAATGTCATTGAAGCGCTGGAGCGCAAAAAGCAGCGCGAGGGACATCGCTGGCAAGTGATGAAGGGCGATGCCCTGCAACTGGAGCAATATGTGCAGCCAGGCACCGTGGATACAGTTATTTTTTCATCCATTCTGCATGAATTATATTCATATATTGAACTGGACGGACGAAGATTTAATTCCGATACGGTTGTAGCAGCGCTGAGAAGTTCATTTCGTGTACTGTCACCTGGAGGAAGAATTTTGATTCGGGATGGCATCATGAGTGAACCCGAGGCGCAAAAGCGCCGGATTCGTTTCCTGGAACCGGAGGGTATGCGCTGGCTGGAGCGGTATGCAGAGGATTTTCAGGGACGAGCGATAAAATATGAACGAATATCAGACAACGAGGTCGTCATGCCAATCAACGATGCGATGGAATTTCTCTACACCTATACGTGGGGGGAAGAGGCATATGTGCATGAGATACAGGAACAGTTCGGTATCTTTACGCCGACCGACTATAAGAACTGTATTCTAGAAGCGCTGGGCGAACAAGCCGAAATGATCACCTTCGAACATTTCCTTCAGGAGGGTTATACGGAAGCACTTGGAGAACGAATGATCTTCATGAAGGAAGATGGTTCCCCTGCATCTTTGCCAGACAGTACCTGCCTGATTGTTATTGAGAAGAAGGGGTTGGCGGACGGATGATGAGCGAGGCCAGTACGTTTTTGTATTTTGTTAGACATGCGGAGTCGCGGTATGTTGCAGGACAAGAGCGCGAGCGTGGGCTGACAGAACAAGGTCATCAAGATGCAGGAACGGTTGCCAGTCTGCTCCAAGGGGAGCAGATTCAACTGTTCTATTCCAGCCCTTACAGGCGAGCGGTGGATACAATTCAGATTCTGGCAGATCGGTCAGGTGGAATTGTGGTGACAGAGGAAGATCTGCGTGAACGCCAGTTGTCGAGTTCGGATGTAACGCACGATAATTTTCGTGAAGCCAAGCAGCGATTGTACCGCGACCCTACGTATGCGTATCCTGGTGGAGAGTCTGGTGAACAGGCTCGCTCTAGGGCAGTAGCGGTGATTGATAGAATTCTGAATAAACATGCGGGTCACAAGGTAGTCATCGGAACCCATGGAGACGTGATGACGCTTATTTTTCAACACTATGATGCTTCCTACGGTTATAATTTCTGGGAGAAGACTACGATGCCGGATATCTATAAGTTGCAGTTTGATGGAACGCACATGTTGGTCCAGGTAACAAGATTGTGGGAGTGACAGGTTAATATATGAGAAATACATTAAGCGTGATGAGAATAGAGAGGTGTGAGTTGAGCGGATGAAAATGACGCTGTTACCTGATACATACTTTATTGAAAATCTAAGCGTATCGCCATTACAGGATAGAATGTACTGCATATTTGATCTCGAAGGTACGGGCATTAATCCTGTGGTGGAGAGTGTGACACAATTTGGCGCGATGCATTACCAAAGAGGTCAACAATGTAATACAACATTTTCTTCACTTACACGGGCGGACAAACCTATACCAGAAGCTGTGGCGAAATTAACAGGCATTTCGAATGAGGATATGGTAGAGGCTCCGTCGTTTGTAGAAGCATTTCAGTCCTTTCAGGAATTCATTGGTGATAGCGTTCTTGTGACCCAAGCCGGATATGAATATGATCTGCCCATCTTGAAGCGACATTGTGATGAGTATGGTCTCCCGATGTTCACTAATCTGGTATTGGATACAAAAGCGATGTTCACGTACATTCATCCTGAGATTAACGAGGTCGTCTCTACGGATTTTCTGATTCGGTATTACGATCTGAATACAGATGGAGTTCACAGGCACAATGCTCTGGCAGACTGTGGTGTGATCGCTGGTATCTTTGAATGTATCCTTAGTGAATACGAGGAACTTCAATTGAATCATTTTACAGCTGATCCCAAGCGCATGATGAAGCGTTTTGTTATACCTGAGATGTATCTGACATAATGAAGAACTGGAGGGGAGATCGATGAGCAGAACAGATGTGGAGAAGCTGCTGTCGGAACTTAACGAAGGACGGATTCTGACTCAGCAGACATTCGAAGGATTGGATGTAGAGGTTTATCTGGATGACAGGGATGCCTCAACGTTTGCTGACGAGTGGATGCAATCCTTTGAACGATGGGCTCAAGCTACTGCTGTGGCTGAAGAAGAGGTGCTGCGCGCATGCAGGGAACAGGCGTTCAAACAAACGTTAGCACTCACTGGCGAACCTGAGTTAGCGGGGTATGTGAGTGATGATCTGGGTTTAATTGGCGCTGCACTGTTACAGGATATGGTGAATGATATCTTTGTGAACAAGCTGCTGGAAAGTTATCGTCAAGGTAGGTTGCCCCTGCGATAAGCGGGGGTGAGCCATGTTGGCTCTTCTCGTTTGTATAAAAAAATAGCATCAAATGTACATTGTGAGTCGGTTGAAGCATGAGTTACAATTCACCTAAGCAATAGATGAGAATGATAATCATTATACGTTATGTGTATATCATTCTCACGATTATATCAACAGATCATATAGGGGTGAAGGGTATCATGGTAGGTTTTATTAAAGGTATAAAAGGGTGGACGATCACATTACTGCTCATGGGTCTGGTGATTTCGGGATGTAGTACAAACACCGCTACCAATGCGGAACAGACTCCTGCAACTGAAAGTGCAGCTTCGGGAGAAAATACATCCGTAACCGAGACAGAGCCTGCGACACGAGTTGTACAGGATGAATTTGGAGATGTAACGATTCCGGTTCAGCCACAACGAATTGCTGGAATCTATGTAGAAGATTATCTGAAGGCGCTCGATATTACACCTGTCGTGCAGTGGTATAATCCGATGTGGGGTGTGCAGGAGTATTTAGGACTGGATGTGCCGCAATTTGATACTACAGGCAGCATTGAGGCCTTGTTGCAATATGATCCGGATCTCATCATTGTGGATGGGGGAGCGGACATGGAGAAATATGAGATGTATTCCAAGGTGGCACCAACATATCGTTTGCCTGAGGAAGTACTGCAGGACGCCGATCAAATGTTAAAAACCATTGCCGATGTTGTAGGTAAATCAGACAAGGGTGAAGAAGTTGCTGCGGCATTTGAGGCCAAGATTGCAGATGCCAAATCGAAACTGAAGGAAGCGGTCGGGGACGAGAGCGTCGCAGTGGTCCGGCTGAATGTTAACGATGACACACTGGCACTGTTCGGTGTGAAAAATCGATTGACCGGATTTA